>CAWHFM010000008.1:0-109872 GCA_963828505.1 uncultured Acidimicrobiaceae bacterium
ATCAGCCGCTGGATCTCCTGAGTCCTCCCCGACTGCTTCCCCCGGGCCGCCTCACGGGAGGCTCGCTCGGGCGTCGACCCGGGCAGCATGGAGTACTCCGCCGTCACCCAGCCGCGACCGGTCCCTCGCATCCACGGCGGCACTCGCTCCTCGACCGACGCGGTGCACAGGACCCTGGTCCGACCGAACGTGACGAGCACCGAACCCGGTGCCATGACGGTGAAGTCCCGCTCGAAGCTGACCGGCCGCAGCTGGTCCACCGACCGGCCGTCCTTTCGCGTCGCCCGAGGATCCGCAGCACCTGACCCAGCTGCGCTCATGTCGGATGCTGGCACGGCACTCCTCTCCTCGGTTCGTGGCGAGCTGCTCGGAGGCTCTCGAGCGAGCCCGGGCCGCCGACCGACACCGTACGCCAATCGGACGTGCCTATCCGGAGCGGTGCCGCGCCGCCTCGGCGAGCGAGAAGAGGCCCGGGACTCGTGCGAGGGGGCCGTCGAGGGTCAGCCGCCCGTCAGCCGGGCCCTCCAGACCTCTTCGCACGGCCATTGGCTGGCCCACTCGTAGGTGACGAACGAATACCGGGTGCTCGCTCCTGCGGGCGGCCGCAGCTCTAGCAGCTCCAAGACCTCGAAGCCGTTGGCGCGGAGCAGGCGGATCCAGTCGCCGTGGCTCAGGTGGAATTCGGTGCAGTCCGGCTCGCTCCAGTCGAAACGGTGCATGCCGAACTGCGGTCGTAGGAGTCGTTCGGTCGCCGGCTTCTCGTCGTCCTCGGGAGCGCACATCATGAGGAGCGAGCTGTTGCCGAGGAAGACCAATTCCGCTCCCGGACGGAGTACTCGGGCTACCTCCGGAATCCACTTGTAAGGATCGGCCCAGATGGCCGCCCCGTACTCGCTGATGGCCAGATCGAAGGAATCCTCCGCAAAAGGGAGGTACTCCGCCGCGGCCCGGACCAATGGAAACGACGCTCCGAACTCACGCTGGAACTCGCCGGCGATCTCGAGCTGGCTCGGCGTGGGGTCGAACGCGACCGGCGTGCAACCCCGCCCGGAGAGCCACGCCGAGACGTAACCGGTACCGCACCCGAGCTCGAGCGTGCGCAGTCCCGTCCCGTGTTCGGGCAGGATCCCGAGCTCCGAGTCTGGGACGCGGAAGATGCCCCAGGTGGGGACCTCCTTGGTCCAGGAGCGTCGGCCTGCCTCGCGCTCGCCGGCGGCCTGGCGGGTCCAGTCGGCCACGTTGACCGCCAGGTAATCCAGCGCGGGCTGCCCCACTGCGGCGACGTCCGCGCCCGAATCGCCGGACGGGGCGACGGACGACGGGCCGGTAGAAGAGGGTTCGGGAGCCGGCACGCGTGAAGTATCACCTCGCTGACACATCGGGTCGAACCGGACGCGATGCGTACCGGCTCGTATCGGGCTGCAAGACCGCCTCGTTCCCAGAAAACGCCTGCGAGGCCGTGCTCGCGCTCAGCGTGTCCGCCGGGCCCCTCAGACCACGCCCGTCACCCCCGTGCCGCCCGGCTCGTGCTCAGCCGAGATCTCGAGTGCGGCGTGGACGTCGCCGTACGTCTTGAGCTCAATCACGTTCCCGCTCGGGTCGGCGAGCTTGGCCTTCGTCTGCTCGGTCGGAAGTCCCTCGTCGTCAGTCGCCGGCGGCACCATCCAGGCCACCGCCGACCCGTCCGCCCGGGCGACCGCGGCGTCGAACTGCTCACGTCCGAGCGTCACGCCGAAATGCCGGCAACTGGGCGTCGCGGCACCTCCACCGAGAGTGCGGGCCACCTCGTCGGGCTGCTCCTGCAGCGTCACCTGCATGCCGTGGAACCAGACGTCGCAGAAGCCGTCGCGCGCTCGTGCCGCGTTGCAGCCGAGGACGTCGACATAGAAGTCACGCGCTTCGTCCAAGTCCCGAACGGGGACGGAGAGGTGGAGAATGGGCCGCGTCAGCACCGGAGGTCAGTTTAGGTCGGGTTCCGATCGGGACGGATCAGGTCCGTCCCGCCGAAAAGAGCACACAGCGCGACATGGCCAGCGGATCTCGGCGCAACCCGGGCGCTGACGCCGCGGCGGCGCACGCGGGCAGCGAGCGGACGATCGCCGGCGGTGTCGAGAGCGATCCGGGTCGGATCGTCCAGACCCAGGCCCCCTGCACGAAGACAGGGGCACGGCCGAGCACCGAGGTGAGGAAGCCCGAGGCGTACACCGGGTCCGCGCTCGTTCCGGTCACCACCACCTCGCCGACCTCCCACTGCCTGAGCGCGCGGCGCACCGTCGCCGCCTGCTCGGGAGTGCCGGCGGGGAGGTCGGCGCTGTTGAGGCTGAGATCCCCGAGGATGCGGCGCGCCGAGCCCGGCGCGCCCTCGCCCACCGGTCCGCCCAGCGCGTTCGGCGTCTTGAGCGCGGCGCCGGCGAGGTGGAAGTGCATGTCGTCGACCGCCTGCCACAGCATCGGACGTGTGGACCCCGTCACCGCGAACGGGACCGTGAGGAGAACGGTCCCCGCGCCAAGTTCGGGAGCCACCTGGTCCATGTAGGTCGGGACCTGCACCGGCTGGACGGTGAGCGGGACGTCGATGGTGACCCACACCGGGGCCAGGGCCACGACGACGGCCAGTATGGGAATCGCCGCCGCGACCGCGAGCATTCGCCCCGCCGACCAGCGGGTGGCGAACCTCGAGCTCCGGAAGCGCACGATGCAGGCATCGACGCCGAGCCCGACCAGAACGGCGGGAAAGAGCATGATGAAAGGCGAGAACTGATCGGAGAGGATCTCCTTGAGGACCGGGAACTTGGACAGGGTGGCCCAGGGCAGCGGGAGGTGCGCCACGGTGCCGGCGAGCGCATGGGGTGCGCCGATCACCACGTCGCCGAGCGCCAGCCAGATCGTCATGACCGTCATGAAGACGAGCATCCAGGTCAGTGGTCGGCGACGGGCCACGACCGCCGCCACAACCACGAGCACCGCGGTGCCGGGGCCGACGTAGTCGGCCGGCGGCCCGTTGTGGCCGAGGTAGCCGCCGAAGCGCATGAACTGGTTGGCCGCGGCCGAGTAGGCACCCGGCGAGAAGAACCCCGTGAGCGGAACTCCGACCAGAGGTGCGAGCGGGAAGAGCACGCCCGACACGGACTGAGGACCGTGCAAGCCGTACCACGCCGGGTACGCCAGGAGCACGACGCTGATGCCCGTGCCGATGGCGAGTGCCGGCAACGCATGGGTGGCCCTGCGGCGGATCTGGCGCCAACCCACGACAGCGGCGGCTGCGAGCCCGAACGCAGCCAACAGGAGGGTCATAACGAGGACCTCGGGAGAGATCAGGAACTGCACCACGGCCAATGCCGCCAGGGTCAACGCGTCGCGACGGACGGAGTGCTGCTGACGGATCACGATCTCGTGGAGCACGGAGAAGATCAGGGGTGGCACGGCGAGCACCGTCAGCGAGACGTGGCCGTACACCAGCGAGTCCACGACGGCGGCGGAGTATCCGTAGAGAAGACCGGCGGGGATCGCCGCCACCTTCACCGTCACGAGACGACGGGCGGCGACCCAGCACCCCCACGCACTGAGCGCCGGCGCCAAGGTCAGGGCGACGTTGGTCGAAAAGACGGGGCCGACCAACCACGTCACCGGCGCCAGCACCATGCCGACGAGCGTCCCCGAGGTGTTCGAGAGGAGGTTGGCGCCGTTGGGCACGTTGACCGCGCCGGAGAAGAACGGGCTGTGGAGGTGAGCGATGGCCCAGGCCGGCCAGGCCGTGAACCAGACTTGCTGCGCCGGATCCCCACAGGCGCAGGTCATGGTGGCCGAAGGATGCCCGCTCCAGACGTGCCACCAGAGGATCACGCTCGGGACCGCGAACAGCGCTATCGCGAGTAGGTGGCGGAGCACGAGACGCGCCAGCCGATCGAACGGCGACGAGCCGTCGCGGCCGGCACGGCGCTCGGTCGCCACGGCCGGCACGTCGAGCATTCTCGCCACTTCACCAGGAGCGTATCGCCGCGCCTGCAGGACCTGGGAGCCGGGAGGACGGGCGGTGCCGTGGCCCCGGCTTCCCGCCAGCCGACGAATGGTGAAGACCTCGTCACGGTTCCGTAACATCGGAACGGTGCCCGAGACGGTCGACAAGGACGGATTGGACAAGGACGGGTTGGACAAGAGAATCGCGGCCCTCACAACGGTCGGGACGTCAAGCTCGGCGCCGAACTGTGTGGTCGTGGGCGCCGGTCTGCTCGGGCTCTCGGCGGCATGGGCGCTGGTGCGGCGGGGCGCGGCCGTGGTCGTGCTCGAGGCGGGAGAAGGGATGGGGCACGAGCGGTCGGGGTCCAAAGGCGACGCCCGGATCTTTCGGCTGGGCTACCCCCAACACCACTACGTGGAGATGGCCTTGCGCGCCCGGCACCTGTGGACCGAGCTTGAAACTTGCAGTGGCCGGACGTTGCTGCACGCGACCGGCCAGGTGACCTTCGGTACCGGGATCGAATCGATCGCCGCGGCAATGGACTCGGCCGGCGCGCCCTTCGAATGGCTGAAGGCGCCAGAAGCGGCGTCGAGGTTCCCCGGCCTCGACATCGCCGGCCCTGTGCTGTTCGAGCCCGATTCCGGCGTCCTGGCGGCTGACGACTGCTTGCGCGCGCTCCGCGACTGCGCCGGCGTCGAAGTACGGACAGGTGTGCGGGTGACGTCGCTGCTCCAGGGCGACCGGCAGGTGTCGATCCACACTGCTCACGGCGACGAGCTCCGAGCCGACGTCGTCGTCGACTGCGCCGGCCCCTCGGCGCTCTCGCTCGCCGCGACCGGAACAGACCGAGCTGGACTCGTGGCCACTGCGCCCTCGCTGCCCCAAGTGGCCTACTTCCGAACCGCCGACAGAGAGAACGACGCGACCGGTCTCCCCGTCTTCATCGAATGGGGACCCGACATGATCTACGGTCTTCCCGTCCCGGCGACGTCGGTCCGATCGCCGCACGCCCGGGCGTACAAGGTCTCCCACCACACGCCCGGAAGGCCGCCGCTCGGTCCGTTCGATCCTTCGATCGGCGAACCACTGGCCGGCGACGACGCCGCGCTCGTTGCGTTGCTCACATCCGCCGTGGCCAGGCTGTTGCCCGGCCTCCGTCCCGACCCGGTCGCCACGGAACGCTGCGTCTACGACAACACGGGCGACTCCGACTTCGTGATCGACCGGCTCGGCCGGATCGTGGTGGGATGCGGTACCAGCGGGCACGGTTTCAAGTTCGGTCCCCTGCTCGGCGAGATGCTGGCCGACCTGGCGCTGGGGACCGGCAGCCCGCGGTCGCACGGCGGCCCGACCCCGGTTGACCTGCGGCTCTTCGCCCTGGACCGCGCCCGCCTGGGCTCTGGGACCGGCCACGCATCCGGCGAACGACGGTAGGTTGCCCGGCGGTGCCTCGATATGTCGCCCTTCTCCGAAGCGTCAACGTCGCCGGGCACGGGCGCATCGCCATGAACGATCTCCGGGCCTCATTCGCCGCGCTGGGGTTGCGCGACATCGTGTCGTACATCCAGACCGGCAACGTCCTGTTCACGGCTCCTGCGAAGAACGAGAAGAGCCTGGCCGCTGCCATCGAGCAACAGCTCGCCGACGACTTCGGCGATTCGCCCGCGGTGCTGCTCCGCACGGTGCCCGACTTGCAGAGGATCGGCGCCGCCAGCCCCTACGCCAAGGCGGGTGCGAACCCGGCCCGTCATCACGTGACCTTCCTCGACCGCGAGCCGGCGAAAGAGGTGATCGCGTCGCTGGAGCTGCCGCCGAGCGGACAGGACGAGCTGCACGTCGACGGCAGAGAGGTCTTCGTGTACACGCCCGACGGCTACGCGGGCACGAAGTTCACCGGGACCTTCCTGGAGCGCCGGCTCGGGGTGGTGAGCACGTCGAGGAACTGGAACACGGTCAGCAAGCTCTGCGAGCTGGCCGGGCGCTGACCGCCTCGGACTCGGGAACTCACCGCCCGCCGCGGCAGGTGCCGCGAGACTGACCGACGAGTGAGAGGAGGGCGGCCGATGACCAGACGTTGTTTCGTGATCGGTCCGATGCATGGCGATCTGCTGGAACGCCTGCACTGGCTCCGGGACAGCGTGGTCCGGCCGTCCCTGCCGTCCGATTTCGAGGTTGACACTCCGGACCAGCTCACGGTCGGCAACGTCATGAACCAGGTCATTCACGCCTGCGACCGGTCCCAGCTGGTGGTCGCCGACACCACAGGCAACAACCCGAACGTGCTCTACGAGATCGCCGTGCTCGATGCGATGGGGAGAGCGTGCATTCCGGTCCGTATCACCGACGGTGCAACGGGCAAGCACGATCCTGAGGATCGCATGGCGTTCGACCGTGCGCAGTACCGGGTCTTCGACATCACGCGATCAGACGAGGAGTCCTCGCGGCACGTCCTGGCCGAGGCCATCGAGGACGTGCTCACGAGGTACGACCGGGGTGACAAGTTCGAGAACCCACTCACCGATTGCTTCGATGTGCCACTGACGGAGTTCACGTCCGCAACTGCGCTTGCCAAGGGCTACTACCGAAATTTCGTCGTTCCCACCGTCGAGAAGCTCAACGCACAATCGGTCCTGGGGAGCGGATTCGACGCCTGGACCAGCGAGGTCAAAGCCCGTGACCCTGCGGTACGGGGAGAGAAGAGCCTCGACATCGTCATACCGGATGCGCTCCAATTCACGTCACGAGCGGCGGTCGACTCGTTCGTTGACGGCGGGCTTCTCAAGACCGTCAGCGTCGACGCCCCCGGACGAGGCATCTCCTTCTACGAATGGGCCGTCCAACCCGCGGGTCGCGTGTTCCACTGGGTCGACATACCGACGACGATGTACGTACTGCGTAGCAACGTCTTCAACCGGCTCGGGAAGACCGATGAGAAGGATGCCGCCCTCTACCGCGAGATCGAGCTCGATGAGATCGAGCAATTCGTGAGGGCGATGCAGAGTGCCGTCGACCGAGATGAGGACGACCGGATGCGTCGCATGACCCATCTGGTCAAGGGTTGGACGCCGCCTCCGGACGGCGGCACCTGAGCGGGCCTTCAGATCTCTCGAACTCCGACGCCTCCGGCGCTCTATCTTCGACTCGACTTGGTCGTCGCCCGAGCCTTGGTCGTCGCCCGAGCCTTGGTCGTCGCGCCGGCCTTCGTCGTTGCGCCGGCCTTCGTCCCTCTCCGCTCGGTCGAAGCCGACGCTTTGCCCGCGACTCGCTTCCTCGGGACCTTGATGACTGCTCGACCTTCCTCCATGTAGCGGGCCAGCCTGTTCGTCACATCCCGAGCCAGGACCTCCTGCGTCAGCCCAGAATCCCGCAGTACGTCGGCCGCCACCCCGTCACCTTGCACGAGCCCCAACAGCAGGTGCTCGGTGCCGATGTAGTTGTTCTTCATCCGCAGAGCCGACGACAACGCGCCCGAGAAGGCGGCGATGACCCTCGGGGTGAATATCAGATCCCCTTCTGCCTCTGCCGAACCGCGCTCGACGCGTTGGGCCACCTCGAGCTCAGCCGCCTTCTGGGAGAACTCGAGGTCGACCAGGATTTGCGCGGCGATGCCTTCGGGCTCGCTGTAGAGGGCCAGAAGCAAGTGCTCGGTGCCGACGTAGCCGTGCCCCCAACTCCGAGCGATCTCTTCGGCCTCGGTCACCACCTTGCGCGCCCGTGGCGTCAAGTGCTCGAAGGTGGGAGCGTTGGGGCCGAGCGAAAGCCGGGCCGTGTGCTTCTGCTGGGCGGCTTGCTTGGAGACTCCGAGAGCGTCGCCGATCTCCGACCACGAATGTCCGGCATGTCGAGCCTGATCGACGAAGTAGCCCAGCGCGGCGTCTCCCACGTCGGCCAAACTCTGGACGAGAACAGAGGCCGTCTGAAGCCGCGTCAGCGGGTCGGGGTCCTTCGCCTCGGTGTCGACCCAGTGGACGGCGTCTTGGAGGGTGAGCGGGGATGGAGCCATGGCGTCAACTCTACCTTGACGCGAGCCGCACCGTCAACGTCAGATTGACGACAAGACGACGACGCCCCGGCCCGACCCCGCGACACGGCCGCGGGTCAGAAGTAGATGATCTGCTTGGCCCGCTCGGCCACCTCGTCCAGGTCGCCCGTCCAGGCGCCGGTCGAGAGGTACTTCCAGCCGCCGTCGGCCGACACCACCACGATCGACGCCTGCTCCCCCTCCCCGATGGAGGAGGCGCACTTCACTGCTCCCGCCACGGCGGCCCCCGTCGAGAGGCCGGCGAACACGCCCACGTCGGTGAGCCGACGGGTCCACTCAATCGAGTCCTTCGGCCGCACCACGGTCTTCCGATCGAGCAGGTCGGCCCCGCCCAGATCCTCGAAGATGGGCGGGATGTAGCCGTCGTCGAGATTGCGCAGCCCGTCGACGATCTCCCCCGAGGGCGGCTCGACGGCCCAGATCGACACGGCGTCACCGAGCTTCTCCCGCAGGAACCGCCCCACCCCGAGCAGGGTGCCGGACGTGCCGAGGCCGGCGACGAAGTGCGTCACCGCCGGGCAGTCGCGCAGGATCTCGGGCCCCGTGCCCTCGTAATGCGCCTTGGGATTGGCGGGGTTGCCGTACTGGTAGAGAAACACCCACTCCGGATGCTCCTCGGCCAGCCCACGGGCCATGCGCACCGCCCCGTTGGACGCTTCCGAGCCCGGAGACTCGATGACCTCTGCTCCCCACAGCTCCAGCAGCTGGCGCCGCTCCACGGAGACGTTGGTCGGCATCACGACCTTGAGCGTGTAGCCCTTGACCCGGCAGACCATGGCCAGGCCGATGCCCGTGTTGCCCGAGGACGGCTCCATGAGCACCTGCCCGGGCTCGCCGGGCCGGAGCACGCCCGTCCGCTCCGCCTCCTCCACCATGGAGAGCGCGACCCGGTCCTTGACCGAACCGCCGGGGTTCTGACCCTCGAGCTTCAGGTAGATGCGGGCGAGCGGGTTCGGGCTGAGCGCGCTGACGTCGACCAGGGGCGTGTTGCCGATCATGTCGAGCACCGAGGCGAACGCGCCGCCGGGCCCGGTGGCGGGCTCCCGGGACGCCCGCTCCGACCCTGCCGCCTGCTCCGACCGTTCCATGTGCGCGACCCGCGCTCAGCCGCCGGCGACGGCCGGCAGGATGGAGACCTCGGCGCCGTCGGCGACGGGCGTGTCGAGGCCCTTCAGGTAACGCACGTCGTCGTCGTCGACGTAGATGTTCACGAACTTGTGCAGGCTGCCGTCGTCCTGGAGCACCTGCCCCGCCATGCCGGGATACTCGGCCACGAGCTTGCCCAACACCTCCCCGATGGTGGCACCGTCGATGCTGACCACGGACGCTCCACCGGCCTGTGAGCGCAGCACGGTGGGTAGGCGGACATCGACGGCCACGGGGCCTCCTCGTCGGGCTCGATTGGTGTGGTCTCGGTCAGCTCGTCACGGCCTCTACGACCCGGCCCTAGGCCGGTCCGGCTCCGGACCGGGCATCGATCGACACCGATTGTTGACTGATCTGGTAACGATTCTACAGGTGCTGGGCCCCTGGCAGCGGGAGCAGAGGTCGTCAGCCGGTTCCGCTCCCGGCCGTCCCTGGCACGTCGGCGCCGGGCACGTCCAGCTCCGGTACGTCGAGCCCGGGCACCTCGAGCCCGGGCACCTCGAGCCTGGGCACGTCCACCAGCTCCTCCATGACCTCGGCCCCTTTGATCGCGTAGCTACGCACCACCGGATGCGTGTCCCGCAGCGAGACCAGCACGTAGTGCCACCCGGGGTCGGCGGCCTGGGCCACGTCGGTCGCCGAGGGATAGGCGTCCGTGTGGGTGTGGGAGTGGAAGACGCCCACGATGTCGGCCCCGAGGGCCCGTGCCTCCCGGTCGACCCGCAGCATCTCTCGAGGGTCGATCTCGTAGACCATGGCCGAGGCGGCCGCGTTCTGCGTCGGGAAGATGTGGGTCGCCTCGTCGCCTCCATAGGACCCGACCAGGAGGCCGCACGCCTCGTCGGGCAGACCGGAGAGGCAGTGCGCCACCATCTCCATGTAGAGGTCTCGGGCCAGCCGCAGCATCGTCGCAGGGTACCCTCGGACACTGATGGCCAGGGCAAAGAAGCAGATCGCCAAGCGGGCTGCCGCCCGTGAGGAGCGCACCGGTGACCGGACGGTGGCGACGAATCGGCGCGCTCGGCGTGAGTACGAATTCCTCGAGACCTTCGAGGCGGGCATCGTGCTCCAGGGCTCGGAGGTGAAGTCGCTGCGGGAGGGCAAGGCCCAGCTCAACGAGGCCTACGCCCGGGTGGATGATGGCGAACTGTGGCTCTTCCAGATGCACATCCCGCCCTGGCAGTACTCGACCGGAGTCGGCGCCCACCAGGCGGACCGCAAACGAAAACTGCTCTTGCACCGGGCCCAGATCGATGAGCTCTTGGGGAAGACGCAGCAGCAGTCGCTGACACTGGTCCCCGTGTCCCTGTACTTCCGCGACGGCAAGGCGAAGGTGCAGTTGGCTCTGGCCAAGGGACGTCGCCTCTACGACAAGCGCAACCTCATCATCGCCCGTGACGCCGAACGGGAGGCCGCCCGGGCCACGAAGGAGCTCAGCCGCTGGGGCGGAGAGTGAGGCGCCGCGTCCTGTCTAGAATGCAGGTTCCGGCCAAGGTGGTCGGGGAGGCCCGTTCCAAGGCCGAAAACCCAAACATGGGGGTGATTGGTTTCGACTTCGGTCGTCAAGGTAGGAGAAGCGAGCCGTGGTCTCCGGAGCCACGTTAAAGAGCCGGAACCAAAAACAAACGCCGAGCACACTCAGCTCAGCCTCGCTGCTTAAGTAGCGACGTCCAGCCGGTCTCCGCCCTATGGATCGGGTCTTGGGCGTCATTTAGTAGGGCTCACTCAACCGCTCTCACCAACTGAGCGCTGAGGACATCTTCGTTGGTTACGGGGCGGCACAGCCGCCGGCAGTGGTGCCGCCCCCGACAAATCCCTGTCGGCTGCGCTCGGAGAAGGCCTATTGCGGCTCCGGAGGACGCGGGTTCGATTCCCGCCACCTCCAAGAGCGGCTCGGTTGCGAACATGCAGGCCGGGACGTTGTTGGAGGTGCGCCAATACCTCGTGGGCCACGCTTGGACACAACGGGACACGTGAACTGCGTCCAGCCGCGGTGTCCCGTTCTCCGCATTGGCGACATCCGGGCGCATGCGATGCGACGCTTCTTGATCAGGTAGGGAAACGCTTCACCGCGCTCTCCACGGTCGGTGCCGCCGAGGATTGAACTGTCCTGGGATTCTTGGAGGCTCTGGGGTGCCCTGGCTCTTCTGCGTCGGAGTAAAACATGAGGTCCAGCATCACGTCGATGATCGGTCTCGGTGGGACATCCAGCTCCTTGTCCTGTAGCTCCGCAGACAGGATCTCCAGCTGCTCGTCCCGAGAGAGATTCGCTGCTCGCTCCCGGACGGCCGCATTGACCACTTGACGGCGTAGCGGCTCCCGTTCTCTCTGCTCAATGGCGTGTGCGAACGCGGAATCTCCGCGTGCTCTCTTCAGGAACTCACGGAGGAGCTTCTCTGGATCTCTCGTCTGCGCTGGAACGTCGAGCGCCGGCTTCTCGATTGTCGCCTGTCACTTTGGCCTCGTAGTGTTCGGCCGGAGGGACTACCGAGCGACGATCCGCAGGTCGGCGTCAAGGGCGTTGGCGATCCGGAGCAACGTTCGCTCGTTGGGCATGGCCGAGCCCCTCTCAATCCGGCTGATGTCCCCTTGATCGATCCCGGAACGCTTTGCGAGCTCAGCTTGGGTCAAGCCGTGCTTCTCACGGAGCTCGATGACTTGCATGGCGAGGGCGTACACGCCCGCAAAGACGTCACGCTGCGCCTCTCCGGCCTTGCTCAACCGGCCACGTCGTCCCGCTGACACCTCGTTGTAGGTCCTCGCCATGTGCGTTCCTTTCCCTCGCTCATATTATGGGATTTCTCCCATACCGCGGGCATGCCCTACTTGGGGCCTTTTCCGAGCGGTTGACGGTTTCGCCAGCTCTTGAGGTTCTTCCTGGCCTTTTCGATCTCTCGATCCTGCCGCCGTTTGTTGGCGTCCTTGCCCTTGTCGGTGCCGCCCAACAGGAGCACCACCTTCTTCCCGTGGAAGTGGACGAAGACTCGCGACAAGATTGACTGCCTTGGTCGAACCGCGCCTCGCCCGAGCCGAACATGTGGATGATCTCGTCCTCGTCGTGGCGCAACCGGAACTCGTAGACCCCATCGCCGAGTGGCTTCAGCCATTCGGTCCGAGCCAAATCGAGGCCCCGTTCGGAGAGAACGAGTCTGAGGGCAGCGTCGAGCGCTGAGAACTTCGCTTCAGAGAGGTCGTTGATCCATTCCGTGAACGGTTCCCGACCGTCGTCGATCTCGAACACTTCCAGTGCCCACAAGCCCATCTCGGCATCGTGACGAATGCGTGTGTCATTGGGCCGCCTTGGGTGATGCATTCACGGACACGAGCGGGACACGAGCGCCGTCTTTCACACATCTGTAGCGCGAATGACTTACTTCCAAGCGTCGTGAGTGACCACGAAGTGGTGCGCCTCTTCGGCGGAGGTTGGCAAAACCGGTGATGAGCTTCTGCGATGCGAGCATTACAGACCGGGAGGCTTGCGCTGCAGGGCTGCTGCCGTTGCCTTGAAACTCGCGTCCTCAGGTCTGGCCGGCTAGCCGATGGTGCTCGTGATGAGAAGTGCGTGCTGTGGCTGACCCGCCGTCACCGCCCAAGTCCCAACGGCGAAGCAAACCTTGTGAGTGCAGGCTATCCCGCCAAGGAAATCCTGAGCCGACCCAGGCACGTCAGCACCCGGTGTCACTGTCCATGTTGAACCGTTCCAGACCTCGATGAGTTCTCCCTCGTTCACATCCCCCACCGCCACGCAGTCCGTTACACGGGGGCACGACGCATTGCCAAGGTAGTTACTTCCGCCCGAAGCCTGAGGGCTGGTGACGATGACCCAGCTCGTGGGCGTCCATGATTCGATGAGGCTCTGAGCGGCAGCACCCGATACCGATGGCGTGTACGAGCCGACGGCGACGCAGCTACTCAGGGTCTTCCGACACGTCACGCCGCCGAGAGCGTTGTCGCCAGCGGGGTCTGGTCCGTTCTCGCTAGGGAACCGCGACCAAGTCGATCCGTCCCAGGCGAGCGCGAATGACAGGGATTGGACGGGAGACCCGTACTCATCAGAAAATCCAACGGCCACGCAGCTTGTTGGCGTGACACAGTGCACGCCGTTGAGACCCGAGTATCCCTGATTCGGAGTCGGGGTGGAGGTCCAGGAGGTACCGTTCCAGACCTCGCCGAAGTTGTCGGTATGTCCTGATCCGATCTCGTTGGTGCCGACGAAAACGCAGAACGAGGACCCGATGCACGAGATCGACATAGGAAACAGACCTTCTGCGGCATTTGTCACGATCTTCCATCGCTTGCCATTCCATCGTTCCGTGAGCGAGCTGATGCTTCCCGATGCCCACGTGTTGCCCACCAGCATGCAGAAGGTTGGACTCGTGCAACTGACTGCTCCGAGTTGCACGTTCACTCCACTGACGGCTGGCGACTGCATAGGAGTCCACATTGATCCGTTCCAGCGTTCGATCAACGGATGGTCGAGCGCCTTCGGTCCCTGGCCCAACGTCCATCCGGTGGCGATGCAGAACGAGCTTCCGCCGCACGAGATGCCGCCCAGTGAACTGCTGTAGGCGCTCACTCTCAGGGGCACGACCGACCAGCTCGACGCGGCTGAGGTCGAAATAGCCGAGCCGACCTGCACGCACCCGGTGACTGCAAGCAGAGAACAAAAAAATACAGCTGACCTTCGTCGCACGGTCCCGCCTTCTCGCTCGTTGTCGCCGCAAGCCTATCGACGGTTGTGCCTGTTTGTTTTCGGCGGGCTATCCATTCAGTCGAGGAATCGACCAACCAACCAGAACTCTCCGCCGCCCGTTCCAACGTGACCGCCTGCTTCTCTGGAGTATTGTAAGTCTCGTTACCTGGACCGTCGACGGACGTCCGACCTTTGCGGCGGTCCGGTTACCCGCTCGGCTGTCTCATAAGCTCGACGATCGAGCAATGGTATTAACGAGAAATCGAGACTGAGATGTGTTGATGCCCGGTAGAGGCCGTGTTCCACAGAGCGTTGTCAGTTCATCCCGGGGCGGTCTGTCGGCTCGGCGCCTGGCCTTGCTCGCACTTGTAGGACTCTCGTCGTTGGGTCTCACGACTTGCGGGTCAGCTGGTCCCTCCAAGGTGTATCAGGACGGTTGGGACCACGCGATTGCCTCACCCGAGTACGACTGCAATACCGTCCCGGCAGGCGTCGCATCACCATCCGATTGGACGAAGGGCTGTACGACTGCGGAGAACTATCGGGGGATCCATAACACCTCGGGGCACTATCCGACCCCGACTCCGACCACATACACAGGCGATCCGTAGTCGTTGGCTCTGCCCGCAAGCGGTGCACTGGGGCATAGGATTAGAAGTGATGCTGGCTCACCGGAGTCCCTGATCGTCGCCTATTGGTGGTGGCTCGGGCGGTGAACATCCTGAAGTGACCGCCTATCTGGCACCGCAACCACTGCTGGAGCAATGTCAGATCTCATCCGGAAGTATCGAAAACATCACGACATCGAGCCGTTGTCCATCGTGCTCCCAATATGCCCGGAGGACGCCTTCGCGATGAAAACCCACTCGTTCCACAAGCCGTAGGGCCGGTACGTTCTCCAGCGCCACAAGCGCCTGAAGGCGCCGGACGTCCAGCGCCGTCACGCTCCACCTGGCGAACATGCGGAGAGCGGTGGTTGCGATTCCTCGGCCACGGGCGCGCGGAACGACTCCGCATCCGAATTCACCCGTCTGGTGTTCGCCCACCATGACCATGACTTCACCGAGATACGAATCGCTCCCGAGCTCGGCAATGACGAGGTGGAGCAACTCGCCGTCCGAGCGGTACTGCTCGAACATCTCCACGACGTCGGCGGGATCGATTGCCGGGAGAGGCGACACCGAGCGCGCGGTCACCGGATCCCGACCGAACTCCACGGCAGCATCGAAATCCTTCTCTTGAAATGGACGCAGGATGAACGTCGAGCCACGGAGTGGTGGGTCTGGAAATGGAAGCGAAGCGGTGATTGGTCGATGGTAGGCCCGGGTCCCAGCCGCGCGGGCAGGACAGCGAAAATGCGGGTTGATCTCCTATGGGTTAGATTCGATGGTGCCGGATCCGTCCGGCTGAACTGTTCGAGAATCGAGGGTCCCGTCATGATGAGGAGAAGGCCACTTCGCCGAGCTGCAGTCATCGGGGGCGTTGCTGCGGTCGCACACCACGCTGGCACCCAGTCCGGGCAGGCGCAGGCCGAAGCCCAGCAACAGCCCCAGGCGGCGCCCCCGCCTCCCGAGGCCGCCGGTGCGCCAGATGTTGCCGGCGCCGACATGGTCACCCAACTCGAGAACTTGAAGAAGCTTCTCGACGACGGTGTACTCACGCAGGCGGAGTTCGACACGCAAAAGCAGAAGCTGCTCTCGAGTTCCTGAGGAAGGAAGAGAATGACTATTGGACCCGTTCAGATGCTCGTACTGGGCTTTTCCGAGCCGGAGTTCACGGGCAAGATCGCCGCGGAGTTGGACAAACTTCGTGAGCACGAGTTCGTGCGGATCGTGGACGCCCTTGTCGTCTCGAAAGACGACGACGGGGAAATCACTGCGCTTCAGGTGAGCGATCTGAGCTCCGACGAGGCGATGGAGATGGGTGCGATCGCCGGAGCCCTGGTTGGACTAGGCGCCGGTGACGCTGAGGCGGGCGCCGAGGCGGGTGCAGCCGAAGCCGCCGATGGTCATCTGATCCCAGACGAGGAAGCATGGTTCGTCGCGGATGCCATCCCCAACGGTTCTGCCGCCGCGATCGTGCTACTCGAGCATCTCTGGGCCATCCCCTTCCGCAATTCGATTGTCGATGCGGGTGGGATCGCCCTGGCAGACGAGTGGATTCACCCAGCGGACCTGGTGGCGGTCGGCCTCGAAGGCGCCTCCGGATAACAAGAACCTAGCTTTCGAGGCCGGGCATCCTGGTCTTCATTCGAACGACGCCCGCCTCTGACCGGCGCGAGTGGGCGGGCCATCTGGGTCCTAATTGTGGCCCAGCCCACTCGTCTCGAAGGGCTCGGTTAGCCCGACACGCTCGCCGGCTCACGTCCGCCGTGGGCGGCCAGTCCGTAGATAACGAGGACGCCGACGAAGATGTACGTCAGCGACCACACAGGGTAGAACGGCATCCACCAGATCGCACTGATCGAAAGGACTGCGCCGGCGAAGATCCCGATCCACCGACTGACTTGCGACCGTGCCATGACCCCGACCGCGCAGAGGATGAGCACGATGGCCACGATGAGGTATACCCAGCCGTAGGTCTTCAGGCTGTGGCCGAAGATTGCATCCTCGAAGTTCTGAGGGAGCACACCGTGATAGCGGAACGCCCAGATGGCGTCGAAGATTCGCATGATGCCCGCGACTCCCAGCACGATGGCTGCGAAGACGAGCCAGCCGTCACCCTTTTCGTCCATGGTTTCACTTCTCCTCCCCCGAATGCTCGGACATCGATCGAGTCCTCTAAGCGATCCGGTTCAAGGCACACAACGCTACGACGACCACCGTTGCAATCGGTGGATGTTTGATGTCTTTCGCATTTGAATAGGGTGTGGGCGGACGCAGTCTCGCTAGAATCGTGCCTGTAGCCGGGGTCGCGGTGGCCACTTCGTGGCCGCTGTGACCGGTGATGAGGCCGCGGCTGGACGGTCGGCGGCCCGGATTCTGACTGAGGATACGGCCAGTTCGCCAAAACCATGTGTCCTAAAGGTGGTGCGGCGATGTGGCACCCAGGACAGCGTGCGGAGTCGCTCTGGATACCATGCACCCGTGGGAGGCGACCTGAATGAGAGCGCCGGGAACGCGGTTCTCGATGGTGGTCCATTGGACGGCAAGGAGCATCGCGTCGAACCAGATACCGCCGAGCTCCTCGTCGTTATGGAGGACGGGTCTAGGTACCGCTACGTCGCCTGCGACAGAGTCCAGGCACTACCCGATGGTCGGGTGGTACCTGTCTTCGAGCACCGGGGTCGGGACTACCCACTCCGTCACGGTGGAACCTGAGGCTGTTCCCATTCCCTCTGTTCCGGGACGGGTCGGCGGGGCCGAACAGGACGAAAAGGGGCAACCTTCGGGACGGCAGAGGCGAACGTCAGGCGCCGCTGCCGAGGATGCGACTGAATAGCATTGCTGACGATGTCCTCACGGCTCGACAAGTCATGGACGGTTCTCGTCAGTCATCAGACGGACGAAGCAAATCGCTGTGTGGACATCTTTTCGCGTCCTGATGGGACATACGGTTTCGAGGAGTTCCGCAGAGATCCCGAGGACATGGGCGCGTGGACACCGGTCAGCTACTTCTCAGGTCGTGAATACCCGACGGAGACCGATGCGCGCGCTGCAGCCAGGAGCGCCGTCTCCTGGCTGGGCACCCTCTTGGGTCGCTAAGCGGTACACCGACTCGATGCCGGCAGCGATAGGGGTACCACCCGCAACGGTCAGTCTGCGACTTGCCGTTCGAGGACCCGACAGGTCGACCACGAATAGAGGAGCATCGAGAAATGACCGTGACGCTCATCACCGGAGCCAACAAGGGTCTCGGCTACGAGACAAGCCGACAATTGATCGAGCGAGGGCACACCGTCTACCTCGGAGCGCGCAACGCCGAGCGTGGAGAGGCGGCGGCATCCGAACTCGGTTGCCAGTTCGTGCAGCTCGACGTGACCGACGACTCGTCGGTCGAGGCCGCCCTGGGTGTCATCGCGAAGAACGAAGGCCATCTGGACGTCCTGGTCAACAACGCCGGAATCAGTACTACGGCGGACGTCACCGGTCCGGTCGCACTGAAGGTATTCGATACCAACGCCATCGGTCTCATCCGTGTCACCCAGGCCGCACTTCCGCTGCTGGAGCAGTCCGAGAACCCGGTGGTGGTCAACGTCTCGAGCGCTCTCGGCTCGTTCTGGGCCGTCACGAATCCTGAACGTCGCCAATTTCACTTCCCAAGCATCGTCTATGGCTCGAGCAAGGCCGCCGTCTCGATGCTCACTGTCCAGTACGCGAAGACATTTCCAGGAATAAAGTTCAATGCTGTCGAGCCCGGCTTCACTGCCACCGACCTCACTCCGTTCAGTGGGGCCGGGCAGCCAGTAGAGAAGGGTGCGGAGGTCATCGTGCGCATGGCGTCGATCGGCACGGACGGCCCTACCGGCTCCTTCCAGGAGGGCGAGGCCGAACTCGCCTGGTGACGCCGAGGCTCCAGGGCCTGGTGCGACAGGGTCGAACGTATCGTCCGTCTTTCCTGATCGGGGCCCCGGTATCATTTGTCCCTCGCGTCGAGCGGATGACAGGGGAGGCCCTGCCGGCTCGAGCCTCCACAGATCCCATCCGAGAGAACGGGTGTAGCCGATGTCATCAGGCGAGCATGTGCCGCAGGGTTCCCTCCCGATCCCGCCCGACATCACCCCGGCCGATGGAAGGCTCGCCGTGCTCTGCGTGGGGCTCGGCGCCGTCGGGACCACTCTGATCGCCGGGGTTGAGTCCATCAGGAGCGGCTCGGGCCAGCCAGTTGGCTCCCTCTCGCAGCTCGGGACGGTCCGCCTCGGCCGACGTGACGAGCAGAGGGTCACCCGGATCAGGGACCTGGTCCCCCTGGCCTCGCTCCACCAGCTCGACTTCTGTGCGTGGGACCCGTTCCCCGACGACGCCTTCGTCGCCGCCAGCCGCGCCGGCGTCCTCGACCAGCCGTCGATCGAGCGGGTCGGCGCCTATCTGCGCACGATCAGGCCGCTCCCGGCCGTGTTCGACCCGTCCTACGTCACCCAGGTGCACGGAGACAACACCCGGCCCGAGGACACCCATCGCCGCCGGGTCGAGGCGATCAGGGCCGACATAATGCGCTTCATGGAGGCAAACGGATCGTCCCGGGGCGTCATGGTGTGGTGCGGGTCGACCGAGGCGCTGCTGCCCGATCACGACGCCTACCACAGCCCCGAGGCCTTCGAGGCGGCCCTCGAGCGCAGCGATCGGGCCATCGCCCCGAGCATGCTCTACGCCTATGCCGCCCTCGGGCTCGGCATCCCGTTCGTCAACTGCTCGCCGAACCTGTCGATCGACACGCCGGCGCTCAGCCGGTACACGGCCGAGCACTCGGTCGCCATCGCCGGCAAGGACCTCAAGACCGGTCAGACCATGGTGAAGACGGTCCTGGCGCCGATGATCAAAGCCCGGCTGCTCGGGCTCTCGGGGTGGTACTCGACCAACATCCTCGGGAACCGGGACGGCGAGGTCCTCCAGGACCCTGACAGCTTCCGGGCCAAGGAGCAGTCCAAGCTCGGCGTGCTGGAGGGCATCATGCAGCCCGAGCTCTACCCCGAGCTCTACGGCGACATCGAACACCAGGTCTCCATCAACTACTACCCGCCGCGGGGCGACAACAAAGAGGGATGGGACAACATCGACATCTTCGGATGGCTCGGCTATCCGATGCAGCTCAAGGTCAACTTTCTCTGCCGTGACTCCATCCTGGCAGCGCCGCTCGTTCTCGACCTATTGCTTTTCACCGACCTGGCCCAGCGGGCGGGAATGCAAGGCATCCAGGAGTGGCTGTCCTTCTACTTCAAATCGCCGCAGTGCGCGCCGGGCGTCTATCCCGAGCACGATCTGTTCATTCAGCTGACCAAGCTCAAGAACACCCTGCGCTTCCTGGCCGGCGAGGAGCCCATCACCCACCTCGGCCTCGAGTACTACGACTACTTCTCCTAGTGCCTCATGGTGGCAGTGAGAAAGACTAAGTCGGTGCGCTCCCCACATGTCCGCAATCGTCGGGCCGGGATTCGGTCCGCCGCGGATGCCGAGCGGACGGCGCGATGCGCCGCAGAAGCCACGTCGCCAGCCAGATCAGATCGAACCGCAGGCTGCAGCCGATCGAAGTCTTCATCGCCTACGCCCGAAATCTACCTTCGCCGTTCAAGGACCACGCCTGGCTCGTCGAAGCTGCCGGGAGGTTTCAGCCTGCCAACGAGATGATGGCTCCAGAAGGGGTGGTCGAGCGGGTGCTCGACGTGGCCCTCTCGACGCAGCCGTACACGTCACCCGGACCGAGATCGACCGAACTGGAGGAACTCCTTGTCTGATCTGTCACAGACTCGTGCCATCTTCGTGCACGGCAACCCCGAGACGCCCGCGATCTGGGGACCGCTTCTGGCGGAGTTACGACACCCCGACGCGGTGACCCTCTCTCCCCCCGGATTCGGGGCCCCGGTTGCGGACGGGTTCGGAGCCACGGCGGACGAGTACGTCGCATGGCTCGCGTCCGAGCTCGAGAAACAGGATGGGCCGGTCGACCTCGTCGGCCACGACTGGGGCGGCGGGCACGTCATGCGCATCGCGATGGAACGGCGGGACCTCATCCGGTCGTGGGCCATGGACATTGCCGGCTGCTTCGCCCCCGACTATGTGTGGCACGACCTGGCCCAGGTGTGGCAGACACCGGGCGCGGGTGAGGATGCAGTCGCAGGCCTCGCCTCGCTTCCCGTCGCAGACCGGGCTTCGATGTTCGAGTCGCTCGGGATGACCCCCGATATCGCCGCTGACGTAGCGGCGGCCGCTGACGACACCATGGGCCGATGCATCCTCGCCCTCTACCGGTCAGCGGCGCAACCGGCGATGGCTCGTCTCGGCGAAGGACTCGGTGCCGCTGCGGCCCGGCCTGGTCTTGTGATCATCCCCACTGAGGACGAGTACACCGGCGGCGAGGCACGAGCCCGCTGGTCCTCGGGGCGCGCCAAGGCAGAAGTAGCCGTGCTGCCGGGGCTCGGGCACTGGTGGATGATTCAGGATCCGGGCGCTGGCGCGGCCGCATTGCGAAAGTTCTGGGGCTCGTTGTCAGGTCTTGATTGACGGCGGTCCGGAACTGCCTGCTTCGGGCGTGCTCATCCTGGCCACGTCAGGTCCGAGTGATCGCAGCGTGCCACGCGAGTGCACCTGAAGGGTTGTAGGTGACCTCGATCACGGCAGATTCGATGGAATCAACGTTCCACCCATCGGCGAAGCTTGTTCGGATCTCCCCCTGTGTCATTCGTCGTGGTCCGCCCTCTCCGGGCTGACGGTCGCTGAAACAGAGCATGTGATACACGCCGCCCCGAGGGACAACGGTGCCCAAACTGTTCACGAACCGCGCCCGATCGGCATCATCGAAGATGTGGAAAAGTCCGCAGTCGAGCGCCGTATCGAACTGCTCCCCAAGCTCGGACAGCCGTAGCGCATCCCAAATCTGGAATTGCACGTCGAGGCCACGATCGATTGCCTTCGTTCTGGCCTGCTCAATGGCCCGGGGAGCGATGTCGACACCGGACGCCTCGTGACCGAGCGTGGCCGCGAGCAGGGCGTGCTCACCGGTGCCGCAACCGACGTCGAGAACCCTGCCGACGAGGCGTCCCGAGCGAGCCACTTCCTCGAAGGCCAGCTGGGGTCTTCCGATCTCCCAGGGTGGGACGGAAGAGCCGTACATGGCGTCGAAGTCATACGTCGCGGCGGAACCTCTCTTTGACCGTAGCTCCGGCGACAACGGGTCTGTCATACCCACCTTGCTACCACCTCACGGGCGACCCAACCCGACGGTGTCGGTAGCCACGCTCATCAACCTGCAGTCACGGAGCAGCTTGGCCACGGATGCGGCTGCACGAAATACCGGCGACCGGCGACATCGCAGTCGCTTCATTGGTTCGGGCCGCACGACCGGCGCAGAAAGTCCGATCGAGTTTCGGGCGTTCAGGACTGCTGCCCCCGGCGATTGCGATTGGCCCCGATGAATCCTTCGGAGCGTCCAAGCCACCGCCGGCGATTTACTGTGTCGGTCGGACCGCTGATTTCTGATCCCGAAGGGGGAACTGTGGAACGTATCGAGGCAGACATACTCATTCCCGGCCGCGGCGAACCCCTACACGACGGCTGCGTCTTGCTCGACGGGCCCACGATCGCGTACGCCGGTCCGACCGCAGAAGCGCCCCCCACGCCCGGCGCGGAAATCTACAGAGTGCCGGCTGTGCTACCGGGCCTATGGGACTGCCACGCGCATTTCATGGGCCTATTCACCCCGGATCTGACGGAGCTGGCAACCAATGCTCCGGCCTTGACCGCCATGCGTGTAGCCAGGGACGCTGCAGTGGCGCTCAGCGCAGGGTTCACGAGCGTCCGCGAGGTAGGCGGGCTCGGGGTCTGGGTGAGCCGCGCTGTCGCGGAGGGTACGGTCACTGGTCCGAACGTGTTCGGGGCCGGAGCGGTCCTCAGCCCGACCGGTGGTCATGCCGACTTGCACATGTACCCCGTGCACTGGGTCTGTGATCTCGCGGACCGTATCGGGATGCTCCGGCAGTGCGACGGAGTGCCCGAGTGCCTACGAGCCGTCAGGCTTCAACTACGCGATGGAGCCCGGCTGATCAAGGTCTGTGCTTCTGGCGGAGTCATGAGTCAGATTGACGATCCGATCCACCAGCAGTTCAGCCGCAACGAGCTACGCGCCATCGTGGAGGAGGCCGGCCAGGCCGAGCGAATCGTGGCTGCTCACTGCCACGGCAAGCCCGGCATCATGGCCGCACTCGAAGCCGGCGTCCACACCATCGAACACGGGACGTACCTCGACGACGAGTGCGCCCAGGCCATGCGGGAGTGCGACGCACTGCTTGTGCCCACCCGTCTGATCGTCGAGGAGTTTCTCTCCTACGGGGCGGCGGCGGGCCTGCCGGACTATGCACAGCGCAAACTGCTGGAGGTCGCCGACCGCCACGCGGAGGCGATCGGAATCGCGCACCAACGCGGGGTGCGTATCGCGGCCGGGACCGATGTTGGCGGTTCCGGCCCAACGACCCCAGCCCGGTGGGGCCAGAACGGTGCGGAGCTGGGCTACCTCGTCAGGTACGGGCTCTCCGCTCTTGAGGCGATCGAGGCGGCGACCGCGACCGCACCATCGACACTCGGCCCCCAGGCACCCCAGGCCGGACAACTCCAGCCCGGTTACGACGCGGACGTCATCGCCCTCTCTGGCGATCCCAGCCTCGATGTCGGCATCCTGGCCGATCCCACCAATGTGACCCACGTGTGGCGGGGCGGTGAGCGGATGAAGGCACCTGTGAGCTGACCCCGGTGTGACACCAAGCGGGTTCAGTGGATAGGAACTGTCCGGCCGTTCCAGGCGCTCCCGAACGCCAACACGGTCCGAAGCTCCAGCGCCGCCAGGACACCGGTTGCCCGTAAAATGAAGTCAGGAGGTCGGCGGTGAAGCCTGAACAGGAGGGTTGGTACGCCGACCCCCACGGCCAACACGAGGCTCGTTGGCTCTCCGATGGGGTGCCCACCAGGTTGGTCCGGGACGGAAAGCTGGGATCGTACGAGGACCCGCCCGATGCCCCGCCGAATCACGGATGGGTAGCCATCGATCCTCCTCCCGGCTCGGTGACATCAGCAGACACACTGCGTGCTGACGCCGCCGAAGCCGAGACGATGCCGTCGCTGGCTGATCTCAACAGAAACTTGAACAGCGCCGCCACGGGACTCATTCTTCTGCTCACGACCTTTCTGTGGGTCGGGCAGGCCATCTCAATGTTGACCACCTCGCCACCGTCGTGGGGTATGGGGCTTCTGGACCTCGTCTTCGCCCTCGCCGCACCGGTGGGGACCTATCT
This sequence comes from uncultured Acidimicrobiaceae bacterium, assembly GCA_963828505.1. Classification (GTDB taxonomy): domain Bacteria; phylum Actinomycetota; class Acidimicrobiia; order Acidimicrobiales; family RAAP-2; genus Bog-473. The sequence goes on from CAWHFM010000008.1 coordinate 23,777, forward strand.
GATATGGCGTGGCGACCGCCGTGCAACGGTGCACTTGGCTCGTCGTATCCAACGAGCGGAATTAGCTGGTGGCCTCCTCGGTTGCCTCACGTTCTTGATCTTCGCTTCTGCCGTGCTCGCCGGATAGCCGCTGCGATTTCTCTCTCCGTGCGGTCGGCTGCCGTCCCGTAGGTACTGATCGTGTCAGAGGCGATCCCACCGGATGCGGTCGGCGCTATCACAGGTAGAAATGCTGCACATTGCTGTGCCACCCGTCGGCGGCTGGTCGGCTCGCGGTCCGATGCTGGGACGGGATACCCCATCTGCTTGGGCCGGGAAATCGAGGAGTGAGCCTGCTGGCGCTGGAGATCGGCCGAGCCGCTAGCTCCGATTCGCGGCAAAGGGTGTCACCTGCCGCCCGGCTACCACGTACCGGCCGAGGTACCCAGTGTCAGGCTGGCGAGACCCGAACTCGATCCGCAACCCAGCGGGACTGCCCCGGCCCAGCTCGCGTCAGAAAGCGTGGCGTTCGGAGTCGCGTACGGTGAGAACGACCCTGTGACCGTTCCGCCGGTGACGGTCAAGCTGGTCATGCCTGGTGCGCCCACAACGGAGAATGCGGTGGGCTGTTTCCATGGTGTCGGCGCCCCCGGCGGGACAGTCCAGGTGAGCTTGAATTTCGAGGTCGTAGTCGGAACGCGAGAAAGGCCATTGAAGACCTTGGAGCACTTGTTGGCACCCGAGCCGGTGAATACCAATTTGCCCTTTATCGCACCGTCGACGGCGATGCCCGCCGTCGTCACGCAGGGGCTCGCCGAGTTGCCCAAGGTCGCTTTGACAATCATCGTCTCCGTTGTGGCTGTACCACCGTTGCGAATTGGGGGAACGAATCTGATGGATCCTGCCCAAACGCCTTGAGTCTGATTGCAGGTCACCGTCCCCGGAAGGATGGGTTGGAACGGGGTTGCCGCACCAGCCTCCACAGCCGGAATCAGCGTCAACGCCAACACACCACCTGCTGCAGCCAGAATCGTTCGCTGATAGATCTTCTTCATCAGTAATCCCTTCTGTTGAGAAAAGCACTAAGTGGCCGGAATCACGTCCAGCCAGGACATCGCCGCGAGGCGTCGACTACATCGAGATGTTGCTACCCGGAAGAATGGAGAACGTCGAGTAAGAGCCGGAACCACATCCCGGCCCCGGAAGTGTGGTCACGAGAACGAGTCGGTGAGGTGTGGCCGGAACGGTGAATGAACCCGATTTCACAGCGGTTCCGGTCGGGGCATCGAGGGTGATGGTGTCCGTGCCCGATCCCACGACAGTGCCGGTGTTGTTCTTGTAGACCACCTTCGTCGGCGCGATCGCCGGACCGGTGACCGACCAGTTGATCTTCACCTTGATTTTTCCCACGATGTCCGAACCTGCGAAGTTGGAGCAACTGCTGCCGTTTCCCGTTGACGGAACGGGGTTGTAGTAGCCGCTCCCAGTCAACGTACCGCCGACAACGGTCACCCCCGACGGAGATGTGACAGCGCCCCCACACGAGCCGCCGACCACCATCGTCGCGGAGAAATTGATCTTTACACCGCCAGTGCTACCACCAACCGTAAGACCAGGCGAAACCGTCCCACTTCCCGACGCGATTTTACATATGGCCTTTCCGGTCGCGGTCGGTAGAGCCGGTAGTCGAGCCCCCGCGAACCCGGATGCAAACCCCAATACGAGACCCGCCGACACCGCCACACACACGCCAGCGAACGCTGACTTTCGAATCATCTCCCACCCCTCTCGCGTTACCACGGACCGCCGCCGGTTGAACAGAGCGAACGAATCAGCGAGGTTAACGCCTGTGACAAACGATAACCCAACATTCGCGTGATACCAAGACTCTGCATGGCAATTCTTTGTTTGATCGTCTTGGCCCTGATCGGTGAAGACAACTGGGAATCGACTGAGGCTCGGGAAGTGCCGGTAGCTGTCACACGAGAAATCGACGTGCGATCAGATGTCGACTGGTCAATAACTTATCCAGCCATTCGCTCAGCAAGGTCTCAGTTTCCGTCACGAACATCGACGTGTTCGGCGGGGCGACGCTGGACGATCCGTGATCGTCCGAGCCAGACGCGTAGAACCTGCATTCACCACTCGATGAGTCAGTCTGTTGAGGTCAGCGACATTCAATCAGCGACGATTACGGACCGAATCAGAATTGGTCGTGATGAATGTATCGGCCCAGCGCCTCGCCGCTGCCACGCCTCGAAGATCGACGGGTCGAGCCGTGGCAGCGGCGAGCACAACGTCCGCTTCAGGGGTGCTCGGCGCCGGGCAGACGGAGTACTCCGGCGAAGGAGACTCTTCCTGCGATCTCCTGACCGAGCCGGTCGACCTCTGACAACGAACACGCGAAGGGCGACTGGTATGGAAGGGCCAGAAAGAAGTCGGCCGGCGGATCCGACTCTTGGGCCACTCCCAATGGCGCCCGAGAATGAAGATCTGCCTTCCAAATCGCCCGCCGGCTCTGACCCTACGGAGACGGATCGAGAGCTTCGGGTGATTGCTCCTGCGGTGTGATCAGGCCCGGGTCGTCCATCGGCGCGCCCTTCTGCCATGGCCGGGCGTAGGCCAGCCAGACGCTACCGGCGCCCAGAAGCGCAACACAGAGGATCCAGCCCAGGGCGGTCGTGCCCACCCCGACGTACTTCAGCCCTGAGGCGAAGATCACGAAGGTGATTGCGGGGCGGATGTAGCGGTCAGGTGCACGCGAGCTGAACAGCGATCCGACGAGCACCGCTGGAACGCTTCCGATGATGATCGATGCTGTGACCGAGAACTCGACGTGACCGAATGCGAGCGCCCCCAGCGCGGCCGCCGCAGTCAGCGGAACGGCTTGGGTCAGGTCGGTTCCCACGAGCTGGTTGGCGCCCAACATCGGGTACAAGAAGAGCAGGAGGACGATCATGAGCGAACCGGATCCGACCGACGTCATGCCGACGATCAAGCCGCCGATCATGCCGATGGCCAGGGTGGGCCAGGGCCGAACGGTCAGGTCGTGCACGACGCCCTCTCGCTTGTGGCTGCCGCGGCGATCGAGGTAGTAGCGAAGCACCATGGCCGCCGCGCCCACCAAGAGCGCGGCGCCCAACACCTTCTCTATGTTCATCTGCGCCGACTTGCCATTTCCCAGGACGTGCAGGAGATACGAACCGAGGAAAGCCATCGGCACGGAGCCCGCCACCATCCACCCGACGAGGCGCAGGTTGACGGTTCCCTTCTGCAGGTGGACGGCAGCGCCCACGGGGCGCATGACTACTGCTGCTACCAGGTCACTCGAGATGGCCGCCACCGGCTTCACGTTGAACAGGAGGATGAGCATGGGCGTCATCAGCGCACCGCCTCCCGCTCCGGTCAGACCCACCAGGAATCCGACAACGGCACTTCCGATGACGATGTACGGATCGATGCTCCCCACGAATTACTCCCCTTCCCCCCCATGCACGGCCTCGGAGCGAAAGCTGCAAGGCCGGTGTCACGACCACCATTTCGAGCGAAACGATGCGAAAACATACCAAGAACGACAGCCCCCCTCCTGGTGCCTCGGGCCTTCGGTCGCATCAGGGCGGGCGCCGGGCATCTCAGTCGGCACCGACGTTTCGGCGGCGATCCTGATCAGGCGGTGGCGGAGACGATCCAGGCGGCCGCACCGAGTCGGACGCCGACCCCCGGCTCGAAATGCTCGGACAGAGACTGTCGCACTCCATCGACGGCCGGACCGACGACCTCCGGCGATGCGTCGGCCAGGAGGGCGCGCGCGATCCCTGTTCCCAGCAAGAAGGAGAGCGTCTCTTCCACGTCACCTCCACCGCCCAAGGTGATCGTCGTGATGAAGGGCCGGACCACGATCCGGGAGAAGCCGGCCGCGCTGAGGATCTCCCTCAGACGCTCGTCGTCGGACAGAGCGAACATCCCCGGTTCGTTGCCATCTCCGAAATCGGGCAGCGAAACGTACTGGGCCGCAGCGAGCCCGGGTACGAGGAGCCAGTCGTTGGCGACAAGCGGCTGCCAGCAGACGAAGCTGAGCCTCCCAGCAGGAACAAGTACTTCGTGCAGATTCGAAAAGGCCGCAACCTGATCGTCGAAGAACATGACTCCGAAGCGGCTGATCACCGCGGTGAACTTCTGCCCACCGAAGTCATGTGTCTGCGCGTCGGCAACCAAGAACTCTGCATTCGTGATGCCGGCTTGGCCCATCCGTGCGCGTGCGACCTCCAACATCGGCTCAGACAAGTCCGCGCCGACTGCACGAGCGGCTTGGCGCGAGGCTGTAAGAGTCGTGACCCCGCAACCGCAACCGATATCCAACACGGCGTCACGATCCGAGAGGTCCAGCTGCTCGAACAGTGCATCGGCGAAGGGGACGAGTTGGGCATCATACCGATCGGCGTGAAGCACCCAGTGGTCGGATTCGGTCCCGTTCCATTGCTCCCTCTGCGCTTCATTGACGTCCATAGGTGACCTTCCAGTGAGGCGCTTCGCCCATTCGGTCCGTTGCGAGGAGCGTCCCTTCGCCCGACCTCGACCGGAAAGAGATCGGCAGAGACACCAACCTCGCCGGCGAGGTGGGACACTCGACGACGATATCGAATCAGGCGCGCTCGACCGTCATGCGGCTGACCTCCCGTCATGGGAGCCCGTGTGACGAGGCGCCAACCTGGTGATCAGTTGAATGACTTCGGACAGCGCCAACACCCCTCAGGGCGTGCTCGTTCGACCGTGAAGGTCGGACCCGAAGAGGTTTCCGAAATTTTCCGGATGACATTTCGTCACCGGTAAGCCAGAGCGGATCTTGGACCCGTCGGCGCGCCAAGGTGTCGGGGATCACGAAGGCAACACGCCTCGACACCGATCGGAGGAGAGCGACGGAACGCTCCCTGTCCTCAGATTCGACGCGCAAATGGAAATGGCTCGGACATGCCAGAGGTCGCCGTTCCGCTCGGGGGCACCTCGAGCTGCCTCAATTCGAGTGGGATGTGAGGTCGTCCTGCCGCGCCCGCGACTCCCCCGTCACCGTACCCGCCATCCGATTACCGAGCACGGCCTCCCGTTCGCCAGCGCCTCCCAGCACCCATCGGGCCGAGGGCACCGACCACCTCGACCCGCGGACGGCTCCAGCGTTCGCGGAACCGTCCGCGGTTCGAGGCTCTGACCCGGCTGACTCGTGGTGAACGCCGCGTCAGCGGACCTCGCTCGCGGTCAGCTTGAGTATCGCCACTCCTTGCGGCAGGCGCGACCCACTACGGACACTTCTTCGTGACCTTCGCCGCCTTGAAGCCACCGACGCCGTTCCCGTTCAAGCTCGTACCGCTGTCACCGGTGAAGGTGTAGAGGGCCTGCTTGTTGTAGGTGACCTGGAGTCCGGCCGGGGTCGACACTGTCGAGAGACAGTCGACACCCTTCGCCTTTGTCTTGCCCGCCGGCATGAGCAGCGCCGGCCACACCTGGAGGCAGCCTCCGGTGCACGGACCGCTGGGGTGCGTGTAGAGGCTCGCACCACCGGTCGTGGCGAGCATGTTCCCAACTGGGCTGCGATTGACGATTTGGACCACCACTGCACTCTTCATCCCGGCGGGCGCCGCCGCCTGAGCGCCCAGTCCCGGTGCCAGGACCGCAAACCCGACCGCCGCGGCGGTCGCAACACCGGCGCGCACGGCGCGCCCATTCCTCGTGGTTCCCATCCTTGTATTCCCCTTTCCGGTACCGCCTCCGGGCGGTTTCTCCGCGGAGTTCTACGAAGCGCAGCCCAACAGGGATTGGTCAGGTGCGGGATTACCTCGCGCCCGTTGCGCGACGCGCGAGCGCCGACGGAACCATCGATCGTACTCTCGCCCGCGACCCCGCCAGCGGTGGAGGAAGGCGTTCCAGGAATTCGTCGGGCGCCTCGATTGACCGCGGGGAGGGCTCCGATCCGTCGTGGCCGCTGCCGAGCTCGACGGCCGGCCGCGGGCACCAGGAACTTCGCGGCCGCGCACGAACCGATCGCCTCAGTTTCTCGGCCGGACTTCGCCACCCCTCACAGCCCACGGCGGGCGATGGGGTGTCCTGCATCCCTCGCCGCCGTGCCCGGCTGCGAGGCCAGTCGGCGGGGGCCAAAGCGAGGACTCAGGGCGCCGAGCCCGGTGCCGGAGATTCCGACCGCACCAGGCCGGCAACCCAGTTGTCATAGTTGCGCAGGCGGGTGGCGAGGGCGCCCATGATGTCGAGCGCGAACTTCGGGCTTTCGTCGACCAGGAAGAGGAAGAGGTATCGGTCGACCTCGGCCAGGACGGTGGGCTCCACGGCGATGGCCGTCAGGTCTCGTGGGTGGTCGTCGATCAGCACCCGTTCCCCGAACACGTCGTCCGGGCCCAGTACGGCCACGACCGCACCTGATTTCTTCGAATTCGACCGCGCCTTCGACGATGCCGTACATGTGCGTTCCGGAGTCGCCCTCCTCGTAAATGGCCTCGCCCGGGACCGCCGTGCGGCGCTGGCGCGCATTGAGGAACAGTGACCGGACGCTCATGGCCCCGATCGTAGATGGTACGGACGGCATTCGCGGACGTTCACCACCCCCCTCGAGGTCCCCGGAGGGTCACATCAATTCAGCCCTCGACTGCGATTCCCTCTCCGTCCCTGAACCCGGTCGAGCGGTCCGTGAAGCTTCTAAGTGGCGCCGCGTTGCCCTTGGCGTGCCGGCCGAAGACCTCTACCGCAGCGGGACCGCCGAATTGGGTGGCCTTGACCATCACGAAGACATCGCCGCTCTTCTGGCTCTCGGCGATGCCCGTGACGACGTTGCCCGTCAGGCCGGTCGCGCTTCCTTCGATCGTCCGTAGTGGCATCGCGTTCCCGTTCGCACCCGGGGCGAAGACGCTCACGTGGGTGGTCGACGGTGTCGACACCGCGACGTAAATCCTGCCGCTGGACGGCGAAGATGCGACGGAGACGTGCTCGCACGTCTGGTAGCTGATGCACGTGCCGAGGAGCGTGTTCGGACCCGCGATGACCCTCAGCGGTTGCGGCAAACCAGTGGGGCCGCCTCGGAACACCTCGATTTCGTTGCCCGACGTCCTGGTGACCGCGGCGATGACCTCTCCGTCCTTGTCGACCGAGAGCGTGCTGGCCCAAGGGTCGAAGCCATTTTGGGCCGTCGAGAACTCACGAACCGAACTGACGCCGTACTCGTCCGAGGGTGTGCCGTCGGCCTTCGGTTCGGCGACGGAAACCTGGGGCGACCCCTCGCCCCCCATCACGTACTCATAGCCGTGCTCGTCGACCGCGATGCTCTGGGAATCGGGTCCAGTCACTCTGAACACCCTCTTCGGCGGTCCTGACGACCCGGGCGCGAAGACGAAGGTCGTGGCATCCGAAATGAAAGTCTGGACGAAGACGTGTGAAGAGGAGTCGACCGCCACGGTCCACGGGTCCCAGAACGTGTTGCCGAGGTCCGGGTTGTCGACCGTCCGCACCGGGTTGACCGCACCCGAAGCTGAAGTGCTGTACGCGGTAACGGGTCCGCTGTCCGCGTTGGCCACGTACACCAAGTCCGAAGAAGCGCCGTTCGTCCTCAAGGCGGCGAAGGCGTGTGCCGTCGGCGGGGAGCCGATCCATACCCCCGCCGCGATCACGAACAAGCCAACCGCCACTTTCAACTCGAATCGCATGGCCGCGTCCTTCGTTGGGGGTACTCAGTAGAGTCGGATAGGGACATTCACGCGCCGAGGAACCACGGTGTCAACGCCGCGACTGGCGCTCCGTCTCGTTCTGGCTGGGGGTGCAATCGAGGCCGCTCCAGAACGGCTCATGTCCGAACGCGGCTTCGATTTCGTGACGCGACAAAACCGCGAACGATCCTGAACTTCCTACGTTTACGGTGAAGCGTTCGACCTAGGTACGTGGGCGTCACGAACATTTCACTATCAAAGGTCTTCACATCTGGTTAAACCTCCCTTACCATCGAAACCATGACCAAATTCGGCAAGATCCCCCTCGCTGCTGCCATGCTGGTCGGGGGGCTCGGCCTCACTGCATTGATATCCGGCCCGGAGGCGATGGCGACATCATCGGTCTCACCCATGATCACGGTGCATCCGAACAACGTGATGGTGAACACCGACACCAAGGTTCGAGGAAGCCACTTCACCCCTGGTCAGACGGTCCAGCTGTTCGAGTGCGCGCAGACCCAGTGGGTTGTCCCTCAGAACCCCTGTGACACGAACAACACCAAGACGGTCACCGCGAACGGCCACGGCGCCTTCCGGGCGAAGATGAAGGTCGAGGCGTGCCCCTCCGGCTCGCAACCGCCGGGGCTCTCCGAGACGTGCTACATCGGCGTCGAGAACTTCGGGGTGGACAACGTCACGCTGCAACCCTTCGCCCCGATCGTCGTCACCTTTCCTTAACCTCACGTCGATCAACGCAGCCTGCACTGACACGGACAAGGTTTCGGACCAGGACACCCGGTCAGCCGTTGCCGATGGACTCCCCGTAGGGCGCCAGGTCGATTCCGGGGTATCGCGTCGCCACTCCCTCGAGCGTCTCGGAATCCCAATAGGGGTCGCCCGGGCGGGGGAAGCCGAACAGGTCGCGCTGGCGGACGCTGCATTGGGGGATGAACTTGGCCCAGCGCTCGGGTGACTGCTTGGGCCACGCCATCTTGCCGCCCCAGGTCGTCCCCCGGACCTGGAAGTCGGCGAGGAGCGAGAAGCGCGACCGGCCCGGGGCGAGGAAGTTCGAGCCGCGGTGGAGGATGTCGGTCCGGTAGACGAGGAGCGAACCGGCCGAGCCGGTGCAGCGAACCTCGGCGTCGGCCAGCGACCCGAACGGCAGGTACAGCGGCGTGTAGGGGACGTCGCGGCCCTCCTGGTAAGGCACGATGCAGGTCGGCGCGTCCTCGTCCGTCACGTCGGAGAGGTACAGGAACGTCGTGACCTGCTGGTACCGCGCCTCTTGGCGTGGCACCACCAGACTGTGGCTGCCGAAATCGCGGTGCAGTGGTTGGTCGTAGTCCACCGCGCCCGCGTACTTCGCCCACAGCTCCACCTTGTAGAGGTGGAGCTGTGTCGTCTCGAGGTAACGCTCTGCCATGTCGACGAGATCGGGGTGCACCGCAAGCCCGTTCAGGTCCCACGAACGGTACGGGAACTCCTCGACGCCGGCGAACTGGCTGGCGCCGAAACGGGAGGATCCTTCCGCGCTGGCGAAGTAGTCCTCCGGTCTCGGGAAGTGCAGCCAGAGCGCTTCTTGTGCCTCGCGGAGCTCCGGCGGGCTCAGGAACCCTTCGAAGAGCGAGAAACCACGCTCACGCACCTCGTTCAGGGCCGAGTCGGGGACCCGCATGAGCCGCGACCTTACCGAGACCACGCATCCACCCACCCATGACGAACCTGCCGAGGCGGAAGAACCGGCTGGCCGTCGCCAGGGCCGCCTGCCGGCGCCGCCGCGCCTACGCTCGCCTCGGTGCGTGCCGTCGTGTTCGACATGGTGGACCCCGGGTTCCCGGCATCCTTGGTCGAGCTGCCCGAGCCCACGCTGCCAGGACCATCGTGGGCGCGGGTGGCGGTGCGAACGGGCGGCATCTGCGGCAGCGATCTCCACTTGTTCGCCCACAACACGGGGCCCTCGCCGACGCTCGCCTCCGTAGGAGCCTTTCCCTTCGTCCTCGGGCACGAGACGGCGGGTACGGTCATCGAAGCAGGACCCAACAGTGATGTCGCAACCGGGACCCGCGTCGTCGTCGATCCATGTCTCCCTTGTCTGCCGCGGGGCATCGACCCGCCGTGCGCCAACTGCGGGCGCGGCTGGACCTCGTCCTGCCTCAACCTCGACAGCCGAGTCCTCAGCGTGGGCCGCTCGCTGGGCTTCACGCAGGACCTCGGCGGCGGCTGGGCGGACCAAGTCGTCGCCCACTCGTCCATGCTCCACCCGCTTCCCGATGCCATCCCCGACCGGGCGGCGAGCCTGTACGAGCCGGTCTCCATCGCGTGCCACGGGCTGATGCGAGCCGGGCCGATCGACGGCGACCCCGTACTCGTGGTGGGCGCCGGCATCATCGGACTGGCCGCGCTGGCCGCGCTCCGGGGGCTCTTCCCGGGCTGCCCGGTGACGGTCCTGGCGCGCCACGACCACCAGGCCACCGCGGCGCGCGCCTGTGGTGCCGACCATGTCATCGTGAGCGACCCCGACAACCGCCACACGGAGGAGCTTGCGACCCTCGCCGGAGCACGGCTCGTCGGGCGCAAGCGCCACACCATGCTGATGGGTGGCTTTCCTTACGTCATCGAGGCGGTGGGAGCACCTCAAAGCGTCACCGAGTCCCTGCGTTCGGTGTCGCATCGCGGCACCGTGCTCCTGCTGGGCGCGGCTGGTATCAGCGAGGTGGACCTCACTCCGGTCTGGTACAAGGAGGCGGCGCTCGTCGGTTCAATCGACCACACCGTGGACGCGGGGGCGGCCCCGGGACTGGCGGGCGGTCCGGGGCGCCATTCGGTTGACCGGGCGCTCGACATCCTGTCGGCCGGCCTGCTCCCGGACCATGTCGTCGTCACCCATGAGTTCGGCCTCGAAGACTTCCGAGCTGCCGTCGAGACGGCGATCGACCGCCAGTCCTCGCAGGCGATCAAGGTGGTGTTCCGACCCGCTGCTGCTGCCTGATCGGCCCTGCCGTGTCAGCCGCCGAATGCTGAGTCGTTCTGGACCTGTCCTCGCTCGACACACTGGGCTGCGCCTTTTCGGTTCCTCTCTCCCGCCAGCGGCACGTGAGCTTGCATGCCAGGCTTCTGTCCCCATGCCGATGGAGCGCGAGTCGGCCATGGCCAAGGCCCCGGCCAGTGCTCCGCTCGTGGCCCCCGCACCGCTGGCACCATCGGCCCCCGGCCCGGCCGCGCCAGGACCATCCGGGTCCACCCAATCGTCAAGGCCGTCGCCCTGCCCAGCGCGCTTTTGGGACTCGCCGCGCTCGGACTCGGCCCACGAGCCGGCCTCGGACCGTGGTCGGCCGGGTCGATGGAATCGGCGGGCGCCAGCTCCATCCCACTGCCCACGGCTGTCCCCTCAAAGGCGCCGAGCCCGGGAACCACGACGCCGGGCGGCCCCGAGCCCGCGTACCGGTGCGACTTCAACGTCGCCACCGATGCGTTCACCGGTGCCGGCGGCACGGCGTCAGCCATCGGGTGGGAGGGGGACTTCAACAGCGTCGTCACGTGTCTCGGCGGCACCTTCTTGGTCCAGGACGGTCCGCACGGGTACTTCCACAACGAAGGGTTCGGCATCTACGACGGGAGCCCCACCACGTGGAACGACGCGGACGGCTGGCTCCCGGCTCAAGTCACCACCTTCCACGACGACGGAGCGCGGGTCGCCATCACCGAGTTCGCCGACCGGATTGTCCTCCGCGGCGATCCCTACGTCGCGGTGTACAGCAGGGTCGCGGTGACCAACCCGACCGGACACCCGGTCGACGCGGATCCCCTGGCATCGCCCGACCTCGTCCCGATCGCGATGGGACCCGACGTCGTCGCTCCCCACACGGTCTCATTTCACGATTACGTCGCCGCGACCGACCGCTTCGGCACGACTCACTCTTGGCCCAGCGCGACGGCGCTCGCGCATGCCGGCACGTTCGACGAGCACTTCGCCCACATGAAAACGTTCTGGCAGCACCAGCTCGCGTCCATCGCCCGGCTCGAGCTCCCCGATCCGCAGATGGTGGACGCCTACGACAGTGGGTTCGTGGAGACACAGATCGCGCGCAGCGGGAATCATCTCGATACGGGCGTAAACGGCTACGAGAGCGAGTTCAGCCACGACGTGGTCGGGATCTTGACCAACCTGTTCACCCAGGGTGACTTCTCCGACGCGCACGCCCTCCTGACCGACGCGCGCGACGTGGTCGGGGATCCCACCCAGTACGTGGACGGATTGTGGACCTACCCCCTGCCATGGGCCGTGTACCTCTTGGAGACCGGTGACCTGAAATTCGTCGAGGCGAACTTCGCCACCGACGGACCGCGCCGAGCAAGGCAGCCGAGCGTCGAGGCCGCCGCGCATGCCATCGCGGACGACCGGACGGGTCGCGGCGGCACCATGGAGGAGACCGACGATATCGACACACAGGGCGAATGGACCCAGGACGACGAGGAGGCGCTGCTCGGTCTGGCTGCCTACGGCTATGTGGCCGCACGCGTCGGTAACCATGATCAGGCGGCGTGGGCCGGTCGCGAGTACCGGAGCCTGCTCAGCGCGACCGACGCCGCCCTCGCGTCCACGATCGCCGCCGATCACCTCGACTACCTCCCCTGTTCCCTGTTCCAGCCCAACGTCGACAACCGGTGCACCGACCCCGAGGACGCCAACTGGACGTCGCCCCTGAACATCTGGGCCTGGGAGGGCTCGCTGCTCGGGGCACCCGAGAGCGGGCCCCCGCTGACCATGATCGGCGCCACGTACGAATACGGCTTCGACCGCCTGCGGGGCACGCTCCCACCGGGTCGACCGGCGGGTTCGCGCCCGATCTCTATGCCAGCGTCTACGACGCCGCCCAGGGATCGGCGGGGCTGGCCGCACCCGAGCCCGACTTCCGCGACCAGGGCATCGTCGACTACGAGTTCATGATCTCTCACACCCAAAGCGGCCCCTACTCGTGGTGGGAGAGCGTGAGCCCCCCGGCGCCCTCCCCCTGGGTCGGCACGCACCCGGCCGGCGGGCAGGGTTCGTCGCCTCACGCCTGGGGTCTGGCCGGCGCCGACAAGGTCCTGCTCGATTCGCTCGTCGCCCAGCGCACCGACGGTGACCTCGTGGTCGGGCGCGGGGTCCCGCCATCCTGGATTCGTCCGGGCGCGACCGTCTCGGTCACGAACTTCCCGACGACCGATGGGCACCGCGTCGCGCTGAAGTTCACCTCCGCCTTCAGAGCAGGCCGCGTCGCGCTGACCTTCACCTTCGGCGGCTCGACCCCCGCCGGAGCGATCCTCCTCGAGCTCCCCTCGTTCGTCCACGACGTGGCGCGCACGAGCGCCGGCAGCGTCGACGAGGCCACCGGGACGGTCACCATGGCGCCGTCCGTGCGTCGGGTCACCGTCGAGCTTCGATCGCCCCCGTCAGGATCCTGAACCGGCGCCGGAGCCGGCGCCCCGGTCTGCGCCCGCGTCCGTGACTGCAGTCGCGCTCTCGGCGGAGCGAGACCCCGGTGCCGGCGGTGCTCGCCCATCCCACTCCGAAAGAGGCTCGCAGTGCCAGCGCCAGCGCGTCTGGAACGGCCGGCCCACCACGTGGGCGCGGCCGTTCGCCCACAGGAGCGTCTCCCACGGATCGCCATCGACCGTGTGCCAGGGGTAGAGCCGGGCCAGCACCCCCGACGCCAACCGCTCGTCGCCCTTGAAGCTCCGGCCGAGTCCCGCCGCGGCGTCGGCCGCGTGCACCAACAGTTCGTCGCAGGCCATCGCGGCGAATCCTGAAGGGTCGGGAGACCCGAAGGGGTGGAACCCGCGCAGGTCGCCGGGCGCCGCATCGATGCCGCACGCCAGGACCCTGGACCCGACCTCGATGCTGGTGAGGAGCTTCTCGTTCGGCACGTCGACGAGGACTTTGACATCGAAGGCCGCGTCGTCCTCCCGCCCACTCCACATATCGGCCGCGTACCACAGGGCGGCGTTGCCGGCGTGGGCCAACACCGAGGCGACAGTGAAGTCGAGGCCGGGGACCGGCGCCCCCCAGTCCTCGCCGAGCGCCGGCTCGAGCAGGGCACGGCACTGCTCGGCCGCCGACAACACGTCGTCGCCCGTCATCGGCGCTCACCCTACCCAGACAGGAAAGGTCGATCGACCCCACGACGCACAATGGCACCCGCAACGGAGCACGGCCCCGGCACGGCCGCCGCATCCTGGCAGCGTCGAAGGCCGGCCAGTGCGCAGGCGAAGCCCGAAGCGGTCGACTCAGACAGGGCCTACCGGCGAAGCACCCTTCACGCTCGTGCGGTACATCTCGCGGCGGGCACCTGGATAGTCGTTGAGCGCGTTGTGCATGGTGCAGCGGTTGTCCCAGATGGCCAGCGTCCGGGCGCTCCAGCGCAGCCGGCAGGTGAAGTTCTCGTTGATGCTGTGCCGGTACAGGTGGGAGAGCAGCCCGTCTGACTCCTCTTTCGACCATCCCGCGAAGCGAGTCGTGTACACCGGGTTGAGGTAGAGGGCGCAGCGGCCGGTCTCGGGGTGTCGGACCACCGCTGGGTGCACGTGCTCGGCAAAGGCGTCGTCCGATGGCGCGATGGCCATGGAGGAAAGACCCTTGAACCGGTCGAGCACGCCACCGGTGCCGTACGCCATCCCGGCGGAGTGCACGGCGCACAGGCCGTCGAGGATGCACCGCAGTCCCGATGAGAGGGTCTCGTAGGACAGGTACTGGTTGGACCACACCGTGTCCCCGCCGTGATCGGGTACCTCCCGCGCGTGCAAGAGCGTGTAGGCGGGAGGCGCAGGCAGGTAGCTGAGATCGCTATGCCATGCATTGGCGAAGTTGAGGACGTCGTCGCGCTCCTTGATCACGCGTATCACGTACGGCCGCCCCTCCATCGGATCGACGAACGGCGTCACGTCGCGCCCACCCAGCAGGTCGGTGACGCGCTCGAGATCGTCGAGGGCCAGCTCTTGATCGGGCAGGAAGACGACGAGGTGCTCCGACAGCACACGGCGGAGCCCGTCCAGCTGCGACGCCTCGGTGATCGCGGTCAGGTCGATCCCGGTGACGGTGGCGCCTAGGGCGCCCGCGACGCGATCGACCTCGAGTGGCCGGGCCGGGGCGCCCGCCATCCCTCCAGCCTCAGGCCAGGCCGAGCAGCTCGGCGCCGTTACGCCAGAAGAAGCGATCGCGGGTGGACTCGTCGAACGAGGACACGGCGTCCGCGAAGGCGTCGAACGGTCGCTTGCCCCCCTCCGGGTGCGGATAGTCGGTGGAGAACATGAGGAGGTCCGGTCCGCACTGCTCCAGCAACCAAGCCGTGTCCTCGAAGGGGAACGGGGTGAAGCGAACCTGGCGACGCAGGTACTCCGACGGTTTGAGCGAGAGCGAGCGCAGGACCGACTCGAACTTCGAGAACGAACGATGGGCATGATCGACGTTGCGCAGCATTCCCGGCACCCACGTCGCGCCGAGCTCTATGGCGGCGCCTCGCAGCTCGGGATGGCGCTCGAATACCCCGTCGAGCGCCATGCATGCCAGAAAGCGCTCTGGCGAGTGGTGCAGAACGGGAAAGTCCTTCGACCGCAGGTTCTCTCCGCCGCCGAGCCAGTCCTTGGGTCGCGGCAGCCCGTTGTTGTGGAAGGCGCGAGGCAGAAGCTTGCCACCCCCGACGTGCAGCACGAAGGGCACTCGCGCCGAAGCAAGGGACGACCACACGGGGTCCAGATCGACATGGGTGGGTGAGAAGTCACCTGGTGCGTCGGAGGGCACCCAGACCGCGGCTACGCCCGCTTCGAGCGCCTCCTCGAGCGTGGCGACGGCGCGTTCGGGATTGTTGAGGGGCAGATAGCCCACTGGCTTCAGCCTGGGGTCGGAGGCGCACCACGACACCATGGCGCGGTTGAGTGCCGCCGTCCCGCCATAGAGGAGGTCCGGATCCTTGCTCCGAGCGAAATGCGCCAGGGCGAAGGTGGGAAAGACGAGCTGCGCGGAGATCCCGAGCGCGTCAAGCACCTTTGAGCGGACGCCGGCGTCGAGTGCACCCGGGGCCATCCAGCCCTTCGGACCGCTCAGGACCTCGGGGCCGATCTCCTGATGCCGATGGGACTCCCAGAGGTCGGGAAGGCTCGCCATCAGGTCGGCAGCACCGGCACCCGCGCCTGCCAGGCCGAGCGGTTCGAGCCGCTCGCCCAGGTCCGTCCCGGCGAATCCGGCCAACCAGTCCGGCGTCTCCATCAAATGGCTGTCAGCATCGAAGAACGCGGTGTCCATATGGCCCCCTGGCATCGAACGCATTTCGACGCCTAGCGTAGACCCGTAAGTCCGTCGGCCCTGGTCCGCTCAGCTTGGACCTGGAGCTCGCGACCTGGCGGAGCGGGTTCCGCCCACCCGCAACGCACAGGCAACTTTTATGGTGCTCATATCTTTCTCTGACCTGGCGTGAAGACTCCGGGTGTCCAATGGCGCCATGAGACTCCCTGCGACAGGCGGGGATCGGACGGAGGACCCCGAATGCACGAGGACAAGCAGGACCAGACGCCGCAGAGCGCGGGCAGGCCGGACATGGAGTACACCTCCGACGCCGTAGTCCCCGAGGACCCGGCGCAGGCCATCGCCCTCCCGGCAGAGACTCCCGCTTCGCGACAGGAACCAGAGTCGTCGTCGCCGGCACAGGCCATCGCCCTTCCGGCGGAGACCCCGACTGCCCCACAGCAGCCAGAAGTGATTCCCCCGGCCCAGCCGGACACGCCGCCGCTTGGCCTCTCTCAGGGCATCGCAGCAGGCACGTATTCAATGGGCGCCTTGGCGGGCACCCCGGTCCCGGGCGCAGCAGCCGCACCTTCTACGAGCTCCGACGCGCCGTACGGCGCCGGTTACGGTGCCGGCACCGGCTACGGCACGGGGTACCCGTACGGTGGTGCCGGGTTCGCGGGACCTCCGACCCAGCCCTCCGCCCCGGGCTGGTACACGCCTGGCGCGGGTGGCGCCGCCCCAGCCGCCAAACCCGACCACCGACTGCGCAACGCGCTGGTGGTCGGCGGGGCCGCGGCCGTCCTCCTGGCCGCCGGTGTGGGCATCGGCCACGCCGCGTGGAGCGCGGGCTCGTCCAACCCGTCCGCTGCGCCGGCCTCGGGCAGCGCCCAGCTTCCGCTCCGCTCCGGCGGCACCGGTTCGGGCAACGGCACCGGTGGCTCGGCGAACGGATCGCCCTTCGGCGGCACCTTCGGAAACTCGGGCAACACCGGCAACTCCGGCGGATCGAGCAGTTCCGGCTCCTCCGGACCGAGCGACGTCAACGCGATCGCGTCGAAGGTCGACCCGGGCCTGGTCGACATCAACACGACGGTTGGCTACCAGGGTGAGCAGGCCGCGGGCACCGGCATCGTCCTCAGCTCCAACGGCGTCATCCTCACCAACAACCACGTGATCGACGGCGCCACGAGCATCAGCGTGACCGACGTCGGGAACAAGAAGACATACACCGCAAAGGTGGTCGGCTACGACCGCACGAAGGACATCGCCGTGCTCGAGCTCAACAACGCATCGGGCCTCCAGACGGCATCGCTTGACAGCTCGGGCGTCTCCGTCGGCGAGGACGTCGTCGGGATCGGAAACGCCGGGGGCACCGGCGGAACGCCGAGCGCGGCCGGCGGCACCATCACGGCTCTCAACCAGTCGATCACCGCCAGCGACGAGGGCGACGGGACGTCGGAGCAGCTGAGCGGCCTGATCGAGACCAACGCGGACATCCAGCCCGGCGACTCGGGCGGTTCGCTCGTGAACTCCTCGGGCCAGGTCGTCGGCATCGACACCGCAGCCTCGGCCGGATTCTCGTTCCAGTCGAGCGGCGGTCAGGGTTACGCCATCCCGATCTCCACGGCGACCTCCATCGCCAAAGCGATCGTGGCCGGTGACTCGTCGGCGACCGTCCACATCGGGACGACGGCTTTCCTGGGGGTTGAGATCAGCCCGTCCGGCTCGTCGAACTCCTCGTCCTCGGGCGGGTTGGGCGGCGGCTTCGGTGGGATCTTCGGCAACTCGGGGAACACCGGCAACTCGGGGAACACCGGCAACTCGGGGAACACCGGCAACTCGGGCAACTCGGGCAACTCCGGGTCGAGCGTGACCGGCGCCGCCATCGTGGGCGTCGTGACCAACGGGCCCGCGCAGGAGGCCGGACTGGGCCAGGGTGACACGATCACCTCGCTCGGGGGCAAGACGATCACCTCGGCCAACGCCCTGACCACACAGATGAGCACCTACCACCCGGGCGACAAGGTGACGGTCGGATGGACCGACTCGTCGGGCACGGCGCACACCGCCACGGTGCAGCTGAGCTCCGGGCCGCCGCAATAGCCGAACCTCAGAACAACGCGGACGGCCTACAGGCCCCCGCCACGTTCCACACCGATGGCCGGGGCATGTGCCCCGGCCATCGGTGTCTCTACGTACCGACTCGTCTCCGGGTTTCGAATCGCGCTGCCGCGCCTCTCCCCAATGACCCTGGTACAGACCTGGTGCTCTCGTTAGGATCGCCCGGGTCGCGAGCCGGCGTCATCGGCTCGCCGAACGTGCCCGCCGATGCGACAAGGGGACCGACCATGACCACAACCGAGTCAGTTCCGTCGGCGCAGGGGATCGTCGTCGACGTCAACGCCGAATACGGTTACTCCCGCCCTTCTGAGCTCCAAGCCAATTTTGAGGCGGCGGCGGCGCGGCTCCTCGCCAACGACGCCGCCCCTGGTCCGAAGCCAAGCGGGCTCGTGGCCGACCTGGCCATCGAAGGGGGTGGGGTGAAGGGGATCGGCATCGTCGGCGCCGTGTCGGTACTGGCCGAGGCCGGCTACCAGTTCCAGCGGATCGCGGGATCGAGCGCCGGCGCCATCGCGGCATCGCTCATCGCGTCGATGACCAAGGCCGGCGCCCCCATGTCTGGACTGAAGGCATCGCTCGAGTCGTTCAAGTTCGGTGACGTGATGACCAAGGGACCGATGCACCGGTTCCTCGACCACTTCGGCAAGAAGGGCGACGACCTCGCCGATGCCGCCATCCTGACCCATGAGACGGGCATCTACTCGGGTGACTACATCGAGAACTGGATCGAGTCGGCGCTGGGCCACCTCGGGGTCGGGACCTTCGCCGACCTGAAGCTCACCGAGGCGGACGATCCGGACATGAGCCTGCCGGAGGATCGCTGCTACCGCCTCGTTGTGCACACGGCCGACATCACACGCGGTCAGCTCGTCCACCTCCCGTGGGACTACGGCTACTACGGCGCGCCCGCCGACGAGCAGAACGTGGCGAACGCGGTGCGAGCGTCGATGTCGATCCCCTTCTTCTTCGACCCGGTGACCTTCAGCGCCAATCAGGCCGATGTCGAGCTCCCCGCTCCTAACGGCACGACGATCAGAACGCACTACGACGCCGGGACCGTGACCTGGGTCGACGGAGGCATGCTGCGCAACTTTCCCATCGATGCCTTCGAGCGGGAGGACGGGCGACCTGCCCGGTGGCCCACGATCGGCATCAAGCTGTCGTCACTGCAGACTGCCTATGGCCCGACCGAGGCCGTGACGACGTCGTTCGAGGTGGCGCGCCACTGTCTCAAGACCATGATGAACGAATGGGACGCCTATAGCATCGACGGCGCGACCGCCGGCCGGACGATCTTCGTCGACCACGGCTCGGTCGGGACTACCGATTTCGACATCACCCAGGTGCAGCAGGACCAGCTGTTCTTGAACGGCGTAGCCGCGGCGACCTCGTTCGTGATTGAGATGGGTGGCCGTGGCGGGGTTCCGAGGACCGCCGCGGAGGCTGCAGCGATTCGCCGCAACGCCGGCTGAGGACCCGATCGGAGGACGGTTCCGAACCGGCCTCAGGGTCGCCCGGCGGCGATCCAGCTCTTCACCCGGTCGTCGCTGATACGCCGGGCGGTCGGCATGCTGGCCCAGGACCTCAGCCGGGTTTTCTCTTCGTCCTCGAGCTGAGAGTAGAGCGTCCGCTCGGCACTGGCCGAGCGTGTCGCTCGCGTCCGTCCCGATGCGCCGGCTACCCGGCCTTTCTCCGCGAAGGGTCGGATTGCTTCACGCAGGCGGATCGCATTCGCAGTGCTCAGGTCGATTTCGTATGCGGTTCCGTCGAGGGAGAAATACACCGTCTCGTCCGCATCACCGCCGTCGATGTCGTCCGTCAGCCTCACAATCACGGTCTTTGCCATGGCGTCATAGTGTCACAGCCGCTGCCCGCCAGTCGGTGGCCGGCGGGGTCCAATGCCAGGCGCCGCCGGGTGTCCGGGCGCCGGTTTTCGTCGCACTGACGCTCGTGGAAAGCGGTTCGAGGCGCTGCACCGTGCGCCGTGACCATTAGGGTGAGGCGTGCTTCGACGCGCCCGGTTCGGCCCTTGTTCCCCCTCCGTCGAACCAAGGCGCGTCGAGGCGCGTCCAGTCGCGTCCTGGGCGGTTCCAGGTCCGTGTCACCGGTCGACCGCATCGAAGGGCACAATGAGCCGATGGGTCGGCGAAAGGCGAGGCGGCGGGGCTCTCCCGGGCGGGTCGGACCGGAGGAGCGCCTCAACCCCGGATCACACTGGCGTGCCGACGGCGTTCCCAAGGCGGCCTACCGCTCCCAGACCGAGGCCCTGAGCGTGGCTGACGAACGGCGACACGACAGCGGTCTGGAGCTGAACGTGTACCGGTGCGACGTCTGCTCGGCGTGGCACATGGGAAACGCCGAAGGCCGGCGCTGATGGGCGAGCGGTGAGCCGGGGCGCGGCCGGGAGCGGGCGCGGCAGCGACGACACCCTCCCGACTGGTCGCTGTGCTGAGTGTGGCTTCGACTGGAACGTCGATGACTACGAGATTCTCGTGGGCCGGTGTGTCCGCGAAGTTGCAGTCTTCGGTGAGGTCATGTCACACGTCGACCCCTCTGAGGCGGTTCAACCCGGCCTATGGTCTGCGAGCAGGTACGTGTGGCATACGGTCGATGTCCTGCGATTCGGGACAGAACGGCTCTGGACGATCAGCGCCGACCCGTCCTACGGCGTGCCCGTGTGGGACGAGAACGTCATGGCCGAGGTCCGCTCGTATGACGACCTGTCCCCAGTGGTCGGCCTCGTAGCGCTGATCGAAGCCGCGCTCGCCTGGCGACAGGCGGCGCTCGAAGCACCTCAAGACGCGGAGACGCCGCACCCGGAGGCCGGCGCCATCTGCGCCTTCGACGTCGTGCAGCGCAACACGCACGAGGTCAGCCATCACCTTTGGGACGTGCAGCGCGGAGCACCCGCACCGGTCACGTGATCGGGCCTGGCGGTCGCCGGTAAGGCGGCAATCGCCCTCTCGGTGGGCGGCCTCGAATATTCACCGTCATGTCGAGTCGGGCGAGGGCACGGCGCAGGCTTCCCGGATGCGCCGCCGCTCGGCGTCGGACGCACGTGGCGCGCCACGACCCGTCCGCGTCGTCGACGCCTCCCGACCTGCGATTGCCTCAGTCGCCGTAGCCGTCGAGGTGGGTCGAGTGCCAGGCATAGGCGGAGGCAATGATCTCGTCCAGCGTGCTCGTGCCCGACCAGCCAAGCACGCGCTTGCATTTGGTGTCGTCCGCGTACAGGGCGACCGGATCCCCGGGGCGCCGGGGGGCGAGCTCGTGCGGGACGGGCTTGCCGGTGATGCGCTCGGCCGAGGCGAGTACTTCGAAGACGGACGAACCAATCCCCGTCCCGAGGTTCACGACCGTGGTCTCGCCCCCGTCCTGTAGGTGTTCGAGCGCCTTCAGATGGGCGTCAGCCAGGTCGACGACGTGCACGTAGTCCCTGATGGCGCTGCCATCGGGGGTGGGGTAGTCCGTGCCGTAGACCTTCAGGGGCGCGCTCCGCCCGAGCATCGCCTTCATCATCAGCGGGATGAGGTTGATGGTGACGGTCCAATCCTCCCCGATCGAACCGTCGGGCCAGGCGCCTGCCGCATTGAAGTAGCGCAAGCTCACCGACCGCAGGCCCAGGCACCTGTCATACCAAGACAACACCCGCTCGGTGATTGCCTTGCTCTCGCCATAGGGGCTCTCCGGACGGATCGGGGCGTCTTCGGACACGGGCACCGACTGGGGCGTGCCGTACACGGCGCACGTCGACGAAAAGACGATCCGGGTGACGCCGGCGTCGTGCAGGGTCTCGAGGAGCGAGGCCGTCTGGCACGAGTTGTTCCCGAAATAGCGTTGGGGCCGGGCCATGGATTCGGCCGGAGACTTGTAGGCGGCGAAGTGGATGACCGCGTCCACTCCGAACCGGTCCACGGCATCGAGCACCGCCCTCCGGTCACCGACATCGGCCCGGACGAGGGGGACGTCGCCGACGGCCGCGGCGTTTCCGAACTCCATGGAGTCGAGCGCAACCACGTCCAGCCCGCGCTCCTTGAGGAGCCGGACGGTGTGGGACCCGATGTAGCCGGCGCCGCCGGTCACGAGGACGGTCATGGACGTGGAGTCTCCCCGACAGCCCTGAGGCCGTGCCATCCGGCGAGGCGGGTTCCGAGATGGCGCCGCCCCTGTCCCTTCCCAGCAGCCAAGACGGTTGACCTCGGACCTGATCTGGACATAGCATGTCAGGCATCGGACAAACTGTCCGATTCTTCAGAGGAGCTGTCCAGGCAATGAGCACCTTGGCTGACCTGTCCCCCGTCGACCTGTCGGACTCCCGGTCCTTCGTCCCCGGCGTGCCGCACGCCTGGCTGGCCCACCTGAGACGCCACGACCCGGTGCACTGGCAGGACGAACCCGGCGGGCCCGGTTTCTGGGCCGTGACCCGTTACGCGGACTGCGTCACGGTGAACCGGGACTATGAGCGTTTCAGCTCGGGCGCCAAGGGCGTGATGCCCTTCGAGCTCGGCGAAGAGGAGGTCGCTCAGCAGAGCTTGATGATGCTGAACATGGACCCTCCGCTCCACACGCGCTACCGGCGGCTGGTCAACAAGGGTTTCACTCCTCGCATGGTGCGCGATCTCGAGGCGAGCATCCACCGCTCGACGGACGCCATCATCGACCGGGTCATTGAGACGGGGCGCGCCGACTTCGTCACGGACATCGCGGCGGAGCTTCCCCTCCAGGTGATCGCCGAGCTCCTCGGGGTGCCCGAGGCCGACCGGCACCGCATGTTCGACTGGTCCAACCGCATGGTGGGCAACGAGGACCCCGAATATCAGGACCAGGCCCACCTCGCCCAGGAGGCGGCGATGGAGCTCTACGCCTACGCCTCCGAGCTCTTCGCCACGAAGCGGGCCGACCCCCACGAAGACCTCATGAGCGTGCTGACCACGGTAGAGGTCGACGGCGAGAATCTCAGCGAGCTGGAACTCGAGCTGTTCTTCCTCTTGCTCACGGTGGCGGGGAACGAGACGACTCGCAACCTCATGTCGGGAGCCATGCACGCCTTCTTCGAGCACCCGGCCCAGTGGCGCCGCCTGCTGGACGACCGAAGCATCCTCCCCTCCGCGGTCGAGGAGATGCTCCGTTACGTGTCCCCGGTCATGAACTTCCGACGGACAGCCATGGTCGACGTCGTCCTGAGCGACACGCCGATCGCCGCCGGGGACAAGGTCGTCTTCTTCCACGTCTCGGCGAACCGGGACGAGGACGTCTTCGGCGACCCTGACACCTTCGATCTCACACGCGACCCCAATCCCCACGTCGGTTTCGGGGGCGGTGGGCCCCACTTCTGCCTCGGCGCCAACTTGGCCCGCCTCGAGATCCGGGTCATGTTCGAGCACCTGCTCGACCGCATGCCCGACATCCGGCAGGATGGCGAAATGCAACGCCTCCAGTCGCAGTTCATCAACGGGGTGAAGCACCTTCCTGTTGCCTTCTCACCCACGGCCCTCGTCGGCGGCTGAGAAGGACCGCCGATCACCATGGTGCGGCGCGCACCCGATGCACTGAAGGACGTCATCCGGGATTTCCGGCGCGAGCAGATCATGGAGACCGCACGCCGGCTCTTCGGGGAGCGCGGGACGACCGAGGTCCCGATGGAGGAGATCGCGGCGGAAGCGGGGGTCGCCCGTTCCACCGTCTACGTCTACTTCGCCAATCGCGACGATCTGCTGCGGGCGAGCCTCGAGTCCCTGTACGAGCGGATGAAGGACACCGTTGTCCGCATCGCCGAGGACGCCACGGCGACCGAGCGCCTCCGCGAGCTCGTGCGGGGACTTCTCGAACGCATCGACGAAAGCCCGGCCTTCTTCCGGCTGGCCATGGCGACCCAGTCGACCACGGCTGCCTCCGGCTCGGCCGCAGTTGGAGGCGCGCTCATGCTCATCGGCCTCGACATGATGCGCCTCATGGGCGACATCGTGGCGGCGGGCGTGGCCTCCGGGGAGCTGAGGGCCGACCTCGACGCGGACCGGACCGTCAACCTGATCGGCCAGCTGATCTTCGGCACGCTCTCCGTCCGCGCCGGTGAGCCCGAACCGGCTCCCGCCCAGCGCGCCGCCGACGAGATCTGCGAGTTCGTGCTCCGCGGGATCGGCCGGCCGGAGGCGGGACGATGAAGTTCGACCTCTGGGTGCCGACGGCGAGCCCGATGACGACGCACGCCATGCTCGACGCCCTTGCCACCGGTGCCGAGGAGCGGAGCATCAGCACGGTCTGGGTTGGCGAGCACGTGGTTCTCTTCGAGCGTTACGCCAGCAGTTACCCCTACTCCCAGGACGGCCGCATTCCGGCGCCTTCTGGCACGGGCCTGCTCGAGCCCATGGTGACGCTCGCCTACCTGGCGGCGCAGACGAGCACGGTACGACTCGGCACGGCCATGCTGTTGCTGCCGCAGCGCAACCCGGTCTACGTGGCGAAGGAGGTCTCGTCGCTGGACTGGCTCTCGGGCGGGCGGGTCGATCTCGGCATCGGCGTGGGCTGGCTCAAGGAGGAATTCGACGCCCTACAGGTGCCCTGGGAGCAGCGTGGCCGCCGCACCGACGAGTACGTCGAGGTTCTCCGCACTCTCTGGTGCGACGAAACGTCGTCGTACCACGGCGAGACCTACGACCTACCTCGGTGCGAGATGTACCCCAAGCCGGTCCAGGATCCGCACCCTCCTCTCCACATCGGCGGCGAGACCCCGGCGGCGCTTCGTCGCGCCGCCCGGCTCGGCCAGGGCTGGCACACCTTCAACCGGACGCCCCAAGAGCTGTCGCAGGGCTTGCGCGAGCTCGACGTGCACCTCGAGGCGGCGGGTCGGCGACGCGAGGACCTGCGCATCACGGTCTGCCCGTACTTCAACCAGCTGACGCCCGAAGCGGTGGAGCAATACGCCGCGGCCGGGGCCGACGCCGTGGCGGCCATGTTCTTCGCCTTCGGGCCGGATGAGGTCGAGAAGGCCCTCGACGACCTCGAACCGAGCCGGCAGGCGGCACTCGACGCGTCCTGACCAGGAACTCCGGCGCATGTAGGACCGCCTCGGAACCACCCAACGGCGGATCGAAACCACCCAACGGATCGAAGAGGATCGGGAAAAGTCGAAGACAACGTTCCATTCGACCTGCCGGTCCCTCGGGCAACGCAGGGTGCGCTGCTGCTCGGGGCGGAACAACCCGCTCCCCTGCGCCGCCCGAAGTCCTTGGCATCAGAGAAGTTACGGCTGCGCCGCCACTCGGGACAGTGGCCGAAGGAATGATCCACGGCTCCTTCGCTCATCCTTGGGGATGAGAGAAGGAGCTGGAAGGGTCCGGATCCGACGGCACGCGACAGGGCAGACGCCTAGGCCCGCGGATCCGGTTGAGCCGGGTTGGGCCTAGCATGGCGGGTGGACGCCCGGGTCCACCGACCCGGGACCGACCGAACCGATGACGGCAGCCCATCGCGCCACCGAGCGGCCCCCGCCCCAGCTTGCCGGGACGGACCGGGGCGATCCGGACCTCATGCTCGACCGGTGGCGGTTCTGGGAGCGCATTCGCGCCCTCGACCGGCGTTACTCCACCTACGTGGACCTGGCGCTCGCCACGGCGATCTTCGCCCTCTCCGCGTGGTGGGTGTTTCACGACGACCTGTCGAAGACCGATCTGTGGTTCTCGGCCGCCCTCGCGTTTCCGCTGGTGCTGCGCCGACGCTGGCCGGTCCCCGTCTTCGCCGTGATTGCCGCGGTCGCGTTGACGCAGTGGTTCGTAACGGCGCCGCTGCCCTCGGACGCCGCGCTCCTTGTCGCGGTCTGCACCGTGGCCGCGAGCTCACGCTGGGTCTGGGTCCTCGCCTGCGCCGCCATCCTCGAAACCGGGATCGTCATGGCCACCGTGCGCTGGATTCCGACGGGCAGCGACCTCGAGTCGCTCGTCTACCTGACGGGGTTGGCCTTCACGGCCCTGCTGGCGGGCGTCGTGATTCGCGCCGTACGCAGTCAGTTCCGATGGTTGGCCGAACGGGCCGAGCGGCTCGAACGCGAGCGCGACCAGCAGGCGTCGCTGGCCGCGGCTGCGGAGCGGGCCCGCATCGCGCGTGAGATGCACGACGTCGTCTCGCACAACATCCAGGTGATGGTGACTCTGGCCGACGGCGCCGCCGCGGCGACGAGGTCCGACCCGTCCCGGGCCGCCGATGTCATGTCCGAGGTGTCCGGCACCGGCCGCGAGGCCCTGACCGACATGCGTCGGATGCTCGGAGTACTGCGTGAAGACCCGGCAGCAGGGCGACCGGTTGCCGGCCCGCCTGCACCCGCGCGCCAGGGAACCGGGCCGCCACCGACGCCGGGGCACGACCCGGCCGGTGACGCGAACGGATCCGGCGCCAGGTCTTCCACCCACCCCGAGAAGGACGATGCCGGTACGCCGTATGCGCCGCAGCCCGGTTTGGCCGAGCTCGAAGCGCTCGTCGACCGCGTCCGGGGAACCGGACTGCGCGTCACGCTCGAACGGGCCGGCCGATCCTTCGAGCTCTCCGCGGCCGCCGAGCTGACCGTCTACCGGCTGGTACAAGAGGCGCTCACCAATGCCCTGAAGCACGCGGAATCGCCGGAGTCGGTCGAGGTTCGACTCGACTTCGACGACCCCGACATCACGGTGCGGGTGATCGACGACGGACGCGTCGGCGTGCTGGCCACCGGGTACGAGTTGCAGACGACGACGGCGGGCATGGGAAGCGGGCATGGGCTCTCGGGTATGGCCGAGCGCACCACTGCCTTCGGGGGAACGCTCGAAGCGGGGCCGATGCACGGCGGCGGGTGGAAGGTCTCGGCCACGTTGCGACGCTGCCGGACCCCACCGGTGCGGTGACGATCCGCATCGTCCTCGCCGACGATCAGGGCCTCCTGCGCAAGGGATTCCGTATGATCCTCGAGGCCGAGACCGGCATGGAGATCGTGGGAGAAGCGGCCGACGGCCAGGACGCCGTGCGCCTCGCTCGCCTCTACGTCCCCGACGTGGTCCTCATGGACGTACGCATGCCGGTGCTCGACGGGATCGAAGCCACACGCGCCATCGCCACGGAAGGGGATGCCACCCGAGTGCTCATCCTCACCACGTTCGACCTCGACGAGTACGCCTTCGGCGCTCTGCGCGCCGGCGCTAGCGGGTTCCTGCTCAAAGACGTTCCGCCCACCGAACTGGTTGCCGCCATTCGGACGGTGGCCCGTGGCGACGCTGTCGTCTCGCCGCGGATCACCCGGCGCCTCCTCGAAGAGTACGCCCACCAGCTGCCGGACCTTTCGGACGGCGCCCGGGTGGGTCCCGGTGGCGAACAGCTGGCGGTCGCCGGGCTGACCGAGCGCGAGCACGAGGTGCTGCTCCTCGTCGCAGAAGGGCTCTCCAACGCCGAGATCGCCGAGCGGCTCTTCGTCTCCGAGGCGACGGTGAAGTCGCACGTCGGCCGCCTCCTGGCGAAGCTGGGACTCCGAGATCGGGTCCAGGCGGTGGTCTTCGCCTTCCAATCGGGACTGGTCAAGCCCTCGGCGTAGGCGTGTGACCTGGCCGTTCCACGTCGGGACCGGCGGCCAATACGCTTCGGCTGCGTGTGGAGCTCCTCTTTGCGATGACCGCCCCGGACACCGCCGTCGGCGCCTTCAGCGACACCGGGCCGTGGGTCGTCGAACTCGATGCCATGCGTTGGCGCCGCACGACGGCCGCGCTCCGCGCCGGGCTCGCCGCGTCGCTGCCCTATCTGGTCCGCCCGCGGATGGTGCCACCCGGCGCCCGAGTCGTCACGACGATCCGCCACCTCGGTGGCGCACTCGGCCTGTGGTACGTCGGGGAGAGGCGCTCCGGCGGCACGACGTCGGTGGCCGGGATCTCGCGCCGGCTACGGGTGGCAGCCGAGAGGCTCGGGCCGACCTACATCAAGCTCGGCCAGATCGTGGCTTCGGGCGAGGGCATCTTCCCGCCTGAGCTCGTCGCCGAGTTCAAGTGGTGCCGAGACGAGGTGCCCGCCGAGCCCTGGGCGGCGGTCGAGCGGGTCCTGGTCGAGGAGCTCCGGCGCCCCATAGGCGAGGTGTTCGCCTCGGTGGAGCGGGTCCCGGTCGCCGCGGCGTCCATCGCTCAGGTGCACGCGGCACGCCTCGTCGACGGGACGCCCGTCGTCGTGAAGGTGCAGCGACCGCAGGTGGCGCGGCGCGTCACACAGGACCTGGCGGTGATGGCCTGGCTCGCACCGCATCTGATCGGGCGGATCCCGGTGTCGGCGCTCGCCAACCCTCCGGCGCTCGTCGAGCTCTTCGCCGAGACGATCACCGAAGAGCTCGACTTCAGACTCGAGGCTGAGAACATGCTCGACATCGCCATGTCGTTCGCCGCGCTCGGCCAGCGCGACTTCGTGGTGCCGCGACCCCACCCGACGTTGGTGACGCGCCGCATGCTGGTCATGGAGCGACTGGAGGGTTTCCGGTTCTCCGACGTCAGCGGCATGCGCTCGGCCGGCATCGACACGGACGCTGTCGTGCGCGCCGGCATGATCGGGTTCCTCGAGGGCGCATTGATGCACGGCATCTTTCACGGCGACCTGCACGCAGGCAACCTCTTCGTCCTGTCGAGCGGGAAGATCGCGCTACTCGACTTCGGCATCACCGGACGCTTGACCGAGGCGAAACGGCTGGCCCTGCTCTCCATGCTCGTGGGCGCATCCAACAACGACGTGCCGGCACAGGTGGCGGCGATGCGCGACCTGGGGGCGCTGCCCGACGACGTGGACGTCGAGCACGTCATCGCGCAGCTCGGCCTCGACCGGCCGCCCATCGACCCCACCCAGCTCAGCCCGGAGGAGCTCGTGGCCGAGATGCAGCGGTCCATCAAGGCGCTCCTCGCCCTGGGAGCGCGCATGCCGAAGGAGCTGGTGCTGTTCGTGAAGAACATGGTGTTCCTCGACGGGGCCATCGCCTCGCTCGCTCCGGACATCGACCTCTTCGCCGAGATCGAGTCGATCGCCCTGATGTTCGCCCAGAAGCACGGGGAGCGCATCGTGACCCAGCTCGGCCTCGAGGGCGACGCGGCCTGGGCCCCCGACATGACCGGGATCCGGGCCGGATTCGGACTCGACGACTCGACGCCGAGCCTCACCCACCGCGAGCTGCAGGCCCGCCGGGCGGAGGTACGCGAGAAGTTCGAGGACCCCGGGTTCCGCGGGCGGCGGGCCCGCCGCGGGCTGCGCCGCCGCGTGCGGGGCACATAGCGATCGACGGCGCCACCCAGCGAGCGCTCGACGCCTGGAGCGACGCTCCGGCCGGACCGGTCCGGGATCCCGGCCATCGCGCTGGGCCGGTGGGAAGCTAGCGAGGTGGCAACGATCAGAGCGCTCGACGCCGAGGACTGGGAGGACTGGCGGGCGCTGTGGGCCGGCTACCTCGACTTCTACCGGGCCGAGCTGCGTGACGAAACCAGCCGGTCGACCTTCGAGCGGCTCTGCGCCGGGACCGAGGCCATGTTCGGCCTGCTCGCCGTCGACGACGCCGGGCGGGGCATCGGCCTGGCCAATTGCGTCGTGCACCCTTCGACCTGGTCGCGTCGGCCGAAGTGCTATCTCGAGGACCTGTTCGTCGCGCCGACAGCGCGGGGCGGCGACGTCGGGCGGGCGCTGTTGGAGGCGGTGAAGCAAGCCGCGACCGAGCGGGCGGCCGACCAGGTCTACTGGCACACCCAGCAGTACAACGGCCGGGCTCGCTCGCTCTACGACACCGTGGGACGGCCGACGTCGTTCGTGGTCTACGAGATGTGAACGCGGTCGTGGCGATCGCGACCGCCGAGCATCTCGGTGCGCGACGCCACCTGACCACGGATCGGCGGTTCGGACTGGTTACGCCCTTGGCGGAAGTCGCCGCCCCGGGGTTCGACGGGACCGTCGGCACTGAGACACCCTTCCCGTAGGGTCTCGGTGATGCTCATTCGCGACTCACGGGACGGTCGGGCCCGTCCCGTTCACCCGGACGACCCGGACGGACGGGACGGTTCTCGGCCCCGGGGCTGTTCACGACGGATCCCGGGCCCTGCGCCGGACGCCCGGTAGCGTCGGCCGGACCATGCCGTCGCGCCGCCGCAGCGCCACGTCCACTTCGAACTTCGGCGTGAGCCGGCGCGAGTCGCACGTGGCCGACGCGTTCTACGACCGCTTCGAGGCGCCCGAGCTGAGCGCGGACGAGCACGTGAACCCGCACGAGCCCGGGGTGCTGTGCCTGTGCGGCGACGCCCGGCGGATGGACGCCGTCGACGACGACTCGGTGGCCCTGGTCGTCACCTCGCCGCCCTACTTCGCCGGCAAGCAGTACGAGGAGGAGCTCGACCGCGAGGGCGTTCCCGGGTCGTACGTCGAGTACCTCGAGCTCCTGCGTGACGTCTTCGCCGAGTGCAAGCGTGTGCTCGAGCCGGGTGGGCGTATCGCCGTCAACGTGGCCAACCTCGGGCGCAAGCCGTATCGCAGCCTGGCGGCGGACGTCATGGCGATCGTGCAGGACGACCTCCATCTCCTGCCGCGGGGTGAGATCGTGTGGCAGAAGGGAGAGGGCGCGAGCGGCTCCTGCGCCTGGGGGTCGTTCCGCTCGGCGGCCAACCCGGTGTTGCGCGACGTCACCGAACGCGTGGTCGTAGCCAGCAAGGGGCGCTTCGGGCGCGCCCTCAGCCCCAAGGCGCGGCGCGCCGCCGGACTGCCCCACGAGAGCACCGTGGCCGCGGACGACTTCATGGCGCTCACACTCGACGTCTGGGACTTCCCGCCCGAGAGCGCATTGCGGGTCCGGCATCCGGCCCCGTTCCCGGTGGAGCTGCCCCAACGGCTGATGGAGCTCTACACGTTCCGCGGCGACCTCGTAGTCGATCCTTTCTGCGGCTCGGGGTCGACGCTGATCGCGGCCCGGCGCAGTGGGCGCGACGCCGTGGGCTACGACCTCGACCCGGCGTACGTGGCACTGGCGGAGCAACGGCTCACCGCGGAGGCACCGCTGGACGGCGAGCTGCCGGCCGAAGTCGCCGGAGAGGGGGCGTCGGCGTCGGCGCTGGCCCGGGCGGCGATCGAGGCGGCAGGATTCTCCGACATACGCCCCAACACCCGTCTGCGGGGGATCGGTGTGGTGGTGAGCTTCTCGGCCCGTGACGCGGGCGGGCGGGCGTGGTACTTCGACGTGGCCGGTGCGAACTCGGGGTACCGCGGTGGCATGGCGCGCGCCGAGACGGTGTGGCGCACGCTCGGCCGGGCTCACGTCATGGCGGCGCGGGGGTTCGCTCCGCTCGTCGTCCTCACGACCCAGCTGCCCCGACCGGGAACAGAGGGAGACCGCGCTCTCCGGGCGGCAGGTCCAGGAGCGGTTTTCGACGCCGTCGACCTCGCCTCGCCGTCGGCACGGGAACGCCTGCAGGCCTACGGGCGCGAAGGGGCCGCCGCGCCCCTGCCGGGGTTCTGGCCGGCCGCGGACGTCGCGCCGGGCTCCGTATGAAGCGATGAGCACGGTCGTCGCGTGTGCGGTCGTGCGCGACGATCCGCCTCGGGTGTTCGTGGCCCAGGATCTCGCCACCTTGAACTGGGTGCTCGCCTGTCAGCTCGTGGCCAACACCCCGGGCGGCGAGCTGGCCGCGGGCGAGCGCGACGCCTTGCGCCGGGCCCTGCGCGAGGAGCGCTGGGGGGACGCGGTGTTCGAGTTCATCTCGCGTACGGGTGTGGCCGTGGACGTGTACGAGAGCACTGAACTTCACGTGGCAGCCGAAGCCGAAGTCGGGCCGCTCGAGCTGCAGCTCACCCCGTTGTTCGCGGACTGACGGCCGGGAACCGCGCCCTCCTGCGGGTAGCCATGGGAGGATGCCGAAATGCCGAGCGACCGCACCACGGTGACCGAGCTCGGTACGGCTCTGGGCATGCTGGGAGGCGCCACGGTGGACGAAGCGCTGAAGTCGCGCTCGGCGGTGATGCACAGCCTCTCCCCCGAACGGTGGAGCCACCTGCACCAGCTGCGCGACGGCGGCGCGTTCGACGCCGAGTTCCACGCCGCCTGGGAGAACGGGCGGGCCTTCCTGGCCGCCGCCGACGGCCTGCGCGGGCGGATGCCGCGGGTGGTCGAATGGAAGGGGACCATGCGGGCGCCCGGCGACGAGGTGGCGCCCGTGGACCTGCGGGTGGACCACGTCTACCTGATCAGCTGCAAGTACCTGTCGGACATCCTCTTCAACATGTCGCCGTCGCACGTCTTCGACGACCTGCTCGTCGGCGGTGGAGGACGGGGCGGTCGGAAGGCCGGGGGCGACGTCCCGTCCGAAAGCCCGCTCTCGGACGGGACGGGCCGCGGCGGAGGTGATTGGTACGCCGAAGTGGCTCCCGCCGAGTACCAGGCGCTCTACGACGAGGTGCGGGCGGCCGTCGACGTAGCCGGCGGTTCGGGCACGCCTCCTGTCCCGGGCCGGGCCCGCACTGGAGCGGGCGGCAGGCGGGAGCGTCCGGGCACAGCCGCGCTCGTGCTCCCGGGACTGGGCGACGCCGTGGGGTCGGGCGGTCGTCCGGGCGGAGCAGCCGGGCCCGGTGGAGAGTCTGTGACCGCCATGGCGGACCGGATGCCCGCGGCGGCGCGAGCGGCACTGAGCCGCCTGCCGACGCGGGCGGTCGACCTCTCGGTGGAGCAGCGCGAGGCGCTCGCGACCTGGCTCAAGGGTGGGTGGCCCGGCGAAGCGAAGAAGGCCTACCAGACGCTCTCGGACAGGGTCTCGTTCATGTCCGTCCGGCGCTGGGAATCGGCCATGGATCGGCACGGCGGCAGCGGCGAGGCCATGCTGTGGCGCCTGCTGCGCATGGGGAGCGCCCCGTACTTCGTCCTCGGTTCGTCGGCCACCCGCTCGCTCCGCCTGCGCATCGCCACGCCGTGGGACTGGCGCCAACACTTCTCCCTGATCACTGTGTTCATGACCGAACAGCGAGGCGGACAGCCGCGCGTGGGCTGGGAGGCTGTGGTGAGGGACCGCGCCACGTACGCGGTGTACGAGCTGGCCGGCCACATTGAGGTGCGGTGGAGCCACGGCCGGTTCGGCGGGCCGCCCGAGGCCAAGGGGTACCTGGACACGCGGCATCACCTCGTGCCCGGATACTTCGCCCTGCGGTGACCCCGGCAACGCCGCGAGCGCCAGGGGACGGATTCGACCCGGAGGCAGTGGCGCCTCCCCTGCACGTACCGGAACTGTCCGCCGGGCCCGTGGTTTTGCGACCCTTCGAGGTATCGGACCTCGGCCTCGTGCGCACGGCGGCGAAGGAATCCGACATCGTGGCCGTCTCGTCGGTGCCACGCCACGACAGCGAGCTCGCCGGGCTCGATTTCATTGAGCGCCAGCACCGGCGCGCCCAGCTCGGCGACGGCTACTCGTTCGTCATCGCCCTGGGCCCCGAGCCGACGCGAGGCGTGGGGTCGATCGGGCTGTGGCTCCACGAGATAGACAGCGGGCGGGCCTCAGTCGGCTACTGGATACTGGCCGAAGCGAGAGGCCGCGGCCTCGCGGCCTGGGCGTTGCGCGCCGTCGTGTCGTTCGCTTTCGGCCAGCTCACCATCCCGCGACTGCATCTCTTCGTGGAGCCCTGGAACGTGGCGTCGGCCCGAACGGCCGAGGCGGCGGGATTCCGGCGTGAGGCCCTGCTCCGCGACTGGGAGCGGATCGACGGGGAGCAGCGCGACGCCGAGAGCTTCGCCCTCCTCCGTCGCGAGTGGGACCCGGGGTGGATGATTTCTCTGGGGTGAGCCGTCGGCGCGCGGCGATCTCAGAACCCGGGTGGAGCGGGGCGAGAGCGTCATGGGAGGCTGGGCCACCACGGCCGGTCCGGCAGGGGATGGACGACGGGAGGGACGCAAATGCTGGTGCTGGTCGAGGTCACCGAAGGCGTAGCGACGGTCACGCTGAACCGGCCCGAGGCGAGGAACGCCATCTCGGCCGAGCTCAACCGCGAGCTCGACGCCACGATCGTCGAGCTGGACGGGCGTGCCGACGTCGGCTGCATGATCCTCACCGGCACGGACCCCGCCTTCTGCGCCGGCATGGACCTCAAGTCGCTGGCCACCCAGGATCGATCGGACCTGCGCCAGCGAATGAACGCCCAACTCGAGCACTTCGGGATCATCCCTCCTCGCCGCACCCCCATGATCGGCGCCGTCAACGGGTCGACGGTCACCGGCGGGCTGGAGCTGGCGCTCTCGTGCGACTTCCTGATCGCGTCGGAGCGGGCGCGCTTTGCCGACACCCATGCCCGGGTGGGCGCCATGCCCGGAGCGGGCCTTACCATCCGCTTGCCCCAGGTGATCGGGATCGACCGGGCGCGGCGCATGAGCTTCACCGGGGACTTCATCGACGCCGGGACGGCGCTGGCCTGGGGGCTGGTGGTCGAGGTGGTGCCCCATGAGTACCTCCTGGCGCGCGCCCGGGAGCTCGCCGCGGCCGTGGTCTCCATCCCGTCCGAGAACGTGCGCGAGGTCCGGCGCATGTACGAGGACGTGAGCGAGCTGGCCGGACCCGAGGCGTGGCAGGCGGAAGCGGCGTGGGCGCGCCAGTGGATGGCGGACCGCTTCGACCAGTCCCGACTGGCCGGAGAGCGTGAGCGCATCATGGCCCGCGGCCGTGACCAGGCCGCGGCCGGGTCCGAGACCCCGGTGCCCGGAGACGCCGCCGAGTGAGGGTGTACGCGGGCATGGACCCGCGGCTGGACCTGGCCGACGTGGCGGCGCACGCCACGAGGGTGGAGCGCCTCGGCTACGACGGCCTCCACGTGGCCGAGACGGTGCACGACGCCATGACAGTCGCCGCTTTGGCGGTCGAGCACACCGATCGCATCGTGGTGCGCACGAGCGTGGCCCTGGCCTTCGTCCGCAGCCCGACCTTGCTGGCCTATGCGGCCTGGGACCTCTCCAAGCTGAGCGGTGGGAGGTTCGAGCTGGGGCTGGGAACGCAGATCCGCCAGAACATCGAGGACCGCTACGCCGTGCCCTTCGGGGAAGACCCGGTAGGCCGGCTGGGAAGCTACGTCGGCGCGGTGAGGGCGGCGTTCGCCGCGTTCGCCACGGGCGCGGCACCTCGCTACGAGAGCGCGCACTACCGGGTGACGCGCATGCAGCCCTACTTCAACCCGGGACCCGACACCGACACGGTGGCGCCGCCGATCTACCTCGGAGGGGTGCAGCACCGCGCCTGCGCGCTGGCGGGCGCCGTCGCTGACGGGTTCGTGACCCACCCGACGAACTCGAATCCGCGCTACCTGCTCGAACGGTGCCTACCCGCCCTGGCCGAGGGCGCGGAACATGCGGGACGCGACCTGCGGCACGACGGCTTTGAGCTGGTGGTCGGCACCAGCGTCGTGACCGGCAGGACCAGGGAGGCCGTCCTCACCGAGCGCGAACGCCAGCGCCGGCTGTTGGCCTTCTTGTACTCCACGCCGGCGTACGCGCCGACGCTCGAGCTCAACGGGTGGGAGGACCTCGGTCCGCGGCTACGCGACCTGATCCGCCACGACCGCTGGGACGACCTCGGCCGCGTCCTCTCCGACGAGGTACTCGACGAGCTGGTGCCGTGCGGAACCTTCGACGAGCTCCCCGGCCTGTTGTTCGAACGCTTCGCCGGGCTCGGTCAAGGCATCACAGTCGCGGTGCCGGCCGACCCGGCCGACGACGACGCGTTCATGGCCGCGGTCGCCGCCATCCGAGAGGGGTGAGCGAGGCTCGACCGGTCGGCCGGTTCACCCCGCCATGGGGAAGATGAGCTCCTCTCCGGCCATGGCCTCGACGGCAGCGACTCGATCGGACTCGCCCATCCCGTCGTACCGCTCGGCCGCCGCCAGCACACGGGCCAACAGTGCGATGTCGCCGGGGGTGCAGAAGGCGTGGACGCCCGGTGTCGAGAGCGCGAAGTGCACGCCGCGGTCGATCTCGCGGTCGCTGCCCTGTGGCTCGTACCACGAGGAGGCCCACCGCTCCGCGGTGGCAGGGCTCCCCGCCACCGCGTCAGCCAGGGGACGGCCGTCGCGCCACCGCCGTCGCGCCACCGCCTTGATCGCCATCACTCCGACGTCCCGCTCGGCGCACACCGCGAGCAGCTCCTCGGCCGGCTCGCGGTACTCGGGGCGTGACCACAGCGCCGGGTAGACGGGAAACATGACGGTATCGAGGTCGAAGCGGCGCAACGCCTCGAGGTGGGCGAGCGGAACCTCGAGGTCGTGGCCGGTGATCCCGGCGAAACGGGTGTGGCCGCGCTCGCGCAGTTCCAGAATGCGCTCGATCGCATCCGAGCGCCGGTCCAGCTCGGCCACGGAGGTCACGGCATGGGCCTGGTAGAGATCCAGCACCTCGGCGTGCAGCAACCGACGGGTGGTGTCGAACTGATCGGTCACCCCGTCCGGGTTGGCGCGCAGGGTCTTGCCGGCGACGAACAGTTGGTCCTGCAGTCCGGCCAGGTGTGCCCCGACCACCGACTCCGCCGCGCCGTACTGCGGCGCGATGTCGAGGTGGTTCACCCCGCGCTCGAGAGCCAGGCGGAGCCAGTCACCGGCTTCTTCCACCGAGGCGGCCCAGCAAGCGGCGCCCCCGAGGACGGCCACACTGCTGTGGTGGCCGGTGCGGCCCAGCCGACGACGATCCATGGCGATCCCGACTCCCGTCCCCGACTCAGCCGGCGCTTGCCTCTTCGGACTTTAGGGCCAGCACGTTGAACACGGCGCCGACGTTGTCCGCGATCACGGCGAATCGTCCCGGTTCGATGTCGGCCGGCCCCATGTACACAACGCCGCCGAGCTCCTTGGCCTTGGCCACGGTGGCGTCGGTGTCGCTGACGACGAAGTAGACACCCCAATTCGGGGGCATGTCGGCCGGCATTTCAGGCGTCTTCAGCATCATGCCGCCGACCGACTTCCCGCCCAGCTTCCACTCCGTGTACGCCGGCGGGCCCCCCGGGGCGCCCTGGTCCTCGGCGTCCCAGCCGAAGACGGCCTTGTAGAAAGCTTTCGACTTGTCGAGATCGGTCGTGAGGAGCTCGTTCCACCCGAAGGTCCCGGGCTCGTTCGCCAACTGAGCACCTATGTGCAACTTGGGCTGCCACAGCCCGATGACGGCGCCGAGCGGGTCGGCGAAGATCGCCATGCGCCCGACGTCCATGACGTCCATAGGCTCGACAAAGACGCTGCCACCGCCCGCCTTCGCTTTGGCGATCGTGTCTTCGGCGCTGTCCACGTTGACGTAGGTCATCCACGCCGGCGGAGAGTCGGGGTTCATCTGCGGCCCGATCCCGGCGACCGCCTTGCCGCCGAGCTCGCAGACCGAGTACCCACCGGCCTCGGGGGGTCCCTCGGGGCAGGTCCAACCGAAGAGCCCGCCGTAGAACTCCTTGGACTTGGCGAGATCAGGACTGCTCAGGTCGACCCACGAAGGCACCCCGTCGTCGTAGCGCTCGAACTCCACCGTGCTACCTCCTTCTCGTGCGTCCCGTGCTTGCGTGCCGCAGTTCCGTACCCCGCCGGTTTCGACGCTACCTCCTCGGTCGCCCATCCGCACCGGCCGGAGTGAAAGGATCACCGGGATGACACAGCGGTGTGGAGCCAGGTGACCGCAGGCCCGATCGGCTCCCGTGTGGAGCAATTCGCCCAGGCGGTGGCCGAGCGCGTGGTCTCGCTGGTCCTCGATGCCATCGACATCAACGCCATCATCGACCGGGTCGATCTGGAGCGCGTCATAGAGAAGATCGACGTGAACAAGGTGGTCAGCGAGGTCGACATCGAGAGCATCATCGACCGGGTCGACCTCAACCAGGTGATCGACCGGGTCGACCTCGAGAAGGTGATTGAGAAGCTCGACATCAACGCCATCATCGAGAAGATCGACATCGACGCCCTAGTGGAGCACACGGAGCTCGGGTCGATCATCGCCCGATCGACGACCGGCATCCTGACCGAGATCCTCGACGTGATCAGGAGCCAGGGCGTCGGCCTCGACGACTTCATCCTGCGGTGGGGCAATCGACTGATCGGGCGGGGCGGCCGTGTGAAAGGCTGGCCCGACGGCCCGCCGCTGCTGGTCGAGCGGGCCCCAGCGTGACCACGGTGCCGGTGCCATCGGCCGCGCTGACGGTCGGCCGCCAGGGCAATTACGCCGGCGCGGTCAGCCGGCTCGTCGCCTTCGCTGCGGACGTCGGCGCATCCTGGGGCCTCTACGCCATCGGTAGCGCGCTTTGGGACGCAGCGCAGAAGCTGGTCACGGGTCACAGCTACACACTGTTGAGCCACCGGATCCTCGCTCTCTGCATCCTGGTCGGATGGTATTTCCTCTACTTCAGCTATCAGTGGGCGGTGAGCGGCAAGACCGTCGGCATGGCCATCTTCGGCATTCAGGTCGTGACGACCGAGGGCCGCCCGATCGGCAAGCGCCAAGCCGTGCTCCGCACCCTCGGCCTCGGCCTCACCATTCTCACGCTCGGCATCGGTTTCCTCGGCATCGTCTACCAGCGCGAGCGCCGCGCCCTCGACGACTTCGTCGCCGGAACCGCCGTC
Source organism: uncultured Acidimicrobiaceae bacterium (assembly GCA_963828505.1). Lineage (GTDB taxonomy): Bacteria > Actinomycetota > Acidimicrobiia > Acidimicrobiales > RAAP-2 > Bog-473. The sequence goes on from CAWHFM010000008.1 coordinate 62,396, forward strand.
GTCTACGACTGGGACGCCCGGGCCGCCCGGCTGCGCTGGCTGGCCCGCGAGGAGAGCGCCCACCAGCAAGCCAAGGCGGAGCGGGCCGAGCGGGTTGCCTGAACCGGGCCGAGCGGGTTGCCCGAACCGGGCCGAACCGGGCCGAACCGGGCCGACAGGGCAGACCGGGCAGATCCGGCGCCGTCATGGCCGGCGATGGCGCCTACCATCCCGGGCCATGTCCTTCACCGAAGTCACCAGGCCCCACCCGCACGTCGCCGTCGTCACGCTGAATCGGCCCGAACGGATGAACGCCATGGCCTTCGACGTCATGATCCCGTTCCGCGATGCCCTCCGCGACATCGGGAGTGACAACGACGTGAGGATCGTCGTCGTCACGGGAGCGGGGCGCGGCTTCTGTTCCGGCGCGGACCACGAAAATCCCGGGACGATGCCCAACATGGAGGGCCTGACTTTGCCCACGATCGCGCTGCGCTCCATGGAGATGCTCGACGACGTGATCGCCACCATCCGCCGGCTCCACCAGCCGGTCATCGCCGCCGTCAATGGTGCCGCTATCGGTGGAGGATTCTGCCTGGCACTGGCGGCCGACGTGCGCGTCGCCGCGGACGACGCCTACTTCCGGGCGGCGGGGATCAACAACGGGCTCACTGCGGCCGAGCTCGGTCTCAGCTTCCTCCTCCCCCGCGCCGTGGGCCATTCGCGCGCGGCGGAGATCATGCTCACCGGGCGCGACATCGACGCCGCGGAGGCCGACCGCATAGGACTGGTGTCGAACGTCGTGCCTCGGGAGTCGCTTCTGCCTACGTGCTTCGAGCTGGCCGACCGCATCAACGGCTGGAGCCGTGCCGGTGTGGAGCTGACCAAGCGTGCACTGTGGAACAGCCTCGATGCCGGCAGTCTGCAATCGCACATGGACGCAGAGGGCACGGCCCAGCTCTTCGTCCGCATCACCACCCGCAACTTCGAGGAATCCGTGGCCGCCCGTAAGGAGCGGCGCACTCCAGTCTTCAACGACTGACCGGTTCAGCCGACCCGATCCGGCGGACTGCGACCGGGCCGTCAGCGCGAATTGACCAGCGAGGTCGCCGCCATTTCGAGGTATTCGCGGAAGGCGGCCGCGTCCTCGTCCGTTATCCGTTGCTCCTGCTCCAGTCCGCTCAGCGCACCCAGCATGTGGCGCAACCATGCATCGCGCTCCGGGACACCGATCACGAACGGGGCGTGGCGCATCCTCAGCCTCGGGTGCCCACGCTGATCGCTGTACGTCGTCGGTCCACCCCAGTACTGGGCGAGGAACAGCGCCAGGTGGCGGGACGACTCGGACAGATCGTCGGGGTAGAGCGGCCGCAGGAGCAGGTCGCCCGCCACGCCGAGGTAGAACCGGTCCACCAGGTCGACGAAGAAGGGCTCACCCCCGACCCGGTCGTACAGCGCGTCCACTGCGCCGAGAGTAGAGGCTTAGACTGCGCACCGTTTCGCGGCCGTAGTTCAATGGTAGAACCTCAGCCTTCCAAGCTGATGATGCCAGTTCGATCCTGGTCGGCCGCTCTCCATTTGGGTCCAGCTCAGGGCGTTACGGCGCTTCGTCTGCGACCGTGCCTTGATCTCCCTGGTCAGCAGCCTGTGAATCGTGGCGAACCAAGGTGAACCGCATCTCGCGGGATGGCGCGCAAAGGGTGGACGTCCGAAGTAACTCAATCACTCGTGAGCGAAATTGTCGGTCCGTCTATAGCTCCCCCAAAGTCAGCCGATCTTCGCGACGAGCATCCACCGCTCATTAGGTGACGGTGACGAATTCGATCGTGACGTCCCGGACCCGACAGCCGTTCCCGCCTCAGGGTTTCATCCCGCGATTATCCCGGAACGAATCCCGCCGTGCTCGCAGCAAAGGAGGCCATTCCGACTTCACAGTCTCCCGCTGCGGACATGAGACGCGCACCCACGTCCGCTTCAGAATCTGTCGGGTTCAGGACGGTGATACTCCCGACACCGCCTGAAAGAACTGCCATCCACACGTTGCCGCTTGTGCCGGTTCGCAGTATTGCGCCAAAGCGAGGCGACGGACCAGAACGGCCCAAAGACGTCGGAGTCGATGACGTTCAGATCCCGGAATGTCGGGCGTTTGCCACACAGGACGGGCACTGTGATAATGGCCGACGGCGAGCACAAGCTGAGGGGCGACCGATGACGAAATCGAGGTTAAGGACGTTGTCGCGACGTCGGATCATTGGAAGGCTCGGGACGATGGCGGTCGCCTGTCTACTGGCGGGCGCTGGGTTGGCCGTGGCCGGAACATCGTCGGCCGGTGCTTCCACCGTGGCGTTCAAGGTGTCGGGCATGGACAACATCTGGGGAGCCGGTCTCACTGCTGCACCCGACCCAGGTGGGGATGGAGGAGGCGTGGTCCCCTACCAAGCCCACTTGCCTCGAAGCACCGCCACGGTGACCTTCTCAAAGGTGAAAGGCGTTGTTTCCTATGGAGTCGGATCGAATGGACCCGATGGAGCAACGACTGATTTTGACACCGACATCACGTCCACCGGGGGCGTCTCCGGTCTGATGGATACGGACCAGTACTTCTACCTCGTTGGCGTCTTCCTCGGCAAGGGTCAACCAGCGAGCGCTCCCACTACCCTCGACTTCTCAGATGACCATTCGTTCAAATCTCTCGCCCCGCAGCTTGGCCAGGTCTTCTTTATCGGAGATGGATTGACTGGCACCGGAACAGGGAAGACACAGCGCTTTATTGTTCCGGGCGGCGCAAAAAATCTTTACCTAGGCTTTGCTGACGCGCCTGACGCAACGGGCCCATGTGGTGCATACAGCGACAACTCCGGATCCTTGAAGGGGAAGGTCACCTTTACGTCGTAGAGGTCCGGATCCCATTGATAGGCGTCCCTGGATTCGTTCGCTCCGGTCGACGCCGCTACGCTCCGTTCCTCGCTCGCCTTAGGCGTCCTTGACCTGCCTCGTCTGCTCGTGTCATGGCATCCGCCGCTCCCAGGTCACGGCGACGAATTCGATGGTCACGTTCGCCTCGACCAGCCGGTAGCGGTATCGATAGCCATCCGGGGGCTCAACGAGCCACGCATCGACCGGCGACCCGACCTCGCGGCACCTCGCAAGCCATCGTGGAAGGCAGCGAGAGTTTCAAGAGGACAGCCGTCCGCCCAGGAGTCGACGTCAGTCGTGGAGCGATCCGAACGGGTCGCCCCGTCGTTCACTTCTTGTGAGTGATCTTCGCCTTGAGCTCGCTGAGAACGTCCTCGAGCGGCGTAGCATTGTCCCAGAAGCCCTCCTGTAGCCGAAACTCCTCGCGCAGCAGAACCTCTCGGGCTTCGAGCGCTTGTTCCGAGCTGGGGGTTTCAGCGGCGTTCGTCATGGAGGTCGCTCCGTTCCTCCGGACGACCATCGACCGGTCCAAGTCACGACAGACGATCCTGCTGAGCCGTTTCATCCCGCGAATATCCCGTGGGCGCCGTTGATCAGGGCCGTCCGCGGAGTGCACGGACTCGGCTGACCAGGTATTCCAGTTCACAATTCATCAAAATCGGCCAGGAGGACCTCGCAAGCGGATGATGCCGGTTCGATACCGGTCGGCCCCTCTCCATTTGAGACCTCAGGTGCCGCTGGAGCCGGGCGGTACATGAGGCGGGACGCCCACCGTTCGCTGCCATGGGCAGGCTTAGAGCGCGCGCCAATAGGTGAGCAGATCCGGCGGCGCGAGCGCTTCGGGTGCCCGGGCCTATCCCGTAGCGAGGAGCAGTCCCGCTGGAGTGCGCCGATCGCCGGCGAGGACGGCGAATGATTCGGCCACCGAGGAGCGGAAGAGCATCGACTCTGGACGGTCAAGCTCGAGCACGGCCATGGCAGCGAACTTGCGTGTGATCTGACCCTGGTCTCGGATTCTGAGGACAGCCTCGGCGAGAGCGAGACGTCGCTCGGGCGAATCGACAACAGGGAGCACCTTGTCGAGCGTTTCGTCGAACGCCTCGTCGTCATCGTCGCGCAGTGCGTCGATGACCCGATCCATGTCCGGCGTGATGACGCCAGGAAGGCGCACCTGAAGGGACGTGTCGATCTCGGGGAGGTAGAGCAACCGGTCGAAGTAGGCGCGGAGTTCGACTTCGTCGGTTCCGCTCAGATCCGCGATGGCGGCGTCGCCCACCTCTCGGGGCAGCATCCCGGTGTGCACCGGGTCGTTACCTCCATAACAGCACCGTTTGGCCTTGCTCCCGCTGCCACACGGACAGGCACCGTTGCGCTTCACCTTGGCCATGGCCACCTCCTTTGGGGCCATTGTCACCACTGAGGAGGCCATCGGAGGTGGACCGCCGCTGAGCAGGCACAAAGGTCCACCAGTCGTTGGCTCGGACCGGACATGATCCGGCTGCTTGTCCCAATCCAACGAACCAGTGGAGGTCCCATGCTTGCACTCGAGCCGGCCGTCGTCGACGCCATCTGGGCGTCTTTTGCCGCCTACCTGCCCGAACGCGGTGAAACTGAGCATCCATTGGGCTGTCACCGGCCCCGGATCTCAGAGCGCGACTGCTTCGAAGCCATCGTGTTCCGCCTCGTCACCGGGTGCAGCTGGGACGTGGCGGGACGACTCGGCAAAGGGAGCGAGACCACCCTGCGGCGTCGACGCGACGAGTGGGTGGCGCTCGGCGCTTACCAGCGTCTCGTCGAAGAGGCCATGGCGGCCCTCGACAAGGTGATCGGGCTCGACCTCTCCGACGTCTCCCTCGACGGCTCTTTGCACAAGGCACCCTGTGGCGGGGAGGGAACCGGACCCAACCCGACCGATCGCGGCAAGAGCGGATGGAAGTGGTCGGTGGCCACCGACACCAACGGGGTGCCCATCGGCTGGGTGATCGACGGCGCCAACCGAAACGACTCGATCCTGCTCGCCCCCACCCTCGACGACATCGCAGAGCGTGGGCTGCTCTGCGACATCGAGACCATCTGGCTCGATCGTGGTTATGACTCCGCCATCACGCTCACTCGCCTCGCTGAACGCCACATCGCCGACGCCATCATCGCCCAGAAGCGCAAAAGGGGATCCGCTCGAGGCACGAGGAACCAGCCGATGGGCCTGCGCTGGCCCGTCGAGCGCACCAACTCATGGCTGAGCAACTTCGGTCAGCTGAGGAGGAACACCGACCGCTTCAGCGCCCACCGCCTGGCCCAGTTCGCCCTGGCTGTTGCCCTGATCATCACGGTCAAACTGATGAAGTGGGCCAAACGCCGGGACGGCCTGGCCGTGGCCTAATGGCGCGCGCTCTTAGCTCCAGACGGCCACCGACTTCACGGGCCGTCCCCTCCGCCTTGACGGAGGAGTGCAACACGTTGACGTCCCGACGCTCGAGTCCGAGGGCATCGCCGACCCGGAGATGGGACCCGAAGTGATTTTCTTCGGATGTCCAATGACCGTCGGACGCGCCCCATCATTAGCCGCCGCCGGCCGAACCGTAGAAACCGGCGTCACCGAAGGCGAAGATCCCGCCGTCGGAGGCTGCCAGCCAGTAGCCGCCACCACCCCAGGTCGCCGCCATTCCCACCACCGGCTGATTCAGGTGCAAGCTCCCCGTCGAGCCGTAGAAACCGGAGTCACCGAAGGTGAAGATCCCGCCGTCGGAGGCCACCAGCCAGTAACCGCGAACGCCGGGCGTGGCGGCCATACCCACAACGGGCTGATTCAGGTGCAGGCTCCCCGCCGACCCGTAGAAGCCGGCGTCTCCGAAGGCGAAGATCCCGCCGTCGGAGGCCACCAGCCAGTACCCGCGACCATCAGCAGTGGCGGCCATGCCGACAACGGGCTGATTCAGATGCAGGCTTCCCGTCGAACCGTAGAAGCCGGCGTCTCCGAAGGCGAAGATCCCGCCGTCGGAGGCCACCAGCCAGTACCCGCGACCGTCGGGAGTGGCGGCCATGCCCACAACGGGCTGATTCAGGTGCAGGCTCCCCGTCGAGCCGTAGAAACCGGCATCGCCGTAGCTGAAGACCCCGCCGTCGGAGGCCACCAGCCAGTACCCGCCGCCGCGGGGTGTAGCCGCCATTCCCACGACGGGTTTGTTGAGGGCCGTGCCTCCCGCCGAGCCGTAGAAGCCGGCGTCGCCGTAGCTGAAGACCCCGCCGTCGGAGGCCACCAGCCAGTACCCGCCGCCGTCGGGAGTGGCCGCCATGCCCACTGCCGGCTTGTTGAGCATGACGCCTCCGGGGCCAGGCGGCGAGGCGGGGGGCGTCCAGCCTGCTGTCTGCCGCAGCAGTTGCAGGTTCACCTGCGCCGCGTCCACCTTGATGGCGCGGTAGATGACGTCGCCGTCGGCGAAGCGGATGTCGCACAGCACCTTCCCACTGCCGTCGACCTCGGTGAAGCCGGACGGAAAGCTCGAGATGCCCCAGCCGATGATGCTGCTCCCCGAACCGATGTCGTTGGCGGCGTCTGGCATCCTGCGGAAACTCCCCGTGGCTCCGACCGCCAGGCCCTGGGGCTGGAGGTATTGCCAGTCGGGCGTCGCCGTGCCCGCCCCGATGTCAAGTGCGTATTCGACGCCTCGTGCCGCACCGAAACAACCCGTGTGGTCGTCGAACACGCTCACGTCCTCGACGGCCGGGTTCGGCGTAGGAACGAAGCGGGCGTCGTGCTGGCCACAGAATTGCGTCTCGCTGTCACCCGTGATGCTGAGATGCTGCGCCGGCACTTCCTGCGCGACCTCGGGGTCCTGGGGAGTAAAAGCAGTGCCGCCTAGCTTCCAGATGACGTTGCCAGTGGCGCGGTCGATCAGGAAGACGGCATTCAGGTGCCGCATGGATACGAGGACGTCGCCGAAGTACGGGCTCGACGAGTCTTCGTCGACCGCGACCGAGTTGCAGTGGTAGATGTCAGCCGCCGCCACACCGTCGGGGGAAAACAGGCCCCAGGGGGGGCCGGCATTTGGCAACCCGCTCGCGGTATTGACCTCGTCCAGCCCGATGTGTGTCGCGGCGTCCCAGGTCCAGACAGCATGATTGCTCGGGTTCACCTCCTGGACCACGCAGTCGACGACCGTGTTGTTCGCCTCAGACGCAGGCACCCGCACCTGGGTGTTGCCGTCGCGGCCATTGCCGAGGGTGGAAAGGTCCTTCGACACGAGCGGGGTTGAGATCATCATGCGGTCGCCGTTGGGTAGAGGCGTGAGCTCGTGCGGGTCGGTGGGCGTCACCGCGGCTGGGAGCGGCGCAATGGTCGTCTGCGTGTCGAGGTCGAACCCCGTGTAGACGCTGGGGTTGTCCCCAACTCCGAATCCAAGGCTCGTGGCCGACGTCCAGGCGATGGTGTCGTTGCTGAGCGGCTCCACGTTGATCGCACCGGCCATACCCCCAGCACCTGTCGGGACCTTCTGGTACCACACCGGGACTCCGTTCCCGTTGAGCACCATGGCGTAGTACGCGCCGCTGGTGCTCGTGATATTGCCGGTGAAGTAGTAGCCCGGCGTCCATCCCGGCGACTCCGGCCCGGCCTGGTTGACCCGGAGGGTGGGGAAGTCCGGCGGCAGGCAACGCACCCAGTACTGGGTCGTACCGGGAACGCCGCCGGGGCTCGGCGCCGAGATCACGATGGCTTGGTTCGGGATCACGTCGAGCGAAATGTCGACTGTGGTGCCGGAGGCCTCTGATCCCTGCTGGTTCGTCGACACGGTGATCGGTCCCCCGTTTCCGGTCAGTGTGAGGGAGACCACGTTCGAACCGGCCTGACACAGCACGTCATAATCAGTGGTCGCCGGCGAGAAGACCGGATTCAATGCGTACGGGGAGGCGACTCCGAGCCCGCCCAGAGACGCACCCGCCACCGTGACCGTCGCATAGGAGGGAATCCCCGCGGCCGCTGGGGGTGCGATCGACATCGACGCCGCCACGGAGAGTCCGAGTCCCGCCAGCAGGCAGAGCACCAGGGACAGCCTGGTGCAAGCACGCCCTGACATCCGTTCCCCTTTCGTCGGGTGCACTCTACGCAGCCAGCGTTGGAGGATTGTGGATATCGGGGGCCGGAGGGGGACCACTTGCTGCCATCCACGGTCCGCTCCGCCTGGTCTCCCGGTGTGCCTCGCCGGATCGGGCTCTGCCGCGGTTTAAGAGGGCCGTCCGCAGTCAAGGCAAACTGGTCGACGTGAGCTTTGAGAGTATGAACGCCGAGCTCTACCGCTTGGCCCCGAATGACTTCACGGCCGCTCGGAACGCAAGGGTGGCGGAGGCTCGCCAGTCGGGCAACACAGCGCTCGCCGCCTCGCTGAAGAAGTTGCGCAAACCCACCGTTGGCGCTTGGCTCGTCAACCTGTTATCCCAAGAACGCGCTCAAGACCTCGAGCGTTTGATCACCTTGGGCACTGAACTCCGAAGAGGCCAACACCGCGCTGACGGTGAAGTGATCCGTCGCGTCTCGAAGAAGAAGCGCGATGCCGTCGCCAAGCTTCTCGCAGAGGCGACATTGATGGCGAGCAACCGCGGACAGCCCGTTTCCGAGGCGGCTGCGATGGATCTCGAGGCGACCCTCGACGCCGCCTTCGCCGATCCGAGAGCCGCTGAATCCGTACGGGCTGGTCGCCTGACCACTGGGTTGCGCTATTCGGGCCTCGGGCTGGCCGACCCTGGTCCAGAGGCCCGCCATCGTGCCCCGAAAGTCGAACGATCCGGCGCGGCGATGGCGGCGGCAAAACGCGACCTCGAATTGGCCAACCGCGATGCGGCACGCGCCGACGCTGAAGTCGAAAAGGCTCGTCATGCCGTGGCATCAGCTGAGGACGATCTCAAAACACTCAAGGCAGCTGCCGCACTGGCCGTCCGCCGAGCGACTGACGCGCGACAAGAGTGCTGCTTCGGCGAAAAAGATGGTGACGCGGTAGCCATAAGGCGTAGTGACTTCTGAAATTCCGGTGTATCACCAAAAGGCCCTTACTTTTGGTAGCCAGCGGATGCGAAGGGTGGTGTCCGTCTTCAAGACACGGCTGCTTCGCAGATCCGGCTCAGGAGGTCTCGACACGAATGGGCGCCTAGACGTTGGCGTCTGCAGCGGATCGAATCCACCGCTCTTCACCCAGATCTACGAGCGCGATTTCGACATCCGTCCGCGCGTCCCGAGTGACATCACCAGATACCCGCGTATACATCATTTCTGCGGAACGAGCAAAGTTCTTCGGGTTGCACCCTCGAGTGAGAACGACTAGACGATGGGTCTTCGTGATAGTCGAGAGGTGTCGGACAACGACGCCAACTCTCCGATGGGGAGTTCGAAAGCTCGCCGGTGTCGGAATCGGAATGGTGAGCCTGACCCTGGGAACCGCGATCACCGCAACGGTGGTCTTGGCCCCAGGACCCGTCGCTGCCGACCCAGTGTCCGACCTCCAGGCGCAGGCGGCCCAGATCGCCCAGGATCTCGTGCTGGAGCAACTTCAGATCGGCGCTTACCAACAGCACTACGACGTCGACGTGGCCAAAGTCCAACGGGTCGAGGCGGAGATCCGATCGCGTCAGATTCAGATCCAAGTCGACGTGAAGAGGGTGAGTACGCGATCGCAAACGGCTCGAGACTGAAGCGGTATCGGCCTACATAAACATGTACCCGGAGCTCAACGGGTCCTCGGCCGCAATGTTCGAAGGGAACCAGAACGCCACGCTTGCGAGAGGGGTATACGAAGAAGTGGCCAGCGGAGATATCACCCTGACCATCGACGTTCTCCATACCGACAGCAACGAATTACATGCCGAACGTGCCACGCTCGAACGACAAGAGACACAGGACCAAGCGACCACCAACCAGGAGGCAGAGCTGGCAACAGCGGCACGGCAGACCGGAGTCGAGCTCCAGTCCAAGCAATCCGAGATCACCGGCGAGCTCGCAGTCGCCGTCGCCCAGCAGCAGGCAGCACAGGCTGCTGCCGCCGCAGCAGCGGTTCGCGCCGCACAGGCTGCGGCTGCAGCGTCCGCTCCGCCCACCTCATTCCCGGCGAACGGGACTACGTCGAGCACAACTCGACCAGCGCCTCCCGCCACCACCTCCACGACAGCACAGGGGAGCGCCACCAGTACTTCGTCCGGCGACCCTGCCCTGCCTCCATTTCTCCAATGCGTCCTGCAGGCCGAGTCAGGCGGCAACTACGCCGCGGTTTCACCGGGAGGCACGTACATGGGCGGTTTCCAGTTCAGCCAGGCCACTTGGAACGAAGCGGCCCAGCTGGCCGGCATGCCGCAGCTCATCAACCTCCCCCCGAACAAGGCCACTCCGGCCGAGCAGGACGACCTCGCGATCGCGCTCTACGACGCCGACGGCGAGCAGTCCTGGAACGACTCCTGTCGGACTAACTGATTCGATCACGTCACCACTGCGCGGCCCTCCTCCGGGGGTGGGCGGCACGTCACTGCAGGCCGCCGCACGCCGGTGCGGTATCCCCACTGAGCGTGCTTTCCGGTTCGTCGGTTCAAGGCACGTCGAATGGCTCCTCCGAGGATGCTTCGCTGTCGCCCTGAAAGCGCTTCAACCAATCGCCCAACTGCCGGCCGAGACCCTGGACGCCACCCGCGGTGCGTTCGAGAACTCCGGAGAAACGCTCCCGATAGTGGATCACGGCGGCATCGAACTCTGCCGACGGAGGGGATTCGTCGCCGCGCCGTACGTAGTCTCCGCTCGTGATTCGATCGAATTCCCCCGAACGCACCCAGGCATTGAGTTCCTTGACACGACGAACGGCGACGGGATGGGTGAGGCTCAACTCGGACCAGAAACGTGCTTGGCGAGAGAAGAGATCCTCTTCATCTTCGTAGGCGTCGGCCTGCTCTAAGAAGGCATCGAAGTTCATTCCGGGTAGAGCGCCACCAGCCAGACGCATGAGCACGTGACATGGAACGAGCGGATCTCCCATCACCAGCGCGGCCGCTCTATCTGAGGACATCTCGGCGGCCCGGGCCCATTCGAGCAGCGCGTAATACATGCCTCGCACCGGCAGCCCGAGGAGCAATGACTTGGGAAGCGCACCCTTCATGAACTGATGGAGGAGCACCAGAGCAGTGGTGTAATAAGTGTGTTCGGAGAGTACGTGCCCGACTTCATGGCCGAGCACTGCTTGGGTTTCCGGCGCTGTGTACGAGCTGATGACAGACGAGTTGACGACGACGATCGGCGTCTTCGCGCCTATGGCCATCGCGTTGACCTCTGGGTCATTGATCACGTAGAGATCCGGAGTACGTTCGAGGTCCAGTATCGAGATGCACTCGACATACTGCTCCCAGACCTGCGGGATCTGATGCTCGCCGAGGCGGACCGCATTTCCAATGACGATCTGCCGTGTACGTCTTTCGTGACCCAAATCGGTGAGTCTTTTCACAACCGTGTCGAGAAGCGGCACCGCGTGCAAGGCAGACGTCGCGGCACGGTCAGCTGGGTGCTCGTATGCCTTGGGGCTGATGCCTTTGAAATGGCGCGTCAGTTCAGCTGTCACTGCTTCCCATTCGCTCGCTTTCGGATCATCCTACGAGATGAAAGTCACCCGAATCTGTGCGATGCCAAGCCACTGGGAGGGCTGACCGGCGGCCTGGTGGCTAGTGGAAACGCCGTCGCCGTTCCAGCTCAGCGCCAGTGGGGGGAGACCCTGGCGGAGCGCCGTCCAGATTGGCAGCAATTGCGTCCCGCACCAGTAAGACCGCGAATTCGACGTCCGCAGCGGATTCGACTCTGACTTCGAGCCAATCCGACGAAGCGGATCGAAGCGCGATCCTGGGGTCGCCTTGCAGTCCAGATCGCCGACCGCGAATGACCTTCTTGGTGAGGCGCACGTCAAGGGTTCGATCGTTGTCTGCGTGAGCCACCTCTCGCGCACCGACCCAGACAGCTGGTCCGGGGGAAAACGATCCCTCACCCATCACGGCGTCGTCCAAATCCGCAAGCCGCCAGAACAGCTCTTCCATCATGGTGGCGAATCTAGAACCCGGACTGCCCTGGTGTCGCCGGCACAAGGATGCCGAGCCATAGGGTGATGGTGAAGACCGGCTCCGCCCGCCTCACGGTGTTGAGCATCAAGACCGACGCGACATCGGAGTACCGACCACTTCGACCTTCTTCGTATTTGCCGCACCACTCGGTCGATCGGCGGCAAAACGGTAGCCATTTGGCTCAGAGAACTCGGTCACCAGGCTGAAGCGATCCGCTCGGAGCAAGGTGTGACGCCACTCAACTGGTTGATCGTTCCGGCACCCTAGGCGTTCGATCACGAAGGCGGCATGGCGCGATGACATTGCGAGTGTCTCTCGGTCCCCCCTGTCCGGCACGATGGCCCGGATCGTTTCCCTGCCTCCGGTCAATGAGATGTCGACGTGTTTGGCCAACTCCTCGTACAACGCGGTGTGGGAGAAGTCCACCTTCAGCAGAGGTCTTCCGATGGTGGCGGGCATCCACACACGATCGAGCGCCAGTGGCGTCCCGTCGGCGAGGCGGAGTCGCTCGAGATAGAACAGCGGCTCATCAGTTGCCAGAGCGAGGTGTACGGCGACGTCGGGATCCTGGCGGATCTCACGGACACGGATCACGCTGCGTTGTTCGAGCCCGGAGTCCTCCACCGAGGCAAAGAGGCTGTAGAGAGCGCCAACGGATTGTTCGATCTCGGGCGGAACAGCCACTCGAGGCCTGCGGCCGCGCTCCGCCACGACTACCCCGTCGTCGCGTAGTCGGCGTAAGGCCTCACGCACGGTGTTGCGACTGACCTTGTACTCGCCGACCAGGAACATCTCACCGGGAAACCAGCCCTCAAACTCGCCCTCCTGCAACCGCCGAAGGAGATCTCGTTGAAGCTGAGACCAGAGCGGCTCGGCGCTCGCTCGATCCATGCTCTCGCTGCGGGCAAGAGTCACGGATTCGCGCCTTCCCCGCCCTCTGCATCTAGGTATAATGTACCAACATTCGGACATTCCAACATTTCGACCAGCATACCTGGAGGTCAGATGGTCAACGTCGAGGTCCTAGCGACCGACGAGCTCGGCGACCGGAGTTATGTGGCCCACGACGGAGAGCTCGCCGTGGTCGTCGATCCCAGCGTGACATCGAGCGAATGGAGGCCAACCTGATGAATCTGGGGCTCGAATGCGTGCTCGTCGCGCTGTACCGGACTCACGGCTTCGGTTGTTACCGCGGGGGCCTCCGTTGACTCTGCTCGGCGAGGATCCGGACCGAATATCGGCTGCCCGCCGTCAACTTGTTGGCCTCGACGCCGATGAACTGACCGGAGCCGCCGTGGGAACGCCTCATGCGATCGCGCCAAACCTCGAGCGTCGGACGCATCCCGTTGCCAATGTTTCAGAACTCGGTCGTCATCCCGACGCGGTGGTGGTTGATGTCCGCAGTGATGACGAGCGGATCGAATCCCACCTCCCTGGCTCCGTACACGTGCCACTACATCTCTTGCTCGAGCGCATTCGCACTCTGCCCTCCGGAACATTGTGGGTACATTGCGTCAGCGGACATCGGGCCAGCATCGCGGCAAGTCTGCCGGACCGCGCCGGTCGAGGAGTTGTGCTGATCGACGACGATTTCGCCGTGCTCGGCGCCTGATCGATTCTGGAATCGGGGGGTGACACGCGCGCCGGCTGGCCCAGATACGACGGAGACCGGCTCGCAATCAGATCCTGCTCGAACCGAGACGCCCTCCCCGCTGAACTCGAGAATTCGTATCGCCTTACCAGGTCTTGCTCTCACTTGTGCTCTGGCCGGGGCCGCCACCGTCATCGGCCACCTCGTTCCCGTGCTCGGCCCCCCTGTCGTGGCCGTGGTCGGGGGAATCATCATCTCAATCTTCCGGACGCCATCGACCGCTCTACGACCAGGTCTGCGCTTCTCATCGAAGTTCGTCCTTCAAGGTTCGATCGTGATCCTTGGGACCGGGCTCTCAATTGGTCAGGTCCTGCACACCGGTGTGTCGTCACTGCCCGTGCTTCTTGGCTCCCTTGCCGTGGCTCTCATCGGAGCGACACTCTTGGGCCGGGCGTTGTCGATCGACCGCGATCTCCGGACCCTGATCGGTGTGGGCACGGGCATCTGCGGCGCATCTGCCATAGCCGCCACCGATGCGGTGATTGCGGCTGCGGTGGTGGATGTTTCCTACGCAATCTCGACCATCTTCACCTTTAACGTCGTTGCCGTCCTCACCTTTCCGACCCTGGGTCACCTCATCGGACTCTCGCCGCACTCGTTCGGCCTGTGGGCTGGCACCGCCATCAACGACATGTCCTCGGTGGTGGCAGCTTCTTCGATTTTCGGACATGGCGCCACGTCGTACGCGGTAGTAGTCAAACTCACCCGTACGCTCATGATCGTCCCGATCTGCCTGGGATTGGGAGCGTGGCGCTCTCGACGTGTGGAGTCATCCAATCTCGATGACGATGAACCGATCCGCTTCCGCCTTCGACAGATTGTGCCGGGATTCATCCTCTGGTTCCTGCTCGCCGTCGGTCTCAACAGCCTCGGACTCGTACCGAGCTCAGTTCATGCCTCCCTGAACGAAGTCGCCCAGGTCATGATCACCGTCGCCCTTGGCGCGATCGGTCTCTCGACCAACGTCAAGGACATCAGGCAGACCGGGTTCAAGCCACTGGCCTTGGGAGCCGTGCTCTGGCTCTTGGTCGCCGAAACCAGCCTTGCGCTTCAGGCGATAACCGGAACTGTCTGAGTATGAGGTCTGGCGAATAGGCGTGAAGCCGGGCTCCGTCGGTCGCTCCGGTTGATGCGCTTTGCGGTGTGTACCGGGCGACAACGTCTGACATCGCGCGCTGGCCACGGGCAGATCCACAACGACGGCTCCATTGGGTTCGTCTATCCGGCGCCGGTCCTACTACTCCTCCAACAGGGCTGTGCTCGCCTCTTCGAGTCGCGTGCGAGCGGCGTCTTGATCAGGTCGAGCGATGCCCTGCACATCGAGCGAATGCTCGCACCGAGCCGTGTACGCCAGGGTGTAGAGAGCCGCTGCTCGCGCTGCCCTGAGCTGGACGGTAGTGAGCGGGCGGCTTCTCGCACGCTGATAGTCGTTCATGAAGGCCAGTACGTCATCACTGGCCGGGAACTCCGTTCCACCGGGATCTGCCGTCACGGACCAGGTCATCGCCGCCTGTCCGAGCGCGGTGCTCTCACGAACCAGGGCCAGGCTGTCCCAGTCGTAGACCGCTTGGAGTCGCTCCTCGTCGAAACGAACATTGCGGGCCGACCAGTCCGTGTGGGCAACGACCGCGGCGCTCTCGCCTTGCTCGCGTGCCAGCAGCGCCAGGCGGGCCAGGTCGTCGATCCACCCCGCGCCCGCTGCGGTGGCGTCGAAATCGAAGAGGGGGCTGTGAGGTTCGGGGTAGAGCCGCTCATCGACCGTCCGCAACGGATGGGAGGCCAGCGCTTCGACGCCATCTAGTTGGAGGCAGAGGGCTATCTGGAGGGACAGGCCCCGAGCCGACACCTCCCGTTCCCGCGCCGATCTGCCGGGATGCATGCCCGGATCGGCGATCCAGCTCTCGACCAGGGCAAGATTCGGTCGATCCGCCGCAAACTGAGTCGGGCCGAGACGGGGGCGTGGACACGGGATGCCTCCGTCGGCAACTCGCTCTTGCGACCTCTGGACGGCGCTGAGCAGCGGAGAGCTCCAACGTCTCTGGTAGACCTTGATCACAACGTCGTCGCCCGACTCCAGGTGGACTCCGAGAACACACCCTGCTGAGGCCACGTAGAAGAGCGCGCCTTCCGGTCGCGCTTCGAGCCGCTCGGCACAGAAGCGCTCGAAGAGGTGAGCTACCTCACCGGGGCTGTCGGTTCCCAGCACGTCACGCTCGATGGCGCCTACGCCCGCACCTGCCCAACGGGCGAAGTGGGCCTCCACCGCGGCTTCGACCGACTCCACGGAACCATTCTCGCGGCGGCACGATCGGTCGTGGTTGATCCGCGCTCGTGCTCTCTCGAACTCGATTCTTCCCGTCGAATACAAGTTCGGGACATCCCAGGTCGTCCCCGGTACTCTGGTGGTGATGACCGTCGATCTGCGCACTCGTTACGACGACGACGTCGAGCCGATCGACGTCGTAGAGCTGTTCGAGGACCGTCTCCCCCTACTCTCGGAGCAGCGGTCCTTCTTGGCGGTCCCGGGCGCGCTCGAGCTCGGGGTCAGGACCTTGACGGTCGAGACCCCGCCGGGGTCGTGGACGTTGAGCATCGTGGGTGACGCGATCCGGGTCGTACGAGGGTCCGGGGGCGACGCCACGGTCCGGCTCGACGAGTCGGAGCTCCGTGACGTCATCGACGACCTGCGGACGCCGATGACGCTGTTCACGGCAGGAACCCTTGACATGCCACGCGGCCGTCTCGAGGATTTCCTCGATTGGTGGGTCGTGCTTCGCTCGTTGTTCGATGGGCGGTCCGTTCACACCGCTGGTTCGATCGAGTTCAGCGACCGCCGCGGACAGCCCCTCGACCTGCATCGCTCGTTCGCGCCGGACGATGAACCGGCTGAAGCCGCGCATTTTCTGGCCGAAGCCGGATACCTCCACCTCACCGACGTGTTCAGCCCGGAGGAGATGGAGCAAGTCTCCGCCGACATGGACGCCGCCCTTCCTTTCTACCAGCAGGACGACGGCCGTTCGTGGTGGGCTACGACTGCAGGCGGCGAGCAGCGTCCCGTCCGTCTCCAGTGGTTCCACGAGCACAGTGCCACGACGGCGGCCATCCTCGCGGACGATCGCCTGCTGCGCATCGCCTCGCTCACGGGTGACGGTCATCGGCGGCGGGTTGACGGCAACTTGATTGAGGCACTCATCAAGCCCATCGGCGTCGTCGAAGGGATCTCAGACGTGCCCTGGCACAAGGACTGCAGCCTGGGGCGTCACTCGTACCAGTGCTGCGCGCTCACGGTCGGGATCTCGGTCACCGGCGCCGACGAACGGTCCGGCCAGCTGGCGGTCGTGGCGGGTTCTCACCGCGCCCTCGTCCAACCCGCTTTTTTCCGTCGAACATGGGGCCTACCGGAAGTCCCCCTGCCGACCCGGACCGGCGACGTCACCGTCCACTGTTCCTGCACCATGCACATGAGCCATCCACCGATCGAACGTGAACGGCGGGTCATGTACACGGGCTTCGGCCTGCCACCTCGCCCGGGCGAGACGATGCCCAGAAACGCGGCGGACCTCTCGCGGGTCCGAGAGCAGGCCTACAAGACCGTGAACCAAGCTCCTGGCTTCGTCCGCTGAGTCCGCCTCCACGGGATCCTGCTCGACTCTTGACACGGTCCAGAATCAGACAAAAGATGATGAAGTGCCGGCAGGGCAAACGTCCGATACGACCGAACTGTTCCGCCAACACGGCGTGCAGGTGACGGCCCAAAGATTGGCGGTGTTGCGGGCCGTGTCGGGGCAGCCTCACGCCCGTACGGACGAAATCGAGGAGATCGTGCGCCGGGAGATCGGCGCCGTCTCCCGTCAGGCGGTCTACGACGCCCTCGGCATCCTCACCGACAAGGGACTCATTCGACGCATCCAACCTGCTCGCTCGGCCGCCCGCTATGAGCAGCGGGTCGACGACAACCACCATCACCTCGTCTGTCGCTGCTGCGGCGCGACCGAGGACGTCGACTGCGCCGTGGGACGCACGCCGTGTCTCAACGCCTCTGAGGACCACGGGTTCATCGTCGACGAGGCCGAGGTCATCTATTGGGGCGTCTGCCCCGACTGCCAGCGCGACAACACAGTTCCACACCGGTCGAGAAGACAACTACCAGCACCCAGCACGGAGGAATCGTCATGAGCAATGAAGACATCGGCGCTATCGTCACCACGCCCGAGGAAGAGGCGCCAAGGGCGACGTGCCCCGTCTTGGACCATGCCCATGCAACAACGGGTTCGATGGCCAACCAGCATTGGTGGCCCGAGATGCTCAACCTGCGGCAGCTCGGGAAGAACTCACCCCTTATCGATCCGATGGGTGAGAAGTTCGACTACGTGGCGCAGTTCGAGAGCCTCGACCTGAACGCGCTCAAAGTGGACGTCGTCAATGTCATGACAACCTCGCAGGACTGGTGGCCTGCGGACTACGGCCATTATGGCCCGCTGTTCATTCGCATGGCCTGGCACAGCGCCGGCACCTACCGCATCCGCGACGGTCGCGGCGGTGCAGGGTCTGGCACACAGCGCTTCGCGCCGCTCAACAGCTGGCCGGACAACGCCAACCTCGACAAGGCCCGCCGCCTGCTTTGGCCAGTGAAGCAGAAGTACGGTTCCAGGATCTCTTGGGCCGACCTGTTCGTCCTCGCCGGCAATTGCGCCCTCGAGTCCATGGGCTTGAAGACATTCGGCTTCGGCGGTGGACGCGTCGACGTCTGGGAGCCCGAGGAGGACATCTATTGGGGTCCCGAGACGACCTGGCTCGACGACGAGCGCTACAGCGGCGACCGGCAGCTTGCGGATCCGTTCGGCGCCGTGCAGATGGGTCTGATCTATGTGAACCCAGAGGGTCCGAACGGCACCCCGGACCCGGTCGCAGCCGCCCGTGACATACGGGAGACATTTGCCCGCATGGCCATGAACGACGAAGAGACGGTGGCCCTGATCGTGGGCGGGCACACCTTCGGCAAGACCCATGGCGCCGCCGACGGCGACCGCTACGTCGGTCGAGAGCCAGAGGCCGCGCCGCTCGAAGCACAGGGCCTCGGCTGGAAGAGCACGTTCGGAACCGGCACCGGCCACGACGCCATCACGAGTGGGATCGAGATCATCTGGACCACCGCACCGACGAAATGGGACAACGGCTTCTTCGAGAACCTCTTCGGCTACGAATGGGAGCTGACCCAGAGCCCGGCCGGCGCGAACCAGTGGCGGCCGACCGACCGGTCGGCGGACGACAAGGTCCCCGACCCTTACGACCCGTCGAAGCGACGCGCGCCGATGATGTTGACCACCGACCTCTCGCTTCGGTTTGATCCGGCCTACGAGAAGATCTCACGCCGCTTCTACGAGCACCCTGACGAGTTCGCCGACGCCTTCGCCCGAGCCTGGTTCAAGTTGACCCACCGTGACATGGGACCGGTCGCTCGTTACCTGGGTCCCGAGGTCCCAGACGAGCAGCTCATTTGGCAGGACCCGGTCCCCGTCGTGGACCACGAGCTCGTCGACGAGACGGATGTCGCCTCCTTGAAGGAGCAGATATTGGCGTCTGGTCTTTCGATCTCCCGGCTCGTCTCCGCCGCCTGGGCCGCCGCCTCGACGTATCGCGACAGCGACAAGCGAGGTGGTGCGAATGGCGCTCGTGTCCGCCTCGCCCCGCAGAAGGACTGGGACGTGAACGACCCCTCCGCCTTGGGCCAGGTGCTCCAGACGCTCGGGGGCATCCGAGAGGGCTTCAACCGCGGGCAATCGGGCGGAAAGCAAGTCTCGCTGGCCGACCTCGTCGTACTCGGCGGATGCGCCGCCATCGAGAAAGCGGCCAACGACGCCGGAAACCAGGTCCAGGTCCCGTTCGCGCCCGGCCGCACGGACGCATCCCAGGAGCTGACCGACATCGACAGCTTTGCCCCGCTCGAGCCGACGGCGGACGGGTTTCGCAACTACCTCCGACCGGGGGACAAGCGGCGGCCCGAGGAGCTGTTGATCGACCGTGCGAGTCTCCTGGGCTTGACCGCGCCGGAGATGACGGTGCTGATCGGCGGTCTGCGTGTCCTCGACACCAACACCGGGCAAAGCGAACACGGAGTCTTCACCGCACGGCCGGAGAACTTGACCAACGACTTCTTCGTCAACCTGCTGGACCAAGGGACCGAGTGGCACGTTTCCACGGCCGAGCACGTCTACGAGGGGCGCCACCACGGTACCGGTGAGGTCAAGTGGACCGCCTCCGCCGTTGACCTGGCCTTCGGGTCGAACTCCCAGCTGCGGGCGATCGCCGAGATCTACGCCTGCTCCGATGCGCTGCCGAAGTTCGTGCAGGACTTCGTGGCGGCGTGGGTCAAGGTGATGAACCTCGATCGCTTCGATCTCGCCTGACTCCTCCCTCGACAACCTTCGAAGGTGATGTCGACGACGGCGATCGCCAAGTCGGAGATCGCCCCGACTTATTCTTGGCGTGGCGCGTTCTCCAACGAGGAGATCCACCTGCTCCATGCCGAGGCGTTCGAGACCCGGCTCTACGACGAATCCGAATGGGACTGGGTCGAGCTCTGCCATCGGCACAGTCTCGGCTGGGTCGTGGCGCGGATCGAGCGGCAGCTCGTCGGCTTCGTCAATGTCCTCTGGGACGGACTCGTACACGCGTTTGTAGAGGACGTGATGGTGGCGGCCCCTGTTCGGGGTCGTGACATCGGTGTCAGCCTCGTCCGCAGAGCGAGGGATGGTGCGAGAGCTGCCGGCTGCGAGTTCCTCCACGTTGGCTTTTCGGAGGACTTGAAGCCTTTCTACATCGATGCCTGTGGGTTCAACGAGGTGGGAGGCGGCCTTTTGCACCTGACTCCAGAATGAGCTTCGGGTTCGGCCCGTTCCCACGGTCATGAATCGGGCCCCGCAGAAGGCAGGCCTGCCAGGCGGCACAAGGAATCCGTCGGGCGACGAGGGCGCACGCGTGATGCGTATTCTCGAGTCATGAGGGGTGATCAGGAGTCCCCTCGGGTGGGCGAGAACAGCTGGGGCCAGATCGAGGTGATCGGCTTCGGGCGATTCGGCGACGTGAAGCTGTGGCCCGGTGGCGCCAGAGCATGGGACTGGGACGAAACTGGCACTCGCCATGACCCCGGGATCCAGGCCGCCGACATGGAGGAGCTGTTGGCGTTGGATCCTGACGTCGTGGTCCTGAGCCGTGGGCGCGAACAGCGCCTCAAAGCGCGGGCAGAGGCGTTCGCCGTGCTCGAACAGCGCAGCATCGAGTTCGTCCACGCCGAGACGTCGGAAGCCATCGCCCGCTACAACGAACTGGCGGGCAGCGGCCGGCGTGTGGCCGCCCTCATACACACCACCTGCTGACGACCCAAACCGCGGCCAGGAGAACGTTCCAGAAGGTGCGTCGGCAATGCCCTTCTGGCGTCGTGGTGTGCAGCATCTGGGACCGGGAAGGCGCCCGAGGGTCCGACGACGGACCCTCGGCGGCGCCTGCCAGGCTGCTCCGAGAGCCGGGCCGTTCACATGAGCTCGGTGATCTCTCCCACTTCGACTCCCCCGCCGGCAGCGATGGACGGAGCTCCCTTGGCCAGGGCGACGGCGGACTCGAGATCGTCCGCCCGAACGAACGAGAAACCGCCGAGGCGGGTGCTCTCGTCGCAGGCCCCGACCGTCGACGCCGTGAACACGGGGTTGCCGATCTGGTCGACGGCGTTCCCGAGCTCCTCGAAATAGCCGGTCCACTTGGCCATCGCCTCGGGGTCGCCCGGGGCGTAGCTCTTCGGTGCCCGGTAGGCAAACAGGTACTGCGGCATCGCTCTTCTCCTTTTGTCCCTACCCGACGTGCGCCGGGTGTCGTTGTGTCACGAATGAAGACACCGACCGGGTGCGAAATTGGGCGGCCGCCCAATTTCGAGCGCCAACGGTGTCGGTATCTCTGAGCGGATACTGCGGCGTGGGCAGGCGACCCGGAGGAAAGGGTGATGAGAGGATGGAACGGTGACAAATCTGATCGAGCGGGCGCGCGACGGCGACTCGGTTGCCTTCGAGCTGCTGGTGGAGCCCCACCGCCGCGAGCTGCAGGTGCACTGCTACCGCATGCTCGGATCGCTCCAGGACTCCGAGGACGCGGTCCAGGAAACGCTGCTGGCGGCGTGGCGCGCCTTCGGACGGTTCGAAGCCAGGGCCTCGGTGCGCACCTGGCTGTACCAGATCGCCACGAACCGCTGCCTCAACGCACTTCGGTCGGCCCGGCGACGGCCGACCGCTGACGTGCCGCTGCCCGATGTCCCGCTCCCGGAACCGACCAGGTTCGGCGAGGTGCACTGGATCCAGCCGTACCCGGACGCACTGCTCGAGGGCGTCGCCGATGTCGAACTTGGGCCCGACGCACGCATCGAGTCCCGCGAAGCGATCTCCTTGGCGTTCGTCACCGCCCTCCAGCACCTCCCACCCCTGCAGCGAGCCGTCGTCGTCCTGCGAGACGTGCTCGGCTATCCGGCCAAGGAGGTGGCGGGACTGTTGGGTACGACCGAGGAGTCCGTGACCAGCGCGCTCAAGCGGGCCCGCTCCGGGCTGCGACGCCTCGGGCCTGAGCCGTCGCACATGCCAGCACCGGCGCCGGGTTCACGGGCCGAGCGCGACGTGGTGGAGAAGCTCACGGCCGCATACGAGTCGGGAGACCTCGACGCCCTCGTTTCGCTCCTCACCGACGACGTCGTCGTGGCGATGCCGCCGGTGCCCATGGAGTACGTGGGACGCGAGGTGGCGGTCGAGTTCCTACGGGCCGTGGTCTTCCGTCCCGATCGTTCGTTCCGCGTCGTCGAGACCCGGGCGAACGGTCAACCGGCGATCGGGTTCTACCTCGTCGATCCGGTCACCAAGGTGGCGCATGCCGCCGGTCTGATCGTCTGCACCTTGGCCGGCAGTCGTGTCAGCGCACTGATCCGTTTCGACATCGCCGTCCTCGATCGCTTCGGCCTGCCCCGCACGCTCGACGCCTGAGCTGGCCTTTTTCACCCCGCTCAGGCGGTGTTCGGTCGCGAAGTCCGCACCTCAGCGTCTCGGTGAACTCTGGGTGAAACCCCTATCGCTCACGAGGTCCCAGGAGTAGCGTACGAAGAGTCAAGCACCAGGCGGAGCCGAGACGGAGCAGGTATCGACGCTCGTCTGCGGAACCATGAAAGGCAGGAACATGGCGCATCTCAAGAAATGGACGGCATTGGGTGCTGCGGGTGCAGCCCTCAGTCTCGCCGGTGTCATCGGTGTAGGCCCGGCGCTTGCCGGGGCGCAGTCGAACGACGCGCTCAGGCACTCGGCAGGCGCGGTGTCACCCGACACCGCAGTCCCGTTCAAGCCCGGCACGTACCAGTTCTTCGTCAATGGAAGCGACACTGGCACCATAACCCTCACGTCGAGCAACACATTCACCGCCGCCGTCGACAGCGACACGCGGCACCTGGGTCCAGAACAACAGGACCGCGGGATTGGTATTCAGCGGCGGCAGCGACGCAGCCGGAGGGTGCATCTTCGCCGGACATGTCAGCGCGACCGGTAAGGCGATCTCGAGCGCTGCCAAGCCCGGCGACTGGGCCTGCCCAGGCTTCGGCTCGGCGGGAAACTTCTACATTGTGAAGTCCGCTGGTGGGGCTCCGTCTCAGGCGCGCGGCAACGTCTTCGCCCGCTCGGGCGCGGTGCCCGCGACCGCCGGACCGGTCGTTCCCGGTACCTACCTTTGGACCCTCGACGGCGACTACAGCGGCAACATCGCGATCGCCTCGGGCAACACCTACACCAGCACGCTGAGCGGTAACGACTCGGGCGCCTGGGTCCAAGGAGGGAGCGCGGTCGCCATTTCCATAACCGGCGGCAGCGACGGCGGCGGCGCCTGCCTGATGGTGGGCAAGGGCAACCACACCGGTACGGCGATCGGAACTTCCGCCAAGCCGGGCAACTGGGTCTGCCCCGGCTACGGGTCGAGCGGGACCTTCACCACGAGCTGAGCAGTACACCAGCAGCGCGGTCCGCCCGCGTCGGTAAAGCCGGCGCAGGATGGCGCGCCACTGAAGACGGAAACGCCCCGGGACGGGTTTGTCCCGGGGCGTTTCGCGTCCCGCCGCCCGGGCATCCCCGCTCGCGCCACGAGGGGGGTCGGCGCCCTCCCGCCGTCGTGGCCTGCACGTGATCGGCCTATGTGGCAACCCAGGCCCCCCCTGGTCGAGCAGCTCTCGGCCGGGAACAACCGCGACAACCTGCTCGAGGCGCTCATATGGGCGCCCTTGCGGCTTGGCAGAAATACCTGGACCTCCAACTGACGTTGGGGTACAGTCGCAACACTCTGCAAAGGCGGTTTCGGGGCGCGCGGGCGCGCCGGCCCCAAACCAATGGAGGGCAGGGCATGACAAAACTCAAGAGATGGTCCGCCGTGACCGCGGCCAGTGCGACGGTGTGCCTCGCCGGTGTCATCTGTGTCGGAGCCGGTGTTGCCGGAGCACAATCCAACGATCCGATGAGGCATTCAGTAGCTGCGGTATCACCTGACGCGACCGCGTTGAAGCTCGGCACCTACCAATTTGTCGTCGACGGGTCCGATCTACGGCACGATCACCTTCGCCGCCGGCAGCACCTTCACCTCGTCCTTCGACAGCGACGCAGGCACTTGGGTCCAGGCCGGCAAGACCGCGGGAATGGTATTCACCAGCGGCAGTGACTCAGCCGGAGGCTGCCTCTTCGCCGGACATGTCAGCAGCACCGGAAAGGCGATCTCGAGTGCCGCCAAGCCGGGCGACTGGGCCTGCCCCAGCTTCAGCTCGGCCGGCAACTTCTACATCGTCAAGCATGTCCCCGCGGCTGCACAGGCCACCCATGGCGACGCGTTCGCCCGCTCGAGCGTCCGACCCGCGACTGCTGGACCGATCGTCCCCGGAACCTACCTTTGGACCGAGGACGGCTACTACAGCGGCAACATCACGATCGCCTCGGGTAACACCTACACCAGCACGCTGAGCGGTAACGACTCGGGCGCCTGGGTCCAAGGAGGGAGCGCCTTTGCGCTCAGCATCTCGGGCGGCGTCGACTCGGGCATCGGCTGCCTGGAGGTCGGCAAGGTCAACACCACCGGTACGGCGGTCGGAACCACCGCCAAGCCGGGCAACTGGGCCTGCCCCGGCACCGGAACGAGCGGATACTTCGTCATCAGCTGAGCACCACACGAGCCGAGTGGACCGCCGCGTCGGATGGAGGCGGGCGCGGGATTGCGCGGGGGTGCGGGATCGCTGGGCGCGGATCGCGCGGAACCAAAGACGGGAACGCCCGGGGATGAATTTGTCCCGGTGCGTTCCGCGTTCCGACGCTCAGGCACCCCGCTCGACGCCCTCACGTGGACGCTCTCGCGCGTGACAAGCAATCCCTGGCTATCCAACTGGCGTTGGCGTAACGTTTGACCCATCAGCAAAGGCGGGAGCGGGGCGCGGCGACGCCCCGGCCACGAACGAACGGAGAATAGGCATGACAAAACTCAAGAGATGGTCTGCGATGACCGCGGCCGGTGCGACGGTGTGCCTCGCCGGTCTCATCGGCCTTGGCACGGGGTTGGCCGGCGCCGCGCCGTCGAACGACGTGCTCAGGCATTCGGCACCCGCCATATCGCCCAACGCGGTCCCGTTCATGCCCGGCACGTACGAGTGGTACGTCGACGGCAGCGTCGGACGGGACGATCACGGTGGCGTCGAACAGCACCTTCACCGCCCAGATCGGATCCGACACTGGCACATGGGTCCAGGCGGGCCAGACCGCCGGTCTGTTCATCACGGGTGGCGCCGACCAGCCTGGCGACTGCGTCTTCGCCGGACACGTCAACAAGACCGGCACCGGGATCTCCAGCGCGAGCAAGCCGGGAAACTGGGCCTGCCCGGGTGACACGAAAGGGACCTTCTACATCGCCCCGGTACCACCCGGCGCCAGCGCGGCACCGGCGCATGCTGGTTCGTTCGCGAGCATGAGCGCGCGACCCGCGACGGCTGGAAAGATGGTCCTCGGTACCTACACCTGGACCGAGGACGGCTACTACAGCGGCCAAATCACGCTGGAGAAGCACAACGTCTACGCCAGCACGCTGAGCGGCAACGACTCGGGCGGATGGATCCAAGCCGGGAGCGCCGCTGCGGTCACCATCTTTGCCGGCGTCGACTCGGGCATCGGCTGCCTGGAGGTCGGCAAGGTCAACCACACCGGTACCGCGATCGGAACCACCGCCAAGCCTGGCAACTGGGCCTGCCCCGGCACCGGGACAAGCGGGTACTTCGTCATCAACTGAGCGCCACACGAACTGAGCGATTCCCATCGTCGGTTGACGCCGGCGCAGGGTCGCCAACAACGCGGAACGCCCCGGGACAGCTTCGTCCCGGGGCGTTCCGCGTCCCGTCACCGGCCACCCCGGCGCGCCGCGACCTACTTCGTGCCGTCACGACGTCCCCGCCTTCCATATGATCGGCGCCACGCCGACACCCGGAGGGCACATGACGACCGAGACCGAGACGGCCTTCGCCGAGCTGCTCGACGAGGTGCGCGCCGCCCAGAGCCGCATGGTCGAGCTGCTCTCCGACGAGGACGACCGCGACACCTTGCTCGAGGCGCACAAGTGGGTGCTCTCCATCCTGTCCGTGGCGGCAGACGTGCAGCTCTGGGCGGACACGGCGCGGCCGCGCTTCGTCGAGATCGTCGGCCCGTACAAGAAGTGGGGTGGCGACAACGCGGACGCCTTCTACTCCTACGTCCCCGTCGACCCCAGCCGCACCTATCGGGTGAGGATCGACCCCGGTGACGCCGTCTACCTGTCGCTTACGGTCTACGGAGGGCCCGACGACGGCCGGTACTCGACCCGTATCGTCGGCTCCCTCAACAGCCGGGACGCGCCGCGGCAGGCCGACGGCTCCATCGCCGTCGTCCTCTCGCGGACCGAGCCCGACGAGCCCGGCGTGGGTTTCATCCGTCTGGAGGACGACGCCGTGGCCGTCATCACGCGCGACTACCTCGAGGACCCGGTCTCGGGGCGGCGGGCCCGCTGGCACGTCGAAGCGGACGACCCGCCGGCGAGCTATCGCCAGGACGATGCCGACCTGGCCCGGCGCCTTCGTGCCATGGCCACCTGGGTGCGCGAGCAGGCGAGCATCGTGCCGATCTCCCTCGGCACCCCCAATACCGTCGACCCGCCCTACCCTGTGCCCACGACCACCTTCGGCTGGGCGGCTGGGGACGCCGCCTACGCCATGGGATCCTTCGTGCTGGCCGACGAGGAGGCCCTGGTCATCCGCGGCCGCTCGCCCGAATGCGTCTTTTGGAACATGTGCCTGTGGAATCCGTTGCTGCACACGTACAACTACGACTACGAACGGGTGACCATCAACGGAGCGCAGTCCGTCTACGAGGACGACGGTTCGTGGAGCATCGTGGTCGCCGCCCGGCGGCCGGCGCATCCCAACTGGGTGTCGACCGCAGGCCATCGCAAGGGCCGCATCTGGTTTCGCTGGTTCCTCCCCGACGAGACGCCCGAACAGCCGGGGTCGAGGTCGTCCCCGTGTCCTCGGTGTGAGCGTCCGCCCTAGGCCCGTCCGCATCGACGACCTGAGCGAGCCGCGCTACACCGAGGAGGTGCGCCCGATCCTCGACTTCATGGAGGAGGCAGGTTCGCACCTCACGCTCGATCCGGCCGAGCTGATGAAGGCGGCGGAGACGGACACCGAATTGGACGATTACGGCGCGGCCGACTTCGAGGGCAGGCTCGAACTCTTGTGCCGGGCCATGCGCGAGGAAGGTGGCTTCAACGGCGCCGGCATCCTCCAGCAGCACACCTTCATCCTCGGGCTGCTCAAGAACCGCCTCCTCGTCGAGGACGTGGTGCGGCGCCACCCCGAGATCCTCGAGGAGCGCATCACCGCCCCGATCGTCATCTGCGGCCTGCCGCGAACGGGCACTACCCACCTGCACAACTTGATGTCGGCCGACCCTGCGTTGCGGTCGCTCCCCTACTGGGAGAGCCTCGAGCCCGTCCTGTCCGAGCGTGAGCGACCCGCACCTGGCACCCCCGACCCCCGGCTGGCCCGGACCGCGACCGCCCTGTCGTTTCTCGACGCTGCCATGCCGTACTTCAAGCGCATGCACGAGATGACGTTCGATCATGTCCACGAGGAGATCCAGCTGCTCGCCATCGACTTCTCGACCATGCTCTTCGAGACGACTGCCCCCATGCCGCGGTGGCGCGACGCCTACTTGGCGCGCGACCAGCGCCCGAGCTACGCCTACCTCCGGCGCGTGCTCCAGGTGCTCCAGTGGTTGCGCGGCGGAACGCGCTGGGTGCTCAAGTCACCTCAGCACCTCGAGCAGTTCGGCCCGCTGCACGACGCCTTCCCGGATGCCACCTTCGTCGTCACCCATCGCGACCCCGTCTCGGTGACCGCGTCCATGATCACGATGTTGGCCTACTCGGCCCGGCTCTCGCACGACCCGGTGGACGTCGAAGGTATCGGTACCTACTGGGCCGACCGCCTCGAACGCATGCTGCGCCGCTGCGCCGACGACCGGGACCTCCTTCCGGCAGACCAGACCATCGACGTGCACTTCGACGAGTTCATGGCCGACGACGTCGTCGATGGTCGAGCGCGTCTACCAGCTGGCCGGGCAGCCCTTCGACGAAACGGCCCGCGCCGCCATGTCCGCCTTCATGGCCGAGCATCCCCGCGGGCGCTATGGCACCGTCGAATACGACCTCGAGCAGTTCGGCCTCGACCCTGAGGAGCGCCGCCGCGCCCTGGCCTTCTACGTCGACCGGTTCGGTGTGACCCCCGAACGCTGACGCCCGAACACTCAGGTGCGAGCGCGATCACCTACTCGCTGGGGTGCAGGGCGATCGTCGACGGCTCTCGGCCGGCGAGGAGCCAACCGATGACGGTGGCCAGAAGCGGCATGCCGACGACGATGAGGAACAGGTTGCCCCAGGGCGCGTTGCGCAGCGCGGACAGGCCCCCGTTGAGGGCGTTGCGGTCGAACCACCCCGCTGCGGCGACGTAGGCCGCCAGCGTCCCCATCACCGCGCCGAGCAGCGCCAGGCCTCCGGCCGTCACGGCGGTCAGGCTGCGCCGGGTGAAACTGCTGGCACCGGCCGCGGTGAGGGTCCGCAGGTCGCCGGCCGTCTCGCTCCGGATCAAACCGATGCTCATGGCCAGGACGCCGAGCGCCAGCGCGATCCCGAACACGGTGGCCCAGTTGATGACCTCCGACGATGACGCCGCGTCGTTCTTCGACTCCATGCTGAGCCCCGCCGACGCCGCGGCCTGCCGAGCGCTCTGGATCTGTGCCGCGCTGATCGGCGCATGCGTCTGGAAGAACCAGCCGCCCAACGAGGTCTGGAGGTGCAGCCGGCGCACGGCGTGCTCTGTGATCACCGTGTTGGGCGCCGACGTGCCCGACGGTAGGGCGTCGACCTCCTGTATGACGGGGTTGGCCAGGCATGACGACGCGGGACATGGGTTCGACGAGGGCCCACCGGGTCCGTTCGGTCCACCGGGTCCGTTCGGTCCGTCGCCCCACATCAGCTGCAGGTCGGAGACGCCCGACAGACCCGGTCGCATCGTGAGGACGTCGGCGTCCGGCTGGACCTGCGACGCGCTGATCCCGAGGGCATGCAGCAGCGCGGGCGTGGCCACGTAGACCTGGCCGGAGAACTGGCGCCCCGGACCGGTGTGGTTCAGGTTCGCGTCGGGCATCTCGAGCTCGGTGACCTCGTTCGTCCCGAGCGCCGTCGCGATCTCGTGCACCGCCTTGGACATCGTCTGACGGCTCGGCGTCGGCGGAAGGTCATGCGTCGGCGGCGAACCCGGGCGAACGAACTCGGTGCCCGGTTGGGCGGGAGGTGGCGCGTAGAGGACGAGCTGGTCCGACGCCAGATTCGGCCCGGCGTAGTCGAGGACGTTGCTGTAGCGCGCCTGCGCGACGACACAGATCACGACGGCGATCAGGACTCCCAGCGCGATCGCAGCCAGGGCGGAACCGGACCGAGCCCGGTAGCGGGCCAGGTCCCGGAGCGCCAGGCGCACGGTGATCGGGGCCTTGCTCCCCACTGCGGCCAGCGCCGCCAGGCAGAAGGGCGCCAGCAGGATGATCCCGATGATCAGCGCCACGAAGCCGAGGACCAGCGGCAGCGCGCCGCCCCCGTTGCTCGCCGCCCCGGACGCGCCGAACAGCAAGAACGCGACCACGAGCACCACGATGCCGGGCACGGCGGAGCGGCGGATCTGCCTGGGAGGCCCGTTCCGGCCCGAGAGCGCGGCGACGACCGGGACCCGCGTGATCGCCCGCGCCGGACGCCCGGCGGCGAAGAACGTCGCCGCCACGGCGAGCGCCAGGGCGGCCAGGATCACGACCCAGGGCAGCGCGGACGCGGGGATCAGGTGGTGAGCGCTCTGCTCCAGATGAGGTCGCCAGGCCAGCCAGGCGGCCAGGCCGACGACGAATCCCGCCAGCGCGCCGATCACCCCGACGAAGATGCCGTTGGCCCGCAGCACGAGGCGGATGTGCTTGTCGGTCGCCCCCATGGCCTCGACCATCCCGATGGCGCGGAGGCGGCGTTGCGCCAGCACGGTGAAGCCTCCGACGGAGACGAGCGCGATGAGCAGCATGCCGAGGGTGGCCAACGTGAGCACCACCGTCTCGGGATTGAGCGCGTTGCTCTGGTTGGCGAACGCGCTCGTGGTGAAGTCGGGCCCGAGCGAATTCACGACGCTGCTCGGTCCGTCGAAGAGGACCTCGACCTGGGTCGGGGATGGCACCTGTCCGGGCGCCACCAGCGCGAACTCGTCCAGCAGGCTCTGCGGGTTCTGGACCAGGCCGACGACGCGACGGGACGAAGCGCCCGAGTGCCAGACGTCTCCGATGCGTAGACCGAGGTTCGACGCCAGACCCGGAGTCAGCGCGACTTGGCCTGCGCCCTGGGGGAAGCGTCCCGAGAGCAGGGACAGCATGGGGCGGCCGTAGGGACCGGCTGGGTCCTGGGCGCGCAGGTCGAAGGTGGCGACAGAGCCGGGCACCGTCATCGTCTCGTTCTCAATGACGTCGGTCGCGCCGAAACGATGCCCGACCGCGGCCACCTGGGCCGAGAGATTGGGGCTCGGGACGAGTGTGGCCATCGCGTTGGCCGTGCCGAAGCCGAAGTTGGCCGGCGGCGGGGTGTTCACGGCGACCGTGGCACCGACGACCGTCGCCGCCACGGCGACCAGCACCAGCATCAGGATGAGGACCTGCTGGCGCCATTCCCGCCGGAACAGGCGCCAGGCCCAGCGCACCATGGCGCGGCGTGCCGGTACTCCCCCGCCTTCGTCCGGGCCCAACGGACCAGTCATCGGTCCGGGACGTGGGCCAGAAAAGCTTCCGGGCTCGGGGCCGGCAACGTCTGATCGACGATCCGGCCGTCGCGCAGGAAAACCACCCGGTCCGCCCACGACGCCAGCTGGGCGTCGTGGGTGACGACGACCGCGGTGGTACCGCGGTGGCAGGCAGCCAGAACCAGGCGCATCACGGCCTCGCCGTTGGTCGAGTCGAGGGCGCCCGACGGCTCGTCGGCCAGCAACAAGCGGCGCTCGCCCACGACGGCTCGCGCGATGGCGACCCGCTGGCGCTCGCCGCCCGAGAGCTGGTCGGGGTAGTGCTGGGCGCGATCGCCCAGCCCGAGCTCTTCGAGGGAAGTGGACGCGGTTGCTTGGGCCTTGCGGGCCGGTACCCCGTCGAGCTCCATGGGAAGTGAGACGTTCTCGAGCGCGGTCAGCCCCGCGAGGAGGTTGAAGTCCTGGAAGACGTAGCCGATCGTTCGGCGGCGTAGTCGAGCCTTGTTGTTGCGGGAGAGGGAGGACAGTCGTGCGCCGCCGATCATCACCTCACCCCTGGTCGGCTCTTCGAGGCTGCCAGCGATGGTCAGCAGGGTCGACTTGCCCGACCCGCTCGCCCCCATCACGGCGACCAACGAACCGACGTCGACCGAAAGCTCAATGTCCGAGACGGCGTGGACCTCGGTCGCCCCCACGCCATAGGTCTTGGAGACGCCCTGCAACTCGAGATAGCTCATAGCCGTGGAACGACCTTGCGCCGGGCCTTGGGGAGGGGGAACGGCTGGGGGGCCGGCGCCACGTCGTCCGCCGCCGCTCGCTTCAGTCGGCCGTCGGCCGTGTCGAGCCACCGGATCAGCGAGTCGAGCCGGTAGAGCTCGGCGTCGACGACGAGCGCGAAGTTCAGGTCGAACCGGGATTCGTCCTCCTTGAGGCGAGTCCACCGCTGCATCAGCTCGACGAGATAGCGACGGTGGACCTGGACGACGTCGTGGACGTCGACCCCGGGCAGGCCCAGGGCGACGAGGACCTTGATCACCAGCTCGTCCCGCGGAGGCGAGGAGTAATCGGGCGGCGTCCGCAGCCATGCCGCCAGCTCGGCCCCACCCTCCGGGGTGATGTGGAACCCCTTCTGCGGGCCCTCTTCGGAGGAATCGTCGGACTCGACCAAACCGTCGCGCTCGAGACGCTGCAGGGTGGTGTACACCTGCCCAACGTTGAGGGGCCAGACGTCACCTGTCCTGGCCTCGAACTCCTGGCGCAGCTGCAGCCCGTACTTCGGTCCCTCGCTCAGGAGGGCGAGGAGGGCGTGGCGCACGCTCACAGCGGCCCGATTCGAAGTAGCATACTCAGTATCCTACGATGAGGGCCGTGCCCTTGGCAAGCGCCTCTCTTCAGAAACACGGTGTTTCACCCGGGGTCGCGCCGGCACCGGCCCGACGACCGGTCGGGTCGAGTGGCCGGCGGCCGCGCGTGAACCCGCCTCTAGGAAGGCAAGGCCGACCCGGTCTCCAGGAGCGTCTTGAGGCTCGACACGACGGCGGGCCATCCGTGGGAGATTCCCTCGAGCACCCCGCTGCCCGGGCTCGAAGCCGTCGTGGACGACCGTGAGCTTTACGACGCCCTGGCCGACTTCCTCGATGTCGAAAGCCACCTTGGAGCGGGGCTCGGCCCGCCAGGCGGCGGCCGCCTCCTCGTCGATTCCGTGCGCCGCCGCCCACTCGGGCGAGAACGTGTGCCACGTGTAGGACAGTCGGCGATAGGGGTCGGATTCGAGGATCACCTGCTCGGGGTGGGAGACCACAAGGCCGATCTCGTCGTAGGCCGCGTCGTAGGTCGATCCCTTCTTCCCTCGGTGCGAAGTGACAGGCCGCCGGCGGCCGGGTGGCGCCAGTAGCGCGTCGTGAACACGGGGTCGGTGAGCCCGAGCCAGACCCGCTCGGGCGTGGTCTCGATGTAGGTGGTGTAAGCGAATGCCGTGCGCTGCTCCATGGGGGTGGCCTCCAGTGCCGTCTTGAGATCCGACAGGGCGTCTGCCCGCGGCCGGTCGTAGGAATGGATCCAGCGGTCGGCGATGTCGTTGATAGGCGCCGCGTTCAGGTAGTGCAGCCTCTCCCGTCCCTTGCGGACGGCCGTGACCAGGTTGGCGGCCTCGAGCACATCGAGGTGCTTGGTCACGGACTGGCGAGTCATGCCCATGTCGACGCAGAGCTCGCTCAGGCTGAGACCGTTGTGGTCGTTCAGCCGGTCGAGCAGCATGCGGCGGCCGGGGTCGCTCAAGGCCCTGAACACGGCGTCCTGCGTGACCTCACGGTCCTCGACCTGGGCCCTGGTATGGGCCTGGGCCTGGACTGCTTCTCCCTTGGGTCAGGGTCTCGGGGTGGTCTCGTTCGGGCATCGCGCTCTCGCTGTGGTGGTCCTGTCCTTGTTCGTTTCGCGGGCTCGGTCGGTTCTCGATTCTGTTCTGATTTGCTGGTTCTACTTTATGCAGCCGTTTGACTGCATGTCTCAGTTAAGCAGCCGAACGGTTGCATGTCAACCCAGAGTCGAACACCAGAGCCAGGGAAGTCGTCGCCAGCCCGTGGCACGAGACACGAGAGATGGCGCAGAGACGTGCCACTGTCCGAGAGACGGCGCGTGCCGTTGCCGCACGGTGACCCCGGTTGGAGAGGTGGGTCGAGGGCTGGGAGGCCGGCGGGCGTCGGCGAGCCGCCGGCGGGCGGACCTCGGACTCTTGGGTCAGCCGGAAGGCGCACCCTCACCTCGGTCCTTTGGGGTCAAAGGGCGGCGAGCACCTCGTCGGCCGAGCTCACGGAGAGGCCGGGACCGGGCTCGACGGCCAGCCAGGTGACGACCCCGTCCTCGATGATGGCGGCGAAGCGCTGAGAGCGCGAGCCGAGCCCGAACCCACTGCCGTCCATGGTCAGCCCCATCGCCTCGGCCAGCTCGCCGTTGCCGTCGGCGAGCATGACGACGGAGTCGCCGACGTTCTGGTCCTGGCCCCAGGCACCCATCACGAAGGG
The DNA here is from genome assembly GCA_963828505.1 of uncultured Acidimicrobiaceae bacterium. Classification (GTDB taxonomy): domain Bacteria; phylum Actinomycetota; class Acidimicrobiia; order Acidimicrobiales; family RAAP-2; genus Bog-473. Next base: position 96,414 of record CAWHFM010000008.1, read on the forward strand.
GTCGTTGACCGACACGCAGACGACCTTGTCGGCGCCCTTGGCCGCCAGCTCCTCGGCTCGCAGCACGAAGCCGGGAAGGTGGTGGTCCGAGCAGGTCGGGGTGAAGGCACCCGGGACACCGAAGAGCACGACCTTGCCCGATCCGAGGACCTCCTGGGAGGTCGTGGCCTGGGGTCCCTTCTCCCCGAACGTCCACACCTTGACGTCGGGAACGCGATCCCCCACTGCGATGGCCATGCCTGCTCTCCTCTCCCTGGGATTCTCCGCCGGCCGGACCGCGGTCGGTCCGTCGGGTTCGTCGTTGCACCGCGTCTTCAACCAGCGCGCCGAGGCCCAGGTTGCCACACGGACGCGCCGCCCATGCGCGTTCGCGGAGTTGTAACCTGCCGCAGTCGCACAGGGCGACCTCAGTCACGGAGACGGATTCGAGACCAAATGGGGGGTAGCGATGCCGAAGTCGTTTGATCGTCGGTCGTTCCTGGCGGGTGGCCTCGCCCTCGGCGCGGGCGCCGCCATGGCGGGCGCGCTGGCGGGCGAGGGCGTGGCGGGAGCCGCCGCGACGAACGGTCCGGGGCGGAACGGCATCTCCTCCGCCAAGCCGAAGAGGGGCGGCTCGCTCACCTTCGGCATCGACACCGAGGAGTCCGGCTTCAACCCGTCGACGGCCCGCTGGGACGAGGGCGGCTTCCTCTACGGCCGGACCGTCTTCGACCCCCTCGCCATCGTGAACGCCGCCGGCGGCGTGGAGCCGTACCTGGCCGAGTCGATCACGTCGAACGACGACTTCACGTCCTTCACAATCACCCTGCGCCCGGGGATCGTCTTCCACGACGGCACGCCGCTAGACGCCGCCGCGCTGCACCTCAACATCGAGAATACGGCGAGCTCCATTTTGACCGGGCCCGCTTTCGCCGATTTCAGTAGCGCGTCGGTGACCGGGCCGCTGGCGGTCACGATCAACATGAAGACGCCGTGGGCCCCCTTCCCCTACTACCTGGCCCAGGCCCAGACCGGTTACATCGCCGCGCCGTCAATGCTCAACAGCCCCAACGGCGGCACGTCGAAACCGATCGGCACCGGTCCCTTCGTCTTCCAGGACTGGGTCCCCAACAGCCACATGACGGCTACCAGGAACTCGCACTACTGGCGCAAGGGGTACCCCTACCTCGACTCCATCACCTACAAGCCGATCATCAACGCCAATTCGCGCGCCGACGCGCTCGAGACCGGCGAGATCGACATCATGCACACGCAACTCCCCCGACAATCTCTTGCAGTTCAAGGGCAACAAGAAATGGTCCTACTACGACAACAGCGGCCAGATCTTGGGTCAGCCCACGGTGCAGTGCGTCATGCTCAACACGGCCGCGGCGCCGTTCAACAACCACACCCTGCGGGAAGCGATGGCCAAGTGCATCAACCGTCCGCAGTTCTCCAAGGTGATCGACAAGGGTATCGACGCCCCTATGAACGGCCTCTTCCTGCCGGGGAGCGAGTACTACACCCGAACCGCCTACCCCGCCTACGACCCGTCGGGCGCCGCCAAACTGATCAAGCAGGTGCAGCAACAGACGGACAAGCCCGTCACCTTCTCGCTCAATTCCACGAGCGACCCGGAGACCCTGTCGGCCGCCGAGTTCCTGCAGCAGGCCTTCCAGACTGCCGGGATGCACGTGAACATCAACATCCTGGCCCAGTCGACCATCATCAACGACGCGCTCGCTGGCACCTATCAGGCCACGCTGTGGCGCCAGTTCGGCGCGGTCGACCCCGACCTCAACTATGTGTGGTGGAGCACGAAGACCGTCGGCCCACCGCTGCCCTTGAACATGGCCCGCAATAGCGACCCCCGCATTCAGACAGCGCTGGCAGCCGGCCGCGCCACCGACAACAAGGCCGATCGGGTCAAGTACTACCAGGAAATCAACCAATACCTGGCCCAAGACATCCCCTACCTGTGGCTGGCCCGTGACACCTGGGCGGTCGTGGCCAGTCCCAATGTGCAGAACTTCGCCAACCCCACGACCCTGCAGGGATCCAAGGCCATCGCCTACGACGAGGGCGTGCTCTGGCCGACGCAGATCTGGAAGTCGTAACCGGCCATTTAGGCGGCGCAAGCCGTGGGCGGGCGTAGAGACAGCATCGGGACCGTCCGCCGAGCATGAGCCCTGGCCTACCCGTCGGAGCACGCCGCCCGCACGAGCTTGGTGAGGATCGCACGGGCTGCGGCGGCCTGTTCGGCTTGGCGCCGCGTGACAATTCCCCAACTGTTGCTCCGCGATCGCCCTCACACGGTGGCGGGCTGTGCTCGAGACCATCGTCGAAGGCTTACTGCGAATTAGCTCATTCATGAGCCAATTCGCAGTAAGGGGATCCTCATACAACGTGGGAGGAACATGGGGTTGAGCCAGGCGTGGTCACTCGTGGTCGAACCAGTTCTCGTCGGAACCGACTTCCGATGCCCGGCGGTACGACCGAAGGCGGCGGCGAGCGACGTCGGGCGGGCGCCTAGCGCATCTCCACGTCGTCGAGATACTCCTCGCGCCAGTGGGTGAAGCGTTCCTCGGGCAGCCGCAGGCAGTAGGTCGGCCGGAGCGCCTCGACGAAGCCGCGCTCGTGGCTGACGGCCACAATGGTGCCGGGCCAGCTGCCCAGCATGGCGCCCACGGCGAGGATCGACGAGGGGTCGAGGTTGTTCGTCGGCTCGTCGAGGAGGAGCAGGTTGGCCTCGCCCGCCGAGAGCATGGCCAGCCCGAGCTTGGCCCGCTCGCCGCCCGAGAGGGTGGCGGCGCGCTGGTTGGCCGCCTTGGAGGGGAGGCCGAAGGAGCCCAGGAGCGCCCGGCGGTCCCTCTCCGCCACGAGCACGGCGTCGCTCACGTTGGCCAGGGCCGGGAGGTCTGGGTCGATCTGCTCGTGCTCCTGTGCGAAGTAGCCGATCGTCACGTTGGCACCCAACTCGACGACGCCGTTGGTGGGCTCTTGCACTCCGGCCAGGCAGCGCAACAAGGAGGACTTTCCGGCGCCGTTGCGCCCGACCACGACGATGTGGTCGCCCCGGCCGGCATGGAACGTGACGTCCGAGAGCACCTCGTTGGCGCCGTAGCGCACACCGAGTTTCGCCACCTCCAGGGGGGTCGCCCCCGAGCGCGGCGGGATCGGCAAACGGAACGCGCTCGGCGCGCTCGCGCCGGTCGACCTGCGTGCGGCCCGTCTCGAGGCGCTCGACGCGCCGGTCGAGCGACTTGGCCTTGCGGGCGCGCTTCTCGGTGCTGGCGCGCATGGAGTCGGCCAGCTTGGAGAGCCGCGTGATCTCACGTTGCTCGAGCTCGGCCGAGCGTTCGCGCCGGGACTGCTCGGCCTCGTGCTGGGCCTCGAACTTGGAGTAGTTGCCCTTCCACTCGGTGAGCCGCTGGTGCGAGATGTGCAGCACCTTGGTGATGGCATGGTCGAGCAACTTCAGGTCGTGGCTCACGACGAGCAGCGCGCCCCCGAAGCGGGCGAGCTCGTCGAGCAACCAACGCTTGGCCGACCGGTCGAGGTGGTTGGTGGGCTCGTCGAGGATCATGAGCTCGGGCTTCTGGAAGAGCACGCGGATGAGGTCGACCCGGCGCCGCTGGCCACCGGAGAGGGACTCGATGTCCTCGAGGAGGAGTTCCTCGCGCAGGCCGAGACCGTCGGCCAGGCGCGCCATGACCGACTCCGCCTCGTAGCCGCCGTTGCCCTGGAATTGCTCCTGCAGGTCGGTGAACAGCTCGATGTTCTCCTCGCTCGACTCGTCGGCCAGCGCCCGGCGCGCTGCGCCGAGAGCGTCGTCGAGTACGTCGAGGCCGCGGGCCGAGAGGATGTGGGAGAACCCGGTCGGCTCCAGACCGAGCCCTCCGGGCACAGGGGCCTGGGGGAGGTAGCCGAACGAGCCGAGCAGCCGGACGTTGCCGCGGTGGCGTAGATGCGGGGTGGGCTCGCCGACCAGCACGGAGATGAACGACGACTTCCCGGTGCCGTTGCGCCCGACCAGGCCCACCTTCTCGCCGGCGCCCACCACGAACGAGGCGTCGGCCAGCAGCGTCCGGTCGCCGATTTCCAGGGTCAGGCCCGATCCGACGATCACGGCACAGTGTAGGGCTGGGAAGGTGAAGGATCCGGACGGGGACCGCGCCCGGCGCCTCCTGCCTGCAGTTCCTGCCTGCGCCACCGTCCTGCCCGAGCCTCCTGGTCCGCAGGGCACGGTGCGCGCACCCGGTCGGTACACTCCCCCAAATGGCCACGCTGGAACGGAAGTGGTGGACCTTGATCGCCGTCTCCACGGCGACCTTCATGCTGCTGCTCGACATCACGGTCGTGAATGTCGCGCTGCCCGACATCCAGCGGTCGCTGCATTCGAGCTTCTCCGACCTGCAGTGGGTGGTCGACGCCTATTCGCTCACCCTGGCCGCCTTCCTGCTCACCGCCGGGGTCGTGGGGGACATCTACGGGCGGCGGACGATCTTCGCCGTCGGCCTCGGCGTCTTCTCCGCCGCCTCGCTCCTGTGCGGTCTCTCGACGTCGCCGCTCATGTTGAACCTGGCGCGCGCCGTGCAGGGGGTCGGCGGCGCCATCATGTTCGCCACCTCGCTCGCCCTGATCGCCAACGCCTTCGTCGGGCGGGACCGTGGCACCGCGTTCGGCGTGTACGGCGCCGTCATCGGCGGTGCCGTGGCGATCGGACCGCTCGTGGGCGGTGCCATCACGAGCTCAATCGGATGGCGCTGGATCTTCTTCGTGAACGTGCCCATCGGCGTCGTGGCCATCTTCCTCACCTTGGCCAAGGTGTCCGAATCGCGCGACGAGCGGCATCGCCGCGTCGACTGGGTCGGCTTCGTCACGTTCTCCGGCAGCCTGTTCCTGCTCGTCTTCGGGCTCGTCCGGGGCAACGACCTGGGCTGGGGCAGCACGACCATCGTGGCCATTTTCGTCGGCGCGGGTGTGCTCATGGCCGCCTTCGTCGTCAACGAGCGGCTGACCGCCCAGCCGATGCTCGACCTCGGCCTGTTCAAGATCCCCGCGTTCGTCGGCATATCGGTGGTGGCCTTCACCTTGGCCGCCTCCATCTTCGCCATGTTCTTGTACCTGACGCTCTACATCCAGGACAGCCTGGGTTACGGCCCGCTCGCCGCCGGCATCCGCTTCCTCCCCCTCACCCTCCTCTCCTTCATCGTGGCTCCCATCGCCGGGCGCCTGACGGTGCGCGTCAAGTCGCGCTACCTGCTGGGGGTGGGCATGCTCATCATCACGGTCGGGCTGTGGCTCATGGGTCACACCCACCCCGACTCGTCGTGGACCGTGCTGTTGCCGGGCTTCATCGCCTGCGGCATCGGGATCGGTACCGTCAACCCGGTGCTGGCGTCGGGCGCGGTCTCGGTGGTCCAGCCCCAACGCAGCGGCATGGCGTCCGGTGCCAACAACACGTTCCGCCAGGTGGGCATCGCGACGGGCATCGCCGTGCTGGGCGCCGTGTTCCAGAGCCAGATCGTCTCGCACACCGCTGCGGTGCTGGCCAAGAGCAACGAGGGTACCCAGGTGCTGCACCGCGGCGGGGCGCAGCTCGACGCGGCCATGGCGGCCGGCGAGGTGCGCCAGGTGGCGCAGTCGATCCCGGTCGCCTCCGCCCGCAACGCGTTGATCCAGGCCTATCACGTCGGGTTCTCCGCTACCTTGAACCACCTGCTGGACATCGGCGCCGTGGTTGCCTTGGTCGGCGTGCTCGGCGCATTCCTGCTCGTGCGCCAGCGCGACTTCGTCGTGCCGACCGGGGCCCCCACCGCGGCGCACGATGCGCCCGATCAGCAGCCGGCACCCGCCGTCGCCGCCGGCGGTGCTTGAACCCTTCACCCTGGAGGGCACCTTCGTCCGGCTCGAGCCGCTCTCGGTGTCGCACGTTCCCGCGCTGGTGGAGGCGGCGGGCGAGGATCGCAACAGTTTCCAGTGGACCTACACCCCCGACGGGCCCGAGCAGATGTCCGCGTACGTCGCCGACGCGCTGGCGCAGGTGGCATCTGGCGCGCATGTGGCCTTCGCCACGGTGCGGCGGGGCGGGGCGGGCGTAGGTTGGGACGAGGTCGACCGGGTGGTCGGCGCGACCCGTTTCTGCGAAGTCGCCTACTGGAACTGGCCCCCCGGCGCGACCCACCAGCGACTCGGTGTGCCCGACGTTGTGGATATCGGTTTCACCTGGCTCGCCGCATCGGCTCAGCGGAGCCAGGTGAACACCGAGGCGAAACTCCTGATGATGACCCACGCCTTCGAGCTCTGGCAGGTCCACCGCGTCGCGTTGCAGACCGATGTGCGCAACAAACGGTCGTGGGCGGCGATCGAGCGGATCGGTGGTCAGCTCGACGGGATCATGCGAGCCGACCGGCCCGGTGCTGACGACACCGTCCGCACCTCGGCGCGCTTCTCCATCGTGGCGGCTGAGTGGCCGACGGTGAAGGAGCGCCTGACGTCCAGGCTGGCGTCCGGCTGAACCGCGTCAGGCCCGGGCGATCGTGGCCGAGATCTTGCGCTCGTGCAGGGCGTGCGCCCCGGCCTCGGCCTCGTCCTTCGGCCTCACCGCCACCGTGGCCTTACCCGTGCGGTGGATCTTCTGGGCCAGCTGATCGGCCCGCTCGACCGTGTGGCCGAAGATCTCCACGAACGCCTCAATCACGGTCTGGAAGGTCGTGACGTCGTCGTTCCACACGATGACGGCCCACAGGTCCTCGTTCTCGAAGAACGTGTCGACGTCGTCGTCGGAAAGCTCGGGTAGCGCGATGGTGGCGGGATCGCCGACGGAAGGGTGAAGGACGATGCTGGGCATAGGCGAACGACCGGAGCAGTGTAGTGCGTGAGGCGCTCCGATAGCGTGCGTGCATGAGAGCCACCGTCCTCGAGGGTCCGCGCCGGGTCAGCGTCGAGGAAGTACCAGACCCCGTGCTGCCGGGCCCTGCCGGGGCGGTCGTCACGGTCGAGCGCACCGCCATCTGCGGGTCGGATCTACACCTGTACCACGACGCCCCGACCGGCGCGGGTATCCGGCTGGGTCACGAGGCCATCGGCACCGTGGCCGAGGTGGGCCCACAGGTGCGATCGCTGCGCGTGGGCGACCGTGTCCTCGTCTCGGGCGTGGTCGGCTGCGGCGAGTGCGGCCCGTGCCTGGGCGGGCAGCCCAACCTCTGCTTGAAGGGGGAGTCCAAAGCGTTCGGGACGGTCCCCGACCTGCCCGGCGGCCAGGCCGAGGCGGTGGCCGTCCCCTGCGCCGACTCCTTCGCCCTGCCCATCCCCGAGGGTGTGTCCGACGAGGAGGCCGTGCTCCTGACCGACATCCTGCCCACCGGCTACGTCGGCGCGCGTCGTGCCGCCATCGCGCCCGGCTCGACCGTGGTGGTGGTAGGTCTCGGTCCCGTGGGCGTCATGGCGGTGCAGTGCGCCTCCCTGTTCGGCCCGGCGCGCATCCTCGCCGTCGACATGGTGCCCGAGCGGCTGGCCCGCGCCGAGCGGTTGGGAGCAGAACCGGTCGATGCCCGCCGCGGCTCGGTGCCCGAGCAGGTGTTCGAGGCGACGGGAGGCCGGGGCGCGGAGTCGGTGATCGAAGCCGTAGGCGCCGACGCCACGGTGCTCGACGCGGTCTCCTGCGCCGCCACGGGCGGAACCGTTTCGGTCGTCGGGGTGAACCTGAACATGGAGCTGCCGTTCCCCATGGCACTCGTCCTGCTCAAGAGCCTCACCGTGCGTGCCGTCTTCTGTCCCATTCCGGGCACCTGGGAGGCGCTCGTGCCTCTCGTCCGGGCGGGCCGATTCCCGGGCCTGGCCGAGACCTTCACCCACCACCTGGGCCTCAGCCGGGCCGCCGAGGCCTACGAGCTCTTCGACTCTCGGGGCGACGGCGTCTTGAAGGTCTTGCTCGATCCGAAGGGCTGAGCCCCTTCGGGGTCCTCGGGCGTCCGGTTGCGCACCGACGGCCACTCGGCGTCGCCGAGCTCGGGCCGCGGGACGAACCACGGCGCAGGCGGGGGCGCGATCAGCCTGGTCAGCTCGTCGACGATCGGCTCGTAGCCGACACGCCAGCCCTGGAAGTGGCGCCAGGAATCCTCGAGGTCGCGTTCGATGGGGAACCCGGTCGACTGCAGGCGCGCGAACCCCTCCTCGAACTCGGGCCGGGTGAGGCGGGTGCCCGCGGTCGGGAGGGGATCGGGGTCATAGGGGACGTGCAGCGCCCGCGCCATCGACCGCAGGCAATTGACTCCCATGGAGAGGCACAGCCGCGCCTCGCGCGGCGTCTGCTCCGGGCTCACGGCATGGTAGAGCGCGGCCGAGTCCATCATGGCCACCAGGCCGAGCAGCCAGCCGCGCGACGACACCGGGGATCGGAACCACACCAGCGCCGGATAGTTGGCGTGGCTCTCGGAGACGGCGGCGGCCCAACGCTCCCACTGCGAGTAGAGCGGTGGCAGCTCCCCCATGGTGTCGAGGAAGTTGTGTCGGGCCAGGATCTCGGGCCCCCAGGCCGGGGTGCCCGCCCGGGTCGCCAACAAGGTCACCTCGGTCTCCCGGGTGGCGAAGGCGTTGTAGAGGGCGGGGAGGTACGCGATCTCGAGGGCGAGTACGAGCAGGCCGACCCCCGCCGCCAGGATCTCGAGGGTCCGGGCACCGGCGTCGTTCGCCGTGGCGATGCCCAACGTGAACACCGAGGACCCCGCGATGCCCAGCGCAGAGGCGAAGTCGATCCCGGTGTCCCACCAGATGATGAGGGAGAAGCCGAGGAGGACGAGCCCGAGCCACATGGCGAAGAGCGACACCAAGGCGGCGGGGCCGACGTAGGACAAGGCACGGTCGCGGACCTCGTAAGTGGGGAGCCGAGGCGCCAACCTCTGCACGGAGCCGGCGATGGCCCGCGCCAGCATCAGCTGAAGGCGTGCGGACGTGACGCGCGGCACGACCAGCGCCGAGAACACGCTCCACAAGCTCCCCAGCACCAGCACGATGCCCACCACGAGGGCGACCACCCGGAGGAGACCCACGCCCGATCCGGTCCGGCTTCCGCGCTATCCGCCGGTCGCGCCGCCACGTCGCCCACCGGGCGGCCGGCGGTCCGGAGGCGACGAGTGAGGCGGGCACCTCGACGGCTTTCGAGCGGAGCAACTCGCCCAGTCCCTTGGCCTGCGTGTCGAGTCGGAGGTTCGACGCGACGCCCCACCCGAGCAGACCGTGGACGACGAAGTTGACGGCGCGCAGGTTCGGTAGCGGGTGGCGCTCGACCGCGAGGTCCTTGATCTCGGGCAGCGCGGACCGCAACAGCTCCGTCGTGAAGTCATGGAAAAGCCAGCGGGCCACGTCCTCCGTGTCGGCCCACACGCCCACGTTGGCATCCCCACCCTTGTCGCCCGAGCGAGCGCCGACCAGGACGTGGAGCGGGACCGTCACCGTTGCCCGCGTGGGCCGCGGCGGCCGAGACGGGCACGGGTTTCGATGCCGTCTGCCAGGCCACACCAGGCGGATCGTTGTCGGGCGCCGGCACCCGCGCCGGCGATGTCGTCGGCGCGACCTCGACCCCCCCGAGGCACACCCGCGGGGCGACGGCGGAGGCGGACACCGTCGTCGGCCAGTAGTGCGCGACGCCCTGGGCGCCCGAGAGCGATGAGGTGAAGAAGATGCCGGGGTAGCTCGACAGGCTGGTCTCGACGACGGCACCGGAGAAGGCCCGCCCGACTGCCCGCTCGTTGTCGCCGCGCACCGCCAGGCGCAGGTAGGCCAGGCCGGTGCCGCTGAGGTCACCCGTGAGCTGCTCCGCACTCTCGGCGAAGGCGGCGCGGCCGCCGGGGATGCCGGCCCACACCGCATCGGCGGCGAAGCGGGCCTTTTCGGACACCTCGGCCCCGGTCAGGGCCAGGGTCATGGAGTTGCGCCAGCCCGCGTCGAGGTTGGCCGTGACCTTGAGCGACGGTGGCGGCTGTTCGCCGCGCACGCCGCCGATCCGTACCCGGTCCGCTCCGTCCTGGACCAGCTGAATGCTGTCGAAGCGCGCCACTGCGTCCGGACTCAGGTAGCGCGGCCCGCCGATCTCGTAGAGCAGCTGTGCCGTCACCGTTCCCACCGTGACCGCTCCACCGGTGCCGGGGTGCTTGGTCACCACCGAGGTGCCGTCGGGGTGCAGCTCGGCGATCGGGAAGCCGATGCGCTCGCGCCCTGGGATCTCTTCGAAGAAGGCGTAGTTGCCGCCGCAGCACTGGGCCCCGCACTCAATGACGTGACCGGCCACCACCGCGCCGGCGATGGCGTCGAGCTGGTCGTCCCCCCACCCGAAGGCGTGGAGCGCCGGGCCGACGACAAGGGCGGCGTCGGTCACCCGGCCGGTGACGACGACCTGCGCGCCGGCGGTCAGCGCGTCGGCGATAGGCCGGGCGCGCAGGTAGGCGTTGGCCGTGACCACGGGCGCGCCTGAAGGCAGCTCCTCCCCCGTGTCGAGGTTCATGAAGCGCTCGCCGGTGGCGCGCAGCTCGTCCAGGCGCGGCGTGATGTCGTCGCCCGACACCGAGGCCACCGCGACGTCGAGGCCCTGGCGGCGCCCGAGCTCGCGCACCGCGTCGGCCAGCCCCTCGGGGTCGAGCCCGCCGGCGTTGGACACGACGGTGATGCCGCGCTCGACGCAGGCCGGCAGCACGTCCTCGAGCTGGCGCAGGAAGGTGCGGGCCCAGCCGCCGCCGCGCTGGCGCGTCTTGTGCAGGATGTACATGGTCAGCTCGGCGAGCCAGTCTCCGGTGAGCACGTCGATAGGGCCGCCCTCGACCATTTCGCGCGCCGCGTCGACGCGGTCACCGAAGAACCCGCTGCAGTTCGCCACGCGGAGTGTTCCCGAGCCCGGACGGGCGTTCATGCCGGCTCCAACGACACGAGCAGATCGCCGACGTCGACCTGCTGGCCCGGGGCGCAGGCCACCTCGCTCACCGAGCCGGCGCCGTCGGCGCGCAGCGTGTGCTCCATCTTCATCGCCTCGAGGACAACGAGTGGATCCCCCTCGGCCACGACGTCGCCCGCCGCGACCAGGACCTTGGTGACGGCACCGGGCAGCGGGGCCCGGCACTCCCCCGCCACGCCCCCGCGCTCGTCGTCGTCGTCGGGGAGGCGGAGCGCGAAGGCGGACTGCCCCTCCGGCCCGTTCACGCCGACACCGTGGGCGCCCAAGCGAATCAGGTAGCGGCGACGCAGGCCGTCCGTGGCGGCCACGAGGTCTACCGTCGACTCGGTCCCGCCCATATCCCCCGTCCCACCTGACCCGTCCGACGCCGTGCCCGTCCCGACCTCCTGCCAGCGGTCCCCCACCTGGACCGACACCGGCGCATCCGGCGCCGGGGCCCGCACGAGCAGCGTGCCCGCGCCGTCGCGCAGCTCGTCCGCGTGCTGCGCCGTGCCCACGTTGCGCCAACCCGCGGCCGGGACCGGGACGAGGCTGTGCCCGCCTCGCTCGGCCAGGAGCGCCAGGGCGGCCGCGGCGGCGTGACGGTGGCGCGCCGCCTCGGGCACGGCCGCGTCCCGCAGGTCGGGCCGGCCATCGAGATAGTGGACGTCGACCTCGCCGCGGCGGAACGCGTCGTCGTCGAGCACGGCGGAGAGCAGGTCGCGGTTGGTCTCGAGGCCGTCCAGCTCGAGCGAGCGGACCGCCCGGGCCAGGTGGTCGACCGCCAGGTCGCGGTCGGAGCCGTGCGCCATCATCTTGGCCACGAGCGAGTCGTAGGCGGCACCGACGGTGCTGCCCGTCTCGACGCCGCGGTCGGTGCGCAGCCCCCGCCCTTCGGGCCAGCGCACGTGGGTCACGGTCCCCGGCGTGGGCCGGTAGTCCTCCCGGGGCCGCTCGGCGCACAAACGGACCTCGACGGCGTGGCCCGACACGCGGACGTCGGCCTGAGTGAAGGGGAGCGGCCGGCCCGACGCCACCGCCAGCTGCAGGCCGACCAGGTCGAGCCCGGTCACGAGCTCGGTCACGCCGTGCTCGACCTGCAGGCGCGTGTTCATCTCGAGGAACCAGAATTCGCTCCCCTCGACCAGGAACTCGACCGTCCCCGCGCTCTCGTAGCCGACGGCGCGGGCGGCGGCGACCGCCGCGTCCCACATGCGCTGACGCATTGGGCCCGGGACAACCGACGCCGGGGCCTCCTCGACCACTTTCTGGTGCCGCCGCTGTACCGAACACTCCCGGTCGAAGAGGTGGACGACACCGCCATGGGCGTCGGCGAACACCTGCACCTCCACGTGACGCGGCGCGGCCAGGAAGCGCTCGACGAACACTTCGTCCGACCCGAATGCGGCGTACGCCTCGCGCTGCGCGGCGGCGAGCGCCTCCGCCAGCTCGTCCGCGTGCGCCACCACGCGCATGCCGCGGCCGCCCCCGCCCGCCGAGGCCTTGACCAGGAGCGGGAAGCCGACCCGCGCTGCCGCGGCGGCGAGGTCGCCCCCCGGGACGACGACGGCTCCGGGCAGGACCGGGACGCCCGCGCCGGCCACCACCTCCTTGGCCCTCGCCTTGTGGCCCATGACGCGCATGGCCTCGGGGGGAGGGCCCACCCACACCACGCCCGCCTCCTGGCAGGCCTGGGCCAGGTCGGGGCTTTCCGAGAGGAACCCGTAGCCGGGGTGGAGCGCGTCGGCGCCGGCCTGCCGCGCCGCCGCCACGAGGGCCGACGCGTTGAGATAGGTGGAGGCGAGACCTGAACCGGGAGCGCCCATCGCCAACGCCACCGCCGCGTCGGCCTCGGCCACGTGCGGGCTGCGTGCGTCGTCGCGCGCGTACACGGCCACCGCCTCGCAGCCGGCGTCGTGCGCGCCGCGGATGACGCGGCGGGCGATTTCGCCCCGGTTGGCCACGAGCACCCGGCGCAGCGGCCTGGTCGCGGGCGTCGTCGGGGTCGCCGGAGTCGTGGGGGGCGAACGGGTCGCACGCGCCTCCGCCATCAGTGCCGCACCACTCCGAAGACGGCCGTCCCGCGCACCGGCGCCGAGTGCACGGCCGTGAGCGCGATGGCCAGCACGGTGCGGGTGTGGCGCGGGTCGACGATGCCGTCGTCCCACAGCCGGCCGGTGGCGTATTGCGCCGTCGACTCCTCCTCTATCTGGTGCTCGGTCGCGGCGCGCTGCTCCTCGTCGGCCTCCTCGTCGAAGGGGCGCCCGGCCGCTTCGGCCGCGTTGCGGCGCACGATGGAGAGCACGCCGGCCAGTTGCTTGGGGCCCATGACCGCGATGCGGTGGTTGGGCCAGGTGAAGACGAAGCGCGGATCGTAGGCGCGTCCGGCCATGGCGTAGTTGCCCGCGCCGTAGCTGGCGCCGACCATGAGCGTGAGGTGCGGCACCGTCGAGTTCGAGACCGCATTGATGAGCTTGGCCCCGTCCTTGATAATGCCGCCCTGCTCGTACCGCGTCCCGACCATGAATCCGGTGATGTTCTGCACGAACAGGA
>CAWHFM010000009.1:0-572070 GCA_963828505.1 uncultured Acidimicrobiaceae bacterium
TGCCGCGGGGGACGGAAGAGGGGCGTGTGGGGGAACGTCGTACACCTGAGGACAGGGCTGCTCCTCGACATACATTATTCCGAATAACGGAACCTGTACAGGGGGCGGAGCAAAACCGTTCGAGGCGCCAGCCACAATTGCCCTCAGGCGGCACCAGTCGGATTTCGGACGCCTGCTCGGAATCCCGTGATCCCCACCTCGATGGCAACCCCAGCCCGAGCCGACTATTGACCGCACGTATACATTGAGAGTATTCTCTGGAGTATGAGCGTACCCATGGCCCTGCTCGGGCTCCTCGACCGTGAACCCAGCCACGGCTACGACCTCAAGCGCGACTACGACACCTACTTCGGACGCGGCCGTCCACTGCCGTACGGCCAGGTCTACGCCACCCTGGCCCGCCTCGCGAGGGACGGGAAGGCCATCGCCGGCGAGTCTGAGCCCGGAGCCGGTCCAGACCGCAAGCGCTACACCATCACCGAGACCGGGAAGTGCCAGATCGAGGCGTGGCTTGCCGAGCCCCTCGCGCCTGAGCCCCACCTCCAGACCGATCTCTTCGTCAAGGTCGTTCTCTCGCTGATGCTGGGTCGACCCACGGAGGAGTACCTCGATGCACAGCGCGCGGCGCATCTCCAGCGGATGCGCGAGCTCACCGAACTCAAGCAACGAGACGGCCTGGTCGGCGCTCTGCTGGCCGACCACGGCCTCTTCCATTTGGAAGCCGATCTGCGCTGGATCGATCTCACCCAGGCTCGGCTCGCGGCCCTCGCCGAGGAGGTGGCGTGATGAATGGGACGAACGGTTCCTCAGCGGTCAATGCCGGATGCGCGGTCATGGAGGGACGGGACCTCGTGCTCTCCTTCGGTGAGACCCCTGCCCTTCGCGGGGCCAACATCTCGGTGAAAAGGGGGGAGGTCGTCGCCGTGATGGGCCCGAGCGGCTCGGGCAAGTCGACGCTGCTCCACTGCCTGGCGGGCATCCTGGTCCCGGAGTCCGGTGAGGTCTACTTCGACGGCCAACGTCTTGATGCGATTCGAGAGGCTGAGCGCTCCCGGCTGCGGCGTGATCGCTTCGGTTTCGTGTTCCAGTTCGGCCAGCTCGTGCCCGAACTGACCGCTGAGGAGAACGTGGCGCTGCCCCTGTTGCTCGGCGGCGTGCACCGTGACGAGGCCCTCCGTGCGGCGCGGAGCTGGTTCGAACGTCTCGACCTCAAAGGCATGGAGCGACACCGCACCGGCGAGATGTCGGGCGGCCAGGCGCAGCGGGTCGCCTTGGCACGCGGTCTTGTGGCCCAACCCGACGTGCTCTTCGCCGACGAACCGACGGGGTCGCTCGACTCGCTGAACGGGGAGTTGGTCATGGGTTTCCTGACACAGGCCGCGCGCGAACAGGGATCGACGGTGATCCTGGTCACGCACGAGCCCCGCGTCGCCGCTTACGCCGATCGCGAGGTGATCGTCCGCGACGGGCGCGTGACCTCAATGGCACCGGTCGCGCCATGATCCGACTCGGCCTGCGTTTGACGTTGGGAAGCGGTCGCGAGGCAGCGCTCCGCGTCCTCGTGACCGCGGCAGCCGTCGCCCTCGGCGTCGCTCTGCTGCTGGCTGCGCTGGCCGGCGTCAACGGTCTGCACGCTCAAACCGACCGCGGTGCGTGGCTCGACACCTCTGCGCAGGCGTCACAACCGACCTCGACATCCGACCAGCTGTGGTGGCTGTCCAGCACAGACCAGTTCGGCAACCAAACGATCGACCGGATCGACGTTGCCGCAACCGGGTCGAACGCTCCGCTCCCACCAGGGCTTGGCCACCTGCCAGGACCGGGTGACTACTTTGCCTCGCCCGCCCTCACGGGGCTCCTTCGTTCCGAACCGGCGAATGAGCTGCGCGACCGGTTTCCGGGGCATCAGATCGGGACCATCGGGGCAGCGGCCTTGCCGTCCCCGAACTCGCTGATCATCGTCATCGGCCACACCACGCGCCAACTCTCGCGTGTACCTGGCGCGGTCGCGGTCGGAGCCATCCAACGCACGCCGGCGAACTGCTATGCCTGCCAGAGCACCATCGGGAGTGGACCCGTCCTGCAATTCATCCTGGTCGGCGGAGCGGTCGCCCTCTTGCTTCCCGTGCTGATCTTGATCGCCACCGCGAGCCGGCTGTCGGCGGCGCGGCGCGAGGAGCGCTTCGCTGCGATGCGGCTCGTCGGCGCGACGCCGCGTCAGATCTCTGTGGTGTCAGCGGTGGAGGCGGTCGTGGCGGCGGTCGTCGGCGTCGCCGTCGGTTTCGCCCTGTTCTTCGTCTTCCGACCGCTGCTCTACCGCGTGCCGTTCACCGGAGCGCCCCTCGCTCAAGGCGACCTCTCGCTGCACTGGATCGACGTCGCGCTCGTCGTGATCGGCGTCCCGATGGCCGCTGTCGTGTCTGCGCAGCTCGCGCTAAGACGGGTCCAGATATCGCCGCTCGGCGTGAGCCGCCGAGCGGCGTCCCGCCCACCGAGAATCGTCCGGGTCATCCCGCTGTTCGCCGGCATCGCCCTGCTCGCATACTTCGACGCGTCAGGCAAGCCGGGCAGCAACGGCGGTCAGCTTCTCGAGCTGCTGGTGGGCTTCGTGCTCCTTATCGTGGGGTTGGTTCTCGCTGGACCCTGGTTCACAACCGCGGGCTCACGACTGATGGTGTATCGCGCCAATCGCCCCGCCACGCTCATCGCCGGTCGTCGGCTCCTCGACAACCCCAAGGCGGCGTTCCGCTTCGTCAGTGGCCTGGTGATCGCCCTCTTCGTCACCAGTGCACTGATCGGTGCGCTCAGCTCCATCGCCGCCGACGCCAGCACGTCCGGCGGAGGGAGCGCAGGGCGAGGCACCCTCGCCGATCCATTTTGCAGTTTCTCGACGTCGAATTGTCCTGCTTCCGCCCAAGTTCCCTCCGTCTCGAGCCACGTGCTGGCCCAGCTGCGCGCCACACCTGGGATGCGAGCTGTGACGGTGGTCCACCAGAACTCGTCCCAAGGTCGACTTGGGAACTCGTTCGGGGTCGTCGTGTGCGACCAACTGGCGAAGACGCCTGCCATCGGCAAGTGCGCTCCGGGAACGACGGTGGCGAGCATCGGCTACTTCCTTTCGAACCTCCTGGGGCACAACTCGCACGCGTCGACGACGGTCTGGCCGTCGGCTCAGCTGTCGGTGGCGGACGTCGGGAGGCTCCCCGTCGACGCAGTTGTCATTGCCACCAACGGATCGTCGAGTGCCATCGAACGGGCACGGACGACGCTAGAACGGGTCTTCCCGTTCCAGGGAGGGGGGGTCGCGGTCGACGCATTCGATCCGTCGACGGCGCGGCTTCTCGCCATGATCCAAGACATGACCGACGTGATCATCGTGGCGAGCCTCGTCATCGCTGCCTGCAGCCTCGCGGTGAACATCGTCGCCGGGTTGGGCGAACGCAAGCGTCCCTTCAGCTTGCTCAGGCTCACCGGTGTCCCCACCGCTCTCTTGCACCGCGTCGTGGCGCTGGAGAGTGCGCTACCACTCCTCCTCGTCGCCGCAGTATCGATCCTGGTTGGTCTGGCTTCTGCTGCGCTCTATCTCCACTCCCAGGTCGACATCGCGTTCAGCATCCCCGGAATCGCCTACTGGGCGACCGTCCTCGGTGGGCTCGCTGCGTCACTTGCGATCATCGCCTCAACGTTCCCGCTCCTCAATCGGATCACCGGTCCCGAGGTCGCCCGAAACGATTGACTTCGCGGTGATCCACCGCGGGAGCGCTGACCCGTACTTCGCCAACGTCTCGTGAGCCCCGCCGTCACCCCCGGTCTCGACGGGGCCCTGTGGCGCACGAAGAGCTCCCTGGAGTCCTCCAAGAGTCGGCCACTGGACGGAGAACCTTGGTCACGCTGCCGGGACCTACCTCAACCGCCGCGCGGGTAGCCGTGCGGCCAGCCGCGATGATGACGTTCGTAGCCCATCCGCCTTGCGCGTGAGATCCTTCGGCCCCGTTGGCCGGCCTCTGATCTGGCCAGCGGGTGAGCGCGCTGAAGCACCGACGCCTCCGCGACCGGCATCCAAGCGCATCTGCCCGGCGCTGACGAGGATCGAGCTCTCGTCGCTGCAAGAATCTTCTGCCATGATCACGACGTTCGCTTGACCATGATCAGGTCCGTGGCACGTTGAAACGTAGACCCCACTCTTCTCATCTTCGAGCGCGCGCGCTCCGGGGATCGATCGGCCTCGTCGTGCTGGCTGCCGGGCTGCTGACAATGTTGCACGGCGTCGGTGGCGCCGTCACCAACTCGGCCTCGGGCGCGCGGGCGCTCGGGCGTGCTCGGCGCTGCCCGTGGGTCGCCGCCTCGCTCCACCATCGCGACACTCCGGCGACGCTCGCCTCAGACGTCGTGGCGAGAATGACGCTTCCCGAGAGAGCCGGCTTTGTCGTGCTTCGCACCAGCGGCCGCACGGAGAACGTGAATACGGGTGTCCCATCGCTCTGCATTCCTCCGCTGACGCTTACCGACGGCCCCAATGGAGTTGCCTACCGTGTGTCCGGCGTCACCCAACTCCCTGCCGCCATCGGTGTCGCCGCCAGCTTCAATCCGGCGATCGCGCGCGCGACCGGACAGGTTCTGGGCGCCGAAGCTCGGGCGAAGGGTTTCGGCGTCGCCCAGGGACCCGAACTCAACCTCGCCCGTGTACCCCAGAGTGGTCGGATCTTCGAAACGTTCGGAGAGGACCCCTACCTGACAACGGTGCTCGGCGTGGCGAATATCGACGGCATCCAATCGGCCGGCGTCATGGCAGATGCCAAGCACTTCACCGGCTACACCCAGGAGACGGCGCGCATTCGACTCGACCAGGTGGTTCCACTCCGAGCCTTGGCCGAGCTCTACGACGCACCGTTCGCGGCAGCGGTCGAGAAAGCACACCTCGCCTCGGTGATGTGCTCATACGGATCACTCGACGGCATCAACGACTGCTCGGACCCGTACATCTACTCGACCCTTCGGAGCTGGAGGTTTACCGGCTTCGTGCGCTCTGACCAGTACGCCGTCCAGCAGCCGGCACAGGCCTTTGCCGCCGGGCTGTCGCTCATCAAACCCGGATCGGCCGCGTCGTTGGTCAAGCTCGTCAAGGCGGGGACGTTGCCGGTTGCGGATCTGAATCGCGCCGTCGAGTCGGTGCTGTCGAGAATGTTCGCCTACGGGATGATCGCCCACCCACTCAAGGGCACATTGGCGACGCCAGCCGAGTCGCCCGCTCACAAAGCAGTGGCCTTGCGAGCCGCCGAGGCCAGCGTGGTCCTCCTCAAGAACGCCAGGGGCATTCTTCCCCTTTCAGCACACGTGCGATCCGTGGCTGTCATCGGGACGGACGGCTCGACACATCCACAGACCTCCGGTGGAGGCAGCTCCCGGGTCAAAGCCCCATTCGTGGTGACTCCCCTGGCCGCCCTTCGCGCGCACCTCGGCAAGAAGGTCCGGGTCAGTTACGCCCAGGGTGGCCCCGCCACCTTGGATCTCGATCAGTTGAGCGACGCGGACATCGTGAGCGGCACCCCGCTACCCCTCGAAACACGAACGCGGGTGAGCGGCGAACCAGGCAAGTCCGACCTCTCAATCGACTCCGCAGCGAACGTCTCAGCCGCCGTCGCTACGGCGTCACACCCGGGCTCCGGCGAAGGTTGGAGTCACTGGCGCGCGGTCCTGCGCGCTCACAACACCGGTGTGTACGAAGTCTCCTTGCAGCAGATCGGCGACACCTGGCTGTACATCGACGGTCGCTCTCTGCTGGCGTCGGAAGGCCTCCATGCCCGGACGACATGGGCCACGACGGTCGCACTCCGTGCCGGGCACAGCTACACCTTCACGGCCGAGTGGTTCTCGGTTGTTCACCACCCTTCTCCTCGAATTCTCCATCGTCGATGTTTCGCGCCAGATCGGTGCTGCCGTCGCCGCAGCCCGCAAAGCCCAGGTCGCCATCGTCTTCGCGGGCGATTTCTCCACCGAAGGTGCCGACCAGCCCAACCTCATTCTCAGCGACGATTCGAATACCCTTATCTCGGCAGTCGCGTCGGCGAATCCGAACACCATCGTTGTGCTCAATACCGGCGGCGCCGTCCTTATGCCCTGGTTGGACAAGGTCGCCGGCGTCCTGGAGGCCTGGTATCCCGGAGAGGAGGATGGCAACGCCATCGAGGCAGTGCTCACCGGGGGAGTGGATCCGGCGGGTCGGCTCCCGATCACGTTCCCGGCGAGCGAGTCAGCTCAACCCGTGAGCCAGAGCAGCCAATTCCCCGGTGTTGACTCTGTGGTGAGCTACGGCTCGGGGCTCGAAGTCGGCTATCGCTGGTATCAGGCCAATAGCGTGAGGCCGCTCTTCCCGTTCGGATTCGGACTGGACTACACGACCTTCAACCTCTCCAAACCGACGGTGCAAGAGACAGCATCCGGGTTCGTGGTCCACGTCGCGGTGCACAACACCGGCTCACGGTCGGGAACCGATGTGGTCCAAGCCTACGTCCATGACGCAGCGACAACAGGAGAGCCGCCAGAACAACTACGAGCCTTCGCCCGGGTCACCCTTCGGCCGTCAGGCTCGGATGTCGTCAGCTTGACCCTTCCCCGGACCGCGTTTCAGATCTATTCGGACTCTTCGTTCGAAACGGTGCCGGGCCTGTACGGGATCGACATCGGTCAATCGTCGGCCGACCTTCCCATCCGTCTTCCAGTCGTCCTTCGTTAGGGTCGTTGGCCCGGACGGAGCGAACGACGCTGCGGCCGTTCAATTGGGTGGGGCCCGGCCTCGCCGGTCCCTTTCGAGGCGCTCACGGGCGGCCGAGCGGAGCCATGCCGATCTCGCGCGAACCTGGGGAGATGGACCTGGCCGAGCTGCTGACGATGCCCGGAGTCGGGGAGGAGTGCATCCTGCGTTCCAACGTCGGCTTCATGGCCCTGCACGGCGGATCTCAGGACCGGGGCACCGAGCACATCGCCCGGCGGGCAGCCGAGCAAGCGGGTGCGTCCTACTACGCCATTGTGCACCCGTCCGGGCTGCGGGTTCATCTCACCTCCCGGTTGCACAATCCCGACCACTCGACGTGTTTGCGGGCGTTCTTGGACCACGTGGAGGTCGCCATCTCGGTACACGGATTCGGACGCGACGGGTTTGCCCTCTGGTGCGATCCCGGCCGCGGCCTCATCATCGAACCGTACGGCCCGGCGCTTCGCGGGAAGCAGACCGCGCCATTGCGCGGGATCATCGTGGGGGGGCTGAACGCGCAACTGCTCCGTGAGGCGCGCCAGCTGTTCGACCGGCGCTTCGCCGGCTACCACGTTGCTGACGAGCGGGTTCGGCTCGGCTTTCATCCCGACAACCCGGTCAACCTGCCAGCGGCGCATGGTGTCCAGGTCGAGTTGCCACCGGGCCTGCGTGGAATCGGGGTTTTCGGCGAGATCTTGAGGCCCCGACAGGACGGAGTCGTCCACGAGGTGGTGGCTGCGCTGGTCGAACTGGCGACACGGGCAACCGAATGCTGCCGCTCGGAGTCGGGACACGAACCACGGCGTCGCCCGGCCTCTGACGGCTCAGCGCCGCCTCTCCGGTAGATCCTCACGGAGGTCTCGGTGCGGCGTCATGTCAGGCCCTCGTGGAAGGCCCGCCAGGTGGGGAGGGCCTCGGGGAGCTCGCCCTTCCCCGTGGCGCTGGCCGGCCAGTGCGCGGGTGGAAGCCCGATCGGTCGCTCGAGCACGTCGGCGCCGTAGAACAACAGGTGGCGGCGGCGGACGAAGAGCCAGGTCCCCTCGCCCCGCTCGTAGACGTCGTGGTACTGGATCGACTGAACGATCCATTTCGCGCCCATTTCGATCTCGCCCCGGCACGAGACGATGCCGGTGGCATGGTCCTCGTCGACGACGTCGATCACGTGGTTGGCGACGTGGAGGATGGTGACGCCGAGGTCGCGCAACTGCTCGGTGAAGTTGGCTCTCAACGCGTCTCGTCCCACCCGGTGGCTCCCGACCCGCACGTCGGGGACGAACAGTCCGACGAGGGTGTCCAGATCACGCGCGTCGAGCGCGACGGCGTAGCGGCTCGCCAGCTGGCGTATCTGCTCGTGGGCCACGAGCCACGCGATCGGGTCGGAGCCGGGCCCGGTGGTCACGGACCGTCGGGGAGGTCAGGCGACCAGGCGACGCCGTTGATGTGGCTGCCCCCGTCCACGAACAGCGTGTTCCCCGTCAGGTAGCGGGCGTCGTCGCTGGCCAGGAACACCGCCACCGGCGCGATGTCGGTCTCGGGGTCGCCCAGGCGGCCCATGGGGTTGGCGGCATCGGCCATGACCTCGAGCTCGGGGTTCGCGGCGAAGACGGCCCGCGAGGCGGCGGTCTTCGCCGCCGGGCAGATGGCGTTGGCCACGATCCCGTAGGGAGCCCACTCCCGTGCCGCGGTCCGGGTGAGCGCGCGCAGTGCCTCCTTGGCGCAGTTGTACTCGGCGGTCCCCATGTGCGCGTTGACACCGTTGAGGGAGCACATGTTGACGATGTTGCCGCGACCTTGGGCGCGCATCGCCGGGAGCGACGCCTGCATCGCCCAGAGCGGGCCGAGCAGGCCGACCCGGAGGCCGTGGGCCATCTGCTCCGTCGTCTTGTGCTCCACGCGGCTCAGGCTTCCGCCCCCCCACGCGTTGTTCACGAGGATGTCCACCGTTCCCCAGTGCTCCAGAGCGGCGGCGACCGTCTCGCGGACGGCTGTCTCGTCGGCGACGTCCGTGGTGACGGCCAGGGCTTCGGTCCCGAACTCCGCGGTGAGTTGCTGGGCCAACCGATCACCCGCATCCGCACGGAGCTCGGCAACCAGGACGCGCGCCCCCTCCCGCGAGAAGGCCCGGGCCACGGCCCGACCGATCCCGTCACCGGCACCGGTGACGATCGCCACCCGATCCTGTAGTCGACCCATCGTTCCTCCTCGGACTGGACCGTGATGCGGCTCGGTCCACTCTGGCCCAACCCGCGGGTCCCTGCATCCAACGCCAACGCGAACGCACCGGTCGTGACCATCCGGTGACGCCGCGGCCCCTGTCAGCGCCCGTCGCTGGTGCTTTCGCGTGGCACCTCTCCCGCGGCGACCCCGACCGGGACCGACTCCACGTCGCGTGCGCCGGCTGGCGCACCGACCACCGGGGTCCCGGTCGCCGCCACCGCCCAGCCTCCGACGATCAACCACGCCGTGATCGCGGGGAACATCGTCGTGCGGTGAACGGAGGTCAGGAGCCACAAGGCCGTGTTGCCCGGCCCGGAGGCGTAGGCCCATCCGACGACCAGCAGTCCGGACGCCAGGCCGGCCCATGCCCACCCGTCGTTGCCGAGTCCCGTGGCGCGGCGCGCCGAGCGGAGGAACAGCGCCCCGGCCAGGGCGACCGGGACGGCGAGGAGGACCACGTGGAGGTGCGGGGCCATCCAATGCGCCGTGAGGTCCGTGCGGTGCCAGACGGTCCCGACGCGAGCACCGCTCGTGTTCACGTCGGGAGGCGCATGGAGGAGCCGGCCCAGCAGCGGCCAGACGGCCAGCAGGGCGAGGCCGCCCAAGCCCGCAGCGACACACCCCCGCATTGCGGCTCGCCGCCGAGGACCGGCCGGGCCGCAGTGCGCGAGGGAACGAAGGACCAACAGCACAGTCAGGGCCATGGCCGTCGCGACCCCTTCCTGCTTGGTCAGGCCTGCCACCGCCACAAGGATGGCGGCAACGCCCACGCGTCGGGCCTCGAACGGGAGGAGGAGGCCGTAGGCGACCGCCGCTGCGGCGGCGATCGACCACAGCGGATCGGCGTAGCCATTGGTGGCGAAGGGCCCGGCGACCTCGAACGCCGCCAGCGTCAGGAGCGGTCCGGCCGCGGTGCCCACGGCGAGCGCGACCGTGCGTCGCGCTGAGGTGTCCGCTCGGCGCGCCGCCTCGAGGCCCGCCTCCACCAGAGCCCAGCCGAGCGCCGCGGCGGCGCAGCCATTGAGCAACGCGACCACGACGACGCCCAGTCGATCCGTATGGACGCCCGTGATCCCCCAGCTGACCGCGACCGCCGAGCTGATCAAAGGGGGATAGGACGCGTGGGCCAGCAATTCGGTGGGGTCACGGAACGACGCGCTGAGGAAACCATGGCCACCCGCGAACCACGACGCCCGGAGCATCCAGATGGCCCTGGCGTCCCACCCCACGGACGGGACGCGCAAGGGCCGGAGGGACCACGCGGTCGCGGCCAGGACGAGCACTGCGCCGGCCCAGCCGGCGCGGCGGATCGAGGCGGGTTCGCTCCTCCGCGCCAGGCGCCCCCCAGGGAACCGCCTGCCGATCGCCAGCGATGCCAAGGCCGCCGCCACCGCCAGGGCGGCGAACCAGGGCACGATGGCGCCGGCGATCGCCAGGGTGCAGGCGCCGGCGACGCCCGCCAGCACCGCGCCCGCCAGTGGTGCCAGGGGGAGTGCGTGCCAGCGGACGCCGACGATCGTGATGACGGGGATGGCACCTGCCCCTCCCAGGACGACGAGGGAGAGCACGGCGGCTCCGGCCGTCGTCATTCGGGCGTTGACGGAAGTGGGTGACGGCCGCGAAACGATCCGCCCGTTCCGGTGCGTACGACGACGCGACCGTCTGCGTCCTCGGGTCGAGCACCCGCCACGACGGTGCCGAGGCATTGGTCCCGGCCCCGCGCCGGCCGCAGTGATACCCAGACTCGGGCCTGACTGCGTTCGCTCACTCCCACAGTCCATGGAGCGAACACCTTCTCGAGGGTGACCCAGGTGGCCAGACTGCGGGTGTCGTACCAGATGTGTTCACCGGGAACGACGAGGCTATGCGCCTGCGCGTCGAGGCACGCCCAGTAGGCCGCATCGGTCTCCCATGACCGGGCATCTGCTGCGGTGGCCATCGACGAGGACTGGCGAGCTCCGTGGAAGGCCCCGACGAGGAGACCGCCGAGCGCGGCGACGACGACGGCGGCTGCGACGATTCGCGCCGCCCACCTCCGACCACCGGATTCTCGGCGGGGCGCGCGGTGGGACGTTGCCGTCATGGCGGTGTGCGACGCGCCGGTTCTCGGCCCATTGAATGGCTGGTGATACGAGGCACCGTAGTTTGATCGGCCGGTCGCGATGTCGACACGACAAGGCCTCATCGCTCCGCACGAGGAGAGTCCCCGACAGCTGGGCCGTCGGGGTCAGGCTCAGCGAACTCGAAGACGTAGTGGGACCCGATGTTCCGTTCAGACCGAGGGAGGGGTCGTACGGCGCACCGAAAGATTGCACCATCAATGAGCAGACTGGTCTTGAGCTTCGCCCCCCGGGCCGACCCCGACTCCGACCTCACCATCAGCCGAACTATTCTCAGTTTCTCCACAGCGGAGCGGCCCGGAGCCGGGGTCGGGCAGGACAATTCAGGAAGGCGGGCAGCGTTTCGCATGTCGAGCCGACATCGGCCGGAGGAAGGCGGGGACAGCCCTCACGAAACGCCCACGAACCACGCAGACCTCTTCGTCGGGCGAAGGCTCGAAGTGGACGAGCTCGTGGCCGCAATGCTCGAACCAGGCCATGTCACGGTCTCCATTGGCGGCGTCTCCGGCGTGGGCAAGACTGCGCTGGCCAGAGAAGTCGCGAGACGCCTCCGTGAAAGTGGTTGCGAAATTTCGTGGCTCGACCTGAGTGGCACCGTGATTGCACTCGGACTCGAGGCCGCTCTTGCCCGCTCACTCGGAACCGAAACGCTCGATCCGACCGACCTGCGTCTTGCGCTGAGGACACGCCAGGTCGTGCTCGTGATCGATGGAGCGGATCGTTTCGCCGCGGACATCGTCTCCACCTGCGCGGCCTCGAGTGTCCACCGGCGGAGTGGATCCCGTCACGAGGTCCGACTCGCTATGAGGCGGTCGGGCACTCGCATCTCATCGAGCGCGACTCCGGCTTCGGCTTGGTGCTCGGCGCCACATTGCGCGACATGGACCACAAAGAAGGGGGAAGTGTCGGCACCTATCTGACGCTTGCCGAGTCGTGGAACGGCAGCAAATGGTCGATCTCGTCAACTCCGAACGTCAGCGGCAGCAACGACAACTACCTTTCAGGCGTGTCGTGCAATTCGACCACGTCCTGCCAGGCCGTGGGTTACTACGTCAATGGCAGCGGCGTGGATCAGACTCTGGCCGAGTCGTGGAACGGCAGCGGTTGGACGCTCCTGGGCAGCCCCAACGTAGGGGCGGGTGACAACGAACTCACGTCTCTCTCGTGCAAGAGTGCGACCTCGTGCCAGGCCGTGGGATACGACGTCAACGGCAGCGGTGACTACCAGACTCTCGCAGAGTCGTGGAACGGCAGCAGCTGGTCGCTGGCCACGAGCTCGGACATCGGGACGAGCAATAACCAGCTCTACGGGGTGTCTTGCAAGAAGGCCTCGTGCCAGGCCGTTGGCGACTTCTTCAACGCTTCGCAAACCCCCCAGGCATACAACACCCTCGCCGAGGCGTGGAACGGCAGCACCTGGTCGACCGAGAGCAGCCCGAACGCAAGCCCGTTCTACAACAACGCCATGTACAGCGCGGCATGCCCGTCGAAGCTGTCCTGCGAGGCGGTTGGTCACTACGTGAGCCAATATGTGAACTCGGTCGGCACCTATCTCACACTGGCCGAGTCGTGGAACGGCAGCAGCTGGTCGGTCCAGACCACGCCGAACGTGAGCGGGAGCAACGACAACTACCTCTATGGGGTGTCGTGCCCAACGACCACGTCCTGCCAGGCCGTGGGTTACTACGTCAATGGCAGCGGCGTCGACGAGACTCTCATTGAGAAGTACTGATCACTGACGACCTCATCCGTCGCTCGGGCCCCCGGCACGGCCGAAAGGCCAGTGTCGGGGGCCCGGCGCGTTTTCCCGCCCCGCTCAGGCCTCGTCACGCAGGCCGACCAGTTCGAGGCGCACGCTGATCTCGGGGTACACCCGGATCATGAGCATGCTGGGCGCCTCCATGCCGAATTGGCGGATGTCGAAGACGTCCGCACCCGAGAGGGTGACCTCGTCACGGTCGAAGCGGATCGCCAAGTCGTGTTCGAACGTCAGCGTGCGTCCGTGGAACGTCACGTCACCCGTGACGAGGTAGGTCCGGTGCGCGGCGGACGGCGCCACACCGACCAGCCGGGCGCCGATAGTGGGGTAGTGGCGTGCGTTGATGCGCCGTCTCAGCTCGCGGTCGTAGAGGTGGTTGCCCGACGTCAACCGGTTCACGGCGAGCTCGAGCTCGCCCGCCACCGGGGCCGCCAGGTCGATGGCCCCGTTGTCCGAGGGAGAGGCCTCGAACCATCCCGTGATCCCACGGGTCTCGGTGTCGATGGGGTGCAGGCTCGAGCGACCGCTCACCTGGATGTACGACCGGGTGGAGTCGAACGTGAACCGAGACGTCATGTCTTCCTTCCTGCCGTTGCCGGCCGGAGCCGGCATCCGCATCGTCCATCTTCGTGCTGACGCGATGGTGTCTCTCGTCGTGTTGCCCTCACGGCGTGTCCGCGGACCCGCGCCCGACGAGTTCGGACCTGACGACTTTGCCACTCTCGTTCCTGGGCAGGGCGCCGACCACCGTGATGCGGCGCGGCACCTTGTAGTCGGCCAGCCTCTCGAGCAGGAAGGACCGGAGGTCCTCCGTCGCGACCGGCTGGCGCAGCACCACCCAGGCCGCGACGTCCTCGCCGAGCACACCGTGGGGGATCCCCGCCACGGCGGCCTCGGAGACGCCCGGGTGCTCGAACAGCGCCGCCTCGACCTCGCCCGGCATCACGTTGTGGCCACCGCGCACGATGGTCTCCGCCAGCCGTCCCTGAATCCACAAGAAGCCGTCCCCGTCCACCCGACCGAGATCGCCGCTCAACAACCAGCCGTCACGCCACCGATCGGCGGTTCCGTCGGGGTCGCCCCAGTAGGAGCGTGAACCCCTCGACCCCGCCACGGCGACCTGGCCGACCGCGCCCGCGGGCGCGTCCTTGCCGTCCGAGCCGACGATCCGTACCTCGACCCCGGGCAGAGGGAGGCCGACCGAGCCGAGATGTCGGCCTCCGTCCCCCCTCGGCATGGCGCTGACGGCGCCGAACTCCGTCATGCCGTAGCCGAAGAGAACCTCGCCGTCGAGGCGGTCGCCGAACCTCCGCAGCGTCGCCGGCGCGATGGGCGCGCTGCCGACGTTGATCGCCGCCAGGCTGGAGAGGTCGGTCTCGTCGAACTCGGGCGCGGCGACGATGAGCTCCACCATCGCCGGCACCAGGAAGGCGGCCACGGGGCGGTCGGCGCCGACGTGGGCGAGCCAGCATGCCGCGTCGAAGCGCGGCAGGAACCATCCGCTCAGACCTCCTCGCATCGGCCCCCAGACGAGGAGGGAGCCGCTGGTCGTGGCGAACGGCGAGCAGGTGAGGAAGCCGAGGCCGAGCCACCGCTCCGGGATGCGGTCGACCGAAGAGAGGTCGCCGTGGCGCACCGCCACACCCTTGGGCTCGCCCGTCGTCCCCGAGGTGTAGACGATGTCGGCCACGTCGTCGTGCTCCCTGAGTCGAGAAAGCTCGGAGTCGTCGTCGGAGAGAACCTCGGCCCAACCACGATCCGTCGTGACGACCGTTCCCATCCGCCCGCCCGGCGCCTCGCTGCACAGCACGATCGTCGGTTCCGCATGAGCCAAGGCGCGGTCCCGCTCCGCGTCGCCGGCGCGGGCCAGCAGCGGAACGGCGATCCCGCCGGCCTTGTGCACGGCCATGTAGGCGACGAGCCATTCGAACGGCTCCTCGTCGCGGATGACGATCGCCGCCCGCTCACCCGGCGTCAGGCCCTGCTCGGCCAGGCCCCGCGCCAAGCGGTTGGACTGACGGTGCCACCGGCCCAGCGTGAGCTCGGTGTCGTCGGCCATGTTGCGCCACGCCACCTCGTCGGGGAATGCTCCCGCCAGTCGGGCCAGCAGCTCGGTCTGCAGCAAGGCCATCGCCGGTTCAGTAGGGCGCGCCGCCCTCCAGGATGCGGCGCGGGTTGTCGACGAGCATCGTCGTGATGTCGGACTCGCTGATCCCGCGGCTCCGCATCGCGGGCAGCACTTCCTCAGAGATGTACGTCCAGCGCCATGTCTTCCACGCGTCGACCATGGAGCGCGGGAACCAGTCGGCGACGCACATGGCGTCGTGGGACAGCACGACCTGTCCGGCGTGGCCGCGCTCGCACAGGCGCGCCACGGCGTCGACTCGGTCTTCCAGCGTGATGCCGGGCACGCCGAAGTGGTCGAAGCCGAGGAAGGACCCCTTCGCCGCCAAGGCCAGGTGGTAGTCCGTGTCGACCGTGCCCCCGCAGTGGCCGATGACGACGCGGGTGAGATCGACGCCTTCCTCGGCGAAGACCCGCTGTTGTTCGAGACCCCACGGCTGCGGCGGAGTCGGTGTGTGGGTGCTGATCGGCACCCCGGTGGCGCGGTGGGCGCGGGCCACCGCACGCAGCACACGTTCCACGCCGGGAGTCAGGCCGGCGCGGTCGGTGGCGCACTTGAAGATGCCGGCGCGGACCCCGGTATCCCCGATGCCCTCGCGGACCTCCCGGACGAAGTGGTCGACCATCGGCTCCTCGCCGCCGAGCACCGTGCCCGGTCCCCGGAAGTGGAAGTACATCGGGACCTCGTTGTAGGTGTAGACGCCCGAGGCCACGACCACGTTGATTTCGGGCACCTGCGCCGCGATGGCCGCGACGCGCGGGATGGAGCGTCCCAGGCCGATGACGGTGAGGTCGACCAGGGTGTCGATGCCGTGGCGCTTCAGGTCGCGGAGCCGGGCAACGGCGCACCCACGCTCTAAATCCTCGTCCCATTCGTCAGCGGTCTTCTCGATCTCCGGGCTCAGCACGAAGATGTGCTCGTGCATGAGGGTGGAGCCGAGCCCGTCGCCGTCGACCGGTCCGAGCACGGTGTTGACCTGCGGCATCACTCTCCCTTGCCCGCTCCGGCGGCTCGATGGTAGCTGCCGTGCTGCGTGAGCCGGCTGGCTTGCGGGCAGAATGTCTCAGCAGGTCCACAGCGGGTGCTGAGTGAGCGTCGAGACGAACATGGTCGTATAGGGGCCGACGCCGAGAGCAGAGGTATCAGCCCATGTCACGTGCCAGGCAGCCGAGCACACCCGAATCGAGGGACCGGGCGCGGGCCCGGGTGCGGAACCTGACGCGTGCGGCCGTTTTCTCTGCTACTGGGATTGCGGCGTTCATGGGCATCGTCGTGGCCCGAGAGCACCCCGGATCGAGCAGCCCGCCCAAGACCACCTCGGGCACCGGGTCCGTAACGGCGACCACCACGCCGTCGACCTCGTCCGGCATGTCGGGCTCGACCACGACCACGTCCCCCTCGAGCACATCGTCGGGCTCCTCGTCTTCGTCGGACTCGACGTCCTCTGGCTCCTCATCCTCTTCATCGCCCACGAGCACCTCGTCGACGCCCACGGTGACGTCCGGGGGGACCTCGCAATGACCACGGCCACCGACCTTCAGGCCCCCGAGCTCACCTTGCGCTCCTTCCGGGCCCTCGGCACCACCGCCACCGTGGTGGTCGCCGACCCGCATGCCGCGGACGCGGCCGAGCTCACGCTGGCGGCAGAGCTCGACGACATCGACCGCGCCTGCAGCCGGTTCCGGGACGACTCCGAGCTCTCGGCCTTGCACGATGGCGCGGGAGCTCCGGTCCGAGCCAGCGCCCTGCTCTACGAAGCCCTCGACGTGGCCTGCGAGGTGGCACGGCGCACCTCCGGTGCGGTCGATCCCACGGTCGGCAACGCGATGGGCGCACTCGGCTACGACCGTGACCTTCAGGAGGTCCTCGCTCGGCCCCTCCCTGGCGCGCCGCAGGTCCTTGGCCCGGTGGCGGGATACGCGCACGTGCATCTCCATCCCGACTCCCGCACCGTGCGCATCCCGCGAGGCGTCCGGCTCGATCTCGGGTCGACGGCCAAGGCGTTGGCCGCCGACCGCGCCGCGGCGCGCATTGCCCGTGAGATCGACGGACCGGCGCTGGTCAGCCTGGGCGGCGACGTCGCCGTCGCCGGGCCGCCCTTCCCCAGCGGTTGGGCCGTCGGGATCGCCCACGAGTCGTCGACTCCCGCGGCCGCCGTGGACCAGGTCGTCGCGATCCACCGCGGTGGCCTGGCCAGCTCCGCTCCCGGCGCCCGACGTTGGATGGCAGGAAACCGGAGCGTCAACCACATCGTCGACCCGCGGACGGGTGACTCCGTCGCCACGACGTGGACGCTCGTCTCCGCCACCGGGGACAGCTGCGTCGACGCCAACATGGTCACGACTGCGGCCCTGGTCTGGGGTGAGCCCGGCCTGGACCGCATCGCCGCCTTCGGCCAGGCCGTTCGCCTCGTACGTTCCGACGGCCAGGTCGTCCACCTCAACGGGTGGCCCGAAGAAACCCGAGAAGAGCACTCGCCGTGAGCTCGACTGCGCTCTGGTACGCCACCCGGGCCAGCGGCCTCATGGCGCTCGTCCTCCTCACCGTCACGATGGTGCTGGGTATCACGACCACCTCGAGGGCACGGGCGCGGAACTGGCCCGGTTTCGCCCAGCAGGAGATGCACCGGCGCATCTCCATCCTCACGATGGTGTTCCTCGGCATCCACGTCCTGACGAGCGTGCTCGACACCTACGTCAACATCGGATGGGCTGCCGTCGTCGTGCCGTTCACCTCCGAGTACAGCCGCTTCTGGGTGGGCGTCGGCGCCGTCGGCGTCGACCTCGTCCTGGCGGTCTTCCTCTCGAGCCTGTTGCGCTCCCGGATGAGCGCGGGTGCCTGGCGCGCCCTGCACTGGCTCGCCTACCTCTGCTGGCCCGTGGCGCTCGCCCATACCTTCGGCATGGGGACCGACGCTGGTGAGACCTGGGTCGTCGGGCTCGGGGTGCTCTGCGTCGCCGCCGTGGCCGCGGCGCTCGGCTGGCGCCTGCGCGCCACCGCCCGGCAGGCCTCGACCCGCACTGTGCACGCCATGGCCCCGGGCGTCCCGCCCAAGCAGCTGGAGCTCGCGGCCCGCCCGAGGTCGGCGCCCCGTGCCTAACGCGAGCGAAGCCGTCTCCACCCTCGGCCGCTACCGGCTGCTGGGCCACCCGGGCGACCTGCCCGGCCACGTGGCCGCCCTCGGCCCGGTGCCACTGCCCACCCGTCGCCACCAAGCCTGGCGCGAGGGCTTCGTCGCCGCGCTCGAGGCCTCGGGCCTCGCCGGACGCGGCGGCGCCAACTTCCCGGCGGCCATCAAGCTGGCCGTCGCCCACGCCGGCGGCCGCGGCGGCACGATCGTGGTCAACGGCATGGAGGGCGAGCCGGCCAGCGACAAGGACAAGCTGCTTCTGCTGCGCAACCCGCACCTCGTTCTCGACGGCGCCCAGCTGCTCGCGGCCGCCTGCGAGGCGGCGCGGGTGACCGTCTGCGTCCCGGCCGGGCGCGACCACGTCGCTGCGGCGGTGAGCGCCGCCATGGCCGAGCGCGCCGCGGCCGGCTACTCACCCGTTTCCGAGACGCTCGTCCGGCCGCCCGACCGCTTCGTCGCCGGGGAGGAGTCCGCGCTCGTCGGCTACATCCAGTCGGGTGCGTCCCTGCCTGCCTTCCGGCCCGACAAGGGCGTCCCGCTGCGCCTCGGCCGCCGCGGCGCCCTGGTGCACAACGCCGAGACCCTGGCGCACGTGGCCATGATCGCCCGTACCGGTCCGGCGCCGTTCCGCGCGCACGGGGTGGTCGAGGACCCCGGTACCTCCCTCGTCACCGTCTCGGGAGCGGTGGAGCATCCCGGGGTGGTCGAGATCGACCGGGGCACGCCGCTGGCGGAGATCGCGGCGCGGGCCACGCCGACCGGAGTCCCGCAGGCGCTCCTCGTCGGCGGCTACGGCGGCTCGTGGGTCGGGCCGGCCGACTTCTCGACGCCGTATGCCTCACTCTCGCTGCGGACCATCGGGGCGACGGCCGGCGTCGGCATCGTGGTCGTGCTCGGCGCGGACGCCTGCGGCATCGCCGAGTCCGCTCGCATCGGCCGGTACCTGGCTGAGCAGAGCGCCGGCCAATGCGGCCCTTGTGTCTACGGGCTGCCGGCGATCGCGGACGACATGGGTCGGCTCGCCCAGGGACAGGTCGACGGTGGTTTGGTCGAACGACTGGGACGCCGGCTGGCCGACGTCAACGGCCGCGGCGCGTGCCGGCACCCCGACGGTGCCGTCGCCCTGACCCGCAGTGCCCTGACCGTGTTCGCCCACGATGTGCGCTCGCACCTGCGCGGCGCGCCGTGCCCACACTGGGACCGCCCCACCGCGCTGCGGTTCCCGCGCCCGCTGGAGGTGGCCTGAACCGTGCTCCGGATCCTGATCGACCCCGTCGCCTGCGACGCCTACGGGTACTGCGCCGAGCTGCTCCCCGAGGCGATCACCCTCGACGAGTGGGGTTATCCGATCGTCGACGGCAAGCCGTTGCCGCCGCAGCTGGCCGACGCCGCCCGGCGAGCCGCCCGC
The DNA here is from genome assembly GCA_963828505.1 of uncultured Acidimicrobiaceae bacterium. Lineage (GTDB taxonomy): Bacteria > Actinomycetota > Acidimicrobiia > Acidimicrobiales > RAAP-2 > Bog-473. The sequence goes on from CAWHFM010000009.1 coordinate 19,511, forward strand.
GACTGTCCGCGCCGGGCCATCGTGTTGCGCGAGCGCAAAGGCGGGCACTGAACCAGCCGGATCACAATGGCGGGCGTGATCACCGAACCCCCTGAGATCCCGCCCGGCCTGGTGACGCGCCGGGCCACCGACGCCGATTTGGGGCGGGCCGTGGAGCTCCTCGTCCGGGGCGCCGTGCCGGGCACCATCTCGGCCGAGGATCCCTCCGACCTCGCGCCCTACCGCGCCGCGCTGCGGGCGCTGCAGGACTCGAGCGGGGCCGTGCTCGTGGCCGAGCTCGGCGGCGAGGTGGTCGGCGTGTGCCAGCTGATCGTCTTCCGGCACCTCCAGGCCCGGGGCGGCCTCTGCGCTGAAATCGAGTCGGTCCACGTGCACTCGGACCATCGGGGCCGCGGCATCGGGTCGGTTCTCGTCCGCGACGCGGTGGCACGGGCCCGTGCCCTGGGCTGCTACCGGGTCCAGCTCACTTCGAACCGGGCCAGGCTCGAGGCGCACCGTTTCTACGAGCGCCTCGGGTTCGAGGCGTCACACGTCGGCTTCAAGCTTCCGTTGCGCTGACGTGGCGCCGCCGCCTCGCGCTTGCGAAGGATGCGTAATCATGTAATCTCGTAATATGAACGACGACAGAGAATCCACGAGCGGCAGAGAATCCACGAGGGGCCGGCCCCGGGGCCGGCGCCGGTCGGCCGAAGCACCCCCGTCGGGACCCGAGCAGGAGCGCCTGATCGCGGCCTGGTTCAGCGGGCGGCTTCCCGCGGCCTGGTTCGAGGCCGGTCCGACCATCACGATCGATCCCGACGAGATCCAGGTCGTGGGAACCTTGCCGCCGCCCCAGCTGGCCGAGGGTGCTGGCGACGACGAGCGGCGCGTGGCCGAGCAGGCCCGCATCAGCGGCTTCCGCCAGGAGACCCGCGCCGCCCGCATGCGCATCGCGGACGAAGCCCAGCCCGCGTTCCGCCGGTCGGTCTCGTGGGGCGCCGAGTGCGGCGAGAGCCGCGTCCTGTTCACGACCACGGGCGTCCCGGTCATGACGCGACTGCGCATGGCCGACCGCCAGGTGCTCGACACCCTCATCGAGGCCGGGGTGGCGCGCAGCCGCAGCGAGGCCCTCGCCTGGTGCGTGCGCCTCGTGGCGCGGCACGAATCGGACTGGATCGAGCAGCTTCGCACCGCCATGGCGACGGTCGAAGAGGTGCGCAATCGTGGCCCGCACGCCGACCAGGAGGGCTGAGTCGGCCGACGGATGGGCCGCACCGGCGCGGGGAGTGCGACGATGCAGCGATGGAACATTTCCACCAGGTGCAAGAGGATCTGCGGGGCCCGTCACGTGACCTGAGGCAGGCCATCCCCGACGTCATGGCGGCGCGCGGCACGCTGCACACCGCCGCCTTCGCCGAGGGCGCGCTCCCGGCGAAGGTCAAGGAGCTCATCGCGCTTTCCATCGCCATCACCCGCGAGTGCGACGGCTGCATCGCCTCGCACGCCCGGGGGGCCGTCAGGCGCGGTGCAAGCCGTCAGGAGGTGGCGGAGATGATCGGAGTGGCCATCTCCATGAACGGCGGACCGGGAACGGTCTGGGGCGCTCGTGCCCTCGCGGCCTTCGACGAATTCTCGGCTCAGGGTACCTCCGCCCCTGCTTGAGCCACCCGGTCCTGCACCGGGCCCGGTGGGGGATCGCCGAGGTGGCGGGGCCAGAGGCGGCGGGCCAGCACGACGTTGGTCTCCGCCGCGTACACGAAGAGCTGCGAGCCGAGCGACAGCCAGAAGACGAGCCCGAGCACGGTGGCGAAGAATCCGTAGAGCTGCGTGGCGTGGCGCAGGACGTGGCCCACCAGGGCGCCGCCGGCCACCTCCAGCAGCGTCCAGCCCGCGCCGCCGATGAGCGTGCCCGGGACGAGAGATCGCCATGACGTCCGGGCCGGAGCCAGGATGTGCAGCGCGACCACGTAGGCGCCCATGTTGACCGCGGCCGCGCCGAGCAGCGTGAACGCGGTGGAGGCCACCGGCAGGTCGTCGAAGTGGCCGAAGGTCGCGATTCCGGCCAGGACGGCGCTGCCGACCACCGCGGCGGCGATCGTGCCGAGGAGCAGGAGGCCGCGGCCCACCCGCTTGACCAGGTTGGGTTCCTTGTCGCGCGGGATGTCCCACATGATGGCGCTGGCCTCCTGCAGGTGGTTGGTCACGCCGAGCGAGCCCCAGAGCAGGCCGATGAAGCTGATGGCGAAGGCGAGCGGGCTCGCCCTGTGCAGAGCCGAGATGTTCTCCGCCAGCTTGTCGCCGACGACCGGGAACTCCGACAGCGCCGAGTGCACGATGCGCTCTTCGGCGGCGGGGTTGTTGGCCAGCACGATCCCGGCGACCGTCACGAAGAGGAGCAGCAGCGGGAAGACGGCGAGGAACCCGTAGAACGCGACGAGGGCGGCCAGCGAGCCACCCCGGTCGTCGCCGTACTTCTTCGCCACCGCCACCGGCACCGCGGTGACGGGCCGGCGACGCTGCATGGCGTCGAGCCGGCGGAGGAACCGGCGCCAGCGGTTCAGCGCGCCGGTGCCACCGGAGAGAAGGTGCACTCCATGTGCTTGATCCCGTTGATGAACGGGGACAGCAGCCGGTCCGGCTCGCTCGAGGCCTCAATGTCGGGCAGGCGCTCGAACAGCCGCCGGAACATGACGTCGATCTCCTGACGCGCCAGGTGCGCGCCGAGGCAGAAGTGAGGGCCCGCCGCACCGAAGCCGATGTGGGGGTTCGGGGTGCGCCGAATGTCGAAGGTGTAGGGGTCGTCGAAGACGTCCTCGTCGCGGTTGGCCGAGTTGTAGAACATGATGACCTTGTCGCCCTCGTGCAGCTCGGTCTCACCCAGCACCGTGTCGGTGGCCACCGTGCGCCTCATCCAGATCACCGGCGTGCCCCAACGGACGATCTCGTCGATGGCGGTCGGCGCCAGGGCGGCCGGCTCCGACAGCCACTGCGCCCGCTGCGCCGGATGTTCGGTCAGCGCGAGCAGCCCGTGGCTGATGGCGTTGCGCGTCGTCTCGTTGCCCGCCACCACCAGCAGGATGAAGAAGGACGCCACCTCGGCGTCGGTCAGCGTTTCGCCGTCGACGTTGGTGTTGACGAGGGCCGAGGTCACGTCGTCGGTCGGGTTCCCGCGCCGGTAGGCGGCCAGGTCGAGCATCAGCATGTTCAGCTGCTGCGCCGCCATCATGAAAGCGACCATCGGGTCCGAGCCGTCGGGCACGTACTCGGCGTCGCCGTTCGAGAGGATGACGTTCGACGAGTTGAACACGGTGTCGTAGTCCGACGGCCCGACGCCCATCATGCCGCAGATGATCTCGAGCGGGAGCCGGGCCGCGACCTCGACGGTGAAGTCACATCCACCCAGCGGGGCGACGCGGTCGATCACCTCGTCGGCCACCCGCTCGATCCGCTCCTCGATCGACTTGATCATGCGCGGGTTGAAGGCAGCGGAGACGATGCGACGTAGCCGGGCGTGCCTCGGGTTGTCCATGTTGATCATGGAGCCGAAGAAGTCGAGCATCTCCGCCGGCAGGTCCACAATGGACGTCGCCCCGCGGCCCGACTGGTAGATCTCGGGGTGGCGGCTGGCCTCGCTGATGTGGTCGTGGCGGGTCAGGGCGTAGTAGCCGTGACCCTCGGGGATGGCGTAGGCGAACGCCTCGGGGATCTCGGGTTCGGGGAAGTAGGGCATCGGGCGCTCCCGGCGCAGCGTCTGGAACGCACCTTCGCGCTCGTCCCAGGGCCGAGCCCAGAACTCCATGTCTGTGAGGTCGATGTCGTCGACGGCGAGCACGGGGCGGGGTTGCACAGGCTCACCCTACCCATGCTCCCCAAAGCCGCGCTCCGTACACTTCACGCATGTGCGACACGCTGTGCGCCCCCGGCCCGGGGGGGATGGTCTTCGCCAAGAACTCGGACCGCCCCCCCGACGAGGTGCAGGTGGCTTGGCCCTTCGGTCGCCGTTCCGCGGCCGGGTGCACGCTGCGCACCCAGTACCTGCGCATCGGCGACACCGGTGCGCACGCCACCCTGCTTTCGTGCCCGACCTGGCTGTGGGGAGCCGAACACGGCGTGAACGAGCACGCCGTGGCCATCGGCAACGAGCGCGTCGCGACGACTCACGACGTTCGGGCCGCACCGCCCGCGCTCATCGGCATGGACCTGGTGCGCCTCGGGCTCGAGCGCGCCCGGACCGCCGCGGAGGCGGTCGAGGTCATGGGGGACCTGGTCGAGACGCACGGCCAGGGCGGGATCGCCGACGCGGCCCACCAGGATGCCTACGACTCATCGTTCCTCGTCGCCGACCCGCACGAGGCCTTCGTGCTCGATACGGCGGGGCGCGCGCACGCGGCGGCGCCGTTCCCGACCGGGACCGCCATCTCCAACCGCCTGTCGCTCGGCACCGGCTGGACGCGCGGCTCGCCGTCGCTCGGGCGCGGCGACGACTTCTCCCGGCGGTTCGACGCGGGCGAGGACACCCGCTTCGCCGACGTCCGCCTGGCGGCCAGCCGCGCCTTCCTGCGCACCGGCCCTCCCGGCGGCCTTACCCCGGCCGCCACCGCCGCCCACCTGCGCGACCACGGCCGAGGTCCCTGGGGTGTGCCGGGGGCGCGAACCGCGTCGGGCACCGCCCTTCCTCCCGCGGGCGTCGGGGCGGACTTCAGCGGCGTCACCGTGTGCATGCACGTGCGTGACCAGGTCGTCACGACGGCGTCGATGATCGCCGAGCTCCCGCAGGGTGCGGGCCGGGACGCGCCCCTTCGGGCCTGGGTGGCCGCCGGCAGCCCGTGCGTGAGCGTCTACGTGCCCTGCTTCCCCCCTACCGCGATTGGACCGCCGCCCTTCGTCCCCTTCGAGCTCTCGGGCGGGGAGCTCTGGCACGCGGCGGACCAGCTGCGCCGGCGCGTCGAGGCCGACCCTGGCGCGCTGCACGCGGTCCGGGCCGCGCTGGACCCGGTGGAGGACGAGTTGTGGGCAGAGGCGGACGAGGTGGCCGACCAACCGGGCCGCTGGGCTTCGACCGGCGCCACGTGGGGCCCTCGCGCCCTGCACACCATGCGCGCCGCGCTCTGAGCGCGCCGTGCCCCCTCCCGTCCTGCGCCATCACGCCTCCGACAGGCGCCCGTATCCCCTGTTCGGCGGGGGTGAGGCGATACGCTGCGCGACGACGCACTCCTACTCGCCAGGGAGAGATCTCAATGACGTACGTGCTGACCGAAACGGACATCGCCACCGGCGATGTAGTCACCGAGCAGCTCGAGAAGATGTGGGGTTGGTACCTGGCCGGGGGCATCGTCTCCGTGATCTTCGGATTCTTCGTCATCAGCTGGCGCCACGCCACCGTCTACGCCGCCATCTACTTCGCCAGCGGCTTCTTCATCGCCGCTGGGATCTTCGAGATCGTCGGTTCCGTTCGCATGGCCCGTCATCGTTGGATCAACCTCATCTTCGGCCTCTTCTGGGTCGGTGCCGGCGTCGTGGGGTTCGTCTGGCCCCACATCACGATCTTCATCATCGCCGTGCTCATCGGCTGGTCGTTCCTGGTGTTGGGCATCTTCGACGTCATCTCGTCGCTGCGGAACCACCACCTTCCGTTTTGGTGGATCTACCTGATTCGCGGTCTGATCGCCATCGCGGTCGGGTTCCTGTGCATCCGGCACCCCGGGGGGACGCTCACCACCATCATCGTCATGCTGGGCATCATCGCCATCCTCTTCGGCGTCGTCGAGATCATCGGCGCCATCTCCTCGCGTCATGCCACCCGGGACTGGGAGGCGTACAAGCGCCGCCTGTCTGCCTGAGCGGACGACACCCGCGCTCCGGGCGGTGCGGCTGGTCTCGTTCTCCCTCGGTGGCGGACCGGTCCGCCCCGGGTTGATCGTCGGTGACGAGGTCGTCGACCTGGCTGATCCGGGCGCCGGGCCGCTGCCCCCGACCATGCGGGAGCTGCTTGCCATCGGTCACGAAGGCCTCGAGCGGGCGCGCCGCGCCGCAGCGGGTCGTGCGCCGCGCCATCCGGTCGAGGCGGTGCGCCACCATGCGCCCGTTCCCGACCCCCCGGCCATCCTCGCCATCGGCATGAACTACCGGGCCCACGTGGCCGAGCTCGGTCGGGAACCGCCGGAGTACCAGTACTGGTTCACCAAGCAGCGGACGGCGATCGCCGGGCCCGGTGACCCGATCGTGCTGCCGGCGGTCTCCGACGCCGTCGACTACGAGGGGGAGCTGGCCATGGTCGTCGGCCGGCGTTGCCAGAACGTGCCCGCGGCGCGGGCGCTCGAGGTCGTTGCCGGGTTCACCGTCATCGACGACGTCAGCGCCCGCGACTGGCAGTGGCGGACGCCGACCTTCACCGTGGGCAAGTCGTTCGACACGCACGCGCCGTGCGGACCCGAGCTGGTGACCGTGGACGAGCTGGGCGATCCGGGCGCGCTCGCCATCCGCACCTGGGTGAACGGCGAGCTCCGTCAGGACTCGACCACCGCCGACATGATCTTCGGCTGCCGGGAGATGATCGCGTACCTCTCCACCGCCTTCCCGCTCGAGCCGGGCACGGTGATCGCCACCGGCACGCCGGCCGGGGTCGGCGCCGGCTTCGACCCGCCGCGCTTCCTGGCCGACGGCGACACGGTCCGCATCGCGGTGGAGGGGATCGGAGAGTTGGTCAATCCGGTGGTGCAGGGAGGGGAGCCGCTACCCGTGGGCCTCGATTGACGAGGTGGAGCCTCAGGGCCCCGTCGCGGCACGGAGCCGCTCAGCCAGGTTCGACATGACCTGCAGGGCGAAGGACGGCGTCTCGCCCACCAGGAACAGGAACCTCCTCCGGTCGACGACGGCCAGCGTGGTCTCCGTCACGGCCACGGCGGTGGCGCTGCGCGGCGAGGAATCGACCAGCGCCATCTCCCCGAAGATGTCGTCGGGCCCGAGGATGAGGACTCGGCCGTTTCTCAGTCGCAGCTCGACCTCCCCCTCAATGACGCCGAACATCTCCTGGCCGGCGTCACCCTCCTCGAAGATGACGGTGCCGGCTTGGAGCGTCCGGGTCGAGCCCGCCCCCCTGAAGACGCCCTGCACCTTCACCGCTTCGTCCCTTCGTAGCCGCTCACCGGCCCGGGGGTGACACTACCGCCCGTCGCGCACGGCACAATGGGGGTATGCCTGACGATGCCGCGACTGCCCTGAGCGACGAGGAGCGGGCCGACCGCCTGAGCAAGCTCAACGGGATCATCGATCTCATGCGTCCCGCGGTGCAGGCGGATGGGGGCGACCTGCTACTGGTCCGCGCCGACGTCGAGAATGGCGTGGTCGAGGTGCAGCTCCAGGGGGCGTGCAGCTCGTGCGCCGTCAGCTCGGCCACCCTCTCGGGGGGCGTCGAGCGGATCCTGCGCGAGCGCCTGCCATGGGTGACCGAGGTCGTCGGCGGTCTCGACGAGTCCCTCAGCTTCGACGAGAGCTTCTCGCTCGGCTCGGGCGGCTACGTCCCGAGCTTCTGAGCCAAGCTCCACGTCCATTCGACCCATCTCACCGGGCGACCGGGTGCGGACCCGTTAGTTAGCACAACTAACTAGAATGGGTGCTGTGCCGGCCCCAGCAGATGTCCCGACTCACGTCGCCGTGCTTTCGCACGAAGACGTGGCGAGCCGCCTGCGCGTCGCGGTCAACCGCCTGCAACGTCGGCTCCGCCAGGAGGCTCTCGGCGGACTCTCCCCGGCCCAGGCCTCGACGCTCGGCACGGTGCGCCGGCTCGGGCACCCGACCCTGGGCGAGTTGGCGGCGGAAGAGCAGGTGCAGCCACCCTCCATGACGAGGATCGTCGGCCATTTGGTGGACGCCGGGCTGGTGTCGAGAGAGGCCGACTCGGCCGACCGCCGGAGCGTGCGCGTGCACATCACCTCGGCGGGTGAACGCGCGCTGCAGCGGATCCGCCATGCGAAGAATGCCTTCCTGGTCCGCCGGCTCGGCGAGCTCGGTCCCGAGGACGGGCAGCACGCGGTGGAACTGGTGGGGCTGCTCGAGCACCTCTTGGGGCAACCGTGAAGCGCCGGATGCGCGAGGCGGGACGACGGACGTTCCGTTCCATCTCGGTCCGGAATTATCGTCTCTACTTCACCGGCCAGGTCATCTCCGTCTCCGGAACGTGGATGCAGACGATCGCCACGGCCTACCTCATTCTCTTCCCGCTCCACGGGACCGGTCTCGACGTCGCCATCGCCACCAGCCTCCAGTTCCTCCCCATGCTCCTCCTCGGTCCGTTCGGCGGCCTGGTGGCCGATCGCCACGACAAGCGCCGGGTCCTCTACGCCACGCAGGGTTCGGCCGGTGTCCTGGCGCTGATCCTGGGGTTGCTCGTGGCGACCCATTCGGAGCAGCTGTGGCAGATCTACGTGCTCGCGGCCGGTCTCGGTTTCGTGAACCTGTTCGACAACCCGGCGCGCCAGACCTTCGTGTTCGAGCTCGTGGGTCCCGAGCTGCTCCCCAATGCGGTCAGCCTCAACAGCGTCCTCATCAACGGGGCTCGGGTGATCGGCCCGGCCATCGGCGGCGTCCTCATCGTGACGGTGGGGGTCGCCACCTGCTTCATGGTGAACGCCGGCTCCTACCTGGCCGTGATCACCGCGCTCGCCATGATGGACGCGTCCCGCCTCAACCGCCGGCCGGGGGTGGCGAAGGCCAAGGGTCAGATCCGCGAGGGACTCCGCTACGCCTGGGGCACCAGGGAGCTGCGGGACACCCTGCTCTCCATGGCCGTGATCGGCATCTTCGCCTTCAACTTCACCGTGACGCTGCCCCTGTTGGCGAAGTTCACCTTCCACGGCGGCGCCGGGCTGACCAGCGTCTTCATGGCCGCCATGGGAGCGGGTGCCGTCGTCGGAGGCCTCTACACGGCGTTTCGCAGCCGCCCTTCGACCCGGCTCCTCGCCTTCATCGGTGTCCTCTTCGGTGCCAGCATCCTCGCCGTGGCCCTCTCGCCGACGGTGGTGGCCGCCACCGCGCTGCTCGTCGTCATGGGCGCGGGGGCGATCTCGTTCGTCGCCACCAACAACGCGACGCTCCAGCTCCGGTCCGATCCGGCGATGCGAGGCAGAGTCATGTCGCTGAACGCCATCGCCTTTCTCGGCAGCACGCCGATCGGGGCTCCACTCCTCGGCTTCATCAGCGATGCGACGAGCCCGCGGGTGGCGCTCGCCCTGGGTGGAGCGGCCACGCTCCTGGCCACCGTGCCCCTGTTCGCGCTGAGCCGTCGGGGCGCGGCGCGAGCGGAATCGACCTCATCTGCCGGATCAGCCGGCCTGGCCGAGGTGGGCCCGCCACGGACCCACGAACCCCAACCCAGGGGTTCCGTCAGTCCTGCGTGACAGTGTGACCACCGGCGTGACCGGCGCCGGGTGACGGTCCAGGGCCTCGCCCGTCCCGCGCCATCACGGTTGCGATGAGAATGGAGCGTGCCCGTGCGCACCGCCGTTTCCGGAGACGCCTCGGCTGTGGCCTCCATCCATGTCGAGAGCTGGCGGGCGGCCTACCGGGGCCAGCTGCCCGACGAACTTCTCGACAACCTTTCGGTCGACCGGCGCGCCGAGGGGTGGCGCGGTGTCATCGGCGCGACCGGCGCCTCTGACGCCGTCCTGCTCCTCGAGAGGGCGGGCAGAATCGAGGGCTTCGCGAGCGTCTGCGAGGCACGAGACAGCGACGCCGGCCGCGGCGTCGGGGAGGTGTCCGCCATCTATCTCCGGCCCTCGTCGTGGGGTCGGGGGCTGGGACGGGTGCTCATGGCGGCCGCGCTGTCCCACCTGGCCGCCGCGGGTTCGACCTCGGCGGTCCTTTGGGTGCTCGCCACGAACGAGCGCGCCAGACGCTTCTACGAGGCCGGTGGTTGGGAGCACGACGGCAGCGAGCGGACCGAGTCCATCGGCGGCGCCCGCGTGGCCGAGGTTCGTTACCGGCGTGAGCTCGCGAGGGCGCCTGAGCGCGCCTGAAGGCCGCCGCCGCGGCCGGGAGTCGGCTAGGAAGCCTTGCGCTCCTTGCGCTCCTTGCGCTCCTTGGGCTCCTTGCGCTCCTTCGGCTCCTTGGGCAGGCCGAGGGCGCGCTCGCCCACGATGTTGCGCTGGATCTCGGCCGCCCCGCCCCAGATCGTCTCCGAACGCGAGAAGAAGTACGACGATTGGATGTCGTCGACCGGGTAGCGGACGTTCGACCGCCGGCCGCCGGCCACGAGCGCGTCGCCACTGGTGTCGCCCAGGAGGATCTGACCCTCCATGCCCAAGATGTCCATGGCCAGCAACAGCGTCTCCTGGTGGGCCTCCGACCAGAACATCTTGTTGCAAGCGCTCAAGCGGGCGGTGGCATGCGTGCCCTCCAGCGCGTCGGTCAGGGTGCGCAAGCCGTTGATCTGCATGATCTTGATCTTCGACCACGACCGCGCCAGTCGCTGCCGGGTCAGGGGGTCCGCCGTCCGTCCCCGGGCTCGGGCCAGGTCGAGGATCTGGTCGAATTCCTTCAGGAAGCGGCGATGGCCGGTCGTCGAGGACGTGCCGCGCTCGAAACCGAGCGTCGTCATGGCGACCTTCCAGCCGTTGTTGACACCGCCGACGACGTTCTCCTTCGGGCAGCGAACGTTGGTGAAGAACACCTCGTTGAACTCCTCGGTGCCGTCGATCTGCCGTATCGGCCGGACCTCAACTCCCTCCTGCCTCATGGGCACCAGCAGGTACGAGATCCCGGCGTGCTTGGGCACGTTGGGGTCGGTCCTGGCCAACAAGAAGATGTAGTCGGCGTACTGGGCCTGGGTGGTCCAGACCTTCTGGCCGTTGATGACCCACTCGTCTCCGTCGAGCTCGGCCCGCGTCTTGAGCGAGGCCAGGTCGGAGCCGGCATCCGGCTCGCTGAAACCCTGGCACCAGGCGATCTCCCCCTTGAGGATCCCCGGGATGAATTGCTTCTTCTGCTCCTCGGTGCCCCATTGCAGCAGCGTTGGCCCGACGAGCGTGTCGCCGAAGAAGTCGGCGCGCAGAGGCGCTCCTGCACGCGCGAACTCCTCGTTGAGGACTACCTGCTCCAAGAGCGAGAGGCCTTTGCCTCCGTACTCCGCCGGCCAGCTGGCGCAGATCCAGCCGCCGCCGAAGAGCTTCGCCGTCCACTCCTTGTTGAACTCCTTGCGCTGCTCCGCCGTCATGGTGAAGTTGGGATCACCCCACGTCTCGGGCAGGTTCTCCGTCAGCCATCGCTTGATCACGACGCGGAATTCCTCCGCCTCCGGCGGGTACGTCAGGTCCATCGTCGGCACGCTATACCCGCCTCCGAACCCGTCCCGTCCAGGGGCCGGCGGGGGTCGGACATCGCCTGGAACGGGGTGCGCCGGCATCTGGCCGCGCCGTGAACCTTCCTGCCCGGGTGGTGCCGCGGGAGTCGGCAATCGCCGGCGGGTTCGGCCTCGGCGGACGCCCGAACGGGACGGCGACCCCTCGACGGGAGCCTCGGACAGCGGGTGCCGTTTGCGCCGGAGCAGGGGGTTCGGGGAGGCTATGCGCCCATGGTGGGACGAACTGAGACAGAGATTGCCTAAGACACCCCGCCAGAAGTGGATCCAGACGAAGGAATCCTGGGAGCGTTCGCGCCACATCGTGGTGCCGGACCATGTACCGGCTGAGCCCCCCCGACCTGGAGGTTTACGGGTCGCCTTTCTGATCTATCGTGGAAACCCACGTTGCGGAGGACAAGGGGTCTACACGCGCCACCTGACCCGCGAGCTGGTCGCTCTGGGCCACTCCGTAGAGGTGTTCGCCGGACCCCCGTGGCCCGAATTGGACGAGGGAGTCGGCTTCACCCCGGTGCCCGGTCTCGACCTCTACCGCGATCCCGACCCCTTTCGGGTGCCCCACCCGCGTGAGTTCGGCTCGCGAGAGGACTGGCTCGAGTTCGCCATCATGTGCACGGCCGGTTTCGGCGAGCCGCTGGCGTACTCCCTGCGGGTCCGCGACATCCTGCGCCGGAGGCGTGCGGACTTCGACGTCGTGCACGACAACCAGTGCCTGGGCAACGGAATGCTCGGCCTGGTCGAGGATGGGTGGCCCCTGCTCACCACATTGCACCACCCCATCACCGTCGACCGGGAACTGGCGTTGTCCCACGCGACCGGTCCATGGCAGCGGTTCACGCAGCAGCGCTGGTTCGGGTTCCTCGGCATGCAGGTCCGAGTGGCCCAGGCCCTGCCCGCCGTCGTCACCGTGTCGCAGAACTCCAGACAGGACATTGCCGCCCAGATGCAAGTCCGGCCCGAGCGCATGACGGTGGTGTCGGTGGGGGTGGACCACACGGTCTTCCGCCCACCGTCCGAGGTTGCACCGGTGCCGGGACGCATCATGGTCACCTCGAGCAGCGATGTCCCGATGAAGGGCCTGGTGCCCTTGCTCGAAGCCGTGGCCAAGCTGCGTACCGAGCGAGAGGTGGAGCTCACCGTCATCGGACGCCCGTCAGAAGGCGGGCGCGTCGACAAGGCCATCGCTCGGCTCGGGCTGGCTGACGTTGTCCGCTGCGTGAGCGGCATCAGCGACGCCGAGCTCGCCCGCCTCTACGGCGAGGCGGAGGTCGCGGTCGTGCCCTCGCTCTACGAGGGTTTCTCGCTGCCCGCGATCGAAGCGATGTCGTGTGGCGTGGCGGTGGTGGCGACGACCGGAGGCGCTCTGCCCGAGGTCGTCGGCCGCGACGGCGAGACCGGGCTGCTGGTGCCTCCCGACGATCCCGGCGCGCTGGCGGCCGCCATCGGCCGTCTGCTCGACGACCCCGCGCTCAGGGCCCGGCTCGGCGCGGCCGGACGCCGTCGGGTGGTGAGCACGTTCACCTGGCAGGTGACAGCTGCCGGCACCACGGCGTGCTATCAGGCCCTCCTCGAGGGACGTCCGCTCCCGGGCGCGGGGGTCGTGCCGGCGGGCCCGGCCGTGGTCGGAGCGGCCTCGTGCTGACCGTCGACTACGACCGGCTGGGGGTCGGCCCGGGCGACCTGTTGCTCGACCTCGGATGCGGTTTCGGACGCCACGCCTTCGAAGCAGCGCGGCGGGGAGCTTCAGTCGTCGCGCTCGATGCCGGTGCCGATGAGGTGGCCCAGGTCCGGGCGACGATCGGCGCCATGGTCGAGGTCGGCGAGTTGGCTCCCGATCACCCGGCCACGGCGGTCCAGGGCGATGCGCTGGCGCTGCCGTTCGCGGACGGGACCTTCGACCGCGTCATCGCGTCGGAGGTGCTCGAGCACATCCCCGACGACACTGCGGCCATGCGCGAGCTGTCCCGCGTGTTGCGACCGGGCGGAGCGATGGCCGTCACCGTCCCGCGCTGCTTCCCGGAGGCGATCAACTGGGCTCTCTCCGACGAGTACCACGACACGCCGGGAGGACATGTGCGCATCTACCGGCGTTCGACCCTGGAGCGCCGGTTGGGTTCGGCCGGTCTCGTGCCGACCGGCTTCCATCACGCGCACGGGCTGCACTCGCCGTACTGGTGGCTGCGCTGTCTCGTCGGTCCAAGCAACGACAACCACCCGGCTGTGGCGACCTACCACAAGGTGCTGGTGTGGGACATCGTCAAGGCGCCGCTGGTCACTCGTGGTGCTGATCGGGTCCTCAGCCCGTTCATCGGGAAGAGCCTCGTCGTCTACCTCACCAAGCCCGCCGTCGCGATGGCGGACGTTCCTGCGACGCGGCCTTCTGTGCCACGGGGCGTGCCCGGGCGTGGGGGTCCGGGTTCGCCGCAAGGGGCCGCGGCGTGACGACCGAGGACGTCCGCTCCAGCGCGGTCACGGTGCCCGAGGTGCCCGGGATTCTCACGAGCGGTGAGGTGCTGGCCACGGCCCGGGCCATTGCGGCCGTGCAGCGCCACGATGGCATGATCCCTTGGTTCGAAGGCGGGCATTGCGATCCGTGGAACCACGTCGAGGCCGCGATGGCGCTCACCGTGTGCGGCCTCCTGACCGAGGCCGAGGAGGCCTACCGTTGGCTCGTCCGACGCCAGCTACCGGACGGCAGTTGGTTCAACTACTACCGGGGTGACGCGGTCAAGGACGCACGACTTGACACCAACGTGTGCGCTTACCTCGCCGCCGGCGCGTGGCACCATCACCTCATCACCGGCGACGTGGAGTTCCTGGGCGAGTTGTGGCCCAGCATCGAGAAGAGCATCGACTTCATTCTGCGTTGGCAGAAACCCGACGGCTCAGTCCGTTGGTCGCTCGACTCGGCCGGACGCGCCGAGGGCTATGCCCTCTTGACCGGGTCATCGTCCATCTACCACTCGCTGCGATGCGCCGTCGCCGTCGCCGAGTGCCTGGCCAAGGACCGGCCCGACTGGGAGCTGGCGGCCGGTCGGCTCGGCCACGCTGTCGCCCACCATCCCGGTGCGTTCGCACCGAAGGTCGAGTTCGCCATGGACTGGTACTACCCCATGCTTTCGGGTGCTCTCGAAGGCGAGGCGGGTCGGCGCCGCATCGCGGACGGATGGTCGGCCTTCGTTCTGGAGGGCTTGGGGGTACGGTGCGTCTCGACCGGGGACTGGGTCACGGCGGCCGAGACAGCCGAGTGCGTCCTGACGCTCGACGCCTTGGGCATGGCCAGCCATGCCCTCGAACTGTTCACGGCCGGGCAGGGGCTGCGGCTCCCCGACGGTTCGTACTGGACGGGCATGGTCTACCCCGAGGAGGAGACGTTCCCGCGTCACGAGCGCACCACCTACACCTTTGCCGCCATGGTGCTCGCCGCCGACGCGCTCTCCAACACCAGTCCGGCTGCCGGCCTCTTTCGCGGTGAGGGTCTCCCGGCTCCGCTCGACCTGGCCGAGCCGCACTGCGGCGACGCTGTCGCCGGGTGCACGGCGGACGCCGGCCGCACCGGCGCGCGTCGCTGACCAACCCACGGCCGGTCCCGTCCTCCTGACGGCCTACGTCGCCGCCCCGGGCCGTTGTTCCAAGGGCGCCCACCCCGGGGGATCGGCGCCGTAACGAGCCGGTGGACCGGGCCAGCGGACCCTCCTGCCGCCGAGCGAACCCGGCGGGTCGACGACGCTCACCGTGTCGGCTCCCTCGCCGTACTGCGACACGTGTGGGCGAGCGTCGGTACCGGTCGGACGAAGAACCTCCCCCGAGTCGCCGGCGGAGGTGAGCCACAGGGCGGTGCGGGCCAGCGAAAGGCGCCGGACGTGGGTTCCTCCCACGGTGCGCTGGCGGCGCAGCCCGTCGATGACCGCTGCGGCGGCGAGGTATCCGGTGCCATGGTCGAGCAGCTGACACGGCAAGGCTCCCGGGGTCGTGCCGTCGTCGGACTGGCGGAGCGCGATGCCGGTGGGAGCCTGGACCACACTGTCGAAGCCGCGCCGCCCCGACCAAGGTCCGCGGTGACCCCATGCGGCGAGGTAGACGACGACGAGCCCGGGGTGGCGAGCGGCCAGCGTGTCGGCGTCCAGCCCGAACCGGTCGAGGCTCCCGGGTCGGTACCCACAGACCACGACGTCGGCGCCGGCGGCGAGCTCGCGCAGCACTGAAGCACCGTGGCGATCGGAGAGGTCGAGTACGGCGCTGCGCTTTGCCATCAGGGTGTCCGCGAACGCACCCCGTGCCAGGTCGGGACGGTGCGGAGGGTCGACACGCAGCACGTCGGCACCGAGGGCGCCGAGGTACCGCGTGCACACCGGCCCGGCGATCACCCGCGTCAGGTCGAGCACCCGGACCCCGCTCAAGGGTAAGGACCCGGGGGTGCCCGCCCGCGGCGACGCCCCGTCCATCGCCTCGTGGCCGATGAGGGGTTCCGAGGCGAGCGCCCGACCTTGAGGGTGTCTGCTCCAGTCGTCGACGGATCGGACGGCCGCCGCCACGCCCCCCGCCTCGAAGACGGCCTCTTCGACGACCTCGCCCTCCATCGATCCGATCACCGACGCCACGGTCTCGGCATCGCCGTCGGTGCCGAGCGCCTGTCGGAGCGCCGCCTCGTGCCACGGATAATTCGCGTGCGTTCGCACCCAGCCGTCGGCGCAACGCCAGAACCTGGAGAGGGTGGCGAAGCCCATTCCGCCTCCGTGTCCGGAGCGGAAGTGGCGTTCGCTCGTCACCGCGGCGGCGACGTCGCGCCGGTCCACCACGATCTCGGGCGAGGCTTCGCCCGCGCCCTCGAGCGCAGCGGCTGCGCCGAGCGCCATTCCCACGCAAGCCGTCGCGGCGTCCTCCACCGGCAAGCGGGACGGGAGCTGACCCGCCGGACCTTCGACGGTGATCGGCGGCGGGGCGGCGGCGGAGCTCGATCCCTTCCCCGCGATCAGCGCCGACCACGCCGCGCCGCAGAAGTCCGACCAACGCGTCGACGCTTCGGTCACAGTTGAAACAGCGTCAGTCCGTAGGCGGGGTGGCCGACCGGTTCGCGCCCCAGTCGGCCACCCATCGATCGGGTCAGGACGCGGTGACGGTGAAGTTCCTCTTGGTCTGAGCGCCCGCGACCACCTGGACTGCTCGAGGTGACGAGGTCGATTTGATGACGCCGGAGGAGCCGTAGACCTCCACGAAACCTGAGAGCCACCAGGTGCCCGGAGCGAGGAGCATCGTGTACGACCCGTTCTGCTGGCTGTACGCGTCCACCTCTCCGGGGCATGAGGTTGAGCTCGGCGGCACGGTGCACGCTTCGACTCCCGACTCGAAGCCGTTGCTCGGCGCGCCGATCACCACGACCGTGCCCGTGACGGCTCCTTGCGACGGTTGCTGGTACGGCAAGGACACGTTCTTCGTCGTGGTCCGCTCAGAGTCGATGCTGACTGCTCGGGGGGACGGGTCGACGACCGAACCGAACACGCTCTGGTATCCGGGGTACAGCAGCCAGGTCCCGGACGTCAGCGTGGGCAGCACGTATGTGTTGTAGGGGTGCTTGGCGGCCCCGGTGACGCCCGCCGGAGGCAGGAAAAGGGGATCAGAGCTTTTCACCTTGCCGTGGTCCGCCGGGCCGTAGCCGTAGCCGCCGGGTCCCGAGTACTCGCTCACGCACTCGGGCGCCGGGAGCCCGCCGCTCCAGGGTTCGGAGATCGGACAGGCCAGCATGGTGTAGGCGGTGACCTCGACCCCCGGCGGGAGCCCCTTGACCGTGATGGTGCCCGTCGCCGTCCCAGGGACCTGGTAGGGCACGTTGAGCGGCAGGTCCATGACTTGGCGCGAGCTCAACGACACGGTCTGCGTCGGTCCGTCGACCAAATTGTCGTAGGGCGAGGACAGGTAGAAGCCCTTGATGTTCCAGATCCCCACGTTGAGGACCAGGTTGTAGACACCACCGGGGATCTCATAGAGGACCTGGCAGGTCGAGCTCCCGCTCCCGCTCTCGCACGCGCTGATCCCCACCTCGGCCGAGAATCCGGGGGGTGCTCCCGTGACGGCGATCGTGCCGGTGAGGAGCGCCTCGTCGCGCAGGAGGAAGTTGCTGCTGAAGTCGACCGTGCTCGTCTCTCCGGGGTTGAGGGTGAACGTCGTGCCGTGGTACGAGTTGGTGGTGCAGCCCGATTCCGCGCAGAACCCGACATAACCCGTCCACTGGACCGGAGGAAGACCGGTCAGCGAGTACGACCCGGTCACGCTTCCCGGAGTGGACGACGGCCCGGGCGCCGGTGCGTAGGCGTACACACAGGCGATCGGGACCTGTCCGCCGTTGTAAGGCGCGTACGAGGGGCAGATGATGAGGTTGAGCTGGTAGATCGGGTCGTTGTCCGGGACGTTGCGAACGGTGATCTTTCCCTTCAGCGCCGCCGGTGCGGTGTAGGGAACCGTCAGGTCCAAGGTGACCTGGCCCCCGGACCGGACGTGGACGACCACGGATGACCCGAGGAACGCTCCTCCCAAGGCATTGATCTCGTAGAAGCCTGCGATCCGCCACTTGCCGGCAGCGAGCGAGAGCGTGTAGTTCCCGTCGGTGGCCAGGGCGTAGACCGGGTTGGCGCACATCTGGCCCGGGGGACCCGTGTCGGGGCAGCCGCCGGCGCCTTCGTACGCGGGGGTGAACCCCTTGGGCGCCCCGGTGATCTTCACGCTGCCACTGACCGTGCCCGGGGGACAGGTCGTGGACGAGCTGCCCGAACTGCCGGAGCAGCACGTGCTCGAGCTGCTGTTCATCAACTTGCCGCCACGGCACGACATGGAGGTCGTCGTAGCGAGACGGTTGCCGAGCGGGCTCAGTCCCAAGCCCGATGCGATCTCCGGCAGCACCGTTATCAACAAGACGAAGCTCGCCAGTGCGATGACGATCGCTCGGGTCCGCTGCTGCCAGGTCTTCATGACCACCCCGCCTTTCCTCGTACTTCCGTCCAAGTGGCGCTGACGCTACACGGTGTCGTTGCCGCGGGCTGGGAACGGATCTCCCCGGTGCGGTGCACCGTCGGCCCGGCTGCGACGGCCTCGCCGCGTGTCGTCTTCCATCTTCACGTTCGACCGAGGCGCAGGGTTGACATCCGTGCGGAATTGCCGGTCCCGTCGCGACGAGGCCCGCTCGACCGAGGTTGTGACCACGGACGAGCGGGCCGGCGCCGCTTCGGATTGGCGGCTCAGCGCCGCCGTTCAAACTCGCTACTTGTGGCTGACCGCGGGCGGCGCCTGGTAGGCGGTCGTCAGGTGCAGGTGGATCGTGCTCCCCGCCGTGAGCACCTCCGGTACGGGCGAGCCGTAGACGAACGTGTTACCCGACAGGTAGAAGCCCCGGACGTCGTAGGACCCGGCGCCGAGGATCAGGTTGTAGTCACCCGTGGTCTGGTAGGCCACCTGGCAGGCCGATGTCGCCACGTTACAGGCGGTCGCCCCGGTCTGCGCCGTGAACCCGCCCGGCGCCCCCGTGATGGAGACCTTGCCGAAGATCAGTCCCTGGTTGCCCATGAGGAAGGTGGTCTTCAGGTTCTGCGTCGTGGTCTTGCCGGCAGCCAACGTCACCGCAACGCCGCTCGTGCTGGTGGCGCAACCCGACAGCGCGCAGTAACCCGGGTAGGCGAGGTAGGAGCCGGCCGGAAAATCGGTCACCGAGTAGTTGGCCGAAGCGCTGATGCCGGACTTCGTGGTCTTGCTCGTGGCCTTCGTGCCCTTGGACACGCAGTCGCTCGCGGGCGTGCCGCCGTTGTAGGGCTCGCTCGACGGGCAGACCAGGACGACGACCGACTTCACCGGGTCGCTCTTCGGCACCATGGTGACGGTGGCCTTCCCGGCCAGCGTCGCCGGCTTGGCGTAGGGCACCGGCAGGTTGGTGTTGGTCGTAGTCCCCGACGTCACGGTGACGTTCTCGACGATGCCGACGAACTTGGGGCCGCCGCCTTGAAGTTCGTAGAAGCCGGCCATGTGGTACGCACCGGGGCTGAGGGTGAAGGTGTAGGTCCCGTTCGAAGAGGCGATGTCGGTGACCGGGCTGCTACACAGTCCCGCCGACCCGGTGTTGGGGCACTCCTCGGCACCGAGAACCGGGGGTGTGAAGCCCTTCGGCGCACCGATGACCAACACGAGGCCCGTGATGGTGCCCGGCGCCGGCGGGGGCGGCGTCGCGGTGCTGCACGAGCTGCCACTCGAACCGGAGCCGGCACTCGACCCCGAGCTGCCGCTCGACCCCGAGCAGCACGTGCTCGAACTACCACTCGAACCGGAGCTGCCCGACGAACCGGAGCTGCCGCACGACATCGACGTCGTAGCGTCCAGACGGTTGCTGAGTCCGGTGAGGCCGAGGCCTGACGCGATCTCCGGTAGGACGGTCACCAACAAGACAAAACCCGCCGCTGCAATGACAGCGACGCGTGCCCGTTGCTTCCAGGTCTTCATGCCCACCCCGTTCTCCCTCACTGGCCCGATATGGCTGCCGGAAACATAGTCTGTCCTTACGACACGTGCAGGACGGGTGTGCGAATCTCACCGGCGCTGTTGCATGGTCCGCTCCGGTCCCGGTGGGACGCGAGTGAACATTGTTTCATTCAAAATGCGGCAAGATACGGCCCGTCGGGTGTGAAGCCGATCCTGGCCATCACCGCCGGGCGCGGAATCACCGGACCGGGGTCATTGGCCCGGAAGGGGTTGTAGACCAGGTACACCGCGCCACCGTCTTGGAACACGGATTCCTCCCCCGGACCGAGGCCCTGGCGGTTCGAGCCGATGAACGGCTTCGGGGTCACGTCCGTGCAGGGACCGAACGGAGTCTGGCAGGCCGCCACGCCGATCCCGTACTGGGCAGAGAAGTACCAGTTGCCCGAGAAGAAGAGCCAGTACGTACCCCAGGCTTCGACCATGTCGGGTGACTCGACGATCGTTCCTTCCCATGGTTCGGAGGGACCGAAGATCTTCGTCGGTTGTCCGAGCAGCACCCGGCCGTTGGCGGAAAGATATTGGGAGTAGATGCCGGTGTACCCGTTCTGGTCGGGCCCCGGGATGCTTGGGTTCGCGTTGTCCTCGGACTTCCACAGCACCACGAGTCGGGACCCGTCGACGAGGACGCGCGCGTCGATCGAACCGCGGTGATCGAGCTGGCAGATGAAGGGTCGTTGCACCGGCACGAACGGACCGATGGGCGACGACGAGAAGGCAGAGCCGATGCAGTGGGTCGGCGGGGAGTACCCCCGGAGGAGTGCGGTGAAGTACAGCGCCCATCCGCCGGCGACCTGATGGACGTCGGGGGCCCACGTGAGGCCACCGGTGGCCCACTTCGGAAGTTGTGGCAGAGCGTTGATGACCCTGCCCCAGTGCCCGGGTTCGGACCCGACTCGGACCGGGACGTTCAACAAGCTCGTCCCCTCACTCGTGTAGATGTAGTAGCGACCATGCCACGTCATCACGAAGGGATCGGTGACGTCGGGGCCCTTGAGGATGTAGCGCGCCGGTGCTTCGGGCGTCGGGGAGGGAGCCGGCGCGTCGCTCTCGATGCTCGCCGCCGCACCGCCGCTCGCTTGATTGGAGGAGCCGATCGTCACCTGGGTCACGATCAACGCGGTGACCGCGATCGCCAGGGCGGTCGGGACGGCGAAGGCGCGCGCTCGCGAGCGAGTCGCCGGTACGTCGACGCTCGATTCCTCTTCGGACGGGGTGGGCGCGGCCGTGGCCAGGGCGGCGACGCAGCCTCCGAGCAGCCCGAGCGCCGGCAGCTGCCAGTCGACGTCGACGACGCCGCAGACGACGAAGGCGACGGCCGCGCCGGCGGCGCACGACGTCAGCACATCCCGGCGCCGGAACGCGGCACCGACGGCACCGACGGCCGCGACGAGCAGGACGACCGCGATGATGCCGCCGTCGGTGCCGATGGTGAGCACGGTGTCGGGGTTCAACCCGACCACGGAGTCGACCGGCCGGCTCGACGCCGGGAATGCCGCCGGGCCGGTCCCCGTGACGACGGAGGATCCCCAGGCCCGCGCCGACGCCGACCAGGCCAAGGTCTGACCCTGGTCGGCCGGCTCCGTCGGCTCCCTCACCCCCGGCGGGTGCACGAGCGCGACGATCGTCCCGGCTGCGACGAGGACCAGGACCGCGACGGCGACGGCGCGCAGATACGACGGGACGGTGCGCCGGCCCAGCCGGAGCAAGGAGGCCGCGACGGCGGCGCCGACGGCCAGGACGGCGGGCCACCGTCCGAGGTGGGAGGACGCGGACGCCAGGACGACGCCGCCGGCCACAACGCCCATGGCGAGGGGCCAGCCGGCGTGACGCCAACGCCGGAGTGGGACGAAGCACGCCCCACACACCAGCGCCAGCAGCACCCAGTGGCTCTGGGTGGCGATGAGCCCGGCCAGCATCACGCACAGGGCCGCTCTGACCGCTGGTGCGTCCAGGTCCAGTCCGAGGGCCAGCAAGAGCGCCACGGCGAACATGCCCGCAGCACCCGCAGGATCGGTGAGCGGCGTCGACAGCTGCCAGAATCCACTCGAGTGCTGGGCCAAAGAGGAGACGTGCCACAGCACGCCGGCCAGTCCCGCCACGGCGGTGACCGCCGAGACGACCACCACCGCCAGTGCGACCCGCCCACGGTCGCGGTCGTTCAGCGCCTTGACCACCACGAAGGCTCCGAGGAAACCGAGGAGGGCGGCCCCGAAGGGGAAGAACGCCGACGGATGGTGCACGAGAACCGAGCGGACCATCCACCACACGGCCAGCGCGCCGACGGCCAATGCGACGATCGCGGACGCCCGGTCCTTGAAGCGGACCAAGGCCACGACGGCGACGATGCCCGACACGACGGCCACGCCGAAGGCGTCGGCGGGGTAGAAGCCGCCCTTGCGGTAGACCGCGGCGGCCAGCATGCCGACCACGAGAGCGGACAGCGCCGCGGCGCTGCGCGGCTCGCCCTCCGTCGGATCTGCGGGTGGGTCGTCGAGCGCAGGGTCGGAAGACACCGGGCCCGTGAGGGTGAGCACGCCGGCTTCGGTCGCTTGCGTGTCGTCGGGTTCGAGGGAGCTCATTCCGGACCTTCGAATCGGGGATCGACTGTGCGCACGAAGCCTCCCGCTGATCTGGCCCTCATGGCACCCCAGCCTCGTCGCCTCCGGCGGGCAAGTTACACCGTCGAGCCTCGACGTTGTTCCCGGGGTCACCCCCCGTTCCGGGTCTCACGTCCCCTCGGAGGAGCACGGTGAGGCCTGTGGTGCGCCGCCTTCTGCTCCTCCTCGCCGCCGCGGCGTGCTACCTCGGGATCGTCACCGTCCGTCAGGGTCCCCCCCCGGGTGGGGACACGACCCCGCTGACGACGGTCACCTCCGACCTGGCCTCGGGCCGACTCCATGCCGCCGCGGCCAACGACGAGCTGCCGAACCCTCCGGGCTATGCCCTGATGACCGCGCCGCTGGTCGCTCTGTTCGGTTCCGCCGTCGGATCGCCAACGTGGTGCACGACGCCGGGCCGCGCCGCCGACCTGCGCCAGCTCGCCGCGTACCGCCACGACCCGACGTTCGACCAGGACGTGTCCGAGTGTGGGTCCGCGCACCGCTCGGCCAGCGGTGTGCTCGGCGCGCCCCTGCCGCCGTGGTACCGGGCCCAGGGCATCCTCGGGGTGGCCGGCTGGCTCGTCCTCGCCGTGGGCGGCCTGGCGCTGCTGTGGGCCGCCGGCGCGGCCTCGGCCGGCCGCGAGGCGGCCCTGCTGGCCTTCCTGGTCGTCCTGCCCGCCGCCAGCAGCGCGATCGTGCAGCTCTTCCATCCCCAGGACATCGTCAGCCTCGGGCTCGCCCTCGGCGCCATGGCCTTGGTCCTGAAACGGCACTGGATCGCCGCGGGGGCGCTCTTCGGTCTGGCCGTGCTCACGAAGCAGTACGCGCTCCTCCTGCTGCTGCCGGCACTGGCGGCGGCGCCGGGAACCGGTCCGCGTCTCCGCGTCGGCGCCGCCGCAGCCGCGGTGTTCGCAGCCGGGATCGCCCCGTTCTTCCTTTCGGCGCCGCACGCCACCCTCGCCAACTTCAGCGGCTTCAGCGCCGGCGGCGCGGTCTCGGGATTCACCGTGCTGAGCCTCTCCGGTGTGACCGGTGCCGCCGCGTCGGCGGTGGCGCGTGACGCCCCGGTCGTCTTCGCGCTCGGCGCGTGCATCTGGAGCGTCCGGCGCGGGGCGTGGGCCAACCGGCCGGTGGTCTTCGTCGCACTCGCGCTGGCGTGCGTCGGCGGCCGGCTCGTGTTCGAGTCAGTGGTCTTTCCTTACTACCTCTTGGCGAGCAGTGTCCTGTTCTTCCTGCTCGACCTGGTGGCGCAACGGGCCCCGAACCGCTCACTCGTCTGGTGCGCCGCCGCGGCGTTCTTCGTCGCCATCAGCCCGGGCAACCGTGCCGTCGACGCCCTGGGGACCCTGGTCCTGGCCGTACTGGCCGTCGCCGCCGGTGTGGCCGAGGTCGCTCGGTTGACCGGCGCCGGCGCGCCGAGCACATCCGAGGCCCCGGTCGCGCCCGACGCGGCCTGAGCGACGTCTCGACGCCGGTCAGCCCGGGGAAGCGGTCCGTCGCAGTACGCGCAGGCTCCCACAGGCGCCGTCGTCGGTGAATTCCCCCGATTCGAGCGCGGCGCAGTAGAGCTCGAACGGGGGGCGCCCGCCGTCGGCCGGATCGGCGAAGACGTCGTGGATGGCCAGCCATCCCCCGCGGGCGACACGGGGCGACCAGCCGCGGTAGTCCGCCCAGGCCGGTTCGGCCCCGTGGGCGCCATCGATGAAACAGAAGCAAAGCGGCCGCTCCCACAACGAGGCCATGGTCGGCGAGTCACCGACGACGCCCACGACAGATGACTCCAATCCGGCCGTCGCGATGCTGCGCCGCCAGTGGATCAGCGTGTCGATCCGGCCGACGGTGGGGTCGACCAGGTCCGGTTCGTGGTAGTCCCAGCCGAGCTGGTTCTCCTCGGAGCCGCGGTGATGATCGATGGAGAGCAGCACCGAGCCGGTGGCTTCCGCCGCCGCGCCCAGGTAGATGCTCGACTTGCCGCACCAGGCACCCACCTCGACCAGCACCGCCGGCTGGCACCTGTCCTGCCAGGCGCGGCCGGCTCGCAATGCCGCGAGGAACAAGGCCTCACCCTCGTCGTCGGGCATGAAGCCCCTGGTGTCCTGCGCCGCCGCGACGAGCGAACGGACGCGGGGAGTCTCGAGGGCGTCGTCGCGGGGGAGCGCGGCGGTCACCGGTGGGCAGCCGAGAGCGCGCGCACCAGCCGCGGTCGCTCGCGCCCGGCGAACGCCACGTTCACGCCGAGGCGCTCGATCGACTGCGCCACCCGACGGTCACCCGAGTCCAGTGGGTGCGCGTCGAGGAACCGCACCACCTGGTCGGCGAAGGACGCGTCCGCGCACAGCGCCGGGATCGACTCGAGCATGCGTGGGAGCGCGTTCTTCGGGAACCGCCCGAGCATGGCGTCCCACGACTCGGTCATCCTGGTCCAGGTGGCCTGGCCGCCGACCGGGTTCGCCAGCAGCCCGGCGATGACCGCGAACCCGTTCTGGCTTCGCACCTCGGTCATGGCCAAGTCGAAGGTTCGTAGGCAGAGGTCGACGTCGGGGAACGTGGTCAGCGCTCCCAGTGAGCGCATCTCCTCCTGGGGGGTCGCCGCGGTGCGATAGCGCGCCAGAAGCGCGTCGTAATCACCCGGGCGTGCCGATTGGGCCACGACCGCCAAGGTCGCCGACTCCACGTCGGGAGGGATCGGATCCCCCGAGCCGCCGGCGATGGGAGAGGAATAGAAGAAACGGGCAGCTTCGTCCCTGACGGTCGGGTCTGCGCCCACCGTGCCGAGGAGGTTGATGGCGAGGGCGCGCAAGGTGGGCGTTCGCTCCCCCTCGCCCGCCACGGCCTCGAAGCCGAGGCGCCGATGGACTGGTCCGAAGAGCGCCGCGACGGCCCCGGTCAGCGCATGGCGCTCGTCGGCGGCGGCCGCGATCCGGTTGACGAGGACGAGCGCGCTGCCGACCGGTGCCCACGGGGCTGGGTCCGGATGTGTTCCCAGCCGCGACGCCAGATCGAGAAAGTCGCCCAGTTCCGAGTGGCCGGCGAGCGTGGTGGCCCACGTGTCGGCCAGTAAGTTGGAGCGCTCCAACTCGGTGAGCGCGGCCAGATGCTCGGAGAGGGCCAACGAGTGTGCCCGCTCGTAGCCGACCCGGAACATGCCCCAGCCACCGGCGTTCACCACCACCAGGCTCGCGCCGGCCTCCTCGAGCTCCACCGGTGTGGCCCCGAGGATCAGGTGCCGGACCGGGGTGGCGGGTGCATCGGCGTCCCGCAGGGCCCGCACCGCCACCGGGACGTTCCACTCGGTGCCGATGGAGGACTCGGTGCCGGGCGGCGGCGGACCGAACGAGAAGGGCTCCTGAGTGAGGGTTCTCCCGCTCAGCGACACCAGCGGATGCCCACCCTGGAGGATGAAGGTGTCCATGACGTCGCGCACCGGCGCGCCGCTGGCGTCCTCGAGCGCGTCCCACAGATCGGAGGTGACCGTGTTGCCGTACGCATGGGCCTTGAGATAGGCGCGCACACCGTCTCGGAACACGTCGGGCCCGATGTACTGCTCGAGCATGCGCAGGACGCCGCACCCCTTCTCGTAGGTGAGGAGGTCGAACATCCCCTCCGCCTCCTTCGGCGGACCCACCGGGTACTCAATCGGACGGGTGGCGTGCACGCTGTCGACGTTCAGCGCGGCCTCCCGAGAGGGAGCGAAGCCGACCCAGCGGTCCCACGACGGCCTGAACGCATCGACGCAGAGCACTTCCATGAAAGTGGCGAAGGCCTCGTTGAGCCAGATGCCCTCCCACCATCCCATGGTGACCAGGTCGCCGAACCACATGTGGGCGAGCTCGTGGGCGATGACGTCGGCCACACGCTCGAGTTCGGCCCGTGACGCCTCGGCCGGATTCACCAGCGAGCGCGGTGTCCCGGAATGTGATGCAGCCCAGGTTCTCCATCGCCCCGGCGGCGAAGTCCGGGATGGCGACGAGGTCCACCTTGTCGCCGGGATAGGGGATGTTGAAGTAGTCGCTGAAGAAGCGCAGCGCGAACGCACCGACGTCGAGTGCGAAGTCGGCCAGACCGCGCTTCTCGGGCGTGCACACGACGCGGAGCGGCACGCCGTCGACGTCGACGGTCTCGGTCGTCTCGAACCGGCCGACGATGAACGCGACCAGGTAGGTCGACATCTTCATGGTGGGCGCGAAGCGCACGCGCCGTCTCTTCCCGACGATCTGACTCGAGATCACCGGTGAATTGGAATAGGCCTCGACGGCGGGATCCACCAGGAGCGTGACCTCGAAGACGGCCTTGCGGTCAGGCTCGTCCCAGCACGGAAAAGCGCGCCGGGCGTCGACAGACTCGAACTGGGTGGTGGCGATCAGCTGGAGCTCGCCGTTGGCGTCCGTGTAGGTGGAGCGGTAGAACCCGCGCAGCTTGTCGTTGAGGGTGCCCGTGAAGCGGCAGCCGACGGTGCACGGACCGGGGGGCAGGAGGCTCGCCGGCCGGAAGGTCACCTGCTCCAGCTCGTCGTCGAACGAGACGGCGCAGGGCAGCGTGCTGCCGTCGGCCGTCACGATCTCGACGTCGCTCACGGCCAGCTCGGCCGCGTTCAGCACCATCTCGCTGACGGGCTCGTGCACGAGAACGTCGACCGACAAGGTCCCGGAGAAGGAGGCCGACGCCACGTTGGGCTCGATCTCCATGCGGTAGGTCTCGGGTTCCACCGTGCGGGGGAGGCGGAAGTCCCCGGCACGGGTCGCGCTGGCGGACGTGGCGGAGGGTGGGTGCATCCGGGAAAGGCTACCTGCCGCACCCAGAGTAGGTTCTCGCTCCGTGCCCGCACACGAGCCGACTCTGGGCCGACCCGTCGCGCCGGCGGCGGACGGTGACCGCGCCCTGCACGACCTCGACGTAGTGGCGATCGGTTCGCCGTTGCTCGACGTGGTGGACCTGACCAGCGAGGACGCGCTGGCCGGTACCGGGCTCGAAAAGGGTTCCATGACGTTGATCGACCTGGACACCGCAGATGCAGTGCAGGCCGCCATGCGGGCGCCGCGCTTCGTCTCGGGAGGGTCGGTCGCCAACACCACGGCCGGTATTGCGGAGCTGGGCGGTGGCGCGGGCTTCGTGGGCGCGGTGGCGGACGACGAGGTGGGGCGCACCTACGCCGAGAACCTGCGCGCCGCCGGGGTCGAGTTCGAGCCGCATCTGAGCGAATCCGCCGCAGGCGACGGATTGGGAACCGGCCGTTGTGTCGTCCTCATCACCGAGGACGCCGACCGCACCATGGGCACCTACCTCGGCGCAGCCTCCACGCTGTCCCCGGACGGGGTGTCGGCGTCGCTGGTCGCCCGGGCGTCGATCGTCTTGCTCGAGGGTTACCTGTGGGACGTGCCCGCAGCCAAGGAGGCACTGCGCCACGCCGCCGCCACGGCCCACGCGCACGACGGATCGGTCGCACTGTCGTTGTCGGACCCCTTCTGCGTGGCACGGCACCGACGCGAGTTCCTCGACCTGCTGCTCGACGACGTCGACATCCTGGTCGGCAACGAGGAGGAGGTGACGATGCTCTTCGACGCCCGGTCGTACCGGGCCGCCCTCGAGGCCGCCGAGGAGACCGGCCTCCTCGTGGTCATGACGCGCGGAGCCCAGGGTGCTGTCGTGCTCACCGCACACGGGCCGCAGGACGTACCGGCCGCCTCGGCCGAACGAGTCGTCGACACCACCGGCGCCGGTGACCTCTTCGCCGCAGGCTTCCTCTTCGGCCTGACGCACGGGCTCGACCCGGTGGAGAGCACGCGCCTCGGCGGCGTCTGCGCGGCGGAGGTCATCTCCCACACCGGGGCGCGGCCCGAAGCGGACCTGAAGGCTCTGGCGGCCGCCGCCGGGCTGCTGCCCCGTTAGGGGCTACCGGCCGTGTCGCTGTCGATCGGGATCGTCGGCCTGCCGAACGTCGGGAAGTCGACTCTCTTCAACGCGCTCACGGACAATCACGTCCTGGCGGCCAATTATCCCTTCGCCACCATTGAGCCGAACGTCGGCGTGGTGGCCATGCCCGACCCACGGCTCAACACGCTGTCCGCGCTCTACGACGGGGCGCCGGTGGTGCCGGCGACGGTGACGTTCGTCGACATCGCCGGCATCGTGCGCGGCGCCTCGAACGGGGAGGGTCTGGGCAATCAGTTCCTCGCCGCCATCCGGGAATGCGACGCCGTGTGCGAGGTGGTGCGCGCCTTCCACGACGACGACGTGGTCCACGTCGACGCCCGGGTCGACCCGTCCGGCGACGTCGAGACCGTCGACACCGAGCTCGTCCTGGCCGACCTGCAGACGGTCGAGAACCGCTTGCCGCGGATGGTGAAGGAGGCCAAAGCCACACCCGCGCTCAGACCGGTGCTCGCTGCGGTGGCGGAGGCCGAGCGGATCCTGGGCGAGGGTCGGACCATCTCCGCCGCGGCGAAGGCGGGGGAGGTCGACGCGACGATGTTGTACGACCTCCACCTGCTGACGTCGAAGCCGTTCATTTATGTCTTCAACGTGGACGAGGACGACCTGGGGGACGCCTCGCGGGCGAGTGAGCTGGCACGGTCCGTGGCGCCCGCCGCCTCCGTCGTCGTGTGCGCGCAGATCGAGGCCGAACTGGCCGGCCTCGACCGCGCCGAAGCCAAGGAGCTGCTCGCCAGCTACGGACAGGAGGAGTCCGGCCTGGAGCAACTCGTCCGCGTCGGGTTCGAGACACTGGGACTGCAGACCTTCCTCACCGCCGGACCGAAGGAAGCGCGGGCGTGGACCATCCACGCCGGCGATACCGCGCCCAGGGCGGCGGGCGTCATCCACACCGACTTCGAGCGGGGCTTCATCAAGGCGGAGGTGATCAGCTTCGACGACCTGGTGGCGGCCGGCTCGGTCGTGGCGGCCCGCACCGCGGGCAAGGCCCGCATCGAGGGGAGGGACTACGTCATGCGCGACGGCGACGTGGTGGAGTTCCGGTTCAACACGTGAGGGTTCCGACGGCGGGGGACCCCGTGCCGGCCGTCAGGACGCGGGGTTGGGGATCCCGCCGCCGCCGACGGACACCGAGAAGGGCTTGGTGATCTGGTGGCCGGCGGGATCGATCACGTACCAGGGGCCGCCGTCCTGATCGATGGCCTGGCCGGTGACCATGCCCGGCGTCACGTCGAGGTTGTAGGTGTAGAGCGGATGCCCGCCGTAGGTGACCTGCGTCGAATGGTCGGGTCGGCGGATGGTGCCGACCAGTGACGGGTCGACGCCCTGGCCGACGCGGATCGGGCCTGTCACCGTGAGCGGCGGCCACTGGAAGACGCACCCGTCGTTGACACAGGTGCTCCGGGTGGCGGTGTCCGGGCCGAAGTCGTAGAGCGTGTCCCCGCCCCCGGTGGCGAGGATGGGCCCGACGGGGGAGCGCTGCACGGTGAGCGTGAGCGAGACATCCGTGGTGGGCGGCGCCGAGAGCGTGGTGACGCCGGAGTTCCCGCACGAGCACAGCGCGAGGGCACAGGCGACGAGGGCGGCCGGGAGGGCGAGGGCGGAGCGGCGCAGTCCCACCCGCGTCAAGAGGCCGGGGGGATGTTCGTGCCGAGGAGCCAGCTGATGGACGACAGTGCGTCGGCGACGGTCCACTCGCCGAACTGGGGATGATGGAGGCTGTACAGGCCGCCGGTGTCGAGGAGCGCGGCGAGCTTCGGGTCCAACTTGCCGGCGAGATCCGGCGCGCTGGCATCGACGAAGCGCTCGCGGCCGCTCGGGTCGACCAGGATGTAGCCGTCGGTGTGGACCACGTCGTAGGTCAGCGGCCGGCCGGTCCACCAGTCGAGGTGCGCGGGCTTCCCTTCGGGAACGATCTGGTAGCCGACCCCGAACGGCTTCCAGAATGCAGCCACGGCCGAGGGCGTTCCCGTCCACAGCTCCCAGTCAGCACCGAATTCGCGCTGGTAGGCGGCCAGGCGGGCCACGACGTCGCGCCCGGGGTCGACCGTCGCCTCGACGAAGACGATGCGGGACCCGAGTCCCGCCGCCTGCACATCGCGCTCGAGCGACGAGAACGCCGCGGTGACGAGGGGGCACTCGTCCTGGCACAGGGTGAGGAAGGGCGCCAGGACCACCACCTTGCCTCGGAGCGGGGCCAGTGAGACGGGCCGTCCGTGCTGGTCGACCAGCCCCACGTGTTGCGGGGTGGGGCGGTTCACGACCAGACCCTCGCTGGGGGGCGGCGCCGCGGGCGCGGAGGCCCCGCACGCGGCGAGGAGCGCTCCCAGGGCGAGGGCGGCAACGGCGGTGAGGACCCGTCGGGGTCGGAGATGAGCCATGGATCAGCGCGTCCATAGTGGTGGTGCCGATGGTGGAATGCCAGTCGCGACATCCGGCGTGGGACCCCCGATGTCGTCGTCGGCGGGACCTTCAGATGTCGTCGTCGCCCGGTGGCAGGAAGGTGAAAGGAAGGTCGGCCAGGGCGATGAGGGTGGAGGCGATCCAGCGGGTCAGGGCGTCGAAGAGGGGGCGCAGGCCCGAGGGATCCTCGAGCTGGCCCTCGCTGAAGCGGAGGCTGCCCTCGTAGGTCGCCTCGGCCGCCCAGCGCAGCGCTCCTGCGGGGTCGGGTCCGGCGTCGGCGCGCACCTGCTCGATCGTCGTGGCCACTCGCACCAGGTCGCCGGGTTCCTGCAGGGGACCGGCGGCGGGCAGGACGCTCAGCACCTTCTCGCCGTCGGGCGCCTCGGCCATGCGCTGCACGCGGACGGCGACCTCAATCACCACCTCGGGCAGCTCGTCCGGCGGTTCGCCGATGCACCAGCTCCGGTACGAGGTCTGGCTCCAGGTGGGCCAGTCGACCGACAGGTCGGCCCGCACCCGGGGCGGCTGCTCCTCGCCCGGCAGGCTGTAGGACGTCTCCCACGAGACGTCGCCCAGGAACACGTCGACCTGGAAGCGCTCCTCAACGGCCTGCCGCTGCAAGAGAGCCGTGTCGAGCGAGCCGCGGATGGTGTCGATGATGTCGACGAGGAGGTGATCGAGCACGCGAGGACGAGGATAGGTCCACCGCCGCGGACTGCGGGCAGCCGGCGCGGCCCGGCGAGAGCGGACGGGACGGTGCGCGGCCGGCGGCTGTTACGGTCGAGCCGGTGAGCGAGCGGTCGGTCTGGACGAGCCGGCGAGTGATCGCCTACGCGCACCAGGGTGGAGCGTGGGAGTCGCCGTCGTCGACCCGCCACGCCCTGGATCACGCGCTCGACGCGGGCGCCACGGGGATCGAGCTCGACGTGCATGCCACCGCCGACGGTGAGCTCGTCGTCTGCCACGACGCGACGGTCGACCGGACCACGGAGGCGACCGGGACGATCGCCTCCCTCACGCTGGAGGAGCTGAGGCGCCTCGACTTCTCGTACTGGTGGATCCCGGGAGCCGACATCACGCCGGGCCGGCCGGCGGCCGACTACCCCTTCCGCGGCCGGGCGCCGAGGGACCGCTCCTTTGGCATCGCCACGCTCCGGGAGGTCCTCGAGGGCTTTCCCGGAGTGGTGCTGAACCTCGACATCAAGCAGACGGAGCCGGTGGTCGCCCCCTACGAGGAGGCGCTGGCTCGCCTCCTGGCCGAATTCGGGCGGACCGACGACGTCATCGTCGCCTCGTTCCTCGACCAGGCGACGGACGCCTTCCGCACCTTCGCCCCGGGCATCCCGACGTCGGCCGGCACGCTGGCCACGGCCGAGGCCTGGCGGGCGGTCCAGGCGGGCGAGGACGTACCCGAGAGCCCGGCCGTGGCTTACCAGGTGCCGGAGCGCCAGGGCGACCTGGTCGTGGTGGACGTGCCGTTCGTCGAGGCGGCGCACCGCGCCGGCAAGGCGGTGCACGTGTGGACCGTCAACGACGTCGAGTCGATGCGCCGGCTCGTCGGGATGGGCGTCGACGGGATCATCTCGGACGTCCCGACGACGCTGTGCGGTGAACTGGACGCCGCCGGCGTGGCGTGGCGCGGGGGCTGAGCGGGTTTTCCCGGCTCAGCCGCGGCCGCAGTTCGGCTTCTTGCCGTGGTTGGCCTTCTTCTTGGTCCGTAGCTTGCGCTTGACGGTTCGCTTCGACATGGAGCGGACAGGTTAGACGGTCCGGCGCCGCGGACCCGTTCGGTAGCCTCGACCTTGATGCGCTCCGGTTGGCTGCTGCGGGACGGGGACGTGGTCTGCGCACTCGACATGGCCGACTCGCCGGCCGATCGGCGCCACGCCCTGCGGGGCGGCAACGGGTGGGACGGGGCCCTGCACGTGCCGGGCGCGCGGGCAGTGCACACAGCCGGCGCCAGGTTCCCCATCGACGTCGCCTTCCTCTCGGTCGACCTGACCGTGGTGCGGGTGACCATGCTCAAGCCGTGGCGGGTGGCCGTGGGCGGACACAGGGTGCACAGCCGGGTCGAGTCCGAGGCGGGCTCGCTCGAGCGTTGGGGCGTCCGCGTGGGCGACCAGCTCGAGGTGCGCCTGGCCCAGCCTGGCCCGACCCCGGGCCTGGGCACGGCGGGCAACGGCTCTTGAGCGACTCCGCCCCGGTCCCCGGCCGGCTCGTGCTGGTGGCGACGCCGATCGGGAACCTGGGCGACCTGTCGCCACGAGCCCGGGAGGTGCTGGCGACGGCCGACGTGATCTGCTGCGAGGACACGAGGCGTACGCGCGCCCTGCTCTCCGCCGCGGGGATCCGGGGTGGCCACCGCCTCCTCTCGCTGCACGAGCACAACGAGGCGGCGCGTGTCCGACACGTCGCCTCACTGGTGGCGGGAGGGGCGACCGTGGCCGTGGTCAGCGATGCGGGGACCCCCGGCATCTCGGACCCCGGTACCCGGCTGGTGGCAGAGCTGGCCGCGCTGGGCGAGACCGTGAGCACCGTGCCCGGCCCTTCGTCGGTGGTCGCCGCCCTCGTCGTGAGCGGCCTGCCGACCGACCGCTTCAGCGTCGAGGGCTTCCTGCCCCGCAAGGGTGGCCAGCGCCGCCGTCGCATCGCGGCCCTGATGGCGGACGAACGCACGACCGTCGTGCTCGAGGCACCGGGACGGGTCGCCGTCACCCTCGAAGAGCTGGCTGCCGTCGACCCCGACCGGCCCGCCGCCGTCGTGCGTGAGCTGACGAAGCTGCACGAGGAGGTGTGGCGGGGCACGCTGGCCGCGGCGGCGGCGGAGTTCGCGCCGCGCCAGGTGCGGGGCGAAGTCGTGCTGGTGCTGGGCGGCGCACCGGCGGCCGGCGAACCAGGCGAGCGCGACCTGGAGGCCGCGGTGCGCGACGCGGCGGTGCACGATCCGGACGCCGGCGCGCGGCGCGTGGCCGATCAGGTCGCGGCGGCGCTGGGCGTGCCGCGGCGGCGTGCCTACGAGGCGGTGCTGCGCGTGCGCGGGACACGCCAGGGCGACCACGGCAGGTCCGAGACACCCTGAGGCCGCCGGTACGCTGGCTCCGGTGCCCCGCTACTTCCTCACTACTCCTATCTACTACGTCAACGACGCGCCGCACGTCGGCACCGCGTACACGACGGTCAACGCCGACGCCCTGGCGCGCTCGGCACCGCCTGTGCGGAGACGAGGTCCGGTTCATGACGGGGACTGACGAGCACGGGGCCAAGATCGTCGAGGCGGCAGAGGCCAATACCATGACGCCGAAGGAATGGACCGACCGCACGTCGGCGCGCTTCGTCGAGACCTGGTCAGGCCTCGACATCGCCAACGACGACTTCATCCGCACCACCGAGCCCCGCCACTACGCCGTCGTGCAGGAGTTCCTGCAGCGCATTTACGACAACGGGTACATCGAGTTGGCGCCGTACTCGGGGCTCTACTGCATCTCGTGCGAGGACTACTACACGGAGGACCAGCTCGTCGACGGGAACTGTCCCGTCCACGGCCGTCCCGTGGTGCTGATGCAGGAGGACAACTACTTCTTCAAGCTGAGCGCGTTCGAGCAGCGGCTGCTCGACCACTACGACCGCCACCCCGACTTCGTGCGGCCGGTGTCGAAGCGGAACGAGGCCCTCGGCTTCATCCGCGGCGGCCTGCGCGACGTCTCCATCACACGCACCTCGTTCTCGTGGGGAGTCCCCGTGCCCTGGGACAGCGGGCACGTCTTCTACGTGTGGTACGACGCGCTCGATCAATTACTTGACCGTGGCCGGCTTCGGAGGCGACCCGGCCGAGTTCGAGGCCTGGTGGGGTGCGGCCCGCCACCTGATCGGCAAGGACATCCTCAAGTTCCACTGCGTCTGGTGGCCGGCCATGTGCCTGGCGGCGGGGATCGACCCCCCGCAGGAGATCTTCGTACACGGCTACCTGCTCATGGGCGGGAAGAAGCTGGGCAAGACGATGATCGCCAAGGCGGTGATGGGAGACGGCGACGGGAGCCGCCCGCTCCAGGTCACCGACGTGTCGCCGCTGGCGTTGGCCGACGAGCTCGGTGTCGACCCGCTGCGCTACCACCTCCTCCGAGACGTACCGCTCGGGAGCGACGGCGACTTCTCCTTCGACGGCATCGTGGCGCGCTACAACGCCGACCTCGCCAACAACCTCGGAAACCTGGTGTCACGAGTGACCACGGTGGTCCACTCCAAGTGCGGAGGCGTGGGGCCGGCGTGCAACGAGTCGAGCGAGCTGGCGGCGGTTGCCACCGCCGTGCTCGTCGCCGCGTCGGACGCGTGGGTGCGCTGGGCGCCGCACGACGCACTGGAAGAGACGTGGCGCCTGATCGGCGCGGCCAACGCTCGGCTCGAAGAGGCAGAGCCCTGGAAGATGGAGCCGGGACCCGAGGTCGACGCCGTGCTCGGCGACGCGCTCGAGGTCCTGCGCATCGTGGCCGTCCTGGCCTCGCCGGCCATGCCGTCGACGGCGGCCGAGGTGTGGCGCCGCATCGGCGTGCCCGGCGAGCCCTCGGCGGCGCGCCTGCCCGGCGACGCGGCCTGGGGCGGCTACCGCGGTGGCGTAGAGGTGGTCAAGGGTGACCCGCTCTTCCCGCGGCGCAAGGTCTCGACCTGACGTGGGCGGCTGGTTCGACTCCCACTGCCATGTGCAGGAGGAGTTCACCGGGGACGCGGCCGAGGAGAGCGGTCCGGAGGTGCTGTCCAGGGCGGCCGAGTCCGGCGTCGACCGGTTGGTCTGCATCGGCACGGGAGTGGCCACGTCTCGCCAGGCCCTCGAGCTGGCGCGGTCGACCTCGGACGCGAGGGTGGGCGCAGGCGAACGTGCGGGTGCCGGAGCACCGCGCGCCTGGGCGTCCGTGGGGCTGCATCCGCACGAAGCCAGCGAGGGCGTCGACGGGGTCGCCGCGCTGTTGGCACGCGCGCTCGACGGGGCCGACGGCACCGTCGTCGCGGTGGGCGAGTGCGGACTGGACTACTACTACGAACACTCGCCACGTACCGCGCAACGCGAGGCGTTCGCGGCGCAGATCGCGCTCGCGCACACGTACGACCTCGCCCTGGTCATCCACGCGCGTGACGTGTGGGACGACCTGTTCGACGTGCTCGAAGGTGAGGGCGTCCCGACGCGTACCGTGTTGCACTGCTTCACCGGCGGCGTGGGCGAGGTCGACCGCTGCTTGCGCGCCGGCATGTACGTGTCCTTCAGCGGGATCGTGACGTTCAAGAACGCGGGCGACGTGCGCGCCGCGGCCGAGCGTTGCCCGCTCGACCGCCTCCTGGTCGAAACGGACAGTCCTTTCCTCGCACCGGTGCCGCACCGCGGCCGTACCAACGAGCCGGCGTTCCTGCCGCTCGTCGGCGCGGCGATCGCCGCTGCGAAGGGCTGCACGGTCGACGAGGTGAAGGAACGCTCGGCTACCGCCGCGGCCACGGTGTTTTCCACCGGAGCTTGATTCCTCAGTTTTTGTGCGGAATACGAGAACCTTCTGACCTGGGTGTTTACCGGAGAAATTGGCCAAATACCGGTCTTGAGCTGGGTGTTTACCTAAATATAATCTATTGGCACCTCCGTGACCTGGGGAAATGACTGGGGTGTACATCTGCCCGGATCCTGCATTTGCACGAGCCGTGACCGGTTATCTATGTTCTTCAAAACCCCCCGCGGCACGTCTGTTTCGGCGCGGGTGCACTGGTCCCGGAGAAGGGTGGAGCCCTGCGGAAACAGAGCACAGTGGGGAGGCGCACCGGTATCGCCGCGCTCTTGTGCGGCGCGCTGATCGGTCTGCCTCTCCTCCTGCTGCAGACCCAGACACCGCATGGTTCGCGCGTGACTCGCGACGCAGCATCGTCGCGCGGCGCACGCGTCGAACGACGCGCCTGGAGTGTCGACCTGCCGACGCACCTCGTGGCGTACCGCGCTCCGGCTACCTCGAGCACGACGGTGCCGCCGACCACGACCACGACGGTGCCGCCGACGACGACCACGACGGTGCCGCCGACCACGACGACGACGACGACCGCACCGCCGCCACCGCCGCCTCCGCCGACCACGACGACGACGACTGCACCTGTCGTCGTGACACCACCCCCACCGGCGTACTCCGAAGTGGGGGAGGCAACGTGGTACTCGGCTGCACCCGCCGGCATGTGCGCCAGCCCGTCGCTTCCGTTCGGAACCGTGCTCACCGTGACCAACGACGCGACGGACGCATCGACGACGTGCACGGTGGACGATCGTGAGGGCGCGGGGTACCCGCGGGTCGTGGACATGTCGCCCGAGGGGTTCGCCCAGATCGCCGACCTCGGCCAGGGAGTGGTGGAAGTCACAATCTCCTGGTGACCCTTTCCGGCGCGGACATCGCCGCGTTGCTGGCCGCACACGGGCTCCGGCCGAACCGGGCCCTCGGGCAGAACTTCGTGGCCGACGCCAACACCGTCCGCCGCATCGCCCGACTGTCCGGAGTGGGCGCCGGGTCGCGCGTCCTCGAGATCGGCGCCGGGCTCGGGTCCTTGACCCTGGCGTTGGCGGAAACGGGCGCGCAGGTGCTGGCGGTCGAGACGGACCACCACCTGCTGCCCGTCCTGCGGGACGTGGTCGAGCCGGTCGGAGCCGAGGTGGTGCCCGGCGACGCGCTCGCGCTCGACCTCGGGCGGCTGCTGGCGGAGCACGGCGGGGGAGGCTGGAGCGTGGTGGCCAACCTGCCCTACAACGTCGCCACCCCACTCGTGATGCGCGTGTTGGAGGAGGTGGATGCCGTCGACGATCTGCTCGTCATGGTCCAGCGTGAGGTGGGAGAGCGGATGGCAGCGGGGCCCGGGGACCAGGCCTACGGGGCGGTCTCGGTGCGGATCGCGTATTTCGCCCAGGCGGCGTTGGCCGGCCGGGTCCCGGCGTCGGTGTTCGTGCCGAAGCCGCGGGTGGAGTCGGTGCTGGTCCGGATCCGCCGGCGGCCGTCGCCTGCGGTCGACCCGGCCGACGTGTCCTACGAGCGGCTGGCCGAGGTGATCAGGGCCGGCTTCGGGCAGCGCCGCAAGATGCTGCGCCGGTCGCTGGCCGGAGTCGTGGCGCCGGAGGCGTTCGCGCGGGCCGGCGTGCGACCCGAGGCGCGGGCCGAGGAGCTGGACGTAGCGGCGTGGGGCAGGCTGGCGGCGCGGTGATGCTCCTCATGGCCCCGGCCAAACTGACCCTCTCGCTCCAGGTGACGGGCGTGCTCCCCGACGGGTACCACGAGCTGAAGGCGGAGATGGTGACACTCGACCTGGCCGACGAGCTGGAGCTGGACGAGGGCGGCACGGGCCTCACCATGGCCGCGGCGCCTGGTACGAGGGCCGACGCGCTGCCGCGCCCCGAGGAGAACCTGGTCACCCGCGCCCTGGCAGCGGCGGGACGGCAGGCGTCGGTGCACGTGACCAAGCGCATCCCGGTCGGCGGCGGGCTCGGTGGTGGCTCCGCGGACGCGGCCGCGGTGCTGCGCTGGGCGCGCTGCACCGATCCGCAGGTCGCCCGGGGCGTGGGTGCCGACGTGCCCTTCTGCGTCGTGGGCGGCCGGGCCCGCGTCGAGGGCGTGGGCGAACGGGTCACGTCCCTCCCCTTCGAACGGCGCCAGTACCTGCTGCTGGTGCCGCCGTTCGGCGTGGACACGGCGCGGGTCTACGGGGCCTGGGACGAAAGGCCTTCGACGGAGGGGCCCAACCACCTGGCCCGCGCCGCCCTCGAGGTGGAGCCCCGGCTCGCCGTGTGGCGCGATGCGTTGGGCGAGGCGGCCGGTGTCGAGCCGAGACTGGCCGGAAGCGGCTCGACCTGGTTCGTCGAGGGCGCGACCGTGTCGGCCACCGAGCTCCTGGTCGCCGGGGACAGCGCCCCGTTGGTGCGGGTGCGCACCGTTCCGGCCGGGTGGGAAGGGGACTGAGGTCCGGCCTACTTGCCGGCCCGACGCTGCCAGCGGGTTGCCTTGAGCATCTTCTTGTGCTTCTTCTTGCGCATCCGCTTGCGGCGCTTCTTGATCAGTGATCCCATGTCGAAGCGGCAGGCTAGCGGTCCAGGGGCTCGACTGCCAGGTCGGGCGGGGTACGAGGAGGCACGGCATGGGCTTCGAGATCGTTCGGCTCGACCACGTGCAACTGGCCATGCCGCCGGGACGGGAGGACGAGGCCGAGGCCTTCTACTCCGGGCTCCTGGGCTTCGAACGCGTCCCCAAGCCCCCGGTCCTGGCGGCGCGCGGCGGATGCTGGTTCGTCCGGGGGGAGACCGCGGTCCACCTGGGCGTGGAGGAGGAATTCCGGCCGGCTCGCAAGGCTCACCCCGCCTTCGTCGTGCGGGACCTGCCGGCGCTCCAGGCGGTCTTGCTCGGGGCCGGCGTGGAGGTGCGCCCGAATCCGGACGCACCGGCCGGCGGCGGCGCCTACGTCGACGATCCCTTCGGCAACCGGATCGAGCTCGTCGCCGAGCACTGAGCCCGGCCGGCGGAAGAAGCGGAAGAAGGAGCGCCGACGGGGGCGGAGGGCGGAGGTCCGCCCCCGTCGGCGAGACCGGCGGCAGGGAGTTTGGGGGTCCGGAGTACCACCGCCGGCTTGATGGATGCAGTCTGCGCTCCCCGGCTTGGCGCCGGCTCACAACTACATAAGAAAAGGCGAAGAATCGGGGACGAGAGCAGGCGGGCGGAGCCGGGGTGTCGACCGGATCCCGCAGTTCAGCCCGGGGTCGCGCCCTCGGGAGCAGCCACCGTCGGGAGCCTCAGCGTCATGCGGGCTCCGCCCTCCGGGTCGTTCTCGGCCAGGACCGTCCCTCCCTCCGTCCTCGCCACCTGGGCCACGATGGCCAGGCCGAGGCCCGATCCCGGCAGCCCGCGGGCGGCGGGCGAGCGGTAGAAGCGGTCGAAGACGTGCGGCAGGTCGACCTCGTCGAAACCCGGGCCGTGATCGCGCACGACCACGGCCCCCACTTGGCAGGAGACGGACACCGAGGTACCCGGGGGGCTCCACTTGCGCGCGTTGTCGAGAAGGTTGCCCACGGCGCGGGTCAGCCGGTCCGCGTGCCCGGCGACCCAGCAGGGTGCCGCGTCGACCTCGAAGGTCACGTCGTCGGCGCGGCCGTGGGTGGCCTGGACCGCGGCGGCGTCGCTCACGAGCAGGTCGAGCCGCAGCGGCTCGGGCGGGACCGGGTGCTGGTCGCCCCGCGCCAGCTCGGCCAGGTCGGCCACCAGGCCGGTCAGCTCCTGGAGCTGGACGAGGACGTCGTCGACCAGCACCGAGCGGTCCTCCGCGCTGAGCTCGTCGACGCGGCGGATGACCTCCAGGTTGGTGCGCAGGCTGGTGAGCGGGGTCCGCAACTCGTGCGACGCGTCGAGGACGAGCTGGCTCTGGGCGCGACGCGACGACTCGAGCGCCCCGAGCAGGCGGTTGAAGGTCCGGCGCAGCCGGCCGAGCTCGTCGGCACCTCCAGGGTCGAGGCGCCGCGAGACGTCCGTCGTCTCGGCGACGTCGTCCACCGCGTCGGTGAGCGAGTTGAGCGGGACGAGTGCGGTGCGGGCGACGAGCCAGCCCAGCCCGACCGCCAGCAGCACACCGGCCAGTGCGACTGCGCCCAGCAGCAGCGCCAGCTTGGTGAGCTCGTGCGAGGCGTTCAGGAGCGTGGCGATCTGGAGCGCGCCCCCGTCGACGAGGACACCCGAATCGACCGTCGTGTTCGGCGGCAGGTGCTGGACCAGTTCCCGCATCTGGTTCCCGTCCACCTCCACCGTGGTGAAGAACGGCGGGGCGAGGCCTTGCGCCACCAGCCGTACCTCTCCGGTGACCGGTAGCCCGCCCCCGGCGGCGAGCGCCCCGCCGGGCAGGGTCACCTGCCCGAGGGTGGCGGTGGTGGAGCCGAACTGCCCCCCCTCGACGATCTTCTGCGCCGCGGTGGTCAACGAGTCGTCGGCCGCTTCCAACAGGGTGTTGCGCGCCGCGACGAACGACGCGCTCGACGCCACGAGGACGGCGATCACCACCGCGACCGTGCTGGCGAGGACGAGCCTGGTCCGGAACGTCACGCGTCGCGCAGGACGTAGCCCACGCCGCGCACGGTCTGGATGCACCGGGGCTCGCCCCCCTCCTCGAGCTTGCGCCTGAGGTAGCCGACGTAGACGGCCAGCGAGTTGGTGCCTGAGTCGAAGTCGAATCCCCAGACGCGGTTGAGGAGCACCTCCCGGGTGAGCACCTGCCGCGGATGGCGCAGGAACATCTCGAGCAGGTCGAACTCAATGCGGGTCAGCGTGAAGGTGCGCTCGCCCCGCTGCGCCTCCCTGGTCGAGAGGTCGAGCGTCAGGTCGCCGACGCGCAGCCGCCCCCCCTCTCCCTCGAAGCGGCGCCGCAGCAGGGCCCGCAGACGGGCCAGCAACTCGGCCAGCGCGAAGGGCTTGACCAGATAGTCGTCGGCGCCGGCGTCGAGCCCCGCCACGCGGTCGTCGATGGCGTCGCGCGCGGTCAGGATCAGCACCGGCGTGTCGTCGCCGGCACTGCGCATGCGCCGGCAGACCGTCAGGCCGTCGATGTCGGGCAGCCCCAGGTCGAGGACGAGCGCGTCCGGCGGAGTCTGCGCCAGCGCCTCGAGCGCCTCGCCGCCCGTCGGGACCGTCGCCACCTCGTAGCCGTCGAGGCGCAGGGCGCGGTCGATGGAGCGGCGGACCGCCTGATCATCGTCGACCACCAGGATTCGCACGATGACGAAGCTACCGCCGGGGGTGCCGGTGCCGGGTGACGACGACGAAGGGTCAGCCGCCGCTGTCTAACCTCTGGTGGGAGTCGACCCTCCCTTCCGGGGTAGTTCAATCGGCAGAACGTCGGCCTTTGGAGCCGGATGTTGGAGGTTCGAGCCCTCCCCCCGGAACTCCTCCTCAGCGCCCGGCGGCGCGATCCCGCTCGGCCAGGCGGGCCAGGTAGTCGTTGTAGGCAGCCAGCTCGGCCTCCTCACTCGCGTCGGCCTCGGGGCGCGCCTCGTTCCGAACGGCTCCCGCTCCGGCGGTGTCCCCGGGGGCGATGTCGGCCGACACGGTCGGCCTCTCGTGGACGAGTCGCCACCACATGTACACGGCGTAACCGGCGAAGAGGGGCCACTCGAAGACGTAGGCCCAGCTGAGCTCGTTCCCGTCGAGCGCCCGATGGAGCTGCCAGACACACAGGGCCATGAACCCCGGCACGACGACGAGGATGACGGCGTGCAACGTGAGGGCGCGCCTGGACAGCCAGACGTCGGAGGCCCTCCGGCGCTCCGGGGCGGTGGCGCGCTCCGCGCCTGGCTCCATCAGCCTCCGTTCTCCGGCGGGCCGAAGACGAAGTCTTCGATCAGGTCCGCCAGCTCCAGCGGGCGGTCGCCTTGGACGCTGTGGCCCGCGCCTTCCACGCCCACGACCCGGGCCCCCGGCTGCCGCCGCATCAGCTCGTCGACATCGGCGTCGTCCACGACGGACCACGCCAGGCCGCGCACGAGCATGACCGGCACGCTGAGCTTCGAGATGGATTCCCACCAGTCACCGAACTGGGGCACGGAGGTCGACTCGGTGCGGAAGCGCGCGTAGCGCCAGACCCAGGTGCCGTCCTCGCGTGGCACGGCGTTGTGGAGGATGCCGCGCCGCAGCGACGACTCCGAGCGTCCCGGGTTGTGCTCAATGGTCCGGGCCAGCAACTCGTCGAAGCTGTCGAAGCTGGCCGGGCCGTTCACGAAGTTGGTGATCGGCGCCGCCTTCTCCTCGTTCACTCCCGGCGTGACGTCGACCAGGACGAGGGCGCGGACCAGCTCCGGCGCGTGCGCCGCCAAGGCGATGGACGACATGCCGCCGAGCGACATGCCGACCACGCCGCGCGCGTCGGGGGCCAACCGGGCCACGACCGCCGCCAGGTCGCGCCCGTTCCCCGCCACCGACAGGGACCCGTCGGCGCCCCCGTCGGAGTGGCCGTGGCCGGGCAGGTCGACGGCGAGCAAGGGGCGCCCGAGGGCGAGGGCGACGGTGTCCCAGGTGTGCGCGTTCTGCGCGC
The DNA here is from genome assembly GCA_963828505.1 of uncultured Acidimicrobiaceae bacterium. GTDB lineage: Bacteria > Actinomycetota > Acidimicrobiia > Acidimicrobiales > RAAP-2 > Bog-473. The sequence continues at coordinate 62,351 of CAWHFM010000009.1, forward strand.
CCCCGTGGACCAGGACGAGCTCGGGCGCCGCGCCGCCCCAGACGAGGCTGGAGACGGTGCGGCCGGGCGCCACCTCGACGCCGACGCGCCGCACCTCAGGCGGTCCCGGGTACGGAATGTCGTACTCGGAGGCGTTCTCGTGGAACAGCCCGAACTCGTCGTAGGGGACCATTTTCGGCACGTCCGCGAGTGTCCCATACACGCCCGGCTCGGCGGGCTAAGAATGCGGTCGATGCCCGAGCGCCGCCTGTCCGCCGTCGTGCTGGCCGCCGGGGAGGGCACGCGCATGCGGTCCGAGCGCCCGAAGCCGCTGCACCTGCTGTGTGGCCGCCCGATGATCCTCCACGTGCTCGACGCCATGGCCGAGGTCGACGTGCGGCGGGTCGTCGTGGTCGTGGGGCACCGGGGGGAGTGGGTCACCAAGACGCTGGTCCAGCTGGCCCCGCCGGCCATGCGGATCGAGTTCGTCGAGCAGCTGACCCAGGCCGGCACCGGTGATGCGCTGGCCGTGGGCCTGACCGGGCTGCCCGACGACGACGACGAGGTCGAGGACGTGGTCGTCCTGCCCGGCGACACGCCGCTGCTGCGGCCCCAGACCTTGGCCGCCCTCGTCCGCGTGCACCGGGCCGAGGGGGCCGGCGCCACCCTGCTCACGGCCGAGGTGGAGAACCCCTACGGCTACGGCCGGGTGGTCCACGGCAAGGACGGCTCCGTGACCAGGGTGGTCGAGGAGACCGACGCCACCGAGGAGGAGCGGCAGATCCACGAGGTGAACACGTCGATCTACTGCTTCCGGCGCAGCATCCTGGCCCCGACCCTGCGCCGGCTCAGCCCGGCCAACACCCAGGGCGAGTACTACCTGACCGATGCCCTCTCCGTGCTGAGCAACGCCGGCTACACGGTGCGATCGCTCGTGCTGGGGGACCCCATGGAGGCGGCCGGGGTCAACGACCGGGCTCAGCTGGCGGTGGCCGAGGCCGAGCTGCGCGACCGCATCAACGAGCGCCACATGCGCCGGGGCGTGACGATGTGGGACCCCGAACGGACCTACGTCGACGCCCGGGCGCTTCTCGCGGCCGACGTCTCGCTCCTGCCGGGGGTGGTCCTGCGCGGGGCCTGCACCATCGGAGCCGGCAGCGAGCTCGGGCCGAACTGCGTGCTCACCGACACCGCCGTCGGGGCGGGAGCCGTGGTGGCGGAGTGTGTGTCGACGCGGGCGACGATCGGCGACGGGGCCCGCATCGGTCCCTTCAGCGTGCTCGAACCGGGCGCCGAGGTGCCGGCGGGCGCGGAGGTGGCGGCGCACAGCGTGGTGCGCGGCCCGGACGGTTGATGGGCACGGCGAGCCCGGCCGCGGCGCAGTAGGTTAGGCGCGTGGAGCTCATCCCCCGGCGGCGCCTGGAGCTGGTCTCCGGTCGTGCCCATCCGACCCTGGCCCGGGACATCGCGGCACACCTCGGCGTGGAACTGGGGAAGGCCAATCTGCGCGAGTTCGCGAACGGGGAGATCTACTGCAAGTACGACATCTCCATCCGCGGCTGCGACGTCTTCATCGTCCAGACGCACGCCACCCCGGTGAACGACTCGCTGATGGAGCAGCTCATCATGATCGACGCGGCGAAGCGCGCGTCGGCCAAGAGGATCACTGCGGTCTGCCCCTACTACGGCTACTCCCGCCAGGACCGCAAGTCCACCGGACGCGAGCCGATCACGGCGAAGCTGGTGGCCGACATGCTCTCCGCCGCGGGTGCGGACCGCGTGGTGAGCGTCGACCTGCACTCGGGGCAGATCCAGGGATTCTTCGACACCCCGTTCGACCACCTGGTGGCGGCACCCGTGCTCGAGGGCTACATGCGCGAGCACTTCGGCAACGACGTCGTGGTCGTGGCGCCCGACGCCGGCCGGGTGAAGGTGGCCGAGCGTTACAGCCAGCACCTCGGCTTCGACCTCGCCCTCATCCACAAGACGCGGCCGCACGGCACCTACAACGAGGTGGAGGCGCGCCACGTCGTCGGCGCCGTCAAAGGACGGCACTGCGTCCTGATCGACGACATGATCGACACGGCGGGAACGGTCTGCGCCGCGGCGGAGCTGCTCTCGACCGCCGGCGCCTCGGACATCTCGGTCATGGCCACCCACGCCATCCTGTCGGACCCTGCCGTCGACCGCCTGAAGGCGGCCCCGGTGTCCCGGGTCGTGGTGACCGACACCCTGCCGGTGGCGGAGGACCGCACATTCGACAAGCTCGAGATCCTCTCCGTGGCCAAGATCATCGCCGACGCCATTGACGCCGTGTTCGAGGACACCTCGGTGTCCGAGCTCTTCGGGGGCGACAACCTGGTTTGAGGGGCGTCGGCCCGGCCGGCGCTCATGATCCGGCCCCCGGATGGCCGGGCCGGGGCGGGCTGCCGGCGCGGCTACGCTGTGTGGCCGTTCGCAGCGGGCCGTCCTGGCCGTCGCGACCCCGCCGCTGTCGCCACCTGAGGAGATCCGTCATGGCCGAAGTCATCCTTGCCGCCGAGGTCGGGCGCCCCATCGGCTCGCGTGCCGTTCGACGCCTGCGGCGTGAGGGCAAGGTCCCGGGCGTCGTCTACGGGCACGGGACCGACCCGCTTCCGATCGCGGTCGTCGGCCGCGAGCTGCGCGCCGCACTCACGGGCGAGGCGGGTCTGAACCAGCTCCTGTCGCTCGACACCGGTTCGGCGACCTTTCTGACCCTGGCCCGCGAGTTGCAGCGGCATCCGGTGGCGCAGACGGTCACGCACGTGGACTTCGTGATCGTCCGCCGCGACGAGGTCATCAGCGCCGACGTGCCGGTCGTGCTCGTGGGCGAGGCCATCGAGGTGCAGCACGGGGACGGTCTGGTCGACCAGCAGATGTTCTCGCTCAGCATCCGCGCCGTCCCCGCCGCCATCCCCTCGAGCATCGAGGCGGACGTGAGCTCGCTGACCATCGGCGGGCAGGTCCGGGTCTCGGACCTGCCGCTGCCCGAAGGCGTGACGACGGACGTCGACCCGGACAGCGCGATCGCCATCGGTCAGCCGCCCCGGGTGGTGGCAGCCGAGGGGCTGGCCGAAGGCGAGGAGGGCGCAGCGGAGGGGACCGCCGATGCGGCCACCGACGGGGCCGAGGCTTCCGGGGACGAGGGCTAGGCCCTGCGCCGGCCTTTCGCCCGGCCGGAGCGCCGGGGCACCCCGGCGGACCTGCTGGTCGTCGGGTTGGGAAATCCCGGCGGCGAATTCGCCGGAAGTCTGCACAACGCCGGATCCGACACCGTAGAGCTGCTGGCCCGGCGGCACGGGACGACACTGCGCGGCGAGAAGGGGATCGCCGCTCGCGTCGCCCTGACGACGATCGGCGGACACCGCGTGGCGCTGGCCGTCCCCAACACGTACATGAACGAGTCCGGCCTGGCCGTTCGAGGCCTGGCCCGGCGCTTCGGCGTCGAGGACGCGGCGCGGATCGTGATCGTCCACGACGAGCTCGACCTGTTGCCGGGGACCGTCCGCCTCAAGGCCGGGGGCGGGTTGGCCGGTCACAACGGGCTTCGTTCCGTGGCGTCGCACCTCCACACCAACGACTTCCTGCGGGTGCGCATCGGAGTGGGCAAGCCGCCGAGTGCGGCGCAAGGTGCCGCCCACGTGCTCCGGCGGCCTCCGCCGCGGTGCGCGAGCTGCTGGAGGTGGCGGTGGAGACGGCCGCCGACTCGGTGGAGCGCATCGCGGCCGACGGGATGGACGCCGCCATGCTCTGGTGCCACTCTCTGCCCACCTGAGGTGACGACCACGACGCCGCAGCCCGCCCCGACCGCACCCGAGCCGCCAATGGCGAGCCTCGCTGCCGTGCCGCGCCTACTTCGAACCGAGCCGGCGGTGGCGGCCCTCATCGGCGCGGCCGACGTCACGCTGGCCGTCCCCGAGGCGGCGCAGGCGGTGGTGGTCGCCTCCGCCGCCGCCTTCAGCGAACGGCGCCCGATCCTGGTGGTGACCGCCACGGGACTCGACGCCGAGCGGTTGGCCGACGACCTGGGCTGCCTGCTCCAGGCCGAGGAGGGCGACGGCACGGCCGGTGCGCTTGAAGGCGCGGTGGCCGTGCTGCCCGCCTGGGAGACCCTGCCCTTCGAGCGGGTCAGCCCGGAGGTCGAGACGATGGGGCGCCGCCTGGCCCTGTTGCACGCTCTGGTCGGCGCGGCGGATGAGCGGCTGCCCGCGCCCCGGGTCGTGGTGGCGCCGGTGCGCGCGCTGCTCCAGCGGCTCGGGCCGCTCGACGACACGGCGCCGGAGTTCATCCGACCGGGGCAGCGCGTCGACGTGGCGGAACTGCTCCCGAGGCTGGTCGCAAAGGGGTACCGGCGCGAGCACCAGGTCGAGTACCGAGGCGAGTTCGCCGTGCGGGGCGGGATCGTCGACGTGTTCCCGCCGACCGCGGACGAACCGGTCCGCATCGACCTGTGGGGCGACGAGGTGGACCGGCTCACCGCTTTCTCGGTGAGCGACCAGCGGTCGTGGCGCGACCTCGCCGGGGTGGCACTGTACGGATGCCGCGAACTGACCGCGAACGCCGCGGTGGCGGCCGCGGCCGAGCAGCTGATGCGCCGCCGGCCGTGGGGCGCCGCGGTCTGGGACCGACTCGCCCACGGCGAGCAGTTCGACGGCATGGAGTCGTGGCTGCCCTTCGTCGGCGGCCCGCCCCGCGTGCTCCCCGACTTGCTCTCCGCCGGCGCGCACGTCGTGCTGGTGGAGCCTCGGCGCATCCGCGACCGCGCCGTCCAGCTGCTCGAGGAGGAGGCGGCTCTGGCCGAGACCCTGGCCGCCACCTGGGGTGCGAAGGAGGGCGAGGAGGACGACTTCCCGCGCCTGCACGTCCCCTTCGAGCGGCTGCTGGTTCACTGCCCAGCCCCGGTGACCTCCCTCCCCTCGGTGCCGGAGGGCCCGGGAACGCCCACGGTCACGGTGCGCCGCTTCGAGCCGGTCGCCGGCGACGCCGGCCGGCTCGCCGCGGGCGTGTCCCGCCTGGTGGGAGAGGGCTACCAGGTGGCTCTGTGCGCCGCCACCGCGCCGGGGGCGGCGCGCCTGTCGGCCGTGCTGGCGGAAGGGGGGGTGTACGCCCCGGTCGTGCCGGCGGCCCCGGGGTCGGCGGGAGCCATCGTGGTGGTGGCGCCGATCAGCGCCGGGTTCGTGCTCCCCGACTCCAGGGTGGCGGTGCTCTCCGAGACGGACGTGACGGGTCGGCGCATGCCGCACCGGCGGGCCAAGCCGAGAGCGCGGGCCGCGGACGGGTTCTTCGACGACCTCGAGGTCGGGAACTTCGTCGTTCACCGCCAGCACGGGGTGGCGCGCTTCGACGGGGTGACGATGCGCACCATGGGAGGAACCGCTCGGGACTATCTCATACTGCAGTACCGCGGGTCGGACCGCCTGTACCTCCCGGTCGACCAGATAGAGGCCATCACGCCGTACTCGGGGGGCGAGTCGCCCGCTCTCTCGAGGATGGGCGGGGCCGACTGGCAGCGGACGCGGGCCCGGGCCAGAGCGGCCGCGGCCGAGGTGGCCGCGGACCTGGTGCAGCTCTATCGCCGGCGCCTGGCGGTCGAGGGGCGCGCCTTCGGGCCCGACACCCCGTGGCAGGTCGAGATGGAATCGTCCTTTCCCTTCGTGGAGACGGACGACCAGCTCTCGGCCATCTCCGACGTCAAGGCCGACATGGAGGAGCCCCGTCCGATGGACCGTCTCGTCTGCGGCGACGTCGGGTTCGGCAAGACGGAGGTGGCAGTGCGCGCCGTGTTCAAAGCGGTGCAGGACGGGACGCAGGCGGCCGTCCTGGCGCCGACGACGCTGCTCGCCAGCCAACACGTGCAGACCTTCGCCGACCGGTACGCGCCCTACCCGGTGCGGGTCGAAATGCTCAGCCGCTTCCTCTCACCCGCGCAGCAGCGCGAGGTCGTCCAGAGGCTGGCCGACGGGAGCGTCGACGTCGTCATCGGGACGCACCGGCTCCTGGCCCAAGACGTGCACTTCAAGAACCTCGGTCTCCTGGTGGTCGACGAGGAGCAGCGGTTCGGGGTCTCGCACAAGGAGGCGGTCAAGCGGATGGCCGAGGGCGTCGACGTGCTCACGCTGACCGCCAGCCCTATCCCGCGCACCCTCGAAATGGCGCTCACCGGCATTCGGGACCTGTCCATGGTCAACACCCCACCAGCCGACAGACGGCCGATCCTGACCTATGTCGGGGAGCACGACCCCTCAGCGGTGAGCGAGGCCCTGCGGCGGGAACTGCTGCGCGAGGGACAGGCGTTCTACGTGCACAACCGGGTGTCGGACATCGACCGCGTGGCGCGGGACCTGCGCGGCCTCGTGCCAGAGGCACGGATTGCGGTGGCCCACGGGCAGATGGACGAGGGCAGTCTCGAGACGGTGGTCCTCGACTTCTGGGAGCGCCGCTACGACGTGCTGGTGTGCACCACGATCATCGAGTCGGGGATCGACATGCCGTCGGTCAACACGTTGATCGTCGACCGCGCCGACCTGCTCGGTCTCGGCCAGCTGCACCAGATCCGGGGCCGCGTCGGCCGGGCCGGCCAGCGGGCCTACGCGTACCTGTTCCATCCGGCGGACCGGGTCCTCTCCGAGCAGGCCTACGAGCGGCTGCGCACGATCGGGGAGCACACCGAGCTCGGGTCCGGTTTCAAGATCGCCATGCGAGACCTCGAGATCCGCGGCGCGGGAAACCTGCTCGGTTCCGACCAGTCCGGCCACATCGCCGCGGTGGGGTACGACCTCTACGTCCAGCTGGTAGCGGAGGCCGTGGCCGAAGCCCGGGGCGAGGCTCGCCCGACGCCACCATCGGTCACCATCGACGTCCCCGGCGACGCCCACCTGCCCAAGGACTACGTCGAGGCCGAGGACGCCCGGCTCGAGGCCTACCGCCGGCTGGCGGCGACGACGAACCCGGCCGACGTCGACGACGTGGGCGCGGAGTGGGCCGACCGCTACGGCCCACTACCCGCGCCGGCCGAGGGCCTGCTGGCGCTGGCCAGGCTCCGCGTGGCGGCGCTGGTGCGGGGCATCGACGAGATCGCCATGAGCTCGGTCCGGCCCGGAGGGACGCGTCGCCCGATGGTCCGCCTCTCACCCGTGCGGCTGCCGGCGAGCGCGGAGGTGCGCCTGCGTCGCAGCGCGCCGGGCGCCACCTACCGCGAGGACATGGCCCAGCTCCTCGTGCCGATCCCCGACGGCGAACTGGCGGCCGACGGAGTGCGCCGACTGGTGGAAGAGCTGATCCCGGCGGGCGCTGACGGGGGTTCCGGGACCACCCTGTAGAGTGCGCGGCGCAATGAAGTGGTTCCTGGCCCTGCTCGTGGTACTCGCCGCCGGCGTCGCCGCGGCAGCATTTTCCGTGCCGACGAACGCCGTGGTGGTCAACGGCACGGCGATCAGCCAGGGGTCCCTCAACTCGGACCTCACCGCCATCGCGGCCAGCCCTGAGTACCAGTGCTACGTCAACTCCCAGGCGTACCTCTCCTCGAACGGCCAGCAGCAGCTGCCCCCCGTCTCGGGGGCGGGCAAGAGCCAGGACCCCGACCAGCACCCGACGGCCACGTCGTCGTTCACGGCCACCTATATCGATCTCACGATTCAGCACGAGCTGATTGTGCAGCTGGCGGACCGGCACAACGTGGAGGTGACCCAGGCCGACCTGACCCAGGCTCGCACCGGCTACACCAACCAGATCAGCCAGGTGATGAGCGAAGTGCAGCAGACGACGGTGGCGCAGAACCCTCGCTACACCTGTGGCAGCCAAACCGCGCTCACCGGCAAGCAGGTGCTGTCCACCATGCCTGCCGCGTTCGTCGACGAGCAGGTGCGCTTCGTCGCCACCACCGTCGCGCTCGAGGAGCAACTGGCGGGCGCCGGGTCGGGTGACGCCGGTCTCACGGCTTACTTCGACCGGCACCGATCCGAATTCGACACGGTCTGCGTCACCCTGGCCAGCTACGCGTCGGAGAGCGACGCCAAGGCGGCGGCGTCACAGGTGGAGGCCGGGACGCCGTTCGCACAGGTGGCCCAGCAGGCACAGGCCCAGCAGGGCTGCCTGAACCTGTTCGAGCTCTCGGCGCAATTCCCCTCGACCGCCCATGTCGGGAGCCTGCCCGTGGGCGGCCTGTCCGCGCCCATTCCGGTCTCGAGCGGCTACGTCCTGGTCCAGGTGACGTCCCGGACCCCTTCGGACTTCTCCAAGGCCAAGCCGTTCGTCACGGACGCAGCCCAGCAGGCCGGCGAGAACCCGGCTGCTGCCGCCGTCTCTGCCGTCCAGCGCCACGCCGACGTGTCGGTCGACCCGCGCTACGGCGCCTGGGTGCCGGCGACGGCGCAGGTGTTCACGCCGTTCGTTCCCGCGCCCTCGGACGTCTTGAACCCGACGGCCAATTCCACGGTGGCCTCGACCGCGACCAGCCTCTCCGGCGGCTGAGCTGGTCGTGGGACCCGGGCGCCCCCGCATCACCGTGGTGGGCCTCGGGCCCGCCGGTGCGGAGCTGCTCGGCCCCGGCGTGGTGGAGACGATGGCGGGGGCGCCACGGATCTACTTGCGCACGGCGCGTCATCCCGCCGCGTCGTCCTTCGACTCGGCCCGGAGCTTCGACCACCTCTACGAGTCCGCGGAGACGTTCGACGAGGTGTACGCCGCCATCGTCGACGAGCTGGTGGCAGCAGCCGAGGAAGTGGCGGCAGCCGAAGGAGGCTCCGTCGCCTACGCCGTGCCGGGGTCTCCCCTCGTGGCGGAGCGGACCGTGGCCCTGTTGCGGGCCGACGACAGGGTGGAGGTGGACATCATCCCCGCGCTGTCGTTCCTCGACCTGGCCTGGTCCCGCCTGGGCCTCGACCCCCTGAGCGAGGGTGTTCGTCTGGTCGACGCGGCGTCGTTCGACGGCCCGGGCGAACCCGCACTCGTCGGCCAGTGCTGGACCCAGCAACTGCTCTCCAACGTGAAGCTCAGCGCGGGGGACGCGGCGGACCCGCCGCGGCCGGTGATCCTGCACCACCTCGGTCTCGACGACGAGCTGGTCTGCGAGGTCGACTGGTGGGACCTCGACCGGACGGTGGAGCCGGACCATCTGACGTCCGTCTACATCCCGGCATCGTCCGTCTCCTCGGCGGGAGCGGAAACGGACCGGTTGGTCGCACTGATGGACACCTTGCGCCGACAGTGCCCCTGGGACCGGGCTCAGACTCACGCGACGTTGGCGCCCCACCTGGTGGAGGAGAGCTACGAAGTGCTCGACGCCCTGACATCGCTGTCCGGCCCGCACGATGCCGCGGGCTACGCCCACCTCGAAGAGGAGCTCGGCGACCTGCTGTTCCAGATCGTGTTCCACGCCCGGCTGGCCGCCGAGTGCGACCGCTTCGACCTCGCCGGTGTCGCTCGCGGCGTCCACGACAAGCTGGTGCGCCGTCACCCGCATGTCTTCGGCGATGTTCGGGCCGACGATGTCGATCGCGTCGAGCAGAACTGGGAGGCGATCAAGAAGGAGGAGAAGGGAAGGCGTAGCGTCACCGAGGGGATCCCGAACGGGCTCCCTGCGCTGATGCTCGCCGACAAGCTGGCCCGCAAGGCACGCTCGGTGGGACTCGATCCGGCCGGGGCCGGCGATGCCCGCGCCGCGTTGGAGACCCTGCTCGACACCGCCCCGTCGGACCGCCATCCGGACGCCCCGGCCGCGGCCGCGGGCGACGGTGACCGCCTCGTCGGCGAGCTGCTGTTCTCGGTGGTGGATCTGGCGCAGCGATCGGGTCTCGACGCCGAGCAGGCGCTCCGGAGGCACACGTTGAAGTGGCGCGATGCGATCATGGCCGCGGAGGACATCCCCGAGACGGCGGGGGAAAGCCACTAAGTACGGGCGGCGATGTGCACGTCCGTCTCGGAACCTCCCACGAGTCGACGGCCGACACGGATACGATGAGCTTCGCACCGTACGAAAAGCCCAGAGTCCTGGGATCGTCCACCTTCGTAGAGGAGTCATGGCTGTGGGGCCAGATCAATCACGTGCTCTCGAAGCATCCGCTGATCGCGAGCGAGTGATCGAACTCGTTCAGAATCATCAATGGTTTCATTCGATCGACCTCGGGAACGGGATCGTCACGCCAGGGATCGACAACACGTCATCTCGCGTGGAGATGATGGGTTTTCCGGACTCGTTCGCCGGAAAATCGGTGCTCGATGTCGGCTCGTACGACGGATACTTCGCCTTCGAGGCCGAGCGTCGGGGTGCAGCGCGGGTCGTGGCCTCGGACTGGTTCTGCTGGAACCTCGAGGGTATGGGCGACGGCACGGGTTTCGACATCGCCCATGCTGCCCTCGGTTCGACCGTAGAGAAGCGCGCCATCGCGGTGGAAGATCTCTCGCCCCAGACGGTCGGGGTCTTCGATGTCGTGCTCTTTCTCGGCGTCCTGTATCACGCGCAAGACCCAATGCGATACCTCCGCAACGTCGTCTCCGTGTGCCGGGAGTCCCTGATCCTCGAGACGCATTACGACGGAGTCGACTACGACCGACCGATGATGGTGTTCTATCCCAACGACACCCTCAACCACGACCCCTCCAACTTCTGGGGCCCGAACCCCGCCTGTGTCGAGGCCATGCTCTACGAAGTCGGCTTTGGCAAGGTTGCATTCGTCGGGAAGAACTCGAACCGGCTGGTCCTGCACGCGCATCGTTGAGGGGCCGAGAAGAGGTTCGGATCTCCGGGCCCGGCGTGTCAGCCCCGAGCTCGTGCATGACCCCGGCGTGCTGCACCGTCAGGACTAGGCTCGGAACCGGGTTCCGCACCAGGGCCGGCACCCAAGGAGCGATGTCGTGAGCACCATCGAGCACGTGGTCGGACGTGAGGTCCTCGACTCCCGCGGCAACCCGACCGTCGAGGCGGAGGTGCTGCTCGACAGCGGTGGACGCGGCCGTGCCATCGCGCCGTCGGGTGCCTCGACGGGAATCCGCGAGGCGGTGGAGCTCCGTGACGGCGGCGAGCGTTACACCGGCAAGGGCGTGCGCCGCGCCGTCGCCAACGTCAACGGTGAGATCGCCGACGCGGTCGCCGGTCTCGACGCGCTGGACCAACGGCTGGTCGACTTCACCCTGATCGACCTCGACGGGACTCCTGACAAGAGCCGCCTCGGGGCCAACGCCGTGCTCGCCGTCTCCCTGGCGACGGCCAAGGCGGCCGCGGACGACCTCGGCCTCCCCTTGTTCCGCGCTCTCGGCGGCGTCAACGCCCACGTGCTCCCCGTCCCCATGCTCAACGTGCTCAACGGCGGTGCGCACGCCAAGAACTCCATCGACTTCCAGGAGTTCATGATCATGCCCGTGGGCGCCGCTTCGTTCGCGGAAGCGCTGCGCTGGGGCTCCGAGACGTACCACGCCCTGCGGTCGGTGCTGGCCGAGCGCGGTCTGGCCACGGCCGTGGGCGACGAGGGCGGTTTCGCGCCTGACCTGCCGGCCAACGAGGACGCCGTGACCCTGCTCCTCGAGGCGATCGAGCGGGCCGGGCGCGTGCCCGGTGAGGAGGTCGCCCTCGCGCTCGACCCGGCGACCAGCGAGCTGTGGGACGACGGCGCCTACGTGCTCGCCGGTGAGGGTCGCACGCTGTCGCCGGCCGAGATGGTCGAGTACTGGGTGGACCTCGTCGACCGCTACCCGATCCTGTCGATCGAAGACGGCATGGCAGAGGAGGACTGGGACGGCTGGGCGGCCCACACCAAGGCGCTCGGGCACCGGATCCAGCTCGTGGGGGACGACATCTTCGTGACGAACGCCGAGATTCTCGAACGGGGCATCCGGGACGGCGTGGCCAACGCGGTCCTGGTCAAGCTGAACCAGATCGGCACGTTGACCGAGACGCTGCAGACGGTTGCGGTGGCCGAGCGTTCGGCGTACCGCCCGGTGATCTCCCACCGTTCGGGCGAGACCGAGGACACGACGATCGCCGACCTCGCGGTCGCGGTGAACGCGGGGCAGATCAAGGCGGGTGCACCGGCGCGTTCGGACCGGGTCGCCAAGTACAACCAGCTGCTCCGCATCGAAGAGGATCTCGGCGAGTCGGCCGCGTTCCCGGGTCGCTCCGCGCTGGCCGGGGTGGGTCGGCGTGGCCCGGCCTAGGCTCCGGCCCTCGGGCCGCCGGCGCTCGCGCCTGATCCTGTTGGGCTCGGTCGTGCTCTCGGCGGCCATCGTCGCGGCCTGGTTTCCCGCCGCGGCGCTCATCGACCAGCGCACCAGCCTGACCGGTGCGCAGGCACAGCTGGCGACGCTGCACCAGCAGGATGCCGCCCTCGGACAAGAGACGCACAGCCTGGCCGACGCCGGCGAGATCGGCCGGATCGCGCGCCAGGAGTATCAGCTGGTGAGCCCGGGCCAGCAAGCGTACGAGGTGCTCCCACCCGCGGGGGCGGCGTCGGCGGGAACGCCCTATGCCGGCGACCCGGGGGCCAGCACGCCGACCGCACCCTCCGCCGCCGCCGAACTCCCACCGGGCAGCTCCACGACGTCCTCCTCCACCACCACCACCACCACGACGACGGCTCCGCCGCACACCGCGCCGGAGCAGGGTCTGCTCTCGCGCATGGAGCACGCCCTCGAATTCTGGCGTTGACCGGCGTCTCGGACGACGGGGCGGCCGTGGCCGCGCTGCTCGGCCGGATCCCGGGCGGAGACTTCGAGGTCGTGTTGAGACGTCCGGACGGCCTGCCCGTGGTCATCGCCAACGATCCGCTGCTCCGAGACGGAACCCCGATGCCCACCCGTTATTGGCTGGTCGACCAAGACCTGCGGTCGCGGGTGGGGCGCCTGGAAGCGGACGGCGGCGTGCGCGAAGCCCAGGCGGCGGTCGACGCGGCGTGCCTCGAGGCGGCGCATCGACGCTACGCCGCCGAGCGGGACCGCTTGCTGCCCGCGGCGTGGAGTGGCCCGAGGCCGAGCGGCGGGGTCGGCGGTACCCGCAAAGGTGTGAAGTGCCTCCACGCGCACCTGGCCTGGTGGCTGGCCGGAGGGAACGACCCGGTGGGTGCCTGGGTCGCGGTGCGACTGGGCCTGTCCAGGGGGTAATTCGGGGGTCGACCGCAAGTGGGCTCGGTAGACTCGCGGCGGATCCGCAACGGGTGCGCGAGCCGTGCGTGCGGACCACCCCGGCCAACCGAAAGGAAGCTCCGAGTGAGCGCGAAGAGCACGGCGAAGAGCGTGGGCAAACGCCTGGCCCTGCCCTTCACCAGGAGGGTCTACGGACGGATCGACTTCCGGGCCGACCAGCTCCACGAGGAGATGGCGGCGCTGCCGGCAGTGGTCGACCAGAGAACGGCGGCGCTCCAGGCCGACATAGAAGCCCTGAATCGCTACCTGCCGACGGTCATCAACACGATCGCCTCGCAGAACGCGGCGAGCCGCGAGACAGAGCGTCAGCTCGGCGCTCTGGCCACGCGGAATTGGTTCCCTCGAGGTGGGGGCCGAAGGGCACGGCAACTCGATCGTGGACATCTTCGATCGGATCGAATTCGTGCGCCGGGAGATCCTCTTGGAGCAGCGGTATGCGGCACCGGTTTCCACAGAGGCGCCCACCGAAACGACGAAGACGGACGCGCCGGTCCGTGCTCACGTGACCAACGAGGAGAAGGTCCGCCGCATGAGGGGCAACGTGCGGCTCAACGTCGGCGCCGGACATGTGCTGCGAGACGGGTACCTCAACGTCGACTTTCGCGAGTTGCCCGGGATCGACATCGTGGCCGACATCCGCGAGCTTCCCTTCGGCCAAGAGGAAGTCAAGGAGATCTACTCGGCTCACCTCCTCGAGCACTTCCCGGTCGAGGAGCTGCGGCGGGTTGTGCTGCCGCGATGGGTCTCCCTGCTCGAGGACGGCGGCAGGCTGGTGTCCGTCGTTCCCGACGTCGAGACGATGGTCTCCGAGCACGCGGCGGGGCGCATGCCCTTCGAGGATTTCATCGAGGTGATCTACGGCGGGCAGGAGTACGAGGGTGACTTTCACTTCAGCGGCTTCTCCGAGGAGACGCTGACCGGGCTCCTCCTGGAAGCCGGCCTCGAGGAGGTCAAGGTGATTGAGGAAGGTCGGCGCAACGGCGTGTGCTACGAGATGGAGATAGAAGCGGTTCGCCGCACTCCGTCTCCCGGATGAAGACCGTCCCCGAGCGACCCCTCCGGGTCGCTCTCTACAGCGGCATCGTCCTCGAACGTGACGCGGTGTCGATGAGCTTCTTGTGGAAGTTGCGCCTGTTGCAGCGGCTCCGAGACGAGGGACTGCCCTTCCGCGTGACCGGCTACACGCAGAGCACCGAGTACGACGACCCCGACATCCGGGTCCACCCCCATCTGGGATCCCTCGTGCGCGACCCGTCTTTCAACGCCGCCGACGTGCACGTGTTCGAATACGCGATGTGGTACGACCTCTTCGACGCTCTTCTCCTGGTGGAGCATCCTTCGCTCGTCATCGACCACAACACGACACCTCCCGAGCTCGTGGAGGACCCGGCCGGCAAGGAGGCGTGCGCAAAGGCGGCACTCACGCGCCACAACCTGCACCTGGCCACCCGAATCGCCACCGTCGGTGAGTTCACCCGCGACCAGCTCGTCGAGATGGGCCTGGCGGCGGACCGGATCGACGTGATACACCTGCCGCCAGTCGCCACGGCACCTGGCCCCATCCTCTCGAAGCGGTCCGGGCGGCGCGTCAATCTCCTCTACGTGGGAAGGTTCGTGGCGGCGAAAGGGATCAGCGACCTGTTCGAGGCCATGGAGCAGGTGTGGGCCACGGACCCCGACGTGCATCTCACGCTGGCGGGAAGTGTCCGCTTCTCCCAACCCGAGATCATGGTCGCCATCGATGAGGCCCTCGCCGTCCACGGGGATCGGCTACGGGTGGTCCTGGACGCCAGCGACGAGGTCATCGCCGATCTCTTCCGCGGCGCCGATGTCTTCGTGATGCCGTCCCACCACGAGGGCTTCTGTGTTCCCGTGGTCGAGGCGATGAGCTCGGGGTGCTATGTCATCGGGTCGGACGCCGGCAACATCCCCAACGTCATGGGCGGGCTCGGGTCCGTGTTCCCCACCGGTGACACCCATGAGCTCGCGCGCGCGCCATCGACACGGTGTCGGCGCGGCTGCACCGGGCGCGGGTAGACGGACAGGAGCTCGTCCTCCCGGTGAGCAGCGGGGACATGTCGGAGCGAGAGTGGGTCGAGGCGGTGGACCACCACCTACGGGACTACTCGCACTCGAACTTCGAACGGAGATTTCTCGAGCTTCTCGGCGAGCTCTCCAGGGACGCGACGCAGGCGGTGAGCGGCATCGTCGGGTCCGTACCGTGACCTCGGTCTCCGTCGTGGTGAACACGTTCAACCGGTGCGAGAGCCTGGCCCGCACCCTGCGCGCCCTCGAATGGCTCGACTATCCCGAATTCGAGGTCATCGTCGTGGACGGGCCCTCGACCGACGGCACCGAGGCACTGCTCGACGGCCTGACCGGCCGGATAAAGCGGGCGCGTTGTCCGAACCGCAATCTCTCGGAGTCGCGCAACATCGGCATCAGGCTCGCCAGCGGGGAGATCGTGGCGTTCATCGACGACGACGCCTACCCCGATCCTGGCTGGCTGGACGCCCTGGTGGGCGCGTACGAATGGGGCGAGGTCGCCGCGGCGGGCGGACCCGTCGTGGGGCACACCGGGTACTGGCACCAATGTTGGTACTCGCGGGCGGACAGGTTCGGCAACTTCTGGACCGACTTCTGGCCGGCCGCCAACCCCACGCAGCTCCTGGCCGCTCCCCGGTCCCGCGAGTTCACGTACACCATCGGGACCAACAGCTCGTTCCGGCGCCGGATCGTGGTGGAGCTCGGCGGCTTCGACGAGGAGTTCGAGTACTACCTGGACGAGACCGACCTGTGCTGCCGCATCGTCGACGCCGGGTACGTGGTCGAGGCGCTCGACTCGGGTTTCGTATACCACAAGTTCCTCGCCAGCCACATGCGAACGAGCGCCGACGTGGTCAAGGACTGGTACCAGGTCCTGAAGAGCCGCTTTTACTTCGGTTTGAAACATGGGCTCCAGGTGGACTCCTTCGCCCGGGTGTGCGCGGAACAGTCCAAGTTCGTGGAGGTCACCAGGGCCAACGTCGAGCTGAACTTCGAAGCCGGGGTTCACGACCGCGCCACCCACGACAAATTCGAACACGACGTCGGCGCGGCGTCGGACCGTGCGCTCGAGGCCTACGTGTCGGGACGCACCCGCGAGCGCCCGCCGCGGTGGTTCGAGGAGGAGGCGGCTCCTTTCGTTCCCTACCCGACGCGGCGGCCGGCCGGTCGCAAACTCCATGTCTGCTTCCTCTCCCAGGAGTACCCTCCCGCGCCGGTCAACGGCATCGGCCGTGTCGTGCACTCCCTCGCCACCGGACTCGCCCGGCGCGGTCATGTCGTCCGGGTGCTCACGACCGGGGAAGGACATCCGAGAGTCGACCTCGAGGACGACGTCTGGGTCCATCGGATCCCGTCCACTCCACACGTGCCTCCGGAGGGGGTCGTGGTGCCCGCCCACATCTGGGACCACTCCGCCTCCATGGTCGACGAGCTGCACCGGATTGAGGGATTCCGGCCGATCGACATCGTTCAGTGCCCGAATTGGGATTCCGAGGGCATCGCCGCAGTGCTCGAACGTCACTTCCGAACCGTCGTCGGTCTCTACACGCCACTGCGCACCGCGCTACGCGTCGATCCGGCCATGCGGAGGAACGCCGACGCGGCGCCCGACCTGTTCGCCCAACTGTTGGCTGTGGAGTCGCTGGTCTACGAGCAGGCGGACGGGTTCCTGGCCTGCGGTCCTGCCATCGTCGAGGAGGTGGAGGCGGCGTACGGCGTCACCTTCGACCGCCGGCAGCTCGGGATGGTCGCCCACGGCCTCGCCGACGAGGCGGTCGGTCACCGGAGCACTCCCGGTTCGGACCCGCCGCGCATCCTCTTCGTGGGCCGGCTCGAGGCGCGCAAGGGGATCGACACGCTTCTCGACGGCGCGACGGCGCTCGCTACCGCAGGCACGGCTTTCGAACTGCATATCGTCGGCGACGACTCCCTGGTCGGGCCGTCGGGGCGGACCTATCGTGAGGAGTTCGAACAGGCACACCCTGAGCTGACCGAGACCGTGCGGTTCCTCGGCCGGATCGACGACGAAGCCCTCCGGCACGAGTACTCGACCTGCGACGTGTTCGTGGCGCCTTCGCGCTTCGAGTCCTTCGGGCTGATCCTGCTCGAGGCCATGATGTTCGCCAAGCCGGTCGTGTCATCGGACATCGGTGGCATGACCGAGATCATCCGTGACGGCGTGTCGGGGTTTTTGGTGCCTCCCGACGACGCCGGCGCGCTGGTCGGCGCGCTGGCCCGGCTGTTGAATTCGCCGGCGCTGCGGGAGACCGTGGGGCGCGGCGGGCGCGAGGCGTACGAGGCCTCTTTCACGGTGGAGCGCATGGCCGAGGAGGCCGAGCGCTTCTACGAGGCGTTGGTGCGAGTCCCGGCACCCGTCTGACCGACTGGCTAGCGTCGGCCATGTGCACGCCGCCGGTACGCGTCTCCGTGCGGGGAGCGAGAGCGTGCCGCTGATCCGGTCTCCGGAACGTGGAGGCACTCCAGTGTGAGCACTCAGACCGAGCCCGCGAGCGCCACCCCTCTCGAACAGCCCCTCCCCGACATGGTGTCGATCGTGCCGACGCTCCGTTCCCGGCGCTCTCGCGCCTGGGCGGCCGCCGTGCCGCTGACGAGACCGGCGGGCTACTTCGTCCTCTCGAGGTTCGGTGTGCTCTTCGCCGCGCTGGTCACCAAGTGGATCTATCCGAATTTCAGCATCCCGGTTGCGCTGGGCGAAGGTTGGGACGGCACGTGGTTCCTCCGCATCGCGCAGCACGGGTATCCGAGCTCGCTGGCCAACGAGTACGGAGGGGGAAACCGCTGGGCCTTCTTTCCCGCCTACCCGGCCGCTGTGCGCTTCGTCGCCATCACGACCCGGCTCACGTACGACCACGCCGCCATCGTCGCGTCGTTCGTGTGCGGGCTGGCTTCGGCCCTCGCCGTGTGGCTCATGGTGCGCGAGGTCTTCGGTCGCAAGGTGGCGGACCGGACGGTCCTGATCTACGTGTTCTTCCCGGCCGCGTATGTGCTGAGCATGGCCTACTCGGAGGGCCTCGCCGTCGCCGCCTCGTGCTTGTGCGCCTACGCCCTGTCGCGCCGTTGGTGGGTGGCGGCGGGGATCCTGGCCTCGGTGGCCAGCCTGAGCCGCACCGTCGGAGTGGTGCTCGTCCTATGCGTGGCGGTCGCCACCGTCCCCGAGATCGTCCGGGGGAAAGCAAGGCTGCATGCCCTCGCTGGTCTCCTCCTCGCTCCGGTCGGCATCGTCTCGTGGCTCGCCTACTCGTGGCGGAAGACCGGCACCCCGATCGCCTTCGTCACGGTGCAGCACGACTGGGACCAGGCCCACTTCGTGTGGTTCAAGGCACCCTTCATCTCCTTCATCCATCTCTTCGGCGGCTACGGCTCGTTCAAGGTCGCGTCCGACGTGCTCGCCGCGTCCGCTCTGGTGTTCATGGTGGCGGGACTGGGCATGCTGGTGTGGGCGCAGCTGAAGAAGGTGCAGATCCCGCCTTTCTGGTGGGTGTTCGCGGTCGGCGGGGTGCTGGGCGCCTGCAGCGACTACTGGCAGAGCGGCACACTTCGGTACACGCTCGCGCTCATTCCGCTCATGGCTGCGTTCGCCTGGCGTATCCGGCCGTCCTGGACGGGCGCCGTCGTGGGATCGATCGCTGTGACGCAGGGGTGCCTGGCCGTGATCATCTTGGTCGGCGTCGGACACCCGCAGGCCACGCCGCTGGCGCCGTAGCTCAGCTCAGTTCCGCCAGGGCTCCGGCGACATGGTCAGGGTGAGGGGCGCCCGCACCTCGGCCGTCCCGGAGCACCACAGCCGTGCGTGCACGGCGAAGCGGACGGTGTCGAGGGTCACGCTGCAGCTGAGGGTGGCCCGACCCTCCTGACCCGTCCCGGCCGCCGGCTCAGAGGTGCCGACGACCTCGTTGTCGGCCACCAGCTCCAGCCGGCACACCGAGTCTTGGGATCCGGTGGCGCCGCCCCACTCGACGGGCAGCGCAAAGGCGTAGGTGCCCGGTGGGAGGGCCATGTAGGGCCCCGCCAGGGCGTAGCCCTCCGTACCGCGGGGCATCACGACTCCGGGCGATCCGTCCCCGAGCAAAATCTGCGTCCCGCCCATGGGCCGGACCCGGGCGACGCGCTCGGCCCACGAGGACTCGAAGATCCCGTTGATGGCGCGTCGCAGTCCGGCCGGGTCGGGTCGGCCGACCTTACGTGCCTCGGCCCACCAGATGAACGAGTCCTCCGGGTGCGCGGTCGCCATGGCGACCCGTCGGGCATACCCCCCCGGCCCCCACATGGCCGGCGTGGGGTCCAACGGGAGCAGGCGGCCCGCCTCGCGGCAGAGCCAAAGGCCCTTCATCCGTTCCACGGCGAACCCGGCCAGGCCGAGCACCGTGACGGCCTCGGAGGGCTCGAGCTCGATCGTGTGCTCCCCCATGCTCCATTGATAGGCCTCGGTGAGCGCTCGGTTGGGGCTGTCGACGACGAGGAGCCCGTCGTCGCGCAGGACGCGGTTCGACTCGACGAGGAACGCCACCGTCTGCTCGGGCCAGAGGTGCTCGATGTTCTGTCCCGAGAACACGAGGTCGACGGACCCGGTCCCGACGGCGGCCACACCCTCGGGCGCAGCCAGGTCGGCCTCGACCCACTCGACGTTGACGGGCAGGCCGTCGGGTCGGTCCAGGTAGGCCTCGATCCCGATGTGGTGCTTGATCGGGCCGTACTCGCGGTCGAACCAGTCGAAGTACCACAGGCCGCTGGCGCCCGCGCTCAGGACGACGTCGGCCCCCGCCGGCATGTCCGCCAGGGCGATGGACCGGGCCTCGTGCAGCGCGGCGTGGAGCTCAACCGGCGCCGGCGCCGAGGCCGGCGCCGGTTGGGGTTGGTCGGCAGCAAGCGATTCGACGACACGCCGGACCGATTCGGCGACGTAGGGCTCGGCCACCCGGTCGAGCAGGCGGCGAGCCAGTCGTTTCGCCCGCACCACGCTGGACGCGAGGTCGCCGCCGCTTGTCATGGCGACAGTCTCATCTTTCGAGCAGGCTCATGGCCAGCCCATCGAGGATGTCGGTCTCCGAGACGACGCAGCGATCGAAGCCGAATGTCCCCATCACCTCGCGCAGAACCAGGGCGCCTCCGGCGATGACGTCCTCCCGTCCAGGTGCAATGGCCCGCCGCCGGGCGCGCTCCGATGCTCGTTCGGCGGCGAGGACCCCGTACCAGCGGTCGACGGCTTCACGCGTCAGGACGGAGTGATGGGTCCGTTCCGGGTCGTACCCGTCCAGGCCCAGTTCCAGTGCCGCCAACGTCGTCACCGACCCCGCCAGCCCCACGAGGCGGCTCCCCGGCTCGAGCCGCGCCAGCTGCGGGATCTCGTCGGGCGCGTGCCCGAGCGCGGAACGGACGAATTCCCTCGCCGCCTCGAGCTCGTCGTCGGTCGGAGGGTCGTGGCGCAGGAAGCGTTCGGTGAGCCTCACGCAGCCGACGTCGAGGGACACGGCGCTCACGGTGCCGTCGTGGCGGACGGCCAGCTCGGTCGAGCCGCCTCCGATGTCGACGACGACATCGTCCCCGCCCACCGCGGGCAGGCCCACGGTCGCGCCCCGGCAGGCCAGCGCTCCTTCAGTCGGTCCGTCGAGCAGCTCCGCCGGGACCCCGACGACGCCGGCGGCGTCCCGGAGGAACCGGTCGCCGTTCCGGGCATCGCGGACGGCCGAGGTGGCGACGAGCCTCGCCGCGGTGACCCCGGCCTCGTCCATGGCGCCCCGGTACTCCGCCAGCACCGACATGGTGCGCACGAGCGCCTGCGGCGCGAGGAGGTGCGTCGCGTCGACTCCCTCCCCGAGCCGCGTGATGCGCATGAGGCGGCGGTGGGTGGAGCCGTCGCGCTCGGCGATCAGCAGGCGCGTCGAGTTCGTCCCACAGTCGAGGGCGGCCACCCGGCCTGGGCGGCGTGCCGTGGGCAGCGGGGAACTCGACATCCACCGGGAATCTACCGGCGCACCCCGCTTGCGGCGGGCGCGTTGGCGCAGCCGAGCACGGACCTGCCACGATGCGCGGGTGCCGATTCCCGAGCGCCTCCTCATGGGACCCGGGCCCTCCAATCCGTACCCTGAAGTCGCGGCCGCCCTGGCCCGACCCGTGATCGGGCACCTGGACCCGGAGTTCCTGGCGGTCCTCGACGCGACGAACGACCGGTTGCGCCAGGTCTTCGCCACCCAGAACGCGCTCACGCTGCCCGTGAGCGGCACCGGATCGGCCGGCATGGAGGCCGCGTTCGTCAACTTCGTCCGGCCGGGAGACCCCGTCGTCATCGGGGTGAACGGGGTCTTCGGCGAGCGCATGTGCGAGGTGGCGGGCCGCCTCGGCGCCACGGTCATCCGCGTCGACTTCGACTGGGGCCGGCCCGTCGATCCCGACCGCGTGCTCGGCGCCCACCCGGCGCCGAGCGTCATCGCCGTGGTGCAGGCCGAGACCTCGACCGGCGCCTGCAGCGAGATCGCCCCGCTCGGCGCCGGCAAGGGCGACGCGCTGCTGCTCGTCGACATGGTGACGTCGCTCGGGGGGTCGGAGGTGGCGGTCGACGACTGGGGCGTCGACATGGCGTACAGCGGGACGCAGAAGTGCCTGGGCGTGCCACCGGGCCTGGCACCCCTCACCATCTCGGAGCGGGCCCGGGGGCGCATGGTCGAACGCCCTTCGAGCTGGTACCTCGACCTCAACCTGCTGTCGCGCTACGTGAACGACTCGACCGGCGGCCGCGTCTACCACCACACGGCCCCGGTGACGATGGTCGCCGCGTTGCACGCCGGGCTCGGAGCGGTGCTCGACGAGGGTCTGGAGGCGGTACGGGGCCGCCATGCCGAGTGTGGCCGGCTGCTGCAGGAGAGCCTCCTCGGCCTCGGGCTCGAGCTGCTGGTGGACCCGCCGCACCGGCTCCCACAGCTCACCACCGTCCGCGTGCCCGGGGGGGTCGACGACGCGCAGTGCCGTCGCCGCCTGCTCTACGAGTACGGCATAGAGATCGGCGCGGGCGCCGGGCAGCTCGCCGGGCAGATCTGGAGGATCGGCTGTATGGGGCACACGGCGCGGCGCAGGAACGTCCTCGCCCTCGTCGGTGCGCTGCGGGAGGTACTCGGCCGGTGAGCGCCGCCCGCGCCGTTCGCCACGCACCGCTCGAGTTGCGGGGACGCCGCGTCGTGCTCCGGTCCCTGACCGAGGAGGACTACCCGGCCTGGCACGAGGTCCGTACGCGATGCGCCGAATGGTTGCTGCGGTGGGAACCCCGACCGAAGGGAGCGCCGCCGCCGTCCGAGGACCGGCCGAGCTTCGCCGCCCGTTGCGGCATCCGCGAGCGCGAGCGCCATCTCGGCACGGGGTACGGGTTCGGCATCTTCGTCGGCGAGCGCTTCGCCGGTGAGGTCACGCTGTCCTCCATTCAGCGCGGACCCTTTCAGAGCGGCTTCGTCGGCTATTGGATCGATGAGGCACTGGCGGGGCGCGGCCTCGTACCCGAGGCGGTCGTGGTCACGCTGCGCTTCGCCTTCGAGGCGATTTCGCTCCATCGTGTGGAGATCTCCATCATCCCGCGCAACGTCGCCAGCCGCCGGGTCGTGGAGAAGCTGGGCATCAGGGAAGAGGGGATCGCCCAGCGCTTCCTCGAGATCGACGGGGTGTGGGAGGACCACGTCCGCTACGGCATCACCGCCGAGGAGTGGGCTCAGCGCGAACCGAACCTGGCCGCCGAGTGGATCGGGAGCTGACCCTCAGCCCTGGCGTGTGCCCAGCACCGAGGGAGAGTGACGGAAGAATTGCTCGACGTCGTGCTCGTAGGTGTACGACATCGGCGTCCGGCCGGACTGCCGGCGCAGGCGCACCGCCCTGATGAAGGCCCGGACCGCACCGGCACTGGTGGCCTGGTACGCGAAACCCGTTGCCGCCAGACGCCGGGTGTCAACCCCCCGCCCGTAGCGCAGCAGGTCCTCGAGCTCAGCGGGCAGGTCGAAGAGCCGGGACAGCGGCCGGATCCTGAGGGGGCTGAAGGGTGACACGGGGATCAGTCGCGTGCCACAGATGGCGGCCACCTCGCTCCATGGGAGCCTCCCGTCGCCGGCCACGTTGTAAAGGCCCGGGATGCCCTCGAGCGTCACGTGGAGGAGGGCGCGGACCACATCCTCCTCCTGGACGAACTGCAGCAGCGGGTCGAACCCGAAGATGGCCGGGCAGAAGGACCGTGACAGGTTGCGGCTGATCGGTGTCGCGAGATGGGCGCCCAGGACGTTGGCGAACCGCAGGACGGTGACCTTCGTTCCGGGGTTGTCCTCGGAGAAGTCGCGTACGAGGTGCTCCGCCTCCACGAGCGCGCGCTCCACGCCATTCCTGACGGGGCTCGTCCGGGGGGTGTCCTCGCTGAAGGTGTACGGATCGCCGGCGGCCGATCCGTACACGAGCGTCGACGACTTCACGACGATGTGGCGCACCGATGACCCGGCCGCGCCGGCCGCCGCCAGCAGGTTCATCGTGCCGATGACGTTGATCTCGTGCATCAGCCGTCTCGGCACCGTGGTCGAGTTCGTGATCATGAAGGTGTGGAGGATCGTGTCGACCTGGGTCGCCTTCACGATGCGGCTCAGAATGGAGTAGTTCTGATCGGTTCGGACGAACTCGGCGCGCTCGAAGGGCACGGACGGGGCCTGGGTCCCGGTACCGAGGATGACGTCGGTGTCGGGGTCGCTCTCGAGTGCCTGGACCATGCGCCCACCCCAGAAGGTGTCGGCCCCGGTCACCAGGATGCGCCGGCTCATCTCACCCGAACCACACGCTCTTACGGTCGCGCAGCATGTCGTAGATCACTTCTTGGAGTTGGGTCCTGATCCGCTCGGACTCCTCCATGATCCGGCTCTTGGAGTAGCGCTCCTGATCGGGCGGCACGTCGAAGCGGACCGGCGGGAGCACACGCAGCTTGAACTTGGAGGGGAAGGGGAGGACGGCGCCGATCGGTCCCATGGTGAGGAGGTTGGCCGTGACGGGGAAGTACGGCACTCGGAGCGCCCGGGCCAGGGTGGGGAGCCGGAACACGATCGGCATCGCCTCTTCGGAGCCGATCACGGCGATCGGCACGACCGGCACGCCGGCGCGCATGGCGATCTCCACGAACCCGCCGCGGCCGAAACGGCGGAGCTGGTAGCGGTCGGCGTAGGACTTGGACGTCCCCTTCGTCCCCTCGGGGAAGACGAGGGCGAGTTGCCGCTGCTCTCTCAGAAGCCGGTACGCGTTGGCGGGACGGGCCGAGACACCCCCGGTGCGGGCCCAGAGCGTCCCCACGACGGGCACGGTCCGGAAGAAGGCGTCGGCCAACCCGTACACCGGGCGCCCGAGCTCCTTCTCGATCCCGTGCATGATGACCGGTGCGTCGGAGGGAATGGCGCCGGCGTGGTTGGCCACGAGCAGTGCGCCGCCATCGGCCGGGATCCGGTCGAGCCCCTCCCACTCGACGCGGAACCATCGGCTGTAGAAGGGCTCGTAGAGCGAGCGGGCGAGCACCCGGGTGCGCTCCGAACGGCCCCACTCGTCGACGTCGGAGAGCCTCGGGTCGCCGTCTTCACCGTCACCTTCCGGGATGCGGATGGGCACGATGGCCGTCGTCCGTTGCTGCTCGCTCACGGCCGGTCGCCCGCTCGCCATGGCGACCATCGTACTGATCCGGGCCGGCCGGCCCCGGGGGCCAACTCGGGGGCGAGCCCGTTGCCACACCGTCCCGGCGCAGCACGAGCGGTCGCCGCTGGGCGAGCCAGTCGGCCCCGACCGTGGCGCGCTCGGGTTGGAGGCCGGCGTCCCGGGCCTCCATGAGCAGCGCGGCCACACCCGGCTCGTCGGTGAGCGGGCAGAGGACCAGAGAGCGTCCGTCGGGCTCGTCGAGGACCGGAAGGTGCCGGGCCATGCGCCCGAGTGCCGCCGTACCCGAGGAGACCGGGGTGACGCGGAATCCTTCGAGGCGCGGCGCCCGGGGGACGATGCGGCGCGACCGCAGGACGTCGCGGACCATGGAGCGCGAGTCGGACCAGGATCGCACGCGGCTTCCCCTGACGCGCAGCCACTGCACCGGCAGCTGTTCGATGGAGAGACCGAACCGGCGGGCGAGCGTGAGCACCTCGACGTCGAAGGCCATGCGCTCCGTCACCGAGCAGTGGAAGAGGAGCTTGGCGGCAGGGGAGCGGAAGGCCTTGAACCCGCACTGCGTGTCGTCGAGCGAGACTCGAGTCACCACGTTGACGAGCCGGTTGAAGGCGAGGTTCATGACCGAGCGGCTGATGCTCGGGCGGTCCACCGAGGCTCCACTGGCGGCACGCGAGCCGATGGCCAGGTCGCTCCGTTCGAGGGCGGCGGTGAACTGCGGTGTCTGGGTGGGATCGATCGCCATGTCCGCGTCGGCGAAGGCGATGAGGGGGGAGCGGGCCAGGGCCACGCCGGTTCGTACCGCGGCCCCCTTGCCTCGGTTGTGCTCGAAGCGGACGGACTGTACGTGCGGGTACCGGGACAGGAGGTCCCGGGCCAGCGCGGAGGTCGCGTCGCTGCTCCCGTCGTCCACGACGACGAACTCGGTCCGCCACGGGTCTATGGATCCCCGGTCGACGGCCTGGGCCAGCCGGGCCATCCCGGCGGGGAGGCGGGCTTCTTCGTTGTAGGCCGGGATGACCAGGGACAGCGACAGCGAGCGTCCCGGGTCGTCCGGAGATTCCGGCGCGGTCACTGGTCCATTCTCGTGCCCTCCGGGCACGTCCGTGTCGTCGCCCCGAGAACCGACCTACGGTCTCGCGGCCCCGATGAGACCCTCGGTGAAGAGGGGCGCGTACTGCACGGTCGCCCCGGTGTAGGGAGCCTGGATCACGGTGTCGCTCCCGTAGGGGCCGGATCCGACGTACATCACGACGTGGTCGACCTGGTCGTCGCCGTCGAGATTGAAGTAATAGAGCAGGTCGCCGGGCTCCAGCGCGTTCAGTGAGACCTGGGGCAGGGAAGGCCACTGCGTCTCGGTCGTCCGCGGGATGTACACGCCCGCCTGGGCCCAGGCCCACTGGACCAGCCCCGAGCAGTCGAAGCCCACACCGGGCTCCTCGCCGCCCCAGACGTACGGCACCCCGAGCTGGGACTCGGCCGCCTGGACCGCATCCATTCCCGCGGTGTCGCCCGACGACGAGCCGGACACGGGTCCGGCGTAGCCCCCGGCCGCCTGGTTCGCCGCCGCGGTGGCGGCCGCACCGCTGGCCGACCCGCCGACGGCGTTCGCCACCGACGCCGCCGCGGCGGCTGCCGCGGCGGCGCGCTGGGCCGCCGCGGCGCTCGCGGCGCGTGCGGCCGCGGCGGCCTCGGCCTGCGCCTCCTCGACCGCCGCCTGTGCGACCTCCTGCGCCAGCTGGCCCTGGACCTGCTGCAGGGTCGCCTTGGTGGTGGCAGCCTGCTGCGCGTTGGCGGCCTCGAGCGACTGGGCCTGTTGGGCCTCGGCCTGCGCCTGCGCCGCCGCGGCCTGCTGCTGCTGCTGCTCGGCCACCAGGCGCGTCTCAGAGTTCTGCAGCGTGTCCTCGGCGTCGGTCAGGTTGCCGACGATGTCGTTCGTGTACTGCTGGCGCGACTGGTCCTGCGTCGCCGACGACGAGAAGAACGACGCCAGACCGTTCACCGGCGTGCCGTACTCGTACGCCTCGACGGCGTCGGTGGACACCTGGCGCCGGTCGGCTGCCACCGCCACCTTCGTTCGATCCAGGGTGGCGCCCAGGGCGATGGCGGCGTGCTGCGCGGCCTGCATGTTCTGTACGGCCGTGTCGTAGCGGTCGTCGAGGACCGAGGACTGCTGCTCCTCCTGGGCCAGCGTCGCCTCGATCTGTTGAACCTGCGACGAAGTCGAGTTGATCTGGGCCTGGTTCGGTGCCGGACCCGCCACGGTGGTCGGCGTCGCTCCCACCGACATCGATCCCGTCACGGTGACGGTCAGCGCGACGACAAGGCCCGCCATGGCGAGCCCGGAGCGGGTCGACCCGCGAACAGTGCCCCGACAATTCACTGCGCGCACCGACAAAGAGTAACGGCTGGGGGAGTGGGGTCGTGGCACCCCCGTCTGTCGCGTCCTCGCAGGCACGAAGAGTTCGCGCACCGTTCACCATTGACCACCCCACCGTGCCTCCCTAGGGTGCGGGGACATGGAGGGGGTGGTCTCGGTCGCCGGCGGCCGGCTTCGGGGCGTGTGGCGGGGGGATCTCTGGTCGTTCTCGGGTGTCCCCTACGGCCGGGCGCCGACCGGGTCGTTGCGCTGGTTGCCGCCGCAGCCTCCCGAGCCCTGGGTCGGGGTCCGGGATTCCTCGGAGTTCGGGCCGATCGCTCCGCAACCACCGTCGGTGCCGGGGCCGACGAGCACGGCGGAGCCGGGAGGGGCGGAGTCCCAGGACGAGGACTGCCTCTCGCTCAACGTGTGGACCCCTGCGCTTCCCGAGGAGCAGGCCGAGGCCGCACCGGGCCGCCCGGTCATGGTGTGGATCCACGGCGGCGGCTTCACCTCGGGCAGCGGTTCGGTCTTTCTCTATCGGGGCGGGAACCTGGTGCGCAACGGCGACGCCGTCGTGGTCACGATCAACTACCGCCTGGGGGCGCTGGGCTTCCTCGGCCTGCCCGGGCCGGACGGGCTGGTCGGCAACTGGGGACTGCACGACCAGGTGGCCGCGTTGCGCTGGGTCCACGACAACATCGCCGCGTTCGGCGGCAACCCGGACAACGTGACCGTCTTCGGGGAATCGGCCGGAGCGATCAGCGTGGTCGCCCTGCTGGCTGCGCCGTCCGCATCCGGCTTGTTCCGCCGAGCGATCGTCCAGAGCGGTGGCGCGCACGTGCACGACGGTGACCAGGCGGCGCGGGCCGCCTCCCGCCTGGCGGCGGCGCTCGGAATCGCCACCTACGACCGGGATGCGCTGATCGCGGTTCCCGCGGCCGATCTGGTAGCGGTGACGACCGAGCTCGGGGGACGCCGGCCCGACCCCGGCCTGCTGCCGATCCCGTTCCTGCCCGTGGTGGACGGCGCGTTCCTGCCGCAGCACCCCCTCCATGCGGTGGCGTCGGGGGCGGCGTCTGCGGTCGATCTCGTCATCGGGTCGAACCGGGACGAGCTGACTCTCTTCGCGCTGGGCAACCCGGCGTTGTCGGCGCTCGACGGGGACGGCGTGTTGGGCTGGCTGGCCAACGCCCTGCCCGGCGCAGCGGCGGCGGAGGTGGTGTCGTCGTACCGGGCGGCGCGGGAAGCAAGGGACGAGCCGACTACTCCCCAAGACATCTGGGTGGCGGCCGGAAGCGACATCGTGTTCCGCTGGCCCGGCCTCCAGCTGGCAGCCGCGCACGGGGGGCGGTCCTTCGTCTACCTCTTCGAGTGGGCCTCGCCGGTCCTGGGTGGCGTGCTCGGCTCCTGCCACGCCCTCGAACTCCCCTTCGTGTTCGGGGCGGTGCACATCCCGGCCGTGCAGATGCTCACCGGCTCGGGACCGGAGGTCGCGCTGCTCTCGGATCAGATGCAGGCCGCGTGGCTGACGTTCGCCCGGGGTGGGAACCCGAGCCACGAGGGCATCGGCGAATGGCCCGCGTGGGAACGGGAACGCCGGACCACCATGGTGTTCGGCCCGCGAACGGGTGCGGTGCCGCGCCCGCGCGACGCCGAGCTCGGCGTGCTCGAGCGCTTCCGACCGCTTCCCTGAGCGGCCGCTACACCCGCACCAGGCGCAGGGGAAGGTGCCGGATGCCGGTGTGGCGGTTGCTGCGCATCCACTGGGGCTCGCCGGCCAGGCTGAAGAAGCTGACCGTCGAGAGCAGTTCCTCCAGGGCGATCCGGATTTCGAGGCGGGCCAGGTGCGCGCCGAGGCAGAAGTGGACGCCGTGACCGAACGAGAGGTGGGCATTGGGCTCACGCCCGAGCCGGAATTGATCCGGGTCATCGAACCGCGACGGGTCGCGGTTGGCCGACCCCTCCCACACCACCACCTTCTGGCCCGGCTCCACGGTGTGGTCCCGTAGCCGGCAGCGCTCGGTCGCGGTGCGCCGCTTCGACGGCGACGGCGTCGTCCAGCGCAGGATCTCCTCGACGGCCGTCTCGACCGGCACCGCCCCTTTGCGGAGAAGTTCGAGCTGGGCCGGCCACTCGGTGAACGCGAGCACCGCACCCGCGATGGCGTTGCGGGTCGTCTCCGCGCCGGCGGAGAAGAGCAAGGAGAAGAAGGCGGAGAGCTCGTCCTCGCTGAGGCGCGGCGGGCTGGCATCCTCGAGCTCGGCGTTGACCACGACCGAGAGCATGTCGTGGCGCGGGTGGACCCGCTTCTCGGCGATCAACGCGACTCCGTACTCGTACATCCGGCCGAGTGCGGCCTGGCGCCTGGGTGTCATCGTCAAGAGGTCGGACTCGTCGGGGAGGTCGAAGATGTGCTCGACCGCCTCGAAGAGGAGGTGCCGGTCCTCCTCGGGTACGCCGAGGAGGAGGCAGATGGCCTGCATCGGCAGCTCGGCC
The DNA here is from genome assembly GCA_963828505.1 of uncultured Acidimicrobiaceae bacterium. Taxonomy (GTDB): domain Bacteria; phylum Actinomycetota; class Acidimicrobiia; order Acidimicrobiales; family RAAP-2; genus Bog-473. The sequence continues at coordinate 92,052 of CAWHFM010000009.1, forward strand.
GCCACGTCGACGAGGAAGTCGCACTCGTCGCCCGCCGCCTCGAGGAGAGCGCGCATCCGGCGGTGCAGTTCGGGCGTGAGAGCCCGCACGGCCGCCGGGGTCAGGCCCTTGGTGACGAGGCGCCGGATACCCGCGTGCCGGGGGTCGTCCATCATGTTGAGGACGACGCCGGCTACGGGGAGATCCTGGATGATCGTCCCCCCGTAGGGCCGGTCGCCGCCGGTCTCCGAGGAGAACCGGACCGGGTCGCGCAAAACGGCGAGCACGTCGTCGTAGGTCGCCACGGACCAGAATCCCTCACCGTCGGGCGTGTGCCGCGTGGGCGCGTGCCACCAGACCGGAGCCTGCTCGCGGTGGGCCCGGAACACGTCGTGGGGAAAGCCGTGGGCGAACGTGTCCAGGTCGGTCAAGTCGACCTGCGACAGGTCCACAGCCATGGGCCATCCTGTTCGGCCCACCGGCGAGGGTCAAGAATGGTGGTGCGGGGGCGTAGCCCAATCGGCAGAGGCAGGGCGCTTAAACCGTCCCAAGTGAGGGTTCGAATCCCTCCGCCCCCACAGACACACCTCGCAGGCTGCAACATCGACCACGACCTCAAGGAGGACGGCGTGACATCCGATGCCGACGTTTCACCTGGGAGGAACCGCCACCTTGGAGGCCTGGCGTCAGGTTCGACGCATGCTCGACGACCTGACGGCGTCGATCGAGAACGAAGCCGAAACGGAGCTCGAACTGCTGGAGGGCATCCGGGTTCTGCCCGGACGACGGCACTCTGCAGCGAGCTGTCGGTCGACATCGATCCGGACGCACCCTGGTTCTTCAGCATGAACACCGAGGTCCGCATGCTCGGCGGTCCGAATCCCGACGGCGAGTACTACCTTGCGATGATCGACGGCACCACGGCGCTACCGGGTGCGTGGCCGCCGCGGCACATCGGCCTACCTCGGACTTCAGGTACTGGCCGGGCATCGGACTGACGCCCGCGCCGAATGGCGGCTACGTCTCCGATCGTGACCTCGACCTCGACAGACGACGGCGTCGGTTCACGCTTCGTCCTGGCCGACAGAGCGGCCACCAGAAGACGAACTCGCCGCCGCCACCGTGGGTGTCCATTCCTCCCGATGCCTCGGCGATCCTCGTGCGCGAGTACATCGCCGACCGGCACAGTCGAGACAGCTTGCTGAGCTCTGCGATCGCCATGGTGGATCCCCGGTCTCTTCACCCCGCCTGCCCTCCGACGACCAACTGGCCGAGCAGTTGACCGGCATGGCGTGGACGATCGCCAAGCTCACGACCTTGCACCGGACCATCCGTCCGGAGCTCCTCGACCAGCCGAACGAGTTGATCACCGCCGAGGCCGCCGATCTCGGGAGCAGCCGACACGACACCCGACAACCTCTACATGCTGGGGACTTTCCGCCTCGACGCCCGAGCAGGCGCTCGTGCATCGACCTCGAGCCCCGGCCACCCGCTACTGGAGCGTGACCGTCGAGAACATCTGGCACGAATGCATCGATGCCAGACGACGCCGAAGTTCGATCACAAAGCCGGCGTCGATCGCCGAGGCCGACGGAACAGTACGCATCGTGGTGAGCCGCCACAGGATCCAGGTCGACGACAACTGGATCGACACCGGTGGTCGTCACCGTGGCTTCGTCGACCCTCCGGTGGCTCGACAATCCGGAACCGCCGCCCGGTCTCCTCGCATCTGACCACCGTCGTGGAGTTGGCCGGACTGACTGGCGACCGAGTCGACTCGACCAAGAACGTCTCCTCGACCGAGGCCGTCTCCATCGCCGGCAGCGACGACCTCGGCGAACCCACGTGGGGAGAAGGGCTGGCCGTCCTCCTCGACTCGCTCAGCGGCGAAGCCCAGCTGAACGACATCGGCGTCGAAGTGGTCGCGACCGAGAGCTGACGGCGTACCTCGCCAACGAGGCTGGGAAAGACCGCCTGGCGACGCGAGCACCAGACGGTGGCGGAAGGCACGGGCGACCCGGCCCATCGTCTTCGTCGGACAACCCGAACCGTCACGACGATCCTTTCGATCTCCTCGGGTAGCACCCTGAGCTCCGGCGCCCCTCTGACCGGGGAGGTCGACCGACCAGTCCCGGCCGCTACGGCTCGACCTACTTGGAACGATCCCGTATCGCCGAGGTGCAGGCGACCATTCCGACTGGCCGACAGTCGCTCATCCCTGGCTTCACGACCTTCCATCCCATGGGGGCACGGTTGGGTCAGGAGTGCGTCAGGATCACGGCTTCCGACTTCCGGAGCATGATCTTTCCGACGCAGTACCGGATACCGACCTACAACCACTGGCTTCTTGAGGAGGCGGATCTCTGGCTCCCGCCTATCGGTGGCACCGCCGCTTTCTCCAGCATCTCCAATCGCGACAATCCGGTCGGTCAGTGGCTCCTCAAGTCACCGGCGCACCTCTGGCATCTCGATGCGCTGGCCACCGAGTATCCCGACGCCATCATCGTGCAGACTCACCGCGATCCGCTGGTGGTCGTCGCCTCGGTCAGTGCTCTTGTTGGCCACCTCGCCGGCTCGCATCGGACGAGATCTCGCTCTCCGAGATGGGCGCCGATTAGCCAGATGACATCTTTCTCGGCCTCGAACGGGGCATGAGCTCGCGGCAGCGAGGGGCGTTTCCGGCCGACCAGATCATCGACGTCCAGTACGGGACGTTCAGGGTAGACCCGCTGGCGGCGATCGCGTCCATCTACACGGCGATGCGTCGCGAACTGACGCCGACGACCGAGCAGAAGATGCGACGGTTTCTTGCCGATCACCCCGGCGATGGCGGTGGAGGTGGATCCCGGTACCGGTTCAGCGACACCGGCCTCGACCAGGGAGCATTGCGCGCCCGCGCCGAGAGTTATCAGGCAACCTACGGCGTACCCTCCGAGGCTCTGTCTTGAGGACGTCCCGGGTGCAGCTACGTGCCGTCGGGGTTGGCGCCCGCCGCTCCGCGACGGTCGACGACGGTGCAGCATCGGGCAATCCCGTCACCTCCACCCATAAGTCCCTGGGAGAGAGGGACCAGGCCACGAAACGCGACGGAAGAGCGCGCTGGGCGCACCGTGACGGAAAGGCGCGGCACGAAGGGGCGGCTCAGGACATGATCTGTGACTCCGGCTCTTCGAGGTACATGCGATCGAAGCATTCCAGCTCGAGGGCCCGCCGCTCCTCGGGACCAAGGCGTCGCCGGACCCGCTCGGAGTGCGCTGTCATCTTCCTACCGTGATCGCGAGTGGCGACGAGGCTGGAACTGGACCCACCGGCGTCGGACCAGGCTCTCGAGCGGGCTGTCGAGGAGGGGTCGATGTGAAGCGGTGCTTGCGCACCAGTGCCGGCCGCTCGACGAGTCGCCACGAGACTTCAGCCGACGCGAAGGTCGCGGCGAGCGCCAGCGGCACACCAAGGAGGCCGATGCGAGCGAGCCAGGTCAGCCATACGTAATGCCAGAGATACAGGCCATAGGAACGCCGACCGACGAACGTCGCGACGGGAGAGCTCACGAGTCCGGACCGTCGCCCCGATCCTTCGCCGATGAGGGCTACCACCATGAGCCCAGCCGCGGCAGACACGGCGACCCAGGTCAGGGTGAAGACCGGGCGGGAGGCAGCGTGGCGGAAGACCCAGGAGCCCCATACGAGGAAGAGGATGCAGCCGACAAGAGCGGTGGGTTGTCCCCATCCGTGCAGCACGCGCAACCACCGGACCCGTTGCGTCCAGGCCAGCGCGAGGGCTGCACCAACCAGGAAGCTCCCGGCCCGCGTGTCGGCGCTCATGTCGAGCGCGAGCGACATTCCGTGTCCGTCGCGCAGCGCGACGTCGATGAACGAGGCGGCGGCGGCCAGTCCGGCTGCCCACCTCACTACGGCCTGCGAGCGGTAGCAAAGCATCAGGGCCAACACCGGCGCCCACAGGAGATAGAACTGCTCCTCCACGGCGAGGGACCACAGGTGCCCGAGCGGCACGTACCCCGAGAACCATCCCCGTATGTCGGCCCAATTCGTCATGTACATGAGCGCGCCGCCCACCCCCTCGAGGCCGACCACGGGGGACGTTCCCACTCCTGTGCCTCCTCCTGGCACCGTGGTCGTCCAGGAGGCATGGCCCCACATCGCGAGTACCACGGCAAACCAGCCGGCGAGGAAGAAGCCCAGAGCGGGAAGCAATCGAACCGCACGACGAGCGAAGAAGTTCTTCAGAGACACTCGGCCCGTCGTCGAGCGCTCCTCGACCAGCAGCGCGGTGATGAGGAACCCACTCAGCGCGAAGAAGACGAACATGGCGACCTGGCCGATCGCCAACGGGAGGACCCATGAGTGTGAGCAGAACACGACACCCCACGCGATGCCGCGAATGCCGTCGAGCTCGGGTCGGCGCCCGAGTTGCCGCGACGCGAGTGCGAGGTCGGGGGGCACCTCACTGGGTTACCAACGCAAACTTGGAGGTCACTGAGCCCCGCGTTGGACTCGTGTCAGCGCGGCCTGGGATTTTGATGAGTCGGCCCACGCTTTCGTCGTCACGGCCGTGTCGCCTGAGTTGTGGCTGAGGCGGGAATACCGTCGCTCACGGCGCCAGCAGGCTCAACAGGTGTTCGCGGTCGGGGCCGGAAGGACCATGAGATCGATGCGGAACGTCAGGTGAGGGAGTGAACCTGAGTCGATCGAATGGCATCGGCGGATGCCGAATGATCCCTTCCCAATGACCCTATGTAGCCGCGACCCAGCTGACGCCGATCATCTGGGGGCCGCCGTGCACGCCGACGACGGCTCCCAACGTGCCGACCCGAATGACCTCTCGGGGAAAGCGGGGAGCGATCAGCTCGAGAAATTGATCGATGTCGGGAGCGCCACCATGCATTACCGCGACGTCCTCGACTGGCCCGGCGTTGCTCAGGCGTTCGTAGAGCATCTGCAGTGCCCTCTTGCGAGTCCGAGCCTTACCGGCTTCTTGGACGACGCCACCGGTGAGGTCGATCACGGGCTTGATCGACAGCAGCGACCCAACCATTGCCGTCGCGCCCCCGATCCGCCCACCCTTCTTCAGGTTCTCCAACGTATTCAGCGCGGCAACGACGTGTGTGCGCCGGATGAGGTCGTTCACTCGCTCCAACACTGCGCCCACGTCAACCCCTCTGGCGGCTTCTCTGGCGCCTTCGACCACGAGTGTGCCGAGTCCGCTTGAAACCGTGCGGCTGTCGATCACATGGACGAGAATCCGGCCCTCGCACGCGGCCGCCGCCGTGCGGGCCGACTGAAATGTGGTTGACAGCTCGCCCGAGATGTTGAGACACACCACTGCCTCGGCGCCCGCATCGCTGGCGTGGCGAAACGCCTCCTCGAACGCACCGGGCGAGGGGCAGGCCGTCTGAGGGAGGTCCTCGGTGTTCGCCATTCGCCGGTAGAACTCTTCGACGCTCAGGTCCTGTCGGTCGGTGAATTCTTCGCTCCCAAATCGGATGGTCAGCGGGACAATGGCGACGTTGAACGGTTCGATGTCCTCCTGCTCCAGGTCGCAGGAGCTATCGGTAACGACGAAGACACCAGGCATGAGAGCATCCTCCTCTCTACGGTCTTCACCATTCTGGTACCTGAAGTCCAGACGGTCAGGACCTCCCGAGCCTGAATCGCCAAAGGATAGTTCCGCCCCAACGATCGGCGGTAACCGAAGCGGACCGGGCGTGGGACGGCAGAAACGTCGCCCCTACCCCGGTCTTCCCTGGGCGCCTAGGGTGGTGTCGGCAACGGTCGAGCACGCTCATCGGGAGCCGAAGGCACTTGCTTTCGCTTCGACGGATGCGGAGATTGGAGAATCATGACCTCGCCTGAGTCTGAATCGCTTCTCGTTGCTGCTCAGCTCGACCAGCACCATTCGCCTGAAACAAATGGGCGCATAGCAGTGTGCAGGCGGTGCGGAGCACGTACGGACAGCCCCGTGGGGCTGCACCACGTTCTGCAAGAAGGTCGAGTATCCCAATCGAGAGAGTGGCTCAGCGCGCAGTCACGACTCCGGGAGATCGCAGACGCCAAATTGCGACGACGCGCCTGAGTCCCCGACGACACCGCCACCACACACGACAAACCGCTCATCGCATTGAGACGCCGTCGGCGAAACGGACATCGACGACGTTCAACGGGATGCGCTGCGGCTCTCCCTCGACCATGACCTGGCGCGACATCAGGACCGGCAGCACGGCCGGGTGCACGACGGCCGCGAACGCCGAGTTGCAGGCGTCTTCTGATTCCCAGACGTCGATGTAGTGGATGCTGCCGTCGGGCCGTTCGGCGGCGATGTGGACCAGCAGTCCGGGCAGCTTGGCATCGGCCATGCGGGTAGCGATCTCGCGGTAGGTCTCGGCGTCGATGGGTACATCCTGGGTCCACGCATAGAGGCTCATAGCTCCTCCTCAATTGGTCCGAGATATATTCGGATGAATACTGATACGCTAAACCTCGTGCCCGACCCGGTCAAGAGGCGCAACTACGACGCCACCGGTCGACGAGCGGCCGCCGCCAAGACGCGATCGACGATCCTGCGAACGGCCCGAGAGTTGTTCATCGAGCGCGGCTACGCCGCCACGACGATGGCCGACGTTGCCAAGGAGGCCGGCCTGTCACCCGACACCGTCTACACCGTGGTCGGGGCGAAGCCGGTGTTGTTCCGCGAACTCATCGAGACGGCGTTGTCCGGCACAGACGAAGTGATCGCCGGCGAAGAGCGCGACTACGTGCAACGGATGCGATCCGCCGAGGACGTCCACGACAAGATAGCGATCTACGCCGAAGCCGTCACCCTCATTCAGCAGCGACTCGCGCCGCTGTTCCTCGCGCTCCGCGAGGCCGCCAGCGCCAATCCTGAACTAGGCCGGCTCTGGCAGGACATCAGCCGACGACGGGCCCGCAACATGCGTGCCTTGACCGACGACCTGGCCACCACCGGCGCCCTACGAGTCGATCTGACCCGCGTCCAGATCGCCGATGTGATCTGGACGATGAACAGCAGCGAGTATTACGCACTCCTCGTTCTGGAGCGCGGGTGGACGCCGCAACAATTCTCCGAATGGCTACGCGACGCGTGGGAACGGCTACTACTCGCTCCACATTGATCGACAAGGACAGCGACACCGTTCGGCGGCTTGGAACGCCACCAGCTGACTCGTTCCTCCCGACGGATTCGGGGCACGTGGACGTGGACGGCCTCGGGCGAGAAGTTCTCGAACGTGGGTCAGAGAGTCGTCGGGAACCCGGGCGTTGTCGCTCCGGGGCCTTCACGTTCGGTCCTCGTCGCCGCAATCGATGGACCGACTGTCAGGCGATCCACCTCTCTCGCTCGTACCCTGGGTACTGACCTCTCCTGGAACGGCAACACCACCGAGTTTGAGGGACTATTCGAGTGTGAGATCGGAGCGCAGCGGAAGGCTGACTTGGTTGTTCTCGTCCCTGCACGGCTATCGCAGGGCATGGCTGCACGCGATCTCGTGGCCGGGCTCACGGTCTGGGCGGTTTTGGTCCCGGAATCACTCGCCTATGCCGGCATCGCCGGGGTATCGCCCGCGGTCGGTCTCTACGCCGCGCCATCGGCGCTGCTCTTCTATGCCGCCTTCGGTAGTTCCAGGCATCTGGTCGTCGGTCCGATGTCCGCCACCGCTGCGCTTTCGTCCGCCGCCGTAGGTTCGGTCGTAGCCGGCGACCAGAGCAGCTACGCCGCCCTCACGGCGACCCTCGCCATCACGGTGGGGGTTATTGCGCTCGTCTTCGGACTCGCCCGGCTCGGGTTCATCGCCAACTTCATCTCCGAGCCGGTCCTGAAAGGGTTCATCATCGGGTTGGCCATGACGATCATGATCGGCCAGGTCCCCAAGCTCCTCGGCGTCGAGAAGGGTTCGGGCGACTTCTTCGATCAGCTCTGGCACATCCTGGGCGAGCTCGGGGAGGCCAGCGGCTGGACGGTGCTCGTCGGCGGTGTGTCGCTCGTGATGATCCTGGCACTGCGCCGATGGGCCTCGAGCGTGCCGGGCTCCCTGGTCGTCGTCGCCGGCGGCATCTTCGCGGCCAAAGCGGCGAACCTGTCGGCGCGAGGCGTCGAGCTGGTGGGTCACATCCCGCGCGGACTCCCGCACTACGGACTCCCGAGCGTGCCGGTTCACAGCTACCTGAGTTTGGCCGGTTCGGGGGTGGGCATCGTGCTCGTGGGCTTCGCCGAAGGGCTGGCAGCTGCGAAGACCTACGCCGCACGGGATCGCTATGACATCGACGCGAACCGGGAACTGATCGGACTCGGCGCCGCCAACGCCGCCAGCGGGATGAGCTCGGGCATGGTGGTGAACGGCAGCCTGTCGAAGACCGCGGTGAACGGTGGGGCCGGCGCGAGGACGCAGGGGTCCGGACTCATCGTTGCGTTGCTCACGATCCTGACGCTCTTGTTCCTGACCGGACTGTTCGAAGACCTTCCCGGGGCGACCCTGGCTGCCGTGGTGATCGCCGCGGTCTTGGAGTTAGTCGACGTCGACGCCCTGCAGCGGTTGTATCGATGTGTGACGGGACCTCTCAAGCAGGTCTACGGTCCGGCAGCTCGCGCCGATTTCATGGCGGCTATCGCGGCCGGCCTTGGGGTCATGGTCTTCGACACGCTCCCTGGTCTGTTCATTGGCATCGGGGTTTCCGTCGTGCTCCTCGTCTACCGGGCGTCGCGTCCGCATGTGGCCGAACTCGGGCTCGACCCGGATCATCCCGAACGTTACGTGGATCGATCGAGAAACCCGGCCGCCACGGCACCGGAGGGGATTGTCATCCTGCGGGTTGAAAGTCCCCTGTTCTTCGCCAACGCGGACGGTGTCGAAACCGCCGTCCGGGTCGCGAGCGTCCGGCCGGGCGTGCGTGCCGTCGTCCTCGATGCCGAGACGATGGCAGCGATCGACGTGACCGCTGCGGACATGCTCGAGGGACTCGCTGACCGTCTCGAGGCCGCCGGCGTGCAATTGGTCATTGCCCGAGAGATCGGGCAGGTTCGAGACGTGCTGTCAGTGGCTGAGCCGGACGGACGGGCCCTTCCGGTGTACTCCACCGTCCGCGCCGCTGTTGACGCCGTCATATCCGCTCCGCCGTGATCCCGAAGGACGGCGGGAATACCGGATGCGCTACTACCCGCTTCGCTGTTTCCCGTTCTCGACGTACTGCGCGCCCTTGGAGGGACCTCGAACCGATTCGAAGACCGCCGCCGCGGCCGTGACGATCCCGACGGAGAGCAAGATGGATCCCAGTGCGTCGAGCGGCGTGTGCCAGAGCGCGCCGACCACGGCCAATGACATCAGCAGGACCCAGGCGACGCCGACCACCAGTGCGACTTTGCGCGCTCGCTCCCCGAGCACTGGGTAGAGCGCCAACCACATGGCAACCGCCGTCGCGCTCGACTGCGGTGACGTTCCCTGAGGGGAACGTGAGTTCGCCGTAATAGGTTCGCTGGACCAGCGGCTTGGCCACATGCTCGCTGATGACGAGCGCCACAAGGGCAAACACCGCGTAGACGGCGACACGGGAGACGGCTCGCTTTGCCTGGCCGAGCAGGAACGAGACCATGAGGGCGGCGAGAATGGCCGGGGCGGCGAGAAGCCCGATGAGATCGACCCAGGCTCGGACCGCAGATGGGCGTGCCAGCAGATCGATTGCGGGGTCCTCGAACCCGTAGGGGCGAGTGCCGTGGGCGACGACCAAGGACAAAGCGGCTGTTGCAGCCAAGCACATCAGTGCGGTGATCTCGAGCTTGGCCCGCGGCACGAAGGCAAACTACGTCACTGGCCGAGGAGGACGGCCGCGGCCGCCAATGGGACGCCAACCCGCCGTTTTGCCCTCTGTGATGCGTCGGGGATCGTCGTGATGGCCTTCGGATCCCGTACGTGGGACGCAACGGCGTGTGCCTGTGCGGCTCCGGGCGGCGATCACAAAGGTGGATGTGGTCGAGGCGCTTCGTCGGCTCGCCGCTGTGTGCTCCCGGCGAGACCGAACGGTCGCCACCTCGACGGCGCGAGACCAGGCCGGAACGAGAACGGTGTGCAAGGCGATGGGCGGCATGAAGCGATCCCCGCCCGACCGATCGCTCGTTGCGGTGCAACGGTCGGGATGAAATACTCTCAGCGAACTCCCAGGAGCGGCCGGGAAAGGCGTGGTGGCTGCGACGCCGCGGCTGGGGAGTTCCCAGTTCCGGTGATCCGGATGACCTGAGTCTGAGGAGGAGCGGAAAAGTTCTCAGCGAAGAAAGTGGCTGGGTGCGCTGTCGTGGTGTCTGCCCTTGCGGTGGGAGCGGCGGCTGTCCCGTCGGGTGCTTCGGCCAGCCGAGGTGCGGCGGCGGGCTACTCGTTCAGGGCGCTGACCGGTCAGGTCCGAGCCGACACGGCTCCGACCGTCGACATCTCCGGGTCCCCGGCCGTCTACGTGCCCGACGCGGTCAAGGGGTCCATCGTTTCGTCGAAATGCACGAAGAAGTTCTCGTTCGAAGTGGCCAACACGACATCCTCGTCGCAGCAGATGGAGTTCCTGCCGTCGCAGGGCGGCGGCGCCTTTGGCCCGGCGATCCCCTCGGGCCAGGCGCTGGGAGTTTGCGCGACGGCGAAGATCAAAAAGCAGCCCGTGTTCACGCTTGAGAGCAACAGCGCGGCGTCCCTCACCGTCACGATCAAAAAGGCGAAGTAGTCGGGCCGGCTTTCGGCCTTCCGGCGCGGGCACGGCGATACGCGTCGTCCCGCGCCACCAGGTCTCGGCGGGTGCTGAGTCGGCCGCCGGGCGCCGACCGTCTCCGCGAGCGACCGTTCATGGTCGTGTCAGTCCACCTGTGCGTCCTCGGACCCGTCGAGGTTCGCGGTGCGGCCGGACCCTTTCGCCGCTCGGCCGCGCTCGAGCTCGCCGTCTACCTGGCGTTCCATCGGCGGCCCGTCCGGCACGGCGAGTGGGCGTTGGCCCTCTGGCCCGACCAGGCGGTGTCGCCGTCCACGATCTACTCCACCGCGTCGGACGCCCGGCGGGCGCTCGGACGTGACGGTACGGGCGACGAGCGCCTGCCTCGGAGCGGCGGTCACCTTGAGCTCGGCTCAGACGTCCGCACCGACGTGGCCCGTTTCGAAGCGCTCGCCTCCAGCGGTCGGCTCGCCGACCTCGTCGACGCCATGGCGCTGGTGCGGGGTCCTCTCTTCGCCGGGCTCCGCCGTGCTGACTGGGCGGTGTTCGACGGCACCGAGTCCTCGGTCCAGTCCCTCGTAGCGGACACCGCGCTGCGTGCGGCGGAGTTGCTCGTCGGTCAAGGGCTCGCCGCCGAGGCGGAGCGTGTCGTGCGGCGCGCCCTTCTCGCCTGCCCCTACGACGAGCGGCTCTATCGCGCCCTGCTGCGTGCTGCCGCGGCGCAGGGCAATCGTGTCGGCCTTCGTTCCACCCTCTCCCAGCTGCTCGCCTTGGCCGGCGCCGACGGCGTCGCCCCTTCTATCGCTCCCTGCTGCGTGCCGCCGCGGCGCAGGGCAATCGTGTCGGCCTTCGCTCCACCCTCTCCCAGCTGCTCGCATTGGCCGGCGCCGAGGGCGCCGCCACGGCCGGGTTGCCGTCGGCAGGCCGCCTCACGCCCGTGATGTCGTGCCTGCATCCCGACACCGCAGCCCTCTACCACGAGCTGCTCGGCGCCACCACCCCCGCCCCCGGAGGGCCTCCCGTCAGGCTGTAGGGTGGCGGCCCTATGGCCAGAAGCTCCTCGGGACGATCGGTCGCCCGCGCCGCTGCGACGGGTGGGGGAACGACCTACCGCGGCCAGATGCCCGTCAACTGGTACGCCGCGTTGGTGATCATCGTCCTGGTCGGCCTGGGCTCTGTGGCCCTGGCCAAGTACAACTACAACAGCAACGCGCCGGCCGTGCAGCCGACGACGAACACGACCTGGCATGCCGCGCTGGCCATCGACATCTGCGGCACCATGGAGCCGGCCCTCCCGGCCACTCCCGCCGGCGCCACTACCGGGTTGACCTCCTCGGGCGGCGGGGTCCTCGTCATCTCGCCGCGCAGCGCCAGCGAGGCCGGGACGAACGCGACGCTGGGCAAATTCGCCTCCGGCTACACCGGGCTCACCCTCACCAACACCACCATCCAGTACCCCCACGGCGTCCTCTACCAAAACGGCGAACGGTGCGCCAAGGGCACCCCCGACGCCGGGAAGGTGGGAGAGGTGCGGGCACGCTGGTGGGTCCTGTCCACCCAAACGGGGACGAATGGTCAGCCCGAGCAGGTCGGCGGACTCGACACCGTGCAGCCGGGCAGCCTCCGCTTCACCAACCGACAGGTCATCACGGCTTTCTTCGGCCCCGACAATGCGACCATCCCGCACGCCCCGTCCTCGAGCGTCAACGCGCTGACGCAGATTCTGGCCGGGAACGGACCGGTCGCCACCACGACCACGACCACAGCCCCGGCCGCCACCACCACGGTGCCCAACGTGGCGACGTCGACCACGGTGCCGAGCTCGCCGCGTCGTCGACCTCGACCACGAAGCCCGCCGCGTCGTCCACGACGACCACCTCCAAATCCTCGACAACCTCCACGACCAAGTAGCAATGACAGGATGAAGGCGGTCGTCCTGGTGGGCGGCGAGGGGACACGCCTGCGCCCTCTCACGCTGTCGACGCCGAAGCAGATGCTCCCCGTGGTCGGCGTTCCCATGTTGGAGCGTGTGCTCGGGCACCTGGCCCGGCACGGGGTGGACGAGGCCGTGCTGTCGCTCGGCTACCTGCCTGACGCCTTTCTCGAGGCCTACCCGGACGGACGCGCCGCCGGAGTGACCCTGGCCTACGCCGTCGAGCCCGAGCCGCTCGACACCGCCGGGGCCGTCCGCTTCGCTGCCACCTCGGCCGGCGTCGACGACACGTTCGTGGTGGTCAACGGCGACGTCCTGACCGACCTCGATCTGACGAGGCTGGTGGCGTTCCACCGCCGTGTCGGAGCTCAGGGGACGATCGCGCTGCACCCTGTGGCCGACCCCTCGGCGTTCGGCGTGGTCCCCACCGACGGGGACGGGCGGGTCACCGCCTTCGTCGAGAAGCCGCCACGAGGCGAGGCGCCGACCAACCAGATCAACGCCGGCACCTACGTGCTCGAGCCGTCCGTCTTGAAGCGGATCGCGAGCAGCGGCCGCGTCTCCATCGAGCGCGAGACCTTCCCGGCCATGGTGCGCGACGGCGTGCTCTTCGCCCTCTCCGACGAGGGCTATTGGCTCGATACGGGAACGCCCTCGGCGTATCTCGCCGCGAACTTCGACTACGTGAACGGGCGTCGCGGTCCGATTGTCACGCCTGGGCTCGAAGACCGCGGGTCGGGGCTGCTCGCCCAGGGCACGAGCGAGCTGGACGGAGAGATCGTCGGGCCCAGCATCGTCTTCGCCGGGTGCCGAGTGTCCGCCGGCGCCCGGGTGCAACGCAGCATCCTCGGGCCGGGATCCGTCGTCGAGTCCGGCGCCGTCGTCGCCGACTCCGTGCTGATGGAGCGCTGCCACGTCGCGGCGGACGCGAAGTTGGCCGGATCCGTGATGGGACCGCGCTCGGTCGTCGGCCAGCGGGCCGATGTCCGGCCCGTCTCGGTGCTCGGCGCCGACGCGGTGGTCTCTTCCGGGACGCTGGTCGACGGCGAGCGCGTCTCGGGCTAGGCGGGTCGCGCCGTGCGGGTCCTGGTGACCGGAGGAGCCGGGTTCATCGGCTCCACCCTGGTCGACCGCCTGCTCGTGGAGGGTCACGAGGTGGACGTGGTCGACGACCTTTCGACCGGCTCGCTGGTCAACCTCGCCGAGGCGCGGGCCGGCGCGGGCCGGGCGCTGACCATCCACCAACTCGACATCACCGCCCCGGCCGTGACCGAGCTGATGGCGCGACGCCGGCCTGCGGTCGTGTTCCACCTGGCCGCCCGCGGTGGCGCGCGGGCGCCGGTCGAGCGGGCCGGCCTCGACGCCGCGGTCAACGTCGTCGGCTCGTTGAACGTGATGGAAGGGGCGCGCCTGGCCGGGGCCGAGCGGGTCGTCTTCGCCGCCTGCGGCAGCACCCTCTACGGAGAGGTGGCCGGCGACGAGCTCCCGGTGCGCGAGTCGTATCCGCACCGGCCGCTGTCGTCCTTCGGCGTCTCCAAGAAGGCGGTCATCGACTACCTCGCCACCTACCGCCGGCTCCACGCGCTCGAGTTCTGCGCCCTGGCCCTCGGCGACGTCTACGGTCCCCGCCAGGACCCCGATGGAGCGGCGGGCGCGGTCGCCGTCTTCGCCGGTCGCATCCTGCGAGGCGAGCCGGTCACCGTCTTCGGCGACGGCGAGCAGACCCGCGACTTCGTCTACGTCGACGACGTCGTCGACGCCCTCGTCCGCGCCGCCACCCGGGGAGGCGGGTTGGTCTGCAACATCGGGACGGGCCAGGAGACATCGGTCAACCAGCTGCTGGCCATCATGGCCGCCCTGGCCGGGACGACCGTCTCCGTGGTCAACGCGGCGTCGCACCCGGCCGAGGTCACACGCTCGGCCCTCGATGCCGAGCGTGCCGCGATGCAGCTGGGCTGGCGTGCCTGGACCGATGTCGTCGACGGTGTGGAGGCCGTGTTCGGTTCCTTGGCCGAGCGCCGCGGTTGATCAGCGGAACAAGTCCTCGTCCGGGGTGCGCACCACTTCGGCCCTGACCGACGCCCGACGCATCCAGTCCGCCGGCACACCGCGGACGACGGCCGCCGGGATGCCGCGGTCCTTACCCATGACGAGCTCGGCCGCGGCGGCGATCTCGTCGGCCACGCAGACCTCGGTCGCCACCAGCTCCCGACCGCCGGCGTCCTCCGTCCCGCGCAGGTCGACCACCGCCGCCACCCCGGCGCACCCGATGGCGACGTCCGTCACGCCGCGACGCCAGGGCCGGCCGAACGTGTCGGAGACGATCACGCCGATCTCCACGCCCAAGGCCGCCCGGATGCCGGCGCGGATGCCCCGGGCCGAACGGTCGGAGTCGGCGGGCAGCAACGCCGCCGTGCCGGCCGCGACGTTGGACAGGTCCACCCCAGCGTTGGCGCAGACGAACCCGTGACGGGTCTCGCTGATGATGAGGTCGCCGCGCCGCCGCACGATGCGCACCGACTCGTCTTCGACGAGGGCCGCCTTCGCCGCGGGGTCGTCGTGGTCGAGCGGCACCAGCCGCCCCTCGGCCTTGGACACGACCTTCTGCGTCACCACGAGCACGTCTCCGCCCCGCAGCACCAGCCCGTCGGCGCGGGCGGGCGCCACCACCTCCAGCACGAGCGATGCCAGGTCGACCCCCGCCATGACCTCGCCGATGCCGGTGAGCGGTACCACCGTGACCCCACCCGTCTCAGCCATCGGCCACCAGCTTGGCCAGCGCTTCCGCGCGCTCGGGCGTGCTCATCACCGTGGGCGCGACGACGCATCGGATGCCCTGGTCCTCCACCTCGCCGACGCGGTCGCCATCGGCCTCGTCGATGACGAGGGTGCCGGCCCACGGCGCGTAGAGCCGCGCCACGCCGACCACGGAGGGCTCGGTGCCGAGCTCGGCCATCAGTCGGTCCGCGGGGCCCTTCAGCGCCGCGCCGGCGACGATGGGCGACACCGCCACGACATCCTGCCGGCGCCGTGTCAGCGCGTCGAGCACGCCCGGCACGGCGAGGATCGGCCCGATGGAGACGACGGGGTTCGACGGGCACACCACGATCCGGCGTGCCGACGCCAGCGCGTCGAGCACGCCGGGCGCCGGGTGCGCCGCCGACGCGCCCTCGAACCTGACCGCCGTCACGGCGACGTCGTGGCGCAGCCGGACGAAGTAGTCCTGAAAGCCGACTTCGGTCCCGGCCGGGCCGAGCGCCGTCGCCTCGCTCAACGTCAGGCGGGTGCGCAGTGGCTCGTCGGTCACCGGGACGAGCCGTACCTGAATGCCGCGGCGTCGGACCAGCTCGGCTGTCACCTCGCTGAGGGTCGCGCCGTCGTGCAGGCGACCGGTGCGGAAGAGGTGGGTGGCGAGGTCGCGGTCACCGAGCCGGAACCAGTCCTCGCCACCGATGCGGGCCAACTCGCCCATGGTGGCCCACGTCTCGCCGGCGACGCCCCAGCCGGTCTCACGGTTGTCCATGCCGGCCAGCGTGTAGGTCACGGTGTCGAGGTCGGGGCTGATGTGCAGCCCGTGAAGCACCGTGTCGTCGCCGACGTTCACGACGGCCACAATGTCGGAGGGCGCCACGGCGCGCACCAACCCCGAGAGCATCCGGGCGGCCCCGACGCCGCCGCACAGGGCCACCAGCACGGTGCGAGCATACGGGTGCACGTCGGACCGACCGCCGGGTGGCCCCTGGTACCATCGCCGCCCGCCCCCGTGACGGCGCCGGGGCCCATCGGAGACGCCGCGAGGAACCCGCGCAGAAGGAGCCCGCATGAGCCCCACCACCAGAGTCGGGCAATCCGACCCCACCCGGGGCACCGCCCCCGAGGTGGTGACACCCGGGCGCTATCGCGGGCGGGTCGCAGTCGTCACCGGCGCGGGCTCGGGCATCGGTCGCGCCACGGCCCGGCGCCTCGCGGCCGAGGGCGGGGCGGTGGCATGCCTCGACGTGACCGTGGATGCCATTGAGTCGGTGGCGGAAGAGATCAACCGCGAGGCCGCCGAAGCGGGTGGCCGCGCCGTTGCGGTGCGCTGCGACGTGACGGACGAGGACGGCGTGGCGGCCGCCGTATCCCAGGCGCGCCAGGAGCTCGGTCACATCACCAACCTGTGCAACATCGCCGGCGTCGGCGGTTTCTCCCACACCCCCGAGCAGTCGCTCGCCGGCTGGGACAGGATCATCGCCGTCAACCTCACCGGCACCTTCCTGATGTGCCGCGCCGTGTTGCCAGAGATGATCGAGCACGGCGGCGCCATCGTGAACACGGTGTCGACGGCCGGGGTCGTGGGACAGCCGTACTCCGCCGCGTACTGCGCCTCCAAGGGCGGCGTCAAGCTGCTCACCAAGGCTCTCGCCGTGGAGTACATGGCGCGCGGGGTCCGCGTCAACGGCGTGGCTCCCGGTGGGGTCGACACGCCCATCATCCACAATTTCGGGCCGCCTCCCGATGCAGACTTCAAGCTCATCGAGCGGATCATGACGCCTCTCGGCTTCGCCTACCCCCACGAGATCGCGGGCGCGTTCGCCTACCTCGGTTCGGACGAGGCGGCGTACGTGTCGGGCGCGATCCTCTCCATCGACGGGGCGATCACGACCTGAGCGCGGTACGCGGGAACGGAGGCGCCGGCCCGGCACGCCTGCGCGTGGCGCTCGATGCGACGCCGCTCCTCGGTCTTCCCACCGGGGTCGGCGTGTTCTGCGAAGGGGCGCTGCGCGCTCTGGCCGAACGTCCCGGCCTCGACGTCAGCGCCTTCGCCGTCAGCTGGCGCCGTCGGGACTTGCTTGCACCGCGACTCCCCGCCGGGGTGACCGCGGCGCAGCGGCCGATGCCCGCCCGGCCGCTGCACGCCCTCTGGTCCCGTCTCGACTCCCCGCCCGTCGAGTGGTTCGTCGGGCCCGCAGACGTCGTGCACGGCACCAACTTCGTGGTTCCCCCCACCGGCGGCGCCGGTGCCGTGGTGTCGGTGCACGACCTCACTCCGCTCCACCACCCCGAGCTGTGCGACGGCGCGACGTTGGCCTACCCCGGGTTGATCCGCCGGGCGCTCCGGCGGGGTGCCTGGGTCCACACCGACTCGGCCTTCGTGGCCGGCGAGGTGCAGGAGGCGTTCGCCGTGCCCGCCGAACGAGTGCGGGTCGTGAGCCCCGGCGTGCCGGCGGTGCCTGAGCTGACCGAGGCGGAAGCCCTCGCGGCGCGGGCGCGGCTGTTGCCTGACGGCGCGGGTCGCTACTGCCTGGCGGTCGGCACCGCCGAGCCCCGCAAGGACCTCCCCGGTCTCGTCCGCGCCTTCGGCGACGTGGCGGCGCGCCACGACGACGTCTTCTTGGTGCTGGCGGGCCCGCCGGGCTGGGGCGAGGCGGCGCTCGACGCCGCGGTGGGCGCTTCACCCGCTCGCCGGCGGATCGTCCGCACCGGGTGGGTCGAGCCTGCGGATCTCGCCGCCCTGCTCGACGGAGCGGCCGTCTTGGCCTATCCCTCCCGCTACGAGGGCTTCGGGTTCCCTCCCCTCCAGGCCATGCGCGCCGGCGTCCCCGTCGTCGCCAGTGGCGCCGGATCGTTGCCAGAGGTGCTCGGGGACGGCGCGCTGCTGGTCGACGTGGGCGATCACGCCGGTCTGGTCGAGGCCCTGGACCGCTGTCTCCAGGACTCGGGCCTGCGCGCCGAGCTCATCGCGGCGGGCTTGGCCCGGTCCGCCGAGTTCGGTTGGGAACGCTGCGGCGCCGGGCTCGAGGCGCTCTACCGCGACGTGGCCGGGAGCGCCGGTGGTTGAACCGCCCTGCACCGTCGTGGTCGCGGCCGAGCAGCTGCGCCGGTCGGTGCCCGGAGGCATCGGCTCCTACGCCCGCGGGCTGCTCGCCGGTCTGGCGCGCCGATCCGGCGACGTCGAGCTCACGTTGCTGGCCAGCCGGCCACCGCGCCGGCCCTCGGGCGCCGGCGGTCCGGAGGAGTTGGATCCTCTGTCCCTCTACGGTCGCGCCGTCCTGACGTCGAAGCTTCCCGGTCCGCTCCTGACGCGGGCGTGGGACCACGGCGTCGTCCGTGCCCCCGCCGGTTTCGACGTGGTGCACTCGGTGTCGCTCGCCGCGCCCTTGCTGCGGCGCCGCAGCGCCAGCGCACTCGTCGTGACCTGCCACGACCTGGCGTGGCGCCGCTACCCGAAGGCGACCACACGCCGCGGTCGGCGCTGGCACGAAGGCGCGCTGCGGCGGGCCCGAGATACCGGAGCCGCGTTCGTCGTTCCCTCCCGGTTGGTGGCGGCCGACCTGGAGGCCGACGGCGTCGAGCCGGCTCGCATCACCCTCATCCGGGGCGGCTCGGACCACCTGCCCCAGCCCGACGAGGAGGCAACGGCCGCCGTGCTGGAGCGGGTGGGTGTCGTGGGCGACTACCTCCTCAGTGTGGGCACGCTCGAGCCGCGCAAGAACGTCGACCGCTTGGTGCGCGCCTACGACCTCGCTAACGGCGAGCTCCAGGGGCGGTGGCCGCTCGTCGTCGTGGGGCCGCAGGGTTGGGGTCCCAACCCGGACCAGCCGCCGCTCCCCGAGGGCGTCTCGTTCACGGGCGCGGTGCCCGACGGCGTGCTGGCCGGGCTCTACCGCCGGAGCCGGGCGTTCGTCTACGTGCCGCTGACCGAGGGGTACGGGTTCCCCCCGCTCGAGGCCATGCGCTATGGCGCGCCTGTCGTGGTCTCGCGTGAGGTTCCGAGCGTGCACGACCTCGGCGACGACGGCGCGGCGCCGGCCCGCCTCGTCGACCCGCTCGATGTCGACGACATGGGGCAGGGCATCTGCGACGTGCTCTCGGACGACGACCTGCGGTCGGACCTCGCCGCACGGGGCGCGGCCCACGTGTCGGGCCGGACCTGGGACGTCGCGGCGCGCCAACACGTCGAGCTGTGGCGGGCGCTCCGGTGAGCGACGCCATCGGTGTGTCGCTCGATGTCTCCGCCGTGCCGAGCCGCCCGGGTGGAGCCGGCTACTACACGATGGAGCTGGCCAGGGGCCTGGCCGTCCGGACCGACGTCGACCTCGTGCTCGTGACGCGCCAAGGGGACGCGGCGCGCTGGGAGCGCGAGGCGGGTCGGGGTTGCCGCGTCGTCCCCGCCGTGGCCACCTCGCGGCCGGGCCGTCTGGTCTCCGAGCAGCTCCGCCTCCCGTCAGTGCTGGGCGACCTCGGTGTCGACGTCCACCACGGTCCGCACTACACGATGCCAGCGCGGGCGCCCGTGCCCTGCGCGGTGACGGTCCACGACTGCACCTTCTTCGACCATCCCGAATGGCATCAGCGCTCGAAGGTGGTGTTCTTCCGCCGGGCCATCCGGCGTGCGGCGCGCCAGGCCGGCGTCGTCGTGTGCGTGA
This sequence comes from uncultured Acidimicrobiaceae bacterium, assembly GCA_963828505.1. Classification (GTDB taxonomy): domain Bacteria; phylum Actinomycetota; class Acidimicrobiia; order Acidimicrobiales; family RAAP-2; genus Bog-473. The sequence goes on from CAWHFM010000009.1 coordinate 112,082, forward strand.
GCCGGGTCACCGAGGAGCGGCTCCGCCACTGGTGCGAGGTTCGGGTCCCGGTGGTGGTGGCACCCCACGGCGTCGACCACGCTCGCTTCACGCCCGAAGAGCCGTCGCCCGGAGCGGACGAGGCCGTCCTGGCGCGCGTCGGCGTGCCGGGGGACCGACCGCTGGTCGTCTTCGTCGGGACGCTCGAGCCGCGCAAGGGAGTGGCGACGCTGGTGTCGTCGTTCGACCGGGTGGCCGACGCCCACCCCGACGCCGTCCTCGTCCTCGGCGGGCAGCCGGGGTGGGGTCTCCATGCCACCGAGCGCGCCCTGGCGGCGGCGCACCACCGCGATCGGATAGTCCGGACCGGGTACCTGCCCGACGACGCCGTTCCCGCCCTGCTGCGCCGGGCGGCGGCGGCGGTCTACCCGGCCCTCGAAGAGGGGTTCGGGTTGCCCGCCCTCGAGGCGCTCGCCTGCGGCGCGCCCCTCGTGACCACGGAGGGGACGGCGATGGCGGAAGTGGCCGGGGGCGCTGCCCTCCTCGTCGCGCCCCGAGCGGCGGGCGAGCTCGCCGAGGCCGTCGACGCCGCCCTGGTGGCGGGACGCGCCAGCCCTCGCGCTGAGCTGGGTCGGCGTGTGGCGGCGGGCTTCACCTGGGAGGCCAGCGTCGATCGCCACGTGGCCGCCTACGCGGAGGCCATCGCGGACCGGCGGTAGGGTTCGTCGGCAATGCGGGCGCTCGTCACGGGGGGAAAGGGCTTCGTCGGCCACTGGTTGGCCTCCCACCTCGAGGCGCACGGAGACGAGGTCGTCATCATCGACATCGAGACCGACGTGGCGGACGGCGCCGCGGTGCGCCGTGTGATGGCCGACGTCGATCCCCAGGCCATCTACCACCTGGCGGCGATGACCCACGTGGGGGAGAGCTGGGAGGACCCGAGCCAGGTCCTCAAGGTCAACGTGCTCGGCACGGCGGAGATCCTCGCCGCGGCCCGTTCCCATGCCGGCGAGGCGCGGGTCCTGGTCGTGAGCTCCGCCGAGGTCTACGGCACGGTGACGGTCGAACAGCTGCCTTTGCGCGAGGACTCGCCCGCGGCCCCGGCCAGCCCGTACGCCGCCAGCAAGTTGGCGGCCGAGGTGGTGGCGCTGCAGGCCTGGCGCGGGTACCGCCAGCCGGTGATCGTGGTGCGGCCGTTCAACCACATCGGCCCGGGGCAATCCCCGAGCTTCTTCGTGCCGGCGCTCGCCCAGCGCATCGTCGAGGCCCAACGCGCCGGCGCACGCTCGCTCCGCGTCGGCACCCTGACGACGCGGCGTGACTTCACCGACGTGCGCGACGTGGTGGCGGCGTACCGCCTGCTCGTCACCGGCGGGACACCCGGGACGGTCTACAACGTGTGCTCGGGCCGCGACGTGGCCATGGGCGAGGTGGCCGAGCAACTCCTCGCGCTCGCCGGCGCCGACCTCGAGCTCGAGACGGACCCCGCTCTGGTCCGCCCGGTCGATGTGCCCGTGCTGCGGGGCGACGCCGGCCGCCTGCACGGCGAGACCGGGTGGGAACCACGCATCCCGCTCGCGACGACGCTCGCCGACGTCCTCACCTCGTGGGGGGTGGACTGAGGGCGAGCGTGGTCAGGGCCCGGTCCGGTCCGGGGCGTTGCCCCGGCGGACTTCGAAAGGATCAGGCCTCGGTGAGGTGGCGGATCTGGGACCGCATCCCCCGCGCCTGCTCCCGCGCCTTGGCGCTCAGCTGGCCGACGGTGGGCGGAAGCCGCTCCTCGAGCGGCTGCAGGGTGATCTCCAGCAGCTTGGTGGCCGACTCCGCCAGCTCGTCCATCTGGTCGAAGCCCTTGGAGACACCACCACGGACGTCGCCGATGGCCTGGTCCAGCGAGTAGTCGCGGGGAAGCTTGTTCGCGAGCTCGACCCGGTGCACCTGAAGGCGCTGGTAACCGAGCACGCCCAGCCCGATGGCGACGTAGGCGACGTCGCGGGCCAGGTCGGTGACGTTCCTGGTCACGCACTGCACGGTGGTGGTGACATCGGTCATGAGGGGACCTCCAAAGGGTTCGGGGACGGTGGACGGGAGTGCGGAGCCGGGCGCTTGCGGCGCTGGGCGGGGTACGTACAAGAGTATCACGGTTGATAAACTATAGCAAGCACCTCGGGCTGATTTCGTGCCTGAGACGCGAAAGCCCGAACCGCTAGCCTCTTCCACCTCATGGACGCCCAGGTGCCGGCAGTGGTCGCGGTCGTCGTGACGACCGACCCCGGCCCCTGGTTCGACGAGGCGATGTCGTCGCTGGCCGCACAGGACTATGGCGAGCTGTCCGTGCTGGTCCTGTCTTTCGGCGAGGACGAGGCGGCCGTTACGGAGCGGGTGGCGCGCTCCCTGCCCGATGCGTTCGTCCGACACCTGCCCGGCCGGCCCGGGTACGCCGAGGCCACGAACGAGGCCCTGGGCATGGTCGAAGGAGCGGCGTTCTTCCTGCTGCTCCACGACGACGTCGCCCTCGACCCGGACTGCCTCCATCGCTTGGTCGAGGAGTCGTTCCGCTCGAACGCCGGCGTCGTCTCGCCGAAATTCGTCAACTGGGACGACCCTGGGATCCTCCTGCACGTCGGTATGAGCTGTGACAAGACAGGGGCCGTGGTCGACCGCATCATGGAGGGCGAGGTCGACCACGGGCAGCACGACGCCGTGCGCGACGTCTTCGTCGCGCCGGGGGGCTGCACCCTGGTCCGGGCCGACCTCTGGCGTGAGCTCAAGGGCTTCGACCCGGGGATGGTGGCCATGGGGGAGGATCTCGACCTTTCGTGGCGCTCGCAGGTCGCGGGATCGCGGGTGGTCGTGGCCCCCGACGCCAGGGTGCGCCACCGCGAGGCGGTGGCGGGGGGCCTGGCGCCATTGGCCGTGGTCGATCCCGACCAGGGCCGTCATCCCGTCACCATGCAGATGCTCCAGCGTCGTCACGAGCTGCGAGCGGTGCTGAAGTGCTACACCCGCTTCCACCGCGTCCGGGTGCTGCCGCAGGCGGCGCTGCTGGCGCTCGGAGAGCTCGTCGTGGCCGTCCTGGCCCGTGACGGCGAACGGGTGCGGGCGGTCTCCGGGGCCTGGCGCTGGAACATGCGGCACCGGCGCGACGTCCGCGTGCTCCGCAACGAGCTGGCGGCGCACCGCCTCTTCCCCGACGCCGAGGTGCGTCGGCTGCAGCTACACGGGAGCGCGCGGTTGTCGCGGTACTTCAGCCGGCTGACGCACCAGGGACTCGAGGCCGCGAACGCGGTCTCTGCGCCGCGCCGGCAAGTGGAGGAGCACGACACCGGGCGCAGCGAGGAAGCGGTGCTCACCGGCAGCGTCGGCCTCGCCTTCAGCGAGGACGCGGACTTCGACGACCTCGACGATCTCGGTCGTCGCGCCGGCCGTGACCGCTACGGGCGCCGGGTTCGCTCGTCGCCCCTCGTCACCGGGCGCCAGCGCACGATTGCGGTCGTCCTGGCCCTCGCCGTCGTCGCTTTCGGGACCCGCGAGCTGTTCTTCGGTTCGTTGCCCTTGGTCGGGCAGCTGGCGCCGCTGGCCACGTGGTCGGGGAGCTGGCACCACCTTTTCTCCGGTTGGCAGTCGGCCGGTGTGGGCACCACCGCGCCCGCCTCGCCGGCCTTCGCCGTCATGGCGATCGCCGGAACGCTCCTGTTCGGCTCCATGGGCACGGCGCAGCACCTCCTTCTCCTCGGGTGTATCCCGCTCGGCGCCGTCGGGATCTCGCGTTTCATGCACCCACTCGTGTCGGCCCGGGCCCGGGTGGTCGCCGTGGTCTGCTATCTGGGCCTTCCCCTTCCCTACGGGGCCCTCGGGACCGGACGCTGGGACGGACTCGTCGCGTACGCGTTGTTCCCCTTCATCGCCACGCGCCTGGCCCGGGCCGGCGGGCTGGCGCCCTTCGCCACCGAAGAAGGGCCACGCTGGCGCAACACCCGAGCCGGCCAGGTCGCCGCGCTCGGAGCGCTGGTCGCCATCGCGGGCGCGTTCGCGCCGGCTGTGTTCCCGATGGTGTTGGTCGCCGCGCTGTCCTGGGCCGCCGGCTCGGTGCTCGTCGGCGTGGCCAGCGGTGCCGGCCGGCTGGTCCTCAGCCGCGCTCGAGGCACTCGGGGTGGCCCTGGTCCTCACTGCGCCGTGGGCTATCGGGACGATCGTGGCCGGCCGCTCGGCGGTGACCATCTTCGGCTTGCCGGTCGCGCCGGCGAACACCCCGGACTGGGGTGAGGTCATCCGTTTCGCCATCGGGCCCGAGGCGCGCTCGCCCGTGGTGTGGCTCGTGGTCGTGGCCGCCGCCCTGCCGCTCGTCATCGGCCGCGGGCCCCGGCTGACCTGGGCCTCGCGGCTCTGGGTCCTCGCCGTCGCATCGTGGGTCCTGGCGCTGTTGGCCACCAGGGGCGACATGGGGAGCTTCGCCCCGTCCGAGTCCGTCGTCCTGGCGCCGGCCGCGCTCGCCGTGGCGGCGGCGGTGGGCCTGGGGATCTCGGCCTTCGAGAACGACCTGGCCGGCCTGGAATTCGGCTGGCGTCAGGTGGTGGCGGTCGTGGCGCTCGTCGGCGTCGCCCTCGGGCTTCTGCCCGTGGCGGCGGCCGCCGCCGGCGGGCGTTGGGGGCTGCCGTCCGCGGGCGTCGAGCAGTCCCTCGCCTTCCTCGGCCGTCCGGCACCGTCCGGCACCGCCCGCGTGCTGTGGCTCGGGGACCCGAGGGCGGTCCCCGTTGGCGGCTGGTCGGTCCAGCCCGGGCTGGCCTACTCGCTCACCCCGGACCAGCTCCCGAACTCCTCGCAAGTGCTCACACCGGCCGGACCCGGGCCGGCCGCACTCGTCGGGGACGCGGTCCGGCTGGCCGCGGCGGGCGGGACGGTCCACCTCGGGCGGCTCCTGGCCGGCGCCGGGGTGCGCTACGTGGTCGTCGTCGACGGCCTCGCACCCTCCATGGTGGGAACGGTGCCTTCCTCCGTCAGCGCCCCGCCGCCGCCGGGACTCGTCGAAGACCTCCTCGACCAGGGCGACCTCCAGATCGTTCCCGGCCAGATGGGGGTGCAGGTGTTCGAGAACACCTCGTTCGTGCCCGTCACCGCAGCCCGCCGGGCACCCCTGCCGACGGGGACGGCCGCCTGGGCCTACCCCGGCCCGGCCGGTGTCGTGGGTTGGCGGCCGGCGCTGGCCGCGCCGAGCGCCAACGGGTCAGCGGCCGGACCCGTGCCGGCGGGAACGCTCTACGCCGGGTACGCCCCGGCTGGCAGCTTCTCGCTGCAGACCGGCGGGCAGTCCGCGACCAGGAGGCCCGCGTTCGGCTGGGCCTCCCAGTACGCCACCGGCTCGGGGTCGGCCGCGCTCTCGTTCACCAACTTCCCCTACGTCCCCGCCGCGGTCCTGCTCGAGGTGGTCCTGTGGGCGGCGCTGGCGCTGGCGCTGCTCGGCCGACAACGCCGGACGCGCCGGAGCGTGGCGGAGCCGGATCACCCCGATCCGGGCGTCGCCGCCGCCGGTGCCGTCGAGGTCCTCGCCGCGGTGACGGACACCGGCCGGTGACGCCCGCCCACCAGAGCCCCGAACGCCGCTGGCGTGTGATCGTCGTCGTCGCCGCCGTGGTGGCGGTCGTCGCCGTCTTTGCCGGCACCCGCAGCCCGGCGCCCGCCACGCCCGGGAGTCCCGCGTCCCTGGTGGGCGCCCCCGACGCCGAGTCGACGGCGTGGTATTGCACCGGGCAGTCGACCGGGCCGGGCGTGGCCCACGGCGAGCTCGTGCTGACCAACACCGAGTCGGCGGCGACAGCCGGCACGGTGACTGAGGTGTCGGACACCGGGGCGGTGGCGAAGACACCGGTGGCGATCCCCGCCCGCGGCGTGGTGGTGCCCTCGCTGGCCCAGCCGGCATCGGGCTCGTGGCTGTCCCAGATCGTGACGATCTCGGGTGGCGGAGTGGCGGTCACGCAGGAGGTGCGCGGCTCGTCGGGCTGGTCCGAGTCGCCCTGCCAGAGCACGACCTCGTCGACCTGGTTCTTCCCGAGCGGCACCACCGCCGGGTCGGCCGGGCTCTTCGTCTCCCTGCTCAATCCGACCTCGACCCCGGTGGTCGTCGACCTCGCCTTCGTCACGCCGGCCGGGACGGTGCACCCGGTCAACTATCAGGGGATCGTCTTGCCACCTGACGGGCTCCAGGTCCTGAACGTGGCGAGTGAGGTGCAGAACGTATCGACCGTCTCGACCGTGGTGCAGGCCCGGACGGGACGCATCGTCGCTTCCGAGGTCCAGGTCCGGGCCGCCTCCCCGGGCGGCCTTTCGGTCGTCCCCGGGGCGCCGCGGGCCGAGGCGCAGTGGACGGTGCCCCAGGCGCAGGAGCTGTCCGGCGGCCTGTCGGAGCTCGACGTCTTCAACCCGGGTACCTCGGCGGAAGAGGTCACGGTGCGCCTGCGCCTGGCCTCGGGTCCGTTGCACCCGCTGAGCGCGCTCGTCCAGCCCGGCACCACGTGGGCGTTGTCCACCAGCCGGCAGACGCGCATCCCCGACCGCGACGCTTACACGGCACGGGTCGACGCGAGCGGTGGGGCCGGCGTCGTGGTCGGCCGGCTCGTGGTCGCGCCCGGCACGGCCCCGGCCCCTCAGCTCGGCGTGTCCAACGCCGTCGACGGCATCAGCGCGGCAGCGCCCGATGGCCGGTGGGTCCTCCCGCCGCCGGGCACGTCCGCTCGCCCGGCGGCCAGCGGCGCCACCGCCGAGCAAGTGGCGCTGGCCAACGTCTCGGGCAGAGCCGAGCGTTTTTCGCTCTACGCGCTCAGCCCGGTCGGGCGGCGGTTGGTCGGGACCGGCACCGTGCCCGCGGACGGCACTGTGGCGATGAGCCGGGCCCAGCTCCAGAGCGTCGGTTCCGAGCCCATCGTGGTCGAGTCCAGCGGGGCGATGGCCGTCAGCGAAGATGTCGGCCCCGCCGGCAACTACGGCGTCGTGACGATGCCCGGCCTCCCCCTCGGCGCCGCCATCGGCGCCTGAGCCCGCCACCCGCCCGCACCTTCGGAGGCCCGGCCCCTCGACCTCAGAGGCTGTGACGCCGGGCGCGGCGCCACAGGACCCGCCCGCCGACCAGCACAGCCGCCAGGCACACCAGGACGAAGAGGGCGGGACCGGCCAGGCGGACCACACCCTCGACGCCGTCGACGAAGCCGCCGAAGCTCTGGTGCCAGGCCTGGATCAGGCCGGACTCGGGCAGCGGCGAGGGCGCAGGCGGTGGCGAAGTCTGGTTCACCGTGGCGGTGAGGCTCGAGTACGCCGTCTCGCTGGTCAAGACCTGGAGCTGCCCCTGGAGCTGCTCCATCTGCGACTGGATGCTGTCGATCTGCTCCTGCACGGACAGCACGTCGCCGATCGTCGTCGCTCTCGCCATGATGGTGAGGTACTGCTGGCGGCTCGACTGGAGCGCCGCGATGCGCGCCTGCAGGTCGACGTACTGGCCGGTGACGTCGGTGGCCCGGGTCGACACGCCGCTGGGCCGGCCGAGCGCCTCGGCCTTCTTGAGCACGGCCGCGAAGTTGTCCACCGGCACCTCCAGGGTCACGCTGCCGTAGGGGGCGCCGCCCGCGCCCGTCTGGGTCTGTGAGTTGGCGACGTAGCCACCGTTGGCACCGGCCAACGCCGTCAGCGAGGCGACTGTCCGGTTCACGGCCCCGCGCCCGACGGCGAGCCCGAGCGTGCCCGACTGCTCAATCCGGCTGGACTGCCCCACGGCGTCGCGGGGCAGCGCCGTGCTCGAGAGCCCGCCGGCCGCAGTCGTCCCCGACTTGGCCTGGGACTGCGTGAGCGGCGCCTGGCTCTGCGCACTGTTGGCCGAGGGGTTGGGCGCGTAGGTCTTGAACTGGGATGCGGGATTCTGTGCGGTGGGCGGTGTCGGAGTCGGGTTCGCCCGGGAACGCACGGGCGCGGCGGGCCGGTGCGCCAGGCTCGAGGTCGAGGCCGGCTGGGAGACCGGCCGTGTCAACGCGCCCACGGCCGCCAGCGCGATCAATAGTGCGACCACGCACGCGGCCACCGCGGTGAGCCGGTTCCGGCGTGCCGCGCCGGCGACACGTCGCAGCGGACCGATGCGGGCGGGTGGCGCGACGGCACCGTCGGAGCGGTCGTCGCCGTCCGCCGGGTCGGGGCCCGCTCCGGGCTCTCCCGGCACCGGGACCGCGGCGCCCCCGGCCCGGGCGATTATGGACGCCCGGCCGTCGGCCGGCACGTCGAAGCTGCTCGCGGCCTCGCCCAGCAGGCGAGCCAGGCGGTCGTCGTCGATCATGGTCATCGGGATGCCTCCCCACCCTGTGCGGTCGGTTCGGCGCGGCCCTGGGGGTCGGCGCCGCCGGCGGCTCCTGGACTGTTTTCGTTCGTGGCGGTGAGCGCGCACATGTCGGGGTCCGCCGCCAGCCGGCGCCGTGCCTCGTGCAAGCGAGACTTGACCGTCCCCTGACGCCGGCCGATCGCCCGTGCGATGTCGCGTTCGCTCAGGTCGGCGTAGTAGCGCAGGACCACCGGGACACGCAGCGACAGCGGGAGCCGGGCCAGCGCGGCCAACACCGTTCCGGCAATTTCGCCGTCCTCGGCCCGGGCCTCGGGTCCGTCCATGGCCGCAGGCAGGCCTCCGAGGTGCTCCTCGCTCGCACGGCGGTCGCGGTGGGGGATCTCCCGGCGCAGCTTGGAATAGCAGGCGTTCACGACGACGCGGGAGAGCCAGGGGCGGATGCTCGGCACGGAGGTGAGCGAGTCACGGAAGCGCCAGGCCCGCAGGTAGGCATCCTGCACCGCCTCCTCGGCGTCGGCGCGGTTGCCCAGGATCAGGCAGGCCGTGCGGAAGGACGATTCGTAGTACTGCTCGAGCCACCTCTCGAGTTCGAGTAGCTGGGGCGGCTCGTGCAACTCCTGCAGCTCGTGCTCCACCATCCCCCTCCAAGACGCCGCGGGGACCGGATCGGTTCGGCCGAGTGGCTCAGCGCGGTGCCGCGTCCTCCGGGGGCGGGACGACCGGTGACGCGTCGGAGGTGCCGGTCGGCGGCCAGGGTGGCGGCGGCCAACTGCCCGCCGGCGACGGGCCGGCCGGTGCGGATGCCGAAGGCGACTCGGGCGGGCCGGCGCCGGGGGAGACGCTGTCGCTGCCGGAGCCGGAGCCGGTTCCCGCTCCCGCTGGGGGTGCCGGAGCCGGAGACGGCACGGCGGCAGGTGCCGGCTCGGGCGCCGCGCCGTTCCCGTTCCCGTTGGCGCGCCCGTTGATGGCGGCTGCGCTGAAGTGGGGCACCGACTTCGACCCCTCGGAGTGCACAGGCGAACCGTGGGCCTCGTCGACCAGGCGGGCCACTTCGGCGCCGTCGATGATCTCGTTGTCGAGCAGGGCGCGGGCGATGGCGTTCAGCCCGCCGCGGTGCTTGCTCAGCACGTCCATGGCCCGCTGCTCCTCGACGCGCAGGATGCGCTCGACCTCCTCGTCGATGACCTTGGAGGTGTCCTCCGAGTAGTCGCGGGTGTGCATCAGGTCCTCGCCCAGGAAGACCTGACCCTGCGAGCCCCACGCCATAGGCCCGATGGCGTCGCTCATGCCCCACTCGCGGACCATCTTGCGGGCCAGCTCGGTGTTGCCGACGAGGTCGTTGGCCGCGCCCGTGGACAGGTCGCCGTAGACGAGGAGCTCGGCGCAGCGACCTCCCATGCGGACGCACAGCGCATCCTCGATGTAGTCGCGCGGATGGATGTGGCGCTCCTCCATCGGCAGCTGGTGGGTGACCCCGAGCGCCATGCCGGTGGGAAGGATGGTCACCTTATGGACGGGATCGGCGTGCTCGAGCACGTAGGCCAGAAGCGCGTGGCCACCCTCGTGGTACGCCACCCGCTCCTTCTCGTCCTCCGAGAGCACCATGGAGTCGCGGCGCTGGCCCAGGAGCACGCGGTCGCGGGCGGTCTCGAAGTCGGCCATGGCGATCTCGGGGCTGCCTCGGCGCACGGCGTGGAGCGCGGCCTCGTTGACCAGGTTGGCCAGGTCGGCGCCGCTCATGCCCGGCGTGCCCCGGGCCACGACGCCGAGATCCACGTCGGGCGACATGCGCTTGCCCTTGCAGTGGACCTGGAGGATGGGGAGTCGCTCCTCGAGGTCGGGCAGCGGTACGACGATCTGGCGGTCGAAGCGGCCCGGCCGGAGCAAGGCCGGGTCCAAGATGTCGGGCCGGTTGGTCGCCGCGATCATCACGACGCCCTCGGCCGTGTCGAACCCGTCCATCTCCGAGAGCATCTGGTTGAGGGTCTGCTCGCGCTCGTCGTGCCCGCCTCCGAGCCCTGCCCCCCGCTTGCGGCCGATGGAGTCGATCTCGTCGACGAAGACGATGGCCGGCGCCTGCTTGCGCGCCGTCTGGAAGAGGTCACGGACCCGGCTGGCGCCGACCCCGACGAACATCTCCATGAAGTCCGAGCCGCTCACCGACATGAAGGGCACGCCGGCCTCGCCGGCCACGGCGCGCGCCAGCAGTGTCTTGCCGGTGCCGGGAGGGCCGACGAGCAGGACGCCCTTGGGGATCTTGGCCCCGATCTCCTTGAAGCGGGCAGGCGTCTTGAGGAAGTCGACCACCTCGCTGATCTCCTGCTTGACCCCGCTGTAGCCGGCCACGTCGTCGAAGGTGGTGCTCGGCCGGTCGCTGCTGAAGGTCTTGGCCTTGGAGCGGCCGATCGACATGATCCCCGACATCTGGCCCCGGGTCTGGCGGCCGATGAAGTAGATGAAGGCCGCGCCGATCCCGATGATGAAGATGTAGGGCAGGAAGTCGGTGAGCAGGTTCGAGCTCGGGGTCGGGAAGCTGACCGCGACCCCCTTGGAACGCATCTCGGACACGTCGGGGCCGAACGACGGACTCGGGCCCTGGACCGTGTAGCTGGTGCCGTCCTTGAGCGTCCCGGTGATCTCCCCGGTGGCGTTGGAGATCTTGGCCGAGGAGACCTGCCCGGACTGCACCTCTTGCATGTACTTGGTGTACGTGAGCGACTTGGCGTTGGAAGTCTTGATAGTGCCGACCGCGAGCAGGATGGCCACGATCCCGACGGCCAGGACCCCCCACAGCCAGCGCCAGCTCTGGCCCCCGCTCGGCGCCCCGGGCTGACCGCCGTCACCGCCGCCTGCAGGCGTGCCAGGACGACCCGCGGGCTTGTCGGTGCGCTGTGGGGTCACCTGACCATGCTACGCGCCCGCCCCCGTCTTGCGGTTGCGGCGACCGCTCCACCTGCTGATCCGGGACTTCGGGGCGCCGGTAACGTTTCCCCGATGACCGACACCGAGCCCGGCACGGGCGCGCCCGGACAAGGAGCGCAGCCGCCCGCCCGCCCCCCGGGTCCGTTGCCGGCGGGTTACGTGCCGCGCGAGTGGGTCCAGGCCGCTCCTCCGCCGCCACCACCACCCCCGCCCCCTCCCATCGGCGCCTGGTCCCAAACCCCCGGTGCGGGGCCCGCGGCGTCCGCCCTTGGCGGCTGGCCGGGCGCGGCCCCGGCCCAGGTGGCGGCCATGCCCGCCCCTCCCGCCGACGTGCCGTTCCTCGACACGCCCTGGGTGCCCCCGCAGACCAAGCGCCAGGGCTGGATCTGGCTCTTCTATGCCCTGGGCGGGTTCCTCGTCGGCCAGATCGCCGCCTACATCTTCGGCGAGGTGGCGGGCACCTTGGCTGGCAAGGACGCCACCGAGATGAAGGCGCTCGCCAATGCGGCGATCCCGCCGGAGTGGTACGTCGTGGCGACGCTGTTCGGGTTGTGGGTCGGGTTCATCGGCGCACCCTGGCTGGCCAGCCGGACCCAGGGCACGCGTCACTTCCTGCGCGACCTCGGCGTCCGCTTCCGGCTGGTCGACCTGGTCGGTATCGGCATCGGCATCGGCGGCCAGATCGTCGTGGCGCTCATGTACGCCCCCTTCCAGCACGACATCCACGACTTCAACGGGCCCTCGCAGCGGCTCACCGGCGGTTCCCACGGTGGCGGCTTCGCCATCATCGCCATCGCCACCGTCGTCTTCGCACCGGCAGTGGAGGAGCTCTTCTTCCGCGGCCTGCTCCTCAAGTCGCTGGTCCGCCTGCTCACCCCGCTCGGTGCCGGTCGCAGCACCGGCCGCGTCGCCGGCGTGATCATGGCTGTCGTCCTCGACGGGCTCCTCTTCGGCCTCGCCCACGGCGAGTGGGTCCAGCTCGCCGGGCTGGCCTTCTTCGGGATGGTGCTGTCCGCCGTGTCCTACCGCACCGGGCGCCTAGGCATGAACATGGTGGCGCACGCCACGTTCAACCTCGTCGCCATCATCGCCATCCTGGGCAACGGACAGGGCCTCGTCCACTGACCCCAGGTCGAACCGGAGGCCACCGCCTCGTCCCACCCGGACCGGGCCATCGTCTCGCCCCGGACCGGGCCATCGTCTCGTCCCGAAGCGGCCGCGGCGCACCCTATGGTGGTCGCCCGTGAGTGGGTGGCGCGCATGAGCAGGATGCAGGAGGTCTTCAAGGCCTACGACATACGAGGCATCGTGCCCGACCAGCTCGACGCCGACATGTGTCGTGCCATCGGACGCGCCACGGCCCGGTTCGCCGGCGCGCCCGAGATCCTGGTCGCCCGCGACATGCGCGAGTCCGGCGTCGCGCTGTCCGACGCGTTCTCGGACGGAGTCCGCTCGGAAGGTGTCGACGTGACCGACCTGGGCATGGCGTCGACCGACTTCTTGTACTTCGCGTCGGGCCATCTCGATGCTCCAGGGGCCATGTTCACGGCGTCCCACAACCCGGCGAAGTACAACGGCCTGAAGTTGTGCTTGTCCGGGGCGCTTCCGATCGGTCGGGATACGGGGTTGGCCGAGATCGAGGCGTCCGCCGAGGAGCTTCTCGACGAGCCGGCCGGGCCCCTCGTGGGCGCACGACGCCAGCTCTCGCTGCTCGATGCCTGGGCGGACCACGTGGTCTCCTTCGTCGACCTCACCGCTCTCCGTCCGCTGCGGGTGGTCGCCGACACGGCCAACGGGATGGGAGGGCTCGTGGTACCGATCGTCTTCGAGCGCCTCCCCTTCGTGATCGACATCCTCTACCCCGAGCTCGACGGCAACTTCCCCAACCATCCGGCCGACCCCATTCAGCCGGAGAACCTGGTCGACCTGAAGCGGGCGGTCCTCGAGCTCGGGGCGGACGTCGGGCTCGCTTTCGACGGCGACGCCGACCGCGTCTTCCTCGTCGACGAGAGGGCGGAGTCGGTGTCAGGGTCCCTCACGACGGCGCTGGTCGCCTCGTCGATGCTGGCCAAGCACCCGGGCGAGACCGTCCTCTACAACCTCATCTGCTCCCACGTCGTCCCCGAGGTGGTCAGCGAGCTGGGTGGAAACCCCGTGCGAACCAGGGTGGGGCACTCGTTCATCAAGCAGGTCATGGCCGAGACGGGCGCAGTCTTCGGGGGCGAGCACTCGGGGCACTACTACTACCGGGACAATTACCGGGCTGACTCCGGCATCATCACGGCCCTGATCGTGCTCGAGCTCATGAGCCGCAGCGATCAGCCCCTCTCGGCCATGCTGGCGCCCTATCAGCGCTACGCCGACTCGGGCGAGATCAATACGGAGGTCGCGAACCCGGCCGCCACCGTTGCGGCGATGGCCGAATCGGAAGGATCCTCGGGAGCGTCGGTGGACCTGCTCGACGGACTCACCGTCGACCACGGGGACTGGTGGTACAACGTGCGGCCGTCCAACACCGAACCGTTGCTCCGCCTCAACGTCGAAGCGAGGACTCCGGCGTCGTGCGCCGAGCACGTGGCCGAAGTCGAGGCGCTCATCACCTCCCACGCCACCGATCCCAAGGTCCCTCGAAGCCAGAAGTGAGAACCAGGAGCCATCCATGACCCTTGACCCGCTGCTGCTCGACGTCCTCGCCTGCCCGATCGACAAAGGTCCGCTGCTCTGGTTCGAAGACGAGGACGTGCTCTACAACCCTCGCCTGCAGAAGAGCTACGCCGTCGTCGACGGGGTGCCGGTCCTGCTCGTCGACGAGGCGGCTGACGTGGGCGATGCCGAGCACACTCGCCTGATGGCCAAGGCCGAGAGGGACGAGGTCCGGGCGACTGGCCCCGCGTCGAAGGGGTGAATCGGAGCGGACCCGACACACTCGGACTGTGGCAGGCCACCGCCGGCGAACCGGAGCGATTGTCCGAAGCCCTGAATGCGGCGGCCCGGGCCCTCGATGGGGCGCACCTCGAAGACGGCGTCCGCTCCGTGGTCGTGGTCGGGGTCGGAGCGGGAGCCATCGCCGGAGCCGCCGCCGCAGCTGTCGCTGCTCCTCGCTCGTCCGTGCCGATCTGGGTGGGCGCCGGCCCCTCACTGCCGGCCTTCGTCGATTCGCACACCCTCGTGCTGGCCGTGTCGTGCTCGGGAACCAGCTCGTCGACCATCGACGCGGCCGAGACGGCGCGAAAGGCGGGTTCGCCCGTGATCGTGATCGCTCCCGATGGACCGCTGGCCACGCTGGGCGAGCGCGCCCTGGCGCGGTGTCCGATCGGCCCGCCGGGTCCAGCGGGGCGGAGCGCAGTGGGACCGGCGACGATCGCCATCCTGACCGCGCTGAACCGGGCGGGGAAGGCGCTCGACCCGGGGCCGTCGGTCCGGGCCGCCTCGACGGCGCTGGCGCGTCGCCGTGACCGCCTTTTCGAGTCCGGAGGGCCGGCCGAGCGCGTCGCTCAGCTGATCGGTCGGACGATCCCGCTCGTCTACGGCTCGGCCGGCGTGTCGGCCGTGGCGGCACGACGCTGGAAGTCGCAGATCAACTTGAACGCCAAAGCGCCGGCCTTCTGCGCCGCTCTGCCGGAGCTCGCCCACGACGAGCTGGCCGGGTGGGGCCAGGGCGGCGACGTGACACGCCAGGTCGTCACCTTGGTCCTCCTCCGACACGACGACGAGGACGCCGAGACCATTCGCATGTTCGACGTCGTGACACAGATGACGGACGAGGTGATGGCCGGCATCATCGAGGTGAAGGCGGAGGGGGACGACGACCTGGCCCGTTTCGTGGATCTTGTCTTGTTCGGCGACGTGGTGTCGCTCTGCTTGGCCGACCGTGAGGGGGTCGACCCGGGTCCGGTGCCGACGGTCGATGACGCCGTCGGTGGGGGTTTGCCCTCCTGAGGGAGATCGCTGACGACCGCTTCGTCGCATCGCTCCCTGGCGCGAATGCGCTAACTCAGTCGCTCCACGACTGCTAACTCTCAGTCGCTCTACGACTGCTAACTCAGTCGCTCCACGACGGCTAACTCAGTCGCTCCACGACGGCTAACTCAGTCGCTCCACGACCATGGCCATGCCCTGCCCACCACCCACGCACATCGACTCGAGCCCGATGGTCTTGCCCGTGTCCTCGAGGGCGTTGAGCAGTGTCGTCATGATCCGGGCGCCTGTCTGACCGAAGGGGTGGCCCAGAGCGATCGCGCCACCTTTCACATTGAGCTTGTCCCAGCTGATCCCGAGGTGCTTGGCCGAGGGGATGACCTGAGCGGCGAACGCTTCGTTGATCTCGACCAGGTCGACGTCGTCGATCGTCATGTTGGCGCGGGCCAGAGTCTGCCGGCAAGCCTGAATCGGCCCCAGACCCATGATCTCCGGATTGAGTCCCGACACACCGCTGGCCACGATCCGAGCCAATGGCGTGATGCCGAGCTCCTTGGCCTTGGTGTCGCTCATCACCACCACGGCGGCGGCCCCGTCGTTGAGCGGGCACACGTTACCCGCGGTCACGGTCCCGCCCTCGCGGAAGACCGGCTTGAGGTTGGCCAGACCCTCGAGCGTCGTGTTCGCTCGTGGGCCGTCGTCCTTGGTGACTTCGGTGCCGTCAGCGAGCGTGACCGGGATGATCTCGCGCTCGAAGAAACCGTTCTTCTGCGACTCGACGGCCCGCGTCTGCGAGAGGAGCGCGAACTCGTCCATCTCCTGGCGCGAGACCTTCTCGTACTCGGCGACGTTCTCGGCCGTCTGGCCCATGGCGATGTACACGTCGGGCACACCGACCGGCGGAGCCCACGGCTCGGTCACCGCCGGGGTACGCACCTTGGTGCGCTCCTCGGCTTCGGCGAACTCCGGGTTGTGCGGTCCGGTGTCGGCGGCACCGTACATGTAACGGCTCACCGTTTCGACGCCCGCCGCCACGAACACGTCACCCTCGCCGGCGCGGATGGCGTGGGCTGCCATCCGGATCGTCTGCAGCGACGAGGAGCAGTATCGATTGACCGTGACTCCGGGCACGCCCGGCAAGCCCGCCAGGATGGCGGCCACCCGAGCCACGTTGTAACCGGCCTCCCCGCCCGGCTGGCCGCAACCCAGGAGAACGTCCTCCACCTGGGTCGGGTCGAGTTGGGGCAACTTGGCCAGCACGGTCTTGATCACGAGTGCGCTCAGATCGTCCGGTCGGCATTCGACCAGCGATCCTTTGTTGGCGCGCCCGATGGGCGTGCGGCCGGTGGCGACGATGACGGCTTCTGGCATGTCGGATCAGCTCCTCGCTCGGCGGCGTGGCCCAGGCTCGGGCCCGAGGCGCCTCGCAGGTTACTTGCCGGTCGGCCGACGCCCGCCGTTCCCCTTCGGCGGGGCGAGGACAGATTGGCTGCTTCGGGCGGTAGCGCCAGATCGGCCGTCCGGTGAACGCGTCCAGGTTGGCCGGCGCGACCAGCGGACTGTAACGTGTTCTAGTACACCCCCATTCGCCCCGTCCGCCCGTGGTCGGAACGGTGACGGGGAGCGTCGACGTGGGCCGGATCGGCATCCGGGGCCCCGGGAGGGACTGTATGGAGATCGCGTACACCGAGGAGCAGCAGGCGCTGAAGAGCGAGCTGCGCGCCTACTACCAACAGCTCCTCACGCCCGAGGTGGAGGAGGAGCTGTCCCAGGCGGGTGGGATCGGACCTGCCGTGCGCAAGGTGGCCGAGAGGATGGGCAGCGACGGCTGGCTCGGTATCGGCTGGCCGAAGGAATGGGGCGGCCAAGGTCGCTCGGCCATTGAGCAGTTCATCTTCTTCGACGAGTCGATGCGAAGTGGGGCACCGGTTCCGATGCTGACGATCAACACCGTCGGCCCCACCATCATGAACTTCGGTACGCAGGAGCAGAAGGAATTCTTCCTGCCGAAGATCCTCGCCGGCGGCATCTCCTTTTGCATCGGGTACACCGAACCCAACTCGGGCACCGACCTGGCGTCCCTCACGACGCGAGCTGTGCGTGACGGCGACGAGTACATCATCAACGGTTCGAAGGTCTTCACCAGTTTGGCCGGCGATGCCGACTACGTGTGGTTGGCGACGAGGACCGATCCCAATGTGCCCAAGCACAAGGGGATCTCCATGTTCTTGGTTCCGATGGACACACCCGGGATCCGCGTGGTGCCGATGAACCTGCTCGGCGGCCACAACATCAACTACACGTTCTACGAGGACGTACGAGTGCCGGCGACCGCGATGGTGGGTGGGGAGAACCAGGGCTGGAACCTCATCACCAACCAGCTCAACCACGAGCGGGTCACCTTGTGCTCGCCGGGCATCATCGAACGGGTGCTGACCGACGTTCGCGCGTGGGCCCAGACCACGAAGCTCCCCGACGGGCGACGCGTCGTCGACCAGGAGTGGGTGCAGGAGCATTTGGCTCGGGTGCACGCCGAGCTCGAGTTCCTCCGCCTCATCAATTGGAAGGTGGCGTGGCAGGGAACGCAGGGGCACCTCGACGTCGCCGATGCATCGACGATCAAGGTGTTCGGTACCGAGTTCTACCTGCGCGCGTTCCGATCTCTGATGGAGATCATCGGTCAGGCCGGCTACCTCACCCGAGGCTCGCCCGGCGCGGTGATCGCCGGTCGCCTGGAGATGTACGCCCGCTCCATGATCATCCTGACTTTCGGTGGCGGCACCAACGAGATCCAGCGGGACCTGATCGCCATCTTCGGCCTGGGCATGCCCCGGTCGCTGCGCTGAGCCCGGAACGAGGAGCGCCAACGTGGACTTCACCTACAGCGAAGAACAAGAAGCCGTCCGCCAGCTGGCGGGTCAGATCTTCACCGAGCGGGCAACGCACGAACGGTTGAAGGCGGTTGAGGCCGCCGCGGGCGACGAAGGGCCGATCGACCGCGACCTGTGGCGTGAGCTGGCCGGCGCCGGCCTGCTCGGGATCCATATCGGCGAAGACGTCGGCGGTGCCGGACTCGACTTCGTGGCCGCCTGTCTGGTCATGGAAGCGGCCGGGCGGGCGGCGGCGTACGTCCCCGTCGTCGAGACGATGGCCTATGGGGCGGTTCCAATCGACCGATTCGGCACTGAGGCGCAACGCAAGACGTGGTTGAGCGGTGTAGCGAATGGGGAGACCATCATCACCGGTGCGCTGGCCGAGATGGTGGGGGAGGTCATTCTGCCGGGAGGTCTCGATCCGGCCACGGAGGCCACGGCGCAGCCGGATGGATCGTGGCTGATTTCGGGGACCAAGGCGTGCGTGCCCGCGGGGCTGGTGGCCGACGCCATCCTGGTTCCCGCCACCCGCCGCTCGTCCGACGGCTCCAACGTCGGCACCGGCGTCTTCATCGTCGACGCCGGGACGCCGGGACTCTCGCTGACCCCGCAGACGACGACGACGGGCCGTCCAGAGGCGATCGCCGAGCTGGACGGCGTCAGCGTCGGAGTCGACCGGCTCCTCGGCGGCGAGGAAGCGGACGGTGGCGCCATCGTCACCCTCATGACGGAGTTCGCCACGACGGCGCTCTGCGTGCTCGAAGCAGGTGCCTGTGCCGCTGCGCTCGAACTGACCGCCGAATACACCAAGACACGAGTGCAGTTCGACAAGCCGATTGCCACGTTCCAGGCCGTCGGTCAGAGGGCAGCCGACGCCTATGTCGACACCGAGGCCATCCGGTTGACCGCCTGGCAGGCGGCGTCTCGTCTCGCCTCCGGGCTCCCTGCCTCCTCCGAGATCGCGGTGGCCAAGTACTGGGCGGCCGAAGGCGGCCAGCGGGTGGTCCACGCGGCCTCGCACCTCCACGGTGGGGTGGGGGTCGATCGCGACTACCCGCTGCACCGCTACTTCCTGCTGACGCGGCAGATTGAGCTCACGCTCGGCGGCGCCAACGAGAGTCTCCGGCGACTGGGGAGAATCCTGGCCGACGAACCCGTCTGAACTGCTCCCGGGGCTGGGGGGCCGCGCGCCGGAAGATGACTGTGTCCACGCCAATCCCACCATGGCGGCCGCACGTAAGACACGCATGCACAAAACCTTGATAGCGGTCGCGCCGTTCCTCTTGGCCGCAGGCCTGGTCTCCGGGGGTGTCGCTTCCGCCCAGCCGGTCTGGTCCACCGTGTCGAGCCCCAATGTTGCGGGATCGGACTTCAACGCACTCACCGGTGTCGTCGCGACGAGCCCTGACGACGCCTGGGCAGTCGGGTTCAGTACCGGACCCACGCCGATCATTGACCATTTCGACGGCAAGGCCTGGGCGCCCGTCCAGTCCGCACCCACACCGGGAGCTGAAGAAGCGAACCTTGCCGCCGTCACTGCGCTCAGCCCCCGCGACGCTTGGGCGGTGGGCAACGAGTTCGTCGACGGGGCCGGCGTCACTCTCATCGAGCACTGGAACGGGACCTCGTGGCGGGTGGTGCCCAGCCCGACCGGAGAGCCGGCCCTCAGCGAGCTCAATGCCGTCACCGCCATCTCCCCGAGCGACATCTGGGCGGTCGGGGACAACGACCAAGCGGGTGTTGGCACCCTGATCCTGCACTGGAACGGCACCGCTTGGTCGATCGTGCCCGGAGCCACGTTGCCCACCACCCACAGCTTTCTGACCGGCGTGTCGGGCACTTCGAGTAATGACGTGTGGGCCGTGGGGGTCACGAGCCGCTTTGACCAGGCACCCGTGATCGAGCACTGGAACGGCAGGACGTGGAGTACCGATACCCCGTCGGGACCGAACGCCAGCGGGGTGGCCGGACTGGAGGCGGTCGCGGCGGTGTCACCCACTGATGCCTGGGCCGTCGGCATCGGCAATGTCATTCTGCATTGGAACGGCAAAGCGTGGCGTACGTCACCCAACCCGGTGCAACCGTCGAGTCCCGAGTTGAACGGCATCGCGGCCTTCGGCCCGAATGACATCTGGACCGTCGGTTCCAATGACACCAGCGAGCACTGGAACGGCACTTCATGGTCGTTCGTCCCAACCCCCGCTACCGTTTCCGCCCTCGCAGCCGGCGGCGGCGGCCAACCGCTGTGGGGTGTGGGATCGCAAACCACGGTCGGTCAGCACAGCGCCCAGACCAACACGGTCATCCTCGAGGCAACCGCTTAACCCAGACGGACGTTGCCTCAGACGGGCAGGTTGGAAAGGCCGAGACCGTAACCGGCCAGGAACACCGCCGCCTCCGCATGGCGGGGATACGCACCGGCCAGTCGATGGAAGGCGGGGGAGTGATCGGGATGGGTCAGGTGTGCCAACTCGTGCACGAGCACCGAGTCGAGCACCCATTCGGGGACGACGCGCAGGCGGTGCGAGATGCGGATCTCCCTCGAGTGATGTGAGCACGAACCCCAGCGGGCCTTCTGGTTGGTGACCCATCGCACGGAGGACGGGTTGGCGCCGAGTGCGTAGCGCTTGCTCAACGCGTTGGCGCGCACGAGCAGTTCGTCGTCGCCGACGCTCGACTGGAGCCGGTGCCTGCTCATGAGCCGGTCGACGAGCCAATCGGTCGTCTTCCGCCGCGCCTCGAGGTCGAGGTGGGCCGGCAGCGTCACCACGATCCGGCCCGCGACCCATCGTGCCTCGGACGTCTTGCGACGCCGAGCGCTCACGCGCACCTCGACCTCCGGAGCCACTGGATGCCCGGCGGGCTCCACCG
The DNA here is from genome assembly GCA_963828505.1 of uncultured Acidimicrobiaceae bacterium. Classification (GTDB taxonomy): domain Bacteria; phylum Actinomycetota; class Acidimicrobiia; order Acidimicrobiales; family RAAP-2; genus Bog-473. Next base: position 132,959 of record CAWHFM010000009.1, read on the forward strand.
CATCCGATACCGGCAATGCATCAGCCTCACCTGGCACCGGCAATGCATCAGCCTCACCTGGCACCGGCAATGCATCAGCCTCACCTGGCACCGGCAATGCATCAGCATCGCCTGGTACCGGCAATGCATCAGCATCGCCTGGTACCGGCAATGCATCACCTGGTACCGGCAATGCATCCGTTTTGCCAGCCGCGGGCAGCGCCGACGAGTCGTCCAGCGACGTGATGTCGAAGAGAGTCATCGGACGCATTGTGGCCGATGCGTGTGACCTCGCGGTGACCAACTGATCAAAATCCCGCACCAGGCGTTTGGCCGGACCTACCATCTGAGATGCCCGTCGACGGCCGGCGGGTCGACGGGAGGTAATTCCCATGTACGCACTGGTGCTCGCACCGGCTGCCGCGGGGGCGTTTCTCGGGATCGTCGTCTACGTCGCGATCGTCGTGTTCCTGATCGCCTCGCTGTGGTTCGTGTTCGCCAAGGCCGATCGCCCAGGGTGGGCCGCGATCATTCCCTTCTACAACTATTACACCATGCTCAAAGTGGTCGGCCGTCCGGGATGGTGGCTGATCCTCTTCCTCATCCCCTTCGTGAACATCGTCGTCTGGATCATCGTGGCCATCGACTTGGCGAAGTCGTTCGCAAAGAGCACCGCGTTCGCGGTGGGGCTGATATTCCTGCCCTTCATCTTCATCCCGATCCTCGGCTTCGGACCGGCGGCGTACGTCGAGCCGGCGGCGGGAGGCCCCAGGGCGATGTGAACCGACGCTGGCCGCCAGACCAGCTTCCGACCTCACGCCGGCTGGGACGGTGGTCTCTAGCTCAGGACCAGCTCGGCCATGGTGCGCATGGTGGCGAGGTCGCCGTTCACGAGCAAGGTCGTGGCGCGCGACTCGCGCCAGGCCGCAAGCTCGTCTCGGACCTTGGCGACGGGGCCGACCAGGGCGATGTCCTCTACCATGGAGGTCGGAACGGCCGCGGCCGCGTCGTCCTTGCGCCCATTCAGGTAGGCGTCCTGGATCTTGTGGGCTGCTTCCTCGTAACCCATGCGGGCGAAGACGTCGAAGTGGAAGTTCATCTCCTTCGCGCCCATGCCGCCGATGTAGAGGGCGAGCATGGGTCGGAACCCGTCGGCTGCCCGCTCGACGTCGTCGGTGAGGATCGTGGGCGCGAAGGCCAGCACCTCGAAGTCGGATGCTGACCGGCGCGCCGTAGGACGCGCGAACCCCTCGTCGAGTGCAGCCTCGAACGAGGACATTGCTTTGGGCGAGAAGAAGATAGGGAACCAGCCGTCTGCGATCTCGGCCGCCAGGGCGACGTTCTTGGGTCCCTCGGCCCCCAAGATGATCGGGATGTCCGCCCGCAACGGGTGGACGATCGGCTTGAGCGCCTTCCCCAGGCCGGTGCCACCTGGATAGGGGAGCGGGTAGTGCGGCCCGGCATTGACGACCGGCTTCTCTCGGGCGAGCACCTGCCGAACGATGTCCACGTACTCGCGCGTCCGGGCCAGCGGGGCGGGGAAGGGTTGGCCGTACCAGCCCTCGACTACCTGAGGTCCCGAGACGCCGAGCCCGAGAACGAAGCGGCCGCCGGAGAGGTGGTCCATCGTCAGCGCGGCCATGGCCATGGCGGTCGGAGTGCGGGCAGACAACTGGCAGAGCGACGTGCCGAGGCGGACCCGCTCCGTGCGCGAACCCCACCACGCCAGCGGGGTCAATGCGTCGGAACCATAAGACTCTGCCGTCCAGGCCGAGTCATAACCGAGACGGTCGGCCTCTTGTACCAATTCCACTGCGTTCGGCGGCGGTCCAGAGCCCCAGTATCCGAGTTGGAGCCCAATCTTCATCGTTTTCATCGACGCCTCCTTGCCTTCATCGGAACCTCGTGCCGAGAGACGAGTACGAGGTGACCGCGATCACGAACCTCAGGCCTCGCTGCCATCCGGATGCATCAGAACTTGGCCACGATGTGTTCGGCGAACTGACGCACTGCGTCGAGCCGACGCGGCAGCGCCTCGTCGTCAGGGGTGCCGGGTTTGGTGGCCCACATCCAAGGTGCGCAGACGAAGTCGGTGACGCCGGCGTCGATGAAGCGCCGATAGAGGGCTTCGCTCGGCTGCTCGTTGAGGGCAAGGTAGACGGCAAAGTTCTCGTCGTCCTTGCGCCCAGCCTGCTTGAGGGCCTCCCGGAGCTCGCCGAGATGAGCCCACGCCTGCTCCTCGCTGTAGGCGCCGGCAGCGATCCAGCCGTCGCACAGCGCCGCTGTTCGTCGCAACGCCACCGGTGAATGGCCACCTCCGAGGATGGGCACGGATGCGTTGGGTGACGGCTCCATCTGGCACTCAGGCACGTCGTAGAAGTCACCGTGAAACTCGACCCACCCTCCTCGCCAGAGGGCGCGCAACGCGACAATCATCTCGTCGAGGCGCTTGCCCCGGTTGGAGAAGTCCTGGCCCGTCAGGTCGAACTCCTCCTTGCTCCATCCCACCCCGACGCCGAGGCGCAGTCGGTCGTCGGAGAGCACGGCCGCGGTGCCGACGGTCTTGGCGACCGTGAGGATGTCCCGCGCCGGTGCGATGTAGATCCCCGTCGTGAAGACCAGGTTCGCGGTCGAGCCGGCGAGCGCAGAGATGACGCACATCGGGTCCGGCCATGCCGTGTCGTCGTCCCAGCCGGGAGCGCCGTCGTCCCGGCTGGAGTACGTGTAACGCGACTCGCGGCGGCGAGGGTTGAAGAAGTGGTCCGAGACGTACATGCCGCCATAGCCCAGCTCGTCACACAATCGCGCCAACGGCATGATCTGGCGGGTAGGTAAGAAGGCGACCGACTGGTGGAACCGCACTCGGCCGTCGCCCACAGCGACCACCTCAGCCGGCCCGGGCGGGAAGCGGAGTGCCCCCGACGGGTGCGGAGGGCGCGAAGGCCACCGGGATGTGTTTGGTGCCGTTGATGAAGTTGGACTGCAGGCGTTGGACCTCGCCATTCAGCCGGATATCGGGAATCCGGTCGAGGAGGCGGTCGAACAGCACCATGATCTCCATTCGGGCCAGGTTCGCTCCCAGGCAGAAGTGGGGGCCGCCGCCGCCGAACGCGATGTGGGGGTTGGGCGACCGGGCGATGTCGAACGTGTTCGGTTCGTCGAAGACGAGCTCGTCGCGGTTGGCCGACGTGTGCCAGAACACGATCTTGTCGCCCTCCCGGATCTGCTGGCCGCGCATCTCCATGTCGGAGGTGGCCGTCCGGCGGAAGTGCATGACCGGAGTGACGTAGCGCAGCATCTCCTCCACCGCGTTGGGAAGCAGGGAGCGGTCCTGTCGGAGCTTCTCCCACTGGTCGGGATGCTCGAAGAACGCGGTCATGGCGCCCGACATGAGGTTGCGCGTCGTCTCATTGCCGGCCACGATCAGCAACAAGAAGAAGAGGTCGAGCTCGAACTGGTCCAACTTCTCGCCCTCGACCTCGGCGTCGATGAGCACCGAGATCAGGTCTGTCCTCGGCTCGAGGCGCCGATTGTTGGCGAGCTCTTCTGCATACGCGTATACCTGCATGGCGGCTTCACCGGGCTCGGCATCGGGGATCTGGTACTCGGGGTCTTCGGAGCCGATCATCCGGTTCGACCAGTCGAAGACCATCCGACGGTCCTCTTGGGGAACCCCGAGGAGCTCGGCGATCACGAGGAGCGGGAGCTCGGCCGCCAGCTCCACGACGAAGTCTGCCGTCCCACGCTCGCACACCGAGTCGATGATGCCCTCGGCGTAGCCGTTGATCTGCCGCTCCAGGTCGCGCACCATTTTTGGCGTGAATCCGTGGTTGACCAGCCGTCGGTAGCGCGTATGCATGGTCGGGTCCATGTTGAGCATCATCAACCGCTGCTGAGCCAGCTGGTCGTCGTCCACGTCGACAAAGAGCGACGAGCGGCGCGCGGACGAGAAGTGTTCCCAGTCGCGGTTGACGTGGACGCAGTCGTCGTGGCGGGTGACGGCCCAGAATCCGCCGCGTGGGGCGCCTTCTTGGGGGTGCCAGAAGACGGGCGCCTCTCGCCGCAGCTCGGCGAACCACTCGTGGGGCACGCCGGCGACGAAGTTGCGGCCGTCGATGAGATCGATCTCCGCGAGGCTCACGGCCCCCCTTTCGCGCACCGCCGACGTGGACGGTGCCTGCGCTTTCCGGACGATTTTTAGAACGTGTGTCAGTCAGATCTTAGGCACGACGCCGGACAGGGAACCTTGGCCAGCGCGGCCAGGCCCGACCTGTCGACCAGGAAGCAAAAAAGGGCACAGCGGGAAAGGGGAGAGGAAGGGGGGGAGAGGAAGGGGGAGAGGAAGGGGGAGAGGAAGGGGCAGGCCGCCACCTGGACGGCTACGGCCGCCGCCTCCGGGCAGGCCGAAACGAGAACGTGTTACAGTTTTTCCGATGGTGGCCTTGACGTGCAGGGACCGCCGGAAGGTGCGCGAGGCTGCCGACGATGTTCCTCGAAGAGAGTCCTGACCAGCAGCAGTTACGCGCCGAGCTGCGTCGGTACTACGCCGACCTGCTCACCGACGAGGTGCGGGCCGGGCTGGCAGGGGCCGGAGAGGGCGGAGACGCCTGGCGTGAGGTGGTCCGGCGGATCGGCAAGGACGGCTGGCTCGGCATCGGCTGGCCGACGACGTTCGGCGGGCAGGGCCGGCCGGCGACCGATCAGTTCATCTTCTTCGACGAGACGCGGCGCGCCGGGGCTCCTTTTCCCTTCGTCACCATCAACACCGTGGGTCCGACCATCATGCGCTTCGGCACGGAGGAGCAGAAATCGTTCTTCCTTCCGAAGATCCTCTCGGGCGAGCTCAACTTCGCCATCGGCTACACCGAGCCCACCGCTGGGACCGACCTGGCCGCGCTGCGGACCCGTGCCGTCCGCGACGGGGACGAGTACATCGTCAACGGGGCCAAGATCTTCACCTCGGGAGCGGACATGGCCGACTACGTCTGGCTGGCGGTGAGGACCGACCCCGAGGCGCCGAAGCACAAAGGCATCTCGATCCTGTGCGTGCCGACGTCGTCGCCCGGATTCTCGTGTTCGGTCATCAACACGGTGGGCGGGCTGACCACCACCCAGACCTTCTACGACGACCTCCGGGTCCCCGTGGCCAACCGGGTCGGCGCCGAGAACGAGGGCTGGCGCATGATCACGACCCAGCTCAACCACGAGCGCGTCGGTCTGGCCGCGTGGAGCGGGCTGTCCATTTCGTTGTACCAAGACGTCGTTCGGTGGGCGGCGCAGGAGCGGACCGACGACGGGCGCACCGTGATCGACCAGGCGTGGGTCCAGATGGATCTGGCTCGGTGCCACGCCGAGCTCGAGGCCATGTGGCTCCTGAACTGGCGCATGGCGGTCCACGTCGCCGACGGGGAGCTCACGGCTGCGGAATCGTCGTCGATCAAGGTGTTCGGGACCGAACGGACGCTCGACGTGTTCCGGCTGCTGGCCGGGATCATCGGCGCGGCGGGCTATCTCACTCCCGGCTCGCCTGGTGCGCTGTTGCGGGGACGCATCGAGGCGTCGGGGCGCCAGGCGCAGATCAACACCTTCGGCGGTGGCGTCAACGAGGTTCAGCGCGAGATCGTCGCGACCGCCGGCCTGGGGATGACGCGGGGGACGCGATGAACCGGGCCGACGCGGAGCAGCCGCGCCGAGCGGAGAAGCGGGGAGCGGTGGCCCACGAGGGGGGAGCGGAGCGGCTCGAGGAGCTCTCGGGGTACCCCGATCACAGCGAGACGCTGGCGGCCTTGGCCGGCCAGGTGTCGGGGCCACCCGTCCTCTCTCCGGAGGCGGTGAACCTGGCGATGATCCGGCACTGGGTCGAGGCCATGGGCGACGAGAACCCGGTTTACGTCTCGGACACGGCGGCCCGCGACGCTGGCTTCGATCAGCTGTACGCGCCGCCGACCATGCTCCAGGCCTGGGTCATGCGGGGGCTGCGGGCGTCCCAGGAGGTCGAAGCGGCCCGGGCGTCGGGTACGTCGCAGGGCGACGGAGGACCCAACGAGGTGATGATGGCCCTGCTGGAGGCGGAGGGCCTCACCTCGGTGGTGGCGACGAACTGCGAGCAGACGTACGCGCGCCCCTTGGTGGTCGGTGATCGGGTCATGGTGCGTTCGGTGACGGAGTCGATCTCCGAGCCGAAGCGCACCGGCCTCGGTACCGGGCGCTTTGTCACGACTCGCATGGACTTCGTGGCTGTGCCCGACTCGACGGTGCCCGACTCGCCGTCCGGTTCCGGGCGAGGCCTCTCGGACCAGGAGCTGTCGTCGCTCTTCGAGACGGGGGAGCCGATCGCGACCATGCGTTTCCGCATACTCAAGTACCTGCCGCCGCGCCCCGCGGCGCCGACGGGTACGGCGGCGCGGCCGCCGAGGCCGCGTCCGGCGCAGACCCAGGACAACTCCTTCTGGTTCCAAGGGGCGCGCGAGCACCGGCTCCTGATTCAGCGCTGCTCGTCCTGCGGCACCTTGCGGCATCCTCCGCTGCCCGCCTGCCGCGTGTGCGGATCCTTCGAGTGGGGCACGGTGGAGTCGTCCGGCCGGGGGACCCTGTACTCCTTCGTGGTGGTCCATTACCCCCAGGTCCCCGCGTTCGAGTACCCGCTTCCGATCGGACTGGTCGAGCTGGAGGAAGGCACGCGAGTCGTCGCCAACCTGCAAGGAGTCGAGCCGACGGAGGTCAGGATCGGGATGCCGGTTCGCGCCGAATTCATCGACTCCGACGAGGAGCTGTCGCTGCCGGTGTTCGTGCCGGACGGCAGGCGCGACGGCGGGGAGGCCTGAACCGATGGACTTCGCCCTGACCGAAGAGCAGCGCGCGGTGGCGGAGGCCGCGGCGGGCCTGTTCGCGGGTCTCGTCGACCCCGAGCGCGTGGCGGCGGTCGAGTGCTCCGACGACCGCGTCGACCGCGAACTCTGGCAGGCGCTGGCCGCCGCCGACCTACTGGGACTGGCCGTACCCGAAGAGCAAGGGGGCGGCGGGTACGGGCTCATGGAGCTCTGCCTGCTGCTCGAGGCCCAGGGCAACGTGGTGGCGCCGGTGCCGCTCTGGGCGACCCTGGTCCTCGGGGCGCTCCCGATGGCGCACTTCGGCTCAGCCGCCCAACGCGAGCGATGGCTTCCCGGCGTCGTGTCGGGCCAGATCGTGCTCACGGCCGCCCTGAACGGCTCGGCGGCGAGCCCCACGTCGTCGCCGGCAGTCTCCGCTCGCGCGGACGGCGACGGGTTCGTCCTCGACGGCTGTGAGCCGGCGGTGCCGCAGGCGCACGTCGCGGACCGCGTGGTCGTGCCGGCGCGCGTCGCCGTCGCCGGCGGCGACGGCGTCGGCGGCGACGGCGTCGGCGGCGACGTGCTCCTGGCGCTGGTCGATCCGCACGCCGTTGGCGTCACGCTCGAGCGCACGGTGACCACGAACCGAGAGATCCATCCCCACCTCCGTTTCGACGGGGTCGCGGTCGCGGCGGACGACGTCCTGGTTGGACCGGACCTGGGCCGGCCTGCGCTCCGCTTCCTCCTCACCGCTTCGACCATCGCATTGTGCGCGCTCCAGGTCGGGGTGTGCGAAGCGGCGCTGCGCCAGACGGCCGAGTACCTCAACGGACGCCACCAGTTCGGCCGTCCGCTCTCGACCTTCCAGGGGACGATGCTGCGGGCGGCGGACGGAGCCATCGACATCGAGGCCATGCGGGTGACCTGGCAGAACGCGGCCTGGCGTTTCGACACCGGCCGCGACGCGGCCGACGCGGCGGGCGTCGCCAAGTGGCAGGCCTCCGAGCGCGGCCAACGAACGGTGCACGCCACCCAGCACCTGCACGGCGGAGTGGGTGCGGACATCACCTATCCGATCCATCGGTACTTCCTGTGGGGCAAGCAGATAGAGCTGCTGCTGGGCGGGCCCAGCGCGCAGCTGGCCAGGCTGGGTGCGTCCATCGCGGCGCGGGCCACGGTGGAGGCCGCCGCGGAGGCGGGAACCCGAGCCGGGGCGGCGGACTCATGAGCAGCGGCGAGGCGACGACGGGCCTGACGTTCTTCGATGTCTCGGTCGGCGACGAGCTGCCGACGTTGGTGCTGCCGATCACGCGCACCATGGTGGTCGCCGGCGCGCTGGCGAGTCGCGACTACCAGGACGTCCATCACGACCACGTCCTGGCGCAGACGCGGGGATCCAAAGACATCTTCATGAACATCCTGACCACCAACGGGCTGGTGGGTCGTTACGTCACGGACTGGTCGGGGCGGCGCAGCCGGCTCACCGCGGTCAACATCCGCCTCGGCGCTCCGAACTACCCCGACTGCACCATGACGTTGACCGGCTCGGTGACCGGGAAGGGCCCGCTGGGCGACGACGGGAGGAGCGGGAAGGTGACGGTGTCGATCCGAGGCGCCAACGAACTGGGCGACCACGTGACCGGCACCGTCGACGTCGTCCTGCCGCTCGGCGACGGCGAGGCGGGTGCAGCGGTGACCGCGGCTGACGCCGAGGCGGACGGCGCGTGACGCGTCACGCCTTTGCCGGGGCGGTCGCCATCGCGGGGATCGGGGCCACCGAGTTCTCCAAGGCCTCCGGCCGCTCTGAGCTGCGCCTGGCCGTCGAAGCGGTCGACCTGGCACTCAAGGACGCCGGGCTCGCTCCCGCCGAGGTCCAGGGCATGGTCACGTTCAGCTCCGACACCAACCCCGACATCGACATCGCGCGCAGCCTCGGGATCGGCGACCTGACCTTCTTCAGCCGGATCCACTACGGGGGCGGTGCGGCCTGTGCCACTATCCAGCAGGCTGCCCTCGCGGTCAGCTCAGGTGTGGCCGACGTCGTCGTGTGCTACCGGGCCTTCAACGAGCGCTCGGGCAGCCGCTTCGGCGCCGGTGTGCAGGGCCGCCCGCCGGTGCCGACGGCCGAGAGCGCGCACATGGCCTCGTACCTCCCGGTCGGTCTGTTGACGCCAGCTTCGTGGGTCGCCATGGCGGCCCAGCGCTACCTGCACCTGACGGGCGCCACGAGCGAGGACCTGGGTCGCATCGCCGTGGCCGACCGTCTCCACGCCGCCACCAACCCACGCGCGTGGTTCTACGAGCAGCCGATCACGCTGGCGGACCATCAAGCCAGCCGGTGGATCGTGGAGCCCCTGCACCTGCTCGACTGCTGCCAGGAAACCGACGGCGGGCAGGCATTGGTCGTGACCTCGCTCGAACGCGCCCGTGACCTGCGGACCGATCCGGTGGTGGTGCGGGCGGCCGCCCAGGGCTCGGGAGCGGGCCAGGACATGATGACGAGCTACTACCGCGACGACCTGCTCGGCCTGCCCGAGATGGGCGTGGTGGCACGCCAGCTGTGGGAGACCTCGGGCCTCGGCCCGGCGGACATGCAGGCCGCGATCCTGTACGACCATTTCACGCCGTACGTGCTGTACCAGCTGGAGGAGCTCGGCTTCTGCGCCAAGGGTGAGGCGAAGGAGTTCGTGCGGGACGGCCGCATTCAGCTGGGCGGGTCGCTGCCCATCAACACGCACGGCGGTCAGCTCGGAGAGGCCTATCTGCACGGCATGAACGGCATCGCCGAGGCGGTTCGGCTCGTCCGCGGGACCTCGGTCAATCAGGTGCCTGAGCTCGAACACGTGGTCGTGACGGCGGGCACCGGCGTGCCGACCAGCGGGCTCGTGCTCGGCGTCGACCGTTGAGCAGTGGTCGACGAGGTGGTCGACGAGGTGGTCGACGCGCCACCTCTGGGCACCTGAACACGCGACCTCGGGCAACCTGGCAATAGGATCGAGTCCCCATGAGCCCAGGGACGGTGTCTGAAGCGGCGATCGGCGTCGACATCGGCGGCACCGGAATCAAGGGTGCTCACGTCGACTTGGTGACGGGAACGCTCGTCACCGAGAGGATCCGGCTCCTGACTCCCTCACCGGCGACGCCCGATGCCGTGGCCGACGTCGTCGCTCTCCTCCTGGGGCAGATCGGTGGTGAGGGCCCGGTCGGTCTCACCCTCCCAGCGGTGGTGCGCGACGGGACCGTGGAGACGGCCTCCAACATCGACGAGACGTGGATCGGGACGAACGCCGCCGGACTCTTCACGGACGCCATCGGGCGACCGGTCTCGGTGGTCAACGACGCCGATGCGGCCGGCGTGGCGGAAGTCCGGTTCGGGGCGGGGCGGGACGTCGCCGGCGTGGTGGCGGTGATCACCCTGGGAACCGGGATCGGCAGCGCGCTCATCATCGACGGTGTCCTGGTGCCCAACACCGAGCTCGGGCACCTGCCGCTCCATCACGGTGAGGCCGAGGACTGGGCCGCCGATTCCGTCCGTGAGAACGAGGACCTGTCGTGGAAGAAGTACGCGCAGCGGCTCCAGTCGTACCTCGAACTGGTCGAGCGCGTCCTGTGGCCGTCGCTGATCGTCATCGGGGGCGGAGTGAGCAAGAAGGCCAGCAAATTCCTGCCCCTGGTGGAGCTGCGGACACCGGTGGTCCCGGCCTCCTTGCAGAACGAAGCAGGGATCGTCGGCGCCGCCTTGTTCGCGCCGCGCACCGCGTCGCGCTCGAGGGCGCAGACCCGAGAGCTGAGGAGGTCAGGATGGCAACGGACACGCCGATGCAACTCGGCATGATCGGACTCGGCCGCATGGGGGCAAACCTGGTGCGCCGTTTGATGCGCGACGGGCACCGCTGCGTCGTCTACGACGTCAATGCCGAGGCCGTGAAGCAACTCGAGAGCGAGGGAGCGACGCCCTCCTCCTCGCTGGCGGACTTCGTCTCCCAGCTGCAGAAGCCCCGAGCGATGTGGCTCATGCTGCCCGCGGCGATCGTGCAGTCGACCCTGGACGAACTCGTCCCGTTGCTCGAACCCGACGACGCCGTCATCGACGGGGGTAACTCCTACTATCGAGACGACATAGCGCGGGCCAAGCAGCTGGCACCCGGGCAGGTTCACTATCTCGACTGCGGCACCAGTGGCGGCGTCTGGGGCCTCGATCGCGGCTACTGCCTCATGATCGGCGGGGAGACCGAGGTCGTGCAGCGTCTCGACCCGATCTTCAAGACGATCGCCCCCGGGATCGGCAGCGCCGCCCCGACACCGGGGCGTACTCGCAGCGACGGCACGGCGCCCGAGGGCTATCTGCACTGCGGCCCGAACGGCGCCGGGCACTTCGTCAAGATGGTCCACAACGGCGTGGAGTACGGGATGATGGCGTCCATCGCCGAGGGACTGAGCATCATTGAGCACGCCAATGCAGGCGAGGGCAGTCAGCAGGCTGACGCCGAGACCACGCCATTGCGAGATCCCGAGGCCTACCAGTACGACATCGACGTGGGAGAGGTGGCCGAGGTATGGCGCCGCGGTTCGGTCGTCGGCTCGTGGCTCGTCGACCTGGTCGCCGATGCCTTCGCCCGCTCGCCCGAACTCGACGACTTCGCCGGCCGGGTCTCGGACTCGGGCGAGGGACGCTGGACCGTTCTCGCCGCGGTGGACGAGGGTGTTCCCGCCCCGGTGATCACGGCGTCATTGTTCGAACGCTTCGAGTCACGCGGTCTCGGCGGGTTCACCGACAAGATCCTGTCTGCCATGCGCAGCGAGTTCGGCGGGCACGCCGAGAAGCCGTCCTAGGTTTTGGGGTATTGAGATCTGAGTTCGGGAAGAGCTGGCGTATCGGGCGACGCGAGGAGACGACACGGTGCAGCACCAACTGGAGACACTGCCCGATGCGGCCGCCGTCGCCCGCGCCGGAGCGGCCTTTGTGGCCCAGCGGGCGTCGGAGGCCGTCGGACGCTCCGGCGTGTTCCATTTCGCCGTCAGCGGCGGCCACACCCCGTGGGCGATGTTCGCCGAACTGGCGAAGGCGAGCGTCCCTTGGGAAGGCGTCATCGTGTACCAGGTGGACGAACGGGTGGCTCCCGCCGATGACCCTGACCGGAACCTGCACCACTTGACCGAAGCGCTCGAGGGGGTCCCGGCTCGAGTCGTCCCCATGCCGGTCGAGGACGAGGACCTCGAAGCGGCCGCGGCGTCCTACGGTGACCGGTTGCCGGAGCACTTCGATCTCGTCCACCTGGGCCTCGGTCCCGACGGGCACACGGCATCGCTGATTCCGGGCGATGCCGTCCTCGCGGTCGAGGACCGCCTGGTCGCGCTGACGCAGCCCTATCAGAAGCGGGTGAGGATGACGCTCACCTACCCGGCCCTGGCCCGGGCGCGACAGCTGCTCTGGCTCGTGACCGGGCATGACAAGAGGGAGCCGCTGGCCAAGCTCATGGCCGGGGACACCAGCATCCCGGCCGGACGGGTCGAGGCCGCATCATCGATGGTGATGGCCGACGCCGACGCGGCACCCGCGGGCAGCGGTCGCTGAGCCCACCGGTGCCACCATCGCGGCCACTCCGCTGGAGGAGGTCGGGCTGCTCCAACGGCACCGGCGGGTGGCGTGGCGTGACGGACGACAGCCGGGCCAGTACCCGAGCGTACGAGGACAAGGAGGAGGCCGCATGCCGCCACGACACCCGATCCGGCTGATGCTGGCCGATGTCGACGGAACGTTGGTCACCCAGGACAAGGTCCTGACCGATCGAACCATCGAAGCGGTGCGGCAGCTGGGCGAGGCGGGCATCCTCTTTGCGGTGACGAGCGGTCGACCGCCACGCGGCATGGCGATGCTGGTGGACCCGCTCGAACTGAGCACGCCGATCGCCGCATTCAACGGTGGGCTCTTCGCCAATCCGGACATGTCCGTGATTGAGCAGCGAACATTGCCCGACGACGTCACGCCCGCGGTGATCGACTTGCTGGAGCACCTCGGTGTCGACGTGTGGGTCTACCGGGGCTCGGACTGGTTCGTCCGCGACCCGAAAGCCCCCCACGTCGACCGAGAGGCGTGGACGGTGAAGTTCGACCCGACGCAGGTCGACGATTTCGCGTCCGTCTCGGATGGAGTGGCCAAGGTCGTCGGGGTGAGCGACGACCACGATGCGGTCCAGGCGGCGGTCGAGGCGGTTCAGAAGCGGTTCGGTGACCACGTCTCTGCGGCACGATCCCAGCCGTACTACGCCGACATCACACACCCCGAGGCCAACAAGGGCGGGGTCGTCGCCTACCTCTCGCACCGCTACGGCATTGAGCCGGCCGAAATCTCCACGATCGGGGACATGCCGAACGACGTGCTCATGTTCACCCCTTCCGGGTTACAGCATCGCCATGGGCAATGCCTCGCGTGAGGTGCAGCAGTCCGCTCGCTACGTCACCGAATCGAACGAGGCCGAGGGATTCGCCCTCGCCGTCGAGCGCGACGTCCTGCCTCATGCTCCACCTGCGACGGGAGCAACGACAGCAACGACAGGCGAAGTCTCTCGCCGTTCTCGTCCACGGAGGTTTCGCGCTCCCGCGGCCGGACTCGACACCGAGGCAGACGTTCTGGTCGTTTTCGGCATCACGGGAGACTTGGCCAAGAAGATGACATTCCGCTCGCTCTACCGTCTGGAGCGGCGGCACAAGATCTCATGTCCGATCATCGGTGTCGCCCGCGACGAGTGGTCGAACGACATGCTCCGCGACCACGCACGGCGTGCCATCGTGGACTGTGGCGAGGATCTCGACGAGAAGGTGTTCGGGAGGTTGGCGGCCCGCCTGTCGATGGTGTCCGGCGACTACGCCGACCCGGCCACCTACCAGCGGGTGGCGGCGGCGATCGCCGGCCGGAACCGTCCCGTCTTCTACCTCGAGATCCCGCCCTCGCTGTTCGGCCGGGTCGTGGACGGCCTGGCCTCCGCCGGCCTGACCTCGCAGGCGAGGGTCGTCGTCGAAAAACCGTTCGGCCACGACCTGGCGTCCGCCCGCGAGCTGAACTCCGAGCTGCGCAAACTGCTCCATGAGCGGCAGATCCTGCGCATCGATCACTTCCTGGGCAAGGAGCCGGCCATGGACATCTTGTTCCTCCGGTTCGCCAACTCCATCATCGAGCCCCTGTGGAACCGGGACCGCATTGAGTGTGTCCAGATCACGATGGCCGAGGATTTCGGCGTGGAAGACCGCGGCAGCTTCTACGACCCGGTGGGAGCACTGAGGGATGTCGTACAGAACCACCTACTGCAGATCGTCGGATTGATCGCCTCGGAGCCGCCCGTGCGGTCGGACGCCGACGGCCTTCGGGACAAGCGGGTCGAAGTCTTCCGCTCCATGCCCGATGCCGATCCCGTTCACTACGTCCGAGGCCAATACGAGGGTTACCTTTCGGTGCCCGGGGTGGCGAGCGGTTCGCAGACGGAGACGTTCGCCGCGCTCGAAGCTCGAGATCGACAACTGGCGCTGGTCGGGCGTTCCCTTCTTCCTGCGCGCCGGGAAGGCGCTGGCCGAGCGCGTCACGGAAGTTCGCGTCGTCTTCAAGCGCCCCCCGTACCTGTCGTTGGCTCCCTCGTCGCATCCGCCGGCCAACGAGCTCGTCTTGCGCATCGACCCGACCCCCGGGGCTGACCTCGCCGTGCAGGCCAAGACGCCGGGCGCTCAGAGCACGAGGACCGTCGATCTGTCACTGATCTTCTCCGAAGAGCTCGGCGATCTGCCCGAACCCTACGAACGTCTGCTGGGCGATGCGCTGCGTGGCGACGCCAGCCTCTTCACCCGTGAGGACAGCGTGGAGGAAACCTGGCGGATCGTTCAGCCATTGCTCGACGAACCACCGGCGGTCGAGCCCTACGCCCCCGGCTCATGGGGACCGCCCGCCTCCGATCGGCTGCTGGCGGGGTACCCACGGTGGCGCCGACCTTGGGTCGAGACCCATTCGGGTCGCTGAGCTGCCGCGGGCGCCGGCGCCGGCGCCGGCGAAGAGGTGGATGTGCGACCGGTCCGGCTCGGGCTCGTCACAACGGCAGACCCCTCTGACCAGGAGGGGAAGAGCAAATAGTGGAACACGTTGCATTTTATCGGGCGCCGTGATACCTTCCCGTTGCGCTCGCGACCAACCGGTCGCGGCGACCTCACGGGAGGACGTGCACCCCATGGAGTTCGGGATCTTCAACGCCGCGTGCCTGCTGCCGAAGTATCGGGCCAAGCACGGCGATTCGGCCGAGCACGACCGGATCATGGACGAGGTGGCGTTCATCGTGGCGGCTGACCAGGCCGGCTTCAAATACACGTGGGCATCGGAGCACCACTTCTTGACCGACTACTCGCACCTCTCGGCGTCCGAGTCCTTCCTCGCATTCGTGGCCGCCAAGACGAACAGGATCCATATCGGCTCGGGCATCTTCAACATCACGCCCCCGGTCAACCACCCGGCTCGGATCGCAGAGAGGGTGGCCATGCTCGACCATCTCTCGGAGGGCCGCTTCGAGTTCGGGACGGGCCGCGGCTCGTCGACGACGGAACAGAAGGGGTTCGGTATTCAAGAGCCCGACATCACCCGCGAGATGGTGGCAGAGGTGCTCCCGCAGATCGTACGCATGTGGCAGGAGGAGGACTACAGCTACGAAGGCAAGTTCTTCTCCATGCCGACCCGAAACGTGCTGCCCAAGCCGTACTCGAAGCCACACCCGCCGATCTGGATGGCGGCCGGCAGCCCGTCCACGTTCGACCTCGCGGCCGAGCTCGGCGTCGGCGTCCTGTGCTTCGGTTTCTCCACACCCGATCAGCTCACGCCGCTCGTGAGCCGGTACAAGGAGAAGGTGCAGGACTGTACGAACCCGGTGGGCGAGTACGTGAACAACAACGTGATGATCACGACCCAGATGATCTGCATGGAGGACG
The DNA here is from genome assembly GCA_963828505.1 of uncultured Acidimicrobiaceae bacterium. GTDB lineage: Bacteria > Actinomycetota > Acidimicrobiia > Acidimicrobiales > RAAP-2 > Bog-473. Next base: position 148,705 of record CAWHFM010000009.1, read on the forward strand.
GCGCCAAGGCCCGCAAGACGTTTCTCGATTCGGAGAGCAACTATCACCTGAGCCTCGTCTTCCGCTACCTCGACACCTTCCCCAAGCCGCCCGGACTGCCCGAATGGCCCGAGATCATCCCGGGCATGACGGCCGAGCAGCTCGATGCGGTGATCGCCTCAGGCGACATCGCCATCGGCGACCCCGACGAGGTGTCCAAGGCGATCGAGCGCTACAGCTCGACCGGAGCCGACCAGCTCGCCTTCGGCATGCTCTCTACGTCCATGTCACGTGAGGACTGTGTGGAGGCCGTCGAGACGTTCGGCAAGCACGTCCTCACGAAATACGACAAGGATCCGGAGTTCAGCACCGTCAAGCAGCGGTTGGCCGCCGCAAGCGCCTCGTAGGCGTCCCTCTCGGCCCTCACACTCCAACCGGCAGAGCGGTCTGGCGACCCGATGCGCTGACCGGCAACGTTGGCTCCATGGGCAGGGCCAGCCCGGTTGGTACGCACGGCGTCTGTCTGGCGGATTCTGCCGGAGCCACGGTCCAGCACGCTCCTGAGGAGCCGGCCATTCCGGGCGGGTCAAAGCCGCACTCGCTCGGTGGTGCATGGCAAGATCCTCGGGGTGAGCCGCTCCATCGACCTTTTCGATGATGCGCCGTGGTCGACAGAAGTGCCGGTCGACAATCGAGTCGTTCTCTCACCCCGCTCGTTGCTCGTCGTGTCGCTGGCGCTGGTCGTCCTGCTCCTGGCCAGTCTCGCACTGCCCTGGTTCAAAAGTTCCGAGACTCCCGCTTGGACGCCGTTTTCGAACTGGTTGAACCTGGGCTGGGCACCTGGCACGAAGAACTGGGGCCTTCTCGTCTTGGCCCTGGCCGCCGTGGTGGCTGTTTCCATCGGGCTTGTGATCTCGTCCGCCAGGAACGCAGGGAACGCATGGACGGGATTGGTGTTTCTGGCCGCAACAGCCCTGGTGGTCGTGACGCTCCTCGAGGCCTCTGCTCAGCTTTCCGTCAACCCTGGTCCCAACCTCCATGCCGATTACGGCGCCTACGTCGGCAGCGCCGCTGCTGTGCTGGCCTGGGTCGGGATGGCGGTCGTAGCGGTTGGCAGCTTGCGGGAACTTCTCCGTCGCGGCCGCGGCCGCGGCCGCGGTGGCGACGGGACCCGAATGAGCCGTTCCCGCACCGCTGGCGACGAAGATGAACCCGCCACAGAACGCCCGTTTTCACGCAGTCGATAGAGGGCAAACGTCGGCGTTGCTACAGCCGAAAATCCCCGGCCGAGAGCCGGCGGTCGAGCTCGCGGGCGACCTCGTCGGGCGAACGACCGCCGACATCCACGCGGTGTCGCTCCGCCACACCGTGGGCTTCGAACTGTGCCCAGAGATCATCGACCACTTGACCGTCCGCGAGTGCGCCGGCGTGAGCCGGCTCGAAGCGCCGATCTCGAACTCGCCGCTGCACGACACCGAGCGGCGCGCGGAGCACGGCGTAGTTGAGGAGGATGCCCCGTGAGTCGCCGCTCGCCTCGAACAGGTCGAGCATGAACGGGTACAAGATCCCCTCCGCGACGGTGAAGTAGCCGCCTACGGCGAATGCGGTCGCCGCCTCGGCGGCGGCGGTCAGAACCACGCGGTTCTGCCGGTGTGACTCTGTCTTCCAGGGCGCGACGGCGCCGCGGCGAAGCTTGGCGAAGAACCAGTCCAAGTCGAGACATACTGACGGTTCGTGGAGATCGGCCACGAGTGGCGACACCGTGGTCTTTCCACAGCCGGGGGAACCGGTCACGAGCAGCAGCGTGCCGACGCTCATGCCCGCATCATGACAGGCGGGCGATGCCGGTATGGCCCTCTCCGGCCGTCGTCGCCGGCTCAGGGGATGGCGCTGGCCTCGGCGTTGACGATGCGGGTGGCCCAGGTGTAGTCCGGCTTCCCGCTCGGCGAGCGTTGGATCGTCTCGACGACGTGAACCTGTCGCGGCAACTTGTAACCCGCGATGGTGGTCCGACAGTGCTCTTGAAGCGACTCGAGCGACGGTGCGTCATGTCCGACACGCGGCTGGACGATCGCCGCGACCGTCTGGCCCCACCGCTCGTCCGGCGCACCGCAGACGATGGCGTCCATGACATCGGGGTGGGACCGTACGGCCGATTCCACTTCTTCGGGAAAGATCTTCTCTCCACCGGAGTTGATGACGATGGAGCCACGCCCGAGCAAGGTGATGGAACCGTCCGCCTCCACCGTGGCGAAGTCGCCCGGCATGACGTAGCGGGTGCCGCGTACCTCGATGAAGACCTCCGCCGTCTTCTTCGGATCGTTGTAGTAGCCCAGAGGGATGTCACCGGAGCGCGCGATCTTCCCGATGACGCCCGAACCAGGCTCGACCAAGTCGAAATTCTCGTCGAACACAACGGTCTGACCAAGGAGAGTCACGGTGGGCCCGCTTTTCATCGCCGTGTTTCCCGCCGTGATCACCCTCATCCCGTTGTTCCCGCCCTCCGATGAGCCGACGGCGTCTGTGATCACGATGTTCGGAAGGTGGACGAAGAACTGGTCCTTGACCGGCGCCGAGAACAATGCCGCCGACGAGACGACCGCCAGAAGCGAGGTCAGCCGGTGCTGGTGTTCGGGGTCCCGGTCCGGATCGTCGAGTGACTCGATCAGGGGCTTGCCCATGGCGTCCCCGGTGATCATCACGGAGTTCACCTGCTCCTCGTCGACGAGCCGCCAGACCTCGTGGGGATCGAATTTGGCCATTAGGACGATCTTCGAGCCGACGAAGCTCTGACCCATGACGGACCACTGGGTGGCGCCGTGCATCAGAGGAGCGATGGGCAGGTGGGTCATCCCGCCTGCTGCACCCTTTCGGACCATCGCGGACGGATCGGTAATCCGCGTGTTCGTCGTCGGATCCGTTCCTCCACCGAGGGCGTAGAACACGTTCTGGTGTCGCCAGACCACGCCCTTGGGCATGCCGGTCGTCCCACCGGTGTACAGGATGTAGAGGTCGTCACCCGACCGAGGTCCGAAATCGCGCTCGGCCGACTGGCCTTTCATCGCATCCTCGTAGTGCACCACATCGTCGCGGGGATCCCCGGCGTCGTTTCCGTCCTCCACGACGATCACGTGGCGCAGCTCGGGAAGGTCAGGGAGCAGCGCGGCAACCAGCGGCGCGAACTCTCGTTGGTGAACCAGCGCCTTGAGGTCCGCGTTCGCCAGGAGGTAGCGCAGCTCCTCTTCCACGTAGCGGTAGTTGATGTTGATCCACACCGCACGCAATTTGAAGACCGCCCACGCCGTCTCGACCCACTCCACCGAGTTGTAGGAGTAGATCCCGACGTGGTCTCCCGGCCCGATCCCCTGGGCGGCGAGGTGATGGGCCAGCATGTTGGCCCGGGTTTCCATCTCGGCGTAGGTGCGCCGTTCGCCGTTCGCGACCAGGTACTCCCGATCTGGATAGGCGTCGACGGCCGCCTCGAACAGGTCGGCGAGGTTGAATGACATCCCGCCCAGATTAGAACACGTTCTCATTCGGGCGGCAATCGCCGGCTCCGGCGGACGTCGGGTCTTCGGAGGGTCTCCGTGGGCGCCGGTGTGTCACCGCCGAGGGTGGGATGGCGGGCGGCGGGTGCCGGGTGGTGGTGGCGGCCGACTTCAGTCGAACAGGTCGGGATCACTCCTGACGATCTCGTCCCAGAGGGGCTGGAACGAGAACCAGCCCGATCCGGGCGACGCCGTGTGCTCGCGGGTGTAGCGCGCGCCATCGGGGTCGATGAGAAGCGGTGTTCCGGCTGCTTCGGCCAGCAGCTGAGCCTGGCACGAGCGCTCCATGGTGATGAACCACCAGGCAGCCTCGTCCACGGTGTGGCCCACCGTGAAGAGACCATGGTTGCGATGGATGGTCGCCTTGTGGGGTCCGAGCGCGCTGGCCAGAGCCTTGGCCGCCGCCTCCTCCAGCACGATGGCACCGCCGCCTTCCTCGCAGACGGTGTGGTCCTCGAAGAACACGCAGGCGTCCTGGGTGATCGGGTCCAAGGGTCTGCCGAGTGCTGACCATGCTTTGCCGTAGACGGAGTGCGCGTGCGCCGCTGCCACGACGTCCGGGCGCGCGGCGTGCACGGCGGAGTGGATGGCGAAGCCGGCGGGATTGACCGGACGGCTTCCTACTACCACCTCTCCGGCGTGACTGACCAAGATGAGGTCCGACACCCTCACGTGCCGGAAGCTCATGCCGAAGGGATTCACCCAGAAGTGGTCGAGGAGCTCAGGATCGCGGGCGGTGATGTGGCCCGCGACCCCCTCGGAGAACCCGAAGCGTCCGAACAGGCGAAGAGCGCCGGCGAGCTTCTGCTTACGGTGGAGTCGTTCCTCCTCGACGGTCGCGAACGTCGGCCGCGACGGCAGGGCGGGTGCTGCTGCATTGGAGAGTGTCCCAGAGGGCTCGGTCACCACACCGTCAAACTATCGTCTGCGAGCATGACCTATCCCACGGAGGAGTCCCGGGTGATCGCCGCGTCCGCGGACGCCGTGTGGGCCCTCGTCTCGGACCTCCCCCGGATGGGCGAGTGGTCACCGGAAAACACGGGCGGGACCTGGGTAAAGGGTGCGACTGGCCCTCGGGTGGGGGCTTGCTTCAAAGGCACCAATCGCAACGGATTCCGTCGCTGGTCGACGACCGCAATGGTCGTCGCCTGCGAGCCCGCACGAGCGTTCGAGATCGCCGTCAGTTCGGGCCCGCTCGCGGTGGCCAACTGGCGCTACGAGTTCGAAGAGACCGAGCCGGGATGCCGAGTCACCGAGTCCTGGGTGGATCGCCGTGGGACGTTCACGGTCCTGATGGGCCGGGTGCTCGGCGACCACGGCGCCGACCATGCCCGGCACGAGATGGCGGCAACACTGGCCAATCTCGCCGCCGCCGTCGAATAATTCCGCCGCCTAGGTCCCGAGCCCGAGGACCCAGGACGGCCAGATCGGGTCTCAGTCCTCCGATGCCATCCGGCGCACTACATGGTCGGCGGCGGTTGCGTCTCCTGGACCGTTGCGCCTTCGGAGCCGATCTACGACGGCCTGGCGGTGCATCTGATCGACATTTCCTCCGTATTTGAACTTCGCTTCTACGTGGTCGACTGCGATGGAGATCCCGAGAATCGCTCGAAGCCTGGCCGAATGAGCGTCTGCAGGGTCTGCGACCGGGATCTCCGGCTGCAGACTTGCCAGCTGCCGACGCAGGATCGCGGCCACGCTGCCCGGGGCATCTCGCTCGTCGTGCACCGTGGCGCGGCCCGCGAGCTGCACCGCGGCGTAGTAGGTGGTCGGGATCCCGAGCCGCGGGTCCTCTTCCGCGATCGCCTTCCAGGCCGATGGAATGAAAGCCCAGTCCCCAGCGACGCTGAGCACCACCCGCGGATTCTCCGCCAGGGCGCTGAAGATCGGGTTCGCCCGCACCAGGTGCAACCAGACGGTCAGGTCCTCGAGGACGAACTGGGTGGGTACGACCACGGGGAGGTCGCGAGTCGCACCGTCACCGGGTGCGACGAGGTGGCCGAATGCATGGGTCTCCACGAAGGTTCGCCACTCCGGTTCCCCCAGGGTGGCATCGACCGAGGCGACGTACATCGCCCGAGGCTCTCAGCCCCGCACCGGGCCGACCCCGAGCGCTTCCATGGATTCGGCCCGGTGCCGCTTGTAGTCGACCTTGCCGTTGGGAGCCCGGCCGATGGTCGGGACCGAGCGAACCTGCCGGGGAGCCTTGTAGTGGGCCAAGCGCTGCTTCACATGGTCGATGAGCTCGGGCTCCGACGGCAAGACCGCAGCACCATCGGCCTCGACCACGGCCACCACCTGCTCGCCGTACTTTGGGTCCGGAACGCCGACCACGACAACATCGCGCACGGCCGGGTGGGTCTTGAGAGCCTCCTCCACCTCCTCGGGGAAGATCTTCTCGCCACCCGAGTTGATGCAGACGGATCCTCGGCCCAGAAGGTGGATCGTGCCGTCGGAACCCACCTGAGCGAAATCGCCCGGGATGGAGTAGCGCACGCCCTCAATCTCTTTGAACGTCCGTTCGGATTTCTCGTCGTCCTTGTAGTACCCGAGCGGGTTTCGTCCACCAAGAGCCAGCACCCCGACCTCGTCGGAGCCGGGCTCCACTTCGTGCCCGTCGTCGGTCAGCACCTTCACGTCAGGCCCCAGCGTGAACGAAGCGGTCTCGGCGGCAGCGCCACCACCCGAGACCGACACACCCATCCCGAGGGCTTCGGACGAACTGAAGGCGTCCACCAAAAAGACGGTGGGAAGGTGTCCCAGCAGGCGTTGCTTTATCGGCTCGCTCCACATCGCGCCCGACGAAACAATCATGGCCAGCGAGCTGAGATCCCAACGCCCGGGGGACTGGTCGAGCACGGCAAGGAGTGGAACCGAGAATGGGTCACCGACGATGACCACACCGTTCACCTTCTCTCTTGCGATCGTGTCGAGCATCTCAATGGGGTCGTACTTACGCGACTCCATGAGGCAGACACGTCCGCCCTCGGTGAGGACGGTGTTGGAGGTGAACGCACCGGTTCCGTGCATCAGCGGGCAGGCGGGCATGAGGGTCACGCTTCCCGGGGATGCCTCCAAGGCTGCACGGACGCCTTCGAGTCCACCGTCGACGTCGTAGTGGCGGACCCCGCCGTCGATGAGCTTGGCGATCAGGTCGTCCTGACGCCACATGACACCTTTGGGCATCCCGGTCGTCCCGCCGGTGTAGAGCATGTAGAGGTCGTCGCCGCTGCGACCCCACGGAGAGCTCACGCGTTCGACAGCCGACTTGGTGGCTTCGTCGTAGGGAGTGGCCCACTCCGGGCAAGGCCCGGAGGCGTCATCGACCCAGAGCCAACCCTTCACCCGGGGTACCCGTTCGAGGATCCTCTCGATGTGCTCGGAAAACGCCCCGTGGAACACGACGGCCACCGCGTCGGCATTGTCCCAGAGGTAGCTCAGCTCGTCGTCTCCGTAGCGGTAGTTGGTGTTCACCGGCACCAGTCCGACCTTCATGGCGGCGAACGAAGTCTGGAGGTACTCAGGGCAGTTGTACAGGTACATCGCAACCTTGTCCTGCTTCGCCACCCCGAGATCGAGGAGGAACTGCGCGAGCCCGTCCGCTCCACGATCGAAGTCCCGCCAGGGGACGTTTCGGCCGCCCTGGGTGACGGCGATCATTTCGGGTTGCACGTCCGCGACCGTCTCCCAGACGTCGGCGTAATTCCAGTCCGTCATCGCCTGTTCGCTCTCATCGCTCGTTGTTTTCCCCCATCAATCTCGTCACCGTCAACCACCCCCGTGACCATCACGTTCATGCCCGACCACGTCCGTGCCCAACCCAACCAGGGCGTCGCCGTCCCGGCTCACACACATCAGAGCCGCGGTCCAGATGGATGAGGCAGGACGATGAGCCTACGCTGCCGCCGTGGACCTCGGCCTCCCGGGCGAAGACGACCCCCAGCGCAGGCAGGTCAGGGATTGGCTCCGGCGCCACCCCCGCCCCGGCGGCAGGCAGCTCGCCGAGGCGGGATACGTCGTGCCGAACTGGGCTGCGCCGTACGGCCTCGACGCCGACCCGGTCGCTCAGCTGATCATCGACGAGGAGCTCCGGCGGGCGGGCGTGCACCGACCGGTGAACCCCATCGGGATCGGCTGGGCCGGGCCCACATTGCTCTACGCCGGCAGCGAGGAGCAGAAGGAACGCTGGCTCTGGCCTTTGCTCAGCGGGGAGGAATTCTGGTGCCAGCTGTTCTCCGAGCCTGGCGCCGGGTCTGACCTGGCCTCATTGACGACCCGGGCCGAGCGGGTCGGTGACCACTACATCGTCAACGGGCAGAAGGTCTGGACCAGCTATGCCCACATTGCCGCGCTGGGGGATCCTTCTGGCCCGTACCGACCTGACCGCAACCAAGCATGGCGGGATCAGTTACTTCGTCTGTCCCATGGACGCCGACGGGATCCAGATCCGCCCTCTGGTGGACATGACCGGGGAGCACGCGTTCAACGAGGTGTTCTTCACCGACGTGCGCATCCCGGCGGACCACCTCGTCGGACCCGAGCACGGGGGTTGGCAGCTCGCCAAGGTCACGCTCGGCAACGAGCGAGTCTCACTCAGCGGCGAAGGCGCGCTGTGGGGGATGGGCCCGACGGCGGAGGACCTGGTCGAACTGGTGCGCGGAGCCGGAGGCGCCCGGGAACCCGGTGTTCGTGACCGCCTCACCGCCGTATGGATCGAAAGCCAGATCCTGCGGGTGCTGCGCCTGCGCACCGTCTCGGCGGTGCTCGCCGGTCGTCAACCTGGCGCTGAGGCCTCCGTCCGCAAGGCCATCGCTGACGCCCACGGCCAGCACGTGATGAACATCGCCCGCGACCTTGGGGGTGCCTACGGCATGCTCGAGGGAACGGGCCCGGTCGCTGGCTGGGCTCGGCCTCAGTCCGCCGGCCCGGCCAACCGATCCGACGACGCTTTCCGTTTTCAGTCTGGTCAGGACTCGACCTGGTCACGTGGATTTCTGTTCTCGCCGGCCCTCACCGTGGGTGGCGGTACCGCCGAGGTGCAGCGCAACATCATCGCCGAGAAGGTGCTCGGCCTTCCCCGGGGTCCTTGATCGGATCCGCCTGAGATACGGGAGCGCGGCTACACCTGAGGCCCAGAGGGTTGGGACCACGCCGTCCAGCCGGATCGCCGAGAACCCTCGGAACGGCTTGGGGCATGTCGCCGCTCTGGGAGACAGAGCTCGAGAATGACCCGGACTTGAGATCGTCAGGACTCGAGACGTCAGGATTCGAGACGTCGGGATTCGAGATCGTCAGGGTTCGAGCGGACCGGCGTGGGCGAAGCCCTGGCGCACTCCCTGACCCGCACGGGCGGTGAGCTCCTCCGGCTCGTAGAGCATGAGGTACGCGTTCCTGGCGTGGTCGCGGGAACGGTTCTTGAAGACCATGGCCAGGGTTGCGGGGTCGTCGGACTCGTCCTCGTGGACGAAAACCTCCAGGATCGGGGTGTTCGTCATGAGCTGAGCCGTCATGATGCCGGTCGACGCTTCGTGCGCACACATCTTGTCGACCTCTTCCCGACCGGGCATCCCGAGGGCTACGACGATCCGACACCCCTCCTCTTCGATCAGCTTCTTTGCCGCGACGGCGAGGTCCTTGAAGCCCGGCACCGTGCGCCTCGTCGTTGTGAAGCGGGTTCCGAATCCTGGGCACTGCGACAGCTCGTCGAGGGCCTCCGCACCCATGTCGTAGCGGGCGAACATCGTGTCCACGACACCGATCAAGTCCATGCTCCATTCTCGCGCAGGCGGACGGTGATCCGGTCCCGATCGTCATGCCCGAGAGCGGGACAGGGACCTGAGGCCATGCGGGGAGGACCGATGCCGACCTGCCATTTCGCAGCGTTTGAAGGCGGTGTCGATCGAAGGTCCGCACAGGTCCGAAATGGACGGGGCATACGCCGAGACGACGGGGACCGTTCATATCCCGTGAAGGACGAGGCCCGGACCGGTGGCGCCACCCGAAAGACGCGGCGCCGGCCGCCGTGCCGGAATTTCGGGGGCGATGCTCGGTCCCGGGAGCTGTCCGACCGGATCAGGCAACGGGCTCGAAGGATTGCCAGCGAACAGCGAGAACTCCTCCGCGATATCGCCGAGCTCGACCGAGCCCAAGCCTGGCGGGGCGATGGGGCCGTCTCCATGATCGGCTGGGTGACGAGCCATTGCGGCGTGAGCACGTCGACGGCAAGGCAATGGGTCACCACGGCGGCGCGTCTGGAGTCGTTGCCCTGTCTCAGCGAGGGTCTGGCGTCGGGTGATCTTTCGTTGGACCTGGTGAGCCAATTGGCCGAGGTGGCGACATCAGAGACTGATGCGGAGTTGAGAGAAGCGTCTGCCCACTGGACTGTCAGGCAGGCCCGGGAGGTCGCGGCCTGGCATAAGGCGCAACGTGAGGCAAATGCCGACCAGGGGCAAGGTAAGGAGCCAACGGCGGAGGCACCCCCGGACGCCGACAGCGACAACGACAACGACAACGACAACGACAGCGACAGCGACGCCGACGCCGACAACGGCAACGACAGCGACAGCGACGCCGACGCCGACAACGACAGCGGCAACGACAGCGACAGCGACGCCGACGCCGACAACGACAGCGGCAACGACAGCGGCAACGACAACGGCAACGACAACGACCCACGAGTTTCGCCCGTCGTCGGGAATGCTGCCCGTGAGTTCGAGCGGCGCACACTTCGATTCAACGACACCCGACGTACGGTCTGGATCGCCTTCACGAAGGAGGACTACTCGACGTTCAAGTCGATCATGGTGGTCCGCGCCGCGGCAGAGAAGCGAGATGCGGAAACGGCCGAGCGCAAGGAGCGCCAGTACGACGAGTACGTTCCCTATGACCAGCGTCTGTACGACGCGCTGATGCACGTGATCGATCGAGGCGCGAGGCTGGACACGGTCACCAGCAACCGAGAATCAGCGGCCGGCGGGAACTCACGGCCCCCCTCGGGAGAGTCCGCGGATCCGTCACCAGGTGGCGGATCACCGAGGGACTGGCGCCGGCCGCGCCTGGTCATCCACGCCCCGATCGGGCTCCTGGTCGGTCTTGCTCCGGCAGCGGATGCCGGGGTGGCCGAGATCGCCGGGCTGGGGCCGGTGGAGACCGAAGTCCTTCGGCGACTGGCCTGCGACGCCGATGTCGACCTGTCCGTCGAATCTCGGGAGGGATGCATACTCGACCAGGGTCGCGCTCGGCGAGATCCAACGACCGCCCAGCGGATAGAGATTGCTCGCCGCGACAAGGGATGCCGATTTCCAGGATGCGTTTTCACCGAGTTCACAGACGTTCATCACATTCGACATTGGGCCAAGGGAGGCGAGACGAATCTCGACAACCTCGTGACGCTCTGCGACCGTCATCACAAAGCGGTGCACGAACTTGGGTGGTCAGTGGTCGGGGACCCGAACGTGGCCTTGTCCTTCACCAGTCCTCACGGTCATGAGATGAAGTCGGTACCGTCACCTACATGGCGCCACGTGATGAGTCGAACGAGAAGTCACCCAGCCCATCGGAGAGGTCAAGCACGGCGCGAGTGATGAGTGGTCACCCCGGAATGGATCGCCGACCCGCATTCCCGTCCGACGATGAAGCTGAACGCATACTTTGGTGATCTCGACACGTGGCAATCCATCCGGTGGGGCTGACCGCGACCGCCATTCGTCGACCACACTCTGGGCAGAAGCGCGGAGGATCCAGATCGCGACCGCATCCAGCGCATTCTGAAGCCGGTCGGCCGCACCCGGTGCAGTGCTCTGGGGCTGATACGACCTCGACCACAGGATTGATCAAATCGCGGCAGAGAGCGCGCCGATCGGCATCCGCAGATCCTCGAGCATCCGAACGTCCTCTTCGGGTGCTCGGCCGAGGGTCGTGAGATAGTTGCCGACGATGAGGGCGTTGATTCCAGCGGTCATGCCGATGGCCTGGAGATCCCTCAGCGTCACTTCGCGCCCGCCGGCGTAGCGCAGGATGACGGAAGGCAGCGCGAGGCGGAACAGCGCGATCCAACGGACGGCGTCCCACGCTCCGAGAACTTCTCGGTCGCCGAGCGGCGTACCCGGCCGGGGATTGAGGAAATTGAGCGGCACTTCGGTCGGCTCCAGCTCTTGAAGCTGGGTCAGGAGCTCGACCCGCTGTTCGACGGTCTCTCCCATGTTGATCAGAGCGCCGCAACACAGCTCCATCCCGTGCTTCTTGACCAGGTGGCACGTGCTGGCGCGCTCGTCCCAGTTGTGGGTGGTGACGACAGAGGGGAAGAAGGACCGGGCGGTTTCGATGTTGTGGTTGTAACGGTGGACACCACCCGCGGCCAGTCTCTGGGCCTGTTCGTCCGTGAGGATGCCCGCGCTCACGGCGACGTTGAGTCCAGTCGCCTCCCGGATGACCGGGACGAGCTCGAGTATCCGCCGCAGCGTCCGCTCATCCGGCCCGCGTACCGCCAGGACGAGGCAGAACTCCGAGGCACCCATGGCCGACGCTTCCCGTGACGCGGCGAGGACGGCCGACGTGTCGAGGAAGGGTGTGGCCTTTACCGGGGAGTCGAAATGTGACGACTGCGAACAGAAGTGGCAGTCCTCCGGACATCCACCGGTCTTGGCCGAGAGGATGCCCTCGATTTCGACCTGGGGCCCGCACCACGCCAGCCGGACCTGATGGGCGAGGGAGGCGAGCGCCATGACGGCTCCGTCGGGCAAGCCGGCGAGTGCGGTGATCTCGTCCTCGGCTAGGAGGCGACGCTCGTCTAGGAGCGCTCGCTCTGCTGCCGCCATGATCGCTCGGTCCTCCGACCCGAGAGCGACTTGCGGAACGGTGGCCGGCGGTCCCGAGGAGGAGACGCGACGGAAGGCGACGGGGCTCGTGGTGGTCACGTGGCCCACGGTAGTGGCAGGGTGTTGGACCCCGGTACTTGGGTCGAGCCAGGGCCGGGTGACAAAACGGTCACCCGTGCCCGCTCGGGGCCGGACCCATCAGAAGCGGTTGTGTTAGGAGGAGGCGACAATGGCGTGGGACTTTTCCACCGAGCCAGAGTTCGAGTCGAAGCTGCAATGGATGCGCGGATTCGTTCGGGAGGAGGTGTTCCCGCTCGAGACCCTAAATCTCACCTATGACCAGGTACGGGTCGCCGTGCGGCCGCTCCAGGATCGCGTCAAGGAGGAGGGTTTGTGGGCGGCTCACCTGCCGCCGTCGCTCGGCGGTATGGGATTCGGGCAGGTGAAGCTCGGGCTCATGCACGAGATTCTCGGTCAATCGCCGTTGGCGCCGGTGGTGTTCGGAAACAACGCTCCAGACTCTGGGAACGCAGAGTTGCTCGCGGTGGGCATCGAGGCCACGGGCGACGAAGAGCAGAAGCGACGATGGCTGCAACCGCTGCTGAATGGAGATCTGCGCTCGGCTTTCTCCATGACGGAGCCGAACACGGCCGGGTCGGATCCGACACTGCTGACGACGTCTGCCGTACGTGACGGAGAGGAGTGGGTGATCAACGGCCACAAGTGGTTCACCACCAACGGCTCGGTGGCCGACTTCCTCATCGTCATGGCGGTGACCAATCTGGATGTACACCCGTATTCGGGATCATCGATGATCATCGTTCCGGTGGAGACGCCCGGCGTGGAGATCCTGCGGGATGTCGCGACGATGGAGGATCCTGACACGCCCTACGGTCGATTCGGGAACCACGCCGAGATCAAGTACGTCGAGGTGCGAGTGCCCCTGGGCAACCTGATCGGGAAGGAAGGAAGCGGGTTTGTTCTCGCACAACACCGGTTAGGGCCGGGACGGATCCACCATTGCATGAGGTGGCTGGGACAGTCACGGCGCGCCTTCGACATGCTCTGCGAACGTGCGGTCTCCCGCTATGCGCACGGCTCGTTTCTGGCCGAGAAGCAGACCATTCAGAACTGGATCGCAGACTCCATGGCGGAGATGGCCGCAGCCAGGCTCATGACGCTCCAGGCGGCTTGGAAAATGGACGAGGAAGGTGCGGCTGCGGCACGGGTTGAGATTGCGATGATCAAGTACTTCGGGGCGAAAGTGCTCTACGACGTGATCGACCGCGCCATCCAGGTGCACGGATCACTGGGCTTCTCCTGCGACTTGCCGTTGGAATCGATGTACCGAGCGGCAAGGGCCGCCCGCCTCTACGACGGGCCGGACGAAGTGCACCGACAGACGGTCGCGAGGCAGGTGCTCAAGGGCTACACGGCTCACGAGGTGCCGACGGAACATATCCCGACGCGTAGAGCCGAGGCTCAGCGGCGTTTTGGGCACCTGTTGGAGGCGCTCACCGCGGACGCCTGAGAGGGCGCTCGGGAGAGTCAGGGGCACACAACCTCTCGGACCGATTGGGTCTGCGCCGGCGCAGCCGCAGCCGCCGGCGGTGAACTGACCTATGGCTCGACCAGGAGGCTCAGGACGAGTGGGGGATCACTCGGGAGAGTGGCAGACCGCCTCGATGTTGTTCCCATCCGGATCCCGGACGAAGGCGCCGTAGTAATTCTCATGGTATTCGGGCCATAGCTGCGGCTCGTGGAGCACCGGCGCAGCGATGGCAACGGCGGCATCGAAGAAGGCGCGCACGGCGTTCCGGTTCGGCGCCGTGAACGCGATGTGGGTCTCTCGAAAGCCCTCACCCGTCCGCTGCGGAGCGATCCAGAAGGTTGCGACCGGCGGTATTCCGTAGCCGATTCCGTCACCGAGATCCATCACGCGCTCCCCACCGAGCGGTGCCAGCACGGCGTCGTAGAAGCTGGCACTCGCAGGGAATGCCGCGCACTGGATCGATACATGGGAGATCATGCGACAGTTTGGCAGGTAGGCCGTTCACCGTCATGTGGTCTCCGAGATCGGAAACAGAGATCCCCGATCACCACGCCCACGCCGGATTCAACGTCCGATCTACCTCTTCGATGTGGGGCCCCGCTTCGGATCGACCGGGACGGCGGCCTCGACCGGGACGGCTGCCGTCGGAGAAAGACCCGCTAGGAGGGTGGTGCACACCCTGTCGAAGCCCGCATCTACATCATCGACGAACCCGATGCCGAGCAACTCGAGCGAGACCCAACCGTGCATGGTCGCCCAGATCAGCTGGGCCGTCTCGGTCGGTGAGGCCTCGACGACGACACCCGCGGCCATGGCGCGCCGGACGGCGCTGACCAAGCTGTCGAAGGCACTGGCGGCGATTTGGACGGCGACGTCGCTCGGCTCGTACCCGGGCACCGCCCTCAAGAACATGATCTGGTACGCCTTCGGATGAGCCAGAGCGAGGGCGCGATAGCGGCGACCGCTTTCGCGCAGAGCATCGTACGGGTCGAGCACTTCGTCGATGGAGGCGAGCGCGTCACGAAGGCGGTTGAAACCCTGAATGAAGAGGGCGTCAACGATCCCGAACTTGGATTGGAAGTGGTTGTAGACCCCCATGGGGGCCACGCCCGCCTCGGTCGCTATTCGCCTTACCGAGAGCGCGTCCGGCCCTTCCTTCTCGAGGAGCTCGGCTGCAGAAGCGACGAGGAGCGGCTCCATGCCGGCGCTGGGAGTCCTGCTCCGGCGGCTTTTCACCATGCCCCCTAGCCTACTATAGGACATCGTGCTATAACTGTAGGACAGCGTACTACAAGGGTTTCGGTGGGTGACGCCGGGGTTCGCCTCTGGATGTCACGTGGCATCACGAGATCCTCACGTGATGAGGGAGGTACTGCCATGGAGACGCCCGCGACTGTCGCAACGGCCGCCACGCCCGGGACCCCCGGAGCCGAGGACATCGAAGATGCGCAGAGACGGCGCTGGTTGATCCTGCCGGTCCTGTGCCTCTCGGTCTTCCTGGTCGTGGTGGACAACACAATCGTCAACGTGGCGCTTCCGACGCTCAACCGCGAATTGGGGGCGTCGATCACCGGGCTGCAGTGGATCGTCGACGCATACAGCTTGGCCTTCGCCGGACTTCTTCTCGCGGGCGGAGGGATCGGCGACCGGCTGGGCCGCAAGGCAACCATGCAAGTCGGCCTCGTGTTCTTCGGGCTCTTCTCCGTCGCGGCCGCAGCGTCCCATTCGACGGCGACATTGATCGGGACTCGGGCCCTCATGGGTGTCGCGGCTGCGTTCATCTTCCCGGCGAGCCTGGCCATTTTGACCAGCGTGTTCACTGACCCCTCAGAACGTCAGAAGGCGCTCGGCATCTGGGGTGCGACGTCGGGCATCGCCGTCGCGTTCGGACCCGTGACCGGAGGCGCGTTGCTCCAGCACTTCTGGTACGGGTCGATCTTCCTGGTGAACGTTCCGATCGTGGTCGTCACCCTTGTCGGAGGACAAAGACTGATTCCGAAGCTCCCGAAGGTAGCGACAGGGAGGTTCGACACCAAGGGGGTGCTGGTCTCGACGGCCGGCGTCACGAGCCTCGTGTTGGGGATTATCGAAGGACCCCAATGGGGCTGGATGTCGACCGGCACAATGATCTGCTTCGCCACGGCAGCCGTACTTCTGACTGGCTTTACGATCATGGAACTCCGCACCGAGCACCCCTTGCTCGATGTCCGAGTCTTCCGGATACCCAGGTTCACCGGGGGTGCCCTCTCCATTTCGGTGGCGTTCTTCTGCCTCTTCGGATTCATCTTTCTCATCACCCAGTACTTCCAATTCGTCAAGGGCTATTCGACGCTCTCGGCCGGTCTACACACCCTTCCGTTCGCGGTGGTGGCCGCCGTCGCGACTCCTTTGGCCGCGGTGATCGCGCTCGAAGCTCGGCACTCGCATCGTCGTGGCCACGGGTTTGTTCTCCATGGCGGCAGGACTGATCGTCGCTGCCTACAACTCCGAGGCCACGACCGAATACTGGGGACCGCTCATCGTCGCCATGATCCTGCTCGCGCTGGGGCTGTCCTCCATCACCGCGCCGACGACCGAGGCCGTGATGGGTTCCGTGCTCGACGAGCAGCGCGGTGCGGCGGCCGGCGTGAACAACACCACGAGGGAACTCGGGGGCACACTGGGAGTCGCCGTTTTCGGGTCGATCTTCGCCTCGTCATATGCGCCGCGGATCTCCAGCGGCTTCCGGTCGCTCCCGATCCCGCCCGGACCGAAGGCGGCGGCCGGTCAATCGATGGCGGCTGCGCTGTCCGTGGTCGATCATGCACCCAGCGCGGCGCGGCCCTTGCTCGACGCCGTCGCCGCCACGGCGTTCCACAGCGGACTTCGAGCGGCTTGCCTCGTCGGTGCCGGTGTCGCGGTGCTCGGAGGGGTAGCCGCGTTCCGGCTGCTCCCCGGACGGCAGTCGTCCACGGTGACCGCTTTGGAAACGTCGATCACCCCGCGCTCCGCCCTGACCACGACCGGGGTGCCAACGACCGACCGCATCGGCCCGGTCAATCCGGTCAATCCGGTCAATCCGGTCAATCCGGTCAATCCGGTCATTCCGGTCATTCCGGTCAATCCGGTTTGCTCCGTTCCCGTCGGCCAGCCCTACGCCACCGGAGCTACCCCTGAGCATCTCCCTCGAGCCCTTCAGTAGGCCCCCGAGCATCGCTGACCATCTTCGCCACTTCGGATCCGAGGCGGGATCCTTAGAGTGGGCTTCCTTGGGCTTGGTCCAGGCCCGGTGGATCACCCGTGTAATCGCACAACTATGGCGGTCCGACAGAACTCGCGCGCCGACTGATATCGGGCAACGGCGGAGAGATCGCTCGTCGCCCTATCTGGTCAGGGTGCGCCGTTCAATGCTCGTATCGTTCCGGCGTCGATGGCGTGGATGGTGATGTCCTTCGGTACTACGAGTCAGGCCAATCGTCGAGCGCGACCTCCTCGAGGGCCGGCACCGCAATCCCGATGACCGACCGCATTGGTTCACAACGGCATATCTTCATCACCCCGACGAGCTTCGGGAGGAGGTCGAATCGGTGGGGTTATCGGTTAACGAACTCGTAGGAGTGGTGGGTCTTGCTGGATGGCTCGGACACCCGGCCAACCGGTGGGAGGTCGACAACGTGAGGGCGGCAATCCTCTATGCGGCCAGAGAGGTCGAGAGCGAGCCAACCCTCTTGGGGCTCAGCTGTCATCTTCTCGTCCTGGCCCCATCACCCGGCCTGACCGGAACATCGGTGGCCGTCACCGGTGTCCCCCTCACCTCCACCAGCCTGATCTTCGCGACTCTGCAGGGCCATGAGAAAGGAGTTGCCGTCGCTGGTGTCGTTCCGGATGTGGCTGGCAGTTCTTTCACAATTCATCTCACCAAGGCGGCCACCGTGTCCCTCGACATCGCCTGGTTCGTCGTCGGGTAACAACACAGGTCAGCGGTGCCCACGACCGACGGGTTGGGCCTAGTCGACTCGGTTGGCCCAGTACCCTGCGGCCAACCGTCCGCCGCGGGAGCCACTCCCTGAACCTCGGCCTTTCGGATCTGACGCTTCTGGAGGTCCGGCGCCAGCGCTGGCGGAAGTTGATGCGCCTGCATGACACTGACTCTCACGTTCAGTCGCCCGGCCAATACGATCGACCGACGTGGTCGTGCGACGCGAGCTGATGCGGGGTCTCAGACGGCTGAACGCGACGACCACGGTCCTGCAGCGCGCTCGCCTGTCAGATCCGCTCGTTGGTATGTGGGAGGCCGCCGACGTGCAGTGGTGGTGGCGCCGCCCCCGGGCGACCGACGAGCTCGCGCTGCCGGTCTGGTTCGACGAAGTCGGCCCCGCGGCGGCTGCCGGGCTGACGGCCTGGGACGACACCTGGCAGGCAGACGTCTTCGCCGTGCCATCGATCGTCAAGGAGGAGGACGTCTGGTTCGCGACGTTGGAAGCCACCGCGGGACATCTGGGCGAGGCGCTCCGTGTGCTCGTGCGTGAGGACGACGCGCTGCTGGCGGACCTCGCCACCGACAGTGGATTCGCGATGACCGACGAGTTGTCGGGCACCACATGGATGGACGCCGACCATTGCCCGCCCGTCGTACAGGTCGATGGGTTCGCCATCGTCGATCGCGTGGAACGCGCGGATCGTCCGCACCCGATGATCGCTCGCAACGGTGAACTGGTCGAGCCTCGGCTGCGGCAGTGCTCGCTTTACGATCCGACGCTCGATCTTTCGGTTGAGGACGAGGATGGCCGGCCCGCCGGCTACGCGTTGTTCTGGTTCGACCAGACGACGCTGGTCGGGCTCCTCGAACCTATGCGCGTCGCGGACGAATACCAGCGACGCGGCCTTGCCCGCATGTTGCTGACGAGCGGCCTGAATCGGCTCGCACGCAAAGGCGCCCGCCGCCTGAAAGTCGGATTCGAGACCGACGCCGCCCGCAGGCTCTATCTCGACTCCGGCTTTGTTCAGACGTCTGTCGATCGGCTGCTCATTCGACCGGCACTGCACGAACAGGACGGGCAGTGACGCGGCCGGTCCGGCACAGGACCCCCGCCACTCATCGCCCCCCTGGCCATGGGCCCCCTGGCCGCGCGCCGCCGCTGCAGGCCGCCGTCAGGCGGCCTTGGATTGGAACACCAGGGGCGCCCGGCGCACACCGGCGATCACGGGGCTGGCGGTGCGCTCGACTTCCCCAGCCGGCGAGATAGTGGCGAAGCGGTCCAAGAGCTCGCCCAAGACGACGCGCGCCTCCAGGCGGGCCAGCGCAGCGCCGAGGCAGAAGTGCGGCCCGAATCCGAAGCTGACGTGTGGATTGGGCGCACGGTCGACGCGGAACCGGTCGGCATCGGCGCCGAAGACCTCCTCGTCACGGTTGGCGGAGGCGTAGATCAGCAGCACGGGATCGCCCTCGGCGACCGCCTGTCCCCGGATGGTGCAGGGCCGGGTCGCGGTCCGCATGAAGGAGATGACGGGCGTGGTCCACCGGAGCAGCTCCTCGACCGCAAGAGGGATGAGCGATCGGTCGGCCCGCAGCGCCGCCCACTGGCCTGGATTGGTTGAGAGCGCCACGAGACCCGCCGAGATTAGATTCCGGGTCGTCTCGTTCCCCGCCACCAGCAGCTGGATAAGGAACATCGCCAGCTCCGCCTCACTCAGCTCGTCGCCGCCCCTGGATTGGTCTCCCTTCCGACCTTCCCGACTCTCCTGTCCCTCCCCACCCTCTCCACCGTTCCCGCCGTTCCCGCCGTTCCCACGGTCCACGTCCACGCCCACCCCGGCGAGCACAGAGACGAGGTCGTCCGCCGGCGCCCGCCGCCGCTCCTCGGCCACACCGATGAGGTACTCCCACATCTCGAGCTGGAGAGCCGACCGTTCCTCCTCGGACCTTTCGGACTCGCCCGGGATCACGGCCTCGGACCACTCGAAGAACCGGGGCCACTGTGCCCCGTCGACTCCCAGGAGCTCGCAGATGACCTGGAGCGGGAACGGGATCGAGAGAGACGGCACGACGTCGACGACCTGCCCGCTCTCGATCTGATCGACGAGCGCCTGCGCCTTCGCGGCCACGCCGGCCTCCATGAGCCGCACCAGCGAGGGCTTGAACCCCGGCTGGACCAGGCGCCGGTAGCGGGTGTGCTGTGGAGGGTCCGTGTGCATCATCGTGGGTGGGTTGTCGTATGTCGTCCCGATCTCCTCGACGAGGATCCCACTCTGTGAGCTGAAACCGATCGGGTCGGCACCGATCGACGACACCTCCGGATGCGTCGTGACGGCCCAGAACCCTCCGCCCTCGCGCTCGACCCAGCACACCGGCGAGGTCCGTCGCAGCTCGGTGTACAAAGCGAAGGGGTCGCCGCCCGAGTACAGCTGCGGTTCGGTGAGGCGGCTGGCGTCGGTCACCACCGGTCTCATCGACCCTGATCACGCACGCTCGATGGAGGCGTGATCACACGATCAAGCCGTTCGGGCGGGGATCACCCTGCGCTTCGAGCAAGGCGAAGTAGGCGGCTAGCGTCCCGGGCCCGTCCGAAACGGATTCGACGGATCCGTCCTCGCGCAGGTTGAGCAGCGCACCCTCGATGATGAAGCAGACGTCGGTGTCCTCGGCATTGTCTTCGGGGACGTGCAGGGTGTGGACGGAGTTCGCCGGCTCAAACAGATAGGAGCCTGGCGTGACGTAGAAGTCGTACTCGAGGTAGTGCCATCGGCCGGCTGACGTGAACGCGTCGACCGAGCCGGTGTGGCGGTGTGTCTGCAGCTGCACGCCGGGCTTGAAGCGATTGAGGATGACCCAGGTCCCTCGCTGCGCGTCGAATCGGACGACCTTCAGTAGCACACCCATCCCTGTGTCGGCCCAGGGTGCGTCCTCGACTCCGACGAGTCGAACGGCGTCGGCAGTATGGACTGGGGTGGTGATGGACATGGTCTCGACCTCCCTACGTGGATCGTATGGCTCGGATGGTGGATGGATGGTATGGCTCGGATTGTCGGATGGATGGTATGGCTCGGATTGTCGGATGGATCGTATGGATGGATCGTTCGGGTGGGTTCTTCAGGCGGGGAGCGAAGGGAGACTGGCCCGGACGTCGAGATCGAGTGCGGCCTCGAGGGCAGCGGCGGTCCGCAACACCACCAGGTCGCCGTGCTGAGGACCGACGAGCTGGATGCCGATCGGCAGTCCCTCGCTGCTCGTACCGGCGCACACCGTCGCTGCGGGCGAGCGGGTCATGTTGAACGGGTAGGTGAACTGGACCCAGTTCACGGTCGGCTCTCCGTTGACGGGTGCGGTGATTTCGCCGACGAAGGGTGCCGTGCCCGAGCACGTCGGTGTGACCAGGATCCGGTGCCTCCGGAACAGCGACACGAGCTGCAGATTCATGGCGTGGAACCGATCGAGCACCCGAAGCATCTCCACCGCCGTCGTCGACTCGGCCGATGAGGTCAGGCTGCGGAGCAGCGGGTCGACCTCCTCCCAGCGTGGATGACCGACGAAGGGTTGCAAGGTGCGAAGCGTGCAGGCCGCCGTGAAGGTGAGGAAATCGCCGACGGGGTCGTTGTCGAAAACCGAATCGAGAACGATGATCTCAGCGCCCAGGGATTCCAGCACCCCAACGGCGCGGTCGCAGGCGGCGCGCACCTCGGCGTCGACCGTGGCGTAACCCAGCGTCGGTGCGTACGCGACTCGGACCGGGACGTGCGGATCGTCGAGTGCGGCCAACCACGACGCCTCGGGGCGGGGCAGCGAGCGCAGATCGGTGGGGTCTGGTCCCACGGCTACGTCGAGGGCGAGCGCAACGTCGGCAACGGTGCGGGCCATGGGCCCGTTGGTCGAGAGATCTATCCAGCCGGGCGGGTGCGGACCGCCGGCCGGGACGCGGCCGAGCGACGGCTTCATCCCCGACAGTCCACAGCAGGCCGACGGGATCCGGATGGAGCCGCCGCCGTCCGACCCGGTCGCCAGTGGCACCATGCCCGCCGCCAGCGCGGCCGCCGTCCCACCGGACGAGCCACCCGGGCCCCGGGAAGGGTCGAACGGGTTCCTCGAGGGGCCGAAGAGGGCGTTGGTCGTGTTACCCATCCAGCCGAACTCGGGCGTGTTCGTCTTGCCGACCACGATGCAGCCGGCGGCCCGGAGCCGCGCGACGAACGGGTCGTCCACCGTCGCCGGTGGGTCGTCGGCGTGGAGGACCGATCCGTACGTGGTGGTGAATCCTTTGGCATTGCTCAGGTCCTTCACGCCGATCGGGATGCCCGCCAGGGCCCCGGGGTCGGTGCCGGAGGCGATCTTGGCGTCGACGGCGTCCGCCTCCTCGAGCGCCCGGCTCGCGTTCAGGGCGACGAATGCGTTGTAGGTGCCGTCGAGCGCTTCGATCCGCTCGAGTGCCGCCTGGGTCAGCTCCCGCGCGCTGACCTCCTTGGAGCGGACCGAGCGGACGAGGGCTGACACCGACGTCGTTCGGAAATCCATCGTGGTCATCGTTCGTCTGTGCTCCTCGGAATCCTTCGGCTTGTCATGGTCCTTGGTCCTTGGTGCCTGGCGTTGCCGTCGTCTCGTCCGGTGCTATCCAGCGGATGGAGACAGGCCGGCAATGGCATCGGCCAGATCGATGCCGATCGGGATGACGGCCGGGGCTGGGATGGTCACGCCGTTGTCGACGTATCGCTGGATGTGGGCCCGGCACTCTTCCGGCGACCCGTGCACGACGAGGTCGTCGACCACCTGGTCGGGGATGACCTCGAGCGCCTTCTTGCGATCGCCCTCCGACCAGGCGTCCCACATGGGCTGGAGTGCCGGGCCTCGACCGAGCCAGCGATGGAACTCGGCGTAGGCCTCGACGTTCAGGTAGGCGGTGATCATGCGCCGCCCGATGGACCGGGCCACTTTCGCATCGTCGCAGACGATGACGAAGATGCGGGCGACGATCTCCCGGTGCGATCCCGCCGCCGCCTTCTCGACCTCGGCCACCGAGGTGGCGACGTCCGAGGCGCTGAGCCAGTTCAGGATGGCGCCGTCCGCCTCCCGGCCCGCCAGGTGCAACATCCCGGGGCGGAGCGCAGCGAGGTAGATCGGCGGGAGCTGTTCGGGAATTCGGGCCAGCCGGAATCCCTTGACCCGGAAGGTGTCGTACTCCTCGGTCACCTTCTCGCCCGTGAAGGCCTGGCGCATGAAGCGAAGGGTGTCACGAACGCGGCGGAATTGGTTCTCGAATGCGAGACCGTTCCAATTCGCAACGATCACTTCGGAGGACGCGCCCAATCCACAGGCAAAGTGCCCGGGAGCGGCGTCTGCCATGGCGGCCACGCTCTGGGCCAGGAGCGCCGGCCCTCTCGTATAGGCCGGGGTGATCGCGACACCGAGGTTCAGCTCCGGCTCCCATGCGGCCGCCAGGGCCAGGGGGGTGAACCCGTCGTAGCCGTCGACCTCGGCCGACCAGATATCCGTGTACCCGAGCTCGCGCAGCCGGGCGAACCAGTCTCGATGCTCGCGGAGCGGGATCCCGTCGAACGGGATCGTGATGCCCGGTCGCGAGGGCGGCCCTACCGGCCGATCAGTTGGTCCCGCTGGATTCATGCGTCGATTGTCGCAGCTCGGGGTCCTGCTGCGCCCGATTGATCCCGCCGCCAGGGTGTCTCAGGCCTGCAGCCGATCCCCGGATGGGTCCCTGGGCCCAGCCCGGTCCCCGCTCCTGTCCCCGGATGGGTCCCCAGGCCCAGCCCGGTCCCCGCTCCGGTCTGCGGATGGGTCCCCAGGCCCAGCCCGGTTGTTGTCCGGTGCGCCGCTCCGATCCCCGCCGACCGATCCATCGGCTCCGTTGGCCCAGGACCAGTCGGCGTCCGGCTGGAACTCGGCGTCGTCGTAGACCAGCGCCAGCTCGGTCTCCTCCTCGGCGGCGTCGTGCGGAGGCACCGGGATGCCCCAGCGGCGCATTCCCTGTTCCATCCGTCGTATGACCGTCTCGATCACCTCGACACGCCCGTACCGCTTGCTCTCAGCCGAGATCACGTCCCAATGGGCGAGAGGCCCGCATGTCAATCGCAGCATGTCGGACACGGCTTCGTCGTACTCGGCCCGCTTCTCGCGGTTGCGCCAGTCCTCCTCGGTCAGCTTCCAGCTCTTCAGCGGATCGTCGCGCCGGCGCACGAAGCGGCGCAGCTGCTCCTCGTGTGACATGTGCATCCAGAGCTTGATCACGATCATGCCCTCTTCGGCCAATGTGTGTTCGAAGTCGTTGATCTCCTGGTAGGCCCGTCGCCACTGCACCTCGGTGGCGAGATTCTCGACCCGCTCGACCAGGACCCGGCCGTACCAGCTGCGGTCGAAGATGGTCATGCCTCCCCACCCGGGGAGTGGAGGCCAGAACCGCCAGAGAAAGTGGTGCCGCAGCTCGTCCGGGGTCGGGGCCGCGAAGGGCGCGACGTGAACGTGACGGGGGTCGAGAGGCTCGACGAGCCGCTTGATCGCACCGCCCTTGCCGGCGGCGTCCCAGCCCTCGAAGACGATGCACACCGGAGGCCCGAGTTTGCCGTCATTCAGCTGGCCGCCGTTGATCAGCCGAAGGTGCAACAGGCGGCGCTGCGCCTTTCCGATCCGCTTCCCTTCCTCGTCCTTCGAGAACCTCAGTGAGAGGTCAGTGTCCTCCAGACGGGCATAGTCCCGCTGGCTTCCGTCGTCGTGGGCTCCGTCGTCGTGCCGTCCGTCGTCGTGCCGTCCGCCGTCGTGGGCTCCGTCGTCGTGGCGTCCACCGTCGTGCCGTCCACCGTCGTGCCGTCCGCCGTCGTGCCGTCCGCCGTCGTGCTGGCCCGGGTCTTGACGGCCGCCGTCCCGATCGCGCTTGCTCACGTTGCCTGTTGTAGTCGATCGGCCGCCTGATGGCAGCCCACCGCCGTCTGGCCGAGATCTTCGTCACCTTCGCCCCTCATGGCGATCGGCCGGACCGACACTCCGATCGCTCCCGCCCCGACGGCATCGACCACCCGCCGCACGAGACCCTCCGCACCGACGATCACGAGCAGTTCCCGGTTCTTGAGGTGGCTCACGCGGCCTACCTTGCGTCCGGACGGGTCGAAGATCCCGATCCGTGCCCCGACGTAGCGCGCCGAATCGAAGGCCAGCGTCGCCATCGCCCGCGGCGGCGAGGACTCCACCCGCCGCGACCCGGCGAACGCCGCCGGACCGGCGCCGCCGGCTCTGGATTGGGAGCACAGCGCATCGAGCTGATCGCTCCCCAGCCACGACTCGTCGTTGTACGAGACCACGAGCAGATCGCACGAGAGGGATCGAACCACCGAAGCCAGGGCCTCCGGCATGGTGCGCTTGGAATTGAAGGCCGATCGAGTGGATGGATCACGGGCGTCCACTCGCTTGCGGGCCACGCCATAGGCCTCGGGCGCATCCCAGGCGACCAGCGTCTCCCACACGTGGTAGTTGGTGAAATACCGATGCTGGTTGTACGGCGGATCCAAGTACGCCAGGTCGAAGTGACCGAGCTCCGGCGCCAGCTCGATCGCGTCGCCGCGAATGGCACGCCCGGTACCTGCCAGGAGGTGGGGCACCCGCAGCTCCAAGGGATTGAACGACCGCGGCGCCCACTGCTTCACGTACGCCATCTGCAACCCGGTCGTCGAGTCGACGCGGTCCGCCGCCTCGATGAGTGAGGTCAACAGCAAGGGGAACAGCGGCGACCCCGCATGCTCCGATTCGATGGCGTCGCGGGCGGCATCAATCCGAGCGGCGTTCTCCGGTCGGAAGAACCGGGCCTGACGGCTGAACATCTCGTGGACGTAGCCCGGTTTGCCGGGCAGCGAGTTGAGGTGATCGACGGCTGCCTGCAGCGCGTGCACGTCGGTGGCGTCGGCATCCGCCTCGACGTAGGTCTGGGCGAAGGCGTGCGAATAGCGGGCGCTGTCGACGGCGGTGACGTGCAGGCCGCGAGCCTTGAAGGCCTGGGCGACGCGGGTGGTGCCGGTGAACATATCGAGGGCCGTCGTGGCCCCGTGTTCGACGGCCACCTCGGCGATCTTGGCCAGGACCGGGACGAGGCGGCGTTTCGATCCGATGTACTTGATCATGGAGTCGATCGGAGCGCCGTCATCGGGCCGCCACCGGTCCCGACGACGTGATGCGGGCCGGCCCGGTTCGCGGTCGATCCTCGCTCACCGGTCCTCGCTCACCGGTCGGGGCTCGGTGGCCGTTCGGGGCTCGGTGGCCGTTCGGTCCTCTGTCTTCGGTCGTCCGTCGTGGGTCGGTCATGGATGTGGCGGCGCTCGGTGGGTCATCGGGGATCGATCGTCTCGGTCGGGCAACGGACCGGCTCCGGGCCCACCCTACGATGGGCGTCGATGTCATCCGGGGATCATGTGGACGGAACACCGGCGGACGAGTCGCACTGGGTCCGCTGGCACCGCGAGTACGAGGATCCCGGGTCGAACCTCACCCTGCGCCTGCGGACGGTCCAGCGCATGGTCTCCGAGGTGCTCGACGGGGTCCCTCAGTCCCACTCGGGACCCATCCGGGTGGTGTCGATGTGTGCCGGGCAGGGTCGGGACATCATCGACGTGGTTTCGACTCATCGGCGACGTGCTGACGTGTCGGCCATTTTGGTGGAGCTCGACCCGGAGCTCGTCGCCTTCGCTCGGGAGCGGGCAGAATCGGTAGGGGTGGGGCCTTACGTGCAGATTCAGCACGGGGACGCCTCGTTGTCCCGGTGCTACGAGGCCTACGTTCCCGCAGATCTCGTCCTCGTGTGCGGGATCTTCGGGAACATCAGTAGGTCGGACATCACGTCGACGATCCAGGCGCTTCGGGGATTCTGTCGGCCCGGGGGACACGTGATCTGGACCCGACACCGCCGCCCGCCGGATGCGACGCCGTCCATCCGTGCCGACTTCGCCGCGGCCGGGTTCGAGGAGGTCGAGTTCGTGGCGCCGGAGTCGACGGTCATGACGGTCGGACAGCACCGCCTCGACGGACCCACGGTTGCCTTCGACCCCGGCCGGCGTCTCTTCGACTTCGTCGGCGACGGGTTCATGCCGGCGTGACGCGGCGAGTGTCGAGCCGGCACCCTGGGTGAGTCCAAGGCGATGACGTCATCGGAACCGTCCGCGGGCGACGGACATGGGACCGCGGGTGCCCCCCATCCTGATCAGCCTCGGACCTCCGGACCCGCCGTCGGAGAAAAGCGCTCCGCCCGCCCGCCTCTTCATCCGATCGAGCTCATCACCATGGCGTGGCGGACGCTCAAGGCGGAGCCGGGCCGGGTGCTCGTACCGGCGGTGGTCATTTTCGGGCTCGATGCGATCAACGGTGTCTTCTTCGCCAAGATCGCCACCGATCACCTCGGTCTGGAATCGGTCGCCGGGGTCTTCGTATTCGGCGCCTCGAGTCTGGGATTGACCTTCTACAGCGGAATGCTCGAGCGCCTCGTCGGCTCCGTCGAGCGCAATGAACCTCCGCAACCTATTCACGTCGTGCTGCGCACGCTGCCCTGGGGGCGCTTGATCCTGGCCGAGCTGGTTCTCCTGGTCGTCAGCGCGACTGCAGCCGCAGCGGCGCTTGTTCCGGGCTTGGTCGTGGACACCCTTTTCGCCCTGGTCGGGCCGCTGATCAACCTGCTGGACTGCCGGGTGCCCCAGGCGCTCCGCCGTTCCGTCCAATTCGTCTGGCCCCATTTCCTCCTGGTCTTCTTGATGATCACGCTGCCCTTGGCGGTCGAGCACGAGCTGCTCATCCTCATCAAGGAGGTCATTCCCCATGAACGGACGGTCGCCATCTTCCTGACGAGCTTCTTGCTGGGCGACGTGTTCGGCGTCGCCTTGGGACTGGTGGAGGTGACGCTGGCCGAGCGCCTCGTCCGGGGAGCGCACGGTCCGGGAGAGGACGTACGCTCGGAGGACGCGGAGCTGCCAGAAGATGCGGCCCCGATATGACGGCGAGGGTCAGAGAAGCGGCTTCGAGAGGCTTTGGTGAGGTGGAGAGCCGCCGAGGGAGGTCATGATGGAAGAGACCATCCATGGAACGACGATGCCCGTGCTGGAGCTGTCGCTGCAGCCGGGCGAGTCTGTCGTCTCGGAGGCGGGGCAGTTCAGCTGGATGTCGGACTCGGTGGAGTTCGCCACCAATACGGGCGGGGGCATGGGCGGGAAGGGCATCATGGGCGCGGTCAAGCGAGCCGTCTCCGGCGCATCGATCATGATGACCACCTACACCGCCCAAGGGGGACCGGGTTCCATCGCTTTCGCGTCGAAGGTGCCCGGTCACATCTTGCCCATCGACGTCGTACCGGGGAACGAGTTCATGGTGCACCGCCATGGCTTCATGGCGGCGACACCCGGGATCGAGCTCTCGATGGGATTTCAGCAATCGATCCGCGGCGGGATCTTCGGGGGCGAGGGGTTGATCCTCCAGAAGATCGGCGGCAGCGGGCGGGCGTTCGTCGATCTGCAGGGAGAGGTGATCATCTACGACCTCGCCGCCGGCCAGTCGTTGCGAGTGCACCCGGGTCACGCCGGTCTCTTCCAGGCCTCGGTGACGTTCTCCGTGCAGAAGGTGCCGGGTATGGCGAATCGTTACATGGGCCAGGACGGGCACCATTTCGCGGTGATGACCGGTCCCGGACGGGTCTGGCTCCAGTCGATGCCGACGCCCATCCTGGCCGGGGTGATTGCGGAGTATCTGCCACGCGACGGCGACCATCACGCGGCGGAAGGGGCGGCCGCAGGCATCGGTGGCGCCAAGATCATCGGCGACCTCCTCCGCTAACCGGACTGCCGGGACGTCGGCGTGTGGTTCCTCAGGGACCAGGCACCCTGACGTAAGAGGCACGAGTGCGACCAGACGACATCAGGCTCTCCTTCGACGAAGCGGCCGACGTCTACGACAGCGTGCGGCCCTCGTATCCCGCCGAACTGTTCGACGCCCTCTTCCTCATGCTGCCGCCCCAGCCGGAGATCGTCGAGGTCGGTCCGGGAACAGGCCAGGCCACGAAGGATCTCATCGCCCACGGGGCGTCGGTGCTCGCCATGGAGATCGGTCCCGCCATGGCCGCCAAGTTGCGTTCGAACATCACTTCGGATCGGCTGCGCGTCTGCGTCGGCGACTTCGAGGTCACGAAGATCGCGGATGGCAGCGCGGACGCCGTGTTCTCCGCTACGGCGTACCACTGGATTTCTCCGGAAGCACAGACCGATCGGCCCGCGGCGATCCTGCGACCGGGCGGCCTCGTGGCGATCGTCGAGTTGATTCAGGTCGACTCGCCCGAAGATGCGGGCTTCTTCGCCGCCGCCCAGCCGATATACGAGCGATATGGAGAGGGCCACAGGGGACCTTCGGCACCGACTCGTGGCCGCGTCGATCCGGCGATCCGCACCGTTTTGGACGCAGATCGCCGCTTCGATTCCATTGCCGTCCGGAAGTACGACTGGGATCAGACGTACAGCGCCCCGGATTACCGAAATCTGATGCTCTCGTACTCGAGCACCCAGATGATGAAGGAGTCCGACCGCGCCGCCTTGCTCGACGATATGGAGTCCTTCATACGAAGGGATTTCGGCGGGGTCGTCACGAGGCCGCTCGTCGTCACGCTCACGACCGCCACTCTCGGTCGACGCTGATCCGCGACGTCGGCCCGGCCGAGACCGCTCGGTGCGGAGATCCGGCCTCGGCCCCAGCCGTTCAGATCGTGAGGAGTTCCTCTGCCCGGGCCAGCCAGAATTCCACTTCGGCCGGGCTGTTTCGCCGGATCGGCCAGTCGATCAGCCGAACGAACAGGTGCCCAAGGTAGGCCTGTGATCTCACCTCATTCAGCTGATCGAAAGCCTCGGCAAAGAGTCGGGATCTGACGCCGGGTTCGCACGTGAGAGGCAAGCTGGTCAGAGCCAACATGACCAAATCGAACGCAGCGTCGCCAACGATGGCGAAGTCAGTGTCCACCACGGCCGAGAGGCCGTTCGCATCAACGAGAAGGTTCCCAGGGTGGAGGTCCCAGTGGACGACATCGTCACCGACAAAGTCTTCTACCTCCAGAGAAGCCCCGAACACTTCGATTCGTTCGATCAGCGACCGCGTGCGCGTGTCGTAACCACGTAAGGACTCATGACGGCAATATCCGTGCCCACCAACAGCCAGTGTGGTGATGAGGTTCATCGGCCAGCGGATCGGGTCGTGAGGTTCGGCCAATCCGAGTCGGCGCGAATGGAGGTCCAAGAGCTGGTCGACGAGTCGGTGATCGATTGTGGTCGGGGGAGTGCCCGTCATGAATTCCTGGATGACAAAACGGACCTGTTCGGCATCGACGACAGATTCAGCTGGAACCGGCCAGCCAGCCCGGAGTCGAAGCCGCTCGGAAAGGGGAACGGCCTGGCCCCGGAAGGCTCGGCCATCGATCGTCGTGTCCCACTTCACGACGATCACTTGCCCATCCGGTCCGATGAACTGGTGAGCTCCGGTTTCGCCTCCGCTGAGTTGCCCCACCAGGCGGAAGTGCTTCCCTGTCACCTCCGAAAGAATCGAAGCGGCTGCGTCGGCGCCTATTGCCGCTTCATGCGTCACGCCCTCAGCATTGCAGTCGTACGGCGATTGAGCCCCTGGGTGTCAGGACGTCGGTTCTGCTACAAAGCTCAGATGAGCTCCGAAGCGCCGTCGAGCCAGGCGGAACATACCCGGCTTACCAGAGACGCCTATGACCGGCTGGCTCCGGTGTGGTCGTCCACGACCGACGATGGACCATTCAACGGGTTTCTCGAGCGTCCAGCGCTTCGCTCTCTGGTACCTCGACCGCTGGCGGGAAAGGTCGTGCTCGACGCGGGATGCGGGTCCGGGGCGCAGTGCGAATGGCTGCTGGACCAAGGGGCTGACGCCATAGGGATCGACCTCAGCCCAGCGATGGTGGAGGAGACCAAGCGGCGGTGCGGCGAGAGGGCACGCATCTTCGTGGCCGATCTGGCTGAACCGCTACCACTCGAGCCCGGGACACTTGACGGGATCACCTGCTCGTTGGCACTCCACTACCTCAGGGATTGGGATGCGCCTTTGCACTCCTTTCGAACGGCGCTCCGTTCAACGGGATGGCTCGTGCTGTCCCTCGATCACCCGTTCGCTCGTCCACTGCCCTCGCAGAAAGGCGGCTACTTCGACACCGAGCTGGTCACCGATACCTGGCAAAAAGGCCCCGTCGAAGCCACCCAGCACTTTTGGCGCCGACCCCTGTCCGTCGTGGTCGAGGCATTTGCAGACGCCGGTTTCGTGGTCGATCGAATCGCCGAGGCACAGCCGAGCACCGAAGCCCTCGAGCGCTTCCCGGGCGATCTGGAGGACGTCAAAGGGTTTCCGAGCTTCATGGCGTATCGACTGCTCCCACGGTTGACCGAGTCCTGAGTGCATTCTTATCGAACGTTTGCGACGTTCTGCCGGCTAAATCACCGGTAGAACCCGCGGATGGAGCACTCTCCCTGGATCGCGACCTGTCAAGCTGTGACGGTGGAGGACTCCGTACGTCTCGATGCGGCCCGCATCCATGACTACGTCGAGACCATGCCAGAGACGTATGCGGGACATTGGCTTGATGGTGAAACGTCATGGGTCATTGCATCCACTGATGACATCGAGCGACATCGAGCGGAGATCGTCAGGGTGATGGATTCACCCGACAATGTCACGGTCGTTCAGTTCCGATTCAGCTACCGACATCTGTTGGCTCTGCGAGACGGGATCGTGGAAATCATGGGCACGGAAGAGGGACTCACGAGTTGGGGACCCGACGTGAAGGATAACTGCGTACTTGTGCAAGTCCTACCAGAAGGGCTCGACGAAGTACGACGAACGTTCTTGATTACCAATCCTGATGACGTTCGGGTTGAACCTGGCACTCCCGTGATCTCCGCCTAACGGGCGCTGCGGCGATGTTGCTCAACCTCGTATATGCCCGGCATACGGTGGGACTTCTGTAGCAATCTCACACTTCAAGTCAACCGGTCGGACCCCCCGAGCGTGAAACGTTCATGATGTGCAAATGGCGAGTCTCGCCAAAAGGGATCGAGGCGCGTCAGCTAGTCAACCCGTGCTGACTAGCGGGCGGCGTCGTCAACTAGCCGTTTGCATCATGCTGGGAGCGTCGACACTCCCAACAACGCTCGGTCTTTCGTTCTCAGCCAGCGCTACGGTTCTTCCGGTCAACAGCCACGGTTGCGTCATCCCACGAGTGGCTTTGCCGTCGACGACCGCTTCGGCCGCAGAGTCCGGAGTACCGAAAACGTGGCCTTACAAGGTCCTTGTCAAGAAAGCGTCCGCGCAGGTGTTCGACCCATCCCTTGGGTGGGTGTACGGGTTGGCTTCGGAGGTGGGTGACCAACCAGGACCAGATCTACTTGAAGCTTTCAGCCTCCAAAGAGGTGAGGTACACGAGGGCCCGACCATCGGTCTCGGGGGCGGGTTCTCCGAAAACTTGAGCCTGGCCGACGGCTCCTTGTGGGTGGGCGGTTCCATCGGCAAAGGGAGCCAACCGCCAGGGCCAGAGCTTTGCCAGGTGAACCCCGTCACATTGCGCCTCGTGCGGCAAGTCTCGCTCCCCGCTCCGCAACCGGGTAATGAGGTTGGGTCCGCGACATTGGTGAGTCCGGGGTCGCACGACACGGTGTGGGTGGGCTACGGGAACACGCTTGTGCACTTGGACGCGCGAACCGGGGCAATCGGGTCGACCGAGACCGTTGCCACTGGCTCCATCACGAGCCAGGCCACTGATCCGGAGGACCACCTCCTTTACGTTTCACTCTCTTATCCGACGATCGACGGCAAGATGGTCGACGCCGCCGTCGAGGAGCGTATGGCGATCAGCGGGAAGCTGCTCTCCACGACCTCGGCAACCAGCCCGGTGACCGAGTCGGTGGCAGGCGGCGAGTTGACGGCACTGCCGGACGGTGTCGCCACATCGTTTCGGACAGGGATGATGGGGGAGACCGAACTGCTCGAGGCCGCAGGACTGACGGCGATCACTCCTCCGGGGCTCGCCCCGACATACCGCGGATTCGACAAGCCGCCCGGCGACGTCTTCGGCTGGCCGATGGGCGACTCGACCCTCTACGCGGCCGGAAGCCTTTGGATCCAGAACGAATGGGGTGTGCTGGCGTGCGTGAATCCGGTTACGGGAGCAGTATTCGCCTCCGAACAGCCTCGGCAGCCCAGTGCGATCTCTATGACTCTCCTCGGCACTCAGCCGGCCTCGCACCAGCTCCTCGCCGCGTTTGGAGATGAGGTGATCTCGATCAGCGCCCCGACGGCCTGCTGGCACTGACGTGGGATGGCACCATCGACCTGTAGGTTGGCGAGTCGCCGGGAGACCGGGCGAGGGCTTTGGGGGGCGCGATGACAGAGCGACGGATCGGATCCATTCACAGCCACGCGTTCTGGGATCGTTCTATCGAACCGGTTCTGCGGGTTGCTGCCGGCACGGAGGTAGAGCTCGAGCTTCTGGACGCCAGCGGCGGTCAGGTCTCCCCGGAGGATGGATCCGATGCGATCGGTCGTCTCGACTTCGCGCAGGTGAATCCCTGCACAGGTCCGATTGCCGTCGATGGTCTTGAGCCCGGAGATGGTCTGGTCGTCACCATCCTCGACATCTCCCCGGCACGATGGTCATGGACAGCAAATATCCCCGGATTCGGCCTCTTGGCCGACGATTTCCCGGATGCTCAACTTTGGATCTCGAAAGTCGACCACAGTGGGGTGCACACCCCGATCGGGGTCGAGCTACCAGCTCGCCCGATGATTGGAACCATTGGTGTCGCTCCAGCAGCGCCCGGGCCATGGCCGATCCTCGTTCCCGCGAGCCACGGCGGAAACATGGACATCTGCCAGATGGGGGCGGGAACGCAGCTCCATCTACCGGTTCTCGTGTCCGGAGCCTTGTTCTCCGCCGGGGACGCCCATGCGCTTCAGGGAGATGGCGAGGTCTGCGGGACCGGAGCAGAGACTGGTTCCACGCTAACGGTGCGTCTGGACCGAGCCGACGCTCCGCATGCGGGATCGCCATGGCTCGTTCATGAGGCCCCTGCGCTCGACACCCGATTCGTGACGACGACCGGCATTGGTCCCGATCTGTTCGATGCGGCCCGCGAAGCCACCCGTCGAGGCATCGATAGTGTTGTCGCACGAACATCCCTAAACCCCGTCGATGCCTACCTCCTGCTCAGTCTCATCGCTGACCTCCGGATCTCCGAGGTAGTGGACGCACCCAACTGGGTCGTGAGCCTCCACATCCCGGCACGCTACCTCTGAGCCAAAATTCGGCCCAGCCGTTCGGCCTGGGGCGGAACGACGGCTCAAAGAAACCAACGACGCTTCGGCCAGACCCGTCGAAGCTCTCGGCCGTCGCGACCGTGAATCGACGACCTGCGCCGTTCACCGATCATGAGCTCAGTTGGGTGGGCCACCCGAGAGCCAGCGAGCCGCTCTTGGGGGAAGACAGCTGAATGGTTCGACGGAAGCGGATGCGTTGGGCGGCCGCTTTCGGAGCGATTGCGACGCTTTCTCATGCGCATTACGTGCCGGGGGCTGGGTGCTCGTGCTGCACGGGGTGCTCATGCTGCACGGGGTGCTCGTGCTGCACGGGGTGCTCGTGCTGCACGGGGTGCTTGTGAGACGGTCCGGCGTGGCCTTCCTGACCGGTCGGCGGGGTGACCTCACCGCGGAAACCCAGCACTCGGAGGAAGAAGAGACCAATCCGGTTTGGGCCTTTGCGCAGCTGCGCCGCCTTGGCCTCGGCCTCATGACCGTCAGTCACAGGAATTCGGCGTGGTCCCGCGTACCGTACACGTCTGCTCACGCCCGCATCCTATTTGGACCATATCGGGCTGAGGGAGAACGGCTGGTCTCCGGGAGGTCCACAAAGATGAGGGTGTCCGACCGTTCCATTCGTTCTTCAAGTGACGGCCAAGGCCGCCAGCCGTCAATAATCCGACGATCAAAGGACATTACGGAACGAATCCGCTCCCGGGTCGCTGCGTCATTGCTCAGCGTGATAGAGCTGTTTGGCCAGCTGGATGTGCCCGAGGTGTTCGCGAGCGTGGCCGTAGTTTCCGATCAACCAGGTCAACCCAGAGCGCACTTCCCCGGCGGGCAGAGTTGGAAGGGCGAAGACCGACATCAGGCGGTCGGCCTCGATGCGCGGTGTCACCGCTGCGACGAGGTCGTCGGCTTCGTCAATCAATTCGAGTACCCCATCCATGGTGAGTTTCTGGCCCACGAACTCTGCCGCTCGATCTCGTTCGCAGGGCAGGCCGGCCACGCACAGAAGCGTCTCGGCTTCGGACCCGACGAGGTGGGTGATGACAGTGGAGATAGAGTTCGCACCCCTCGTCGGTACCCAGTTGAGGGCATCGACTTCAAGCCCGTCGAGTTCGTCGCGCAGCTGGTCATGGACCTGATGGAGAAGGGCGAGAACCACGCTGGCCACCTCTTCACCATCAGACGCCGCAGGAAGGGGCACGCCCAAAGTCTGCCACTCAATCCTTTTCTCTTGTTGTGGGTTGCGGCTGGTTCTCTTCTGGTGGGTTACGGCTGGGGCTGGTTCCACTCGATCCAGCCGGCGCCGTTCCGGCCGTCGTCGGCGCGGTATCGAACCAACGCCCTCGGGAATCGACTCGTGCGGCCGTCCTCGTCCCGGAGCAGCACCGGGCCATACGCCAGGGGCTCGACGTCGATCCCGAGCTCGAGCGGTTCCGACTCGTTGCCATCGGGGTTCGTCATGTCCATGGCCGTCAGCTCGATCCGGGCGACCGTCGGGAAACCGACGGGGCCGAGGTCCTCGGTGACAGACAGCGACGTGATCGTGTGCACAAGCGACCGGCCCTCAGGAGTCGGTGTCTGCACGTAGCCGAAGAAGGCCGGCGAGCCGGGGATGCGGATGTCGGCGAGATGGATCCGGGTGCCGTCGTCCAGACGAGCCGACGACCAGCACCAACCGAAGGCCCACCAATCGCGGACGCCCCAGGAGTGGTCGCGTTGTCCTTGCCCGTTGACGTCGAGCGTGTGATCACCGAGCGTCACGGTGCCCGCCACCGTGCACGGGATCTCGTACCGAGTGGTGAGGACGTAGTGGTACGGCGTGCCGGCGGTCGTCCAGGTCAGGTCGAGGCTGGCCGACGTCGGTTCCCACCCGGTGTCCGAATAGGCATCTTCGGGGCGGGAGAACTGTTTGGCCTGCATCCGGGGCACGCGCAGGCGGAATTCCTCGAGCGGCCGCACGATCTCGATCTCAACGTCCGCGACATCGGAGCTCGACGCGAGGCCGTTCCCGTCCGGGACCGGAGCGGCATAGTCAACACAGCAGGTGCCGCCTGACCCGGGGATCACCAGCCAGGCCGTCCACCAGGCGACCTGGCGATTCGGGTAGAGGCCGAGTCGCAACCAACCTCCCCACAGATCGCCGGTCGCGTCGGCGGAGGTGGGGGTGCGGGTAGTGGTGGTGGAGGTGGGGGAGAGTCGAGACGGGCCAGGATCGGCCGACTGGACGAAGTCGCAGTAGTACGACTCGTTCCAGAGCTCGGCGTCGTCGGGCGGGTGCCGGGCCTCGTCGGATGGGTCGACGACGTGGGCCGCCGTCACCGGGCCGGTCCGGGTTCCATGGCGGTCGCGCCCGGAGGGCCGGCGATCTCGACGATGGGATCGTCGCGGTCGTCGAACTCGGTTCGCAGGGCTCGGGACATGACAGCGTGCTGAAAGTAGAGGGTCGTGATGTAGGTGAGCTCCAGCAGCGCTTCGTCATGGAGGTGACGTCTCAGCTCCGCGAAGAGCTCGTCGGGTACCCGGCCGTGGCCGTACACGAGGCAATCGGTGTAGGCGAGAACGGCGCGCTCGGCCCGGCTGTAGGTTCCGTCCGGGGCGACGGACCAGGCGGGAATGTGCGTGATCTTCTCCTCGGGCATGCCGAGCCCGCGCATGGACTTGGCGTGCTGGGAGAACACGAACTGGCTCCCGGCGGCCCAACCGGCGCGGATCTGGCCGAGCTCGCGCAATTTCGGGATCGAGGACCCGGGTGGGGGACTGGTACAAGCCGAATCCCTTGACGCAGTGCTCCAGGATCTCGGGGCTCAGGGCGAAGACGGTCCACCAGTCGCCCGTAGTCCCATCCCAGCGACCTGGCTCGGCAACGGGGTCACGGCCCTCGAAGAGCCATTCGTACATGGTGGTCACGATGGGCGCGGTGGCCTCGTCCTTGGGGACCTGGCGGAGTCGGGGCATCGGCGTGGTCTCGGTGTCGTGTGAGGGGGGTTGGCGGTGACGGTGGAGTTCGAGGGATCAGACCGGACTGGGGGAAACGGGTTCGGACAGGTCGATCGGTTCGATGGTTTCGTCCTGATCCGAGCCCGTCGCGTCGCCGGGGCCGCTCGAGAAAGCGCGAGACGCCGCCCGAGCGGGGGAGTGCGTGACGTCGGTGTGGTCGAAGTCTCGCATCCAGCAGGCGAACTCCAAGAGGATGCCGTCGGGATCTTGGAAGTAGATGCTCCGGACGTAGACCCCCGAGTGCATCTCGTCGCTGATACCCCACTCGGAGTCGTCGTGGTTGGCGATCTCGGTGCAGTCGATCCCGGCGGCAATGAGCCGATCCCGGTACTCCTCGATCTTCTCGGGTGCAACGTCGAAGGCGACATGGTTCATGGATCCGATGGCGCTGGTCAGGTCGCCCTGGTCGGGCCGGGCTGCCGGTGCGCTCACGCCGGGCACGCCGTCCGGAGCGTTCGGGAACCAGAAGAAGGCGAGGCAGTCGCCGCCGCCGCAGTCGAAGAAGAAGTGTTGTCCCATGCCCGCGGGCAGCTCGATCGTCTTGACGAGCGGCATGCCGAGGACGTTGGTGTAGAAGTCGACGGTCACTTCCATATCCCGGCAGACCAGTGCCAGGTGGTTGATCCCCCGCAACTCGAACCGCTTCGTTCCGCTGGACATCTGGCCCTCCCCGCTGTTCTGTCGCCCCATGCCGCCAAGCGGCCGGCGCTCCGGCTGCATCGGGCCTCTTCGCCCATCGGGCTGCTCGCCACCAGAGGATACGCCTCGACAGAGCTCGGACGACGGGTCGTCGGACCTGGTGCGGCGGAGCGCGGGCAGCGCCGTCGAGCGCACTACGGTTGCCCTTGCCCAATCCACGAGGGAGTGGCGACAGATCTGCACTCTCGACAGACCGAGATGGGGGCCGCAACGCCGATGACGACGCCGTTGGTGACGCCGAAGGCCGCGGCGAGGAGTGCGGCGTGACCACAGGCAAGCGGCGGATGGACACGGACGCCGGGTTCAGGTTCCTCAACCGGGTTCACAAGAGCGTCCTGCGCGTGACCGGCGGGCGCTGGCCCACGACCCTGTCGGGCATGGCCGCAGTGGAACTCCACACCGTCGGCCGCACGTCGGGGCTGCCCCGCTCGTCGATGCTGACATCGCCCATCCACGACGAGTCGCGGGTGATCCTGGTGGCTTCCAAGGGCGGGAACGAACG
Source organism: uncultured Acidimicrobiaceae bacterium (assembly GCA_963828505.1). GTDB lineage: Bacteria > Actinomycetota > Acidimicrobiia > Acidimicrobiales > RAAP-2 > Bog-473. Next base: position 187,091 of record CAWHFM010000009.1, read on the forward strand.
AAATCCGCTGTGGTACGGCAACCTCAGGGCGAATCCAGACGTCGAGGTCACCATGAACGGGAGGACCCGTGCCATGCGAGCCCGCACCGCCTCACCAGAGGAGAAGGCCCGGATGTGGCCACAGATCGTCGCTACGTACAAGAACTACGCCCGGTACCAGGAGGATTCGGGACGGGACCTTCCGGTGGTGATCTGCGAGCCCAGGCCTTCGTGAGCCGGGTCCACAGGGGCCGGCAAGATCCGCCGGGGCCGGATGGGTCAGGTGGTCGCGGACGGACCGGCCGGGCGACAGCCGAATCCTCCGACGGGGGCGGGGTCGGGGCAGGGACGAAGGTGACGGTACGATGCCGCCAATGTCGATGGAACCAGGTGGGTCCGGGGGCGACGCGCTCGATCTGAGCATGGCCGTCTCGCAGCTGTCGTCCAACAGCACCGATCTGCGCATCATGCTCAAGCTTCTCGTCTCCCAGCTCTCTGACGCTTTGGGCGACCGCATAACGGTCGACCGGGCCGGCAGGTTTCGCAAATCCGACGAGATCAAGAACGTACGGATCGTTCTGGGCGACGACACCCTCGAAGCTGCCGTCGACGGTGGCTCGGTGCGCTGTAGCGTCGGCCACTCCTCGGGAGGGATCCGCATCCGCAGCGAACAAGTGTCGATGGACGCGTGGCTCACCCGCCTCCTGTCCACGCTTCAGTCCGAGGCCGCGCACAGCGAGCAGACTCGGCAGGCGCTCGAGAACATCATGATCGGAGGTACGTCGTGAGCGACGTCCAGCCCTCGTCTCAACCCGGACCCAGCCCCGTGGACGGCGCGGCCCGAGTCGGCCCCGATGCTCAGGCGCCGAGTCCACCCAGCGACCTTCCCAAGGACGCCGCCCATCGACTCGAGGAGCTCGAACACGGCCTGTTCACTTCGGACCTGTCCGTGAACGAGTTCCTCCTCGTCAAGGAGGCAGGTTTCCACCCGCTCGGATTCGTGATGGGCTCGTCCATCTACCACATAGGCATTCAGACGCGGCGGTGGGGGGAGAGCCAGGAGCTGAGCAAACTGACCGAGGCCATGTACACGGCCCGTGAGCTCGCCATGGGCCGGATGGACGAAGAGGCGGAGGAACTTGGCGCCGATGGGGTCGTCGGCGTGCGGCTCGACGTCAACTACTACGAGTGGGGCAACGACTCGGCCGAGTTCATCGCCTTCGGTACCGCGGTGAAGGCCGAGGACGGGACGTCGTACCGCAACGCGCTGGGCAAGCCGTTCACCTCGGATCTGTCGGGGCAGGATTTCTGGACCCTGATGCAGACAGGCCACGTGCCCCTCGGCCTGGTGATGGGCACCTGCGTGTTCCATATTGCGCACCGCAAACTCACCCAGGCTCTCGGTTCCATGGGTCAGAACGTGGAGCTGCCCAACTTCACCCAAGCGCTCTACGAAGCCCGGGAACTGGCTATGACCCGGATGCAGGACGAGGCGGGCCGGCTTGGCGCGAGCGGCATCGTGGGAGTGCGCTTGGAGGAGAAGTCGCATCAGTGGGGTTCACACACGATTGAGTTCCTCGCGCTGGGGACAGCGGTGGCCAAGGGGAGCGGCGAAGTGACGCTGCCCAAGCCGACGACGATCATCTCGCTCGACAACTGATGCGGTTCTCTTGTTCGCTCTGCGTGTGATGTCCGTCACGCTCGCTCGGCGGGTCGGGTGATGCCCGAGGGTCCCGGTCCAGGTGGTCCCGGCCCGAGCCCGACCGGCGACACCGGCGACATCGGCGGTCCGAGCCCGGCCGAAGGCGCCACGGTCCCGCGACCGGCCGAAGCCTCGGACCTGCCCGAAGCCGCCCTGCGCCGGCTCGGATCGAGCGCCTTCTCCTCGGGACTCAGCGTGCCGGACTTCGCGGCATGCCTCGACCTCGGGCTGGAGCCGGTCGCGCTCGTGCAGGGCTTCTGCGTCATGCAATGGGGCTGGTACGGCCCGGGCTCTGGATTCGGTCGGGGCCGCTCGCCCTACGTCGGGGCCGGAGGCGCACAGGCGCCGGGTTCCTATTCCGAGATCTACCGCTGCCCCCACGGATACGTCTCGGCCGAGCACCGGATGTGGGGCCAGAACCTCGAACAGCCGTGGGTCGAAGAAGCCTGGTCGGGCGGATACACGGCCGCCTACACCCGCATGCTCGAAGAAGCCCAGACCCACGGTGCTCACGGCATCGTCGGGGTCGTGGACAAGGTTTCGAACATCGCCGACACGGGGACGACCGAGTTCCACTTCCTCGGTACCGCCGTGATGGTCGAAGGTGGTCCACCCCCCGCATCGGGCGTGCCCTGGAGCACGTACCTGGCCGGCCAGCGGTTGATCAAGTCCATCGAGGCCGGGTTCATGCCCGTCGCCGTGGTCGCCGCCCTGGCCTCGGTCCGGGTCTGGGCGTACTGCATGACCGAGTACCTGATGGAGGGTTCGTCGGCGTGGGGCGTGGCCCGCCCGCAGATCGTCGAGCAGGTGAGCCGAGCGCACATGGCCGTACGGCAGTTGGCCCGCAAGCAGGTCCGCCAGCAGCTGTCGGGCGACCAACTCCACGGGGCCCGCATCGACGTCGTGACCCGTGAGCTGTCGCAAGGTGACGAGGTCATCGACTGCACCTTGCGGGGCAACCGAGTCCGCCGGTTCAAGAACTACGACGAGGTGCCGCTCCCGACGCCGACGGTGCGACTCGGATGACCCCCGAACCCGACACCCCCACTTCACCGCCACCCCTCGGAACCCGCCCCGAATCCTCGGCTCCCGATCTACGGGCCGAGATGATCAGAGGTGCGTCGGCGATCGCTGTCCCAGCTCCTCCGACATCGCCGCAATCCCGGGGTATCACCTCAGACCTCTCCGTCGACGAGAGCCTCCTCCTGCACGCCGCCGGATGGGAGCCGCTGGACCTCGTCCCCGGCGTCGCCGTGGTCTCGGTGCCCGTCGGGGTGTGGAATTGGGGCGTCGGCAGCATCAGCCTCGCCTCGGACGCGCACAATGCCGCGGTCGGCGCGGCGGCAGAGCAGCTCCGCTCCGAATGCAGCAAGGTCCACGGTCACGGCGTGGTCGGGGTCCGGGTCGAGGTCGACGTGCGCCCACACCACATCGACGTGGAGCTGATCGGCACGGCGATCCGCCCGATCGCCCGCGCCGCCGCCGCGGCACCGGCACCGGCGCTACCAGTGGCGTCCGACGGAGGGGGGACGACGCGGCTGAGGCGATGCCGTTCATTTCGGACCTGTCGGCGCGCGATTTCACTCTGCTCCAGCGCGCCGGGTGGATACCTGTCGGCCTCGCCTTCGGCGCCAGCTTCATCTACTCGCCACGCCGGTCCGCCGGCGCGGCCATGCGACAGAGCACACAGAACGTCGAGCTCACCAACTACACCGAAGCCATGTACTCGGCCCGGGAGGCGGCCATGGAGAAGATGCAGCGCTCGGCCCTGGAGGCAGGCGGCCAGGGCGTGGTGGGAGTCAAGGTCACCGAGGGCCCCATGGGCTTCGCCCGCCATGCCGTCGGGTTCACCGCGTGGGGAACCGCGGTTCGCCTGGTGGCCGAGGCGCACCAGTTCGTGGCGCCGAAGCTCGTCCTCCCCCTCGACGACGCCGTCGTGACCTTCGAGGCTGAGAGCCTGCGCAGCGCGACCCAGGGTCGAGGCCGAGGTTCGGGCCGCCGGTGACCGACGGCTCCCCAACGGCCATGCAGATGGACTGGCCCGCCTGGGGGCGCAGGTTCGAGTCGGTGCACGGCCCTGATGAATTCGCGGGCCTGTTCGCGGCGGGCGGTACTTTCCGCGATCCCGTGACGCCGGACACCACCGACGTGCGGAAGGTGGCCCGCGACACCGACGCTATCTTCCCGGATTGGTCTCAGACGGTCGATCGGATTCGCGGAGGATCCGACTGGGCCGTGTTCGAATGGACCGGGACGGGCACGCTCGACGCCGGCGACGGCCGGACGGCTCGGATCGTCATGCAGGGTGCAACCGTGATTCAGGTCGACAGCGAGGGGAAGGTCACCCGCTGGCGCGATTACCTCGACACGAACGAGCCGGCGCAGCAGATCCGGAAGGCCCTCGAGGACGGCTCATAAGCGAAGCGGCACACGAACCACACTGCTCTGGTGGACCAGGCGCCTGAGGCGAAGGCGTGCCCGTGTTCACCCGCGCCACCGCGAGTTGGGCCGTCAGCCGTCAACCGTCGTCCCGGCAGAGGCAGAAGGGGTGGCCGGCGGGGTCGAGGAGGACACGGACGTTTTCTTGTGGTTGGTGCGACGCAACCGTCGCTCCGAGGGCGACCGCCTCGGCGACGGCCGATTCGAGGTCGCCGACCTGGAAGTCGAAGTGCATCATCTGGCGCTGTGCGCCCTCTCGGGGCGGCCATACCGGGGTCTGGTAATCAGTCGATGTTTGGAAAACGATGAAGATGGGACCGTCGGGCGCCGCCAGTATCGATGTTCCCGGCTCTTGGTGGCCGATGGGCCAGCCCAACAGCTCCGAATAGAAACCGGCCAAGGCGGCAGGGTCCGGCGCTTCGATGGCGGTTCCCCACCACATGCCGGTCGTTCGGGATCGCATCCCCAGGAGTGTGTCACACGCGACGGGAGGCGCCGTGTGGCCGAGTGACCTCGGCCGAGACCGGTGGTGACGGACCGCGACTCACGGCGCGTCGGACCGGTTCACTCCGCCGAATCGGCCACCGCCTGCACGTGGGCCAGACGGGCGTCGCGGACCTCGTCGTATTCCTCCGCGGCCTTCTCGTCCGACGCCATCTCTGCGTCGATGTCAGCGTCGGCGAAGCCGATCACGCCCATCGACTCGAAGGCCGAGCGCAGCCGGGGTCCCCAAAGCCCGATGTCGCGCAAGATGGGCACGATGCGCATGAACAAGAAGGAACGGAACACCCGTAGCGTCTCGCTGTTCTCGACGTAGGTCCCGATCTCAGAGGGAAGGTCGAGCCGTTCCCACACTTCCTCGCCCAAGAAACGATCCCGCATGAGGTAGCACGCCTCGATGCAGAACGCCTCACGTTCGTCGCGCTCGGCCTGGCTCAGCTGCGGGTAGTAGTCGCGTAACGCCAGACGCCCGAACATCACGTGCCGCGCCTCGTCCTGCATCACGTACGCATTCAAGGCCTTGGCCAACGGCTCTGTCGCGTTGTTGCGGATGACGCCGAACGCAGCCAGTGCCAGTCCCTCGACCAGCACCTGCATGCCCAGATACGTCATATCCCACCGACTGTCGGCGATGACGTCGTCCAGCAGGCTCTTGAGGTATTGGTTGAGGGGATAGACGAGCTGCACCTTCTCGTGGAGGTAGCGGCTGTACACCTCGACATGGCGCGCCTCGTCGATCACCTGCGTGGCGGCGTAGAACTTCGAGTCGATGTCCGGCACCGTCTGCACGATCTTGGCCGTGCAGATGAGCGCTCCCTGCTCCCCGTGCATGAACTGGCTGAACCTCCACGCCTCGACGTGGCGCCGCAGCTCGCCTTTGCGCTCGTCCGACATCTTCTCCCACCAGTCGGTTCCGAAGAGCGGGTTCATCTCGTCGGGCATGCCCACCGGGTTCGTGAGATCGACCTCCTGGCTCCAGTCGAGCCGGTCGCTGCCGATCCACTGTCGCCGCGTCCCTCTGTCGTAGAGGCGGAGGAGCTGGTCCCGCCCGCCGGTGTAGTCGAAGTCGAAGACCGTCGTGGCGGGCGACTCGATGCCCCACCGAGTGTCGGGTGCAAGCTCCCGGTCGATCGTCGGGTTGGTCGTCATGAGGGCCCCTTCAGGATCGTGATCGGACGGGGCGAAACTACACCCGGTCGAGGGGACCATTCCGAGGGAGTGTCCCCGCTCGGCGGCCGGCGTCAGCGAAAGTCGAACGCCACCTTTATGGCGCCGCTCTGCTCCTGGTCGGCCAGGACGGTGAATGCCTCGCGCCACTGGTCGAGCCGAAAGGTGTGGGTCAGCATCCCGGTGAGGTCGACCCGGTGTTGCTCGGCCAGACGGAGGTAGTGCTCGATGCCGTGCAGGCGGATGCCGTCGACCTCCTCGACCCCGAACACGTTGGAGCCCACCCACGAGATCTCCTTGAAATAGAGCGGCGACCACTCCCAGCGTTCGGGCGCGTGGACACCACTCTTGACCATGGTTCCCCGTGCCTTGAGCAACCGGACCCCTATTTCGGCCGTCTGACCGGTGCCCACGGTGTCGTAGACGACGTCGATACCACCGGGGTGGGCCATCGGCAGGGGGTTGTCCCCGAAACGCTGGAGGACTCCTCCGGACCACGCCGCGGCCGTCTGGAGCAGCTGCTCCACCGGAAACGGATCGACCACGGTCGCGCCCAACCGCTCGGCCAGTGCCTTCTGCGCCGGAAAGCGGGCCGCCACCAAGATCTCGACGTCAGGGTGGAGTGCTCGGAGAATGGCCGTCGCCGTGCTGCCGAGTGCGCCACCGCCGTAGACGAACACCTTGCCGCCGGGCGGCGGTGGGTGCCTCGTGACCGAGTGCAGGGAGACCGCAAAGGGATCGGCGATGACCGCCACTTCGTCGCTGACGCTCTCCGGCACCGCGATCAGCATGGATTCGTGGGCCGGGAGGTACTCGGCAAAGCCGCCGGGAGCATCCTTGGACGTCCCCGTGTGGATGCCGGCGGCGATCGGACCCTCGGTGAAGTGCCAGCAGAGGCTGTAGTCGCCCGCCTGACACGACGGGCAGGGCGGGTCGATGCCGCGGGGTCCGCACGAGAGCCACGGGTTGAGGACGACACGTTGGCCCACGTGGAGCGTGCTGACGCCGTCACCGATTTCGACCACGTCGCCGACGACCTCGTGCCCGAACACGGTGGGGAAGGAGAAATAGCCGTTCAGCGCGCTGTCGCCGAAGTCGTCACCGAAGTCCATGAAGACCATTTTGGCGTCGGACCCGCAGATACCCGTCAGGCGCGTCTTCACGACCGCCCAATCGTCCCGGAGCAGGGCCGGTCGCTCCAGCTCTTCGAGCCGCATCGGAGTCTTCGAGAGGCCGATGAGCAGCTGGTTGGTTCGATCTGGAGCGTCCCAGCGCTCTGGACGAACTCCGTAGAGGAGGCCCTGCACCGCAGCCTCCTACGAACCCAGCGGCGTCATCGTCGAGGCAAGGAACCCGACGACGCCGCCGTTGTCGTGGTGGTGTGCGCCACGCACGGCGAAGATGGTGATCACGAGCGCGATTGATACGAAGCCGATGATGATGCCGGCGAGGGCGAGACCGTCACCTTTCTGAGCGCCCTGGGAGCGCCGGATTTGGGACCTGGCGATGAAGCCGAAAATTATGCCGAGAATCCCAAGGAGGGCGAAGAGCAGACCGACACACGAGCAGATCAGCGACGCCACCGCCAGCCCGTTGTTCTTGACGCTGGGTGATGGTCCGCCGTAGCCACTTGACGAGTATGGGTACGGCGGTTGACCCGCCTGGCCCAGGTACGCCTCAGGAGTCCCTCCGTAGACGGTCCCGGCACTGGGATAGGGCGGGATGCCGCCGCCGGGTTGCGCTTGCGTCGCGTCCGAGGGCGAAGGTTGTGCCGCGTGTCCCGGCTCCACGGGTTGGTTCGCCGGCGCCGGTTCTGGGCTGCCAAATCCCGTCGGCCCGGTTTGGGGCGGGCCGGTCCAGAGCTCAGGTGGGTACCACTTGCCGTCGGACGCCAGCCACCATCCCGGGCCTTGTGAGGTGTCGCTCATGGCGTCATCGCCCCCAGTCCCTTCCGAGTGCACCCGTGCGCCTGGCCGAGCTTACGGGCACCACCGGCGGCGTGTCGGTGACCGCGGGGGGATCGGCGCCTCGCCACGAGAGCAGACGCGACATCAGGCGAGGTACGGGCAGTGGCGGCAGCCGGAACCACAGCAGCTGCCTCTCCGAGCGAGATACACCGAGGTCATGACGGAAAACCCCGTGACCGGGTCCACGTACGACTCTTGGCCACGCTCGAGCGCACGCAGATGCGCGTCGACGACCTCGCGGTAAAACGGTTGGTCGGGGGGCAGCCGGAGTGGGTGTGGCTCAGCGAGCGCCCGTGCGGCCAGCCGCCGAGAGGGCGGCGGGCCGGCCTGAAGCGACGACGCCTGTGCCTTAGCGCCTGGCGACCTTTTTCGCCGCCGCTCGCTTGGCCGGTGCCTTCCGCTTGGCCGGTGCCTTCTTGGCCGAGACCTTCTTGGCCGGTGCCTTCTTGGCCGGTGCCTTCTTGGCCGGTGCCTTCTTGGCCGGTGCCTTCTTGGCCGGAGTCCGGGTGGAGGCGGCCCGAGCGGCGACCGGGGCGGAAGCCTTGCCGGCAGAGGCAACAGCAGCCGCATCCGTCGGGAACGCTCCCTTCGCCAACTTCGGCGCCTTCGCCGGGGCCAGGACGGCATCCTTGAACGCCTTCACCGGGGTGATCCGTGCCTTCTTCGACGCCTTGATGCGAATCGCCTCACCCGTCGCCGGGTTGCGTCCCATGCGTGACGGCCGGTCCACCTTGACGAACTTGGCGAAGCCGGTGATGGCGACCGGCTCGCCCTTGGAGACCACGGCGGTCACGACGTCGGTGAATCCTTCGAGGACGTTCACGACCGTCTTCAACTCGACATCGGCTTGGACGGCGACTGCTCTTGCTAGCTCACGCTTGTTCATGGGGCTCCATTGTTGCCTATAAGTGAGGTGAATTGCACATCTTTCCGGGCAGATCCGTCCGGAATGCTCGGAGCCTGTCGGCTGATGAGCACGGGAACCGACGAAATCGTGCGTCCTCCGCACCGGCTGCGACCGCGACGAATGGGCACGGCATGCCTCACCTCGAGTCCACCGCCGGCTGCGACCGGTGTCTCACCCGGCGGTGAGCTGGTGCCAGTAGGGGCGGTCCGCATGTCGTTTTTCCAGGAGGATGATCACAGTGCCCCAGGGGTCGCAGCACCAGGTGGTGCGGAGACCGGCAACGTCCACGATGGCCGAGGTCAGGAAGGCGACGCCACGGTCCTCAAGTTCGGCGCGCGTCGAGGCGAGGTCGTCACACACCAGGCCGACGTGAGTGATGCCGATCCGCGTGACCGGTGGCCGGCCGGGTTCGGCCGGGGTCACGTCCGCCGCCGGATACTCGATGAGCTCTATGACCCGGTCGTCCGGCCCGAAGCCGACGATGGCCGCCTTGACGACGACCGGAGACGGGAGGAGCTCACCCATGTCCTCCTGAATCTGGGAGCCCTCCATCGTGTACGCCGGCGACAGCAGGTGAAGTCCCAGGACTTCCGTGTACCACTGCACGGCTTGCTCCACGTCGGGTACGCACACGGCGGAATGGGCGATAGCCGTGAGCACGGTGCCCAGGCTACGCACGTCGGGGGTGGGCGCTGCGGTGAAGCGGTCGTGGGTCGAACGGGCAGCGGTCAGCTCCAGCGGGCGATCTCTGCTCTCATCCGCTTGGAGTAGAAGCGGTAGCTGATGTTGACTTGGCGGTTCACCTTGCGGAGCACGACCACCATCACGAAGACCAGCGGTGCCAACGCGCCGGCCACCACGCTGAGGCTCATCGTGCGCACGACCGACGAAAGGCTGTATCTCCTCACGGCAGAAGTGTCGTCCCAATCGGGCTGTCGTGCAAGAGCCGTTGGTCACAGACCCTGGTGCGTTAGCGTGAACGGCGTCGAAACGGAGGACCGCGAATGAGTGACACGGATCCCACGGAAGCGCCGGGAGGCGCAGCCGGGTCGTCCGAGGGCTCGGACAGCTCGTCAGAAGGGCCCGCCGAATCGTCGGGAGGCCCGACCCGGTCGTCCGGAGCGGCAGCCGGGCCGTCCGACATCGTGGCCGCGGACGCAGCCACGGCGACACCGACCCCCGCGGACAGGACCTCGGCGACCGGGGAGGGCGCCACCACGTCGACCACCACGAAGAAGCCGCGGGCACGCCGGACTCGGGGCGTCGTCTCCTGGATCCTCATTGTGCTGGCGTCGCTCCTCATCCCGATCTCGGTGATGTCGGTCTGGGCCATCCAGACCGTGACGAACACCGACCAGTACGTCGCCACCATGGCGCCGCTGGCCCGGAACCAGGTCATCGTCAACGACCTGGCGGACCGGGCGACGGAGGCGCTCTTCGCCTCCAAGACCGTGCAGAACAAGGTGGAAGAGCTGCTCCCCGTCAAGGCCAAGCCGATCGTCACCCCGGTGGTCGCCGAGGTGAAGACCTACGTCCACGGCCTGGCCCTCAAGATCTTCGAGAGCCCGAAGTTCGGCCAGCTCTGGGACGGCCTCAACCGGCACACGCACGAGGCCGTCGTCTCCGTCCTCGAGGGGAAACACAACGCCACGCTCCAGAAGATTCAGCAAAACGGCCAGATCGTCCTCAACGTCTCGCCGACGCTGCAAACGCTGATCGACAAGGCGAATGCCAAGGGGATCACGATCTTCAACCCGCTGAAGGCCGTGCTCAGCCACGGTGACAACGGAATGAGCGTCGCCATCGTCTCGACGCAGCAGGTGTCGAAGTACTCCGCCTTGTTCAACCTGCTCGTCCAGCTCAGATGGTGGGTCCCGATCGCCGCCCTCGTGCTCGGCCTCCTGTCCATCGTCGTCGCCGTCAACCGGCGGCGGGCGCTGCTCCGCGTGACCGTAGGTGTGGCGCTGTTCACCCTGGTGCTCCTGGCCGTGTTCGCCCTCGGTCGCAACATCTTCTTGAACAAGGTGGCGCAGCACTCCTACAAACAGGACGTGGCGGCCGCGGTGTGGGACACGTTGCTGCGCAACCTCAAGACCGACTTCCGCTGGATGCTCCTCGTTTCCGTGCTCGTGGCCCTCGTGGCGTGGGTGTTCGGTCCGGCGGGCTGGGCCGTGGCGATCCGTTCCGCCTTCGCTCGAGCCGGTCGATGGGTGGCCGCCCAGGTTCGCCAGCTCACGGGCAAGACGGGAGAGGCCGCGGCAGGATCTCCCGGCACCCGACGCGTCGGGGGCTGGGTCCACGAGCACATCAACGCGCTGCGCATCGTCGGGGTGGTCGTCGCCGCGCTGTTCCTTCTCTTCGGGGGCAACCTCACGGGGTGGAGCCTGCTGATCATCGTCATCGTGCTGGCGGTGTATCTCGCCCTGCTCCAGTTGGTCGCAGCTTGGGCACGCCGGGTATCGGGCGGGCCGCATGCCCCGGCCGCTCCGGGGGTGAGCTGAGGCCGCGCCGCGGGCCTGGGACTTCCCGGGCGCACCACGGCTGATTCTCACGCTGCTCTTAACATCGACCGTTACCGTGACGCCATGGCCCTCGGGCGGCGTCTCGTCCTGGTCGCGGTGCTTGCCGCGGCGATCGTGGGCGGCATGCTGCCGCACGCCGCGCTGTCGGCCGTGCCTGGTCGTACCGCAGAGGTCATGCTGGCGGCCGAGACCCCCCTGGCGGGACCGCTGCACTGCCTCGATGCGACCTGCGGCAAGGGCACGCCGTCGGCACTGACGCCGACCCCGGGCGTAGTCCTGGCCGCCGTCCTCGGCGGGATGGTCGCAGCCTTCGCATTGAGCGCCGCCGCCACGCGCCGCCGCCTCCGCCCGTCCCCGCTCCCCTCCGGCGTGACGGACCCGTTCTTCCACCCACCGAAGTCCTCCTAGCTCCATCCGCGTCCTGACGGACCGGTTCGCTCCGGCATCGGCCGTGGGCGACCCCGCATGGACCCCGTGACGCAGCAGTCACGGCGCATCCCATCCAACCCCGCCGTCGACGCTCGCGCCTGCCGGCGCCGGCTCGGCCCATCTTTCGAGATCCCAGGAGGACTCACCCATGTCGAACAAGTCAAACCGCAATCCCGCATCAACCGGCAACGGGGCCCGTCGCCCCGAGTCGTTCCGCAACCGCCACCGCGTCCTGACCGCGCTCGTTCCGGTCATGCTGGTCGTTGCCATCGTGACGACCATGGTCGTGATCAAGGCAACATCGGGAAGCTCAGGGTCGCCTTCGGCCGCCGCATCGCCCGCCTCGGCCCGGGCCGGAGGAGCCGGCGCGCCCGTTGACACCGGGACGACCGCGCTGTCGAGCAGCGTGGCCAGCTCACTCTCGTCGGTGACCGCCGCCACCTTGGCCACGGTCGGCGCGCCGTCGGGCATCACGTTGCCGAACAGGGTCGCCGGCAGCTCAGTGTCCCGGGACGCCCAGGGCAAGGCCGTGGTCACCTACATCGGTGCCGAGTACTGCCCCTTCTGTGCGGCAGAGCGTTGGGCCGTTGCGGTTGCCTTGTCGCGCTTCGGCACCTTCTCGGACCTGTCGGGTACGCACTCGTCGAGCACGGACGTCTACCCCGACACCCAGACCCTCTCGTTCTACGGGTCGCACTACACGAGCCCGTACATCGACTTCCAACCGGTCGAGGAGACGACGAACCAGCCGTCGGGCGGTGGTTACGCCACGCTGCAGGTACCGACGGCGGCTCAGAACGCGCTGTTCTCCCGCTACGACGTCGCCCCGTACGCGAGCGAACCCGGAAGCATCCCCTTCGTCGACATCGGGAACCGGTACGTGATCTCGGGAGCGAGCTATTCGCCCGCAGTGTTGCAGGGCCTGTCGCGCCTCCAGATCGCGGCTGACCTCGACGATCCCTCGAGCCCAGTCGCACAGGCCATCGACGGGACGGCCAACGCCATCACCGCCGCACTCTGCTCGGTCACAGGGAACCAGCCGAGTGCGGTGTGCGATTCCCCGGTGATCGTGGCCCTGGCCAAGAAGATGGGGGCGTGAGCGTGTCGGTCGCCTGGCGGCCGCGATCGGTGCCGGCGGGGGTGGTGGGGAGCTCCCTGAGCCTCTCGCTGATCGCGGTGGCGGTCGCCTCGTACTTGACGGTCGCGCACTACGCGGACCCGGCTGCGCTGGCGTGTCCCGACACCGGGATCGTGAACTGCACCCTGGTCACGACCAGCTCGTGGTCGGCGATCGCCGGCGTGCCGCTCGCCGTCCTCGGCCTCGCGTGGGCGCTGGTGATGACCGGGCTCTGTGTGCCCTGGGTGTGGCGTTCGACGGCACGTTGGGTCGACACGGCGCGCCTCGTCACGTCGGCTGCGGGCGCCGCCATGGTCGTCTACCTCGTCTATGTGGAGCTCTTCCGGTTGAGTGCCATCTGCTTGTGGTGCACGGCCATGCACGTCACGGCTGTCTGCCTCTTCGGGGTCGTCCTCAGCGCCCGGGCGCCCGCGCTCGGGCGCGGCCCGGCGGACGGGTGAGACGCCACCGGCTCAGCGTCAGCCCGCCGCTCCAGGCGCAGCCCGCTCCATCCAGCGCTCCACCGTGGCGGCGAGGGCGGGGAGGGGCAGCGAACCGGCGCGCAGGATCACGTCGTGGAACTCCCTGAGGTCGAAGGCCGGACCGAGCCGTCGGGTCGCGGCCTGGCGGAGGCGAAGGATCTCGCGCCGCCCCACCATGTAGGCGAGAGCCTGGCCCGGGTACGAGATGTAGCGGTCGACTTCGGACTCGATCTCAATCTGCGGTGTCGGTGCGGCCCGGCCGAGCCACTCGATCGCCTGGGCACGGGTCCACCCCATGGCGTGCAGGCCGGTGTCGACCACGAGACGCCCTGCCCTCCAGGCGTCGGCGGCGAAGAGCCCCAGACGGGTCAGGTCGTCGGTGTAGAGCCCCATTTCGTCGGCCAAGCGCTCGCTGTAGAGGCCCCATCCCTCCGCGCACGCGGTGTCGTAGAGCACCCGTCGCGCCGGGACGAGCTCCTCGGCCTGGAGGGCGATCGTCAACTGGAAGTGGTGCCCCGGCACGGCTTCGTGGAAGGCGGTGTCCTCGGCGGCGTGGCGCAAGCGCTCCTCGGGCTTCGAGGTGTTGAGGAAGTACGTCCCCGGTCTTGAGCCGTCCATGGCGCCGACCATGTAGTAGGCCGGCGCCATTCCCTCTTCCTCGGTCGCCGGGACCGGTTCGACCACACAGGGCTCGTCGGGGACGACGCCGAACCACTTGGGCGCCTCGGCCTCGGCGCGCGCCACCACCCGCCGTGCGTGCTCGAGCATCTCGTCGCGGGTCTCGTAGCGCAGCGCCGGGTCGCCGACCATCCGCTGGAAGATGGAGGCGACGTCGGTGAGACCCCAGAGCCGTGAGCCCACTTCTCGGAACTCGTCGTGCACAGCGTCGATGATCTGGAGGCCTATGGCGTGCAGCGCGTCGGGGGTGTACGCCATGGACGTGTGGAGCCGGACCAGCACCGCGTACATGTCCGCCCCACCAGGCAGATGGCACAGACCGGGATGCTCGTCGTCGCGGGCGGCGGGAAGCACGTCGGACCGCAACCGGTCGCGGTACGCAGCGAGTCCGGGGCGGACCTGCTCGTCGACGATTGCGGTCACCTGCCGGCAGAACTCCTCGTGCTCGGCCTGGTCCGGCCGCGTCAGCCCGCCGGCGGTCGTGTCGTTCACGACCAGGTCGAGCTGCGCGGCCGCGCCCTCGACGAGCCGGGCCACTGGTGTGCGTCCGTCTCGGATCCCCGCCGCGTGCCGCTCCGACACCGTGGCGAGCAGAGCGGTGAGCTGATTCAGGCGCGCCACGTAGCCGTCGCGCCGCCCGGGTGTGTCCAGCGGCACCTTCGGTAAGGCGTTGAGGACCGCTCCGACGGGGGCGACGAAGGTGTCGCTGATGGTGAACTCGGTCAGGGGGATTCCGGCTGCACCCGCCATGTTGCTCGCCATGTGCCTGACGAAGTCGAGAGTCTGGTGGGCGGTCTCGTCGAGATCCTCCCCGGGCATCGCGGCGGCGCGCTCGGCGATGGACGAGAGACGGGCTTCCATGGCGCGCTCCGCATGGGCGCTCATATCCGGGAGCCGGTCGTCATAGCCGAGGAACCCGTAGAGGGAGGCCGACAACGGGTCGGCGTCGAGGGACGCGTCGAGCAGCTCGGCGGCGAGATCGTCTGCGGTCACGCGTCGGACGTTAGCTTCCCGTCTCTGATCGCTGAACGTCCGAACGCCGGGTCCTTCTCGCCGCCGGCGACGGCGGCGCCGGCTCGCGGGGGAGACCTCCGTCAGTCCGGCGCACCGACCGAACCGGGGGTCCGGCCTGGTTCATGGTGCTGCCATGACCCATGGAGCGTGTTCATGTCTCACGGCTCGAGCGCGCTGACGGCGACGTTTCCGACGGCGACGAGTCGACGGGCGGCGCCCACGTCGATCACGCGGGTCTCAATCAGCGCCCGCCGAGTGTCGACCGCCAGCACGGTGGGGACGGCGACGACCGGTCCGACCCGGCCCGGCGCCAGATAACGGACCATCTCAGCGGCCGGCTGGACGGGACGACCGAGGATCGCAGAACCGCTGAGCTCGCTGGCGACGTCGACCATGCACGCCGTCACGCCGCCGTGGAGGATCCCCCAGGGATTGCGCAGCCAGTCCGCCATGTCCACCTCGACGCTCCCGTCCTCACCGAGACGGAGGCCGAGCTCACTGACGAGATTCCCTCCGGGAGGCGAGCCTCCGTGGCTGTGGTCGAGGGGCTCCCCGAGGGGCTTCTCCAGGAGCGTCCGATCGAACTCGAAGGGGAACGGACGGCCCGTCGCCGTGCCGCCGCCGACGGAGCGACCGAGCCCGTCGTCGTGGAGCGAGAAGGCAGAGACCGTCGTGGTCTCGCCGGCACGGAGCACCTCGACCTCGATGCGCAGGGGACCGGTCTTCACCGGTGTGGTCAGGTGGACGTCGAGGTCGGTGGTCACCACCCACCGGTCGCGGTCGAGCACGGCGGCACCCATGGCGAGTCCGGTGGCCAGGTCCACCGTGTAGGTGATAGCGCCGATGCGCAACGAACCGTGACTGTCGACCAGCGAGTCCGTCACGCCCAGCGTCGTCGAGACCGTCGAGTCCCCGGTCCTGACGGATACCGATCCGATGAGCCGGGCCAGGTCGCGATCGGGCGAGCCGCTTCTTCGCTCGCGAGGCATCGGCGGACTCTACTTCGGGTTCGAAACCTGCGATTCTTCGGGGGATATCGTCACGCGTGCCGCTCACGGACTTCCTCGCGCCTTCATGGGACCCGTCCGACGTCAGGGCCCTCGCTCGGCGAGCACCTGCGGCGTGCCGGAGTCGTCCGCCGTCGATCCGACCGCGCTGCACCGCGTCGTCGTGGCGCACGAGATCCCGGCGAACGACCCGCCGTCGGGAAGGGTCGGGGTCGTCTCGAGCGACCACGAGGTGCCGTCCCACGCTTCGGCGACTGGTTGACCGCCCGCGGACCCGGTTGCATGGCACACTGCCTCGGCGCGGCACGAGACGGCCGTGAGAGAACCACCACCACTGAGCGGCGCGATGGTCTGGAGAGACCACGACGACCCGTCCCAGTCCATGGCCAGCGGATTCCCCCCCGACTCACCCACGGCGGTGCACGCGTTCGGGGCGCTGCACGACACCGCGGCCAGCGTGCTCGCCGTCTGGCCGGTCGAGTCGGGTGTCGGCTCGATGCTCCACGTCGATCCGTTCCAGGTCGCGGCCAGAGTGAGATCGACCCCGTTGACACTCGCCCAGGAGCCGACCGCGGTGCAGGAGTTCGTCGACGGGCACGACACCGAGGTGAAGGCGCTCACCTCCTCGCCGGGCGGGTTGGGGGACGGCACGACCGTCCACGACGACCCGTCCCAGCCCTCGACGAGGGTGAGTTCAATGCCCGACGCGTCCTGGTAGGAGCCGACGGCCACGCACGATGTGTCGGAAGCGCACGACACCGCTGGGACGTCGATCTCGGTGTCACCACGCCCGGGGGAGTGAAGCCGCTCCAAGGTCCAGCCGGCCTCGTCCCACACCTCGGCGAACGACTTGAAGAAGGGGTTGTTGACGACGAACGAGCCCACGGCGACACACGCCGAGGACGACGGGCACGAGACCCCCTCCAAGGTCGTGTTCCGCGAACCCGCCGGGTCCGGCGTGGGCTCGACCGTCCAGGCCGACGCGCTGCGACGCTCGGCGAGAGATTCCTCGGTCCCACCGCTCCAGTAGGAGCCGACCGCCGTGCACGTGCTCGCCGCGCTGCACGAGACGTCGCCGAGGCTGCTCTGGGTGGTGCCGTCGAGCGACGCGACCGTCTCGGTGGTCCAGGCGGTGCCGTTCCAGCTCTCGGCGAGGGGACCCGCTCCAACGACGGTGCACTGGTCGGCTGACGGGCACGACACGGCGTTCAAGGAACCGCGGCCAGAACCGGGCAGAATCTTCCAGGCCGTGCCGTTCCAGCTCTCGGCCAGGACATGGGACTGGAGCCCGGTTCGGTAGAACTCCCCGACGGCGAGGCACGATTTCGCGGAGGCGCACGACAGCGTGCCCAGGGCGGCCTGGGTGGCCCCCGCCGGCGTCGGCACCTGTTCGATGGTCCACGTCGCTCCGTTCCAGACCTCGGAGAGGGTGGCGAAGCCCTCAACCTTGTTGACGGTGTACCCCGCGGTTACGCAGTCTGAGGCCGAGGAACACGAGACGTCGCTCAACGTGACGTTTTTCACTCCGGGAGGACGGGCGGGGCTCAGGAGTGACCACTGCGATCCGTCCCACCTCTCCGCCAGTGGGGCACCGGAGTTGGCGACGCCCACGGCGATGCAGTCGGATGCGCGAGGGCACGACACGCCGAAGAGCGAACCGAGGGCGGCCATTCCCGGCGCCGCTTCTATCGCCCAGCGCGTGCCGTTCCACCCCTCGACGAGCACCTTGGCCGTCCCGACGTCGTTCTCGTCGTAGCCCACCGCCTGGCAGGAGTTGGTCGATGCGCACGAAACAGTGAACAGGTAGCTCGGGTCCACTCGGGGTCGTGCCGGCGCGGGCTGAAGGGTCCAGACCCCGTCCTCCCAGGACTCGGCGAACGGGAGGGTGTCTCCGCAACACGTCTCCTCGTACCCGACGGCGGTGCACTCGGTGGGGGACGGGCACGACACTCCGGTGAGGTTGCTCAAGGTGGCGCCCGGCGGGTCGGGTGTCGCCTGCGCGGCCCACTGGGACCCGTTCCAGCGCTCGGCCACGGTCACGGCAGAGGTCGTCCCGGGCTGCGAGGCGCCCACCGTCGAGGTGCCGACCGTGGTGCATGCGTCGGGCGCAGAGCACGAGACGTCGTTCAGGGAGACGATCGGAGAACCCGCCGGGTTGGCCGCGTGTTGCACGACCCACCCCGGGGAGGCGGCGCCGGCGGTGTGCACCCATCCACTCAGGAGAAGAACCGCACCGAGGACGGCGACGGCTGCTGTCCATCCGGCCAGGCCCTGCAGTCTTGGCACAGATCCGACCTCCACCTCTCCCCGAGGGGTCCCCGCGGACCGCTCCATCATGCCCGATGAATCGGGTCTGGAGAAGAGTGGCGCGGTTGTATGCGGGCCTTACTGGACGGCGATCATCGTCACGGTCGCGGTTGCCGGAAGCGTGTCGGTACCGCATTGGGTCTCGCAATTCACAGTCGCGGTCGGGGATCCGTAGAAGTCGCCCGCCGGGATCGTCTGCCAGCTGATGTTCGCAAAGTCGACTCCCGCGTTGGTGCCTGTCCCGCCGAACGCTGGCGGCCCGACGTCATTTCCGGCGAAGTTCAGGTAGCACTCGAACTCGTCCTGCAGGTTGTAGACCTCCTTCCCGATGGTCACCGACGCCTCCACGAGAGCCGACGTCGCTCCGGCCGGCAGCGTCATGGTGGTGGTCGCCAACGTGGTGGAGGCGCGTGCAGCCGCCGGGCGGTGGAGAGGGAGCCGACCGCAACGGATAGGGGAGGGTGATCCGTGCGGACCTTTCAGTCGCGATCTCACGAGTCCGCCAGAGGTGGCGGACAGGTCACGTCGGATTGGGAGTCGGAGCTGCCGCCACCGCGCCGGGTGCGCAGGCTCGGGGGTCCCACGGCGCCAGCTTGGTCGTGGGGGGATTGGGCGCAGAGATCGCCCCGACCGCAGCGCCAGAGGCGGCGGGCACGGAAGTGGTCGTCGTCGTCGTCGTGCTCGGCGATGTCGAGGCTGTGCCCGTCGTGCCCGTCGCCGGCGCCGGCGCCGATGGAGCGTTGACCGCGAATTGCGAACCGGTGACCACGGTGACCTGTGCGCCGTCGACCACCGCGGCAGGGTCGTACGCCATGACGGCGGCACCCGACAACGAGCGGACGACCGATTCCGCCGCGGCCTCGGTCGCGGCGTCACGCGAGCCGTAGTACACGTAGGTCTCCGCGACGTCCCCGACGGGTGGCGTGTCACCGACACCGACGAGGTGGTACCCGAGTGCCGTCAGGGCGGTCGCGGTGTCGGTGGCCTGGTTGTAGACACCCGTGCCGTTGAGGACCGAGACGGACACCGACGCGGGCGGAGGGAGCGGGTTGCCTGTCATCGAATCGGTCGTCGGGCCGATCCCGAGGAGCTGCTCAATCGAGGCCAGGTCCTGGGCCTCGGCCGGGAACTCGACATCGCCGTAGTTGGAGCCTTCGTACACGAGCCCGCCGCCGCCCTCGGGGTCGGAGACCACCTGGACGGGCAGGGTGAGCTGGGGTACCGAGTTGATGTCGACGGAGTGGAAGTCCAAGACGAGGTTCACCATGTCGCTGACGGGCCACGTCTGGTCGAAGGTCAGGTCGGCTTTGAGGGAGTTGATCAGGTTGAAGTCGGAGATTGGGTTGCCGAGCCCCTGTTTGCCCATGGTGCTGGCGAGCACGCGCAGGAACTCGTGGTCTCGCCGTATGCGTGCCAGGTCGCTCTCGTTTTCCTGCTGCCAGGAGTACGGGTCGTCGGGGTTCGACTGCGGCGTCTCATAGCGCAGGTGACGGGCCCGGACGACCTGGAGTGCCTGGGTGCCGTCGAGGTGCACGCATGCAGCTTTCGTCTGGTTGAGACCGGAGCTCACGGGCTGGTCGCCGTCGGCTCCACCGCCGGTCGGTGCCCAGTCGAAGATGGCGTCGGGGAACGACATGTTGATGCCACCGAGCGCCTGGACGATGTTGGCGAACTGGTCGAAGTTGAGCGAGACCGCGTGCTGGATGGGTATGCCGAGGTCCTCCTCGACCGCGGCCACGACTTGGGTCAGACCCTGGTAGAGGCCGGCGTCGATTTTGTACGCCCCGTTGTTGCGGGCGTTGGGCACGAAGAGATCTCGGGGAATGGAGAGCAGCGCCAGGCGATGGTGGGCCGGATCGGCGTGGAGGATCATCATCACGTCGCTGTTGACTCCGCTGACCCCCTGCGAACACAGCCCGTACGCCGGGTTCTGGACGGCCAGGGCGCAGCGGGAGGTCGAGCCGACCATCAGGATGTTCTCGGTGCCCAGCTCTTGTCCTGACTTGAAGGCTGAATGAAGGCCTCGAACGGTGACTCGATGCAGGTCGTGGGTCAGGTAGTAGACGTAGCCGGCCCCCGCGACCATCAGGACCAGCAGCGCGGCCAGGCCGGCCAGGACCCATTTGCGCCAGCGCTGACGGCCACGAGCTCGGGCATGACGTCCTCCGGTGCTCCGTGACCTGCGGGCGCGCTCGATCTCAGCCCCGAGCTCGTCCAAGCCGTCGAGAGGGGTTTGTGGCCGAGAGCCAACTCCCTCGAGGGGATCCTGTTCTCCATCGTTCCCGCGAACTGTCACTCTCTCACCTTGTGGTCATCGACCGGCGCCAGCGTCCCCGTGTCGACGCGCGAGGAGACACCAGTAACGACGCCCCGATACGGACAGGGTATTCGGACGGGCGAGCCGTTCCGGGTCACGAGGCTCACCTGGACAAAGACGTCCGGATGGTCGCCTATCGGCCGCGCAACCTCCCAGCCGCTCCGTGAGCTGAACAGTCCGGTTGCACGACGTACCCGCTGTGGGTGCTGGAAGCGCCGTCTTCTGGGAGAGCTCACCAGCTCCGGGCTTACCTGCAGCGAGAAGCAGGAGAATCCGGGACCACGACGATGATCCCGGATGCTCGTGGGGTCAGTGCGTTGCGGTCCACGTAGCACCTCCGTCGGAGCCGCCTCCTGCGACCACGCGCGGTCCGCTGACCCGACCTGTGCTCCATGGGGTGATGGGCGGCAGCGGTAGCGGCAGTGGAGGCCGAGGTGACGAGCAGTCCAACGAAGATCAGGGGGCCGAGCTCGCTCACCACTTTCGAGGAGCGATGTCGGGCGACACGGGCCAACTTGCGCTCGACCACCTAGCGAAGGGGCGTGCTGTCGTCCGCAAGCCGACGCCGAAACGCCCGTCGATGTCTCCGCGAGACCTTCGGCCTTCGGCTCACATTCCTCGACAGGTGACGTCCAGCGTCACGACCCGACGGCTTCCGATTGAGATCGGCCCGGCGGCGCAGGCTCCCTGCGTCCCGTTTGAGACGAATCTGGGCGAGTGGCCCACAACGGTATAGAAACCAGGAGGAACCGGTATGTCGTAGCGGCCGCTGCCCGGCACAACTGCTGAATATGTCTGGCCCCCGCGGTTGGTCGCCGTGACTCGACCGGGGATGGCACCCCCGTTGGACGGCTTGATCACCCCGACGGACATCCGAAACGTGCCCCGGATCGTCCCTTCTGGTGGCGGAAGCGCGCTCGAACACGCGCTCAACAGTAAGCCCGCTGCCGCCACGAGCAGCGCCGACGCTGGAAGCACCCTGGTCCCCATCTCACTGCATTTGACTCATCGCTCGGGCAATTGGTTCGTGAGCCCATGGAGCGGGCAAGCCTGACGGCAGGTCCAGCCCTGGAGAACTTCAGTTGACTTCGGCCAGGGTTTCTGAGGACCCGCCCAGGTTGAAGGACCCCACGGCCCAACACTTGCCACCCTGGGCGCAGGCGACCGCGTAGAAATCGCTGAACTCGGAGCCGTTCGGGGTAGCCGTCTGCACGATCTTCCAGCTGGTGCCGTTCCACCGCTCCGCCAGCGTGGAGCTACCGGCCTCGAAGCCGACCGCCCAGCACTTCTTGAGCGACACGCAGACCACGCTGTCTCCTCCGAGACCGCTGGCACCGTACGCGAAGCCCGAGGTTCCGGCCGCGGTGGCGGGTGTAGCTGCTATCGACCACCGTCGCCCGTTCCATTGCTCGGCGAGCGTCGCGGAAGCGCCCTGGCCGGTCGCCCAGCAGTCGGACGTCGAGACACATGAGACCCCGTTGAGGACATTGTCGGTTGACGCGGTGTTGTGTGTCTTCACGATCGACCAGCTCGTGCCGTTCCAGTGTTCGGCGAGGGTCTGTCCGAAGTTCGCCGTGTCGCCGACCGCCCAGCAGTCGTTGCTGTTGATGCAGGTCGTCGCGTTCAAGAAGTTGTACTGATCGTCGGGGAGCGACGGTGTCGGTACGACCGTCCAGTCCGTGCCGTTCCAATGTTCGGCCAAGGTCTGAGTGGCCGGAGGATCCTGACTCGTGAAGTAGGAGCCGACCGTCCAGCAGTCGGCGCTGCTCGTGCAGGTCACACCGAACAGACTGGCGCTGCTGCCCGGAGCCGACGGCGTGGCGACGGTGGTCCAACTCTGCCCGTTCCATTGCTCGGCCAGCGCGACGGTGTCCCCCCCGGATGAAGATGTGCGACCGACAGCCCAGCAGTCCGAGGCGTCGATGCAATCGACTGCCTCGAGCGCGGTGGTGGAAGTCGGCGCGGCAGCGGCTGCCAGCGTCCAAGTGGTGCCGTCCCAGTGCTCAATGAGAGCGGCCGTCGGGTATGCGGTACCAACCGCCCAGCAGTCGGAGCTGCTGACACAGCTGACCGCGTTGAGGCCGTCGGATGCGGTGCTGTTCGGGGTAGCGGTGATCGAAAAATGAGAAGCAGCAGATCCAACGGAAAGGCCGGCAGCCGACCCCCCCAGGAACAGAGCGGTGAGCCCCCAAGCGCCGACCAAGGCGAAGAGGGTGGGACGTCCGGGCCACCGATAGAACCGCATCGCAATGGGACCCCTCCCCTTGGAACAGGCGAACGTGGAGGACGCTCGCCTGCGTCATGATAATCGGTCGACCAGCTCGGTAGGAGGCCGGTCCGATCCGGTCGCTCTTCGAAGTGGTCGAGCGTGTTGCGTGCCTCGTGATCCGCCGACGCCGTTCCCATGATCCTTGATTGACGCGCTGAGCGGAGCCATGACGGCTGCCGGCTGCACGCCTTCACTCAAGGGATCCGCAGTTATCGCCTGCTACAGAATCCTCCGGATGCCGCCTTGAAGACGCTCGGTCTTTGACGCTCTCTGATCGAGCCAGCATCCGGTCCGTCGGTCACTTCGTCGTGAGAGGTGGCGGTCAGTGCTGCGGTGACATCGACCGCGCCCTCATCGGTCACGTCACGAGAGAGCCTCCGTACCGGCCTGGCCGCCTTCGGAAGGAGGGTCCGCTCGGTACTCGGTGAAATGGCCAGAACCGCACTGAGGGCAATGGCCGAGAGCCTCCCTGACCTCGGTGTCTTCTTCCGCCGCGCTGGAAACCTGCTCTCCGATCGTGTGAGCCGCTGACTGAAGGTGGGGAGTGAGCTCAATACCCTCGCCGAGACGCCCGTACCATGCTCCACTCCGAGGCATCGCCCACGAGTATCCGCACTCGGAGCATCGACGCATTCGGGACCCACGATGTCGACGCCACCAGCCTGTCCGATTCACAGATACGAGCGTATCCATGCGCTTGGACGTGGATCACGAGCTGGCTGGCCAGACATCGTAAAGGTCGAAGCTTTTCGGCAGACGATGTGCCTATGGGGCAAACTGAACTTGTGGGTGATGCTGCAATCTTTCGACTCGAAGGCCACGTGGCCACGATCACCTACAACCGTCCCGAGGCTCTCAACGCCATCAATGCCGAGATGAGACGCGACCTCAATGACGCCTTCTCCCGTTTCCGAGACGACGAAGAGGCGTGGGTCGCGATCGTCACCGGTTCGGGACGAGCCTTTTGTGCCGGAGCAGACCTCCGCCATGGAGCAGGGTCGACCGGGGAGTTCGAAGGCACCTTCTGGGAGAAGCCAACGCTCAATTCGTTCGAAAGCGGATGGGAGATCTTCAAGCCCGTCATCGCCGCCGTGAACGGGTACTGCTTGGGTTACGGGCTCACGCTCGCCACCTGGTGCGACTTCGTCCTGGCGAGCGACCGGGCCGAGTTCGGTTTACCCGAAGTACGTCTTGGCATCCCGGCCATCGTGGCATCGATACGTCTGCCGCAGCGCCTCAACTGGGCCGACGCCATGGAGCTGTTGCTCACCGGGGAGCGCATCACGGCTGAGCGAGCCCACGCGATGGGTCTGGTCTGGCGGGTCGTGCCTCACGAGACTCTGCTCGACGAGGCGCATGCGCTGGCGACGCGCCTTCTCAGCGGAGCTCCGCTGGCTCAGCGAGCGATGAAGGAGATGGCGATGAGGACTCGGCACATGGCGTCGCTCGAAGCCATCCGCTTCGGTGAGACCATGCGGCACGTTGCCAGCTCGACCCAGGACGCAGCCGAGGGATTGCTCGCCGCCGCCGAGCAGCGACCGCCCAACTGGTCGGGCCAGTGAAATACCCGGTCGGTGGCAAGGTCTCTCGTGCTCGTCGAAGGCTCTGTAGCGTGACGGTGTGCCCGACGCCCTCGACGAGCTGGCCGGACTGTGGCAGTGGTTCGCCGACGGCATCATGTCCGGCTACTGCCCGCTCTACGACGAGATCGCCCGCTCGGTGGCTTCGGACCGGGAGCTGCTGGCGCTGCAACACTCGGCACGCCCCCACGCCCACCTCCCGCCGATGCTGCTCGCCGGCGCCCACTACCTCCTGTTGGACGGCTTAGAGCCTGCGTTAGCCGACATCTATGCCGGGCGTTCGTCGGCGCCTGCCGCGCCCCTCTTTCGCCACCTCTGCCTCGAGCACTCGACGGCCCTCCTCGAAGTGCTCAACAGCCGCACGGTGCAGACCAACGAGGTCGGCCGTAGCGCCCTCCTCGGCTCAGCTCTCACGTGGGCGGCCGGCGGCGAGCCGGTCCAGCTGGTCGACGTCGGATGCAGTGCCGGGCTCAACCTGCTGTGCGACCGGTACCGGCTCGACTACGGGGGACACGGGGTGAGCGGGCCAGACGACTCTCCGGTCCGGATCGATTGCCAGGTGGTCGCAGGCTCCCCTCCGGTCCCCCCGCGCCTGCCCGTGATCTCAGGCCGGGTGGGCATCGATCTCGACCCGCCTGATCTCACCGACCCCGACGACACCCGATGGCTTCTGGCCTGCATCTGGCCCGGGACCGGACGCTTCCAGCGAGCGGCCCAAGCCATTGAGCTGGGCCGAGCCGACCCACCGCCGGTGCTGAAGGGCGACGCGGTGGAGAAACTGCCCGAATTGCTTGCCGGCTTGGGAGAGGGTCGAGTCGTGGTGGTCAACTCGTGGTCGTTCGCCTACTTTTCGGTCGAACAGCGCCAGACCTACGTGGACTTGCTGGCCGAGGTCGGTCGCAGCCGCCCGGTGGTGTGGGTGAACATGGACGCTCCAGGAGTGGTTGAGCTGCTGGCCGGAGCGGCCCCGCCGGTGGGCAGCCTGGAAAGCGACGTGCTGACCGGCGTCAGCTTCGAGGGCGAGGCACCGCCTCGCGCCGAGGTGCTCGCGTTCGTCCAGAGCCACGGCATGTCGATGTCCTGGCAGGCCTCACGATAGGAGGAGCCGCTGGTTCTGTCAGCCACCCGGCCTGCGTGATCGATCCTTCGAGAGCGGGCGACACCGAACCAGTATTGAGCCATGTTTTTGGGGACGCCGGTCCTTCGGTGATCAGAAATTGATGGTTCCACGAACGGCCCGAGGATCGCCGGTTATCTCTTTCCGAGCGGTGCGACGGCCACCGCGGCGAGCTTGAGGTTGCCGCTGCCGAGAGGTCTGCCGACGGTCGTCAAGCAGAACAGAAGTACGGCGAAGAGGTGCGCGATCGCCATCCAAAGTGCGGCCAGCAAACCGGCTTCGGCGGTGTCCGCGTTTCCGGAGCCGACCTCCTGGCGGCGATGGACGATCGCGTGGCGATCAGGATTCCGGTTCTCGACGGCCACGCCGGCTTACGCCGGCTCGCGGTCGAGCAACTTTGCGACCAGAGCGTCGCGAATGACTTCGTGGTGCGGCCGGAACTCGCCCTGAATCCACTCGAGGTGGAGAAGCTCGATGATCAAGGCGGAGAGCCAGAAGACCGTTGGATCCGTATGGATCCGACCTTCCACGACCGATCTGGCGTCCGGGAGGTCGATCAGAACGAACCAGAGGAAGGCCAGGTCGTAGCCGTCCGGGTAGAGCCCCGCCCACTCCCAGTCGAGGAGGAAGAGTCCGTCGCTGGCCGCCACGATGTTGCTCGGATTGATGTCAGCGTGAGCGAAGACCCATCGGATCTCGAGGCGCGAGCTGACCTGTTGTAAAGCCTGGTACTCGCTCTTGCTGATCAACCCGATCTGACTTGCCCGGCGCAGCCGGCTCCGAATCGGAAACTTGCGGAGCCAACGGGGCCGGGGGCGGTAGGAGCGGAGAGAGGTGGCGAGGGAGATGAGCCCTTCGAGGTCCTGGCCGGTCAGGTCGAGCGGGAACTTGGGGCCCAGGCGCTGGCCGACGATGGCCTCGAACTCGAGGGTGAGAGATTTTCTGTCATGGCCGACCAGTCGAGGCGTCGGTACCGGCGGGCGATGACGGGTGAGGAGCTGGTTGACACGCAGCTCGTAGGCGAAATGGCGCGTCCAGGGTTCGGAGCCCGAGTGGTGATGGTCGAGGATCGTGGCTCGGGGACCGAGCTCGCCGGCTTCGGCCGAAGGTTCGTGGCGTTTCGTTACCCGGGTGCCGTCGCTGGACCACTGAATAGTCGAAAGGTTGGTTCTGACCGTGTGTGGTGAGCTGACCACTGCGGCATCGGTCCTCTCGCCTTCGAGGATCAGGTTCGCGACAGGCTGAGCCAGGGTGCTGCCGTTGGGCGGCACAACCGGTGTCGGGAGGCTCGCAGCGCTCCGATTCTGAGCGAACATGAGTAGGAATGTGAGAGGGACGGGGCCGAGGCCCCGTCCCTCTCACGCCCGATCGCTCGGGCCTGTTGCCAATCGCAGCTTTGGAGCTAGGCGAAGTAGATCGAGCTCGCGAGCCCGTCCTCTGTGGAGCTGGTGATGACCATCGACGTGTTCCCCCCGAGCTCAGCAGCGATGTCGTTCAGGAAGCTGCCGGAGGTGCCGGACCCTGAGTCGGTGTTGAGGCAGGCAGTGATCACAGTCGACTTGCCGGAGCTCGAAGCCGGTGCCGAGAGCTTGCCGGTGAGCTCGAAGCCCACTTCGGTGCTCGGGCAGTTCCCCACCCCGGACCCGGATCCAGCGGCGTTCGACGCTGATGTTCTTGGTCGTGTACGTCACTCCCTTGATCACCCACGACACCGTCTTTACTTCCTTGTACAAGATGGTTGGCCCCGGTCGCCAGCTGGCTGGCCGAGTCGTAGACGTATTCGCCCGTCGGGCACGGGTTCGGCGGGTTCGAGTCGTTCTGGCAGAGCGTGGTGCTCTTGGCCTTGATCTTTGACGCGTTCAAGGTGCCGCTTTCCGACTTTCCTTTGCTGGTGAGGCACGAGAGCGGCCCTGAAGACGTCGTTGTCGTCGAGCTTGGCACTCACCGAAGCGGTGCCGAGGTCCGAGAGCCCCGGTGACGCGAAGGTGACTACTTGCCCTGCGGTGGTTGTTCCAGTGCAGGTCGTGGTTCCCCCTGCCCAGGCGGTTCCGGTCGTCGCGATCTGTGCGACACCGAACGATAGGACAGGCACGGAGCACAAGACCACCCCTGCCATGAGTTTGCGGAACACTTATTTCCCTCCCTGATTGAAGCCCACGGGCGGTCTGCTTCTCTCCGGTTCGGATCGAAGACTTCTCCCCCGAGTGCGCCGACTTTCGGCGCGGCACAGCTTGGCACAATCGTCCGAGGGATGCTTCAAGTATGCACAGAGGTTGCACCCTGAACACTGCTGCGAGGGGGAGAACGCTCCGAGCGTCTCGCCAGGAGGCAAGAAAGCGTGGCCTCGCCAGCTCGCCCCAACGGCGGTCGCAGGTCGTGGGCGGTAAATCAACCTCTCGGTGATCATCGCCGCGTTCCTTCGGGACAGCGGCCCGGGACACCCGTCGTCGTTCGGACGCGTCGAGTAATACCAACGCAAAGGCAATACCAAAGCAAAGCAAGACGCCGTTCGCGTGACCGTTCGCGTGACCAGGTAGCACGTGTCTCACGTCGGAGTGCGCGCCCCCTGACACCCGCGCGCCCCGCTCGATCTTGACGACCCTGCTAAAACGGACGTCCGAAGGGGGTCTGGGATGAGAATGGTGGCTGCGCTGCTTCTGAGCTCGATGGTCGCGTCTACGGCCGGAGTATTGGCTGCATCAGTGCAAGCATCGGCGGCGCAGCCGGGGGTGGCGTACACATGGGGACAGGGAATCGGCGACAGCCCAGCTCCGGTCGAAGGGCTCCCATCAGACGTGGTCGACATCCAGGCGGCCAACTGGGGTGGCCTGGCGGTCGACTCCGACGGGAATGTGTGGCAGTGGGAGTCGGCGTCGCCTCCGGTGGCCTCCCAGGTGGTGGGCCCCCAGAACGTGGTGTCCATTGGCGAAGGCAATGGCGCACCGAATCAATGGGGAGCCGCGGCCACCTCGGGCGGAGTCCTTTGGACCTGGGGCAACGATGGCAAGGGGCAGCTTTGCAACGGGAGCCACAAGAACACCGACCACGCGCCCGCGTCCGTTTCGGGGCTCTCCGGGGTGACCGAAGTGTCCGGGGGACAAGAGCACCTCACGATCCTCGCCGACGGGAAGGTGTGGAGCTGCGGTACCAATGACGACGGTCAGCTCGGAACCGGCAACACAAAGAATGCCGACGCTCCCGTCCAGATCGCCGGACTCTCGAATATCACCGCAGTGAGCGCGGGCAATCTCTTCTCCATGGCGCTGACTTCGACCGGTGAGGTCTGGACGTGGGGAATCAACAATCTGGGTCAGCTCGGGAACGGAAGCACCGTGCCGTACTCTGACGTACCCGTCGAAGCACAGCTTCCCTCGCGGGCAACCGAGGTCTTCGCGGGCGGTGGAACCCACAACGATGGTCAGGCGCTCGCCCTGCTCGCGAACGGCGAGGTGTGGGCCTGGGGATCTGACACCTACGGCCAGCTCGGAAACGGCGAGACTTCGAAGCAGGACTTCTCAACACCCGTCCAGTCCACCGCTCTGGAGGGCAAGACATGGACCGCTGTAGCCACGGGTGGCACCTCGAGTTACGCCATCGACTCGAACGGCAATCTATGGGCATGGGGGAACGGCAAGTCAGGGGCTCTCGGGAACGGAACCTCCTCGGGCGACGCGATCACTCCCGTGATGGTGACCACCGGCGTTGCGCAGGTGAGTTCTGTGGCGAATACGGCCGTCGCCAGGGGGTGATGGGGCGGGTAAGTCGAGAGAGGCGTACCCCGACGGCGCTCAGACCTTGTCGGGGCTGGTGCGCTGGCTACAGATGCCGAACGGGCGCTACCACCGCCGCCAGAAGGCAGCATTCCGGCCGGTTTGCCGGAGTGCGACGCCGTGATCCCTTGCGACACACAGCCCAATTTTCTATGAATCGATCTGAGGCTGGCGGCACAGGCGGACAGGAACCCCTGTTCCTAACATAGAGCGATGGGACCGGTTGGTCGGTCGACCGCTGATGGGCGTCGCGGTCCCGGACCTCACCACCACATAGAGCCTCAAGCCGAAATGAGATGCTGAAACAGGTTCACACAATCCCTCAAGCGACTGGATCTCAATCGGACCTGACGCTCCCACCGATCGCTGGCGGTGCTCGTCGTCGCAACGTAGCGCTTCGCCGCTCTCGGTTCCGGATGGTCCATTACTTTGCCGTGGCCCTGCCGTACTTCGTTGTCACTCTCGTCGAGCTGGGCAAAGGTTGGGAGCCGACCCAGGACGACGCGAACATAGCCTTCCGGTCGTGGCTCGTGCTTTCGAAGTACCCTCCGCTGCTCGGACAGTATTCGCAGGTTTCCCAAGGCCACAAGAATGTCTATGACTTGGGACCGCTTCTCTACTGGTTTCTGACCATCCCGGTTCATATAGATCCGCGCCATGGGATGCTTTGGGGGGGCGCTCTCGTCGCCGTCACCGGACTGGTTCTCGCCGTCAAGGCTGCTTGGTCTTTCGGCGGAGAGCGTACTGGAAGCGTTGTTACGGTCCTTATTCTCGCCTATTTGGCGGTCTATCCACCCGCCGTGCTCGACCCTGCTTGGAATGTCAACATCGGGATCACATTCTTGATCGTTACCGGCGTGACTGGTTGGGCCGTTTCGAATGGAAAACTTCGCTGGTTGCCGTTTCTGGTCCTTGCCGCCTCTTTTGACTGCCAATGCCACTTGATCTTCGTTCTACCCGCGCTGGCGATCGTCATCGTGTCTCTGGGCTTTGGGCTCGCGACCTGGTTTGTCCAAAAAGCCGGTAAATGGTCAGAGGTCTATATGGCCGCGGGCGTCTCCATAGCAGTGGGGATCGCTGTCTGGGTTGCGCCAATTCTCCAACAAATCCGAAACGATCCTGGCAACATGACACTGCTCCTTCGGTCGACCAGCGGGGGGGCCGCTGCGAAAGCCGGATTTACCCTGGGTGCTCAAACGGTTGGCAGTTCGATTCTTCCATACGAGTCGTGGATAGTTCACCCCCATCCTCCGGATTTCTGGTCCGTGTTTGCGGTTTCGGAGGCGCATGGAACAGTCCCCTCGCTCATGGCGCTAGCCGGCCTGTCCATCGTCATCATCGTCGCCCTAGGTCGACGGAACGTGACTGTTGCGACGGGGGCGTCGCTGACCCTCTGCTCCGGACTCGCCTTTGTGTGGACTTTCGCCTCCATACCCCATCGGTCACTTTTCAGCCTTCTGTACGTCTATCAAGCTGTGTGGCCGATCGGAATAGCTGCGACCGCCTGTTATCTGTGGTTGGCGGTGGTTCTCCTGCGGAAGGGAGCTTCTCTACTAGGCACTGAGTTGTCGTTTCGGGCGTGGGCGTTTCGCAAAGCTGTGACGCGAGGGTCAATTCTCTTGGCCTGTCTTGCTGTTGCTGTTTCAAGCCTATGGGCTGTATGGCATACCTCACCGATTCTTGGCGGATGGTCTACGGTGGGTAACATTCAGCGAGTCGCCAAGTTTGTTGAGTCGGATCTTCCAAAGGGTGCTCTGCTCATCACGACAAAAGGAAATGGGACCATAGAGGAATATGGTCTGATCTACGGTTTGGCATGGCGATTGTACAGTGATGGCTGGGCTCCATCCTTGGAACCCGGCCAAGGCGTTTACGTGGGTGCGATTGAAGTGGTCGATAATGCGCATGCGCCGCCAGCTACCGTTTTCGTTACGTATCGGGGCGACGTGGTCGACATAGAGATCGATAGATCGCCGGGGCACATCCTGAAGTTGGCGATTGCGCGGGGATCAGGCCGGTAGATCTTCGAGCTCATGGGTCGGCCCTGGTCTAGGAGGGGGAGCGAGCACTGCGGTTTGACAGGACGAAAAACGGTTTCCCTGGATACGTAGACGCGGAAGATTCGAAACCCTTCTGGGCGCCGAACAGTCGGTCCTGACCACCTGAGTTTCTAGCGGTTCTCCTCACGAGCGCGACAAGGACCAGTAGTCCATCCCGAGTCCGCCCGCATGCGCTCGGTGAGCAGTCGGGGAACGTCTGCCCAGGCGACCGAGATTCGAGTTGCCAAAGTGCCGATGCGGAGAGGATCGACGTCTTCTACGGGCACGAGCACGCGCACGAGCGAGGGCTCGTGACAATCCTCCTTATCGCTCAACGGAGATCGCCGAGTTGATCGACGTCACCTGGCTCACCAGGGGGAAGATCGGCATGATGTGGTCACCCGGATCACGAACGCCAGTCGTGCACTTCGGTGACGCCGCTGAGGGCGGGCGAGACAAGTGCGACGAGATCAACTTTGGGCAATGGGCTGGTCGAACAACATGATCTCCTCCTCGCCGGGAGGTTGAAAAATCGTTGCCCACATTTCAAAGTGAGCCCGTGTCATAGGCGAGGCTGTCCACTCGCCCGAGACATTGCGACGTTCAGCTCGCTCGATTAACTCCTCCAAGGGTGCATCGAGGTAGTGCAGTTCGACTCCCACCCCCAAAGCTCGCGCCCCGAGTCGCTTCTCATCCCGTTCAACTCGCGCCCAGTGGCCCCACTCCAAAATCACGCTCTGGCCATGGGCCAGGAGATCCTGGGAAAGAACCCAGAGCTGGCGTTCGAGACGCGCTCGGAATTCTTCATCCCACAAATCGGCGCCCAGTTGAGTCGCCCACCCGTCCTTGTCCAACCTGATGGCGGGGATTTTGGGTGCGAGCTGACGAGCGAGTGTCGACTTGCCCGATGCTGGAAGCCCACAGATCAGCACGAGCCGCGTCGATGACTTCGTCATGCGCGATTTCTAACATGGGTCGCCTCGTGCCGGGCGTTGACGGCCTCTACCGTGGTCGATCGTGCCTAAGGAGTTGGTGGTGGTCTTCGGCGGGGGATCGGTGTTGCATTGTCCTAAGACGGTTTCGGTTGCGGACTGGCAAGCGTCGAGCGTGAGGCATCCCGATACGGGGCATCCCGGAGACGCCAATGGGTTCAGGAGCCCCTGACTGGCCGTCGCCGGCTGATTGAGCCAAGTCCACGCGTGCCAGAGTCGTCGTTCCATTAGCTTTGCGGCATCATGGTTACCGGCCCTAGCTCGCTGATCCTGTTGCACGGCTTCGGATCCTCCTTCGACCACAACTGGCGGCAGACCGGTTGGATCGACATCCTGGCCGACTTCGGCGTTACCGTTCCCGCCATCGACCTACCGGGTCACGGGTCGTCGTTGCCGCTGACCGATCCGGCGGACTACGCGGACGCGGATGAAGAGATCCGCCGCGTCCTGCCGGACGGACTGATCGCTGGGGTTGGTTTTTCGGCCGGGGCGGAGTTGCTGTTGCGTGTGGCGCTCGCCGAGCCACATCGGTTCGACCGGATCGTCCTCCTCGGGCTGGGAGACAACGTGTTCGAGACCGGCGACCCCAACGCAGTTGCGGCAGCGCTCGAGAGTCGCGAAGAGCCCGAGGATGTGCAGGCTCGGCTGTTCCGTCGGCTGGCCCAGTCCGCGGGTAACGACCCGAGAGCGCTTTCGGCCTTCCTCCGTCGGCGCCGGCGGCCGGTCACAGAGGAAGACCTGGCGAGTCTGCATTTCCCGATCCTGGTGGTGCTGGGCGACCGGGACATGGTGGGGTCTGCCGACCGGCTGATGGCGGCGCTCCCGTCTGCTTCATTAGTCACGCTCGCCGGCGTCGATCACTTCGCGACACCGTCGGACTTCGGCGCGATTGACGCGACGGTGAAATTCCTCGGCCTTGGATGAGTTCCGACGATCGGGGTCGCGGTGTGAGGCATCGACGGCGCGAACGTTCCCAAAGTACAAGCCGTTTTTGAAGGTCGGCGAGACTATTCATGACTGCTCGTCGTGCTCAATCTGGCCGCGTCTGCCTGCGTCGGAGCAAAAGAAACCTTCGGTCGGAACCACTCTCAACGAGATCCGAAGACTGATCGTCACCCATTCGGCTAAATGCACCACTTCGCCGCTAGGAGTGACAAGCTGCACCACTCATGGGGGCGCCTGATCGACCGTAGACTGGTCTCGAGGGCCAGCACTCAGCCTCCTGTGATCACAGATCTTCTGCGTGAATCGGACCGATCGAAGACGGGCACGCCTTGTTCGTCGGACATCAAGCGCCTGTAGGCCCTGGGCTTCCGGTACGCATCACCCATCGTCTCACGCCCTCGGTACTCCCTGAGCGCGTCCAGATTGAGGGTGGCCAAATAGACCCCCTCGCCATCGCCTGCCTCAAGAATGAGCTGGTCACGAGACTGACCATTCGGTTGACCATTCTTTTCGTAAACCATTCCGTCAAAGACGCTGGAATGACCATCTTGATCGGGAGCCGAATAGTTCACCGTTGCGATCGCGGTCATATTTTCGAAGGCCCGAGACCGAAGCTGATAGGTCCGCTCGCCAGCCATGGGACAAGCGTTTGGAACCAGAATGAGCTCAGCGCCGCCAAGCATCAGTTCACGCGCTGACTCTGGGAACTCTCGGTCAGCACAGATCATGATGCCGACGTCGACGAACCCGCCCTCAATGTCGAGCCGAGCGACCTCAAAGGATTCTCCGGGCGTGAGGGCCCTCTCCATTCCCCAGTCACACGTATGAACCTTGGCGTAGCAAAGAACATCTTGCCCATGCCGGTCGATGAGTAGGGCGGTGTTGCGAGGGGAACCTGGCCACCGCTCCAAAAATGTCGCCACAATCGCCAAGTTGAGGTCGGACGCAGCCTTTCTGAATGCGCTCACCCATGGATCGTGACGGGTGATAGCCATCTCCTGCCACCTCGCCCGTCCAGCCTCGTCATCAGGACAAGGGGCGTAACCGATTTGCCACATCTCTGGCAGGATCGCGATATTCGCCCCCTCTTCGGCGGCCCTCGAACAGACGGCCAATCCCTTTTCGAGGTTGGCCAGTGGATCGCCACTTGAAGCGGATTGACAGAGAGCCAGCCGTAGGTCGGTCACCACTCCATTATGCGGCCCGAAGACTGGCACCGGTCTCTTGGGGTGGCCCCGTTCGCCGGTGATACAGGTCATCCACCGCCGGGAAGGCATCCGCTCAAAATGAGCTGGCCGGCGCTGAATTGAAGGAACGGAAGAAGGTGTGAGCGACCATGCGGAGCTGGGACGTGTCGCCAACACCTACGAGACGAAGTACGGACCGCATGTCGTCGCACCCGATGGAACATGGTCCGGTCTGGGGGACGCCATTCGGCGAGCAGAGGTTCTCGTCTACCGCGTGGCATTCGAGACCGGTTTTGGATTTGGCAGAGTCAAAGGGGGCGCCAGGGACATGTAACGGACGGGCTGACCGCGGCCAGGGCGGTGTAGGGGGCATGCTGTAGCGGTCTTGCGGGCCGCCGATGGAGGAGGTGCCAGTGCGAAGGGTCACCCGGTTGGTCGTGGTGAGCACGATTCTTGTGAGCGGCGCCGTCATCGGCGCCGGGGCTGGACCGGCAGCCGGAGCGGCCGTGCCTCCTGGTCAGGGCGTCACGGCCACGACGATCCGGATCGGCATCCCCTACATCGACTTCTCAGCTATCAGGAAGTTCGGCATCACGCTCGACCAGGGCTACTACCCCGACGCCTACAACGCCATCATCGCCGACCTCAACGCGCACGGCGGCGTGGACGGTCGCAAGCTGGTGCCCTACCTCCTGGCGGTCAGCCCGGTGGGCACGGCACCGGCGGCAACGGCGTGCACCCAGCTCGATGAGGACGACAAGGTCTTCGTCGCGATCGCGCCCTTCGAGCCCGCCTGCTTCCTGCAGCAAGGCGTGCCGACCATCGCCGGGTCGTACCAGGGCGGCCCGGCCTCCGGCGTCGCACCGAACTTTACGTTGACGCCGCCGCAGGCGGCCTATGACCCCGTTCAGCTCAAAGCGTTCGCCCACGAGGGTCTGTTCAAGGGAAAGAAGGTGGGGATCTTTGCGGGGCAGACCACGGACGGAGACGAGCTCCACGTCGTGGAATCGGCCTTGCGTTCCCTTCACGTCCCGGTCGTCGCGACAGCGGTGGACGCTGGTGCGTCGGGTGACACGGCCGCCATCAACCAGCAGGCGAACATCATTGCACAGCGCTTCCAGTCGTCCGGAGTCGACGAGGTGGTGGCCGTCGGCGAGGGCTCCCTCGTTTGGCCCGACGCGCTCCAGGCCAACCAGAGCACCTACCACCCGCCGTTCGTCGCCACGAACGAGGGCACGATAGAGACGGCGGTGCTCGCCGCATCCATTTCCCCTACGTACCTGCGCGGCGTGCTGACTTCGAGCCCGGTCCCCTCGAACTACCAGATTTGGCACACGCCGTTCGTCCAGCATTGCGACCAAGTCGTCCACAAGGCGTACCCGTCCGACAAGATCACGCCACCCACTAACCCGATCAGCGGTTCGGACCAGACGTTCTTCTCGGTCGAGTCGGCGTGCGTCAACATGGCGCTCTTCACCACCATCGCAAAGGCCGCCGGCAAGGATCTCTCCGTGGCCAGCTTCGAGAGAGCCGGCTACGGGCTGCGCCACGCGACGATCCCGGGGGCCGCGACGTCGGTTTCGTTCGGCCCCGGCCGGTCCTACCCGCTCGGCCCCGTCATCGTGGTCACCTACGACCCGACCAAGAATGTGCTGGACTTCGCCAAATCGGCCGCCAAGACGTAGTCCTCGGCAGGCGGGTCAGACGGCAAGCTGCTCGTGGTCGCGCTCGTCGTTCGCCATCTCGAACATCAGGGGCGGCAGGCGAAGCCCGATTCGGCCCCGGCGCCTCAGGGCTCGGCCGACCAGGCACGGAGTGTTCCCTCAATCCGTACACGCGGATCAGTGCCTCGAGCGCCGCGGCGCACCAAGGCAAGACAATGATGAGGCCCCAGCGACAGGGTGGCACGCCCCACCGTCTGTAGTTCATGCTCCCGCACATCGCCCACAGGGATCGCCGTTGCGCTGTTCCATCGGCAGAGATTGCACCATTCAGCTGGAGGCTGCCTCGGTTCGCCCGGCTTGTGTCATTTCAATTGGTCTAGGAATGACTGTGCCGCAGACGGTGAGGCAAGTTCGACGACAGTGAGCCCCTTATCACTCCGGTCAATAGCCTCATCCAGTCGTGGCCGGCTGTCGGTTGGATAGCGCCAGACCCACCGGAGGAACTTGAGATCGAAATGCTCGGGGCAACCCTCGGCTTGAATCTCTTGCCCTCGATGTCGGAGGCTCCTCTTGAAGGCTCGCCACGTGCATTGCCACCTCGGCAAGGTCAGTACGATCACGGTGTCGGCTCTGGAAAGCCGGACATCGAGCGTGCCTCCGTAGTTGCCATCTACGATCCAGCTGTGACCCGACAGCAGGCCAAGTTGGAGGTCTATCCACTCCTCCCTCGGCGTTGGGACCCAGTTGGGCTTCCAAAAGTGCTCATCCAGATGGACGACGGAGATCCCCGTTCGACGCCCCAGTTCGTCGGCGAAAGTTGTCTTCCCGGCCCCTCCCGGTCCGACGATCGCGATCCGCTTCATCCGACCAAGTCTGGCTGAAATCGGTGCCTCGGTTCGCAGGCTCGAGCCTATGGCATCGATGGTTCGCGTTGGACCTCAGCCACGAAATGCCCCGAGCCCCCGAACACTTCAGGAGGACACCGGCACAGCGCCGGCTCTCACGCCAATCGGGGACTCTCGCTACATTGTCGTCCTCACCACGACGAGAGGATCACCATGTCGTCAATCCCAGGGCCCGAGCACCTCAGCAGCCATCATCGAGACACCCTGGTCCAGATCTTTCAAGAAAGGACGAACCACAACGTCGAATGGCACGATGTCGTGTCATTGCTCGAGGCGATCGGATCCATCGAGAACCAGCACGACGACATCTTTGTGTTCCGCCTCGGCCAAGAGACCGAGGTTCTCAGACGCCCGAGTGACAAGGACATCGACGGACAACAACTCGTCGACTTGCGCCGAATCTTGACGAGTGCCGGCTACGACACCGTGGCCGCGGACCTCCAAGACAGGGGCAAGGAAGTCTGAGAACGGCCGAAGGGCCTGGAGCAGGTCCGGGAAGGAGGGTTGTTGGCGTCGCCGACCCTTACGAAGCCAACATCGACGTGACTGTGCTGCACCTCGCCCATGGCCTGAGCGAGGGGAAACGCTAGGACGGAAATAAGCCGATCGGACACTTCACGGTGTGCTCGTACGGCGGATCGGCGTCAGCCTTTCGTAGTCTCCGTCGACGGGTCCATCTGCATCATGTCGATATTGACCCAGGGCAACTCCATGGGCGATGTGCCGGTCGCACCCTGCATGATCAACCGCACGACATCGGCTAGTCGGGACGGCAGGACGGGCTGGTTCGTGGTGTCGAGCTCTTCGATCGTCCACCACCGCCATGCCGCGTGGAGTTCATGCTCCAGAGGCTCCCATCCCACGGTCGAGGGCTCGAACCGCTCGGTGCGCCACGCGAAGAAGGAGTCCACGGAGTACAGAGGCTGGCCACGAAAGGTCCAATCGCCCTGGCAGATGGCGACGGGCTCGCCCAACTCTGCCGGATCAACGACAACGCCTGTCTCTTCAGCGAGCTCGCGTGCTGCGGCTTCGCCGAGCGATTCGCCTGGCTCGACCCCTCCGCCCGGAGTGATCCAGAGCGGAGGTTTGGGGTCTTGAGGGTCTTCTATCCTGAAAAGCAACACGCTGCCAGTCCGGTCAATGACGATCACGCGCGCCGACGGCCGGTGGAGAGGCATGGTCATCTCGCCATCGTGACCGACGGAGTGTTCTCACGCACCGCGAGCCGGCACCACTGCAGCTGGGTCTTCGCAGGGCGGTCGTCCTACACGGGATTGAAGGAGCGGTCGGAGTGACATGAGCATTCTTCATAGTCCAGCCCGACCGGCACCCCAATCAACACACCCCGTGGTGTCCGGAACGCCGGGAGGACAAGCCGCCGCTCAAGAAAGCCCCCGCTTGCTTGTCGGGGCGAACCCCGGCACTCGACGAGCAGTCAAAGCGCTGGGGCTCGAACATCGTCATTTTGCCCTGGTGAGCAACCGCCGATGAAATACCGTTGGGCTGCATTTCCATCGCCGAGCGGGCGGTCGAAAGGTCGGTTCCGGAAGTGATGGGGGGCTATGTTCGAAGCCCGTCGGGTACTGCCCGAACCCAGACGGCGAGGACAATCACGTGAGGCTGGTCGGCCGATGATCGTCAGCAATCAACAAGGACTCTCAAACATGGGAAGGGCATCGGGGATATGGCGAGATCGGTGGACGACAGGCTCTGGGCGCTGGCAGCGGCCGAACGGACCGCGCTTGCGGAGGACCTGTCGGGGCTCAACGCCGAGCAGTGGCGGCACGGCACTCTATGCGGACAATGGGACGTCGAGGAGGTCGTCGCCCACCTGACCGCCGCGGCAAGCCTGAATCGGTGGCGGTGGGTGAGTAGCATGCTCGGCGCGCGTTTCCGTGTCGACGTGCACAACCAGCGCCGGCTGGTCGAGCATCTGGGCAGCACTCCCGCCGATACGCTCGACCGGTTCCGCGCCGTCGTCGACAGCACCACCGCCCCGTCGGGTCACACACCCGCCTACCTGGGCGAGGTCGTCGTACACGCCCAAGACATCCGTGAGCCGCTGGGACTGTCCCGGACACCGCACATTGACGCGCTGACGCCCGTGGCCGACTTCTTTGCGCGCCGGGACTTCACGGTTGCCAGCCGGACCAACGTTGCCGGTCTGCAGTTGCGCGCAGACGATGGGCCGTTTGCCACGGGAACAGGACCGATGGTCACCGGATCGACCCTCGCTCTGGTGATGAGCATGGCAGGCCGCGCTCCCTACGTTGACCAGCTCGGCGGCCCGGGCGTACCGACTCTGCAGGCCCACGTCCACGGCACTGAAGCGTGAACCGCGGCGCATTTTGCAGTTGGTCGCCCCGACGAGCACGCAGCGGCACTCCGGGTTCGAAAACCGTCACTTGCCTTGGTCGGCAAATATCTGCACGCACTTGAGTCCTGGCACGAGGGGTCCGGTCGACGATCCGACGTCCCGGCTTTAGTGATCAGCCGAGGCCTGTGACTCCTCACGCTAGCGGTCTGGTGTTCAGGCAAGCACGTGTTCGAGGTTTTCCATCGCGGATCCGATGTTGGCAGCGAGCGAGGTGAACGCCTCTTGCACCTTGGGGTCGTCAAGGTGCTCAGGTGCTTCGCGTGCCGGGTTGAGCCGACAGTGTTCGGTCCATGCCGAAAGCTCGGGTTCAGCAGAGCGCGCGACAAGACCCGCAATGCCGGCGCGAGAGATGGGTAGGAGAGAAGATGTTTCGCCTGTGAAGGCGACTGGTGGGCACAGCTCGTTCATGCGAGTCTCGTCTTGGCCCGATGCCTCAACGGCCGCGATGGTAGCCGCACTCCAGGGGGCAACGCCGATCGTGACGTACTGAGGGGTGATTCGATCCGTCTCAAAGACGGGACGCGGGGACACTGGCGGGAGACCTTCAGCAGTGCAATCGATGTAGACCTGCTGTGCATCCGTGGAGAGAGAAGTTTCGTCGAACACCATGTGTTTGGTTCCAATGCGTTGGACACGGCCGAGCCGAACGACGTTCTCGATGCTGCGAAGAGCATCCAACTCCAGCAGGCTAAGCGTGGCACCACGGAACACCCCCGGCTCTTTGTTCGGGTCTATCCTCATCATTACGCCGTCAGCCTCAAGTCGGTGGACAAACTCGGTCGCGTCGCCGCAAGCCGCGGCGCTTTCCACCCAGCGTGCTTGAAGCTGCATGTACGACGCGACCAGTTCAAGAGGCTGCGTGAAGGCGCGGTTTAAGAACCACCCATCGCGAGGCCGGATCCAACGGATGTGGTCTGGGTCGACGCCAGCATCGAGGAGCCAGCTGCAGGTATCCATTGCGGTCTTGCCCGCGCCGATGACCGTGAACCCGGTTGCCCGCTCGTCGAGGTCGACAAGCTCGTTCGGCGGGATCACATGCACGCCCGTGTCGATCTCGTACTTCGGTGTATGCCGCGAGGGTATCGATGACTCGATATAGGTGGCATCGACGAACTTGCGGCGCACCGTCACGGTCGTCTCGGCACCAGTCAGCCGGGATACGACGTGATGGCCGCCCGCATCGCTGCCGCGATAATCAGACATGGGGAAGAAACGGACGCGTCCCGAGGCAAGGAGGTGTTCTTGGAGCACACGGTTGTAGTAGTCACAGATCTCCGCGGCCGTGGACCGCTCGTAGAAGCCGGCGTTGGGACCGGAGTCGTCGACGCGATCGTTGCCAAGCACACGCGAGTTGACTCCGTAATACGCCGACGGTTGGTGGAGACGTACGAACGGATAGGCATCGAGCCAGTGACCACCAGGACGATGCCGCCGGTCAACCATGACCACGTCGACGTCCGACTGGGCAACCAACGTGTCGACAAACGCCATTCCAGTGGCACCGGCGCCTACAACGAGGTAGTCGGTCTCGACCTGGCGCACCCGTCCTCCTTCGTCAGGCGAAAACTGACTTAAGCTTGTCCGGTCGCTGCGTGACGCGCAATAGGCTGACAGGCACCAATCCGGTACCCGACGATCCAGGTCACACGATGTATCGGATGTGAACCGAGCTCCACATGCCGATACTGAGCGGGTGCGAAGGGTGCTCCACAACGCCGGGATCGGGACGACCTGGAGCGCGCTGACCCGGAGCCGGAAGAGGCCTTTGGCTCTCTCGGCCATCTGCTCGTGCCCGCCAACAAGGTACGAGACAAGCTCAGGTGAACGGCCACCCGCTGGGGCCTTCACAAGGAATCGCCCCTGAATTAGCCTTAAGGCATGGCCTTGTTCCTTGACCGACACAAGGCGCCTGGTGCGACCGCTGCCGACATCGCCGCGGCACATGAACTCGACCTTGCCGTTCAGGAAAAGTACCAAGTTCGTTACGTCACGTATTGGTTCGATGCAGACGAAGGGACCGTGTTTTGCCTCGCAGAGGGGCCTGACCGACAGTCCTTGGAAACTGTGCACAGAGAGGCGCATGGTCTGGTTGCTGACAACATCATCGAGGTGGGAGACGGGCCTATCAATGCGTTTCTCGGTGATATTCCCCGACACCCAGCAGGAGAGGCTTACGTCGACTCTGCTGTTCGAGTAATCCTGTTCACCGACCTTTGTGACTCGACTCAGCAGACCCAGGAACTAGGCGACGAAGGGTTCATGCTGCTGATTCGTGAGCACGACGACATCGTGCGAACCGCACTGAAAGACCAAGGTGGACGCGAGGTGAAGCACACGGGCGATGGGATCATGGCGTCATTTACGTCCGTGTCGGCTGCTGTTGCGTCGGCCATAGACATTCAAAGCTCGTTGCGCAACCGGAATAAACACGCAGAGCGGCCCATTCGCCTCCGGGTTGGCATCAGCGTCGGGGAGCCAGTTACAGAGAGGGGTGACTTGTTCGGGGCGGCGGTTCAACTGTCGGCGCGACTTTGCGGAGTGGCCTCTCCAGGTGGCATCGCCGTTTCGACTGCCGTACGTGAACTCTGTGTTGGGAAGCGGTTTGATTTCGATTCCAGGGGAGCGCTCGATCTCAAAGGGTTCGCCGACCCAGTTCCCGTCTTTGAGGTACGACTCCCCACTGAATAGAAGAGCGAGATTCGCCACCAGCTCCAGAGCGATCATTCTTGGTTGAGGTCTCCCGGGCGGGCCCCAGAGTAAATGCCCCACTTCGCCAATCGGATTCGGTGCGGCACTCTTCAGCCAAGGTCGCCAACATCTGCTTGCTGGCGGCGCTGACAGTCGAGCAGGTCAAGGCCGTGGCGGTCACCGTCGACCCGTGGTGACGCCCGTTCGTCCTCGTGCTCGCCTACTGCGGGTCTCAGGCCCGGGGAGGTCGCCGCCCTCCGCCGAAGGGATCTCGACGACCTGAGGCGGCTCACGATCGGACGCGCAATGAGTGAGCACCGTGGCGAACTCCTGGAGCGCGATACCAAAACGCACCGGGCCCGGGTCGTCCAGGTGCCGGCCTCCGTCCTGGCGGAGGTGCGCGGGCACCGGATCTCCAACTGGCGTCACGACGTGTGGCAGCCGGCTGCAGACGAGCTCGGCCTGCCTTCGTGGGCCACGCCCTACATGCTTCTGCACACCGCCGCAAGCCTGATGGCGCAACGAGGCGGGCCTGTGTCCGCTGCATCTGCGGCGTTGGGCCACGATCCGGCGATCTTCCTTCGCACGTACGCGCATCTGTATCCCGGTGACGTCGCCGCAGTCGCTGACGCGATGAACCTGGCTCGAGCGGAGACGTGGGGAGGCGACACGAACCGTTCGCGACCGATCGAGCTCTTTGTCGCGCGGGGAAAACGCGGGGAAGAATCGGGCGGTCGGGGAGAGGCGTGAAATTTCGGTCTTCTGACCAGGGAAAAGAGTGAGTGGAGGCGAAGGGACTCGAACCCTCGAACCTCTTGACTGCCAGTCAAGCGCTCTACCAACTGAGCTACGCCCCCAGTGGCCTCGTCACGCTATCAGCCGACAGACGGACCTCTCTGCCGCCCGCGACCCCGGCGACCGCACGTCCTCCCCGAGAGTCCTACGCGACCACCATCCCGGACGTGCCCGCTGATCAGGGAGAAGGGACGGCTGAGGTCGGGCGTCGCATACCCTGGAGTGATGGCACGCGCGTACGACGTCGGCGCGGTGGAGCGCAAATGGCAGCGCCACTGGGACGACGAAGGCACCTACCGGATTGAGAACGACGACCCCCGCCCGAAGTTCTACGCGCTGTGCATGTATCCCTATCCGTCGGGGCCGGCGCACCAGGGACACGTCCGCAACTACACCTTCGGCGACCTGACGGTCCGCTACCAGACCATGCAGGGCAAGGGCGTGCTCAGCCCCATCGGGTTCGACTCGTTCGGGCTGCCCGCCGAGAACGCGGCCATAAAGACGGGCACCCACCCCCGGGTGTTCACGGAGGCCCGGATCGCCGAGTTGACCGCCTCCTTGCGGCGACTCGGCGCGGTCTACGACTGGCGGCGGCAAGTGAACAGTCACGACCCCGAGTACATCCACTGGAACCAGGCGATCTTCTTGAAGTTCCTCGAGGCGGGTCTCGCCTACCGGGCCGAGGCCCCCGTCAATTGGTGCCCCGGGTGCCAGACCGTCCTGGCCAACGAGCAGGTGCTCCCGGACGGCACGTGCGAGCGCTCGGGCGACGTCGTGGAGAAGCGCAATCTGGAGCAGTGGTTCTTGCGCATCACCAGCTATGCCGACGAGCTCCTCCAGGCGCTCGACGGCCTCGAGTGGCCGCATCGGGCCAAGGTCATGCAGCAGAACTGGATCGGGCGCTCGGAGGGGGCCGAATTCGACCTGCCCGTCGACGGCCGGCCCGAGTTGAACCTCCGGGTGTTCACCACCCGTCCCGACACCAGCTTCGGCATGACCTACGCCGTCATGGCCCCTGAGCACCCGCTCGTCGACACCGTGACCATGGCTGAGCAGCGCTCTGCCGTCGATGAGCTCCGTCGGCGCGCCGCGTCGGAGACGGACATCGAGCGTATGGGTGCGGGCGATTTGAGCACCCTCGAGAAGCGCGGGGTCTTCACCGGCAGCCACGTGGTCAACCCCTTCAATGGGAGCCCCGTCCCTCTCTACGTGGCCGACTACGTCCTCATGGGCTACGGCACCGGGGCGATCATGGCGGTGCCGGCCGAGGACGAGCGCGACTGGGCGTTCGCCACCTTGCACCGGCTGCCCATCGTGCGGACGGTTCAGCCGCCGGAGAACTGGGAGGCCGACGGGGGCGGTGCCTATACCGGTGATGGGGTCAAGATCAACAGCGGATTCCTCGACGGGCTCGACATCGCGACGGCGAAGGAGCGCGCCATCGAATGGCTCGAGGAGAGGGGACTCGGGGAGCGAAAGGTCAACTACCGGCTGCGGGACTGGCTCGTGTCGAGGCAGCGCTACTGGGGTTGTCCCATCCCGGTCGTCTACTGCGAGCAGCACGGGATCGTCCCGGTTCCGGACGACCAGTTGCCGGTCCTCGCACCTGACGACGTCGAGTTCCTCCCGACGGGGCAGTCACCGCTCGCGTTCCACCAGGGGTTCCTCCACACCACGTGCCCGGTCGACGGCGGCCCGGCCCGGCGTGAGACCGACACCATGGACACGTTCGTCGACTCGTCCTGGTACTTCTTGCGCTTCTGCGATCCGTGGAGCACGGACCGGCCGTTCGACCCGGCTGCGGCCCGCCATTTCATGCCCGTCGACCAGTACATCGGCGGGATCGAGCACGCCATCCTCCACCTCTTGTACGCGCGCTTCTACACCCGTGCGCTCATCGATGTGGGCTTTGCTCCGGGCCTCGGGCCGGAACCCTTCACGCATTACCTCGCGCAAGGGATG
The DNA here is from genome assembly GCA_963828505.1 of uncultured Acidimicrobiaceae bacterium. GTDB lineage: Bacteria > Actinomycetota > Acidimicrobiia > Acidimicrobiales > RAAP-2 > Bog-473. The sequence goes on from CAWHFM010000009.1 coordinate 231,916, forward strand.
ATCCGCATGGACGGGACCAAGATGTCCAAGTCCAAGGGGAACCTCGTCACTCCGGAGCACTACTTCGACACGGTGGGTGCCGATGCCCTCCGCCTCTTCCATCTCTTCGCCGGCCCTCCGTTCGACGACATGGACTGGTCGGACCAGACGGACCAGATGATCGACGGGTGCGGTCATTTCCTGGACCGGCTCTGGCGGACGTGCACGAACCCGCCCGCGCATCTGCGCACCGGGGAGCAGGGCCCGAACGATCGAGCCGTTCGCCAAGCGGTGCACCGGACCATCGCCGACGTCACCCGCGACATCGAGCGGTGGTCCTACAACACCGCGGTCGCCCACTGCATGGAGCTGCTCAGACTCGTGCAGCGTTACGGCCGTGGGAGCGAGTCCGACCAGGGCGGCAACGGCAAGGCAGCCGCAGCCGCAGCCGCAGCCGGCACGGCGCCGGGGCCGGGGCCGGGGCCGCATGCCGACGTCTGGGACGAGGCGCTCGACAGCCTCCTTCAGCTGCTCGCGGTCATGGCGCCCCACGTGACCGCCGAGCTCTGGGAGCTCCGCCACCCCGGCGAGCCCTCGGTACACCTCCAGTCGTGGCCCACCTACGACCCCGAGTTGGTTCGCCAGGACTCCGTGACGATGGTCGTGCAGGTCAACGGGAAGGTGCGCGACCGCATCGACGTCGACGCGGAAATCTCCGAAGCCGACGCGGCAGCGATCGCGCTGGCCTCGGCCAAGGTCGTCGACGCGCTGAGTGGATCGACGCCGAAGCGGGTGGTGGTCCGGCCGCCTCGGCTGGTGAACGTGGTCGTCTGACGCCCTCGGGCCCCGAGCAGCGGGGCGGTGGAGCTAGTGGAACGCGGCGACAACTTCCTTCCATATGCCGGGCTCGACCTTGTAAGGCGCGTAGAAGCTGAAGCGGTCGATCAGTCCCTCGAAACGCTTCTTCACCTCCGCCGCCACCTGGTCCAGGGGAGCCACGACCGCGAAGGCGTTGAGGATGTCGTCGTCGATCAGCTCGCCCATCTTCTCCCACTCCCCGCGCTTGGAGAGCGTGTTGAGCTCGGGCTGCAGGTCGCCCCACCCGTGCAGCTCCAGGACGGGGCGGTACGCGGGCGTCGAACCGTAGAAGGCGATCTGCTGGCGCACGCCCTTGTCCGCGGCCTCGGTGCTCTCGTCGTCCTTGCCCGTGACGACGAAGCCGGGGTACGACACGGTCAGGTCGGCCCGCGTCTTGCCGGCCTTGGCCGCGCCACGCTCCAGAGCCGGCAGGCTCTTCTCGCGCAGGTAGCGCTCGGTGGAGAAGCCGTGCACCAGGAACCCGTCGGCCACTTCGCCCGCCACCTCGGTCATCACCTCGCCGACGGCGGCCAGCAGGATCTTGGGATTCCCGTACGGGTTGGCGCCGGGGTTGAAGAACGGTGTCATCAGCGTGTGCATGTAGAACTCGCCCCGGAACGCCAGCGGTTCCCCGGTCTCCCACGTCTTCCAGATGGCGCGGATGGCCAGGATCAACTCGCGCATGCGGGGAGCCGGGTGCGACCACGGCATGGAGAAGCGCTTCGTGATGTGCGGCTTGATCTGGCTGCCCATACCCAGCATGAAGCGTCCCTTGGTGAGCAGCTGCAGGTCGTTGGCCGAGACGGCGAGCGTCATCGGGTTCCGGGCGAACGCCACCGCGATCCCGGTGCCGAATTCGAGCTTCTCGGTCGCGGCGGCCGCGGCCGCAATGGGCAGGAACGGGTCGTGCGAAGTCTCGGCGGTCCACACCCCGTCGTAGCCGCTGGCCTCGGCCTTGACTGCCGCCTCGGCGATGCCGTCCACCGCGAACGCAATGCCTCCGTCGATCTTCATGTGACCTTCCTCATCTCCGTTGGAAAATGCTCACCACTAGGACTCAACGATGAGCGGCTACTGCTGATCTTCGCCCCGCAGGAACCGTTCGAGCTCGGCCGCGATCTCGTCACCCGAAGGCACTGCGTCGACTCCCATGGCGTTGCCCTCCGATGCATCGATGTTCTCCTCGAGCTTGCGCACCATGGCCTGGTGCTCGCTGTTGTCCGCGATCAGCTGGTCGACCTGGCGACGGGAGTTGTCCGCCGCCCGGCGCAGCGCGGACGAGTCCAAGGACAGCCCCCCGACCATGGCCAGGCCCTCCACGAGCGCCGCGCTGGCCTCGGGGAACGGCATCCCCGCCACGTAGTGCGGCACCCGGGCCCAGAGGCTGACCGTCGGGGTTCCCGCCGATCCGAACGCCAGCTCCAGTGCCGCCATCACACCCGCCGGCACCTCGAGCTCGCCTTGGACCACGCCGACTCGCTCCACCAGGTCGGCCGAGCCGGGGGGCGCCGTCGCCGCGAGCTTGACCGGCCTGGTGTGGGGCGCGGGCGCAGGGAACGCGCCCAGTCCGACCACCATGCGTACGCGCCAGGACCGGGCCAACCCGACCACGGCGTCGGTGAAGGCGCGCCAGTGGAAGTCGGGTTCGGGACCCACCAAGAAGAGGAGGTCGTGGCCGGAGTCGTCGGTGCCCTGGCGCACGACGGTGCGGGGCCAGGTGAGGTCCGTGGTGATGCCGTTCACGATGCGGGCCACCGGCCGCCGCGCCCGCTGGTCCAAGAAGTGCTCCCCGTTGAAGGTCACCACCGGTTCGGAGCGGCTCTGCCCGAGGAGCGCGGCGATGGCCGTCGTCGCGCCCAGGCCGGCATCGACCCAACCCTCCAGGGCGACCACGAGAACGGGCCGGTCGACTACCGGCTCCTGATGCACCTCGAAGATCTCGGTCAGGCCACCGCCCGAGCCTCCTGTTCCGCCCTCGCCGGCGGGGCTCACGTTCTCACCTGGTTCACCAGCTCTGGACAGACCGGGCTCGGGCCCGTCAACCTCACCCGCTCACCTGCTCGCCCGACCGCGCCCCGGTGTTCCCGCTGATGCGGCCACCGTTCTCCAATGACTCGGCCGCCAGCTCGAAGAGGCGGCCGATCTGAATGGGGAACCCCTCCACGCTGCCCCGGTCACCCGCTCCTGCTCCCGCCACGTACCGGGCGAAGACGCCCTGGAGGATGCAGGCGAGCTTCCAGTAGCCGAACGCCACGTAGTAGCCGATCTCGGAAAGGTCGAGCGCCGACACCGACGCGTAGTGGTCGAGCACCTGCGCCCGCGTCGAGAAGCCGGCGGCCGTCGTGGGCGACCCGCCGAGCACGGCCATGGCGTCGTCGGGCTCGGCCCAGTAGACCATCAGCACACCGAGGTCGGCCAGAGGGTCGCCGAGGGTGCAGATCTCCCAGTCGAGGATGGCGCGGACCGATCCGTCGTCTCGCAGCACGACGTTGTCCATGCGGTAGTCACCGTGGACGACCGAGGTGCGTTGTTGCGCCGGGATGCGACGCGCCAGCTCGTCGCTCACCCTGGTCACCAACCCGTCTCGGTCCGACTCCACCCCCTCGACCTGCATCTGGTCGTACTGGCCGCGCCACCGCTTGAGCTGGCGCTGAATGTACCCCTCGCGCCGGCCGAGGTCGCCGAGCCCCACCGCGTCCGGTTCGACGTCGTGGAGCGAGGCAAGCGTCTCGGCCATGCGGTCGCCCACGGCGCGGCGCGTCGTCTCGTCGAAGGCCTGCTCGGCCTCGGCCGCATTGCGCAGGATGTGCCCCTCCACGAACTCCATGACGTAGAAGGGCCGCTCGTTGACCGATTCGTCGGTGCAGAGTCCGACCGTCACCGGGACCGGGATCCCCGCCGGTCCGAGTGAGTGCATGAGCCGGTACTCGCGCCCCATGTCGTGCGCGGTCGGCAGGACGTGGTGCAGGGGGGGTCGGCGCAACGCCCACGTCCGGCCCGCGGCGTCCTCGACCCGGTACGTCAGGTTGGAGCGGCCGCCGGCGATGAGCGTGAAGGAGAGCGGAGGGTCGAGCGCCGCCACCTTGGACGCCAGCCACTCCGTCACGTTGGCCTGCTCAATCCCCTCCGGTGCGGTCGACACGCCACCCGACGCTAATCGGTGCTCTGGCGCCCCTCCGGACGCCCGAGTCCTTCCACCCAACCGCCGCTGGACCGCCCCCCGCTCGGACCACTCCTTGGCCGGACCGCTTCCCCGCGCCCCTTGGCCGGACCGCCGGTTGCCGGACCAACCCTGAGCCGTGAGCCGGTAGCGTCGGGGCCGATGGACGTTACCGATCAGACATTTCAAGCCGATGTGATCGCCCGGAGCGCCACCGTGCCGGTCGTCGTGGATCTCTGGGCACCCTGGTGTGGGCCCTGCACGACACTGGGACCTATGTTGGAGCGGGCCGTCGAGTCGACGGGGGGCAACGTCGAGCTGGCCAAGGTCAACGTGGACGAGAACCCGCGCATCGCCGAGACCTTCGCCGTCCAGTCCATCCCCGCCGTTTTCGCCATCGCCAACGGGCAGATCGTGGACCAGTTCATCGGTGCCCTCCCCGAGAGCCAGATCCGGGAATTCATCGAACGTCTCACGCCCGCGCCGAGCGAGGCCGACACGCTCGTCGCCGCCGGTGACGAGGCCTCCCTGCGGAAGGCCCTCGAGCTCGAACCGGACCACGCCGCCGCCACCGAGGCACTGGCGCGCACCCTGATCGACCGGGGAGACGGTGCGGACGCGCTCGCCCTCCTCGCCCGCATTCCCCAATCCGAGACGGGGCGGTCCCTGGCCGCCGAGGCACGGCTGATTGAGGCCGGGGTCGACGTCTCGGACACCGCCATGGGCGGAGTCGAGGGAAAGCTCACCGAGCTACTCGACCGGGTGCGCGACGATGACGCCGCCCGGCAGGAGTACGTCGACCTCCTCGAGACGATGGGCGCGGACGATCCGCGCACGAGCGAGTACCGGCGCGCCCTGGCGGCACGGCTTTACTGATGCACCCGGGCGGCTCCGGGCCCGGGTTCGCGGCCGGGACCGGGCGCGTGGCTCCGGTGCTGGACCTCGGCGGCCAGCGCTATGACCTCACCCACCGCGCCCTTGTCATGGGGATCCTCAACCGCACGCCCGACTCTTTCTACGACCGCGGCGCTACCTTCGAGTTGAGCGCGCTCTACGCCCGCGCCGAGCAGCTCGTGGCCGAAGGAGCTGACATCCTCGACGTCGGCGGAGTGAAGGCGGGTCCAGGACCGGAGGTCGACGAGGCCGAAGAGCTCGATCGCGTGGTGCCGGTGGTGGCCGGCCTCTGCGAGCGCTTCGACACACCCGTCTCGGTCGACACCTGGCGCGCCTCGGTCGCCCGCGCCTCCTATGCCGAGGGTGCGGTGATGGGCAACGACATCAGCGGCATGGCCGACCCCGACTACGTGGTGGCGGCGGCGGAGGCCGGTGCCGCCGTGGTCGCCACGCACATACGGCTCGCCCCCGCGTGGCCGACCCCGACCCCCACTACGACGACGTCGTGTCCGAGGTGCGCACGTTCCTGCTCGATCGGGCCGCACGCGCCGAGCAGGCCGGTATCCCGCCCGAGCGCATCGTCCTCGACGCCGGACTCGATCTGGGCAAGACGGCCGAGCAGTCGCTCTCCCTTCTCCGCGCCTCGTCGACCCTGGCCGGCCTCGGCTACCCGCTCCTGTTGTCCGCCTCCAACAAGACGTTTCTGGGCCAGATCCTGGACCTGGAGCTGACCGAGCGCCGCCAGGCATCCATCGGCGCGGCGGCTCTCGGCATGGCGTGGGGTTGCCGGATCGTTCGGGCTCACGACGTCAAAGGCACCTGCCGGGCACGCGACGCGTTGGCGGCCATCAGCGAGGCGGCGTGAGCGCGCGCAGCGGTGCAAGTGGGCGCGGCGCCGATACACCCAGCGCGGGCGATCCCGAGCCCGCCCCGACCTATCTGGTTCGAGGGGACGATCCTGCCCTCGTGGCCCAGGAGGTGCACGCTCTGGTCTCCGAGCTGGTCGCGGATCGTGACCACACGCTCGTCGTCGAAGAGCTCGGAGGTGGCGGCGAAGACCTCAACGTCGGCGCAGTCGTCGACGCCTGCCTGACCCCTCCCTTCCTCATCGACCGCCGGGTGGTCGTCGCGCGCGACGCCGGCCGCCTCCTCACGGCGGACGTGCCGCGTCTGGTCGAGGTGGTCAGTGACCCGCTTCCGAGCACCGTGCTCGTGCTGGTGGGCGGCGGCGGGACGATCCCGGCACCACTTGTACGCGCCGTGAGCGCTCACGGCGTGGTCGTCGAGGTGGCCACCACCAAAGCGGGCGATCGCAAAGCATGGCTCCACGAGCACCTGCGCGCCGGTCCGGTGAAGCTCGACCCAGCGGCCGTCGACCTCCTCGGTTCCCACGTGGGAGAGGACCTGGCCCGCGTCGAGGGTCTGCTCGGGGCGCTGAGTGCGGCCTACGGAGAAGGGGCGCGGATCTCGGCCGACGATCTGGAGCCCTACCTCGGGGAAGCCGGTGCGGTACCGCGATACGAGCTGACCGATGCCATCGGACGGGGCGAGCCGGGCCAGGCGCTGAGGGTCCTGCATCGGATGCTCGCCGCCGGCGGCCTCGCGCCGGTCCAGATCCTCGCCACCTTGCACGGGTATTACGCCAACATGCTCGCCCTCGACGGCGACGGTGTCAGCGATGAGCGCGAGGCCGCCGCTCTCCTCGGCGCCGCGCCCTTCGTGGCCAAGAAGGCGCTGGAGCAGTGTCGGCGACTCGGCCAGCGCGCGCATCGCGGCGGCCATCAACCTCATCGCCGCCGCCGATCTCGACGTGCGGGGGGCCAGCGGCCTCCCCCCCGAAGTCGTGGTCGAGATTCTCGTCGCCCGCCTGGCGCGTCAGACCCGTCCGGCCCGAGCCTCCCGACCGGGCCGGGTGCGGGCCGGAGTACCCGGCTGATCGTCAACTGCGCTCGGCGACGAATGCCCTGAGCGCATCGCGGGACGGATGTCCCCACCCGATGCAAAACGGATGTCCGGCCGGGTCGGCGTATGTCTGGTGGCCCTCGTCGGCGTCGAGGTCGTGAGCCGGCTGAAGAAGTCGGGCTCCGAGAGCCATTGCCTCCTCGTGTGCAGCTCGGGGATCGTCGACGTGCAGATCGAGGTGGACTTGTTGCGGGTTGCCGTCAGGCCATTCCGGAGGTACGTGGTTCGGTGCGAGTTGCACCCCGATCCGCCACTCGCCACTCGCGTCAATGACACTGTGCCATCGGTCGTCCTCGAAGACGCGCCCGCCGAGAATCCCGGCCCAGAACGCGCTCTCTGCATGGAGATCCGCCGCGTCGAACACTATGACTTGACGCACCATTCGCACGACGGGATCTTAAGAGACCGCAGGGAAACTCGAAGCGGTGTCGCGCAGCAGAAGCGAGGGCCGGCGGAATCGCTCAGGCGAGAGGCGTCGAGAACCAGAAGCGGTGGTTCTCGGGGTCGCGCGCTCCGTACTCCCGCAGGCCGTAGTCCTGGTCGGTGGGCTCGCTGTCGATGCGGGCGCCCGCCGCCACGCTCCACGCGTAGTGGGCGTCGACGTCGTCGACGAAGACGGTAAGGCCGCCGTGGGAAGCCGCGGCGCCACGGGGTGATGCCATCTGGTGCTCGGGGGCAACCTGGTGCAGCCACACGGCGGAGTCGCCCATGCGCACCTCCCCGTGCACCACGGTGCCGTCGTCGGCGCGATGCAGCCCGCCCGAGGTGAACCCGAACGTCTGCACCAGGTAGTCATGGCCCGCTTCGATGTCCTCGTACGTGAGCACGGGGACGATGCCGGTCCTGGTGAAATCGTCGGTGGTGTCGTCGGTCATGGTCATGTCCTCACTGTGACGGACCGGAGCCGGAGTGGTCTTGGACAAACCTGACCTCGGGCACCGACGAGGTACCGGCCAGGTAGGCCCCCGGCGTCATGCCGGCCAGCGCGACGAAGTCCCGGGTCAAGTGCGACTGGTCGTAGTACCCGGCCTCCATGGCGACGTCGGCCAGCGTGCGCGAGAGGCCGGAGCCGCCGGGGAGGCCGTCGAGCAGAGAGGTGGCGTGCTCGAAGCGGCAGAGCCGGGCGTAGGCCTTCGGCGAAACGCCGAGCACGCTCCGGAAGCGCTCGGTCGTGTGACGGCGACTCCACCCCGTTTCGTCCAACAGCGGCTCCACCCGCGCCCGTCCCCGGGAGGCCTCGAGTTGTCGGCGCAGCCAGGTGACCTCGGGGGGCAGTGTGGGAACGCACTCGACGGAGGAGCCGGCCCATGAGCCAGCAGCTGCGAGCTGGTGATTCAGGACGTCGAAGCGATCGGCCCACGTCGACGAGTCGGCCAGCCGCTCGACCAGCCGGCGGCCGCGCTCACCCAGGACCTCGTCCAGCGGGAGCGCGGCGTCGTTGAGGTGGGACACATCACCGCGGAACAGGGCGACGGCACCAGCGGGAGTGAGCTCCAGCTGCATGCCCAGTTGGTGGCCTCCGACCCCGGTCAAGCTCCACCTCGACTGGTTGCCCACCACGAAGGCCCCGAGCGATTGGGGGCTGCTCTCCTCCCGGTCGACGCCGTTGGCGTAGACGTCGATCGGGTCGCCGAAGCCGAGGATCAGGGCCACCCCGCGCCGTGCCAGCTCGCGACGGACGAATCCGGACTCGGGCCACTCCTCGTAGCCGACGTAGTGCCGTACCACCTCCGCCACGGCGCCTTTTGCTCCGCGCTGGGCCGTCTCGTGGATACCCCGCGGCGAGACCCGGCGGGTGAGGACGAGACCCTCCGCCATCACCCAAGCATCGCGCGGCGGCGAGGACCAGCGTCGCGGTTGGTCGGCGCGGGCACACGCCGTCGACCAGGTCACCGTGTTTCGGAGCACGCACCGACGGCTCGTGCTGGACTGGCGTCCGTGCTCGAGACACCGGAGGAGTTGCAACGCCTCCAGGACCTCCTGGACGCCTCAATGGACGGTGCCGGACCTCACTTGCGTGACATCGTGACCGGGGAGCGCCGCATGGACGCGGCCGAGCTCGTGTCTCGCCTGGAGGGAATGCGGCTCCTCGTCGTCGCCACCGTCACGGAGGACGGCCGTCCGCTGGCCGGTCCGGTCGACGGCTACCTGCTCCACGGAGCGTTCTGGTTCAGCTCGGGTCGGCAGTCGGTCCGGATGCGGCACCTGGCGGCCAGACCGGCGGTCAGCGCCACCCACCTGCCCGGAGAGGATGTCGCCGTCACGGTGCACGGGCGAGCGCAGCTCTACGACTTTTCGGATCCCGTCCTGGCCGAGCTCCGCCAGGCGATGATCGACGAGTACGTGCCGAAGCAGGGGCCGTCGGCGAAGGAGTGGATCGACAACCTCGACGCGCTGGCTGCTCGGATCGCACCCGAGAAGATGTTCACCTTCCGCCTCGATGCGTAGCCGACCCGCCCAATGGGTAGCCGACCGGTTCGAGGAGCAGCCGGTGCCGCTCCGCTTTGTCCGGGCCGCTCCGGCTTGTCCGGGCCGATCCGGCTATTCCGCCGCGGCGGCGGCCTCGACGGCAGCGATGCGACGGACCAGGCGGGACTTGTGGTTCGCCGCCGTGTTCTTGTGGATCACGCCCCGGGCGGCGGCCTTGTCGATCCGCTTCACGGCCAGGCGGAGCATCTCTGCGCTGTCCTCGGCGCCGACCTCGGCGGCCGTGACGGCGCTCTTGGACCGAGTGCGCAGCTCGGCGCGCACCGACTTGTTGCGCAGGCGTCGCTTCTCGTTCTGGCGGTTCCGCTTGATCTGGCTCTTGATGTTGGCCACGTGACGATCCTCGGTGTTCTCTCGGCAGGGTGGGTCTCAGGAGGGGCGGCGGGCGGACGGCCCAACCGGCGCGGGGAGCAACATTAGCAGGCGGGGGAGCCTCACGAGCAGGCGCGAAACCCCTCCGGGCTGGACCGTTCTGCCAGCAGGCGGGCCGACGGGGCCCGCCGCGCCGACCAGGGTGAGAGCCGGGGCGGCACGCCCGCCCGGTACGATCGACGAACCGTGCCGCCTCCCGCAACGACGACCAGACCCGTTGCGATCGAGCGTATTCGCAACTTCTCCATAATCAGCCACGTCGACCACGGCAAGTCGACCCTCTCGGACCGCATCCTCGAGATCACCGGGGCGGTGGACCCGCGGCTCATGAGGGAGCAGTACCTCGACTCCATGGACATCGAGCGGGAGCGGGGCATCACCATCAAGGCCCAGAACGTCCGGGTGTACCACGCCGGCCACATCCTCCACCTCATCGACACGCCCGGCCACGTCGACTTCGGCTACGAGGTCTCGCGGTCGCTGGCGGCCTGCGAGGGTGCCGTGCTGCTGGTCGACGCCTCGCAGGGCATTCAGGCGCAGACGCTGGCCAACTGCTACCAGGCCATCGAGAACAACCTCGAGATCGTCCCCGTGCTCAACAAGATCGACCTGCCCGCGGCGGATCCCGTGCGCAGCGCCCTGGAGATCGAACACGTGCTCGGCCTGCCGGCCGAGGACATCCTGCATATCTCGGCCAAGACGGGGGAGGGTGTGCGCGACCTGCTCGACGCCATCATCGACCGCATCCCCGCCCCGACGGGTGACTTCGGCGCGCCGCTGCGCGCCCTCATCTTCGACTCCTCGTACGACCAGTACCGAGGCGTCGTCAGCTCAGTCCGCATCGTCGACGGGACGCTGCGCTCGGGGCGCGGCTCCGCTTCATGCAGGCCGGCGCCGTCCACGACATGGAGGAGGTGGGCGTGCGCACGCCGGACGCGCTCCCGGTCGAGAGCCTCGGGCCCGGCGAGGTCGGCTACCTGATCGCGGGGATCAAGGACGTGGGCGAGGCGCGCTCGGGCGAGACCGTGACCACCGCCGCCCACGGCGCGAGCGAGGCGTTGGCCGGCTACCGCGACCCGAAGCCGATGGTGTTCTGTGGTCTGTACCCGGTCGACGGCGACGAGCTGCCCGACCTGCGCGACGCGCTGGAGAAGCTCAAGCTGAACGACGCCTCCTTCACCTTCGAACCCGAGTCCTCACACGCACTCGGTATCGGCTTCCGCTGCGGCTTCCTCGGCTTGTTGCACATGGAGATCGTGCGCGAGCGCCTCGAGCGCGAGTTCGACCTGTCCCTCATCGCCACGGCGCCCAGCGTCGCCTACCGGGCCTTCCTCACCGACGGGTCCGAGCTCGACGTCGACAACCCGACCGAGCTCCCCGACGCCAGCCGCATCGACCACGTGGACGAGCCGATGCTCCAGGCCACCATCATCACCCCGAGCGAGTACACCGGCACGGTCATGGAGCTGTGCCAGAGCCGTCGGGCCGAGATGACCCAGATGGAGTACCTCTCGCCCGAGCGGGTCGAGCTCGTCTACACCATCCCGCTGGCCGAGGTCGTCATCGATTTCTTCGACCAGCTCAAGTCCCGCACCAAGGGCTACGCGTCGCTCGACTACGAGCCGGAGGGCTACGCCACGGCCAACCTGGTGCGCGTCGACATCCTCATCAACCACGCGCCCTGCGACGCCTTCTCGACCATCGTGTACCGCGGCTCGGCGGACACCTACGGCCGCAAGATGGCCGAGAAGCTGCGCGAGCTGATCCCGCGCCAGCTCTTCGACGTCCCCATCCAGGCGGCGATCGGCGGGCGCATCGTGGCGCGCGAGACGGTCAAGGCCAAGCGCAAGGACGTGCTGGCCAAGTGCTACGGCGGCGACATCACGCGCAAGCGCAAGCTGCTCGAGAAGCAGAAGGAGGGCAAGAAGCGGATGAAGAACATCGGCCGGGTCGAGGTGCCCCAGGAGGCCTTCATCTCGGCCCTGCGGCTGAGTGACGACTGAGCGAAACCCTGACGAGTTGATACCCGCAGGCCACGGAGCCGCGCCCGGACCCGGGGCGCCGAGGGCGGAGCCGCTGGCACTCGGTAGAATCGACTGCCAGGCACCCACCATGACCCTCAACGCCGAACCACACCAGCCCAACGCCGCCACTGGCGGCGACCCCGACCTCAACGCTCGGCGCGCCGCCATCCTGCAGGCCGTCGTCAGCGAATACATCGGGACGGCCGAGCCGGTGGGCTCCTCGCACGTCGCCCACGCGCCGGGGGTGCAGGTCTCGTCCGCCACCGTCCGCTCGGAGATGGTGGCGCTCGAGCGCGAGGGGTATCTGGTGCAGCCCCATACGAGCGCCGGGCGCATCCCGACCGACAAGGGCTACCGCTTCTTCGTCGACCACCTCACCACGCCGGGTGCCCTCGGACCGATTCAGCGCCGCCAGGTAGCCGACTTCTTCGACCACGTGTACGGCGAGATGGAGACCATGCTCGAGCGGGCCACCGGCCTGCTCTCGGAGCTGACCTCCTACGCCGCCGTGGTCGTCGGGCCGTCGCACGAGACCGCCTCCATCAAGGCCGTCCAGCTGGTCGGCCTGTCCGCACAGCACGTGCTGCTGGTGGTCGTCCTCTCCGACGGTGCGGTCGAGAAGCGCACCATGGAGCTCGACGGGGAGGTCTCCGACGAGGTGGTCGCCCGCGCCGCGACGCAGCTCGCCGCGCACCTCGTCGGTCAGACGCTCTCGGCGCCGTGGTCGGTGCCGCCGAGCGGCTCCAGGCGGGTCGACCGAATCGTGGGCGCGGCCCGGGCCGCCTTCGGTGCCCTGGAGGGCACCATCGACGCCGACCAGGTCTTCGTCGGTGGACCGGCTCGCCTGGCCGAGTCCTTCGAAGCCGTCGAGACCGTCCGCTCGGTGCTCGGCATCCTGGAGCAGCAGCTGGTCGTGGTCACGCTCCTGCGCGATGTGCTCGGCCGGGGCCTCTCGGTCGCCATCGGCACGGAGCACGGCTTCGAGCCGCTGTCGTCGTGCGCCGTCGTGGTGGCTCCCGTGTCCATCGACGGTCAGGACCTCGGCGCGGTCGGCCTCCTCGGGCCGACCCGCATGGACTACTCGCGGGCCATGGCGGCTGCGCACGTGGTGGGCGAGCGCCTGGGCGAGCGATTAGGTGGAGGTCACGATGCCCGGCGCTGAGACGACACACGACCTGTACGCGCTGCTCGGGGTGCGTCCCGACGCCAGCGACGACGAGATCAAGAAGGCCTACCGGGCGCGGGCGCGCGAGCTGCATCCCGACACCAACCAGGGCAACCCCGAGGCTGAGGCGCGCTTCAAAGAGGTATCCGTGGCCTACGAGGTCCTGCGGGACCCCGAGCGCCGGGCCCGCTACGACCGCTACGGCCCCGAAGGCGTCTTCGGCGGGCAGGGCGGAATGGGCGGGTTCGGGTTCGAGGGCAACCTGAGCGACATCTTCGAGGCCTTCTTCGGACAGGTCGCCGGGACCGGTGGAAGGCGACGCGGGCCGCAAGCCGGCTCCGACGCCGAGGTCCGTCTCGGGCTCGGCTTCGCCGAGGCCGTCTTCGGGTCCCGCAAGGAGATCACCGTCCGCCTCCCGACGACGTGTGCCGCGTGTGCGGGGCGAGGGACGGCACCGGGCACCGAGGCCGTCAAGTGCGTCGATTGCCAGGGCGCGGGGGAGCAGCGGCGCATCCGCCAATCGCTCCTCGGCCAGGTCGTCACGAGCGTTTCGTGCGCCCGTTGCAGCGGCACCGGCGACATGATTCCGAACCCGTGCGCCGAATGCCGCGGTGAGGGGCGGTCACTGCGGGAGTCGACCCTCACCGTCGAGGTCCCGGCGGGCGTCGACGACGGGTCCACGCTCCGCCTGGCCGACCGCGGCGGCGCCGGCCAGCGCGGCGGCCCCAGCGGCTCGCTCTTCGTGCACCTCGCCGTGACCCCTGACCCGCGCTTCGAGCGCCAGGGGGACAACCTGCACACCAGCGTGGCCGTGGGCCTGGCCCAGGCTGCTCTCGGCACGGAGGCCACGGTGGAGTCCCTCGACGGGCCCCAGCGAGTCACCTTGGCCGGCGGCACCCAGCACGGCCACGTCGAGCGGCTCCGCGGCCTGGGCGTCCCGCACCTGCGCGGGCGCGGGCGCGGCGACCTCTTCGTCCACGTCGTCGTCCAGATCCCGGCGACGGTGAGCGCCGAGGAGGACGTCGTGCTGCGCCACTACGCCGCTCTGCGCGGGGAGCAGGTCACGCCGCCGGGCGGCGGGGGTGGTGAGGGCGTGTTCTCCCGGCTGCGCTCCGCCTTTGGCTAGCGCCGCTTCGGGTGCCACCGCTGCCGCCGTGTCCGTACGCGCCGCGGCGGCGGCCCAGGTCTTCGTGGACGAGCTGTCGCGCCCGGTGCTCTCCGACGAGGACCTGCACCACCTGGCCCGGGTGCTGCGCCTGCGTGACGGCGAGGAGGTCGTGGCGGGCGACGGCGGCGGCCGGTGGGCCCGGACCCTCTGGCATGGCGGCCGCGAGCTCGAACCACAGCGCGGCGCGCCGGGCGTGGGCGGGGACGGGTCGGTGCAGCACGAGGCGCGCCACCTGCCGGTCCTCACGGTGGCCTTCGCACCGGTGAAGGGCGAGCGTCCCGAATGGGTGGTCCAGAAGCTGACCGAGCTCGGTATCGACCGCATCGTGCCGCTCCGCACCAGGCGCAGTGTGGTGCGCTGGACGGGCGAGCGGGGCGCCGCCACCGTCGAGCGCCTGCGTCGGGTGGCCCGCGACGCGGCGGCGCAGTGCCGCCGGGTCTGGCTGCCCGAGGTCTCCCCGCCGACGGGCTTCGCCGAGCTCGCTTCGCTCGGGACGCCGGGCGAGGTGGTCCTGGCCCAGCTCAGTGGGGACCGCCCGACCCTGGCCCACCACGTGGTGGCCGTCGGGCCCGAGGGAGGGTGGAGCACCGAGGAGCTGGCCTCGGGCCTGCCGACGGTCGGCTTCGGGCTCAGCGTGCTGCGGGCGGAGACGGCAGCGGTGACGGCCGGCGCCCTGATGGCGTCGCTGCGCACCGGCACCGTGGCGCCGGCGGGGTCAGGGTCACGCGGACGGGCCCCGGCCCGGTAATTTCGTGGACGTGAAATCTGCGCCGACCAGAGCTGTGCCCGCGACGAGCCGGTTCTGTCCGTGACCGATTGCCTGTTCTGCGGCATCGTCGCCGGCGACGTGCCCTCCGAAGTGGTGCACGAGACGGAGACCACGGTGGCCTTCAAGGACATCAACCCGGCGGCGCCCGTGCATGTGCTGGTGGTGCCCCGGCGCCACATCGACGACGCGTCCGTGATCGGCGCCGAGGACGGCCCGGTGGTCGCCGACATGTTCATGGCCGCCCGAGCCGTGGCCGAGGCCGCCGGCCTGGCCTCGCCCGAGCGCGGGTACCGCCTCATCTTCAACGTCGGGCCCGACGCCTTGAACTCGGTTCCGCACCTCCATCTCCACGTGCTCGGTGGCCAGCGGCTGACCTGGCACATCGCGGACTGACGGCAGCAGCCCATGACGACCTCGTGACCATCGAATGACGACCGCCCTACGCGCCGAGTGCTTCGTACCCAGCAACCACCTCATGGCGGGGTTGTTGGGCGCGCGCGACGAGTACCTGCGCCAGATTGAGCGGGCCTTCCCCGACGAGCAGATCGTGGTCCAGGGCAACCGCATCTCGGTCGAGGGCCCTCAGGCCGAGCTCGTGGTCCGGCTCTTCGACGAGCTGGTCCTCATGCTCCAGGCCGGCAAGCACATCGACTCGTCCATGCTGGCCCGGACGGTCGACATGGTGCGCGAGGACATCCGGCCGAGCGAGGTGTTGCGCTCCGAGGTCGTGCGGGGGGCGGGCGGCAAGACGGTCCGGCCGAATACCGCCGGGCAGAAGCGCTACGTCGACGCCATCTCGCAGAACGTGATCACGTTCGGCATCGGACCCGCCGGGACAGGGAAGTCGTATCTCGCCGTGGCCCAGGCCGTGCACTCCCTCCAGTCGCGCCAGGTGAACCGCATCATCCTCACCCGTCCCGCGGTCGAGGCCGGCGAGCGGCTCGGGTTCCTCCCCGGCGACCTCATGGCCAAGGTCGACCCGTACCTGCGGCCGCTCTACGACGCGCTCTACGACCTGCTGGAACCCGAGGGGGCGCAGAGGATGCTGGACCGCGGCACCATTGAGGTGGCGCCGCTGGCGTTCATGCGGGGTCGCACTCTCAACAGCTCGTTCATCATCCTCGACGAGGCGCAGAACACCACGCCCGAGCAGATGAAGATGTTCCTCACCCGCATCGGCTTCGGGTCCAAGTGCGTCGTCACCGGCGACGTGACCCAGATCGACGTGCCGGGTGGGCGCTCCGGCTTGGTGGGGCTCGAGCCTGTGCTCGGGGGCATCGACGACATCGCGTTCGTCCATCTCACCCGACGCGACGTCGTCCGGCACAAAATCGTGGCCGACATCGTCGACGCCTACGAGGTGGCAGAAGGGAGGGCGGGACAGCCCTAGTGAGCATCGACGTCTTCGCCGCCGACGAGCAGCAGGCGCATCCGGTGGACGTGGCCCGCTGGGCCGCACTGGCCCGCCAGGTGCTGGCGGCGCGGGGGGTCAAGGGTGAGACCGAGGTCTCGCTCCTCTTCGTAGACGAAGACGCCATCGCGGCGCTCAACGAGCAGTTCCTCGGCCAGGCCGGCCCAACCGACGTGTTGTCCTTTCCTATTGAGGACGAGCCCGTGTCGAGTGGGCGCTCGCCGGACTTCGGCGGCAGCGGCCCGGGAGCTGATCCCGAAGAGGTGTCGCTCACCTTGCTGGGCGACGTCGTCGTCTGTCCCGCCGTGGCGGCCCGCAACGCCGATGAGCACGAGGTCAGCGTCGACGACGAGGTAGCCCTGCTCGTCGTGCACGGACTGCTGCACCTGCTGGGCATGGACCATGAGGACGAGGTCGAGGCCGAGCGCATGGAGGCGCTCGAACGACAGCTCCTCGACCGCTTCTACCGGGCCGCGGGCTGATATGACCCAAGCGGACCCGTCACTCCTGGCGGCGTCGGGGTTCCACACGCTCGACGGCATCCTCATCGTCGTCATCGCGCTGCTGCTCGCCGGCTCGGGGGTGCTGGCCCTGGCCGAGACGAGCCTCGTGCGCATGAACAAGATCAAGGCCAAGGCGCTGGTCGACGACCACCGCCGCGGGGCGCGCCAGCTGGCGCGCCTGGTCGAGAACCCGGCCAACTTCCTCAACCCGATCCTCCTCCTCGTCCTCATCTGCCAGCTGGTCTCGGCCACCCTCGTGGGCATCGTGGCCGAGCACCTCTTCGGAGGCCTCGGCGTGCTCTTGGGCGCCGTGTTCGAGGTCGTGGTGATCTTCGTGTTCTTCGAGGCGGTTCCGAAGAACTGGGCCGTGCAGAACGGGGACAGGGCCGCGCTCCTGAGCGCGCCCCTGGTGAGCACCCTCGTCCGCTTCCCGCCCATCCGCTGGCTCTCGTCCGTGCTGATCGGGTTCGCCAACTGGATCATCGGCGCCTCCGACGACGGCGACGAGGCCATCGGCCAGACCTTCATCACCGACTCCGAGCTCAAGGCCATGGCGGACGTGGCCCACGAGGAGAGGGTGATCGAGAAGGAGGAGCGCAGCTTCATCCACTCGGTGATCGACTTCGGGGACACCGTGACACGCGAGGTGATGGTCCCCCGCCCCGACATGGTGACGGTCGAGGCCGACGCTTCGGTCAAGGACGCCCTGGAGGCGGCGCTCGCCGCGGGCTTCAGCCGCATCCCGGTGGAACAGGACGGGATCGACGACATCATCGGCGTCGCCTACACCAAGGACCTGGTCCGGGACGAGAGGGCCGGAAAGGCGACCCAGCCCGTCGCTGACGTGATGCGAGAGGCGGTCTTCGTGCCCGAGTCCAAGGAGGTCTCGGCCCTCCTGCGCGACATGAGGGAGAAGAAGTTCCACATGGCGATCGTGGTGGACGAGTACGGCGGTACGGCCGGCCTGGTGACGCTGGAAGACCTGCTCGAGGAGCTCGTGGGAGACATCGTCGACGAGTTCGACGCGGAAGTACCACCGGTCGAGCGCGGCACTGACGGCTCGGTCCTCGTCGACGCCGGCTACTCGGTCGACGACGCCGACGAGCTCCTGGGCTCGGAGTTGCCGACGGGGCCGTGGGACACGGTCGGCGGCCTGATCCTCGACCGGCTGGGCCGCGTACCCGACCCGGGAGACTCGGTCGAGGTCGACGGGTTCCGCCTCACCGCGCTCGACGTGCGGGGCCGACGCATCGGCCGGGTCCGGATAGAGCCGACCGCGCCGCCGGCAGACGGCGAGGGCACCGAGCGCGACTCCATCGCCCACGGGGCGTAGCGCGGTGCGCTCCGGCTTCGTGGCCGTCGTCGGACGGCCCAACGTCGGCAAGTCCACCTTGGTCAACACCATGGTGGGTACCAAGATCTCCATCACCTCGGTGCGGCCCAACACGACCAGGCACCGCATCCTCGGGGTCCTCCACGACGCCGCGGCCGATGCGCAGGTCGTCTTCGTCGATACGCCCGGCATCCACCGGCCCCGGAGCAAGCTCGGCTCGCGCCTGAACGACACCGCCACCGGTGCTCTGGCCGACGTCGACGTGATCATGGCTCTGGTCGACGCCACGGGCGCGGTCGGGCCGGGCGACCGCACCGTGCTCGAACGCTCGGTCCGCCAGGTCGGCGCCCCGGGAGACGGCGCAGACGCGGACCGGGCGGACGGCGAGCCCGCCCCACCCGCACTCGTCGTCGTGATCAACAAGATCGACCGCGTCCCGACCGGCCGCGTGCTCGAACGCCTGACCGAGGCCCAAGCCGCGGTCGCCGCCCTCGACGAAGGAGTAAAGGCCGAGTACTTCCCGGTCTCGGCGCGCACGGGTCAGGGCGTGGCCGACCTGGTGGCGCACGTCGTCGGGCGGCTCGACGAAGGGCCGCCATACTTCCCAGACGACGTCGTGACCGATACGCCCGAGGCGCTGTGGGTGGCCGAGCTGGTCCGCGAGCAGCTGCTGGCCAAGACGCGGGAGGAGCTGCCGCACGCCATCACGTGCCGGGTGACGGAGTGGGAGTGGCCGCACATCCGCGTCGAGATCGTGGTCGAGCGCGATTCCCAGAAGGCCATTGTGATCGGCCACCGCGGCGAGGTCCTCAAGGCCGTCGGCACGGCGGTGCGACAGAACCTGCCCGAAGGTGCCTATCTCGACCTGCACGTGAAGGTAGAGCGGCGCTGGCAGGACCGTCCCGAGATGCTCGACCGCTTCGGGTACTGACACCTTTGTTCTTTGCTGGTCGGAAAATGAGGCTCCGGCTGGTGCGTTCGTCGCCCAATGTGCCGATGAAGGTTGCCTACTCTGGGAGGGAATCCCCGATCACGCCGAAAACAGACGGAGAACGACGAGTTCGGGCGGAGGTACTTCACCATCACGGTGCTCTGTGTCGTAGCGAACCGACATCGCTCCTCGCGCCGTCGAGTTTGATGCCTCGGGACCATGATGCAGGCCCGGAGCGGGGGCGTCAGCTTGCGGTGTCGAGCAAGGTTTGGGCGATGGCTCGGTCTGACTCGGTGTGCCACATGGTGTCGTCGTGCTCGACGTCCCAGAGTGCGTTTTGCAGGATGCGGGCCAGCGTCCAGGCGGTGGCGCGCTTCCGGTCGAGGCCAAGAGTGTCGGTCATGAGGTCGAAGCGGCGGCGGATCGCCCGCGGTACGTCGCCGGTGGCGACGGCTTCCTCCCACCGGTTGTGCAGTGCCGCGAGGAGGGCGAAGCCGGGATCGCCGGCCACCGGGTTGGGGTCGATGGCCAGCCAGGGCTCACGCTGGTCGGTCGGGTGTGGCGCCAGGATGTTGTCGAAGTGCAGATCCTCGTGCACGAGACGGTCGCCGGCTTCCGGCAGCACTTCCTCGAGCGCGGAAGCGCATGCTCGGATGAGGCCGTGTTGGGACGGGTCGCGCTCGAGCGTCAGTGCGCGTGGTACACGGTGGAGCAGGTCGGCGCCGCAATCGGAGAGCCGGCGCATGCCGGCGGGTGCGGGAACGGCGCTGAGCCGGGCGAGGAGCTCGGACAGGATCTGCAGTGCGGCCAGGTCGTCGCGGACTGTCGCCAGCGGGTGGTCGGCGTCGAGGCGTTCGAGCAGCATCGAACCCGATTCGGGGTCGTGGTCCAACAGGCGTACAGCGCCGTTTCCGTTCCAGGCGCGCAGTGCGTCGGGCTCGCCGACAGTGTGGTCGGTGATGGGTTGGAGCTTGAGTACCGCCGGCGTGGCGTCAGCGCGCACGACAGGCAACACGAGCGCCCAGGCGCCGCAGGTTGGAGCTCCGTCGGGCTGTAGCTGCCAGCGGTCCAAGAGGCCGGTGGCGAGGTCTGGCAATGCATCGATCCAGTTGTGACCGGTCTCGCCGAAGAACTTGCGGTGCCCGGAGACCAGCGCTTCTGGAACTTCGATACGCGGGCCGATGGCCTTCGTCACGGTGCTTAGGCTCGCACAGTCCGGGGCCCGGAACTCCTGGACCGAGCGCAGTCCCGACTTGAACCATCGGGCCACCGATCAGAATGCGTCATGGGCGAAACCCAAGAGCGTTGGACGACGAAGGCAGAGGTGCTCGACGCCTGTCAGCGCTACGAGGCGGGCATTCCCGCTTGGCAATGCCCACGGCTCTTTGGAGTGGGACTGAGGCGTCAGGGGTCGGATCTGTGGTTCCCGTTCGTCTGTCACGGCGACCACCCGCTCCCGGCGGTCATACTTGCGACGGTTGTAGGTCACCGTGGCGGTGCACGCGGGTACGACCTGGCACTTCGGGAGCTCGACCAAGCCATCGCCCTTCTTGCACCGGCTGAGGCGTGCCATGACTTCACACACCCCAATCTGGCCGCGTGGCGACTCATACCACAGGAGGCCGAGAGGCTTACGGACCTGAGGCTCGTCGCGGTGTTCGACGCCGATCCCGAGTCGGCAACAGACAACGTCGATGTCCTCGCCTTGCGCCGTGCTGGATGTCAGGCATGAAGGGGGTGTTCCCGAAGTCCGGAACGGTGGGACACGTAGCCGAGGTGGAAAGATCTTCCCCGTGGAGAGTCGTCCGAGCCATCCGCTGCAGACAAACGGGTGGAATCCGAGCAAGAGAAGCAAGATGGCTCGCATCGGCGGTGTCCTGCATGGTGCTCTCAGCGAGGACGGTCCAAGAGCTTGGCTTGGAGACAAGTATCGGATGACCCTCTGGCCGACTGGTATCCGGATCCGATTCAATCCAACAGA
Source organism: uncultured Acidimicrobiaceae bacterium (assembly GCA_963828505.1). Lineage (GTDB taxonomy): Bacteria > Actinomycetota > Acidimicrobiia > Acidimicrobiales > RAAP-2 > Bog-473. The sequence goes on from CAWHFM010000009.1 coordinate 252,913, forward strand.
ACTGATTGGGCCCGACCGACGATGAAGTCCTGGCGACGGAGGGCGAACGGTTGCACTTCGCAGGAGGCCACGTTCCACTCCCGGAAGGCTCGCCTTTCGGCCGGCCCGGCGAGAGAGTCACGTCTCTTGAGTCGCCTCTTCGCGGGGTGCCCTCCCATCCGGACAACGCCTCCTAATGCTTCACAAAGTGCCACGCCTCGCCCGTTCTGCAACCTTCTTGTGACTGGCTGGCCGGGGTGGTGAGCGAAGAGCACGGTGGGTCCGTCGGCGCAGAGGAAGCACTCTTCCGGACATCGGACTCGCACCTTCTTGCGAACATCGCGGCGTTTGGAGTGGGCCTCACCGCACTGTCTGGTGGAGGAGGTGAGCCACTGGCTGGGGCGGTCGCAAATCTTCCCTCTGGGCGGCGTTCGGAGCTGCCTCATTGGATCCTGGTCCGAGCTGACGAACACGGCGTCCTACTCTTCGCCTCGGATTCGAAGGGAACGAAGGGTCGAGAATTACTGGAAGCCGGCCGCGGCACATTTAGGGCCTCGTGCCATCGCAACATCGGTCAGATTCTGCTGATGCTGTTCGTTCAAGGCGAGCCGTCCATTGCCCTCAACGGCAAGTGGGGTCCGCTCCACCGTCAGCCGATTCGGGTAGCCCGAGTGATACTGGGCCTCGCTGGTAGTTCCCCACCGCAGGGTGGGGCGGGGTGACACCAAACTCCAAGGTGCCGCGCCTTCCAAGGATCGCAGACGGATTCGCGATAGAATAGGCAGGCCGCCTGGAGCCACTGTGCCCGGGACTGCACTGGAGTCACCGTGAGCATCGATGGACATCCCGATACAAGAACAACCTCGAGTTGGCCTTCCGACGGTGACCGACGAGAGCAGATAGTTCGGTTCCTTCAAGTCCACGGCGCTTGTGACATCGCTCACCTCAACGGCGGACTCCTCGAGCATCTCGAGCGAACGGAATTGTTGCTTCGCCGATGGGGTTGTTCGGAGGTGGTCTCGTTGGCCGGTCTCTGCCATGCCGTTTACGGAACTGACGGATTCCCTACGGCGTTGCTCACAGTTGTAGAACGCGACGTGCTCTCAGGAGTCGCGGGAGCTGACGTCGAGGCATTGGTCTACCTGTATGGGTCCTGCGATCGCCGGTTTTCCTACCCGAGACTCGGCGAGAGTCGGGTGGACTTTCGAGACCGCTTCACCGGTCGGAGTTTCTCTCCGACCGAGGGCCAGCTCCGCGACTTCGTTGACCTCACCCTGGCGAACGAGTCCGATGTGGGTCTGGTTGGAACAAACAACCAGGAGCCACCGGAATGGCTGCTCTCAATGTTCAAACGGTTCCAACATCTGGCCAGCGCATCGGTTCGCGAGGGTTTCGGTCATCTCGTGTCGGCGGACGGTCTTTAGCCAGACGCCCTGAGCGGGCGACCATGGAGATCCGGGAGCATGTCGTGTGCGCACCGGGCCACGGCTCGGGGCTATCCCTATGGTTCTAGTGTGGATAGCGCGGCTTCCGAAGGTACCGAGGTCGAGTCGAGGAATGAGTGAAATCTTCGATGATGGACGAATCAGCCATTCGTGACGTGCTCAATATGGAGCGAGCTGAAGTCCTGGCTCGAATCCGGGCAATGCAAGCGGATCTCGACGCAATAGTTGCGGCCTCGGCCAACGCCAACACCGATGACGAACACGATCCCGAGGGATCAACCATCGCCTACGAGAGAGCGCAGGTGACTGGTCTCCTGGCTCGAGCCCAATCGAAATTGGAGGATCTTGATTGCGCCCTGGCCCGGCTCTCAGCGGGCGGTTACTCGGTGTGCGAACGGTGTCATTCCGAGATCTCGGCCGAACGTCTGGCCGCATTGCCGGCGGGGCGGACCTGTTTCGACTGCGCGAGCAACGCGACTATTTAGCAAGGAGTTGAGAAGGTTATCGAGCCTGCCCCAGTTCAACGGTTGGAAGGCGTCCTACGAGCGCTCTGCGGCTGCCTTGATCCGTTCGAGAGTGCGGAGCATGTCACGTTGATTACGGCGCTCCCGCAAGAACCCCCCGAGTGGATACCAGACCTTGGTGAAGAGGTTGTCGCCCAGGTCAAACGACTCGGTAGCCTCGGTTCCTCCATCGTCGGTAGCGCGAAACTCGTAGCGCCAGGTATTCACCGGCCGTTCCCGCATGATGACGGCGAACTCGAAGACCTCGCCGAATTTACACTCGGTGACTTTGCAAGTCGTCCAGTAGAGGACAGGCCAGTTCTCGTTACGCCTTACATGGCCTCGGTACCGCGCACCGACCGCCGGACCGGTTGCGCCGTCGATCCATTCAGCCTCAATCACTTCGGGGCTGTACTCGCCCATCTTCGTAATGTCGCTGACGAGCTCCCAGACCCTGTCCGGTGGTGCGTCGATGTGGAGGGTGACTTCTGCCCGCATGCATCAGACCTTAGGGCACCACACGGCGATTGTCCGATCTGATACGAACTACCGCTCCCGGACGCCGGGACAGTGGGACGGATTGACTCAGCCGATCATTCTTCGGACGGCTTCGCCTTCCTTTTTCGTCCCCTCCGAGCAACGGGCCGCATCCACTCTCGTACTTGGAAGTCCACAGCCCCGGCAAGGCCCCACTCGAAAGTCGGGTTGTCGACGGCTCCGTCCGCTCGGATCGGCTCACCACCTGGCAACCCAATCAACTCGAGCGTGGCGGATGCGGCTCCTTGCGCTTCGACGTCACTGAGGGGATCTTGGGCCGTGGTGTGGCCGTCACGGACGAGGGCAGTCGGCGTTCCATCGGAGAACCACCGCTCCGAATGGTGCCCGGTCGGGTCTTTGTACCAACCCTCCGCTGACCCGTCGGTTTGGCTCACCATTCCAGTATGGATCATCCCCCGACCCAGATCGCCCGCTCGGTGGGACACCTCGAATCGCACCATCGGCACAGATGCAGGCATGGGTGTGCAAGCCTGATCGGGTGGATGAGGCGTCAATTTACGACCTCCGGCCAGTCCGTGCTCTTCTGTTTGACCTCGGCGGCGTGGTTTTCCGCTTGGACTTCGGGAGGGCATTCCGCCTCTGGGCTTCCCGGGCTGGTTGTGATCCGAGAATGATCGAAGAACGGTTCTCCCTCGACGATGCCTACGAGCAACACGAGCGAGGTGAGATTCTGCCGTCCAGCTACTTCGCCGCCTTGCGCGAGTCCCTGGGGATCAACCTCTCCGACGGTGATTTCATTGAGGGCTGGAATGACGTGTATCTGGGTCCCGTTCCTGACATGGCCGAAGTCCTGTCCATCGCTCAACAGGCTTTGCCACTTTTTGCGTTTACGAACTCGAATCCGAGCCACAAGCGCGTTTGGGAAGCGCGCTACGAGAACGAGTTGAAACCCTTTCACCGCATTTTCGTTTCATCCGATCTTGGGCTCCGAAAGCCTGATCCTAAGGCTTTCCACCTCGTTGCCAGGCGTATGGGCTACCAACCCAGGGAGATCTTGTTCTTCGATGACTCTCCGGAGAACGTCGATGGCGCCCGAATGGCCGGGATGCGAGGTGCAGTGGTTGACTCGATCCAGGATGTTCGTAGGGAACTTTCACGACTTGGACTCGAAGTCGAGCATTGAGGGCCGTCAAGGTATTCCTCGCGGCAGATGAGCCGAAGGTGCCCCCGTACGCCAATGATGTTCGGGTCACAACTCGGCGATCGGGTCTGTGAACCGCGAAAGCCGCAGACCAGGTCAGATGGGGTGACGAACTCCACCTTCCTTGTGTCGTCGAGGATATGGTCGAGTTCGATCTCGCGCGCTTACGTTTCAATTCGGCAAGACCGGATGGGGATAATAGGTCCGGCAGGTAGGTCAAAAGCAGAGGGTCAACGGCTCGGGTTGCCACAAGGGCGAGGCGGCCTGAAGCCGCCTACGAGCTTATGGCGACCTCGGGGTGCTGGGAATTTGTGTCAGTTTGAACGGGCAGTCGTGTCTGCATGCGCCGTTGAGCCATCCCGTCGGGATGGTTGTCCCTCTGGAGGTGGTCTCGCCCGGTGTGGACGAACACCCGGCGATTGCGACGGCGCAGACAACCAACACCAGCGTCCCCAGCCTTCGACGTATCACGGCCCAGCACGTTACCTCCGCCGGTCCCACCCGGGTAGGTTCCGCACCTCATGGGCCTTTCATGTACAGGCGTAGGAATGCCTCATGAGTCCGGGACGGGGTGCCATGCTCCGGCGATTCTTACGGCATAGCGACATTCGTTCAGCGTTCGTGAAGAATCCGTGTCAGATCCCAGCGATGATGGAAGGCGTCGTGAGCATTCGAAGCGACGACATCCGAGAGCTTGCGCCGCGTGTTGAGTGAAGCATGACGATTCCAGCAGGAGCTGCCTCCTCGACAGCGCTGAGCCAGTTCTCAACCGCGATGCGAAACGACCACGTCGCTCCCTCGAGAGCGACGTGGTCGTAGTGCCTGGACTCGGCAAGTAAATCGGGGTCGTAGGGGACGATGTGCCCGTCCGCACCCCGCGCCACGGCTATCAGGCGTTCGGCCCAAATCCGGCTGTTATCCGTCATATGTGCGATGTAACCGGAAACATTCCACCCGAGGTCCGAGAGCTGCTCCGTTCCAGTTGCGCTGATGACCAACTCGTCGATCGAGTCAGGAAGACCGCGCATCAGCGAGATCGAGGCAGCTTGCCCAGCGGCCCAGGTGAACCCACATTCGCGACATGGATCGCCATAGAGCGGTGCTCCCCAGTGATCCACCCCAGAAGTATTCCACTCAGTGCTACGGGCGACGGCAGCAAACGGCTATCCGGTGCACTCCAGGGCAGGTCTCCCGAATCCGATTGGGTCTGCTGAATGGCCCAGTCCCGGGCCGCTGAGGTCGTATTCAGAGGCGGATGACGGCTTTGCCGCGCAGGCCGCCACGGCGAAGGTCGTCCAGTACCTGCGCGGCGGCGGCGAGTTCAACGGTGGAACGGATACGTGCGGTGATCGTGCCGTCCGCGAGCATGTGTGCGACCGTGTCCAGCCCTTGAGGCGATATCAGGGGATTCGCATTGGAGGCATGGTTGTGTGCGGTGATCTGGCGCTCAGCAAACCAGGCTTCGTCCGCAGCAAAGATGGTCGAGACCAGGCGCCCTCCGGGCCGGATGACCTCAGCGTCGCGGCGAATGGCGTCCGGGCCACTGACCAGGTCAAGGACGGCATCGACGCCGTCGGGATGATCGGCGTGCAGCGCATCGATCACGTCAACGGCCTGGCTGTCGTACACCTCCTCGGCCCCGAGGCGACGCGCCTCGTCGGCGTCGCCACGGACGGTCGCGATGACATGTGCGCCGCGGGAGCGGGCCATCTGCACCGCGTAGCCGCCGACCCCGCCGGTCGCGCCCATCACCACGATGTGCTGCCCTGCGGTGACCTCGAGCAACTCGATTGTCCGCAGCGCGGTGACCGCCGCGATGGGCAGAGCGGCGGCTTGGTCGTCGGCCACGCCGTCGGGGATGCGGGCCAACGGCTCCATCTTGGCCGCCGTGGAGACCGCGGTGTACTCGGCATAAGAACCGTGCGTCCGCGCCATGCCGAAGACACGGTCGCCGGCCTGTAGGCCGCGTGCCCCGGCCGGGACGCGTTCGGCCACGCCGGCGAAGTCAATGCCCGCTACGAACGGATACGGCGAGGCCGCGGTCAGCCGTCCCAGGAGATTGTTGTCCAGCGGGTTGACTCCCGCGAAACGCACCCGAATGAGCACCTCGGCATCGGCGGTCGGAACGGGCAGGTCGTGCACCGACGCAGGCTCACCGAAACTACGGACAGCGAATGCACGCATCCTGACCTCCATACAATATGGCACCTCGATCATATTCCTACGGGCAGCCGCAGAACCTAGGCGGCATGGTCATGGTCGACCCAACCGCAGGTTCTTGTCCCACGAGGACCATGTGACGGTCCGAGTGGTCCCCGTTCGGACCGGCTTTAAACCCAGTTCGCCGGCATGATGGTGCAGTACAGCACCACCGGCGAGTCAGTTGCGCAATGTTGGCGACAAACTCCGCTCATTGCTTTCTCCGTCGGAGGGTCATCGTTCGAAGCACCTCTACAGAGATGTATCAGCGGCTTACTCGACCGGGAGACGTTTCTCGGTTCATGACCACGCTGGATGCGAGAGCAAACGGTGATTACTTGCCGTGCCTCGCAGTCGACCTGTAGCCCATTCGCTGGCGCCGCGCCGCTTCATCGATCGGCATCGATTTCGCCACGTGGCTTCGGTTCGTCTGATGAGGCTCGCCGCGGTCGGTGAGCCCACACTGCGAGCAACGGGTCGCCTGGACGCAAGGCAGGGGTACATCGTCGGCTGTGAGGCGCATCCCAGCGTCCAGCAAGACGGAAGTACTGTTCGACGATCTCGCATCGCTGCTCGTCGTCGGCGTACAGCCAGCCGCGAATAGCCTTGGTCGGAAAGCATCGGTTCGAGAACGTACAGACGAACGGCCCTCCTGGGCGCAACACGCGGGCCACGTCGGTAAACACCTCTACGGGTCTGGTGAGGTAGTCGACGGAAACGCAGCACACTACGGCGTCGAAGCACTCGTCGGGGAAGGGCAACCTGGGCTCGGCGTTGAGGTCGTGGACGACGGTGACCCCTGCCAAGGGGTTCGCGTCGAGCTCTTCGGAGTTCATCCCGAGCACGGTGAGGCGCGCTGGCGGGGTGCGGAAGTGCGAGACCCACGAACTCATCAGATCGAGCACGTCGCCGGAGATCCCAAGTTCGTCATAGAGGGCACCGACCGCAGCGATGGCATGGTCGTCGAGGTGGGTGACCAGGCGAGGCCACGAGTAGAACACCGAATCGCGGGACCGGTCAGCCCGGTCAAAGAAACCGAGTGGGAAGGGGTTACTGTCCACCGTCTCAGTTTGTCGCGGTTGTCCCGCCAAGCCCGACGGACTGCTCAAGGCAGGGCCCTTTGCTGTCGGACTCCTTGTCAAAGCGGATGGCCCGGGAGCTGGCTCCAAGCCCAGTTCGCCGAACGTGCCCGTACCGAGACTTGACAAGTCGAAAGCCCCGGGCGCCCGCTCTCGAGCCACCTGGCCCCAGGCGGCGACCGATTTGGTGGCCAGGATCGCCGCGTACGCCGGTGGTGGGACAGACGGTACTGCGGTGACGAAGGGCACAAACCCTCGGGCCGGGTCACCAAGGAATCGTTTCGTTCTCCCATCTCGTGAACGTGCCTGTCGGACCGTCCGGACCGAGCAGCGCAACGCGCACGACCTCGCGAGAGCCGTCCTCGACGGACTCTGTGCCCGCGTAGCCGTTGAGGTTCGTGCTGGTGAAGGCCGGCGAAACCAAGTTGATCTTGATATCGGTCGACTCCAACTCGATCATCATGGCGAGCGTGATCGCGTTGAGAGCCGCCTTCGACGCGGGGTAGATGGGGCCGAACATCGCGTGGTAGGGAAACGACGGGTCTGCGTTCGTCGTGAGCGAACCGACTCCGCTCGACACGTTGACGATGCGGCCATCCGACGACTTGCGAATGAGCGGCAACATCGCCTGATAGACGGCGAGGACGCCGAACACATTGGTTTCCCACACCACCCGTACTTCCTCGAGGGACGCGTTGCTCGCTTTGGACAGCTCTGCGTACTCTTCGAGTGACAGGCTGCCCTTTCTGGTGTTGGAAATCCCAGCGTTATCGACCAGCAGATCGAGGCGGCCAAACTCCTCGTGTACACGCTCCGCTGCAGCGGTGATCGAAGCCTGATCCGTCACGTCGATCTGAAGGGGGATGGCGCCCGGACCAATCTCCTGTGCAGCCGCGTCGCCACGCTCAAAGTTGCGCGACCCCACCAACACAGTCAGACCATTTGCGACGAGTACCCGTGCTACTTGGAGACCGACGCCTTGATTGGCTCCGGTGACCAGGGCGATGCGATCGGTTCTTGGGCTCTCACTGTTGCTCATGGACCCAGGTTGACATATGTGGGGAGAGTGAGGTGTCTGGCCACGCCGCTCGCTCGCCAAGTGCGACCCGTTCGTCAATATGTAGCCATTCAGCCGCGTTCGGGATGCTCGAATCGCTAGGAAGCCGTTTTGAGTAAGTAGCGGGCCCCGACAACGCTCGGTGCGAACGAATCGGGCGCGAACTGCTCGGCGAGCGCGACGTTGGCCCTCCAACCGGTGCAGTGGCCCGGTGCGACAATACGTGGTCGAATCATTCCGGCCAGATCGCGTACCGTCGACGAGATCCGTTCCTCGACTGCGGAACCAGCGAGGTGATAGCCACCTAGGACGAGGTCCACGGGTGTATCTGGCACCAAGAGTTGGGCTTCGAGACACGCATTGACGATCCCGGCGTGCGAGCAGGCTGACAGCACGGTAATCCCGCGTCCTCGAACGTTCGCAACCACCAGGCGTTCGTCCAAGATCAAGGGATCGTCTACTCCCTGATCGCCGTAGAAGCTGTGATGGCCGGGCAATCCCGTCTCGTAAGAAGTCGTCCTTGAGATGCCACCGCTGGAGCCGAAAAATCCGTGTCCGAAGAGGTGGGCATCGGCATTCGTGACCACCTCACCACCAGCACCCTCGATGGCGGCCATGGTCGGTTCGTCGGGGAGCATGACCATTGGTCCACCAGGAAGTTGAATCCCCCGTTGGTCAGGTCGGTCGGGATGGAGGTCGACCACGAGTGGTCCCTTCCCAAGGGAACGTCTCACCTTGCTGATGGCATCGACAACGGTCGGGATGCCTCCCGAATGGTCCCAGTGCCAGTGGGAAAGGAAAAGCGTGTCGATAGTGGCTAGATCGATACCGAGTCGGCCCGCATTATCCAGCCAAGTGTCACCATATGGACCGACATCGAACAGCGCAGTGCGAATCTCATCACCACGACGTCCGGTGACAAGAACCGATAGCCCGTGACACGCCACACACATCCGGTCAAACACCGTGATGCAGTCATGACCATCGTGACGGCGGCTGGGTGGGATGGAACCGAGAAGGAAGAAGATCTCCGAGAGCTCGGGCACTCCGGGGCTTATGCTCGAAAGAGAGTCCGTGGCGTTGTCCACCACGACGGTGACCGTTAGCTCGTCGAGGAGCTGGAGATTGGGCAGGGATCGGGACAACGGGTTCACCTGGCCTCCTTCGTCTGGCTCGAATTCGTGGCGTCCGATCCCACTATCTCAGTTTCTGGCAAGCAAACCCCTGTGCCAATGTTGGGCCTCCTGTCTACGTACGCCAATGATGTCGGGTCGATCCTGAGCGTTGGACCTCAGCCACGAAATGCCCCGAGCCCCCGAACACTTCAGGAGGACACCGGTGCAGCGCCGGCTCTCACGCCAATCGGGGACTCTCGCTACATTGACGTCCTCACCACGACGAGAGGATCACCATGTCGTCAATCCCAGGGCCCGAGCACCTCAGCAGCCATCATCGAGACACCCTGGTCCAGATCTTTCAGGAAAAGACGAACCACAACGTCGAATGGCACGATGTCGTGTCATTGCTCGAGGCGATCGGATCCATCGAGAACCAGCACGACGACATGTTTGTGTTCCGCCTCGGGCAAGAGACCGAGGTTCTCAGACGCCCGAGTGACAAGGACATCGACGGACAACAACTCGTCGACTTGCGCCGAATCTTGACGAGTGCCGGCTACGACACCGTGGCCGCGGACCTCCGAGACAGGGGCAAGGAGGTCTGAGAACGGCCGAACGGCCTGGGAGTGATGGTCTGAAGTCCGGCACTTGCGAAAGATCCACGCCGTCGACCGGCTTCCCCGGGAGTCGCTCGTGCGACTGATGGGGATGGGAGGCTGGGACACTCGGCACGAATGGGACGCGCACAACTGGTGCGTGTCGAGGTACACGAGTCGTAGCTGACGACTACGGGGCAGGTACGCTTTGGTTCCGGGCCGGGCAATACGCAGGTGCCGGCGCGAAAGTGGGCGGAGTGGTGATGGGAACGGACATGCAGGGCCTCAGTCTCACGGGATGCAACGAGGCGGTGGTCAACTATGACCGAGCAATGGGTCATCTGGTCCGCTTCCAGATCGATGTGGTCGAAGCGCAAGTGTCAGCGCGCGCTGCCGACCCCGGTTGCGCGATGGCGGGCGTCTTTGGAGCGTACTTGTCGCTGATGTCCACCGAGGCGAAGAGCGTAGCGTCGGCTCGAGCGATCCTGGCGGCCATCGAGGGCGATCCCGACACGTTGATGCCGCGGGAGCGGGCCCATCTGGTGGCCGCGGAGCAGTGGTCGGACGGCGACATGATGGGGGCAGGTGCAGTCCTGGCGGAGATCTCGCTGCAGTGGCCTCGCGATCTTCTCGCTCTCGTGGTGGGCCACCAGATCGACTTCTTCTCCGGCGACGCGGTCAGTCTCCGTGACCGGATCGGCCGGGCGCTGTGGGCTTGGACGCCTGACGACGGACATTTCGGGTTCGTCCAGGGTATGTACGCCTTCGGCCTCGAGGAGTGCAACCTCTACGGGTTGTCTCAGGAAACCGCCCAGCGAGCCATAGACACGAATCCCGACGACGTATGGGGTATCCACGCCATGGTCCATACCTATGAAATGCAGGGCCGGATCGCCGAGGGCGTGCGGTTCATGCGCGAGAGCGAACCCAACTGGTCCACGGGGAACTTCCTCAATGTCCACAACTCGTGGCACTACGCCCTATATCTGCTTCAGGGTGGTGACGTGTCGGGCGCGCTGGCGATCTATGACCGGGTCCTGCACCACGACGGCTCCGAGGACATGGCACTTGAGTTACTCGACGCCACATCGTTCCTCTGGCGCCTCCACCTAGAGGCCCGAGCTGTGGACGGTCGCTGGCGGCAACTGGCCGACGCCTGGGCCCGCGTGCTGACGCCTGGTTACTACCCGTTCAACGACATGCACGCCGCCATGGCCTTCATCGGTGCCGGGGTCATTGACCGCGCCCGAGACCTTGTCGCGGACCTGGAGGCGGTCGTCGAAAAAGGTGATCCTGGGACTACGGGTTGGGTCATGACGAGCAGGGTCGGACTTCCCGTTTGTCGTAGCCTCGTGGCCTTTGGAGACAGCCTCTACGAGCAGGTGCTTGACGAGCTTTGGCCTGTACGGACCCGGCTCCATGAGTTTGGAGGTAGTCACGCCCAACGCGATGCCATGGAGCGAACTCTTCTCGAAGCAGCCATCCGCGCTCCACGGCCGGAGATTGCTCGGGCACTCGTGAGCGAGCGACTCGGCGTCAGGGAATCGAGCACCTACACGTGGTCGAAGTACGCCCAAGTGATGGCTGGCACGAGGGATGAGTCCGCGGCCTCAGAGGCGACGAAGAGGGCTGCTCTGCTGGCCGACGAGATCTTGGCCGAGACGAGGACAGAGGAGAGGCTGAACTCCAATTGAGCGTCGTGGAAGCCACCGAACCAGCGCCATCAGGACGGCGGTAGATCCCGCCTAGTCCAGGGGCGGTGGGATAATTCGCACATCCGGGCCGGGCAGCAATCACAACCGCGTGAACCTTGATCGCTGGAAGTACGGACGAATCAGTGTGAGAATGAGCGTGCCAGGAGGCCTTGATGAAGCGTCTGGATCGAATCACCGGCATTCTGCTGTTGATCGCTGGTTCTATCAGCTTGGCCCTCACTCTCTTGGCGTTCGTAGTTCACATTCCTCTCAGGGATGGTTCACACGACCTGGTACGAACTGCTTCGGGTGCCAACGTAGAAGTTCCGGTGGCACCGCAGACGTACTTCGAGAGGTACGGCATCTCCGAGCTGCTGCTTCTTGGTCTCGGCCTTGTGCTGGTAATCGTGGTGGGGCTCGCGCTTCGAAGCCGCGCTGTTCATAATATGAATGGCGCCGGACGCCTTGCCTGGGGACTGTCCGTCGCTTGCTTGGTTCTTGGGATTGTTGGGTCCGTGACCATTGCTCCATACCTGTTCTTGGTGGGCATTCTTCTCGTCTTGGCTTGCAGCACGGTCCCGCGTAACGGCGTTGCCCTCGGTAGCTCGGAAGCGGTGTCAGTCAGCACGGCAACCACGCGCTAGACCGCGTCAGGCACGTTTGGCCGGTTTCAGTCCAGACCCGCAGCAGTACTGTTTGGGCTGTCGGTACGAGCGAGGGAGAGGAGGGGTGATGCATCAGCCTCAGTCCATGCGTCCCCTCAGCGGTCTGACCTGATGACGGGAGCGGGGCGCGTTACTTGAAGGAGCCCCGTGACCGAATCACACGTTCAAATCCTGTTGCTCGCAGGTCCGGCGGGCGTCGGCAAGAGCACCCTCAGCTGGGAGATCAGTGCCCAGCTGCGCCGAATTGGTTGTCCTCACGTCGCGCTGGACAGTGACGAACTCGACCGAGTCTGGCCGTTGTCGGGGAAGGAACAAGAGCGGCTCAACCGAGCAAACCTCTCCGCATTCTGGGCGAACGCGTCGACTCTCGGCCACCACCGATTGGTCATAGCGGGAGTCTTTCTGGACCCTGACGCCTACCGAGGTTGGGTCGAGGGGGCCATCCCCGCCGCCTCCATCAAGAGGGTCGTGCTCCAAGCCTCCGATGACGAGCTCGAGCGGCGGGTTCGCGCCCGGGAGATCGGTTCTGAGGTCGATGTCCAGGTGGCCCGAACCTTAGTGCAGGCTGGGAAGTTTCGGCGCCGCAACGCTGGGTCGCCGGATGTGCTGAACACGGAGGGAACGACAGTGTCCGAACTCGCCCGTCTGACCATCGAGAGGGCGGGCTGGGCCGGGTCGGCATCGGCATCGGCATCGGCGTCGGCGTCGGCATCGGCATCGGCGTCGGCGTCGGCGTCGGCGTCGCCAGGCAGCGATCATTTCCCGCCGCGGCGCTAGCGAAGATCGACGGGCCGCACCAGCACGGCCGGGGACGGCTTCACGCTGTGATCACATACATCGGTTGGCTGGTCGCGCCAAACTCGCCGGATCGCTTCGAGATGCTCGACCGTGCGTGAGCGGAAAGGTGAAACCCTGGATCCGTGTTCACGGGCATCCTGTACGGGCCATCCATCGCCGGGTCGGAGTCTTGGAGTTGCGGGGCTCGTTGCAGCAAGGCATCGAGAGCCTTCGTCGCCACCCGATCTGCATCCGACTCCGAGCAACCATGATGGGCACGCCACCACTTGATCACGACCGGCATCGAGGCAACGATGTGGGCGCGAAGTGTTTCAGCGCCGAGGCACAGACCGCGCCGACTGAACAGCTGTCATGGACATCTCTACCAGCAGGGAGGACGTCGAATGAGCACGATTACCACCGCCGATGGCACCGAGATCTTCTACAAGGACTGGGGGTCGGGCGATCCGATCGTGTTCAGTCACGGTTGGCCGCTTTCGGCTGACGATTGGGACACCCAGATGCTGTTCTTCCTGGGTCACGGTTACCGCGTGATCGCCGTCGACCGGCGTGGGCACGGGCGCTCTTCGCAGACCGGCGCCGGTCATGACATGGACCACTACGCCGACGACCTGGCTGCAGTGACCGCTCATCTCGACCTCCACGACGCCGTTCACGTCGGCCACTCGACCGGTGGTGGCGAGGTCGTCCGTTACCTTGCCCGTCACGGCGAGAGTCGCGTCGCCAAGGCAGTGCTGATCAGTTCCGTGCCGCCGCTCATGTTGAAGACGGACGCCAACCCTGGCGGCCTGCCGAAGAGCGTGTTCGACGACCTCCAGGCACAACTGGCCGCAAACCGGTCCGTGTTCTACCGGGCCCTGCCCTCAGGACCGTTCTACGGTTTCAACCGGCCCGGCGTCGAGCCCTCCGAAGCGATCATCGAGAACTGGTGGCGGCAGGGGATGATGGGGGGAGCAAAGGCGCACTACGACGGCGTCGTCGCCTTTTCTCAGACCGATTTCACCGAGGACCTCAAGCAGATCAGCGTGCCCGTACTGGTGATGCACGGAGAGGACGACCAGATCGTCCCCTACGCCGATTCCGGTCCCCTGTCCGCCAAGCTCGTGCAGAACGGCACGCTGAAGTCCTACCCCGGATTCCCGCACGGGATGCCGACCACGCAGGCGGAAACGATCAACGCGGATCTGCTGGCCTTCCTCCAATCCTGACGGTACTCAACGTGTCCACCTCGAAGGTCGGGACGGCCACACGCGCCTGATGTGATGAAAGGGCCGGGCGTCAGTCGGACCCTCCGAGCGCCCGGCGCAGGAACGAGGCCACTTCGTCGCGTTCGACCGTTCGGCGCATCGGAGGCAATGTCGCGAGCAGGACGCCGCGGTACGACGCCGTGGCCAACCGCGGATCGAGCACGGCCACCACACCTCGGTCCTCGGCCGTGCGGATGAGACGGCCCGCCCCCTGGGCCAGCAGCGTGGCCGCCCGCGGCAGGTCGACCAGTGAGAAGGCGTTGCCTCCGGCGCGGTCGCGCCGGGCCTGGAGCAACGGGTCGTCGGGCCGCGGGAAAGGCAGCCGGTCGAGGGTCACCAGCGAGAGCGCTGGACCCGGGATGTCGACGCCCTGCCAGAAGCCCATCGTGGCGAACAGGCACGAGGTCTCGTCGCGGGCGAATTGCTCGAGCAGCCGACCCTTGGGCAGGTCGCCCTGGAGCAGGAGCGCGTAGGGCAGATCCGGCGCCAGCGCGTCAGCGGCGCGCTCGGTGGCGCGGCGGCTCGTGAACAGAGCGAGCGTCCGTCCGCCGGCCGCATCCAAGAGCAGCGCCAGCTCCTCGTGCAGCGCTTCCTCCGCTCCGGCCGCACGCCGGTCGGGGAGGTGCCTCGCCACGTACAGCAGGGAGTGGGCGCGGTAGTCGAAGGGACTGCCCACGTCGAGCTCCTCGGTGTCGAACCCCGTCAGCCCGACGCGCTCGACCAGGTGAGGCGGGATGGTGGCGCTCGTCATCACCGCCGTCACCTCACCCCAGAGCAGGCTGGCCAGGGCCGGTCCGATGTCGATGGGGGAGAGACGCAGGCGCGGGCTGCGCCTCGTGCCGTCGACCCAGGCCACCTCGCCCTCGGTCCGGGCCTGGAGTCGGTGTAGGTCCTCGGCGAGGTGCGTCGCCGCAGTGACGGCACGCGTCGTGCGGTTCGGGCGGTCGATGTCGATGCCGTCGCCCCCGCCGAGCAGCGAGCCCTGGGACCCGCTGGAGCGGAGAGCATCGGTGATCCGCCTCGCCAGTTCGGCGGCTCGGTCTATGAGCTCGCCCAGCTCGCGGTCCTCGGGGCGTCCCGGGCCGGCGGCCCGGCCCCGCCCGTCCAGCACCCGCTCGCCCACACGCTCCGCGATCAGCTCCTGCAGGAGGTCGCCGAGCGCGGCCAGAGTCTCGAGCTGCTCGGCGTGGCGCGGATCGACCAGGGACCGCCCCGCCACCACCAGGGTGCGGAACCGGCCGGCCGTCACCTCGACGCCCAGGCTCGAGGTCATGACCTCCTCGAGCTCGTGCGCCTCGTCGAAGACGACGGCGTCGTGGTCGGGGAGCACGGCGCGTCCACTGGCCAGGTGAGCGCCGTAGAGGTAGGTGTTCACGACGACGATGTCGGCCAGCGAGGCTCGCTCCCGGGCCGCCTCGGCGAAGCACCGGTCACCGGAGGGGCAGTTGAAGCGACCCGGGCACTCGCGCGGGCCGACGCTCACCATGTTCCAGGCCCGGTCGCTCGGCTCGAAGGCGAGATCACCCCGGTCGCCGGATTTCGTCGTCTGCGACCAGGCCAGGAGGGTGCGCACCTGGTCGACGACGCCCTCGGGCGCCGCTGCGCCCGGGCGGCCGTCGCCGGCCCCGGACCCGGACCCGGACTCGGACCCGTCCGTGTCCGGGTCCCCGCCCCGGTCCGCGGCCCCTTGGGCGGGATCGCCCAGCTCGGCCTGGATCCCTCCCGTCCCCACCTCGGCCACGCGCTGGAGGCAGATGTAGTTGCTGCGCCCCTTGAGGACGGCGAAGTCCAGCGGTACCCCCAGGCCGGCGGACACCTGGGGTAGGTCCTTCCCCGCCAGTTGGTCCTGCAGGGCCTTGGTGGCCGTCGCCACGACCACTTTCATCCCGCTGAGCGCGGCCGGGACGAGGTACGCCAGGGACTTGCCGGTCCCCGTGCCCGCTTGGACGGCGAGATGGGTCTTGGTCACCAAGGCCTCGGCCACGGCGCGGCACATCTCTTGTTGCTCGGGCCGCTGCTCGCCCCCGACCAGGTGCGCCGTCACCCGGGACAGGGCGGCCACCGCATCGTCGCCGGCCAGCCGCGCCTCGGAGGCCAAGGAGTCGCCGGGCGCCAGCAGGTCGGCCTCCTCCAGCTCGTCGAGCTCACCCAGCTCGGAGATGTCCTCCGCGTCCCCGTCGGCCATCGGGCGCGGCGGCGTCAGCCACTCCCTCCGGGCGCGAGCGCCACCTCCGCCGAGAGGTCGTTGAACGCCTGCTGGCCGAAGCCGGTCCACATGTCTCGCGCCGGTGGCGGCATGTGCTCCAGCATGGCGGCGCGCTGCTCGTCGTTCATGCGCTCGCGGATGAGGCCGAGGATGAGCCAGACCTTGTCGCCGCGGTAGCTCGCCAGCGCGTGGCCGGGGATCGCCCCCCACTCCTCGGGCGACAGGTTCGCTCCGCACAGCGGCAGCAGCGTCGTCTCCTCGGTGTCGAGATGCCCGACCAGCTGCACTCGCAGTGACTCGAGGGCGTCCCGCGCCGCCGGCCCGCCGTCGTCGTCCCCGGATTCCCACGCTGCCACGGCGCGCTGCGCCTGGTGAAGCAGTCCGAGGGCGTCCTCGTGCTCCGCTTGCATGCGGTCCACCGTGGGACCGTCGGCCGGGCAACGCTGGCGCAGCAGCGGGAAGACCAGCAGCTCCTCGGACTCGTGGTGCACCTGGAGGAATTGCAGGATGTTGTCGTAATAGTTGGCGATCAGCGCCGCCCGCGCCGCGTCGCCGCCCGAAGCGTCGTCGATGAGCGCCGGCGCGGCACCGAGGGTGTCACGGAACACCGCATGGACCGCCACCATGTCGGTGACGTCCGGTCGTGGTGCCGCATCGGTCTCGGTCATGAAGCCTCCGTTCCTCGCCGCCGTCAGGCGTCCGCCGCCGCCACAGCGGCAGGGCCACACTTCAGCACGAACCCGCCGGGGGCCGCATGCCCGGGCGGCCGCATGCCGCGGGCGCCGCATGCCCGGGCGCCGGATGGGGTTCCCGATGGTGCGGGGGTAGCTTCGTCGGGTGGCCTCAGCCGTGTCGAAGCCGGGGGGCGCCGGCGCAGCCGCAGAACCCGGGCACGAGAACGCGGGCCGTCCCGGAGCCGGGCCCGGGGCCGTCCCGGCGGCCGAGTCCGTCCCGGCCGAGCTCGACCGGACTCGCGTCCCCGCCCACGTCGCTTGTGTCATGGATGGGAACGGTCGCTGGGCGAGCGCGCGCGGCCTGCCGAGGACGGAGGGGCACGCCGCGGGCGAGACCGCCCTGCTCGATGTGGTGAACGGCGCCCTCGAGATCGGCATCAAGTGGATCACCTTCTACGCCTTCTCGACCGAGAACTGGCGCCGCCCGCCCGACGAGGTGCGCTACCTGATGGGCTTCAACCAGTCGCTGCTCATGCGCCGGCGCGACGAGCTCAACGAGAAAGGAGTCCAGATCCGCTTCGCCGGGCGCCGCGACTGGCGGGTGCCCAGGCGGGTGCTGCGGCGCATGGACGAGTCGGTCGAGCTCACCCGGCACAACCGCCGGATGGTCATGACCATGGCCTTCAACTACGGCGGCCGGGCCGAGATCGTCGACGCCGTCCGATCGATCGTGGCCGAGGGGATCCCGGCCGGCAAGATCGACGAGAAGATCATCGCCCGGCACCTCTACTACCCCGACATGCCCGACCCCGACCTGGTCATCCGGACCTCGGGCGAGACCAGGATCTCGAACTTCCTCCTCTGGGAGATCGCCTACAGCGAGTTGGTGTTCCCCGAGACCCTCTGGCCGGACATGCGCCGCAGCCACCTCTACGAGGCTGTCGTCGAATTCCAGCGCCGGGTGCGTCGCTTCGGCGACGTGAAACCGTAAGCCCGCGAGCCCTCGCCCGGCGCCGCGTCGCTGCCGCGCCCGGGGAGCCCTCGCCCGGCGCCGCGTCGCTGTGGCACGCCGAGCTGCGAAACTACGTGCTGCTCATGAGCTCCGCCCGGATCGCGCTCGTCGCCGGCATCGCCTTCCTGGCTGCCTTCGTGGTGCTGGCCGCCGTGGCCATCCATGCCCTGGCGGCCATCGTCGTGGTCCTCGTGCTGGTCGCCCTCGTCGCGGCCGGGAACCTCCTCTACGGGCGCCACTCGCACGGGGCGGCCGCCCAGGCGCGCGTCCGGCCGGCTCAAGAGGCCAGCGACCGGGCCGCCGCCGTTGCTGCGGACGCCCGGCGCGCCGTGGCCGAGGCCGCCCGGCGCGGCGAGCGCTACTGCCCGCTCGACCGGGCCCAGGAGGGCGCCCGGGCCCCGGGCCACCACCCGCCCGCCGCCGGCGCATGAGCCTCTTCCGCGACCGGGGCGTCGTCCTGCGCACCTACCGCCTGGGCGAGGCCGACCGCATAGTGGTGTTCCTCACCGAGCACCACGGCAAGGTCAGGGCGGTCGCCAAGGGGGTGCGCCGCACCACGTCGAAGTTCGGGGCCCGCCTGGAGCCGCTGACCCACGTGGACCTCCTGTTGTGGCAGGGCCGGAGCGATCTCGACATCGTCAACCAGGTCGAGGTGCTCGATTCGTTCCGAGCCGTGCGCGAGGACCTCGCCCGCGTCCCGCGCGGCCTGGCCGCGCTCGAGGTGACGGATCAGATGGCCCAGGAGCGCCACCCGGACCCTCGCCTCTACGCCATGCTCGTGGGCGCTCTCAAGGCGCTGGCCGAAGCGGGCAACGACCCCACGCTCGTCGCCCCGTCCTTCTTCCTCAAGGCGCTCGTGCTCGAGGGCGCCGGCCCCGTGATCGACGAATGCGCCACGTGCGGCGAGCGGGGGGACGCCGTCGAACTGGTCGCCTTCGACCTGGTCGTAGGCGGTGCACTCTGCCGCGCCCACCGCAGCGGCCGGTCAATGAGCCCGGTCGCGCTCGAGCTGTTGCGCCGCATCCTCGGAGGCGGTTTGGCCGGGGTTCTCCGCGGACCCGCCCCGCCCGGGGCCGACGAGGTGGCCGAGCTGGCGACCGAGGCCATGGAGGTCCATCTCGACCGCCGCATCCGGGCCCTGCGCTCGACGGCCGGCCTTTGACCCCCTTCGGCGTCTACGTCCACGTCCCGTTCTGCCGGGAGCGCTGCGACTACTGCGCCTTCGCCACCTATACCGACCGGGACCACCTGATGGAGCGCTACGCGGACGCGTGCATCCTCGAGCTGCACCGTGCCGCCGAGGCGGGCGGCCTCGCCCGTGCCACCTCCGTCTTCTTCGGAGGGGGCACCCCCTCCCGCCTCCACCCCGAGACGTTGTGCCGGATCCTCGAAGCCGTGCCCCGCGCCCCCGGCGCCGAGGTGACCGTGGAATGCAATCCCGAGGACGCCGACGCGGCCCACCTCGAGACGTACCGGCGCGGCGGGGTGACGAGGGTCTCGTTCGGGCTGCAGTCGACTCACGCCCATGTGCTGGCCGGCCTCGGCCGGCGCCACGTGCCGCACGCCGCGGCCACGATCTCTGCCGCCGTCCATGACGCCGGCTTCGCCACCTGGAACCTCGATCTCATCTTCGGCGGCGCCGGCGAGAGCGATGCCGACTGGGACAGCACCCTGCGCCAGGTGATCTCCCTGAAGCACCCGCCGCCGCACCTCAGCGCGTACGCGCTGACGGTCGAGCCGGGCACGCCGCTGGCCCGCGACGCTTCACGCCAGCCGGGGGAGGAGCCGCTGGCCCGGCGCTACGAGTGCACCGAGGCCGCCCTCGCCGCCGCCGGCTACGCCTGGGAGGAGATCTCGAACTGGGCCCGTCCCGGGCACGAGTGCCGGCACAACCACCTCTACTGGGACCAGGGCGACTACCTCGGGGTCGGTTCGGCCGCCCACTCGCATCATGACGGCGCCCGGTGGTGGAACGTGCGCACCCCCGAGCGCTACGTCGCCGCAATCGAGGCGGGACGACCCGCCGAGGCGGGCCGCGAGGTGCTCGGCGAAGAGCAGCGCGAGTTCGAGCGGCTCGCGCTCTCGCTGCGCACGACTCGCGGCGTGCCCTGGGACGCGCTCGAGGACCCGGCTGCGCTCGAGGGCCTCGTGTACCGCACCGGCGATCGCGCCGTGCTGACCGTCCGGGGACGCCTGCTGGCCAACGAGGTCAGCGCACGAATCCGCTCCGGTATCCTGCACCGATGACCGGGACCGACGACACCACATCGGGCGCCGCCGACGACCTCATGGAGAAGGTGGTGCGGCTGTGCCGCCACCGCGGCTTCGTCTTCCCCTCGGCCGAGATCTACGGGGGCTTCCGCTCCACCTACGACTACGGCCCCCTGGGCGTGAACATGCTGCGCAACGTGAAGAACGAGTGGTGGCGCGCCATGGTCCAAGAGCGTGACGACGTGGTCGGGCTCGATGCCGCCATCCTCGGCCCCCCGGCGGTCTGGGAGGCCTCGGGCCACCTGGCCACCTTCACCGATCCGCTGGTCGACTGCAAGAACTGCCATGAGCGCTGGCGCGAGGACAAGATTCAGGGGGTCTGCCCCAACTGCGGCTCGCGCGACCTGACCGAGGCGCGTGCCTTCAATCTCATGTTCAAGACCCACGCCGGCCCGGTCGAGGACGAAGGCCATGTGGCCTACCTGCGTCCCGAGACTGCCCAGGGCATGTTCACCAATTTCGCCAACGTGCTCGGCACTACCCGGAAGAAGCCTCCCTTCGGCATCGCCCAGGTCGGCAAGTCGTTCCGCAACGAGATCACGCCGCAGAACTTCGTGTTCCGCACCCGCGAGTTCGAGCAGATGGAGATGGAGTACTTCGTCCCGCCCGACCAGGCGCCGAAGTGGTTCGACTACTGGCTGGACGAGCGGATGCGCTGGTACCTGCGACTGGGCATGCCCGCCGAGAAGCTTCGGCTCCGCCACCACGAGCAGAGCGAGCTTTCGCACTACTCGCGGGGCACGGCGGACGTCGAGTTCATGTTCCCGTGGGGTTGGGACGAGCTCGAGGGCATCGCCAACCGCGGCGATTTCGATCTCTCGGCCCACGCGGCCAAGTCCGGTGTCTCGCTCGACTACTTCGACCAGCAGACCAACGAGCGCTACGTCCCGTACGTGATCGAACCCGCGGCCGGGGCGACGCGCACCATGATGGCCTTCCTACTGGCCGCTTATTCCGAGGACGAAGTCGGGGGAGAGGCGCGTACGGTGCTCCGCCTGCACTGGCGTCTCGCGCCGTACCAGGTGGCCGTGCTCCCCCTCTCGAAGAAGGACACGCTCGAGCCGCTGGCGCGCCAGGTCCTGGCCCGGCTGCAGCCCCATTTCATGTGCGACTACGACATCACCCAGAGCATCGGCAAGCGCTATCGGCGCCAGGACGAGGTGGGCACGCCCTGGTGTGTGACCGTCGACTTCGATTCGCTGGAGGACGACGCCGTGACGGTGCGCGACCGCGACACCACCGAGCAGGTGCGTGTGCCCGTCGACGGTCTTCTCTCCGAACTGCGGCGCCGCACCGGCGAGGGCTGACCCGGTAGGGGCGGCCGCGCTCGGCCGGGCGCTTTGGCGGGACTTCGGATCTGAGCGGGATGTGAGGAGGACGGAGGGATCCACCACGCGTCACGCGCTCAACGTCGCCCCCGACAGCCGACGCCGGTCGGTGCAATGCCGGGGGCTTCGGATGGCTTTCGGCTTGGCGTGACAACCAGGCAACGCTTCCAGCGGCTCCCGCAACCATTGCCGTGCCCTCGAGGTCGTCCCTGTCCAGCATCGGGCATGTCACACCTTCGATGAAAACTGATCCGTCGAGAGGTGTACCATCGAATTGCTACCGATGCGCCTGGCGCACAACGGGAAGCTGGTGTTGTAGAAGCTGGTGTTGTAAAGGTAAAGCAGACGCCGGGCCGACGAGCACTTGAGCCCGCGATTTCGAATACCAAGGGGAGGTTCCCATGACCACGCCAACTCTGGACAAGCACGTCCATGACTTCATTGGTACACGCCAGCAACTGTTCATAGACGGACAGATGGTTGAAGCTGTGTCTGGCAAGACCTTTGCAACCATCAACCCGGCAACCGGCGAAATACTCGCCGAGGTCGCAGAGGGTGAGGCGGCCGACATCGACCTCGCAGTTCGAGCGGCGCGGCGGGCTTTTGACGACGGTCCGTGGAGCCGCATGACGCCATCTGACCGTGGTCGGATCATCTGGAGGATCGGCGACCTCATCAATGAGCACTTGGAAGAGTTCGCCGAACTCGAGACCCTCGACAACGGCAAGCCTCTCGCGGTTGCCCGGGCCGCTGATGTGCCGTTGGCGGCGGAACTCTTCCGATACATGGCGGGTTGGGCCACCAAGATCGAGGGCAACACCATTCCTCTGTCGGTGCCCTACCTCCCGGATGCTCAGTTCCACGCCTACACCTTGAGGGAACCCATTGGGGTGGTGGGCCAGATCATCCCGTGGAACTTCCCACTGCTCATGGCGGCCTGGAAGCTCGGCCCCGCCCTGGCGACTGGGAACACGGTCGTCCTCAAGCCGGCCGAACAGACGCCACTGACGGCCCTCTATTTGGCCGAGATCATGGCCCAGGCCGGACTCCCCAACGGTGTTGTCAACATTGTCACGGGGTATGGCGAGACGGCCGGCGCCGCACTCGCGGCCCACGAAGAGGTCGACAAGATCGCGTTCACCGGATCGACCGAAGTAGGTCGGCTTGTGGCCAAGGCCGCCACGGGGAACCTGAAGAAAGTGAGCCTCGAGTTGGGAGGCAAGAGCCCCAACATCGTGTTCTCCGATGCTGATCCCGCGGATCGCGATCGCCGGCGCCGCCAATGCGATCTTCTTCAATCATGGTCAGTGCTGCGTCGCCGGTTCTCGACTGTACGTCGAGGCCGACAGCTTCGATGAGGTGGTGGCCGGTGTGGCCGACATCGCCAAGTCGATCAAGCTGGGTGATGGCTTTGACCCTGACACCGAGATGGGCCCACTCGTCTCCGACGAGCAGCTCAACACGGTGAGTGGCTTTCTCGACTCGGGACGCCAAGAGGGCGGGAAGATCCTGGCGGGGGGGAACCAAGAAGGAGATCGTGGGTACTTCTTCCAACCCACGGTCATCGCCAATTCGCGGCCCGACATGCGGGTTGTTCAAGAGGAGATCTTCGGCCCGGTCGTGGTCGCCGCGCCGTTCCAGAGCTTGGACGAGATCGCTGCCAGCGCGAATGACAGCCCCTATGGACTCGGTGCGGGTATATGGACCAAGGACACCTCCAAGGCCCATGCCCTGGCCAAGAAGATCCGAGCTGGAACGGTATGGATCAACTGTTACAACGTCTTCGACGCGGCTCTACCCTTCGGCGGCTACAAGCAATCGGGATGGGGTCGGGAGATGGGTCACGAAGCACTCGAGGCCTACACCGAGGTAAAGGCCGTCTGCACACAGTTGTAGTCCTCACACCGTCGGTACTCCTTTGACGACTCTCGGGCGCGCGATGGTGCGACGCTGAGGCGGTGGTCGAGCGGGAGAAGATGTTCCGCAGGGTCGATCGAGCGGCGCGAGCGTGCGAGCTGAGTCAGGCCGGACGGCCTCAGGCGACGCGGCGGTACCTGCGCACCGCCAGCGGAATGAGCACCACCAACAACCCGAAACACCACGCCAGCGCGGCCCAGATGGCATGGGTGTCCTGCAGGCTGCCGCCGGTCATGAGCGAGCGCGCCGCGTCGACCACCTGGGTGACCGGCTGGTGCTTGGCGAAGGCCTGCAACCAGCCCGGCATGTCGCTGACGGGCACGAAGGCCGACGAGGCGAAGATGAGCGGGAAGAGGATGGGGAACACCATGAGCTGGGCCGTCTCGGCGTTCGGCGCCGACAATCCGACGGTGGCGAAGCCCCAGCACAAGGTGTAGGAGAACAGCAGCACGATCAGGATGCCGCAGAGGAACAGTCCGAAGTTGGTACCGATCCGGAAGCCAACGGCGAAGCCCACCACGGTGATGATCGCCACCGTGAAGACGTTGCGCACCAGGTCGGCCGACGTCCGACCGGCCAGGACGGCGGAGCGGGCCATGGGCAGGGCGCGGAACCGCTCGATCAATCCCTTCTGGAGGTCCTCCGACAGCCCGACCGCGGTGCTGACGGCGCCGAAGGTGACCGTCTGGACGAACACGCCCGGTATGAGGTAGTCGACGTAGGGCACGCCGGGGATGTGGATGGCGCCGCCGAAGACGAAGGTGAAGAGCAGCACGAACATGATCGGCTGGACGGCGGAGAAGAACACGGCCTGGGGTGTTCTCGTCAACGCGATCAGGTTGCGCCACGTGACGGTGGCGATGTCCTGCACGGTCCAGCTCAAGCCGTTCCCGCCCGCGACCGGCCGCGGTGCGGTGGTCGATGGTGCGACGAGGGTGGAGGTCATGCCGCGTCCTTTCCGTCGGTCTGGGCCACGGCGCCGCGCCGACCTCGGCTCGTGTGGGCCGCCCGCTCCTCCTCGGTCTCGCCTTCGGTCCGGCGCCCCGTCAGGCTCAAGAAGACGTCGTCGAGGCTCGGCTCGCGCAGGGCGAGGCCGGCCACCGGGATCTTGGCGGCGTCGAGCGAGCGCAGCACCTCGGCCCCCACGGCCGGGCCGTTCTCGACGGTGAGCTCCACGATGTTGTTGTCGACGGCCGGCGCTTTGTCCGAGAGCGGCGCCAAGAGTGCCACTGCCGACGTCACCACCTCGGCACTCCCCAGGGTGACGGCGACCACCGAAGTGCCGAGATCGGCCTTGAGGTCGGCCGGCGTCCCCTGGGCGATGACTCGGCCGTGGTCGACGACCACGATGTCGCCGGCCAGGCGGTCGGCCTCCTCGAGGTACTGGGTGGTGAGGAGCACGGTCGTCCCCTCCGAAACCAGGTTCTCGATCACGCCCCAGAGGTCCTGGCGGCCCTGTGGGTCGAGACCCGTCGTCGGCTCGTCGAGGAACAGGACCGGCGGGCTGGCGACGAGCGCGGCAGCCAGATCGAGTCGGCGCCGCATGCCCCCCGAGTACGTCTTGAGCACGCGGTTGGCGGCGTCGGCCAGGCCGAAGTCCCCGAGCAGTTCGTCGGCGCGCCGGGTGGCGACCTTGCGTCTGAGGTGGCACAGACGGCCGACCATGTAGATGTTCTCGCGGCCCGTCAGGTTCTCGTCGACCGTCGCGTACTGTCCGGCCAGCCCGATGATGCGGCGGACCACGTCGGCCGCCTTGACGACGTCGTGGCCGAGGATGGCCGCCGAACCCGAGTCGGGCTCGAGGATGGTGGACAGGATGCGTACGGCGGTGGTCTTGCCGGCGCCGTTCGGGCCGAGCAGACCGAGAACGGTACCGGCCTCGACCTCGAGCGACACGCGGTCGAGCGCTCGCACGTTGCCGCGGGGAAACACCTTGACCAGATCGTGCGCCTCGACGGCCGGGCCGTGGCCGGACCAGCCCAATGCGAACTCCGAAGAATTACCCATCGGGAAAGAAACTTAGTGCTAAAGTATCTTCTATGTCAAGCCAGCGATCCCGTCTGGAGCTCGTCCAGCAGTTGCGCTCGGAGATCACGGGGTACCTCGGCGCGGCGAGCCAGTTCGACGAGCGTCTGGCCAAGAAGCTCAAGTTGAGCCGGACGGATCTGCGCTGCCTCGACTTGATCGCGCGCCTCGGTCCGATCACGGCGGGTCGGCTCGCCGAGGAGACCGGGTTGACCACCGGGGCGGTCACCTTCTTGTTGGACCGGCTCGAGGAGGCGGGCATGGTGACGCGTCGCCGGGACACGGAGGACCGGCGCCGGGTGTGGGTGGAGATCGTGCCGTCGGCCCACGAGCGGCTGCAGGGCCTGCAGAAGCCGGTGGCGGAGGAGATGCGCCAGGTGGCGCAGCGCTTCAAGACCGACGAGCTCGCGGCCATGCGCGACTTCATGCGGGCGGCGAGGGAGGTCTTCGAGCACCACGTCTGGGGACCCGGCGCGGGCGGGGGAGCACCTGATGACGGGGGTCCGCGCCACTAGGGTTGCGACGGAGCGCGTGGCCGCGTCGCCCGAGTCGCGCCACGGCGCCGATCGGAGTGCGGTGATCCGCAGGGCGGATCGGGTGCTGGCGGTCGCGGCCGTGGTTCTGGCGGGCGGCCTGGTGATCGACCAGACGCTCACGGGGGTGCCGTCCAGGACGGCTTGGCCACCTTCGCCCCGGGGCGAGAACGGCGAGGGTGGGTCGTTCCGGGGCAGCCCGCGCCGGCCGCTGGGCCGCATGCTCGTGGACACTCCGAGCAGCGCGTCAGTCCCCGCGGCGGTGGGGCTGTGCACGCGCGAGGAAGGCGGTGTCGTCCCGCTGCGCACTCCGTCCGTCCCTCCGGCCGCGACGCTGGACCGCATCCCCGGACTCGGCGTGAGGGTTCCCGTCCCGCCAAACCGACTTTCAGAACGCGCTCATGTCGCTCCAGGACCACCACGCGCCGTCGACTGAGCGGGCGTCGGAGGGAAAGTAAGCTGAGACAACCCGTCCCGGATCGGGACGGCGTGACACCACCTCGCGACCGCGTCCCGCGGCACGGCTCGCCCGTCCGGGCGGTCCCGTCCGGGGCAAGGAGGCCCCATGCCGTACGTCTACGACTTCGACCACGACCACGGCCGCCCGCCGATGGAGCTCAAGGACCTCTTGGGCGGCAAGGGCGCCAACCTGGCCGAGATGACGTCCGTGTTGGAGCTGCCCGTGCCGCCGGGCTTCACCATCTCGACCGACTCGTGTCGCGACTACATGCACGGCGGCTGGCCCAAGGGACTCGACGCCGAGGTGGCGGCGGCCCGGGGGCGCCTCGAGACGGCCATGGGGAAGTCGATCGGCGACGCCGACGACCCGCTGCTGGTCTCGGTGCGCTCCGGCGCCAAGTTCTCCATGCCCGGCATGATGGACACGGTCCTCAATCTGGGCCTCAACGACCGCTCCGTCGAGGGTCTGGCGAAGCAGACCGGTGATGAGCGGTTCGCGTTCGACTCCTATCGGCGCTTCATCGCCATGTACGGCCGCATCGTGCTGGAGCTGCCGGGCGAGGAGTTCGACGCACTTTTCGACGCGGCCAAGGAGCTGGCGGGCACCGAATCGGACGCCAGCGTGCCGGTGGCGCTCCTGCGCTATCTCGTCGACTCGTACCAGCAGATCGTCGAGCGCCACACAGGCAAGCCCTTCCCCCAGGACCCGAAGGATCAACTGCGCGGCGCGATCGAGGCCGTGTTCCGCAGCTGGAACGGACCCCGCGCCATCGCGTACCGCGACCGCGAGCACATCGCGCACGACCTGGGCACTGCGGTCAACGTCCAGGCCATGGTCTTCGGCAACCGCGACGACAACTCGGGGACCGGTGTCGGCTTCACTCGCGACCCGGCGACGGGAGCCAAGGGCGCGTACGGCGACTTCTTGGTCAACGCGCAAGGTGAGGACGTCGTGGCCGGCATCCGCAATACCGAGCCGATTGCGGAGCTGAAGAAGCACTTCCCCAAGGTGCACGCCGAGCTGCTCAAGATCTTCGCTCGCCTGGAGGCGCACTACCGCGACATGTGCGACACCGAGTTCACGATTGAGCAAGGAAAGCTCTGGATGCTCCAGACCCGCGTGGGCAAGCGCACCGGCGCCGCCGCGCTGAAGATGGCGGTCGACATGGTGCGCCCGAGCGACCTCGGCATCTCGAAGGCCGAAGCCGTGACACGCATCACCGAGGACCACCTCGACTCGGTGCTGCACCCGCAGTTCGCCGGCTCGGGCTACACGGTGTGGGCCAAGGGTCTCGGCGCCAGCCCCGGCGCGGCGGTGGGCCGCATCTACTTCACCGCGGACGACGCCGCCGCGGCAGCCGAGCGAGGCGAGAAGGTGGTCCTGGTCCGCAACGAGACGTCTCCTGAGGACGTGCACGGCATGCTTGCCGCGGAGGGCATCCTGACCGCGCGTGGCGGCCTGGTCAGCCACGCGGCGGTCGTCGCCCGCGGCTGGGGCAAGCCGGCGGTCGTCGGCGCCGAGGTGCTGCGCATCGCCGGCCGCTCGGTCACCGTCGGCGACGTGACACTCGACGAGGGGGACTGGGTTTCCCTCGACGGAGGGGCCGGAGTGGTCGTCGCCGGGCAGGTGCCGCTGACGTCCGCGTCACCACCCGCGGCCTTCGCCACCGTGCTCTCGTGGGCCGACGACATCCGCCGGGGGCACCTGGCGGTGCGCGCCAACGCCGACACCGGCGAGGATGCGGCCAACGCGCGGGGACTGGGCGCGGAAGGCATCGGCCTGTGCCGCACCGAGCACATGTTCCTCGGCGAGGACCGCCTCCCGGTGGTGCGCCGCATGATCCTGGCGAGCACGCCCGCCGAGGAGGCGGCGGCGCTCGAGGAGCTGCGGGCGGTCCAGCGCGAGGACTTCGTCGCCATCCTGGCCGCCATGGACGGGCTGCCCGTGACGGTGCGCCTGCTCGATCCGCCCCTGCACGAGTTCCTGCCCTCCACCGAGGAGCTCGCGCACAAGGACGCCACGGTCGGGCTGACCCCCGAGGAGCGCCGGCTCTACGATGCGGCGCTGTCGTGGAAGGAGTCCAACCCCATGCTCGGCACCCGGGGCGTGCGGCTCGGCGTGATCAAGCCCGGCCTGTACTCCATGCAGGTGCGTGCGCTCATGGAGGCGGCCCGTCAGCGGGTGGCCGACGGGGGACACCCTGTCGTCGAGATCATGATCCCGCTCACCGTCACCCGCGAGGAGCTGGCCCTGGCCCGGGGCTGGGTGGAGGACGCGGTGGCGGAGGTCAACAAGGAGCGTGCACCGCGTCCCTCCAAGGGCGCCAAGCCGGCCTCCGGCCGGACGGGCAAGCTCGAGGTGACCATCGGGACCATGATCGAGACGCCGCGCGCTGCCCTGCGGGCGGGGGAGATCGCGGAGGTGGCCGATTTCTTCTCCTTCGGCACCAACGACCTGACCCAGATGACCTTCGGGTTCTCCCGCGACGACGTCGAGGGGCGGATGATGGATGCCTACCTCGAGCTGGGTCTCCTGGTCCGCAACCCCTTCGACGTCATCGACGCCGACGGGGTGGGCGAACTCGTCCGCCTCGGGACCGAGCGCGGCCGGGCCACCCGGCCGGGCCTCAAGGTGGGCGTCTGCGGCGAGCACGGCGGGGAGCCGACCTCCATCGGCCTCTTCTACGACGCCGGGCTCGACTACGTGAGCTGCTCGCCCTACCGGGTCCCCGTGGCTCGTCTGGCGGCGGCGCAGGCCGTCCTGGCCTCGGCTCCTCAGACGGCCGAGCAGTCCCCGACGACGCCGGCGACGACGGCGGCGGCGAGCTCGAAGGGGAAGGCCAAGCCGCCCAAGAAGGGCAAGGGCTAAGTCGGCCCGGGCGCAGGGTCCTGGGGGGCCGGGTGCCCAGGTAACGGCGCAGGGCGATCACGGTCCAGATCGCCTCGACGGCCCCGAAGGGCTATGCCCCCGAGAGGAAGCCGTAGGAGCTGGAGAGGGCGCACCCGGCCGCGAAGGCCAGGACGAAGATCCGGCCGCGAGCCTCGAGCGCGTACATGGACATCATGAAGGTGAGGGCGCAGGCGCCGTAGATGGTGACCGCCATCCGCCGACGCTACGCCATGGCCGGGCCGAGTCAGCCCTGCGGTACCGTCCAGTACGTGGGCATCCCCGACGAGGAAATCGCCCAGGTGCGGGCGGCCACGGACATCGTGGCCCTGATCAGCGAACACTCGCTCTTGAAGAAGGTGGGACGGCGCTGGACCGGCCTGTGCCCCTTCCACACCGAAAAGACGCCGTCGTTCAGCGTCAACGCCGAGGAGGGGTTCTACTACTGCTTCGGCTGCCAGCAGTCGGGCGACGCCATCACCTTCGTGCGTGCGATGGACCACCTCGACTTCGTCGACGCCGTGCGCTTCCTGGCCGACCGGGCGGGAGTCACCCTGCACGAGGACGCAGAAACCGGGCGCGACCACCAGCGCCGTTCGCAGCTCCTCGACGCCATGGAGCGAGCGGTGCAGTGGTACCACGAGCGGTTGCTCAGCGCGCCCGACGCCGGCCGAGCGCGCGACTATCTGCGTTCGCGCGGTTACGACGGCGACGTCGTGCGCCGCTTTCGTCTGGGGTGGGCTCCCGACGACTGGGACGCGATGGCCAAGGCGCTGCGACTGCCTGAACACGTGCTCTCGGAGTCGGGGCTCGGATTCGTCAACCGGCGCGGTCGGCCCCAGGACTTTTTCCGAGCCCGCGTCCTCTTCCCGATCTGCGACCCCTCCGGCCGACCCGTGGCGCTCGGCGGGCGGATCCTGCCGGCACCTCCGAGCGGCGCCGCACCCGAGCGGCCCGAGCCCAAGTACAAGAACTCGCAGGAGTCGCCCATCTACTCGAAACGCCGGACGCTCTACGCGCTGAATTGGGCCAAGCAGGGAATCGTGGCCCAAGGCGAGGTCGTCGTGTGCGAGGGCTACACCGACGTGATCGGTTGCTTCCAGGCCGGGGTGCCCTGGGCGGTGGCCACGTGCGGCACGGCGCTGGCCGAGGAGCACTTCAGCCTGCTGCGGAACTTCGGCAAGAGGATCGTCCTGGCGTACGACGCCGACAGCGCCGGGCAGAGCGCGACCTCCAGGGTTTACGAGTGGGAGCGCAAGCACGAGGTCGACGTCGTCGTGGCCGACCTGCCAGGCGGGAGCGACCCCGGCGAACTGGCACGCTCCGACCCCGAGGGGCTGGCGCGAGCGGTCAGGGAAGCCCGGCCGTTCCTCCAGTTCCGGGTGGACCGGATGCTCAGCGGCGGCGACCTGACGACGGCGGAGGGACGCGCCCGGGCGGCCGAAGCCGCCCTCATGGCGGTTGCCGAGCATCCCGACGACCTCGTGCGCGACCAGTACGTGATGCAGCTGGCGGACCGCTGCCGCCTGGACGCCGACCGATTGCGCGACCGCCTGGCGCACCTGATCGCCCACCCACCGGCACCGAAACCGGTGCGGAGCCGCAATCGGGGAGAAGACGCGCCGCGGACACGCGAGCCCGAGGGCGCGGATCCATGGACCCCCGGCGCGGACGGGGCTCCACCCGCGCCGCTCCGACCAGGGCCGGGTATCGAGGCACTCAAGTTCGCCGTGCACCGGCCCGAAGACGTCGCGGACCGAATCCATCCGGTCCTGTTCACGGACCCGCTGCAGCGGGCCGCGTTCGTCGCGCTCTTGGAGCACGACAACGTGCACAATGCGGTGGAGTCGGCGCCGGCAGACGTAGCGAGCGTGCTGCGTCGGGTAATCGTCGAGGAACCCCTGGTCGGCGACCCGGACCTGGGCGACCCGGTGGACTCGGTCGTCTCGGTCATGCTGCGCGAAGGGGCCCGCCGCGCGCTGGGCGACGTCGAGGCCGAATCCCGTGCCGACGGCAGCCAGTCCTGGCAGTCGACGGCCGCCGAGACGGCGCAGGTACGACGCTGGCTCGACGCACTCGGCGATGAGGGCGGGCGCGACGCGGCTGACCGGTTGGTAGCGTGGTTGTCCGAGAGGGAGTCGGAGGGGTGACCAGGCTGGTAAGGCGAGGGTGAACGACGATTCCGCGATCGCGATCGACGACGAGGGCGTTCCGCCGGCGACGACGGTTTCTTCGACGGTGTCCTACGTGGCCCATGTCGCACTCCCTCCGGGAGTTTCCCAGGTCGACTTCGACGCAGCGTTGGCCACTGGACGCGAGCAGGGGCATCTCACCCAAGCCGAGCTGATCGAAGCGTTGCACTCGGTCGAGCTGACAGCAGACGTGCTCTCCGCGCTGATGGACCGGGTCAGCGCCGAAGGCGTGGCTCTCGTCGACGAAGACGAGCACGAGGCGGTCGTCACCGTCATACGTCGCGATGTGCGACCGCGTGGCAACGGCCGCCGCGACAACGGCAAGCGCGCCACGGCGTCCGATTCGGCCGGTGGAGCCGAGGACCCGGTGCACACCTATCTCAAGGAGATAGGTCGGGTCCCGCTGCTCAACGCCGAGCTCGAGGTCGAGATAGCGCAGGCGATAGAGGAGGGGAACCGTGCGGCCGCCCTGCTGGCCGCCCATCAGCTCGCCCTGGTCGACGGCGGAGCGCCGGAGAAGGTGCTCGAGGCCGGGGCGATAGCGCGGAACAAGCGGCTCGTACGCGATGGGCAGAGGGCGAAGGACGAACTGATCGAGGCCAACCTACGTCTGGTCGTGTCGATCGCCAAGCGCTACCGCAACCGGGGACTGGCGTTCCTCGACCTGATTCAGGAGGGAAACCTCGGCTTGATGCGGGCGGTCGACAAGTTCGACCACACGAAAGGTTTCAAGTTCTCGACCTACGCCACGTGGTGGATTCGCCAGGCCATCACCCGCGCCATCGCCGACCAGGCGCGCACCATACGCATACCCGTGCACATGGTCGAGACCATCAACAAAGTTGTATGGGTCCAACGACAGCTCCTGCAGGAACTCGGCCGCGAGCCGGGCATCGAGGAGGTGGCGCAACGAGTGGAGCTCCCGACGGAACGGGTACGCGAGATCCTGCGCATCAACCAGGACACGGTGTCCCTGGAACAGCCCGTGGGGGACGAGGACGACTTCAACCTCTCCGACCTCATTGAGGACAGGGGCGCGGTCGTGCCGGACGACGCGGCGACGCGCTCGCTCCTCGACGCCGCGGTGCGCGAGGCACTCGGTCATCTCTCCGAGCGGGAGCAGGACGTGGTGCGGCTGCGCTTCGGGCTCGACGACGGCAAGATCCGCACGCTCGAGGAAGTCGGCAAGGAGTTCGGGGTGACCCGGGAGCGGGTTCGCCAAATTGAGTCCAAGACCCTGGCCAAGCTGCGCCGCCCCGACGCCGCCCACCTGTTGCGGGACTACCTCGAGGAGTCCTGACCGGAACCGTTCCGCCGGCCGATTTCGGACGCTGTCGGCGGACCTCCGAACCTTGCCACTTGAACCTGGAGCCGTCCTTTGGACCTGAGGTCCCGCTGCTAACGTTCAGGGGCTGTAGCCACAACCCTTTCCGGGGTAGCTCAACGGCAGAGCAAGCGGCTGTTAACCGCTAGGTTGAGAGTTCGAGTCTCTCCCCCGGAGCTTTCTGCGTCGTTTCCGCTGGTCAGCGGCGGTAGGTCGATCACCTCACCTTCAACATCGGGATCGTCGTGCGCGCTACGTGCGCGATCGCATTCTGCCTCTGTCCCGATCGGCACCACGTTCGAGCCGTCTGCGTACTGGTTGAGTGCCTGCGCCAGCTGCGCGTCGCGCTCCTCGGAGGCGTGCTCATAGCGCACCACCATGGCAACGGACTTCCATCCGCCGCGGCTCATAAGCTCCTTCGTGCTGGCTCCAGCCGATGTACTGGTTGCGGCGAAATGGCGGAGATCGTGGAAACGCACCCAGGGCAACCCGGCACGCCGACGTGCCGACTCCCAGATGACCCAGAAGTTGCTCGGACGGAGGCGCTCGCCAGTGGCGCCGACGAAGAGGGGAGCGTCGCCGTCGGGGCTGACGAAGCACTTCAGGTGGTCCTCGAGCGCCGACATGACGGAGCTCGGCATGTAGACCCGGCGCGGTTCACCGTTCTTGGTCGGGCCGAGCTCGAGTGATCCATCGTGAAACTCGTGCAGGGTTCGCTCGACGCGCACGGCGCCCGCCACGAGGTCGATGTCACGGCGTTCGAGCCCGAGCATCTCACCCCGCCGTAACGTGCCCCAGGCGGCAACGAGGACGGCGGCCCGATACTGCTCCGGCATCGCCTGAGTGAGAGCGGAAACCTGGTGGACGTCGGGAATGGGTCGATCCCGGACTCTGTCGGAGGCGCCACCTTTGACACGGCACGGGTTCTTCGTGATCAGGTCGTCAGAGATGGCGGTGTTGAAGATGGCCTTGAGCAACCGGTAGGCCGAGCGAGCGACGCCGGGTGTCTGTATGGCCAGGTCTGCATACCAGGCCCTCACGTGGACGGGGGTGATCTTGGCCAACTCCTTCTGTCCGAAGTGGGGGACAAGGCGGTTGTCGATCAGCCAGCCGTAGTACTCCTTCGTGCGGGCCCTGATATCGGTCCGCTGGGCCAGCCAGAGGTTTGCCTAGCGGGCGAACGAGATCCGACCGAGCTCGGGGTCGACCCATACGCCTCGGTTGATGGATGACGAGACCGCGTCGAGGAAGGCGTAGGCATCTGCCTTCTGTCGGAACGTTTCCGGAGCGATGTGCCGCCGCCCGTCGAACCAGTAGCTCGCCTGATAGGAGCTACTGGGCAAGCGGCGCACGCTGCCAAAGTGCCGGCGTCTACCTGCCACTTGACCTTTCCCTCGAGTCGAACGTCACCAACTGGAGGCGCACGCCGAGGGAGTCTCGGCGGTACGAGCGGCCCCAGGGCTCCAGGCCACCCGGAGTGTTCGCAACATTACCGCCAGGCTGTGTGGACCCGAGCGTTCGAGCGCGCCGGTTCGACCCGTTGCTGGTCGAGCCACACGTTGACATCGGCAGGATCAAACCTCACGAAGCGGCCGACCTTGAGGAACGGAATCCTCCGTTCGGCGACGAGGCGCTGAATCAGTCGTGGCGTCACTCTTAATGACGCTGCAACGGCCTCGGAATCCAACAACGGTGC
Source organism: uncultured Acidimicrobiaceae bacterium (assembly GCA_963828505.1). Classification (GTDB taxonomy): domain Bacteria; phylum Actinomycetota; class Acidimicrobiia; order Acidimicrobiales; family RAAP-2; genus Bog-473. The sequence continues at coordinate 287,516 of CAWHFM010000009.1, forward strand.
GCCGAGTGATGCTCTCACATGTTCGGACTCGACGTCGGCATGCTCCTTCGTGCCCATCATTCGCTCCTTCCTGAGAGGAGAACACTCTCCTATCTATGTAAGGCCGCCGAGAAAGGCCAAACCGAACAACACCGAGGTCAGAGCATCGACAATCAGCTCAAGTCGGAGAGTCGACTTCCACAGGGTCGAACGGACGATTGCAACGATCGACAACGAGTACCACGGAGGACCAACGTGCAGCAGGGGACAGCAGTGAGCAACAAGGAGCAACAACGAGGAGCAACGAGTGGACAGAGGGAGGAGTCGAACGGTCAGCGCAAAAGAACGATCCGCAGAGGTTGGAGCACCCTGATCAGGACCCAGATGTCCGCGTTCTTCTGTACTGCTTCAAGCCGCCCTCGCCTCGGCCGGCGGCTGCGCCGCCGCCTCGGCGGGCGGGAACTTCGCGCCTGGGCAGCGCACGCATGCAGCTGAGAGAGGCAGAGATCCGCGTCCTACTTGGTGACTAGGTTGGGATCCTTCATGGCGTTCTTGTGTCGATGAAGGAGCACATCGCAGTCGAGGGTCTTGCCTTGTTTGCGATGGGGCTCGGGAAATGACGACGCGAGTTCCTCAAGCAAGCCCGCCCGACGGGACGCTCCTGTAGTTCGTCGACTGCGCCAAGCAGGCGCCATCATCGTCGAGACGAATCACAAGCCGGGAATGGGTTCGATGGGCCTGCGAGACGACAACGGTGAGCCGACAAGCGATCTTTCGTTCCACGGCCGTAATCCTCGCGCTGGCTGCAGCCGGATTTTATATATAACATACGGATGGAGCTTCAAGAGGCATAACAACAGCGAATCAGTCGGGGGAAGGGCCCTGTTCGCCGGGGTGCTGAACCTGCGGTCGCATGGAGACCTGGGGGATCAGTGAAGGCACGAGGGACGCGCCGCGGTCTGGTAGTTCGAAAAGGTCTCACGTTCATCGCCAGCGTTGTCGTTCTGAGTGCGACCCTTGCCGTCGATCCACCGGGAGCCGGAGCGTCGAGTCCAGCCGACCAGGGCGTCACGTCGACCACTATCAGGATTGGATTCCCAGTCATCGATTTTCCTGCGCTGGCGGTGGTGGGGGTCCATTTGAATGATGGAAATTTCCAGCACGCCATCAGCGCCCTGACTTCCTACATGAACGAGCACGGCGGCATCGACGGCCGAAAGATCGTCCCGTATATCGCCCTCGACGATCCGGCGCTCACATCATCGAGTCTCGCGGCCTGCACGCAACTCACTGAGGACGACCATGTATTTGTCGCCATCGCACCGGTGTATCCGGACTGTTACCAAACCACCCACGACACCCCAGTCATCGATGGCGTGCTACCGGGCAATCTTCCGGCGGATGCCGCAGTTGACTTCAGCTTGACGCCACCGGACGAAGTGTACGACCAGCTTCAGTTTGCTGCCTTCAAGAAGGCTGGGATATTCAAGGGCAAGAGAGTTGGGATCTACTACGGTGCGGGCGGCGATGCCGCGGAAGCACAGCTCGTTCAGTCGGATCTCAAGAAATTGCACGTCGACGTGGTACAGCTCGCAGGGGACGCCGCACCGCCGACGGATACGACTGCCGTCGACCAGGACACGCAAACGATCGCGCTCCGCTTCAAGAGCGAAGGTGTCAACGAAGTGGTTGCGGTCGGTGGTTCCGGCGCGACAGATTGGCCCCGAGCGCTCTACGGTGGTCAGAGCACGTACAAGCCGCTGTGGATTGCGACGAACTACACATCGATCAGTTCCGACGTTGCGGCAGCCAAGGGAGCGAATCCCTACTTCGACAACGTGATGACTTCCGATCCCAGCCCTTCGGTCTACCAGGCGTGGCATGATCCTGCGATTCAAAAGTGCTACGAGATCGTTCACAAGGCGTACCCGTCCGACTCCATTTCCCCGCCCCCCAGCCCAAATACCCCTGCTGCGCAAGCGGATACCTCGAATGCCCCATATGCCGCGGTGATGTCGGTCTGCGCGACATTGGCCATCTTTGCTGCCATCGCTGATCACGCTGGAAAGCACTTGACCGTGGCGAGTTTCACCAAGGCGGGTTATGGCATCCGCAACGTCACCCTTCCCGGATCGAGCGAGTCGGTGTCGTTCGGCCCGAATCAGCCCTATCCCTTAGGGCACCCACATCTCCTCGTGTACAGCACCAAGCTCGGGACCTTGGTGCCCGCTCCTTCGCGAAACGGCGGATAAGGGGGCCCAAGCCTTCTGGCGACGGGCGAACGGTCCAGGGCCGTTGAGGCGATCGTGGCACCCAGTCAGGTCGGTCGGCTCCCGCGCATGAATTCAGCAGGGCGACTCCAACACGTCGACGTGGGCTACAAGTCTTCCAGTCGGATCACAGCGCAAATGCCGCTTTGTAAAGCCGTGAAGCCGTCGCGGCTGTTCGGTGTTTTTTCTCACTCCGTGATGCTGGTGGGGTGCGCAATACTGTTCGACGCGCACGTCGGCTACCGTCAGCGCCATCGCGGAAACGATGCCTTCGTCCCGCAAAGGATCGAACCCGTTCACCTGTATGAAGGCGGCAGGCAAGCCGTGCAGTTCTTGGCCGAGCGGGAGCCGCATAGGGGAAGGTGCTGGTCCGGTCGGCGTCGGCCCCAGATAACGCGAGTCGGCGCGTGTGGACGTTCGCGTCGACTTAAATCATGTGCGGGCCAAGTCTCATGAGAGACGGAAGAATGACGTCCATGAACCGCTCAGGATCGGTCAGCTCGGCCCTGCGATCGATGGCCCTGCCGGCGGCTACGACAAGATCTTTCGGATGCCATTGGACGAATGGCTCGAATCAGGGCTGCCTGAGCGGCGCGAGTTCGCGTCGTAATCATGCCGAGAGCGACGTCAAGAACGAGCGGGTCTGAGCGAGGAGATCGGCCCAGAATTCCTCGTCGGTCATCGCCGCCAACGCATCGACGACCGGAAGCCGACCTGAACTTCGGGAGGTTCGCCGGATCGGTCCGCCGATCTCGAGGATGATGTAGCCGACGGTGAGGCGTACAGTCCATATCAACGCCCGCGCCTGTGCGTCGGCTGAGAGGCGGCTGGCTGCGAGATGCCGTGCGAGCGACCTCATCGCATTCGTCCATGCATCGGAGGACCCGCCCTCACGGGTGCCGAGGCGAGTCGCAGCCCATGGGTGGGCGAGGAGGCAGGAGCGGATGGCGTCCATCCAGCCGATGACGCCGTCGAGCCAGTCGACTCGGTCGTCGACGGTGGCGGTCGCGACATCCTCGAGGATGAGCCCGACGGCGCTAGTCACGAGGTCGTCTCGGTTCTTTACGTGACGGTACACGCCCATTGTCGTGAGCCCGACCCGCGCCGACACATTCGCCATCGTCAGCTTGTCGACACCATCTCTGTCGAGGATGTCCACCGCCTCGGCGACGACCTCGCGCCGTGTGACGGTCCGGCGCCGGCCCTCCATCGACGCCATTTCCACCGTTGCATCCTAGGATGTGTATCTGATACACATTGTTGGCGGTTCGGAGCTTCAGAGGGGAGAAAGCACCGATGAGCGACCGGTACCTACTTATCTCAGCGGATGGCCATGCCGGGCCGCCTGCGGCCGTATACCGCGACTATCTCGACCCGGCCTTCCGGGAGCGGTTCGACGATCAGCTGAAGGCGATAGAAGAACTGCGAGCCTTGTCGCCGTTTGCGAGCAGTGAGAAGAGCGAGTTCCAGCATGCGTGGGAGCTGGCGACAGACGGGGATGGCGGCTTGACTGCGGCGTATGACGGGACCGAACGCAACCGCCTGCTCGACCGCGAAGGCGTCGTGGCAGAAGTGCTGTTTCCTGATGCGGACGTGCTCGGGACCGGTCGGCTCGCGTCATCACCGTTCGGCACGGGCCTCGCAGCCGGTTCCCAGTCTGATCCCACCGATGCGATCGCGGGATCGCAGGCTCACAACCGATGGCTCGCAGACTTCGTTGCCGACGACCCGCAGCGCCGCATCGGAGTGGCGGTCATCCCCGCGATCATCCCGAACATGAACACCGTGCTCGAGCTGGTGCGCGAGGCGAAGGCACTTGGCCACCGCGGCATCCTCATCCCCACCCGGTGGTTCGATCGGCCGCCCTATAACGAGCCCTGGTACGACTCGCTGTGGGCGCTGGTCGAGGAGCTCGGGCTTGTGCTGCACACCCACTCAGGGGCAGGCCCGAGCGACTTCACCGGCGGCTACGGTCTTGGCCCTATCTACGCGAGCGAGGCCGGCTGGTGGGCCGCCCGCCCTTTCCACGTCCTGATCTGGGCCGGGGTGTTCGAACGCTTCCCGAACCTCCGCTACTCGATGGCCGAGAACGGGGTGTGGTGGGTGCCAGACACGATCCGCAAGATGGATGACAAGTGGTACGGCGCGCACAACACCAAGAAGATGGGTTCGCTCTTCCGAGACGCCCTGCCAAACCCACCCCGCTTCTACCTCGACCGCAACTGCTTCTTCGGTGCGTCGACGCCTGGCGCGGACGACATCGAGCGACGTCACGATGTCGGCGTCGACAACATCATGTGGGGTAACGACATGCCGCATCCCGAGGGAACCTTCCCGTACACCCGCTACTGGATCCACGAGCGGTTCAAAAACGTCCCGGTAGACGAAGCTCGCCGGTTGCTCGGCCTGACCGCCGCCGGGATCTACGGGGTCGACGTTGTCGCGGCGCAGGCCATCGCTGATCGGATCGGCCCGTCGGTTGATGAAGTGCACGGCGAGGTGGAGCTCGCTGCTCCCACGGAGGCGATCGCGTAGCCATGGCTGTCACCGAACTCAGCATCGATTCCCCAGCCATCGTCGACGGGCGCTACGTGATCGTCTCGGCTGACGGTCATGCCGGCGCGTCGGTCATGGCGTACCGGGACTACCTGCCGTCCCGGCTCCGTGATGAGTTCGACGAGTGGGTAAAGAAGTTCGAAAACCCTTTCGCTGACACCGAGGGGACCTGGGCCTACCGCAACTGGGATTCGAAGCGGCGCATCGAGGAGCTCGAGCAAGACGGCGTGGTCGCCGAGGTCCTGTTCCCGAATACGGTACCGCCCTTCTACCCGACCGCGAACCTCACCGCCGCGCCACCGCCGGCCGGTGAGCACAAGCTCCGGTGGGAGGGGCTCAAGGCCCACAACCGCTGGATGGCGGACTTCTGCAAGGAAGCGCCGGGCCGCCGAGCCGGTCTCGTGCAGGTTCTCCTGCACGACGTGGACGCAGCGGTCCAGGAGATTCGCTGGGGCAAAGAGGCTGGCCTCTTCGGTGGTGTCTTGCTGCCGGGAATCCCGCCTGACAGCGGGCTCGAGCCGATGATCTCGCCCACCTACGAGCCGATCTGGCGCACCTGCGCCGAGCTCGAGATGCCGATCAACCACCACTCGGCCAACGCCAGCCCTTCGTACGGGGCGTATCCGGCGACCGGGTGGATGTTCTTCGTCGAGGCCGGGTTCTTCTCGCACCGTGCGCTGTGGATGTTGATCTTCGCCGGCGTCTTCGACCGATACCCCGACCTCAAGCTGATCCTCACCGAGGGCGGTGCCGAGTGGGCCCCAGGGGTAGTCGAGGTGCTCGACGGCCACTGGCGGCGGGTGTTCGGCGGTGGCCGCTATGGCATGGGTCCGTTCGCGGCGATGCGCAAGATGGGCATCGGCGAGGGCGTGCCGATCCTCAATGCGTTCGGCGGCATGCAGAACCTCGAGCTGATGCCGAGCGAGTACTTCAGGCGGAACGTGTGGATCGGCTCGAGCTTCACCGCGCCGAAGGAGAACGCAGTCCGCCACGCGATCGGCGTCGACCGGCTCATGTGGGGCAACGACTATCCGCACTCTGAAGCAACGTACCCTTACACGCGCGAGGCGCTCCGCTGGACGTTCGCCGAGACACCGCCTGCAGAGGTCGCGCAAATCCTTGGCGCCAACGCCTTCGACGTCTACGGCTTCGACGTCGACAAGCTCCGCGGAATCGCCACAAGGATCGAAGCGCCGACCATCGCGGAGATCCGGGTTCCGCTGTCCGAGCGCGAGATTCCCGTCGACTCAATGTCACAAGCTTTCGAAGACAGTGTCAATCGCGTCTGGTGACCGCCAAGAAAACGAGAAGAGAGGACAACCCGATGGCAGAGCCCACACTCCAGCCGCCCGGTGAGATGGGTGGGTGGCCCACCCTTCGATTCATTTACCGCACCGACGAGCAGGCGATCGCCGATCTGCTCCCTCCGGGCATCAATCCTGGGCGCGACCCGCACGTGCACATCCACGTGTACCAGGTGCCCATCATGGGTGAGCCTGAATACGGAGTCGTCGTAATGGTGCCCGCCGATTTCCGTGGCGAGGAGGGCTTCTACCAGCTTGGCACCGGCATCGATCAAGAGCAGGCGATCTTCATCAGCCAGGAGCTGAATGGCCAGCCGAAGTTCCCTTGCAGCATCAAGTACTTCCGGATCGGCAGCCGGATCGTCGCCCGCTGCTTCCATCAGGGCTACACGTTCTTGGAGTTCGGGGGCGACATCGGTGCCGACATCAGCGACCGTGGCCCGGCAGAGTGGACTGAGAACCAGTGGTGGATCAAGTCGTTGCGGGCGACCGGCGGCGTGGAGAAGGAGTACGACTTTCCGCCGCACGTGGTGAAGGTGGCGTCGCGCTCGTCGCTCGTGTATCGCTTCGAGGTTGAAGGTGACCTGGTGTTCCGGGACAGCCCTTGGGATCCGATCGCCGAGCTTCTCCCGCTGCGTGAGCAGATGGCAGTGTACCTCCAGAAGGCCCAGATGGACTTCGCCAGCCGATCGCTGACGCTGGCGGGTCCACTGGATCCCGTCGCCTTCTGGCCCCACGCCGACACGATTGGCGGCTCGCGCTGGCCCGGGATGTGGGGCGGCCCCAAGCGCCGGCTCTAAGGCGCGTCGGGTTGCGCGGAGTGTCGAGTGCCTCACAGCAGCATTCTTCGCCCGCGAGCTCGATTGTGCCTACCGACATACTGCATTTCGCCCTGTTCGACCTGCCGTGATGCACCCAGACGCGGAGCTCGACGAAGACCGCACGTCCGATTATTCCACTGTCTTGGACGCGGTGCGCCGCCGATGCATCTCGGCGATCGCAGAGACCACCCGCCTCCAGGAGAAGAGCGCGAAGGAGAGCATTCAATGGAGGATCTGTACAACAGAGTGGCGGTGGTCACCGGGGGCGCCAATGGCATTGGACTCGCGCTCGTGCGGGCTTTTCTCGGAGCGGGAATGCGGGTCGCCATCGCCGATGTCGACCCAGACGCGCTCGACAGCGTGACCAAGGAGTTCGACGGCCGCTCAGACGTCCTGATCCAGTCGACCGACGTCAGGAGTGCGGACTCGGTCGGCGCTTTGGCGGACGCCGTCTACGAACGATTTGGCGCGTGTCACATCCTGTGCAACAACGCAGGGGTCGGCGCGCCGAGTTCCAAAGTGTGGCGGACGACCCCCAACGATTGGGCCTGGATCTTTAGTGTCAACGTCACCGGCGTGGTCAACGGGATTTTGACCTTTGTGCCACGCATGATCGATTCCGGCGAGGAAGGCTATGTTGTCAACACGTCCTCTGGCGACGGGCCAATCGCACCAATGCCCTCGGCTTCGGTCTATGCGGCAAGCAAGGCGGCCGTGTCTGTGCTGACAGAATGCTTGGCCGTGCAGTTGTCCGAGGATGGCATCCCAATCGGTGTTTCAGTCTTCTACCCTTCGGGTGGTTTGTTGCGTACCGGCCTGTGGACGTCCGATCGGACACGTCCCACTGAGCTCGCGCGTGAGCTCCCGCGCGAGACGGAACCAATGACACCAGAGAAGCTCGAAGCTATGGCCAACCAGGCCGGGCGGGAGATCCAGTGGCAACCGCTCGACCAGCTGGCCGAGATGGTGGTCGACGGCGTGCGAGAAGGGCGCTACGTGATCATGAAGGGTTTCGACGCTGCGGCCAGCACGCTGCGCTCCCGAGCGGATGCATTCGGCGAAGGACGACTCCCGAGTTCAGCCGGCCATCTCGGCTGACTCGTTCGACCGGTCGGACTCTTGGGAGCGAAGGGCGGAATCGCCCTGTCTGGGCGGCCATCCGAGTGCCACGCCGAGCACCCATGGCGGCGGTAGAACGGGACGTTGCTCTCCTTCTGCGTCTCGATGTATGCCGGGAGACCGTCGGCGTCGCATTCGACCCAGGACTGCCCATAGCGCCGTGCCGACACTGTCGTCGTCGGTCGTGGAGATGCTCTCCACTGGAGCCTCACTCGCAGGGCTTGGAACCGTGGTCGAGCATCCCACGAAACCCCACGAACGCAGATCTTCCTGTCATTCATGGCGAACAAGCTCCGACCGGTACGGGGCGTAGGGCCAGGCGCTCTTACAGAGATGGTCTGAGGGTTGCCGAGGAGAAGCGAGCTCGGTCGGACCCCGATCTCGCAGGTCGGGCAGACGAGGCGGCCGCGGACCAAGTCCGCCTCGACGGCAGCTTCGTCAGTCCCTACGATGAGCACAGCGGAGCTCTGGCTTCGTCAGGAAGAGCCCTCTTGCGATCGGTGGAAAAGGATGACGGCGAGGGGCCTCGTGCGCGTTCAGGTCGTGCTCACGCTGACGCCCGCGCCCAGCCCCGTCAAACCCAGGACCACCCCACACCCACCGCCAGCGATCGCGGCGCCGCCAAATCGGTCACCGAGCCGTGCTCACGCACCGCGGCGGCAAACGGCTCAATCGTGCTCAACCAACGAGGCGCTCAACGCCAATGGTCCGCCTCGTTCTTCAAGTGGTAACTCTTACCAATGTCAATAGTTAACCTCGAGGGGTGCAAGTATGAGCTTGCCGGTGTGACAGAGGTGGGTGGCATCCTTGGCGTGTCGCGTCAGAGGGCGGCGCAGCTCGCCGAGACGCCGGGTTTCCCAGCGCCGATCGCCGATCTGGCATCGGGCAGGATCTGGCGCGCTCTGGACCTGCGGCTGTGGTCCGAGACTCGGCGGCGGGGCGGCCGGCCCCGGGCGGCCTTTCGGATCGAGTACGTGGGCGATCGGGACCACAGGCGCGATGGTCGCCGCATCGTGTCGTTGCGGCTCGTGTGGATAGAGGAGCCACACCAGGACCGGGCAATCCATCGGTGGATCGATCGAGGACTGTTTGGGTTTGCAATCAGCAATTGGCGATGGAAAGACCACCAGCTCTGGCTCTCCTGAGCGTGCGAGGTGCGTTGGCCAGGCTCTGCGGGCTGCAATTGCAGCGAGAGATCGATGACGCTGACTTCCTGATCGATCGGATCCCCGTTGAGGCTCACCTCGATCACGGGTGGTCCAAGTACCTCGTTTCATACTCCGAGAGCGTCAGACACCCGGTCCAGGATCTTCAAGTGGGGCAGGCCTTGCACCCCTGGATCGACAACCTCATTCAGGCCCGTGGCCCGGTGGCCTCACGGTCGGCGTACGTGCGAATGGACTGCGGACACTGGGTGGAGCGAGCGCTGATCGCGGATCGCGCGGTCCGCTACGAAACCCAAGGAGCGTGCCCGACGTGGTGCCGACCGAGGACTGTCGTCGGGCTGTGGCCGACGCAATAGGCGGCCTTTCAACGGAAACGCTTGACGGTGTCAAATGTCGTGCGCGATTGGTGCGCAAAGCATTGGGGATTACGGGTCTCGAACGGTCGCTGCCACCGGTCAGTCGACATCGCTATCTACCTGGGATGACGCGGAAGGGTACTGGTGAAGGGTGGGCTCCTCAGGCTGTGTGAGTTGCTCCCACAAGGAGGCCTCGGCGTCGGGATCTGCGGAACGTGACGACACATCGGCCGCAGCAGACCGACGTCCTTTTGCGGCCGTGCGAGAGGCTCTACTCTGTGGCCTTCGGATGGCCAGGCATCGCGTGCGTAAGCCAGACCATGCGACGAACATCATCGATGCAGTACCAAAGCCGGCCGGCGCTGGTCACCTCGTACTGCCACTGTTCGAGGGGTTCACCATTAATCGAGCGCTTACCGAGGTTCCCGCGAAGCGGGTGCTGGCGGTCGTCCCGCTGGCGGGGATCCGACGTGATCCGCTCCCAGGCAATGCGGGCATTGGCGGGAGCGGCTGCACAGACCTTGTCCCATCCGCTGACCGAATCGCTCGTTGCGAATCGGAAATCCCACCCGCCTTTCGCGGGCGGCGGAGCCACCCGGTCGCGACGCTTCGGCACTAGCTCAGATCGAAGGAGATGGAACTGGTATGCCGTCCGCCTGAAGGGGTCTGCGGAGTCGTCGGGCGAGCTTCGGGACGGCATAGATCTCCGCTGTGACCCGCCACTCTCGGATCAGCTGGCTCAGCGGGTCGTAGTTGTCGATCTGGGCGGCAGCCGTGACCACCCGGGCGAACTCCTCAACAAAGCGCTTCCGCTCGGCGACCGGGAGGAATTCCATCCAAGCGAACGAGTCCGCAAGTGCGTCTCCGAGTATGCCAGGGTTGTGCACAGCGAGGTTTCGGAAGGCTCGAGCCAATGCACCGAATGCTTCGGCTCGTTCGGCCTCTCTGTCCGCACGGCTGAGCCTGAGATCAGGTTCGTCGCGGCGACGAAGGAGGACGTCGCCGTCCTCAACCTCACCGGTCACCTCCCTCGGATCGCGCAGAAGTTCCGAGAACTGGCGCTCGATTAGTCGCATGACGTCATCTTATCAGAAGTATTTCAGAAGTCGGTTCCAGCGGCCCTCTTCAGAAGTAATTCAGACAGTACTTGAAAATCGTCAAGCTTCGCGCCCGATCCGTGCGCGAGTGAACGGAAATAGGGGCTATGAGTGGTCATCGACGGAGACACCACACCACCATCTAGCAGGGATTATTCCAATTGGTGCTGCTCAGAAAACTCGTCCTGGGGGCGCCTAGGTTGAGAGTTCGCGTCTCTCCCCCGGAGCATTCGTCGCCGTTTGTGCTGGTCAGCGAGGGTAGCTCCAGCACCTCACCTTCCACGACACCCTCGTCGCGCGCGCCAGCGCGCGATCTCCGTCGTCACCACGCGCGATCGGAACAACATTGCCGCTACTCGTGAAGGGGTTGAGCGCTTGGGCAAGCAGCGCGTCGCGCTCATCGGAGGCGTGTTCGTAGCGCACCACCATGGCCACCGACTTCCAGCCGCCACGACTCATGATCTCCTTCGTGCTCGCACTACTGGTGGCGGCGAATTGCCGCAGGTCGTGAAAGCGCACCCACCGCCTGTACGGCATTGGGCCGTCATCCAGAGTCGCACCGACTCCCGGCACGGGTCGGCCACCGCGGCCGCGGCGCGCCGAGTCCTGCTTCGCAGTGTGGGCCGCTGGGTACAGCGAGTTCGTCCGCCAGGCGTGGGGTGCTGTGAATCGACAAACCGGTCGGATGCGGTGAGTTAGCACTCTTCGCCCGACCTAGCTCGTCGCCTTGGCGCCTCCGTCTCGGCGGTGGCCGCTCTTGTCCTCGGCCGACTGAATCGGCTGTACTTCACGCGTCGAGATAGGGGCGTTCCTCCCCTCTACGAAGCGCCACAGTCCCGGTGTCCTGGGCGACGATCTCCCGCTAGAAGACCGGGACAGCGCAGGTAGAAGGCTACCGTCGCTTTGCGCTGAACTTAACCCGAGAGTCCTTAAGCTCGATCTCAATCGAGCTCAAACCAACGGCCATGAGCCTGTCCGAGAGTGTCAAAGGATCGAGCGGTACAAAGACGTCGCCGCCGTGGTGCAGGCGCGCGAGGGGGCTATCCGTGGGGTCCTCTGCAAAGAGTCGTCCTCCCTGGCGGAGCAGCCGCGCAATCTCTACAAGAATCCGATTTTGCCCTCCGATCGATGCCACGTGGTGAAACATCGAAAAGCAGCAGACGGCAGAGAACCCGCTCGAAGGCAACTCGCTTGCTGCGGCGTCGCCTTCGACCACTTCGACGTTTGTGCCGATGAGGCGGCGAGCTAGTTCTGCGGCCAGGATAGGATCGCTTTCGAGAGCCGTGAGGCGAGGGACCAGCTCCCGAAGCATGTCGGTCGTGAGCCCGGGCCCTGGGCCGATCTCCAGAACGTCGTCTCCGAGCGGTCCTTCCTGCGAGAGCCAAGGCAGCAGCTCGGCTCGCAACCATCGCGCGCGACCTGGGCTCCGGAGACTCCATTGATGAGCTTGATTCATCGGCGCCACCGTCACGAGTTTGCCAGGTCAGCTCTGTGTCTTGACGACACCGCGACCGGCCAATCGGACATACGGGCGAGGAGTGTCTCACCGAACCGGCGGTCGCAGACGCTGTCACTTGCAGACTCGAGCCCTGGATCCGTCTTGCGCAGACCTTCAATGGCGATCTGAAGGCATCATGGTGTCGTGCCGTTCACGTGCGAAGTGGTCGCAGTCGTGTACTTCTCTCCACGATGCTGCCCGAACAAGTCCTGGTTAACGGCGACCTTCTCGGTTACTTTGACTCGGTGAAGACGGCTGCCGTATTCACGATCACCGTGTCGCCGCCGGGAAGCGAGGCGTCGTACAACTCGGCGCCATGCGCGCGGCATGATCTCGTCGGGTCATGAGGCGCGTGACCATCGTGGTCGTATCGCGCGACGGTGAGGTCCTCGGCGAGCTCGAGCCTTTCGTCATTGCGACACCGTGGTGGCAAGACCTCGAGCCGATCATCGTCGCGCACCCCAGCTTGTGCATCCTCCGTTTGTTGCGAACGACGTCCGCTGACTCGGGAACCATGGGCGGCGACGTGGCCTACCTCGCTGAGCCGATGGGCCGACGCCCGGAGCGACTGCGACCGTTCCGCGGCGACCCCGAGTGGATGGCAGACGATCCCCTCCGGATGCCGTGGGCGCGCCCCGGTGGACCGGCCGCCGACCTGGCGTGGGCCGCCCGCCACGCGGCGTTCGTCGGCGAGCCGCGCCAGGTTCGATCATGGAACCTGTCGTCGATCTGGTGCATCCCGGTCGCCGGGGGCGAATGCTGGCTGAAGTGCGTCCCGCCGTTCTTCGCGCACGAGGCTTCGGTGCTCCGTGGCTTCGGAGGGCGCCCCGGGGCCCCGGTGATGGTGGCCGCCGAAGGTAACCGGATGTTGCTGGCCGCCATGCCGGGCGTCGACGGCTACGGAGCCGGCTCGAGCGACTATCGCGAGATTCTCGAGACCCTCGTCGGTCTGCAGCAGGCGGTACCGGCGAGCCTGCTCAGTGCCGTGCCGGACTGGCGCAGCCCTGCGTTGCGCCGGATGGTCGATGAGGTAGTCGACCGGCGGCGCCCGTCGTCCGGACCGCTGCGCGCACTGGTCGAAGGGTGGGACGCTCGGTTCTCGGCGATCGAGGAGTGCGGCGTCCCTGATGTGCTGATTCACGGCGACGCCCATCCGGGCAACGCTCGCATCGGCGTGCATCCTCCGGTCGTGTTCGACTGGGGGGACAGCGGGTACGGGCACGCGTTGCTTGACCTCGCGGTCCTCGACCGTCACAAGCCGACACCGGCAGAGAACCAGCTCCGGAGGCAATGGATTGGGCTCTGGGAGGACGCGGTTCCGGGGTGCGACGCCAGACGAGCCTGGCGGCTGATCCGGCCGGTGGCGGTCGCGCGCTGCGCCGTTGTGTTCCAGCGCTTCCTGGACAGCATCGAGCCGTCTGAGCGCGTGTACCACGCAGCAGACGTCGAACCGTTTCTCGACCGCGCAGTGGAGCTAATAGCCGCTGAGTCCGAAGCTTACTGATGGACCCTCGTGGCAGCATTACGTTCCCCCGGCTCCGCCTTCGGAGGAGGACGTAGATCGTAGAGAGGGTCCCGCCCCTATAAGTGCCGCTTCCGCGCGCCGGGCGCAGATGGGCTGGGCGCTTGAAGTTGACCCTGGCTGCCGATTCCGATCAGTAGGCCCGCAAGCTGTTGGTAAAGGTCACTCGAGTGCCCGCCGCCGGCTGGAATGTGGGCCAGCCCAGCGTGTCGGTCGGGTTAATCGGACGATCACGACCTTCAGCTCTTGGTGACCACTGTGCATGATCTCCTCGCGTGGAGCGGTAAGCCCGTTGCGCTTCATCGGGCATGCGCGGTCGCTTGACATATTTCCAGGCGGCTCCACCACCATTGTCCCAGGCACCGAAACTGCTTGCCGCTCAGAGGTTGGACACGATGGCGCGACCGGCGGCTCGAGACTGGTCGGTGCTGGCGGTTGGACTTTCCTCGGACGTGTCCATCAGTAACCGTAATGGGGCCGGGCCGGGGTGATCGACCATCGCCAGTGCGCCGTAGAGGTGGAACACCGCAGCGACGGCCAAAGGGGCCACGGCCGGCCCGGTCCATATGAGTCTGGGTTCGCTTTCGATGTCGAGGCTGACGACTTCGCGTCCCGGTGTCAGGTCGACGCGAGCGCCGACTGCCCTCTCCCACCGGTAGCCGTGCAGTCGGTCATCGGCTAGTCGACCGACAACCCGGCCGGAAGTAACCAGCCACGACCGTACGGGGGACTGCGCTTGCTCACCGGGCTTGGCGAGCAGCGCCCAATCCAGGTTGACCCGCACGGGCACCTCGGCCCATACCCTCTCGCCGGAGTCCAACACGACCCCGATGCCGTAGGGCCGGGCGGTTGTCTCCCGGTCGCAGTACAGATCGAGGGCGAGGTCCCGACCGGTCGCCGTCGCCCACTGGCGGGCTTCGTGGTCCTATCGGGCGAGGGCCTTGGCGTCCTTGCGCCTGCTCATAGCTCGACCCCCCTTTGCGCCTCGACTGCGACCTCTGGGCTGAGACTGTTCCGCTGCTTGAGTGCAGCGCTGCTGATGGTCGTCGCCCAGGCCTCGGCGGCCAGTGCCCGTTGGCGCTGACCCGTCTGTTCGATGCTGCTCGCCGAGGAGCGCCGACGGTTCATCGACCAGTTGACGGAGCTGTCCCTCCGGCGACGGCTGGTCTGGCTGAGCGCGGAGGCAACGGGGATCGTCGAGCCCGTCGGCGGAGCCACCGTCCCGGACGCGCCGCCGAAGTCGGATGCTGGTCTTCGAACGCGGGAACTGTCGTGAGCGGTCGCCCGGGTTCGCGCACGAACATGGCGGTTGGATCGACCGGCGGGCTTGATCGCGCGCGCGGTCCGGTGAAGGATCGGTCCATGACCACCACCGCCGACGCGCCCGAGGGCAACCCATTCGACTCCCCGTCCGTCTACATGTCCATTCCCCGCGTCGGCGGGCTCACGCTGTCGCCCGCCGGTGACCGGCTTGTCGCCAGCGTGGCCCAGCTCGACGGCAAGGGCGCCGAGTTCGTCACCTCACTCTGGGCGCTCGATCCCACGGGCGCGGCGCCAGCCCGCCAGCTGACTCGCTCTTCCAAAGGGGAGTCGAGCGCGGCGTACCTCCCCGACGGCTCCCTACTCTTCATCTCCACTCGGCCCGGACTGGCCGAGTCCGACACGCCTGAAGACAAGGACGACCAAGAAATCGCCGCGCTGTGGCTCCTGCCCGCTGGCGGGGGCGACCCGTGGGTGGTGGCGCGCCGGCCGGGCGGGGTGACCGCGGTCGCCACCGGCCGGGAGACCACGACCGTCGTGGTGGCGGCCAAGTGCGCACCCGGCGTGCCCAGCGACGACGAGGACCGCGAGTGGTGGACGGCCCGCCGTAAGCACAAGGTGAGCGCGGTCCTCCACGAAGGCGGGAACCTGCGGCACTGGGACCACCACCTCGGCCCCGACGAGGTACACCTCTACGCGGCAACCGTCGACCCAGGCGTGCCAGGTCCGGTCGAGCTCCGGGACCTGACCCCGGACGCCGGCCAAGCTCTGCACGACTCCGCTCCCGTGCTCTTCGCCAACGGAACGACCGTGCTCGTGCACTGGGTCGTACCCTTGGAGGAGGGGCGCGTCCGCAGCGACGTGGTGGCGATCGACGTGGCCACCGGTGCCCGCCGCACCCTGGCGGTCACCGAGGACGGGTCCTTCGTGTACGAGGCACCGGCCCTCTCGCCAGACGGGCGCCTCGCCGTGGCTCTTCGCACGTCGCGGCCGACGATCACCGAGCCATGGTGGCTCGACCTGTGGCTGATCGATCTGGCGACAGGCGCCGGGCGCGCACTTGGCGCCGGCGACGAACCGTTCGTGACCGGCGCGCTCTTCAGCGCCGACAGCGCGGCTGTCATCGCCACCACCGACTGCAAGGGGCACGCCCCGCTGTACCAGATCGACGTCGCCTCGGGTGAGGCGACCCGGCTCACCGGAGATGGCGCCTGGGCGTCGCCCCAGGTGGATCCCGGTGGTGGGGTGATCTACGTCCTGCGCGCCTCCATGACAGAACCGCCGCGGCCGGTCCGCCTCGACCTCAGCGGCCCGGCCCCCGCGGGCCCTACCGCGCTGACGGGCATTGACGCCCCTGGAGCCATCGAGGGGGTGCCGGGGCGCGTGGAGGAGCTGACGACCGAGGCGGCGGACGGCACGCCGCTGCGGGCGTGGCTGGTGCTGCCCGAGCAGGCCGGTGCGGCCGCGCCGGTCCCAATGGCGCTGTGGATCCACGGGGGACCGCAGGGCTCGTGGAACGGCTGGCACTGGCGCTGGAACCCCTGGCTGCTGGCCGCGCGCGGGTGGGCCGTGCTGCTGCCCGACCCGGCCCTGTCGACCGGCTACGGCGCCAAGATGATCCGTCGCGGCTGGGGGCAGTGGGGCGGCGCACCCTACGACGACCTGATGGCCGTCACCGACGCCGCGCTCGAGCGCCCCGACCTCGACGCCACGCGTACCGCGGCGATGGGCGGCTCCTACGGCGGGTACATGGCCAACTGGATCGCCGGACACACCGAGCGGTTCTCCGCCATCGTGAGCCACGCCAGCCTGTGGTCCTTGGAGCAGTTCCAGGGGACCACCGACTACCCGGCCATGTGGGCCGACGAGTGGGGCTACCCCGACACCAACCCCGAGCTCTATCGGACGTGGTCGCCCGACCGCTACGCCGATGCCATCGCCACTCCCATGCTCGTCATCCACGGGGACCACGACTACCGCTGCCCGGTCGGCGAGTCGTTGCGTCTCTGGAGCGACCTCATCCGGCGGGGCGTCGACGCCCGCCTGCTCTGGTTCGCCGCCGAGAACCACTGGGTCCTCCAGCCTGGCGACGGCATCGTCTGGTACGAGACGGTCATCGCGTTCTTGAACGAGCACGTGCTCGGCCAGGGCTGGAAGCGCCCGTCGATGGTCTGACGCCGCCAGCGGCGCGAATTCTGGTTGCGGCGCCATGCTTCGGCGGCTGCTTCTTGACTGGGCCTGTTTCTATGCAGAGATGTCCGCCAGGCACGTCTCGCGTAGGCAGCGCCACAGACGATGGATTATTGAGGCGTTGCTCATTGTTCTGGTCCTCGGGATCGGAGTCGCCGCCGTGGTCGCCAGTAGCTCGTCGCCGTCGCGCCGCAACGCCCAGGCCCCAGCCCCTCACAGCGACGGCGACGTCAGCGCTCGGGACAGTGGGGTTCAGGAGCTTTCGACCACAGTGCTTTCGACCACAGTGCCTTCGACCTCGACCTCGACGACCAACCCTGATGAGAAGACCGGGCTATTCGCCACCCCGGCCATCGACGACTACTTACAAGCTCAGGACAGCGACATCAATGCTGCTGTGTACAACGTCGACACCGGCCTGCTGTCGCTCTACCGGCCAGGCGCCCTCGAATACACGGCCAGCATCGTCAAAGTTGACATCCTGGCCGCACTACTACACCAGGGCGAACAGCAAGGGACAAGGCTCAGTGACGAGGAGCAGAACCTGGCCACCGCGATGATCGAGAACAGCGACGACGATGCCGCCACCAACCTATGGACCGACATCGGACAGCAGACCGGACTGGCTAGCTTTGACTCGCTCATCCCCTTGCCCGACACCGTCTCGGGCACTGACGGGCACTGGGGTGGTACGACGACCACTGGCGCGGACCAGGTCGACCTCCTCCGCGAACTGGTACTGCCAAGCCGCTTGCTCGAGCAGTCGGCCCAATCCTACGAGCTGGGTCTAAGTACGTGTTTCATAACTCATAGGTCGGTCGAGTTCGTTCGATGTGTTCCGTTCTGCCGTAGTGCGGGAAGAAGTTTCGAAACTCGCGCGTGACCAGCGCGAATGCACTGGCGCGGTACTCGCGATCTGCGCGGTGACGTGGTGCACTTGTCGTTGTGGCGGCGAAGCGCCGGTACCCGAGTGATCTGACCGATCGCCAGTGGGCGATGGTGGAGCCCCTGCTGCTTCAGGTGAAGGGGAAGGGACCGGGAGGCCGTCCGCTCGAGCACTCCAAGCGCGAGATCGTCAACGCCATCTTGTACGTGACGCGCAGCGGTTGCTCGTGGCGCATGCTGCCCACGGACTTCCCGCCGTGGCAGACGGTCTACCGCTATTTCGCCGCCTGGCGTGACGACGGGACCGTCGACGTGGTGCACGACGCCTTGCGCGACGAGGTGCGCACGAGGTCGAAGAAGAAAGCTGGCGGGACTCGCAACGTCACCCCGAGCGCTGGCATCGTCGACTCGCAATCGCTGCGTGGGGCCGACACCGTTGGGGCCGAGACCCGCGGCTATGACGCGGGCAAGAAAGTGCAAGGGAGAAAGCGCCACATCGTCACCGACACGCTCGGGCTCCTACTCGTGGTGATGGTCACCGCAGCGTCGGTCCAAGACCGCGACGGAGGCGCCGAGATCTTCAAGCGCGTCCACAAGCTCGTTCCTTCGCTGCGCCACGTCTTCGCCGACGGCGGCTACGCCGGAAAGCTCGTGGCCAAGGCCATGCGGTACTGGAAGCTCAGCGTCGAGGTGGTCTCCAAGCCAGCTGGCCAACGTGGCTTCGCGGTGTTGCCCAGGCGCTGGGTGGTGGAGCGGACCTTCGCCTGGCTCGTGCGATGGCGGCGCTTGGTGCGCGACTACGAGCGGTTCCCCGAAACTCATGAGGCCTTCGTCAAGTGGGCGATGATCGGACTGATGCTCAACCGCTTGGCACGGCCACCCGGTCCACGGCCATGGGCCAACAAGAGCCGGCGGAGGCGGTTATGAAACACGTACTAATAGAGAACGTGGAGTCGGATCAGGCGTGGGGAGTGAGCGCCGGTGTACCAGCAGGGGTCACCGTCGCACTCAAGAACGGGTGGCTTTCACTCGAAGACGGCGGCGACTGGCAGTCGAAGTGGTCTGACGCCATGGAGGCCAGTTCGAACGAGAAGTAACGGTCCCCGAGGTCAGGGTGGTCCGTTTCGAGGCGCGCACACAGCTGCGAATCGCCCACGACATGCTGGATTCCATGGGAAATCGACGGCTTCGCAGGGCGGTCGAGACGCGAACTTCTGCGTACGGGCGAAACAGCGCGTCGACGCACTGCCGAAACGAGGAACGCGCGATCACCCACCGCCTCGCGTTCGGCCACGAAAAAGGCCAATTGAGACGGACGGTCCCCAGGCGGTAGACCGAACAGCCCAGTTGAGATCACGCCAAACGAATTCACCGATCGGATTGACAATGACCGAATATTGTCGCTACGCGATTGAGGAGTGTTCCTCACCGGGGGTCTAACCCCCTATGTGGCATGAGGGGTTAGTCGCGTAGCCGTGTTGGACTCTGCTTAGAGCATTGGCAGCCTCCGGGAGCGTTGCTCCGGCCCTTGGTAACGATGGCTTGGCAGATTGGTCCACGAGACGCCTGGTTCGGGCAGGACGACCTCTTTCGGCTGTTCGCCCCCGCGCGGCCTCGCCGCCTCCTCAACGACGGGAGTGCCATGACATCGACCGTCTCCATCAAACCAGTATCGCCCGTTTGGGGGATTTTCAACGACCAGTCCTTCTCCTTCGAGACGGTCCGGGCCCTCGGCTACGCCCCCTGCGGTGGCGCCGACATCGGTGAATCCACCAGCACGGCGAGCCGGATCCCCGACGGCGACAAGACGGACTGGTACTCCGAGTGGCGGGCGCTCGCCGAACGGATCCGCGCAGACGCCGATCGCAGCGCCGCCGAAGGCCACCCCGTCAGCGCGCGGGAGTCCTACCTTCGGGCCAGCAAAGATTACCGGCCGTGCGAGTTCTACCTGCGCGTCGACTCAGCGAATGACCCGGAAGTCCGCGAAGTGGGACTGCTCTCTAAACCAGCCTGGGTTTGACGGAGGCTCGTGGGTTTGGTTTCTCACGCCACGATGGGCTGAGATCTGTGACCGTAGTCGGCCTCGAACTCGGCCAGTGTCGTGTCGGCGAGCTCTGAGTGCAACCGCTCCTCGTTGAATCACGACATGCAGGCGCAGATGGCAATCTCGAGGTCGTCGGGTCCCTTTCCAGGGGCCGCCGTTTGTGGTCAGCGCGGCGGAGTTGCGGTGCAGCTCGGTCTTGCGCTGAGCTGCTGCCGAGCGTTCTCCGCCGTGTACTGCGCCACGGGCGAGCCCCTGGCCTGCCGCGAAGCCTCGGAGCGGTGTCGCCCTTGGGGTTTCGGTTGCGAGGATCAGGTCGTCAGCAGGCATATCCGTCGAAGGTCGCGACGGCTCCCTTGACCACCTTGCCGCTCATGCCGGCGTGGGCGATGCCACCGAGGGGGCCCTTGTACTCGACCGGCGTCGTGGTGGAAACGAAGTGGCCGCTGAAGGTCACATCACTGTCGCCCCCGGTCGTCCAGGCCATGCTGATCGTCGACCCGCCGCCGCTCCAGGTGCCGGAGTCGTTGTACAGGTCCGAGACGAACGTGTGAAGGGACGTGTCGAAGGTGTCCTGTTCACACGCAGCACCCTTCACTTCGAACGTCCAGATCGCGCCCGGCTTGATCTTGAGCGCTGGCGCCGCGGCCGAGGCCATGCCGGCCCCCGCAAAACCGATACTCGCCGTCGTGGCGAGTCCTGCCACCAATATTGCTACCCGTTGCAACATCGTTGCCTCCTTCGTCATCGCCGGGGAGACCGTCGCCGCCTCGTCGTCCGGTTGATGTTCACTGCGATGGTAAGAAAGAGCGGTAATGGCCGGGTAATGCGCAGCCCGGCCAGAATATGCGCGACTCTTCACCCGCCAAGGGGGGAGGCGGCACCTCGGTAGGGAGGTGGCGGTCGGAAGCCGTTCGACGTCCGGCGCGGTCAGCCCTTGGCCTACCCGATCCGCGCTCTTACCGGATGCACGTCACCAAACACAGAGCGGTTCACCGGACCGAGGTAGTGCAGCACCATTTCCACCCCTTGTCCTTCCATACT
This sequence comes from uncultured Acidimicrobiaceae bacterium, assembly GCA_963828505.1. Lineage (GTDB taxonomy): Bacteria > Actinomycetota > Acidimicrobiia > Acidimicrobiales > RAAP-2 > Bog-473. The sequence continues at coordinate 308,624 of CAWHFM010000009.1, forward strand.
CAAGGGTTCAGGTACTCCCCCGTGAATAAACGAGACGCCTTCGCCGGAGATGACAACCGCCTAAAAGGTTTTGACGCGAGTTCGCCGTGCGCGGCACGTGCGCGGGTGGGCGCGATCTGGGCGCGAAGGGCGCGTATTCATCTGGCTCGAGCTGTCAGCCATTGTCGCTAAATGTCCAGGTCAGGAGCATTATCGCCAGAAAAGCGCAGCTCCAGATTGTCTCTGAATAGAGCCGGTTGAGAGTTCGAGTCTCTCCCCCCGGAGCTTTTCCCAGCTCAGAGGCCCTCTCCTTGTTACTCTCCAGACCGAGAGTCGTTCCCACATGCGGTGGCTGACCAAGGGATAGCGACGACACAAGCAGGCACGCTCAGCAACACGATCCTCGAGCGACAACAGTGCCGCGTTCGGTGACGCCATCGGCTACAGCTACGGCCGGCCTCGATTACCAACAGCACCACCTCCGATTGGAACGTCAAGGCCGCTGAAGCAGCGAAGAGACTACAACGCCGCGCCATTCCCCCCGACTGTCGCCGCCACCTCGAGCATGAGCGCGTGAACGAACGCTTGCGGCAGGTTTCCTCTCATCTGTCTCTCGTCCGTGTCGTATTCCTCAGAGTACAAAAGGGGGGAACCACATGATGCCTTCGTTCGTTCCCACCAACCTTGGGCACTGAGCAAGTCACCTTGCTGATGAGCGGCGAGAGCCATCAGGAAACCACAAAGGGTGAAGGAGCCTTCGGCCTGTGCTAGCGGTCCATCGTTGTGCCTGAAGCGATAGGCATAGCCGTCGACGGTGAGCGTATCCGTGTACGCGGCGACGGTGGCCACGGTGCGAGGATCATCGGCTGGGATCGCTCCACGCAAAGCCGGTAAGAGCAACGCGGCGTCAAGACCTGGATCGTCCGGAGAACGTTGCCAATAACCTTCGGGATGGGTTGCATGCGCCGCTGTATCGGCCACGATCCGGTCCGCGAGAACCAGCCATTCGGCGTTTTGCAGGCCAAGCGGCAGCGCGGCACAGTAGGAGCGCAGGCCTGCGGCCGCGGTCAGGCGGCTGTGGGTCCAGGGTCGATTCTCAATCTCCCAAATGCCGGCATCGGGCTCGGTCCATCGCTCCACGATTGCGGCGACAGCCAATTCTCCAGCGAGTATTCCGTCGGCGTCCAAGAGATCCACTCGGCTGGCGTCGGCCAAAAGCAATAGAGCTTCTCCAAAGGCGTCCAGCTGGAATTGCCCATTGACCCAGTTGCCGATCCGGTCGAATCCCCCAGGGTATCCAGGCAAACCGAGGTTGCGCTGATCGGGTACCTGCTTACCGGTAGCGGTGTAGGCGGGCGCGAGCCGACTTCCGTGTTCAAGCAGCCTGTCGGTGACGAAACGAACCGCATCGCTAAGCAGACGGGTGTCTCCTACGGCGGCCATAGCGTGACCGCAATAGCACTGGTCTCGGATCCACACGTAGCGGTAGTCATAGTTCCGCCCGGCTTCACTGCGCTCGGGCAGGCTGGTGGTGGCTGCAGCCACCATCCCCCCGCTCGAAGCTGTGAGGCCTCGCAAGACCGCGTAGCTGTGGCGAGCGTCCGAGGGGCTGGCGCAGCCCTGCAGTTGGGGAACGGCATCTCTCCAGGCCGCTTCGGTTGCGCTCCATGCTTCCTGGGCCTCAATTGGTTGTTCTGGCAATTGACCTGCGGCAACCTCGAGGACCAAGTCGTGACAATGGCCCGCGGCAATCGACAGGTCCATGGTGAGGTGCCGGCGAGTCCTGTCCGAGCTGGGACGTGCTGCAGATGCCCCTTGCCACCGAAGATGGTTGGACCCACTGCGCGCGGTCCAGATCCCGCCTTCCCGCTCAATCTCGGTCATGGGATTGTTGCCATAGTCCGCTCGGGCTTCGAGATGCACGCGCACACGGGCATCTCCCTCCGACGCGATGATCCGTCGAAGCAGTACCGCGCGCGAGGGTTCTCCTGGAAAAGAGAGCGCCTCTCGACACTCGACAATGCCACTTTCGGTGACCCAACGGCTTCGCCAGATCAAAGATCCGGTCTCGTAGTATCCCCCCCAAACGAAGCGAGACAGCGGGGTGACTGCGTAAATTCCAGTACCACCGATAAGGGAGGTGAATAGGGAGGGGCTATCCCAACTGGGAACGCACAACCAACTGATATCACCTCGCGGGCCGATGAGTGCCCCGCGTTCCCCGTCAGCAAGCAGGGCGTACTCGCGCAACGCGTGGGGCGGAAACTCCGACGCCGCTCTCGTCGTCATCGGCCAATGGCCGTACTGATCGCAATCGATGCCGCCGCCACCCCCGCGGCGGAAAGCGCACTTCGACGGTAGGACCGTCCCGCGAATGCCGCAACGAGCATTGTCGATCCGTGTACAGCGTCGACGACAGTGCCCCATGCAAGTGCGTCATTGGAAGGGTGGACCGTCAGCCAACAGCCTTGCCCGAGCATGCGGGCACCGAGCACGCGTACCAGCCAGGTTGGCGGGGGTGATTCCTCACCCGCTGCCCTCACCGAAACGGTATTCGGGAACGCAACCAGAATGATGCCAAGCGCCCCCTGGCTGATTCCGAATGCTCGCTTCGCATTCATCGTCGGCGGCTTATCAGTAGAGCAAGCCCAGCGAGCGACGCGAGACCCACGCCAATCAGTTTGTGATGATGCGAGAGCCAGAGCTGCGGGTCATCATCATGAGATTTGTCGTCGAAGATGCCGTGCGAGCCGAAATCCTTTCCATCGATCCCATCGGCGGGATCCCAAAGATTGACTGGTGCATCTGGACTCTGGGGCTCCGAGGCCTGTTGGGACGAAAATCCTGTTCTGCCGAGGTATCTGTCCAGCACCCCGGGCACAATGGCATTGGCGGCAAGCGTCGCCATGGTTGAGGCGCCCACCCAATATTCGCGTCGTTGTGGGTGGTCAGCGGCAAAGAGCACGCCGCGGGCAGCGAACTCCGGCTGATAGATCGGCGGCACTGGTTGCGCCTGGCGGGGAAGGCGAGATAACACCCACGAGAACTGCGGGGTGTTCACCGCCGGCATCTGCACCATCGTCACGTGGACGTTGCTCTCGTCGTGGAGCAACTCGCACCGTAACGCCTCGTTGAAGCCCTGGATGGCGTGCTTCGCTCCGCAATAGGCACTTTGCAGCGGGATACCCCGGTAGGCCAAGGCGGAGCCGACTTGAATGATGGTGCCTCGATCGCGGGGCTTCATGTATTTGAGAGCGGCCATCGTGCCGTATACGTAGCCCAGGTAGCTCACCTCGGTGACCCTTTTGTACTCGTCAGGTGCAATCTGATCGAAGGGCGCAAACACCGAGGTGAAGGCCACGTTGACCCAGACCTCAATCGGGCCCATCTCCTTCTCGACCATCTTTGCTGCCGCCTGTACCTGTTTGGACTCGGCGACGTCGGTCGGGATAGTCAGGGCCACGCCTCCTGCAGACCGGACATCCTCGGCCGCTCCATCTAGCCCTTTTCTGCCGCGGGCAAGCAGCGCCACAGAACAGCCGCGGGCCCCGAAGGCTTGAGCGACAGCGCGTCCAATGCCTCCGCTCGCTCCGGTGACGACGACGACCTGATTGGGTGACATACAACCATCCTTGCGGGAGTTGCTCGCGAAGATTCAACTGACTTCGTCCTTGCCGCTCTACGCCAGAACCACGTCCTCGTGTGAGGAAACCCTGGAGAAGACAAGGTCGTGTCACCCGAGAGCATGTCTGACTGCGCGATAAACTATGACGGCGTCTACTCGCATCACGCTACCCTTCACCTGAATGAGCGAAACATCCGGCCAGGGTCCGAGGCTATGGAGACTGTAGGAGCTCGCTGCTCGGTTGCTGCCGTGCTGGGTGTTGTCGCAGGGATCGTCGCTGCCCTGATCATGGCATGGCAGGCTGCGATCCTCGTGGGCTGGGATGCTGCGGCCATCTGTTTCTTGGTCTGGACCTGGAAGATCGTGGGGCGTTTGGATGCGGCTGGAACCAAGCGCCACGCCAATGTGGAGGACGCCAGCCGGCGCACGGCTGAGGCAATCGTCCTTGTCGCCGGAGTAGCGCTTCTCGCTGCCGTTGGGTTGGTTCTGATCAAGGCAGGGCAGTCTCATGGCGGCACGAAGGCGTATCTCATCACCGTCGGAATTCTGAGCGTCGTCCTTTCGTGGGCGAGCGTCCACACGGTATTCATGCTGCGGTACACCAGGTCTCATTATCAGGCTCCGGAGGGTGGGGTTGATTTCAACGAAAAGGACCCTCCTGCCTACCTCGACTTTGCCTACCTCGCCTTCACGATCGGCATGACCTTTCAGGTCTCAGACACCGATCTGACGACGAAACCGATCCGCAGAATTGCCCTCTCGCACGCCTTGATGTCCTACCTGTTCGGTGCCGTTATAGTGGCGATTGCCATCAACATCGTGGCGAGCCTCTTGGGCTGACACTTTTAGGGTCGACTGAAGCCGTGTCACCCCTAAAAGCGGAGATCTCGGTCAGGTATCGGCTGTCGATCTCAGTGGCGATGCAGATCGGTCGCGCCGATGAGCTCTGATTTGACGGGCCCGATGCTTATGACAATGACGTGGAGGCCGCTCCTCGAACCGTTCCAAGGCCCTGGACCGATTCCACCATGGCCGCCTTGTTCCTCGACGTGAGACGCCCATTTGCGTCTCAGAGATTCGACATAGGCCTCGGCCCCAATGGGAGCTTCGGCGATCCCGAGTCACTGCCTTCCGCAACGACTCAAACGAGATCCACTGCCGGACGATTCGCCAGGGAGTTGAATACCTCCTGAGGTGCCGAATCGGTCAGTGGTGTTGATGACGATGATCCTCGTCGAGGTCCAGCCAACTGGATGCTCGTTCCTCAGCGAGCCACAGGCTCGGGATCGGGAATCGGAGAAGGAGGGTTCGGCTCGGGTTCGGGTTCAATGGGGGTCGGATCTTGGGGGATGGTCATCTATCGCCGGTACCCCCAACGGGCGGCTTTGAAAACGACCCTCTTGAGTCCCAGGCTACGCACGGATAGCTCGGCGGCTGATGTGGATTCCGCAGTGAGCGGGACAGAGGCCCCGCTCACTGCGGCAATCCGTCTGAGGAGACCGGTCAGACGGCGGATCCAAAGAACGGCATATTTTCGCCCGGAGGGCTGAAGGTGAAGAGCCCGCCGTCTGAAGCCACCAACCAGTAGCCGTCGTAGGAGTTGTTGTTGAACCCGCCGACGACCGGCTTGTTCAGGTGGATACTCCCGGTCGAACCGAAGAAGGGGGCATTGAAGGAGAACACGCCCCCGTCCGATGCGATCAGGCGATAACCGCTTCCATCAGAGACGGGCGCCATGCCCACCACAGGCTGGTTCAGGCGGATGCTCCCTGTCGAGCCCTCGAAGGGCGCGTTGAAGGAGAACACCCCGCCGTCAGACGCGACCAGCCAATAGCCGCCGGTCATCCGGTCGAGGCCCATGCCGACGACCGGCTTGTTGAGGGTGAGATTGCCGGTCGAACCCTGGAAGGGCGCGTTGAAGGAGAACACCCCGCCGTCGGAGGCGACCAGCCAGTAACCGGTTCCGTTCAGCGTGGCGGTCATGCCGACCACCGGCTTGTTGAGTTTGAGGCTGCCTGTCGAGCCCTGGAAGGGCGCGTTGAAGGAGAACACCCCGCCGTCCGCCGCCACGAGCCAGTAGCCACCTGTCGCCCGGTCGACGGCCATGCCGACGATGGGCTGGTTGAGCTTCGCGCCCGTGAGCGAGCCGTAGCAGGTGGCGGCGCCGAAGGCTGCGACGTCGCCGGCCGCGTCCACCTCGAAGTACCCGGTGCCGTCATCGAGGGCGGCGCCTCCGACCACCGAGCCCGAGGGCAAGGTGGACATGCAGTTCGTCTGCACAGGTCCCGGTGTGGGCGAACTGCCCCCCGGAAGCGTCTGGAACCACAGATAGGCATTGGTGGGAACCTCGCCCACGCCGTCAACGCCAATCCCACTACCCGAGACATTCTCCAGAGCCTTGACCGCGGAGTAGTTCTTGGCATTCTCCACCGAGGCCAGCCCGGTGGGTGAGGTCACCGGGATGACGATCACGTTCCACCACTCCGGCTGATCACCGTTGCGCGTTGTCAACAGGTGGTCGTGCCCGGGCAACGCAACGTTCTCCAGCGATGCCGCTGGTGCGCCAAGGACCGGCGCCAGCTGTGACAGGTCGATGGTGGCCGGATGATCGATGCAGGTGATCGCACTCGAGCACTGGTCGTACGCCACCGGCGGGCTGGAGTAAAGCGGGACCGGGATATACAGCGGGTCGATCTGGCTATTGGTCCGGGTGGGGGTCGGCGGCGTTGTATCCGACACGCCAGGCGGAACCGACGTCGGGTCCGAGCCGGCTTCGCAGCCCGATGACGAACGAACCGTTACCGTCGTTGTGCCGCAGTAATACGGCTCCGTATAGAGCGCCTCCACGTCCTGGCCGTCGATCCAGTCACGACTTATACCGATGTTCTGACAATTCGGCGCCGTGGCACCACAGTCGTTCTTCAGATTGTTGAACGTGGTCCCCGGCTCCACCTGGCTTGCCGGTGGTGGGCCCGGAGGCGCGGCCACGGGACTGCCGGGAGGAGCCGTCGCGCTGAGATTCGCAGCCATGGCCGGGGATTCAGTTCCGGGCAGCACCTGGAAGAACAAGAACGCGTTCGTGGGGACCGAGACGGCCGTGCCTCCACTGACGGCAGCGTTGATGGCCGTGACATTGGTCAAGGTATTGAACGTGGCCGCATCGGTCGTGGCGATGACCTGTACGTTCCACCACTCCGGCAGGCCGTTGTTCCGCGTGCCCACGATGTGGTTGTGAGCGGGAATCGGAACGTTCGACACGCTCGGTGGTGACGGATCACCCGGTAAGGCGGAAGCGATGCGGGAGAGGTCGATAGTCGGCGGATGATCGATACAGGTGGCCGTGGCCGTGCACTGGGTGGGGGGCGGGTTGGCGAACAGCGGCACCGCTATGTACAGCGTGCCACTGTGAGTGGTGTTGCCAAGCGACGTCCCCGAGCTACCCGACGATACGGGACTCGGTGTGGGCGACGGTCCTGCTCCGGCTTCGCAGCCAGTCGACGCCGCCGACGGTACGTTGGCGTCGCAGTAGTAGTTCTCGCTGTAGAGGAGATCGACGTTGGTCCCGTTGTAATAGCCATTGGACTCCCCGACTTGACCACAGGTAGGGGAGTCGTTCCCACAGTTGTACTGCAGCGGATCGATGGTCGTGCCGCTGTCGCCCGAGGGCGGTGGCACCTGCACCGCTGCGCCAGCCGACACGGCCGTGGCGACCTGGGTGGATATGACCCCCGCCACCCCGAAGACGACGACGAACAATGCGGCGAGCAGTGTCGTCACCATTCGGAGGGGGCCACGCATCAGATGAGTCCGTTGCTTCACTTCATTCACCTTTCCTAGGGAGAGCGACGCTGCGCTGCTGCCCTCCGGCCCAGGCAAGGCCCAGCCGAAGTCCATGGAGTGACCACGCCGCAGGTCGTGCTGACGCGCGCCGGCAATGTCCACGGATGATGTTCGGTGCGGTGCGGCCAATCGGATGCCGTCGCTAATCGATGGGCAGCGTGATCGACGGGTCGAGTTGGCGCAGCGCGCGCAAACCGGTCTCACGAGAATGATCATTGCGGCGTCGAGCGCTGGCGGCCGGTGACGGTCCCAACGGGTGTTTAGCCGGCAGTCTGGTCGTACTCGGTATGTGGGATAAGTCCCCATTCGTCGTCGGCGAGACGTCGTGCCACCGCACTTCACGGTCCGCGTTTGTCAAGTCGGGCATTCATCTTGGTCGATCTCGGCTTGTCTTAGCCGTTCCGCCGTTTGTCTCGCTCAGATCGAGATCCGTGGTCACCTGCCCGATGTTGCCATCACGGCGCTGACACCGCTCGACGATCTCAGCCTTGAACTCTGGGGTGAGCGACCGGCGGGCACGTGCGGTCTTCATCTCCATGGTCTTCATCTCCATGGTCTCCTTTTGGACAGCCTCTTTGGGGTTGGGCCCGCGATGGTCGATGTCCGTCAAATCGGAGGAAGCGCACCCATCACCCTCGAACGAGCTCATATCTCAGGTTCGCTCCTGGGTGGTTTCCCAAGTTCCGGAGGGGGTAGAACGAGTTGCATGCCACTCTCACGGCGTATTGCTCGACCTCTGCTGGCATCGATTTTTGTGGTCGGAGGCTTGGATGCCGTCCGTCATCCCGCTGGCAAGGCCAAGAAAGCTGAAGTGGTGAGTGAACCGCTCAGCAAGAAATCCGAACTCGTTCCTTCCGACCCAGAGACTCTCGTGCGGATCAACGGAGGTATCCAAATAGGCGCCGGCCTGCTCTTGGCGACTGGAGCGTTTCGGCGGCTCGCTGCTCTTACCCTGATTGGTTCGATCATTCCGACTACGTATGCCGGTCACCGATTTTGGGAGGAAACCGACCAGGCCACTCGAGCCGAGCAAAAGATACATTTTCTGAAAAATCTGGGTCTCCTCGGTGGGCTCATTCTGGTGACCTTCGACCGAGAAGGCGAAGCATCGCTGGGACGGGGCGCGAAGAGGAGAGCCCGCCACGCAGAAGCAGCGCTCTCGACGAGAGGAGCAGGCGGCGTCACCGCACGACCACAGTCCGAGACCGCGTCTGATTCGTACCTCGCAAGCGAGTAGGAGAGCAATCCGACAGGCATCTACCGTTGGTCGACGCGCCAAACGAGAAGTGCGTGCGGTGGCCGCGGACTCCAGTCAGAAGATAGCGGACGGATCAGCAGGCTTGCGACAAATCCATGGCGCCGTCAAAGACGCTGTTCGGGAGTCGAGTGAAGTCGCAGTTCAGGCAGTACAACAAGCTACCTCCGTCGTGGCCGACGCGGCGCGGCAGTTCGAGCCGATCGCTCAGACGGCTGCGCGTTCGGGCCTGGCGAGGACGACAGATCTACTATCCAAATTGAGTGACCAGGTGCCGACCCACTGATTGTCGGTGATTGCTTGGCTGGGGCGACCGGCATTGAGCGGTCGGTGACCCGGTTGACTATTCAGGCAGCGGAGAAGCATGTGGCAAATCTGAGCGGGCTAAGTGGCATCCGATGACAAGGACCGATTTCCGTGCCGGGGTTTCGGTTGTGTGCGCTGGGAAGAAATGCGTCCGAGCGTGTGAACACGAAGCGCTGGTCCGATCGCTGTGCAAGGTGGGCACTGTTCAGGTCGTGCGCTGCCAAAAGATCTGCCGTGGCTCGGTGGTAGGAGCAGTTCTCGACGGAGATCTCGAATGGTTCGAACGAATCGATTCCGCTCGGCTGTGCGTGGCAATGAAGAAGGTGGTCGCACTGGGATCTCGCCGCGCCCTCCCCGCTGGACTGAGGAAACGGAGGATCAAGAGCCTCCGAGGTGCGCCTCCACGGCAAGCGCCCCGATCGTCGGATCGCAGCACAGAACCGGGTGATCCTTTCAACGCCACGGTGATCGAGGTCGCGTTTCGGGAAGGCCACGCCTTCGCCTAAAGGGTCATCGGCGGGGGGCCGCGACCTGCTGACGAAGTCAGGCCGCCGCTTCGGTTCTCCCCATCGAACGGCCTACGCGAGGCTCCGATCGGAACGGTGCCGATGTCAGGGAACGGGCTAGCTACTCAACGATCGGTTCTGAGCCGTGTGCAGCTTCTCCAATGCGGTCCTCGGACTCCTGCAAAATGGCCTCAGCTTGTGCTGCTGGGTCCTCGCTGTTTGCTTCCTCCGGTGGCCTTCCTTCGGCCCGACTCGTTACGTCTTCCGGATCAGGCGTGCCACCCGTCAGCTCACCGGCCTCGTGCGCCGATTCTCCATCATTGCTCATGGAACATTCCTTTCATGACTTTCTCACCCCCCTACATCCGACGAGGCATGAAGCTGCCGAAGCCCGGAGTAGGGGTGGGCAACGGGCGCAGCCACGACAATTGATGGGCGGGCCTGCCATTATTCCCCGTTGGGAGCGTAATGCTGGTTCGGGCCGACCGAATCGGTGCAATGCGCCGTCACAACGGATCAGGGACTCATTACGCTCGAAGGCCGTCGTCTCTTGCGAATACGCACGGACAAGTCCGATTGCCTCTCCGAGCTCCATGAGTCCTCACGTGTCGCCAGCTCTCGCCGACCGAGTCCCGGCGGGCCGGTCTACTTCGGACACGGCCAGTAACCCGTTCACGGAATGCTCCCGGATCGGGCAGGCTGCGGTGGTGATCAGGACAGTGGGCGTGGAGGAGGAGTCCCTTTTGGCGCGGGCGTCGTCACCTGGCTTGGTTGCTGCAGGAGACGCCGTGGTGGCGGCGGCCGAAATTGGTTCCGACGGGCAGTTCGAGCACGAGTTCAAACGCGAACAAGCGGAGTTGGGCACCGCTCCACAGCAGTCGATGGCTGATTTGGCTGAAGACCTAGTACGCCGACGAGCAGAGCTGGCCAACGCGGCACATCGCCAGGGCACCCGGCTGCTGGCCTCGGCGACCAGTCCGCTCGATGAGCACGCGACTTCTACGGCGGGCGATCGCTATGCGCGGATGACCTCGTTGTTTGGGAGGGTCGCCCGGATGCAGTTGACCTGCGGCATGCATATTCATGTTGCCGTCGACTCCCCGACAGAGGGCGCAGCGGTACTGGATCGCATGCGGGGCTGGCTGGCGGTACTACTTGCCCTGAGCGCCAACTCGCCCTTCCTAGGGGGCAGGACACCGGATACGCCAGCTATCGGACCGTTCTGTGGGGACAGTGGCCGACGTCTGGTGTGGCGGACCCCTTCGGTGGGTTGGAGGAATATGAGCGAACCCGAGCGGCTCTCGTCTCGAGCGGGCCGCCATCGACGACGGAATGATCTACTTCGATGCACGTCTGTCCGCTCGTTACCCGACGGTGGAAATAAGGGTGGCCCGCGGATATCGAGGGGCGGTACCCTAGCGCGCTTGTTGGCTCTACATCCGTCGCGACAAGTCCAATTCAAGGCACCTGTCATTCATTGGACGTGCAACGAGTCATTCGTTTATCGCACCTTCTCTGCGGAGACTGCTCGGTTTACCGAAGTGACGCTTTCCATAATCGTGAAACGACTGACGCAGAGATCTATGTACAGACGGACCGCCCTTGGCCGAGGAATGCCGCGAGGTCGATGCGTCGCCGACCTTGACACTTTGGTCTTTGGGTTGATCTTTTCGTTAGATGGCCTAGGGCAGGGCGCTGGCCGTACAGCGCGAAGGGGTTGAGCGCTTGGGCAGGCAGCGCGTCGCGCTCATCGGAGGCGTTCGAAGCGCCGCTTCCCGATTGCGGCCCTCATTGCTTCTCAAGGTCGGAGGGATCATCTCGGCAACTTGACTTCGAGGCGCAGATGTTGTCGATGTTGCTTGGTCCGGGCGCATCACTGATGAGGGGACGGCCGATACGAGTTATGGCACGACGACGCTCGTAGTCGCTCGCGCCTGACTCCCTCCGTTTCGACTCACGGTTTGGCCCGTGAAGATTCGTTTGGTCGAAGTGCCCCCCGAGCTGGTTTCGGTGACGGTGGCCGAGTACGTACCGGGCGAGCGGTACCTGTGGGTAGTCGTTGGAGTTTTTGTGGTGGTGGTCGTGCCATCACCGAAGTTCCAGACGTACGAGGCGATTTTCCCGAAGGTAACCGTGGAAGCCGAGGCGTCGAAACCAGTGGGCCGGCCCGCGTCCGCCGGGACTGCCGAGAGGCGGGCCACCGGAGCTTGATCCGGAGAGAGAGCGATGGCAGTTGCGCCGGTGGCTTGATCGTTCAGGCCGACGTCGGCTCCCGCGACGTCGGTAGCGAGATCAATAGGGGTAACCCCGGCGAAGCGAACAATCTGGTTGTTTATCACGGTGGTCACGCTGACCGACGCGTAGGCCGTCTTCTCGTTTGGTGCGATGGCGATGCCGTCGGGACTGTCGCCAGGGGGCAGGGTGATGACGAAACCAGCCGTCTTGCTGGCCAAGTCGACGAGACTTACGTTGTCGGAGACTTGGTTGGTCACGAAGGCCGTCGTGCCGTCGGGCGAGATGGCAATGCCGTCGGGACCGTCGGCGGCGGGCAGTGGGATGTCGGTTCCAGCAGTGTTGGTGACCAAATTGATCGGAGTCACGTTGTCGGAAGCCTGGTTCGCCACGTAGGCGGTCTTCCCGTTGGGGGTTATGGCGATGGCGTCGGGATTGGTCGCCCCATTGGGCAGGGCGATGTCGGCCTCGACCGTGGCCGTGTGGATGTCGATGACGGTGACACGGCCGGATGCTTCAACCACGTAGGCCGTCATCCCGTCGGGAGCGATGGCGATGGCGGCGGGACTGTCCCCACCGGGAAGCGTGATGTCGGCCTCAGCGGTTTTGGTGGAGAGGTCGATGGGAGTCACATTGTCGGAAATCTGGTTGACCACATAGGCCGTAATGCCATCGGGGCTGATAGCGATGGCGTCGGGACCAACGGCATCGCTTGGTAGATCGATGTTTGGACCAGCGATATTGGTGCTGGTGTCGATCGGGGTGATGCTGTTGGAGCTCAGGTTGGCCACATAGGCCGTCATGCCATTGGGGGTGATGGCGATGCTCCGGGGATTGTACGCACCGCTCGGCAGGACGATATTGGCCCCGGCAGATTTCGTCGAGGTGGAGATGGGGGTGAGCGTGTCGGAGTCCTCATCGGCCACGTACGCCGTGTTTCCGTTGGGGGAGATGGCAACGGCGACGGGGCCAAGGGTCCCCTGGGGCAGGGCAATGTTGGCCTCGGCGGTGTTCGTTAAGAGGTTGACCGGTGTCACGTTGTTCGAGGAGACGGCCACGTTCGCGACGTAGGCGGTCTTCCCGTTGGGGGTTATGGCGATGGCGTCGGGATCGAATGCCCCGCTCGGAAGAGGGATGTTGGTCTGGGCGCGGTTTGTGGTCAAGTCGATCAGGGAGACGTTGTGGGACTCGCTATTGATGACGTAGGCCGTCTGGCCGTCGGGGGCGATGGCGATATCGGCGGGTTCGCTGGCTCCGCTGGACAGGGCGATGTCGGGCCCAGCGGTATCGGTGACGAGGTTGATGGGGGTCACGCTGTTTGAGGGCGTGTCGCCCACCAGGGCCGTCGAGCCGTCGCGGGTTATGGCGATGGTCACGGAGAAATCTCCCGCCGGAAGGGGAATCGCCGACCCAGCGGTGTTGGTTGTGAGGTCGATGGGAAAGATGCTGCCGGATGGAGCACCTGGGACGCCGCCCGCGATGTAGGCCGTCGTACCATCGGGGGCAATCACAATGCTGTGAGGCTCGACCTCGTAGCCTCCACCGGGTGGGGAGATAGTGGCTCCGGTGGTGTTGGTGGCCAGGTCGATCGGGGTGACGCTGCCTTCCTCGTCGACCACATAGGCCAACTTGGCGTCAGGTGCGATTGCGATGCCCTCCGGGGGGACGCCGACAGGCAGCGCGATACTTGCCGTAATCGTGTTGGTGGCGATTCTGATTACCGTGACGGAGTTGGAACCAGCCGTGAGTACGTACGCCAACTTGCCATTCGGGCTGATGGCAACATCAATCGGTGAGAAGGGACCGCTGAGCGCGATGTTGGTCCCAGTGGTCCTGGTGGCTGAGTCGAATGGGGTGACATAGGGCCCTGGTCCCGGGGGGCCGATACCGGGTGGCGCAGCGTTAGGCAGGATGTAAGCGGTCCAGGCCGGTGCCGGTTGCCTTGCACCCGCTGAGGGACTGGAGACGAGGATGACGGCCGCCATCGCGCCGGCCATCATGACAACGGCACCACCGAGCCGAATGATTCGCTTGAGCGCATGCATCACGGCCCCCTCCATGACCATTTCGGTCATTGTTCCTCGAAATTCTTGGCGAGCATGTTCGACACGTTCACCCGCCGGATTGAGCACCACGAACCTAACATGCCAATCCCGCTGGTCTTCGATAGCTTGAGAGCCTGCCTGCATTGACCGCCTTGTAGGCACCGTTCGCGTTGAATCCGTTCTTTCATCGGATCCTTTGCTTTCAAGTGAAAAGCCAAACTTACCGGCGATTTCTGATCTGGGCCTTCATTCGGCGCCTTATCCACCATTATCACTGATGTCTTATAGAACACGAAGGAGATTGTCACCAGCTCAACGCCCTCACTGGGCGATCGGGCAGCGTGAGTGGCGGAGACGCCCGAAAAGTGGTGCAGTTTGGCACACGGCGTCCCGGCCGAGCTGGGACTCTTCCGAGCCGCCATAGAGAGAGCACGCCATTGCCGGTTTTTCGCAACGCGGACATCACCAGACGCCACCCGCGACCGGCACTCGACCGCGATGAAGCCCATCAACGATGCGAACGCGTCTCTCGACTCATCGTCAAGCTGCGAGTCCATGGCCTGGTCGCCAAGTTGCCACGCTCACGTCAATATCGAGTCACCCTCATGGACTCAGTGTGATGACCGCTGCCATCGCGGTCCACGACGGCGACAACCCAAGCGGGTATCTCGCCGCAGCCTCATTTGGGTCCAAACATGTCTCTCGCGACAGGCAATTTTCGGGGGACAGGTTCTATCGCCGGATCTGCCACAAGTCGTGAGTCACAATGTGGACGATGCTCGACTCCTCCTCTATCTCCGACGTTCTCCAGACGTATCGGCCCGAACGTGATGCCCTTGTGGAGCTCTTGGCCAGTCTCTCGGCAGACGGTTGGACCCAGCCAACCGAGTGTCCCGCCTACCCAGTAAAGGGCATCGCCGCCCACGTTCTGGGCGACGACCTCTCCCTCCTCAGCCGGCAACGGGACGGTGCCGTCCAGGGATTGGTCTACATGGCCGACGAGCTTCCAAGAGCCGACTTCCGCTCGCTCCTCGACGCCTTCAACGATCAATGGGTGAGGACCGCCCGGTTCATGAGCCCTGTCCTGCTAATCGAACTCCTCCGTCTCACCGGTGAATGGACCGCGGCGTACTACGAGTCCGTGGATCCGGATTCGCCCGGTGAGCCCGTGGGGCTGTTCGGAGCGAGCCGCGATTCGAACTCCCCGTTCTGGCAGGCGATCGCCCGGGAGTACCTCGAGCGCTGGATCCACCATTCGCAGATCCGCCGGGGACTCGATTTGGGGTCACTGGCGGTCCAGCCGTTCCTCCGCACGGGGATCGAGGTGGCCGCGGCAATAGCCAAGATGGAGCCTGTCGTGCCAACTGATCCCGAGGGGGCCTGGGGACTCGGGCCGGTCGTGCTCGGCCCGGCCCAGCAGGCCGCCGACATCCTGACCCGTGCCCACACCACCGAGTCGATCCGCCAACTCGCAAGTGGGCCCGCGGAGATGATCGACCTCATTTCAGCGGTGTCGGGCAAGCCCTGAGCGAGTCGGGTTTTTCGGTGTGGGTCGAAATCGGCCGGTCGGGGCGACCCCTATGACATTTAGGGCATCCCTGGCGGTCCGGCCAAGCTCAGGTGGGTCGCGAGCGTTCCGGCCTATCAGTCATCGATCGAGGGTTGACATCCGATAGTAGTTATGATGAGATAACAATTATGACCATGCAAATGGCCGTTCCGGGTCCGACCGTGATGGACGAGCTGAATCGGCGGCGACGCGTCGGCATCCTGCTCATCTGCTCCATGAGTCTCCTCATCGTCGGACTCGACGTCACCATCGTCAACGTCGCGCTTCCTTCGATCCATCGGGACTTTCACGCCCCGATTTCGGGCCTGCAGTGGACAGTGGACGCCTACACCCTAGTGCTGGCCAGTCTGCTCATGCTCTCCGGCTCGACCGCCGACCGGTTCGGTCGTCGGCGCACCTTCGTCATCGGTCTGCTGACCTTCTCCGCCGGATCACTCCTGTGCAGCTTGGCACCCAACCTGACACTGCTCATCGTCTTCCGCATGGTGCAAGCGGTGGGCGGATCGATGCTCAACCCCGTGGCTATGTCGATCATCACCAACACCTTCACGATTCCCCGAGAGCGAGCCCAGGCCATTGGGGTCTGGGCCGCGGTGGTCGGGGTGGCCATGGCCTTGGGTCCCGTGTTGGGTGGGGTGCTGGTGACGACGGTGGGATGGCGGTCGATCTTCTGGATCAACATCCCCGTCGGGCTCATAGCAGTGATATTGGCCCGCCGGTACATTCCCGAGTCCAAGGCACCGGTCGCGCGGCGGGTGGACGTCCCCGGGCAGGTGCTCGTGATCGTTGTCTTGGCCTCGCTGACGTACGGCATCATCGAAGCCCCGAGTCGAGGGTGGTCATCACCCCTCATCATGGGAGTATTCGCCATAGCCGCGGTATCTTTGGTTGCTCTCCTCATCTGGGAGCACCGGAACAGCGAGCCGCTGATCGACCTGCGATTCTTCCGTTCTGTGCCGTTCTCCTCTGCCGCGGTCATCGCCGTAGCTGCGTTCGCCGCGCTCGGCGGGTTCCTCTTCCTGAACACCCTGTACCTTCAAGAGGTGCGTGGACTCTCCGCGTTGCAGGCTGGGCTCGACACGCTTCCCATGGCGGCGATGACCATGATCCTCCCTCCGGTGTCGGGACGGATCGTCGGCCGGCGAGGGGGCAGGATCCCCCTCGTCATCGCCGGAGTCGCGCTCGCCGCTTCCTGTCTCATGCTCGTGGGATTGAGCGCCGTGACCCCGTTCACCTGGTTGTTCACCGCCTACGTGGTCTTCGGCATCGGGTTCGGATTCGTGAATGCGCCGATTACCAATACCGCTGTCGCTGGCATGCCCCGCGCCCAAGCCGGTGTGGCAGCGGCTATCGCCTCCACCTCTCGCCAGGTCGGTCAGACTCTGGGTGTGGCTGTGGTCGGTTCACTGGTGTCAGCCTCGCTACAGAAGGAGAATCAACTCGATTTCGCGATCGCCAGTCGAGCCGGATGGTGGGTCTTGGCCGCATGCGGACTAGTCGTATTGGTCCTCGGTCTGGTTGCGACAACCCCCTGGGCCCGAGAGACAGCCCGGCGGACGGCCGAGTCGATCAACCCCGAATTTCTTGAAACCGGTATGCAAGGATGACGAAGTCGAGCATTCGTCGCGACCGAGCGATACGCGAGGTGTGGCACGCGATGGCCGATCTGGTGCTGGACAACGAGCGTCGAAGGGAGGTCAGTGAGAAGACCGGCCTGAGCTTCGGAAAGATGAGGGCATTACGACGGATCGCTGCTCGGCCGATGTCCATGAGCGAACTGGCGGCGCTGCTCGGCGTGGACCCGCCCAACCTTACGACGGTGGTCGACGGCCTGGAGCGCTTGGGGCTCGTGGAGCGCCAGGCCCACCCGACAGACCGCCGGGTCAAGTTCGTCGCGGTGACCCCCGAGGGTGCCGCACTGGCGCAACAGGCCGAAGAGATCCTCGACCGGCCGCCGGCCGGTCTTGTGGACCTCCCGTTGCCTGATCTTGAAGCTTTGGTGCAGATACTGGCGCGGGTCCGTCAGGAGAAGGAACTCAGCCAATGAGTCGGCACTTGCCAGGTCAGGTCGACCCTCGTCGATCCTGGACTACCCAGTAGGACGTTCGAACGACTCTTGTACGAACATTCCATGAGGACAGTTTCAAAACCCCTCTCGCGGTTGAAGAGGCTCGAAAGAACAGATCGCCCGTTCGATATCGGATGGTTCCCGAGTTAGCCCGATCGACGGATCAGAATCGCGAAAAATCAAATGGGGACGCTGGAATGCGCAAATTCCGACCAGGCGCGGACCCATTCATTCCACACGGGAGGGGGATAGTCATGGCCCATTCCCTCGATCTCGAAATAACGGGCGCCAGGAATGACTGCAGCGGTGCGACGTCCTCCAGTGGGGTCGATCAAGCTGTCGCGGCTGCCATGGATCACGAGGACGGGGAGATCGATCTTGGCTAGTAAATCGGCGCGTGGACCGTCGTGTCCGACTGCCTTCATCTGTCGCCCGATCCCGTCCGGACAGAAACATCGGTCGTAGGCTTCAGCGGCCCGCTCACGGATCGCCCTGTCGTCCAGCCACTCGGGCTTCGACCCGTACACGTGCAAAGCGGCAACTCGATTGTCGATGTACGCTGATCGAGACGGAGCTGGTGGTGCCATCAAAAACGCAAGAGCCGCCTCGGAGCTCTCGCCGTAGCCGGGTTCACCGGTGCGAGACATAACCGACGTCATGGAGAGTAAACGGTCACCATGGTCGATGGCGAGCCGTTGGGCGATCATCCCTCCCATCGAACAGCCCATGATGTGCGCCTTGTCCGCACCCACCGCATCGAGGACAGCCATGGCGTCATCGGCCATGTCTGCGAGCGAGTAGTCGACACCATCGAGCTTGGTCGATAGCCCGACGTCGCGATTGTCGAATCTGACAACCTGGAAGCCTTCGTCGCTGAAGAGCTGACACCAAGGCACGGCATAGTTGATGCATTGTGACCCAAGGCCATTTATCAAGAGAAGGGTCGGTTCGTTTGGGTCTCCGAAGGACTCGAAGTAAAGTTCGACTTCACCGTTGCGCGCCGTGCTCACAGGCCTCCGTTCTCCATGTCGTGACGGTAGCTACCGCTGTCACAGTGTAGATCGTCCGATCGTCCGATCGTCCGATCGCCCAAAGTCCGAAGCTCGGCGGTGTCTACCCCCGCAGGACCGGACCAGATCGACCACGCGAGTGATCGAATCCACACACCATGGTCGCAGGCTTCCGCTTTGTGGATGCCCGCGGCTTCCTTGATTGCGTGCACTCACCACCACCGACCGTTGCGACGTACCACCGCAATCCCTGAGGTCTCCGGACGATTGCACCACGACACCAGATGTGTCTGCGAGTGTCTCACCCGTCGACCTGTCTCATCCCGTGGTCTGCTTTTCCCACAGCGCCGTCGGGAGGGGCTGTGCCTTCAGTCCTCGCCAGTCCGGGGCATCGTCACCTTACGATCCGCACCTGCGAGGTCGACACACTGTCCAGATACCGCGTCAGAGCATTCACCATGGCGAGGGCGAACCGGAACGCCCCCGGCGAGTACTCGTCACACGGTCCGGTGACGCCACGGGTTGATGGAGTCCCGTCCGGACAGAAGTGGATGCCATCCGGTGAGCGCACCACGTTCATGCCGTTCGCACCACAGCTCGGCTCGATGCTCAGGCAAGGTAGCTCCGTCGTGAACCGTCCTGTGGCGGACTCCACGGCGGCCCCGGCGTCCACGTAGGTCACTTCCAGGGGGTTGGCCTGGGCCAGTCGCCGGTAGATATCGTCGAGATGGTCCCACCCGGCGACAGAGGACTGGTCGATCGGAGTCCCGACCAAGAAGACGTGGGTTCCGGCCGCGGTGAAGATCCTGATGGCCTGTTCGGTGTAGACCGTGTAAAGGTCGAAGTACTTGGGACTCCGGAGGGCGACCCCTTCCATACAGGGTGTGAACGCGTTCCCCGAGAACACCAGGACTGCCGCTTGGGGGTGCTCGGCGCTCCCGGTGGCCATCCGGCTCAACCAGTCGCAGGTCGCGGTGCCGCCGTAAGTGTTGTTCGACACGGTGTAGTTCCCGGTATTTGCAAAGAACTTGTCGAGATACGGCTCGGCCTGGTACCCGAGTGAGTCCCCGAAGAGCTCTACTGTCTCGTGGGTGGGAGCGGCAAGTGCCGGCGCCGCCACCGAACCAGAGAGGTTGGCGTGGGTGGAACTCACGGTGGTCTTCACGTGTCGGATCGACGAACTTGCCAATGCATCGGAGCTGGGTCGGACCAACATGCCACACACGGCCATCAGGGTGGCGAGAGCGGCGACGGTGAGGATGGGCCAGCAGCGCTTCACGGTCCCGTGGACCCCGCCCAGTGCTGGTGCTGATCGAAGCGTCCGCATTTCGATCCTTCCGCCGCAGTTCAAAGCCATAAGAAGATGCTGTGCGCCAACGACGGCGGGGTCTGTGTCGTGGGACACAGAGCGGGTGTTCCTGTCGACACAGTTGCGTCAGTCGCTCGGAAAAGCGGAGTGGTCTCCTGACGCGAGTGCGGAGATTCCCGTCCCCATCTCGCCGCCCAGCGGAAGACGGCTTGCGACGCGTACGGCTACCGTGAGCCCAGTACCCAATGGACGATTGCCACCTTCCGTGCCGGTGTCGGGCACGGAGGCCGCTAACGGCCTTGACACCGCAGTCTCGAGGCCGAGCCCAAGAGCCGAAGTCTGTGTTCTCGGTGGAACTGGCGATGGCGTGCGTCCTGGCGAGAGACTTGCGGGCGCCTCAGCGACAAAGGTATTGGCGAGGTTTCGCGGCATCGCCGACGTGCCGATCAAACTGTGCGAAAAGCCGCCAATCCCTACGAAGAGATCGGGACCGAACTGGCCGCTTCTACACGCGCGTCAACGCCGCGACACTGCGCCTCCTGGCCGGCGACGTCGAGAGGGTGCGGCACCTAGCTATCCGCCTCGCCTGCTGGCCGCTGGAACGTCGCCG
This sequence comes from uncultured Acidimicrobiaceae bacterium, assembly GCA_963828505.1. GTDB lineage: Bacteria > Actinomycetota > Acidimicrobiia > Acidimicrobiales > RAAP-2 > Bog-473. The sequence goes on from CAWHFM010000009.1 coordinate 328,979, forward strand.
AAACGTCCGCCGGGTGACGACGGCGAAGCCGTTCGAGACCATTCAGATCTACCGGCTGCGACGCCGCTCCCGAGCTCAGTGAGCGAGTCGTTGCAATGCGGCCCGGTCGTGTACCTCGATTCGGCTCCGGCCCAGCTGCACCACCCCGTGATCCTCGCCTGCCCGCAACACTCGGTTTGCAGTCGGGCGCGTGGTGCCGGCGAGTTGGGCAATGTCATCCTGCGTGAGCGGGATGACGACCGGCGTGTCGCCACCGTAGAGCTCGACGAGGTCAATCAGGCGCAGCCAGACGCGGCGTTCGACCGGGACGTAAAGCGCTTCGATGAGCGCCGCGGACAAGCGTCGCACCTCTGTCACCAGAGCCTCCGTCAGCATTTCGTTGATCCTCGGCCTCTTTGCGCGTAACTCCTCGAAATCACCACGATGCAGGCTCAGGGTCTCACCTCCGTCGAGGGAAATGGCGCTCCCACGGCGCGGGCCTGCCGAGAGTAGCGCCAGCTCACCGAAGTAGTCGGCGGGCCCGAACACCCGAACCATCGCCTGATCACCCAACGGTGTGCTGAAACGAATCGCAAAATGGCCCTCGACGATCATGTGCAATGTGTCCCCGGGGTCGCCGTCGTGGAACACCACCTCGTTGCGTTTGAACCGCCTTCGTGTCGCCGCTGCGAGGACTTCTCGCTGCTCAGCCTCGTCGAGCATGTCCAGAAGTTGTGACGGCATGGTACCGAGTATCCCATTTCGTGAGCTGGCACAACTGACCTGGCCCTAGGTTTTAGGGCATTGTTCAGACTCGGCGCTTTTGTCAGGCTGGCCCGAACCTCGAGGAGGAGAACCGGATGAGCATCCTCGTCAACATCGATAACTATGCGAGGGCCGAGGCCGCCTTCCAGGCTGATCGACTCATGATGACGATGGGTGGGGCGATGAACACTTGGGTTCACCTCCGCCAGCCCACCCCACTCGACCAGCAGTCCGTGATTCGAATGAATCGGGACGTGATGGTCATCAACGAAGAGGGCTATCTCAATAGGGTCTTCCATGAGTCTGGCGACCATCCCCTCGCGGTCGAGGAGTTCGGTTTCGCCTTCGTTCTCGTCGCTGCGCGCACCCTGGCGGATCCCACCAACCCGAGGACCTGGCGATGGCCCACCGCCTCCAGGACGGACTCGTGATCACGGCATCGGCGAACCGGCCCTGGTCCATCGGGCAATACGACCAGGCCACTTACGACGCGACCAAGAAGCTCACCGAAATATGAGACTGGCGTCAATGGACGACGGACAGGCTGCAGGCGCCCACCATGTCGTGGCCGGGATCCTCGTCGACGCTGGGAAGGTATTGCTCTGTCACAGGTCGGCCAGTCGACGTTGGTATCCAGATGTCTGGGACCTTCCCGGCGGCCACGTCGAACAGAACGAGGCGCCAGCGGCAGCTCTCGTTAGGGAACTCGCCGAGGAGCTCGGGATCCAGGTTTCTGAGCCCACCGATCCATTATTCGCACAGCTGCTGCGGCCGGACTTCGTTTGCCGCATCTGGGTCGTGAGGGAATGGGTTGGAACTCCTCACATCGTGTCCGAAGAGCACGACGACATGGGCTGGTGGTTTCCGGATGCGATCGGCGATCTGCCTCTGGCCATGGAGAGCTATCGACCATTACTCAGACGTGCCGTGTCCGAGATTGGGCGGTAAGGGTGCCCGTGGTGTCGCTTCGTGATCCCGTCGAACCACCTGGACTCGCTCTTATGAGTGAAGGGTGAGCGGGTTCGGGGCGATTGAAGTCCGGAGGTCGTTCTTCGTCGCGTCCGGGCGGGATCACACGGTTGGCAGCTCGAACCAGCAGATCTGGCCATACCGCCATCATTTGGGGCCGCCCCGTTTGTCGTGCCTTACAGAGGGCTACACCGCCACTGCGCACGTTCATTGCGTTCTGGTTCAGACCTCTTGGCAGTCGCGAGCCGATGTGTTTACATGACGATTCCAACGCGAGCAGTGAGGAGGTGCACATGAAGATCCACTCGATCCGTCGGATGCCGATGCAGTGCGCCGCCGTTGCCGCGGGTAATCGCTCTCTGCTGGCCTGACCAGTATCGAGGTCCTGGGTGAGCGCCGTCGGCGCCACCCCACACTTCCGGAGACCGGCGCTGAGTCGCCGCCCTCCGTTGTCACACCCCCCGTTCAGACTGTCTTCTTCTCAACAAGGATCACCCATGCACCCCGAATTCCTACGCGCCCTCGCCAACGCCAGATACGAGGATCTCCTCAGTGAGCGCCGGCCCCGAAGACGCACACGAGCAGGACCCGATGATCATTCACCGCGCTTCACCCGGTCGCGCCAGCGGGTGGGCTCACTGTTGATTTGGGCAGGCGCTCGGCTTAGCAGTGACCCGACGGGCCGCGCTGGAGCTGGCTCGCAAATCGCCGGATAGCAATCCATCGCTGTCGACAGACGCGTTGGCGCGATTGACCCTGGGCCGTGACAGGCCGTCGCGAGTCCCGTCACGGGCAGCGACGGCCGATTGAAGTTGAAGAGCACCTTTGACGCGACGCTTGCGACGAGCCAGAGCCAGCGGCGGCCCAACCTGGCGAACACCATGTTCGGCGGCAGGGGAGCCCCGAACCCCCGCCAACAGCATCCAACGGATGGTGGACTCGCCTCTCGGCTATCCCGGAGGAGCGAAGAACTCGAGTGCGATGTTGTCCGGGTCACGAAACGACACGCCTGAGCCATAAGGCGCATCAACGATTCCGCCGTTGGCGACACCGAGCTCGTTGAGGCGGCGCTCCCACTCCTCGAGCTCGGACCGGTTGGCACATGTGAAGGCCAGGTGGTCCAAGCCGGGGCGACGTTCGTCGAAGGGCTCCGAGCTCTTCAGGTCCGGAAACTGGTGAATTCCGACCAGCGTGCCTCCCGTGAGCCAGACGACGTGGTGAAACGGACCGGTGTCTTCATCGATGACCGGATCGGAGCCGAAGAGGCGCTGGTACCAGGGGCGGCTACGTCCGAGATCGCTGACTGTCAGTGCTACGTGAGTGATCGCAGGGAACTCGGGCATCCCGGCCTCCTTTTCATGAAGTGGCACAAGAGAATAGTCGGGTGGCATTTCGCCGGCTCCAAGGATCGTTCGCTCGGCGTCGGTTGCGGAGTGCCGGTTCGCCAGCGGACTCCCTTGACAGCGAGACGGTCCCCCGAAGCCCCGATGGACTTCGCTCAAGGTGGGCATACTGGACCAGTGCCTAAAGTGACCCTTCCAAGGGGGCTGGGCCTGGAAGCGAACCAAGAAGAACGCTGGTACACCGATCCATATGGACTCCATGAGGCGAGCTGGTACTCCATCGGACGGCGCTCGTCCGCGACGGGGCAACGGAAGGCCGGTAAACGTTGCCTGAAGGCCCGCCGCCGCATTCGCCCTTGCCGATCCCGGAGACTCAAGCATCCGATGGAAACGATCTCCGGCGAGTCGGTTCGGACGAGCAGAATTGGGATCCAGAACCAGCGCGCAAGTTTTGCACGGGAGATCGAGCTTGGATGATTGGTCACGACTGATGGAGCGAGCGGTCCGTTCCCCGGGGCGACCGTTAGCCAGATAGCAAGCATGATGCGCCAACCCTCCGTGGCGTTGCCAGGCGGAGGCTTGAAGGGCCTGCCTCGCGCGACGTGTAGGAAAACAACCGCCCGATATCGACCACACACAGGTATGATCGCCGACACGGATGTCGAGCACGGCAGTATGCAGCGGGCGGCACCTTGACCGAGCCGACTTTCGACCGGCGCTTTTGGGAGGAACGATGGTCGCAGGTTCTGCGTGACCATTCGGATCAGATTGCGCAGCGCCCTCCGAACGAGTGGCTCATCACCGAGGTCGCGAACATGCAGCCGAGGTGCGCCCTGGACGCCGGATGCGGGCACGGATCAGAGGCGCTGTGGCTCGCAGCGCGAGGGTGGTACGTCACTGGAGTCGACTTTTCGACGACTGCGCTGGCTCACGCCCGTTCGACGGCCGAAACGGTGGGCGTCGACGTTTCCGAGCGCATCGACTGGGTGGAGGGCGACCTCTCGACGTGGACCCCGCAGCCTGAGCACTTCGACCTCGTGTTTTCGCTGTACGTCCACGTGGCCGGCTCCCTGGAAGCGATGGTGCAGCGGCTCGCAGCAGGAGTCGCCCCTGGTGGGACGCTCTTCATGGTCGGCCACCGCCCGATCGATCCGACAACGGGAGCCGAAACCGCCGCAGCTGGTCAGCTTCAGGTCTCGGTCGACACGGCGGCGGCGGCGCTGGATGCGAACCGCTGGGAGATCCTCGTCGCAGAGGACCGCCCAAGGCCCTTGGCAGGGACCGGCGTCGACGCCGTCGTCTGTGCGCGGCGCCACTCCTGAGGCCGAATCGACACGGTCCGACGTCCGCTCCGCGCCAGCCGAGATCCTCCGGGGTGCTCGGTGCGGTGAGAAACCTGTCACCAATGCTCGGACTCATCGAGTGGTCGGCACTGGGTCTTCGAGCGAGCGAGTCTCCTAGAATCGGGTGGTGCTCACGGGCGAAAGCGGGGCGTCCGGCGAGGGGCAACACACTTCGGCCCTTCCGAATGCTCCCTTTGGCACCGGATCGATCTCGATCCGCCTCTATCCGCACAACGACCTTCCTGCTGACGAGATTGTCCGCGAGCTCAGTGCCCAGGCTGGCCTCGCCCTCAGCAGTGGGTTCGACGGGGTCATGACGAGCGAGCACCACGGCGGCTTTGCCGGATACATGGCGCAACCGTTGCAGATGGCCTCATTCGTGTTGTCGGAGCACGCGACCGGCTGGGCCGCGGCGGCACCACTCCTGCTTCCGCTCAGGTCAACGGCGCTCGTTGCCGAGGAGGTCGCATGGCTCCAGGCTCGGCATCGCGGCCGTGTGGGCCTTGGAGTAGCTGCCGGCGCCCTTCCGCTGGACTTCGAGGCGGCCGGGGTCAGCCACGCCGAATCGGTCGATCGCTTCAAATCGGAACTCCCGCGGCTCGTTGCGATGCTCCGCGGTGAGGACCTGGGGCAACTCGAAGGGGACCCCGCGCTCCTTGCCTGCCGACGTACCCCGGTTCCTGTGCTCAGCGCGGCCGTGTCGGTTGCCGCCGCCGTTCGTGCGGCGCGGTGCGGCGCCGGGATCCTGATGGAAGGAATGTCAGCACCACCGAGACTGGCCCGCTTGACCCGGGCGTTCGAGGAAACGCAGGGGAATGGAGCCAAGGTTCTGATTCGTCGAGTGTGGCTCGGCCGTATGCCACCGGGGCTGGTGGACGGTCAGCGGGCCGTCTACGACAGCTACGCCGCGCCAGCGAGGTCGTTCGGTGACGACCAGACGATCGTGACCGATGGGCCGCACCAGATGGCTCAGGAGCTCGCAACGACCGCGAGCGCAGTCGGTGCCGATGCACTCAACCTGCGGGTACAGCTTCCTGGCATGTCGCCCGAGCAGGTCCGAGAGCAGATCGCTCAAATTGGCTCCACGGTGTTGCGGCCTCTCAGGAACATCTGGCCTTCGCCGCAACCGGAGTCCCGGTAGCTCGCACCCCGCCTTTACCGGATGGGCGTCCATCCCCCCGAGAGGTGGTTTCCCCCGTCGACGTCGAGGGTGACCCCGGTGATCTGTCGTGCGTCGTCGGACAGAAGGAAACACACCGCGGCGGCGATGTCCTCGGCTTCGGTCAGCCGGCCAAGGGGCAGGGCCGATCCGGCCGCCGCACCTGCGTCGGATTCCCAGATGGACCGGGTCGCCGTGGTCCGCACCAGCCCAGGACTTACGGCGTTCAGACGTATCCCGCGATCGGCCAGATCTGCCGCCATGGTTCTCGTCATTGCGTTCAACGCTGCCTTGGCGGACGCGTAGGACACCATGGTCGATGTGGTCTTGTACGGTGAGCCGCTCGAGATCGTCACGACCGAACCGGTGTCGTCACCAAGACCTTTAGCAATCGCAGCACGGATCAGCGCGACGGCGGGCCAGGTGTTGAGTCGGAGCGTTTCGACGAGCTGGCTCTCACTGATCGCCTCAAACGACAGCGGGTAAGGAGCGCCGCCGATCGTGCTGACGATCAGGTCGATTCGGCCGAACGCCTCGATGGCCCGGTCCGTGAGCGATGCGACTGCCGGTTCGGTGTCCATGGACCCGCAGAATCCGACGACGTCGAGTCCCTCCGAGCGGAGGGCGGCTTCTGTCGACGCGACCCGATCCTTGTCCCGGCCGTTGACCACCACGGAGGCGCCCTCTCGCGCCAGGCGAATGGCGCACGACCTGCCGATACTCGGATCGGCTGTCGAACCGGTGACGACGGCGACCCGACCGTTGAAACGCGGGACACCACCACCAAGGAGCTCATCGTTGCGTGCACCCGCGGCCCGGTCAGCTGGTCCCTTCCTCTGCATCGTGTCCTTCACTCGCTCCACATCAAGCGTCGAACCACCCGTGCCCGCGGTTCTTCGGCGCGCTCCTCCCGTCGCCGCGTCGAGCCCTCAATGTCCGCGAAGAGGGACGTGACCGTTGCCGATGGTGGTTGCGACACGACGTGAACCTTACGCCCGAGCCTGTATGCCGCCGGGGAGCTCCTGGACGTATGGAGAACCCACGCCTTCGAACCAGGAAGCCGGAGTGCTCCCGTCACCGCTTCGACGTGATCCGAGGAGGCCGACGTGGTCCCGGCGGCCGGCCACGCACTCGCCTTGGAGCCACACCGAGTCATCAGGGTATCCCGCGCCTCGCCTCACGAGCATCAAAACGAGCCCTGCCTCTTCGTGAGCTCCTTTCTGCGCCGGTACAGTGCTTCGGCGGGCGAGTGGGTGACCGCAGGTGTCCCGACGTCGGGTAGGGAGGACCGTCGTGTACGAGATCAGTGACCTCATGGCGGAGCTCGAGAATGCAGACGCCGAGGTCGTCGAGCGAACGGCCCGGGAGAGAGGCTCACTCCCGGTTCGACTGGCGATGCTAGGCCTGGCGGTGATCCGGAAGGGCAGTAGTCCCCTGTGGCACGGGTATCCGCCCGGAGTGTTCATCTCGTACAAGTGGGCGGAGCAAGGTTTGACGCAGTTGGTCCTCGACCTGGCCGAACATCTCCGGCAACTTGGATACCGGGCCTTTCTCGACCGGGAGAACGTCGATGCGGACGTGGATGCGCAGTTCTCCGTTCCCGCATTCGTCGCGTCTCTTCAGGACTGCTCGTACTACCTCCTTCTGCTCACCGACCTGTGCGCCGATCTGATGACCGGGCGAAGAGGAAAAACGTCCTGGATCTTCGACGAATACCAGCAGGCGATCCGGCTGGTGAACGATGGTCGCCTCGTCGTGATCCCCGTTCTCATGGAGTCCGGCGGCCTCACCGACTTCTTCACGAGCGACCGGGTCGTCGACCTGACGCAGGATTGGTACGACTTCGAACCAGTCGATCGGGTCCTTCCGATCCATCCCCTTTTTTTGACCGACCTTCAGATCGGGGATCTCTCTCGCGCGGTGAGCGAGTTCGACGCCCGCTTCCTGCACGAGCAGTGGTCCCAAGCGAAGGAGGTGTTGCTGGACTCTCCTGAGCTCGCGTCGACGTTCGACCATCAGTTCCGCCACCTGCTTCACTCTCTCTACACCGCCGACGCCGAGGCCTTCGAGGCGGCGTACGGGCAGCTCAACACCACCTATGGCGAGCAGCACGTCTTCCACGTCTATTCGGGGTATTGCAAGCGTCACGGGATTCCGAACCGGCTCACTTGGAATCCGTGAGGGCGCGGCGCCGTTACCGGCGAACGATGTGTCTTAGCTCGCGCTCGCGGTCGTGGACGTTCAGTAGGTGTAGACGCCGAACGTCGCGCTGATTTGGTCCGACAAATTGACCGCTATCACCGGTACCACTCCGGTACCCGGTGGCGTGGTGCAGGTGACGGACCCGTTGGGTCGCACCTTGACGTGCTTCGCCGGAAGCGATCCGAAGAACACCCACGTCGTCCCCGTCAGGCCGGTACCTTTGATGGTCACCGTGGTTCCCCCGCTCGTCGGTCCTGACGGGGGCGTCACGGACAAGATGGTGGCAATGGAGGAGCCGGCGTAGCTCACCGTCCCCTTCACGGTCGTGCCGTCGAGGCCGAGGGTGTACGAGTCGCCGGCGGCCAGGGCGTAGCCGTACTTGACGTAGAACGATCCCAGACCGAACTCGGTCGTGTCCGTCTTGCGCTTGGCCACCGTGAGCCCGACGCAGTCGCTGGGAAGGCCGGCGACCCACGCGTTGGTGTTGTCCATGAGGTAAAGGTCGCCGTACTTGTAGTCCTTGCCCGTCGAGGAGCCGCACGTCGGCGAGGTCGGCGGAGTGGTGTTGAAGCCGGTCCCTTGAACCAAGATCAGCGGATTGGACGGGCTCCCACCGAACGTGACCGAAGCGACCGCTGCCGTCGGGGTCGTGAGCTCATCGATGGACCCGTTGTCCTGGTCGACCACGAAGAGGTTGCCGCCGTAGAGCGTGTTCCCGAGATCACCCAGGAGACCGGTGGCCAGTTGGGTGAGGGTATTAGCGGTGACGTTGGTGCCGTCGATCGTCGTGCTGGTAGGCGAGACCACCCCGACGTTGCCGTAGTAGTCGACATAGAGGTCGCCAGTCGGGTCGATGGCGACGCCGGACGTATCGGTCAGACCGCTGAAGAGCACCTTCGGCGTGTTCGCAGTGACCGGCTGCCCGTAGATGGTCTCGGTCGTCCCGGGGAGGACGTTCACGGACGCCGCCTCGCCGACCTGATTCGCCACGTCGGTGTAGAAGAGGTCCTGGGTCTGCGACGTCGCGTTAAAGGTGGTCGCACTGTCGAAGGTGATGAACCCTCCTTCGGTCAGTCCGGTTACGAGTACGGACGGCGTATCGGCGGTGACCTGGTGGCCATAGATCATTCCGCTCGTCAACGGTAGGACGTCGAGCGTGTTCTGCGTGGCGTAGTACAGGTTGCCGGCGGTGTCGAAGGCCAGGCCGATCGGGTCGTCGAGGCCGCTGACGATCTGGGTTGGAGTGTCCGCGGTGACGGGCACGCCGAAGATGGAGCCGGACGCGACCGGAAGGACGTAGATGCCGCCGCTGCTGGTGCCGTTGCGGTCCGTGACGAAGAGGTCTCCGGCGCTGTCGAAGGCAATGGCCGGCGTGTCGTGGAGTGTGAACAGCGTGTTTGCCTTCCCAGTCTTCACCGGGTGACCGAAAACAGTGCCGTTGGCCAGCGGCCATACGTTGACGTTGCCGTTGTCCTCGCTCTCGTAGAGGTTGCCGGACGAGTCGAACGCGACATCGACCATTTTCTGCTCGGAGATGTTCTGGTACGCGATGAGTTCGGCCGCGTTCGCGGGCGAGGCTTCAACGACCGGAAGGACGGCGAGTGCAGCGACGGCCGGCAAGGCCCAACAGCGCCGGATCACTCGGGCGGATAGCCAGCGCGCTTGGTCACTTCGCCGGCGAGCCGACGCGTCGGCACCACTGTTGTCAGCGGACGGAACCAGTCGTGCCATCAGATCTGTCGCCCCCTCGAAATGCTCGCCAATGGCCCGCGTCCTGCGCGACGTCCGGGATGGGTCACGAGTCTGCCTCAGGAGCCCATGGGCCGCAAGGTATACACACCTGAGTTTCTCGATGGAAATCCTTCGCCGAACCCGCGGCAATCAAGCCGTTGTCGTCAGACTCGCTGCAACCAATCCGATTCGTGACGCTGATCCGTCGCGACGAAATCCGTCGTCTCGGGTCCGGAACCGACGCCGTGTCAGGACGAACGCGATACAGGGCGAGAGGTCAGGACGCGGCGGTCGAGTGCTCGAGCGGCGGCGGGTAGACGTTCTGCACGTATTCGTCGACCTGCTCCGTCGGGTGTCTTTTGGCGATGGCGCGAAGTAGGTGGCGAGTCTGAACACGGCGAGGACCAAGCGGTCCCACCCGCACGGGGCAGGTCAGCGCCGCCGCCGACAGAGATGTGCTTGAAGACCCCGATCCCGCCGATCATGTCCCCATGGCCGAAGTCACCGTACTAAGAGATGACGCCCATCCCGTTGAGATACGGAAGCAATCAGACCGCGGCACTCCAGTCGATCTTCGGCTCGGAATACCCGCCCGCACTCAGGCGATGAGACTCGCCACCTTGTCGGCCTCAGCCGCCTTGGCTCGGGCCACCCAGACCCGCTGTCCCGCCTCGAGACCGAGGTCGGCAGCCGTCCCCCGGCTCAGTTGCACCCAGCAGCTACCCCCGCCGGCCAGGTCCACATCGACCTTGACCTCGAAGCCGAGGTGGGTGACCCGAGAGACAGTTCCCTCGAAGGCGTCCGAGTGGGAGCTCTCCCCCTGATGGACGGCCAAATCGTGTGGTCGCACCCACAGGCCGCCGAGCTTCGTGGCCGGTCCGAGGAAGGTCATGACGAACTCGTTCGCCGGGTGGTCGTACATGTCCGCCGGCGTCCCGACCTGCTCCAGGCGGCCGTGGTTCACCACGGCCAGCCGGTCGGCCACCTCCATGGCCTCCTCCTGGTCGTGGGTGACGAGCACCGTCGTCACGTTCAACGTCTCGTGCAGGTCGCGGAGCCACTGGCGCAGCTGGGTCCGGACCTGAGCGTCGAGGGCGCCGAAGGGCTCGTCGAGGAGGAGAACCTTGGGCTCGATGGCCAGGGCTCGGGCGAGAGCCATGCGCTGGCGCTGCCCACCAGAGAGTTGCGAGGGGTACCGCTCCCCGAGGTGGGACAGGCCGACGAGCTCGAGCAGTTCGTCCACCCGTGCCTTGATCTCGGCCCTGGGTCGTCGCCGGATGTCGAGGCCGAACGAGACATTGCGCCGGACGGTCAGGTGGCGGAACGGTGCGTAGTGCTGGAAGCAGAAGCCGACGCCGCGGTGGCGCGCCGGCGTGCCCGTCAGGTCCTCACCCTCGATGGAGATCCTTCCCGTATCGGGCGTATCCAGGCCCGCGATGATGCGCAGGAGGGTGGACTTGCCACCGCCGCTCGGGCCGAGCAGGGCGGTGAGCGAACCGGTGGGAACGTCGAGCGTGACGCCTTCGAGGGCCACGGCATCGCCGAACTTCTTCGAGATGTTCTCGACTTGAATGCTCATCAGGCGGTCCTCCCATGCCACTCGTCGCGCTTGCGGTCGGTGACGGTCAAGACGGTGAGCACGATCAGGGCGGCGAGGCAGAGGGCCACGGCGCCGACGTACGCGCTCTGGGGATCGAGGTTGTCGATGCTGTCGGAGATGAAGAGGGTGAGCGTCTCGGTCTTGCCGGCGATGGCTCCCGACACGATGACGACCGCACCGAACTCGCCCAGGACCCGGGCCGTCGTCAGCGTCACTCCGTAGGCGAGCCCCCGCCGGATGTTGGGCAGTGTGACGCGCCGGAAGACGGTCAACGGCCCGGCCCCGAGGGTGCGCGCCGCCTGCTCCTGTTCGGTGCCGATCTCTTGGAGCACCGGGAGCACCTCGCGCACGACGTAGGGGAGCGACACGGCGGCGGAGGCCATGACGATGCCCGGTATGGAGAAGATGACCGTGATCCCTCGGGCCGCCAGCCAGTTGCCGAACCACCCCGTGTGCCCGTAGACGAGGATGAGGGCCAAGCCGATGACGACAGGGGAGATGGCAAGGGGGATGTCGACCATGGCGTCGAGCAGCCAGGCTCCGGGGAAGCGGTGGCGGGCGAGGATGATGGAGACAACCACCCCGAAGATCGTGTTCAGCGGGACCGCGATGGCCGCGACGAGCAGCGTGAGCCACAGGGCGTGCAGGGCGTCGGGTGTGGTCAAAGCGTCCCACGCCGAACCGAGCCCGTGTTCGAAGGCGCGGTAGAACACCATGGACACGGGCAGGATGACGAGCAGGGCCAGGTAACCCAGCACGGCGAAGCGGAGCGGCAGGCGCCAGCGCGATTTCATACCGTGTCCGGAACCTCGAAGCGACGACGGCCCCATCCGATGAGGACGAGGACGGCGAGGGCGATGACGATCAGGACCACCGACACGGCACTCGCCGCCGGCAGGTCGTCACTCTGGGTCAGGCTGTAGATCCACGACGACGCCACCTCGGTCTTGAACGGGATGTTCCCAGAAATCAGCACGACCGAGCCGAACTCCCCGATGGCGCGGGCGAAGGCCAGCCCCGCGCCCGCCAGCACCGAGGGCAGGAGGCTGGGCAGGATGACGCGGCGCAGCACCTGGCGGCGACTGGCGCCGAGAGAGTCGGCGGCCTCCTCGGTCTCCCGGTCGAGCTCGGCCAGGACCGGTTGGACGCTGCGTACGCAGAACGGCAGCGTCACGAACAAAAGCGCAAGGCCGATGCCGATACGGGTGTCGGCCAGGTTGACGTGAAACGGGCTGTTCGGTCCGTAGAGGGTCAGCAGGGTGAGTCCGGCCACGATGGTGGGGAGGGCGAACGGCAGGTCGATGACCGCGCTCACCAGCGCCTTGCCCCGAAAGTCGTCGCGGACGAGCACCCACGCGATGGCCAGGCCGGCTATCGAGTTGACGACCGCCACGACGAGGGCGGCGACCAGGGTGAGCTCGAGCGCGGCGACAGCCTCGGGCTGGGTGACGGCGCTCCAGAACTCGGACCAGCCGCCGCTGAACGCGTTCGTGATGAGCGCGGCCAGCGGCAGCAGGACGAGAAGAGACAGGTAGGTGACGGCGAGCGCCGGGCCGCCGACCCTGGCGGCCGTCTCACCGACCCGCACCAGCCCCGCCGGGGGGGCGTCCGAGCTGCCGCGACGCCACGGCGCCCCAGGTCCCCGTCTAGCGGAGAGGGCGCGACCGGAGGCGGCCCCGGAGTCGGGGAGCGAGACGGGGACCGTCACCGCGTGCTATCCGCTGGCCGTGGAGACGCCGAGCGACTGCTCGTCCTTGGCGATGATGCCTGTCTGAGGGTCGAAGAACTTCGTGTTGAGCTTCTCCCAACCGCCCAGTTTGTGGATGGAGAAGAGCGTCTTGGGCTTGGGGAAGTGGAACTGCGCCGCCACCGAGGGGATCACCGGTCGGTAGCCCTGCTGGCCCCAGACCTTCTGGCCGGCGGGCGAGATGAGATAGGCCAGGAAGGCCTTGGCCGCCGGGCTGGCCGACTTGGTCACGGCGATCGGGTTCTGAATGAGGATGGTCTGCGGCGGCGTGACGATCGTGATCGGCTCACCCTTCTTCTGGGCGTAGAGCGCGTCGTCCTCGTAGTCGAGGAGCACGGTGCCCTGCCCGGAGAGGAAGGTCTGCATGGCCGCGCTCGCGCTGGTTGGCTGCGCGGCGGTGTGGTGCAGCATCTGGGCCACGAATGACTCGGCCTGCGCGGCCGTCTTGCCCTGCACGATCTGGGAGCCGTAGGCCGCCATGATGTTCCACTTCGCGCTGCCCGAGCTGAAGACGTTCGGGGTGATGACGCTCACCCCGGATTTCAGCAGGTCCGCCCACGAGGTGATGTGGTGCGGGTTCCCCTTGCGCACCACGAAGGAGACGATGGAGTTGGTGACCATGCCCTTGGTCTTGTTGTTGTTCCACTTCGACGACACCAGTCCGGCCTTGATCAACTTCTTCATGTCGGGCTCGAGCGAGAAGTTGACGATGCTGGCCGGCAAGCCGCTGATGACGGCTGTCGCCTGCGTGCCCGAAGGTCCGAACGAGGGCGAGATTGAGACGCCGGCCCCGGCCTTGGTCTTGGCGAAGTCCTGCGCCAGCACCGCGTACGCGGGCTTGGGGGTGGAGTAGGCGACGAGGTTCACGGTGCCGCCCGAAGCACCGGCGGGGAGGGCCGGGACGGTCGCCAGAGCGAGAGGAGCGAGGGCCAGGGCGCCGATTCCGGCGGCCCGCCGGAGGCTTCGGGCCCGCGACGGAGCGCGCGAGGGCGCGACGCGGTTTGCGGTGATCTGTTCGTGCATGGCCGTGCACTCTAAACCACCTGAAACCCTAAAAGGAAGCGGGTTGATCGTGTTTAAGGATTTCCCAGCTCAGACCCCCGTTTCGGTCATTGGGCGCATCGCCAGGTGCAGGTCAGGGGGCGGCATGGGGCGGTCAGTAGACGTTGGGGAGAAGGCGGGTCGCCTCGTTGCTCAAGAACCAGAGGATGGCGAAGAGGACGGGGGCGCCGACGAGCCACGTGCGCAGGAGGCCCCAGTAGGACCACAGCCACCAGCACGCCGCGGTGGCGGCGAAGAGGGCTCCGGTCCAGAGCAGCACGAACGGCCAGGCACCAGGGTCGTTGTGGCCGGGAAGGTTCGTCGCCAGCACTCGGGTCGGCTTCCCGTGCGGGGCTCCGACCGCCTTGCCCACGAGCTGGGCCACGACGTAGTCGACGTGGCTCGGGGTGAGCGAGGGAAGACCTTGGGCACTGGCTGAGGTGCCGAGGAGGAGCAGCCCGCTGGTGGAGGGGATCGTGGGCAGCCGTCCGCCGCTCACGAGGTGGCCGCGCACGCGGTAGTGGAACGTGCCTTGGCCCGTCTGGACGGTGACGACGTCACGGGCCCGCAGCTCGGCGACGTGAGCGAACGGTGCGCCGGCCGTCGCGGCTCGGCCGAGGAGCACCGAGTTACCGGCCTGGCCGGGGAGCACCGTGTTGGGGAGGTGCCCGGGCCCGGCGAGGGTGTCGCCCGCCGACGTTCCCTCGACCACGACGACGCGGTGTATTCCGGCCGCCGGTGCACTTATCAGAGCCAAGGGAGCGCCGGGTGGAATTTTGCCGCCGATGTACGGCGCGTTCGGGCTCGACGGATCGAGCAGGCCGCGGAACTCGGAGTAGAGCACGTGCTGGCTCCGCTGCTCCTGCAGGCTGCTCAGCCCGAAGGCGAAGACTCCGAAGAACAGGGCGCCCACGCTCACCACCATCACCAGGGTGAGCGCCAGCGCGGCGACGCTGGGGCGGGGCGGACCCGAGCGCTGGGCGCGCTCGTCTTCGGCGGCGGTGGCGGCGCCGGCGGCGCAGTCGTCGGCTTCGGGAACCGCCTCGGCAGCCTCGGCTCCTGGTTCGCGCGCGGCTTCGTCGTCGCCCGCAGGCTTCCCGGCGAGCTCCGACACCTCCATCACCATCGGCCGCGCTTTCGGCCGAGCCTGAACGTCAGCGGCACGCTCAGCGCCCCGAGGGCGCCGAGGACGAAGAGCAGCACGACGGGGAAACCCGCGGTCCAGAGCAGCCCAGCGGGGTGCAGGACGCTGGAGACCATCTGCTCCGCGATGGCGTGCCCAGCCGCGTTTTGCGCCTTGTGCGCCGCCAGCAACGGATGGCCGGTCAAGTACGGCGTCAGCACTGAGTCCACCTGGTAGGGGAACCCGCCCGAAGTGGTCGAGAAGCCGCTGGATGGCGCCGTCGTGGGCGAGGTGCCCCCCGTTCCCCCGACCACGACGGCGAGGAGGGAGGGGACCTGACCGTTCTGCGCCGCCACGTCTTGCGCCGCCGCCTGCGTGTAGGCGGCGAGGCGGCCGAGCCCGTCGGCCGCGGTGAGCGGGAGATAGCCGGGAGGCAGCTGGCCGACGCCCGAGCCGGGCGTCTGACCGTTCGTGGCGGCGAACTCGAGGAAGTCGGCGTACTCCTGCGCGTCGGCTGTCGGCAGGCCCTTGGTCGGGACGGCGGCGTAGACCACCATCGTCCCCGGGTAGGCCGACGCCCCGCTCGGCTGGCTGAACTCGGTGTACGGGACGGGCCAGGTTCCCGAGGACGGGTCCGGCTTCAACAACGCTGCCGCCGCCTGCATGGACGCAGTCGTCGGCGCCACGAAGTTCCCGCTGGTCGTCTGGAGAGACGCCGGGGTGAGCAGGTAACGCTGGTCGTCGGCCAGCGGGGTGATGGCGATCATGAACTCGTTCCCCGGGCTCTGCTGGCCGTCCGTGACGAGCTTCTCGCCTACCTGTGAGTCGGGCGTGGGCTGGTCGCAGTCGACCGTCGAGTTCGGCAACGCGTACTGCACCGACTCGCTGATGTCCTCGAGGTTGGCGAGCGGCGCGGCGACCAGGGGCTGGAACGGGACCGGATCGTTGTAGAGGCAGTCGTTGTTGTCCGTCTGGTAGTACGGCTTCGGCTCGAATGTGGACAGCAGCGGCCATTGGTCGACGGGGAGTTGGATGCCCTTGTAGGCGGGGTTGACCACCATCCCCCACTGATCGGGCGTGCCGTTGAGCCAAGCCCTCGCCACCGGGTCGTCGTTGATGTAGGTGGTGAGGGCTTCCATGACGTCCGAGTTGCTCGACATCGCCATGAGCTCCGCTGCCGCGTCCGAGCCTGGGCCCGGGATGTCGATCGGTTTGATGCCCGGGTTGAGCGCCTGGAATTCGGGGTCCTGGGTGATGTTGAGCGGGTTCTTCGAGAGTGCGGGATCCTCCTGCTTCATGAAGAGCTCACCGGGGTACGACTCGGTGAGGAGCTTGGCCAGGAGCAGCGGATTGAGCTTGAGGCTCGGGTACGGCTGACCGTTGGCCCCGTCGACGTCGTAGGAGATGGAGAAGCCGGTCACGGCCACCGGGGCGTTGACGACCGGTTTGCCGTATCCGTTCGGTTGCGCGTAGCTGGTGAAGGCGGCCTCCGCTCCGCCGGTCGCCACCAGGTTGCGCGCCTGGGGCTCGCCGGTCTGGACGTGCTCGACCGTGAACGTGTTCTGGCTGTTGAGGCAGAAGCTGGGGTCCCACTGCGCGGTGGCCTGGATCATCATCTCGGAGCCGTAGATGTCGATGACCTTGTTGGCCGAGGAGCCGGAGAGGGCGCACGCGTTGGGGGGAGGGGCGAACGAGAGGGGGACGGTGATGCGGTTGCGCCAGTTCGACGAGCTCCACCACAGGGCGCCGGTGACGGCCAGGTCGGCTCCATCCTCGTAGACACCCGTGTCCGCGTTCGACCCCGGTGCGTACGCGCCGGTGGCCTCGCACGCCGTGACGTCGGACGAACCTGGTGGCGGGCTGGTCTGGACTCCCGGGTTGCAGCTGATCCCCATGATCGGGACGGCCACCAGGGCGCACGGGACCCCCTGGGTGCAACCCAGGTCGGAGTTCTGCTGGGACGTGAAGACGTCGAAATTGGCGTTGCCCTGACCGTTGGTCCCCGTGACGCCGAACGTCTCGTTGCTCGGCAACGCGCCGCCCCCTACGTCGTTCGACTCGGGCGCCTCTCCGGCGCACCCGGCATTCCCGCCCGGGTAGACCGTTCCACTGGCGGAGTCGAAGGGGACCCAGTATTGGACGGGTGCATCCTCGTCCCCGTTGCACGAAGCGGGCAGCGGGGACGGCGCGCCGACGATCGGGGCGAGGTCCGAGGACGGGGCGAATTCGTCCAGGCGGTACGGGGGGTAGGTGTCGCCGAGGCTGTCCTGGTAGCGCTCAGACCAGGTCTGGGTCCAGCAGGTCTGCGGAGTGAGCTGTTGGGACGGGGCCACGCTCGTCGAATCGATGCCCCGGCATTCGAGGAGGACGAAGGGGTACTCCTCGTACTGGGCCTGGGCCGAGTTCTGGTTGGCCACGATGCCCCCGGTGGGGTGCGCCCCGGACCACGAGACGTTGATCTCCTGGCGACCGGCCAGGTTGACCGTCTGGCCCACGTTCAAGGTGACGTTCCGCGTGTCGACGACCTGGTCGGTCCCACTGACGACCTCGTGGCGCGTCACGGTCGAGCGTGACGGTCACGGGGCCGGTGTCCGAGGCGGCAGACGCGACGGCCGGCGCGGTCACGAGGACGGCCGGAAAGACGACACCGGTCAACGCCGTGACGGCGAGGACGAGTGAGAAGAGACGTCTCACGGGGTGGCTCCTTCCTTTTCGCCCCTGCGCCG
This sequence comes from uncultured Acidimicrobiaceae bacterium, assembly GCA_963828505.1. GTDB lineage: Bacteria > Actinomycetota > Acidimicrobiia > Acidimicrobiales > RAAP-2 > Bog-473. The sequence goes on from CAWHFM010000009.1 coordinate 346,707, forward strand.
CGAGCGCCGGTAGGCGATCACGGCCGGGAAGGCCAATATGGCGAGCAGGGCCAAGGCCACCAGCGGCGCGACCGGCGGCGAGGTCGAGACCGGCAGCGTGGCCGAGACGAACCGCACGGGAAGAGGCCGGTTCGATTGGGATCCGGCAGCCGACGCCTGGCCCGCCGCCGACGCGTTCTCCTGGGAGGAGGTCGAGGACGACGCTCCGGCCCCCGTCGCGACCGCAGTGGTGGTGGCGGTCGTGCTCGCCCCGGATCCGGTGTGTGAGCTGGCGCCGGGGTACGTTCCGGAGGACGTCGGCGTCGCCCCGATCCCGTTGGGGGTCACGCCCGCGGCGCACGGACCTGCGCCCTCGTGGTCGCAGGCGGGGGGGAGCGGCGCGATCTGGGCCAGGTAGTTCGTCATCGGGCTGGCCCGGGATGAAGGTCGGGTTGTCACAGGTGCCGATGTTCAGGTTCTGCAGGCTGATGCCGGGGTCCGCCGTCTGGAGCTGCTGGATCTGCCCGAAGGCGGCCTCGACCAGGTTGACCGGCAGCGGCGAGTACCCGATGGGACCGATCTCCTTCTGTCCCTGGCATATGCCGTAGTACGCGAAGTCGGCGAGCGCCTGCCGCATGGGCGTCGTCACCTTGGACTCGGGGCTGGGGTACGTCCCGGTCGGTTCGATCATGTAGACGTACGACGAGAGGGGGTAGGTGCGCGGGTCGGGGTTGACGTAGACGTTGGTGAGGTTCTGAAGCAGGTAGTTCGGCGAGCTCTTGTCCATGTTGATCTGGGCCGCCTCGAGCGAGACCGCGACGTTGTACTGCGTCGGCAGCGTGAAGTAGCCCGCGCTGTTGAGCACCTTGACCACTGGGTAGTTGACGCTCAAGGGGAAGGAGTACTCGACGTAGCCGATGGATCCGTTCGCCTCGCTGGACGCCACGTAGTTCATGGAGGCGTTTGAGCCGTTCTGGGCGATCTGATTGCCCTGGCGCGGGAAGTACTCGGTGGGGCCGGGCGCGCCGGCGTAGGGGTTCCAGATGCTGGCGAAGTCGGTGGCGAAGTAATTGGTCAGCTGGTAGGTGGACCCGGATCCCTCCGCCTGCACCACCGGGATGATGGGCAGCGACGGCAGCTGCACGCCGTTGTTGTCCTGCGTGATCTCGGGATTGTCCCAGTTGGTGATCTGGTTCGTGAAGATCTTGACGAGGGTCTCGCCCGAGAGCCGGAGGTTCTCCACCTGCTGGCCGTCGAATCTGATCTGGTACGGGAACGACGTGCCGCCGGCGGCGATGGGCAGGTAGGCGTACGGCCGTCCCTGCGATGTGTCCGACCCGCCCTGGAAACCCTCGGCCGTCACGGCGAAGTCCGACGTGCGGTTGGCGAAGTCCGTTCGACCCTGCGCGTCGCCGTCGGGGGTGTAGACCACCTGGACGCCCTGCGAGTTGACGTCGGCCACCCACTGGTTCACGGCGTTGGCGGCCCAGCTCGAGCCGGAGCCCTGGATGAGCGCCGTCGGGGCGGCAGCGCCCGCGCTGCCCGGCGTAGCCGAGCAGCAGGACCAGCATGGAGGCGAGGGCGACGCTCGCCCACGCGGCGCAGCGTGCTGGTGCACGCCTCGGTGCTCGCACGCTCATCGTCCGCTCCTGTCGCGGACGATGAAACGGGTGACCACGAAGAGGGCCAGCACCATGATGAGCAGCACACTGGCTGCCCCGAACGCCCGGGCGATCGCCGTCGGCTCGTGGGTGATGTACTCGGTGTAGATGAAGAGCGGGAGCGAGTTCATGGGCACTCCCGTCGGATTGAAGGTCAGGAAGCTCGAGGCGCCCGAGCAGATCAGGACGACGGCCGTCTCGCCGATGCCGCGGGCGATGGCGAGGATCACCGCGGTGGCGAGCCCGGTCCCCGCGCTCGGGGAGGACGACCTTCCACGTCGTCCTCCACCTGGGCGCGCCCAAGGCCTCGCTCGCCTCGCGCAGGCCGGCCGGCACGACCCGGAGCGCCACCTCGGACGCCCGGGCGACGATCGGGGTCATGGTGACGGCCATGGCGACGGCGACGGCGATGCCGGACTTCGGCAGCCCGAACTCGACGATGAGGAAGACGTAGACGAAGAGGCCGGCCAGGATCTCGGGGAGGGCGGTCATCGCCTCGACCACGGTGCGCACCAGCGAGGAGCCCTGGCCTCCGACCTCGTTCAGGTAGACCGCAGTGGCGACGCCCAGCGGAACGGAGATCGCCACCGCGATGCCGACCTCAATGACGGTGCCGACGATGGCATGGAGGATCCCACCCTGGGTGAGTGGCGCCGTCGGGGAGACCCCTGCCATGTCGTGCGTATAGAAGTTGACATGCACGAGGGCGTGCCAGCCCTTGACGAACGTGTAGACGACCGTGCTGCCGAGGGCGAAGAGGACGATGGCGGCCGCGACGTAGAGCGTCGAGGCCACGAGCCGCTCCAGGACGATGAAGCGCGGGTTGGTCACCGCCAGGACCACGGTGTAGACGGCCATGAAGGTCAGGTACCAGCACACGAGGAAGCCGACCAGCCCGCTGAAGTCCAAGATGTGCAGGTAGCCGATGGTGACCAGCGCGAGGGAGGCAACGAGGGAGCCGACGAGCGCGACCACCTCCTCGCCGGTGAGCGCCCGGACCCGGCGGGGCCGCTGCGGCTGGACGGGAGGATCGTGCCGATCGGGCCGCGCCGGGGGTGTGCCGCGGTCGCTCGGGGCGACACCTGGGGGGGCGTCGAGGACGGTCATGTCAGATCTCCGTCCCGGCGCCGCTGCGGCTGCGGCGGACGAAGACCGCGGCGATGATGTTGACGAGGAGGGTCATGAGGAACAGGACGAAGCCGGCCGTGAGCAGTGCCGAGAGCTGCGAACGGCTGGCGTTTCCGAAGTTGGCTGCAATCAGCGCGGACGTGGTCTGGAACCCGGACTGGAGGATGTGGGCGTTGATGGAGTACGCCGGTGAGACGATGATGATGACGGCCGCCGTCTCGCCCAGCGCCCGGCCCAGGGCCAGCATGGTGCCGCCGATGATCCCGCCGCGCGAGAAGGGGAAGACGACCATCCGGGCCACGCCGAGACGGGTCCCGCCCAGGGCGATGACCGCTTCGCGCTCGCCGCGTGGCGCCTGGTCGAACACGGCCCGCATGACGGCACAGGCCAGCGGGATCGTCATCATCGACACCGTCAATCCGGCGATGAAGACGGAGCTGGTGAAGGTGGACTGCTGGTAGACGGCCGCATGGGGGTCCGTGTCGACGCGGAAGATCGGGATGAAGCTCAGGTACTCGCTCAGGAAGCGGGCGATGTGGATGGCGTGGGGCATCAGCAGGAAGAACCCCCAGAGGCCGTAGATGATGCTGGGCACCGCCGCCATCAGGTCGACGGTCGACACCAGGGCGGACTTGATCCGCGGCGGCGCGTAGTCGGAGATGAAGAGCGCGAGCGCCAGCGCGAGGGGGAAGCTCACGACCAGCGCCACCAGGGCGACCTCGACCGTCCCGACGAGGACGGCGGCCACGCCGATCCGGTCGAGCTCGGGCTGCCACTGCGTCTGCGTGAAGAAGTGCAGACCGTAGTGGTGCAGGGTCGGGATGGACTGGTAGCCGAGGAAGATCCCGATGGCGCCCGTGATGCTGAGGACGAACAGAGCGACCGTCCGGGCGCCGCCGCGAAAGACGCGATCGGAGAGGTCCAGCTTGGTCGAGAGCTGGCGCGGCATCACGTCGTTCCCGGTTGTGACGCTCACCCGAACCGGCCCTCCACGTAGTCGGCGGTTCGCGGGTCCGTCGGGTCGGAGAAGATCTTCTGGGTCGGGCCCTGTTCGACGATCCCCCCTGGCGTTCCGGCCTCCGCCAGGAAGAACGCCGTCTGCTGGGACACCCGGGCCGCCTGTCCCATGTTGTGGGTGACGATGACGATGGTCACCTGCGAGCGCAGCTCGGCGATCGTCTCCTCGATGCGGCGCGTCGACGTCGGGTCGAGGGCCGAGCACGGCTCGTCCATGAGCAGGACCTTCGGCTCGACGGCCAGGGCTCGGGCGATGCAGAGCCGCTGCTGTTGCCCACCGGAGAGCGCGCCGCCCGGCTTGCCGAGCCGGTCCTTGACCTCCTCCCAGAGGCCGGCGCGCCGGAGAGAGCGCTCGACCAGATTTTGGCGGGCGGAACGGCCGATCCGCGTCCCGGTCAGGGTCAGCCCGGCGACCACATTGTCGGCGATCGACATGGCGGGGAAGGGGTTTGGTTTCTGGAAGACCATGCCGATCTGCCGACGCGCCTGCGTCAGGCGGTACGCGGGCGCGTAGATCTCCTCCCCGTCCAGGTAGACCTCGCCCGCCATACGTGCGCCGGGCACGGACTCGTGCATGCGATTGAGGATCCGCAGGAAGGTTGACTTCCCGCAGCCCGACGGGCCGATCAGCGCGGTGACGGCGGCCGGCGGGGCCGCGATGTTGACGTCGGCCAGCACCTTGGTCGTCCCGAACCACGCCGCGATGCCGATCGCGTCGAGGCTGGACGCCGCCGCCAGGGGGACGATGACGGTTTCGTCTGTGGCCGTGGTCACGACCGTGCTCCCGCCCGCGCCATGCCTATGCGATCCCCTGGCCCACGATCGGGGCGCTCAGCGGCGTTCCCCCGGCGGAGCCGTAGAAGAGGGCGTCGCCGTAGGTGAAGACCCCCCCGTCGGCGGCGAACAGCCAGTAGCCGTTGCCGTCGGATGTGGACCCGATGCCCACGACAGGGGCGTCGAGGTGCGTGCCCCCCGCCGACCCGTGGAACAGGGCGTCGCCGTAGGTGAACACGCCGCCGTCGGCCGCGGCCAGCCAGTAGCCATTGCCGTCGGGGGTAGCGGCGATACCCACCACCGGCTTGTTCAGGTGGGTGCTCCCGGCCGAGCCGTAGAAGAGGGCGTCGCCGTAGGTGAACACGCCGCCGTCGGCCGCGGCCAGCCAGTAGCCCTTGCCGTCGGGGGTAGCGGCGATACCCACCACCGGCGCGTTCAGGTGGGTGCCTCCGGCCGAGCCGTAGAAGAAGGCGTCCCCGAAGGTGAAGACCCCACCGTCGGCGGCCACCAGCCAGTAGCCCTTGCCGTCGGGGGTGGCGGCGATGCCGACGACCGGGGCGTTCAGGTGTATGCCCCCGGCCGAGCCGTAGAAGAGAGCGTCGCCGAAGGTGAAGACCCCCCCGTCAGCGCCGACGAGCCAGTAGCCCTTGCCGTCGGGGGTGGATGCCGCGCCCACGATCGGGGCGTTGAGGTGGATGGAGGCGGCGGAGCCGTAGTTCGACCCGGCGCCGTAGTTGTGGACACTGCCGTCGGAGCCGACCAGCCAGTAGCCGTTCGCGGCGTGCCCGGCGATCGTGAACGGCGCGGTTCCGGTGGACCCGCCGTAGGCGCTCCCGCTCGTCGGGGTGAAAACTGCGCTCAGGCTGTTGGTCCCGACCGGCAACGTGGACGTCTGCGTGTGGGCGATGCCCCCGCTGACCGTCATCGGGCTCCCGATGTCGGTTCCGTTGACCTCGAACTGGACCGTGCCGGGCGCGGCCGACGGCGAAACCGTCGCGGTGAGGGTCTCCGGCGTCCCGTACTGCTGCGGGCTGGCGGGCGACGCGGTCAGCGTCGTCGTGGTGGACGTGACCGGGTTCACGGTGAAGGACTCGGCGCCGGTCGATCCGACGTAGTTGCCCGACGACGGGGTGAAGACAGCGCTGAGGTTGTCGGTCCCGACCGGCAACGTGGACGTCTGCACATGAGCCGTGCCGCCGCTCACCGTCACCGGGCTGCCGATGTCGGTCGTGCCGACCTCGAACTGGACGGTGCCAGGCGCGGCCGACGGCGAGATGGTGGCGGTGAGGGTCTCCGGGGTGCCGGCGTACTGCGGGCTCGACGGCGAGGCCACCAGTGTGGTGGTGGTGGGAGCCGCACTGACGGTGAAGGTGTCCGTGCCGGTCGACGGGCCGAAGCCGCTCCCGGTCGCGGCGGTGAAGACCGCGCTCAGGTTGTCGGTCCCGGCGGGAAGGGTCGACGTCTGCACATGAGCCGTGCCGCCGCTCACCGTCACCGGGCTGCCGATGTCGGTCGTGCCGACCTCGAACTGGACGGTGCCGGGCGCGGCCGACGGGGAGACCGTCGCGGTGAGGGTCTCTTGGGTCCCGTATTGCTGGGGGCTGGCGGGCAAGGCGGTCAGCGTCGTCGAGGTCGAAGTCACCGGGTTCACGGTGAACGTCTCAGTGCCGGTCGACCCGGCGTAGTTGCTGCCGACGGTCGGGGTGAAGACCGCACTCAGGCTGTCGGTTCCGACCGGCAGCGTGGACGTCTGCACATGGGCCGTGCCGCCGCTCACGGTCACCGGGCCGCCGATGTCGGTCGTGCCGACCTCGAACTGGACGGTGCCGGGCGCGGCCGACGGCGTGATCGTCGCCGTGAGGGTTTCCAGGGTGCCGAAGAACTGTGGGCTCGGCGGCGAGGCCGTCAGCACGGTGTTGGTCGTGATCGGGTTTACCGTGAACGACGTTGTTCCCGTGGACGGGCCGAAGCCGCTCCCGGTCGCCGCCGTGAACACTGCGCTCAGGCTGTCGGTCCCGACCGGCAACGTGGACGTCTCGACATGGGCCGTGCCGCCGCTGACCGTCACCGGGCTGCCGATGTCGGTCGTGCCGACCTCGAACTGGACGGTGCCGGGCGCGGCCGACGGCGAGATCGTGGCGGTGAGGGTCACCGGGGTCCCGAACTCCTGGGGGCTGGCGGGCGAGGCGGTCAGCGTCGTCGAGGTCGAAGTCACCGGGTTCACGGTGAACGTCTCAGTGCCGGTCGACCCGGCGTAGTTGCTGCCGACGGTCGGGGTGAAGACCGCACTCAGGCTGTCGGTTCCGACCGGCAGCGTGGACGTCTGGACATGGGCCGTGCCCCCGCTCACGGTCACCGGGGTGCCGATGTCCGTCGTGCCGACCTCGAATTGGACGGTGCCAGCCGCGGCCGACGGCGTGATCGTCGCCGTGAGGGTTTCCTCGGTGCCGAAGAACTGGGGACTCGGGGGAGAGGCCGTCAGCGCGGTGGTGGTCGTGATCGGGTTCACCGTGAACGACGCGGTTCCCGTGGAGGAAGAGAAGCCGTTTCCGACGGTCGGGGTGAAGACCGCACTCAAGCTGTCGGTTCCGACCGGCAGCGTGGAAGTCTGCACATGGGCCGTGCCGCCGCTCACCGTCACCGGGGTGCCGATGTCGGTCGTGCCGACCTCGAACTGGACAGTGCCAGTTGCCGACGACGGCGCGACCGTCGCGGTGAGAGTCTCCTGGGTCCCGAACTCCTGCGGGCTGGCGGGTGAGGCCGTCAACGTGGTCGTCGTCGGCACGCCCGTGACGGTGAACGACGCCGTGCCCGTCGACCCGGTGTAGTCGGTCGACGACGGTGTGAAGACCGCGCTCAAGCTGTCGGTCCCGACCGGGAGCGACGAGGTCTGGGCCTCTGCCGTGCCGCCGCTCACCGTCGCCGGGCTACCGATGTCGGTCGTGCCGACCTTGAACTGGACGGTGCCGGGCGCGGCCGACGGCGTGATCGTCGCGGTGAGGGTCTCGAGGGTGCCCGATTGTTGGGGGCTGGGCGGAGAGACCGCCAGCGTCGTAGTGGTTGAGGCCGCGCTGACGGTGAACGGGACCGTGTTACTGGTCGAGGTCGCATAGTCGGCGGGGTTCGCCGCCGTGAACACTGCGCTCAGGTTCTCGGTTCCGACCGGCAGCGTGGACGTCTGGGTCTGCGCCTGTCCGCTCGTCACCGCGACCGGGCTGCCGATGTCGGTCGAGCCCTCCAGGAATTGGACGGTGCCCGCCGCCGCCGATGGAGTGACCGTTGCGGTGAGCGTTTCCTGCGTGCCGTATGTCTGGGGGCTCGGCGGGGAGACCGACAGCGTCGTCGACGTCGACGCCGGCGTGACCGTGAACGACAGCACGGCGTTCGACTGGCTCACGTCGGTGCCGGCCGTCGGCGTAAAGGCCGCAGTGAGGGTGTCGGTCCCTCCCGGCAGCGTGGAGGTCTTGACATCGGCCGTGCCCCCGCTCACGGTGACCGGGCTGCCGATGTCGGTCGAGCCCTCGAGGAACTGCACGGTGCCCGCCGCCGACGAAGGAGTGACCGTCGCGGTGAGGGTCTCTTGCGTACCGAACTCTTGCGGGCTGGCGGGCGAGACCGTCATGGACGTGAACGTCGGCGTCGTGGGGTAGACGAGGGACCAGGTCGCCGTGGATCCAGTTCCGCTCAGCAAGATGTCGGCCGCGTCGTATGACGTCCCCTGGGTGTGGTGCGGGGCGTTCGTGTAGAGGCGCAGCTGGTACGTATTGGCATAGCCACCCGTGCCGTTGTTGGGGAAGTCGGCCTCCAACTCGTCCAACGTCTCGTCGCCCGCGTGCCCGGTCTCGACCGGCAGGGTGGACGTGTTGAGTGGCGCCGGCGCCGACGAGTTCGGGAAGTCGGTCGTCGACCCGAGTTGCTCGCCGTCCCACTCCGAGGTGGGCTGGCCCTGCACCGGGAGGTACCCGTACAAGCTGGCGACGCTGTCGCCGAACCGGGCAGTCGAGGTGCCCTCCACGTAGGCCGCAATGGGGGAGTCGGTGACGTTGCCCCCCGTGATGGCGGTTCCGGAGGAGTTGTAGAACACGAGCCCTCCGACCGCATCGGGGTCGGGCTCCCAGGGGGGTGCAGTGGCGGCACCGGCAGGCGTGGCGCCGAGCCAGCTCACGGTGCTGAGCACTGTGCCGCCGAGCAGGAGCAGGCTGGCGATCAAGGTGAGGCCGGCCTGACGGGCGAGGCGGCGAAGCGGGGCGTTCACTGGGTCGTGCCTTTCGTGGATGGGACGGGGACGCGATCTGCGTCCTTGTCTTCAGTCGTGGCGGAGACTCCGGTCGTGGCGGATGCGTTCTGCACGCCGCCGGCCCGCTGGCGGCGGGACCTGGAGCGAGCAAGGACCAGGATGAGGAGGAGAGCGACGGCGGCGATCGCGGCCACAGCGGCCCATTCGCCCGTGTGATCGGAGCTCGGGGTGTTGGCAGCGACGCTCTGGGGCGAGGCCGTCGCGGACGATGGGGCCGCGCCCACCTTCGGCGTGGTGCCTGAGCTCGACGTCTTCGAGGTCGGGGTCGTCGAACCCGGGCTCGTCTTTGAGGCCGAGGAGCCGGGCGGAGCCTTGAGCTTCGAGGGGGGGAGCAGGATGCTCTCGATCGATACGGCAGTGCCCGCGTTGCAGTTGACCGGCCCGCCGTCGACGGCGTGCCACGTGCTCCCCGTGACCTGGATGTCGAGTGCGGGGTAGTGCAGCGAGTAGACGGGTTCATTGGCGGCGTCGAGGTACAGACGGAGCTGCAAGAAGCCGTCCCACTTCGGCGAGTACTCGGTCATGAACCCGGCCAGCGATTCGTCGCCCCCCGTGGCAGCGGCCATCGGGTTGGCGGGATTCGAGTAGCGCGTGGCGGCGGTAAGGAAGTCACCGCTCCAGTCAGATGGTGCGAGGCCGTCGATCGGCTGGTACGACATGAGGACGGCTGTGCGTGTCGGCCCGGCATAGGGCCCTTGCGCCGCGGTGGTCGAGACGGCTCTCCACGCCAACGGCGCGGTGTTCACGCTCCCGCTGGTCAGCTGGTGGCCCTGCGCGTCGCAGAGCCCGATGTAACCGATCGCGTTCGGGTCGCTGTAGGGGACGGCCGAAGAGGCCGCACCCGGCGCCACCGTGATCAGCCCGACCAGCGCCACGACCAGGGCCCCGGCGAACCACCGCCCGAAAGCGGGCGCGACGGAGGGCTCTCGCCAAGGGCGTCTCATGGTCGACAAAACCTATCAGACATCTTGAATCAATTAAATCGCGTGTATCGCGCGGAAAACTCGAGAAATGGACCGGCACGGAGCGCACGGAGCTCGTGAAATGACCCGGCAGTGGGCCCACGCGGAAGGACCACGAGCGGGACTTCCGTCGCCCGTGGTCCTTCGCGCTGCCGGTCAAGGGTGCCTCAGCACCCGGTAGGTCAGGTGACCCCCTATGACGCGACCTTTATGGACAGGGCCTTCGTGGCGGTGCTTATGCCAGCCTGAACCTCCACGGTGATCTTGAAGGTCCCGGCCTTCTTCGGCTTGCCCGAGATGACCCCGGCCGACGACAGGGTGAGTTTCTTCGGCAACGCTGCTGATCCGGCCGCCAGGGACCAGGTGTACGTACCGTTGCCCCCGGTCGCCGCCAGCGTGGCCGAGTACGCCTTCCCGGCCGTGCCCTTGGCGAGTTTTTTCGTGGTGACGGACAGCGGAACCGGGTAGACGACGGACCATGTCGTCCCACTGATCAAGATGTCAGCGGAGTCGTATTGGCTGGTCTGTACGTTCCGTGGCGCATTCGTGTAGAGCCGGAGCTGGTACATCCCGGCGTAGCCGTCGTTCGAGTGGTCATTGTTCGGGTAGTCGGCCTCCAAGGTGGCGATGTTCTCGTCGCCGCTGTGACCGGTCTCGACGGGCAATGTGGCCGAGTTGAGCGGTGGCGGTGCGCCGGTGTTCGGGAACGTGGTCGTCAGTCCGAGCTGCTCCCCGGACCACTCCGAGGTGGGCTGCCCGTCGACCGGGAGGTAGCCGTACAACGTGGCCACGGAGTCGCCGCTGCGGATGGTCGAGGTGCCCTCGACGTAGGCCGCGACCGGCGAGTCGGTCAGGTTCCCGCCGGTGACCTGCTGGCCGGCGGCGTTGTAGAAGATCAGGCCACCGACCGAACCGGGGTCCGGTTCCCACGGCGGGTTCCCTTGGGCGGACGCGGGCCCCGCGAAACCAGCGGTGATGATGCCCGAGACCAGCGCGAACACGCCCGCGGCAATGGTGCCTTTCTTTCTCAATCTCATGGTGATCGTTCTTTCTCTTTGAGTGGAGACGATTGGTGTTCTCTTTGGTGGAGAAACGAGTGCCGGCACGGACGCCGCCGGCCGGGCCGCGGATCTCGATGGGTCCGCGGCCCGTGCGGCGATGACGTGGCGGCTATCGCGCTCGTGCTAGCTCACGTCGCCCAGGTCGTCGTAGCTGGGCGTCACGCCGGATGCGGCCACGAGGGCTTTCCCGGCAGGCTTGTCGAACCACGCGGTGGTGGGCGAGCTGGGATCCGAGAACAGCGTCTGCACCCAGTTGAGCGAGCTCCCTGGCTCGAACGGGGTCGTGGAGCTGGCATCGCTCTGTCGGAAGATCACGTAGTCGGTGATCGGGCTGTCGTAGACGGCGCCGCTGTCGGGCGGGGTCCCGGCCAGGAGCTTGACGCCCGGCGACAGCGGGGTCGACGTGCCGGTCTGGGGGAACGGGCTGCCGTGCCCGTTGTTGCCTGCGGCGGAGTCGTTAGTGCCGAACGGCGCGTTCGGGTTGTAGAAGTATCCGCTGTTCCACAGGCTCAAGCGGGCCGTCGAGAACGGCACGATCGCGTCAGCCGGAGTTGTGTTGCCGGTGATGGCCGTCGGGTCGTTCTGCTCGACCGTCTTCACGCTGGTCGAGAGGGTGGGCGTGTGGCCTCCGTTGGCTGTCGTCAGGTCGGCGATGAAGGTCTTGTAGATGGCCGACGTCGAGGGTGGGATTAGGGGAACGATCGTGTTCGTAGATCCCCCCGAGTTACTCGGCAGCTGGTTCCACTGGGTGTACACACCCGTGTAGATGCCGAGGAGCTCAGCGGCAGACAGGCCGGCCGGCGCGTCGGTCGACGTGCTATCTACGGCGATCTGTACCGAGTCAGTGGCGATCTGGACCACGTGGAGGTAGCCCCAGCCCTGGTTGCCCGCCTGTGTCTGCTGGGCCGAGGTCGGGAGGGACGAGGATGCCACGTAGTTGATGACCTCGGGAGAGTTTTGGTCGGCCAGCAGCGCGGAGATCGCGCCACTGCTGCTCGAGACCCGCTGGACTGGGTCCGTGCCGGCCCTGAGCACATCGGTGGGGTTCAGGAGCGTCGAGGCGCCTCCGGTCGTCACGCTGTTCGTGTACGACTGACGCCCGTTCGCATCGGCCGTCGCATTGAACGAGACGAAGCGGTTCTTGTCCCCCGACCCGTTGAAGCCCGGCGATCCCGATACGTCGCCGTCAGCGGCGAACTCGACGGCGTATTGGGGCGTGTCGCCCGAGACACCCACCACGTCGCCGGCCTGAGGCTGATAGTCCGCACCTGCCGTCCCGCTACTCAGGACGGGCAACGCGGTCGCGGCCAGGCCGACGAGGCTGAGCGCTACCACTGCTCTCTTTTGTCTCACGGAGATCCCTTCGTTCGTTCGGATTCGGATGCCGCCGCGTCAAGTTCGGCGACGCCGGCCGTTGCAACCTATCAATTACGATCGGATACATCAACTTTGTAGGAATTGTTGCCGCAGGTTTGCAGGGAATTGTTGCCGCGGGGATGCCAGCAATCCGACTGGTGGTGTGACGTTCTCGTTTTAAGTTGTCGGAGAAGTCGTGTGAGGCTCGTAGCCGCGCCCGGCGCGCTCAGGGCTCGAGACTGACGGGTTCGAGCACGACGCTGCTCCCAAAGGCGCGAGCCGGGCAATCGGCGGGGGCGCCGAGCCGCAGCACGCCGCGCTCGTTGCCGACGCGGTCAGCTCCGCGCTCGCTTCGCCTATTCCCGGCTGGTTCTCCGCAGGTCTGGTACGACCCGCCGGCTACGACGCGCCCAGCCGGGAGTTGTAGGCGGCGATGGTCTGGTTCACCTGCGATTCGGCGGTCGAGACCGCCTTGGCCGGCGCCACGCCCGAGGTGTACATGGAGATCTCGGCATTGACGACGTCAGTGCGCACGTCGGCGTAGGGTCCGATGACGGAGCCTTGCGTGGCAGGGGTGTTGGCGCCGTTGTTGATCTCGTTGTAGGCGATCTTGTATCCGGGGCTCGTGACCCACAGGTGCTGGACCGTGGCCGTGTGCACGGACGACTTGCGGACGGGGATGTATCCGGTCCCGGCGGCCCACGTCGCCTGAGACTGCGTGCTCATCAGATAGGCGATGTAGGTCCACGCCGCCGCCTGGTCCAGGGCGGGGACGCGGTCGGAGATGTACACGCCTGAGCCACCGGGCTCGATCCCGCCCTGTATCGAAGAGCTGAAGACCGGGAACGGTCCGACGCCGAGCTTCACGCTGGAGTACTGGCCGCTGCCCAAGAGCTTGGTGACGGTGCCGAGGGCGGCCGACGTCTCAATGGTCATGCCGTACTTGCCGCTGCCGATGCCGAGCAGGTTGTCGTACGCGTCCGGGCCTGAGGACGGGTTGGTCGTGGCCCAGCCGGAGCGCACCAGGGTGTCGAGCTGGCTGAAGATGGACACCGCCGTCTTGGTGTCGAACACTCCTTTGGTGGCGCGGGCGCTCCGCCCGTTCTGGTTGTTCACGAACAGCTGGTTGGCTGTCGCGAGCCACGTCTCCAGATGCCACGGGTCGAGCACGAGGCCCATGCCCGTCCCCGACGCCTTGAGCGCCTTGGCGTCCTCGGTCATCTGGGGGAGCGTCAGCGGCGGGTCGGCCGGATTGAGGCCGGCCTTCGTGAACGCGTTCTGGTTGTAGAACACGATGGGCGCGGACACGGCAAAGGGCATTGCCCACTGGACACCGTCCACCCGCCAGTAGGCGAGCGGCCGCGGGAGGTAATCGCTCGTCGAGTACTTCGCCGCGTTCATGCACGACTGGACGGGCAGGAACGACTGGGTGTCGATGGCCTCTTGGGTCCGCTGGTCCTCGAGCTGGACCACGTCGGGCAGCTGCCCGTTGCTGAGACCGGCCGTGTACTTCTGCCACGTGTCGTCGTACCCGGCCTGGGTGACCAAGGTGACGTGGACCTTGGACTGGGAGGAGTTGAACGCGTTGGTGATGCCCTGCAGCGTGGTGAGATTGGCCTCGGAGGCTGACTCCCAGTAGGTGATGTTGACGGTGCCCCGGTGCGCCTTCAGTGCGGCCAGGTTGCAGCTGGGCAGCTTGGTGGCCGCATTTGCGGCCGGAGCGCTCACCGCGCCGGCGGCGGTCACTCCGGCGGTGGCGACGACGAGCGCCGCGGCGATGAGTCGGCTCAACGATGGGGTACGCATGCTCCATGCCTAGCATCGCACGGCCGGTGGCTGGTGTCTGCTCCCCGGCCTATTTCACGGCGCCGGCGGTCAGGCTTCGGACCAGCTGCTTCTGGAAGACCAGCAAGAGGATGACCAGGGGCACGAACGCGATGACCGCGCCCGCGAGCGAGACCGGGATCTGGGTCACCTCGGTTCCGAGCAGCTGCTTGAGCCCGATCTGCACCGTGTTGAGCGGCGTGGTGCCTCCAGTGGACACGAGGGGCCACAGGTACTGGTTCCACGCGCCGAGGAACGAGAAGACGCCGAGCGCGGCCAGCGAGGGACGGGCCAATGGCACGGCGACCCGGGTCATGAAGCGCAGATGCCCGTAGCCGTCGAGCTGGGCCGCCTCTTGGAGGTCGCGTGGGATCTGGAGGAAGGCCTGGCGCATGAGGAAGATGCCGAACCCGGTGGCTAGGAACGGGACCGAGAGCCCGGCGTAGGTGTTGAACCAGCCCAACGAGGTGATCGTGTCGAGATTGGTGATGAAGGTCACCTCGCCGGGGATCATGAGAGTGGCCAGGCAGACCAAGAACAGCGTCCGCTTCAACGGGAAGCGCAGGAAGGCGAAGGCGTAGCCGGCCAGGATCGACGTGATGAGCTGACCCGCCACAATCGCCAGCGTCATCACGACCGAGGTCGCGACGTACGTGGACATGTTCCCGGTGGTCCATGCGGCCACGTAGTCGTGCCACTGCGGGTCGGTCGGGAACAGCGGGGGCGGTCGCTGAACGAGCTGGTCCGGCTTGATCAGCGAGTTGACGACCGTGATGTAGACCGGGAACAACACGATGATGGCGCATGCAGTCAGCGCGGTGTACGCGCCGATGGTCCGCAGTCGCCGCCGCGGTCGACGGGAGACCGGCGCATCCACTGCGGCTCCGGCCTCGGCTCCGCTGACCGAGGCGTCGACGGGCTCAGCGGGCATAGCTCACCCTCCGCTCGAGCAGTCGCATCTGTACCAGGGTCAGCCCGAGCATGATGAGGAACAGGACCGTCGCCATGATGGCCGCCTCGCCCGGGTTGTTCTCCACCTGGAGCGTGTTCACGATGTTGTAGACGAGCACGTTGGTGTGCAGTCGGACCGCATTGGTGTTGCCGATGAGGATGTCCACCGCGCCGAACGCTTGGAAGGCGTAGATCGTGCTCACGACGAGTGCGAAGAAGATGGTCGGGGACAGCAGCGGGACGGTCATGCGCCAGAAGCGCGTCCACGCGCCGGCGCCGTCGATGCGGGCCGCCTCGAGCAGTTCGTCGGGCACCGATTGAAGTCCCGCGGACATGATGATGAAGGACAGCCCGAGGAACTGCCAGATGCTGATGAGCGCCACCGAGGGCAGCGCCCAGGTCGTGCTCTCGAGCGCCGGGGGGTTCGGGTTGATCCCGAGCCAGGGCAGCAGGCCGACCACCGGGTTGAGCAGGGTGCCGAAGATGACCGAGGCCACGGCCACCGAGCTGACCACGGTGGAGGAGAAGATCAACCGGTACACGGCCATGCCCTTGAGCTTGCGATGCGCCGCCACAGCCAGGGCCAGCCCGAGCAGGATGCTCGTCGGCACGACCAAGATCACGAAGACGAACGTGGTGAGCAGGCTCTGGGTGAACTGCGTCGAGGAGAGGGTCGGCCAGATCTGGTGCAGCCCGACGTAACGGGCGGGGAGTCCCGGTACGGGCGGTGTCTCGTAGAGCATGAGCTTGAAGTTGCGGAGGAACGGATAGAACGAGAAGGCGGCGAAGAGCGCCAGCGCAGGGACGAGGAGGCCGTAGGCGAACCCGGCCTCCTTCCGTCGCCGCGAGCGCAGAGCCCCGCGATGTTCGGCTACGGGGGGCACGGTCACGTCGGTGGCCGTCACGTTCCCGCCAGCCGCTGCCCGCTGTCGGACGTATCGAAGAGGTGGTACGAGCGCGGGTCACCGTCCGCGGCGATGCGCACGTCTTCGCCCAGCGCAGGTTTTGCCGCTCCGGCGGCCTGTCGCACAATGAGGCGCGTCCCGTCCTCGGTGTGGCAGATGACGTGGGTCTCTGCCCCGAGCAGCTCGACGATGATGACGCTCGCAGCGATCTCTCCGTCGGGGCTCAGCCGCAGTGCTTCGGGACGCAGGCCGAGCACCACGTCGGGTCCCGCGCCGCGCGCCTTGTGGGCCAGGTCGCTGGGGAGCGCCACCGAGGCGCCGGGAAACGCGACCGATAGCCCGTCCACGCCGGTCTCGACCAATTTGCCGGTCATCAGGTTCATCCCGGGACTCCCGAGGAACCGGGCGACGAACGCGTTGGCGGGCCGGGAGTAGAGCTCGTCGGGTGGGGCCACCTGTTGGAGCACCCCGTGGCTCATCACGGCGATGCGGTCCCCCATGGTCATGGCCTCGACCTGGTCGTGGGTCACGTAGAGCGTGGTCGTCGACAAGCGGCTCTGGAGCTCGACGATGTCGGCCCGCGTCTGGACCCTCAGAGCGGCGTCGAGATTCGAGAGAGGCTCGTCCATGAGGAAGACCGTCGGCTCGCGCACGATGGCCCGGGCCAGGGCCACCCGCTGCCGCTGGCCACCCGAGAGCTGGGCCGGCTTGCGCCCGAGCAACTCGTCCAACCCAAGGGTCTCGGCCGCCTGGCGCACCTTGGCCGCGCGCTCCTCCTTGCCCACACCGCGCTGGCGGAGCGGGAATTCGATGTTCTTGGCCACGGTCAGGTGCGGGTACAGCGCGTAGCTCTGGAAGACCATGGCCACGTCACGGTCCTTCGGATCGACGTCGTTGACCACCCGATCCCCGATGGAGACCGTCCCGTCGGTCACTTCCTCGAGACCGGCGATCATTCTCAGCGCGGTCGTCTTGCCGCACCCCGAGGAGCCCAGCAGGACGAGGAGCTCCCCGTCCGCCACTTCGAGCGAGAGCTTGTCGACGGCCGTCGTGTTGCCGAACCGCTTGGTGACGGCGTCGAAGCCGACTCGGGCCATGGTGTCTTCCGCCTCCCTTCCTGCGTCCAGACCGAGATTCAGCCGGTCGGGATCCGCCAGCCCATGGACTCGGCGATCTCCTTGCAGGTCGGGCAAAGCGGGTATCGCTTGGGATCGCGCCCCGGTACCCACTCCTTGCCGCAGAGCGCCCGAACGGCCGTGCGGTTGACCATGCCCTCGACCACGCTGGGGCCGACCGAGACGAAGTCTCCCCCCTTGGGGGTATAGCCCTCGAGCACGATGTGGGCCATGCGCTCGTGGTCCTGGTCGTCGAGGTCCGGCGAGGGCCGCGCCGGAGCCACGATGGTCCCGGCTGCTCCCGCTGGCGTGGTCTCGGTCGTGCTCACCTCCGGCCCCTCGAGGCTCCCCTCACCACTCGTCCAGCGTAGGCATGCGGGGTTCCTCCTTGCTGGACCCACACACCGCGAGTGTCGCGTCCGCTCTACCCGCGGGAGGGTTCCGCCGGCTCCGTCAGATCGCCTTCGGAGCTCGCATCGGTCAACCGACGCGGAGCGAGGAGCGCGGCTGGGCGCGCCCAGGTCCAGCGCGGTCGGACCCGCGGCGAATGGCAGGTGCAATGAATGTGCTTTTCACCAAATCCGCCTGTCGCATTTGACCGAATTGTCTTCCGCGTCGTTGCTGAATTGATCTATACTGGACACATGTTGAGTCCCAAGTCCGCGCGTGACGTCGGGCCGATCCGGCCGGACGAGGGCACGTCGAGCTCCCGCTGCGCCAGCAGCTGGGTCGAGCGTGACCGTTCGGGCGGACGCGGCGCGAAGCATGCGGGAGTCCAGGCATCCGATGCCGCTGCGATCATGGCGAGGGAGGTGACCTCGACGTTATAGACAGGGCCTTTCTACTGTCCTTCGACGTTGAGGAGCCGCTTCCACAAGGGAGCGGCTCTTTTGTGTTCCCGGGGAAACGATGGCGGACGGTGAGGAATTCCGCCGGCCTCGCCACCGGGAGCCCGACCACGAGGGCACCCCGCCGGAGTTCCGTCGGTCGGACGGCCGTCTCGGCCTCGCGACGTGTGGGATTTTGTCACTCCGCGTTGCGCTTTTGGCAAAAATCGGCAACATCATTTGCTCATTGAAAACCGAAGAGAGGGCCAGATTCGTCCTTGGCCCGATTCTCAGGCTCATCCGTCAGAGGAACCAGCGATGTCATGCGTCGCTGCGGTGGGTGCGATTCCCATCTGGGCTACCACGGCTGGAGTAGCGCACCCCGGCCCGTCCTGTGAGCATTCGGCTCGCGGTGGACAACCAAAAGGAAAGCCGGCGTGTCTTCATCCCCCCGGGGACGCGACGTGATCCAGTGCGCACAGGCCGGTGTCGCTCGAGGGTGTGAGTTCTGCATCCCGGGCTGGAGAGACGAGGGTTCGACTCCCTCCACCGGTTCGACAGGTGCCCATTCGGAATGGCATCGGCGCCCCTGACCGGGCCGCTCCGGGTCGGCCGACGCCATCGGCGACCCGGCGACCAGGGCGGGGCTCCTCGAAAGGGCGCTCGGGAATCGTCTTACCACCCATATGGTTGACCACTCAGAGGAATTGCGATCAGAGAAATCTGCACCTGGACGGTGCGCTCTGTACATCGAAGGAGTCCGATGACGAACGAGAACGTGACACTCCCATTGCTCCCCCTGAAGTCGGGGGTGGTCCTGCCCGGCATGGTCTTCAGCATGGCGTTGGAATCCGGCGAGTCGAAGGCCGCCGTCGAGGCGGCGCGATCGGCGGGCGGCCGTCTGTTGCTGGTGCCTCACATCGAGGGCCGCTTCGCCTCGGTGGGCGTGGTCTCAGAGGTCATGGAGGAGGGCGACCTGCCCGGTGGTCTGCCGGCCGTGGTCGTCCGGGGCGACTCTCGCGCTGTCATCGGGACCGGCGTCCCAGGCACGGGCGACGCGCTCTGGGTCGAGGCCGAGCCGCTGGCCGAGTCCGAGCCCACCGCCGCTGCCAACGAGCTCGCCCGGGAATACCGGGCGGTGCTCGAGAACATCCTGCACAGCCGGGGTGCCGGACGCATCGCGGCCCAGCTGCGTGAGATCAGCGACCCCAGCCGGCTCGCCGACGTCTCGGGTTACTCACCCGACCTGACGCTGACCCAGAAGGTCCAGGTCCTCGAGACGCTCGACGTCGAGGAGCGCCTCCGGCTCGTCCTGGGCTGGGCCCGGGACACCCTCGCCGACCTCGCCCTGCGCGAGCGGATCAAGACCGACGTCGAGGAGGGGATGGAGAAGACGCAGCGTGAGTTCCTTCTCCGTCGCCAGCTCGAGGCCATCCGCAAGGAGCTGGGCGAGCTGAGCGGGAAGAGCGCTGACGACGACCCGGACGACTATCGGGCCAAGCTGGCCGAGCGTGACCTGCCTGAGCACGTGCGGACCGCGGTCGAGCGCGAGGTCGACAAGCTCGAGCGCACGAGCGAGCAGAGTCCCGAGACGGGATGGATCCGTACCTGGCTCGACACCGTGCTCGAGGTGCCGTGGGGCGTCGAGTCGGAGGACCGCCACGACATCCCGGAGGCGGCCGCCATCCTCGACGCAGACCACGACGGGCTGGAGGATGTGAAGGACCGCATCCTCGAGCACCTGGCCGTTCGCAAACTGCAGGCTGAGCGCGGCCTCGCTCCGGTGGACGGCCGCGGCTCGGGGGCGATCCTCGCTCTGGTGGGCCCGCCCGGGGTCGGCAAGACCTCCCTCGGCGAGTCGGTGGCCAATGCACTCGGCCGCAAGTTCGTCCGCGTCTCGTTGGGCGGGGTGCGCGACGAGGCCGAGATCCGGGGCCACCGGCGTACCTACGTCGGGGCGCAGCCGGGGCGGCTGGTCCGCGCTTTCGCGCGAGGCCGGCACCATGAACCCGGTCATCGTCCTCGACGAGGTCGACAAGTTGGGCGCCGATTACCGGGGCGACCCCTCCTCGGCTCTGCTCGAGGTGCTCGATCCGGCCCAGAACCACACCTTCCGCGACCACTACCTCGAGGTCGACCTGGACCTGTCGCGGGTGCTCTTCATCGCCACGGCCAACATCACCGAGACGGTGCCCGGGCCCCTGCTCGACCGGATGGAGGTCATCCGCATCGACGGCTACACGGAGTCCGAGAAGGTCTCCATCGCGAAGCACCACCTGATCGGCCGCCAGCTCGCACGCGCCGCGCTACGCGCGGACGAGGTGGAGATCACCGACGAAGCGGTGCGCACGGTGGTGGCGGACTACACCCGTGAGGCCGGCGTGCGGAACCTCGAGCGTGAGCTCGGCCGTCTTCTGCGCAAGGTGGCGACGAAGCTGGCCTCGGGAGAGCGCCAGGCGCCCGTCGCCGTCGATGCGCCCGACATCCGGGGCTGGCTCGGTCGCCCGCGCTTCTTCTTCGAGGCCGCGGAGCGCACGAGCGTGCCTGGCGTGGTCACGGGGCTCGCCGTGACCGGGGCGGGCGGTGACGTGCTCTACGTCGAGGCGAGCGTGTCGGACGGTCCCGAAGGTCTGACCCTGACCGGTCAGCTCGGTGACGTGATGAAGGAGTCGGCAGAGATCGCGCTGTCGTACGTGCGCTCGCATGCCGACGAGCTCGGCATCGACCCGGGAGCATTCGCCGGGAAGCGATTCCACGTCCACGTCCCGGCGGGCGCGGTGCCCAAGGACGGACCCTCGGCGGGAGTGACCATGACCACCGCTCTGGTCAGCCTGCTGCGGGGGGTCCCGGTGCGCCCGGTGGTCGGGATGACCGGCGAGGTCACCCTCCAGGGTCGCGTGCTGCCGATCGGAGGCGTGAAGCAGAAGGTGCTCGCCGCCCATCGGGCGGGGCTGACCGAGGTCGTGTTGCCCGAGCGCAACGGGCCCGACCTCGAGGACGTCCCCGAAGAGGTGCGCGACGCCATGACGTTCCACCTCGCGGCCACCGTCGCCGACGTGCTCGCTCCGGCGCTGTCCGGAGCGGGTGCGGTCGACGCGGCGGCCACGGGCGGCGAGCTCAGCGCGGCCGCCTGAGGAGGGGCAGACTGGCGCGCCGGGACGACCGAACGGAGCGCACATGGACGACAAGCAGATCGTGGACCGCATCAACGAGCTCGCTGCGGAGGAGCAGCGGCTCGAGGAGGCCCACGTCGGCGAAGGTCTGACCGACGAGGAGCGGGCGCGCATGCATGAGGTCGAGGTCACCTTGGACCGGCTCTGGGACACGCTGCGCCAGCGGCGGGCCAAGCGCAATGCCGGCCAGGATCCCGACCAGGCACACGAGCGCACGGAGGACACCGTCGAGGGTTATCTCCAGTAGGTCCGGTCGCTCCCGGTCGGCCGGGCTGGGCCGGTCCTCGTCGCGACCGGGCGACGACGTCAGCGGCGTCGCCGCCCGGCGCGGGCGAGCCAGGGTGCCGCGGCCATGAGCGCGAACACGGCCAGCGCCAGCGCGAACAGCACCTCGTAGGAGCCGTACCCGCCGTAGCGGAAGGCGACGGTGTGGGTCCCGGGGCCGACGACGACCCCCACCAGTGCCGGTGCCACCATGACCGTCGGCGCGGGGTGCCCGTCGACGCTGGCCTGCCATCCGGGGTCGTAGGAGGCACTCAACACGACGGTGGCGGTGCGGTCGGCCCGCACCAGCGCGACGGCCTGGCCGTTGGCCAGGTCGCTGTGTTCGATCAGCACACGGCCGGGTGACCCGACCAGGTCGTGGCCCTCGGGTGCCGTCGGCCGCGCCGCCCGCCCGCCGTTGAACGCGACGGTGAGGTCACGCTGCTCATTCAGCAGCGGGGACCCGAGCAGCGGCGTGCTCTCGGTGCCGACGTCCGCCCGGTTCGCGCTGAGCACGCCGGTCGTGTCGTAGAGGTGGATGACACCACCGTCGGGGAGTGCCCACAAGCAGTAGGGCCCGGAGCACCCGACGTGGTGAGCCGCCACCGGCGGTTCGCGGCCGGCAGGGAGGATCATGTAACCGATGCCGAAGAGCGGGTAGTCGCCCGGGTTGGACTCGTCGAAGTGGTACTCGGGATCGGTCATCAGCGACGCCGTCCGCAACGTGTAGCCGACCTCGTCGACGTCCTCGTTCTCGAGGTACTTGAACACGGGCACGGCGCCGACGGTGAAGTCCGAGCCCCAGTTCGTCGGCATTCCGGCGTACACGCGGCCGCGGGGATGGTCGCGCATGTATTGGATCAGGCGGTCGATCTGGGGTTCGCGCTGCACGTCGGCCTCGGCCTGCAGCCCGATGTTGTGCGCGTTGTGCGCGTCGTAGGAGTCCAGGGAGATCCAGGCCGGGGCGAGTGCGACCACGAGCGCGGCGACGCAGACGCCGCTGATCAGCGCGCGCCCGGCCGGTTCCGACAAGCGCGCGCGGCGTTCCCCGGGCAGCCAATGGACGACGGTGTCGAGCAGCCATCGGCCCAGGAACGCCGCACCCACTCCGGCCAGCAGAATCCCGGAGAGCTGCACGCCCATTTGGAAGCGGCGGATGAACACGTCGCTGCTTCCGGGGACGACGGCGTACAGGCCGCCGAAGGTCGTGCGCCCGAAGGTCATGAGGAGCGTGACGAACCAGATGGTGACCAGGGCGCGGCCGGCGATGCTCGACCGCCACCTGGCGATGCAGACGGCGACCCCCACGGCGAGCAGGATGGAAACGACCGGAAAGCGACCGTCGTCGTACAGCCGGCCCGTGAAAAGCCAGTGGAGGATCTGGCGGGCGCCGTAGCCGTTCTCGAGAGAGGTTCCCTCCAGGACCTGGTTCTTGGCGGCCCAGTGCGACTGAATCAGGACGGGGACGACGACCCAGGCCGACGCCAGCAACGACGCCGCGCCGACGACGACGGTGCGCCCGAGCCGCCGCCACAGTTCAGATGGGACGAGGAACGGCCAGACGACCAGCGGGACGACGGCGAGGTAGCCCGTCTCGTAGTGAAGGGCGATCGTCACCATGATGAAGAGGACCGCCGGGATGAGGTTTCGACGCCGCAGCGACGTCAGGGCCCGGTAGGTGAACCCCCAGGCGAGGGGCAGGGTCCACGACGCACAGAGCTGGGTCCACACTCCGTAGCCGGCCCACACGTACGCCTTGGTCTCGTAGCCGATGCCGGGTACCGACGCGAGGAAGGGGGACATCGCCGCGGCTGCGGCCGCTGTCCAGCGGCTGAGACCGAACAGCCTCGCCCCCCAGTACACCGGCACGGGCCAGAGCGCCAGGAGCAGGTAGAGCGACCACCGGAAGACGGTGTCGGGCGCGATCACCGTGCCGATCAGCCCGGCCGTCATCGACGGGAGGCTCTGGTAGTGCAGGAACTGCGGGGAGCCCAGGCCGAGGTAGGGGAACCAGCTCGTCAGAGGAAGGTGCCCGGACGAGATTCGTGCCGCGGCGAAGCGGGTCATCTGCTGGTGGATGGACGAGTCGTCGAGATACGGCACGGGGCGGACCTCGGAGCGCAGCTCCCAGAGACCCCACGCCGAGGCCAGGGCGACCACGATCCAGGGCCCGAGGCGTCCCCCCGGGGACACGGGGCCGGTCCGTGGGTCAGGGCGCGGCTGGTCCAGCGGCTCGGCCGTCGGCGAGGTCGCGGTCGTCGTCACGGCGCGACTGACGGATCGCCCCAAATCTGCATCGCACCATGATGGCGGCCGTGAGGCCTCTGGGGGACCCGCCCCTCGGAACTGCCCGGACGGCGGGGGCGGGCGCCCGAAGCACAGAGCACAGCATCGGGCTCGCCGGGCTTGGGGGCCCGGCCGGCGG
Organism: uncultured Acidimicrobiaceae bacterium; assembly: GCA_963828505.1. Taxonomy (GTDB): domain Bacteria; phylum Actinomycetota; class Acidimicrobiia; order Acidimicrobiales; family RAAP-2; genus Bog-473. The sequence goes on from CAWHFM010000009.1 coordinate 370,426, forward strand.
CCGGCCGAACCACAGAGCGCGCCATGGGGCTCGCCCGGCTTGGGGCTCGGTCGAGGCGCCGGGCGTTTGTCGACACGATGCCGCGGTTGCTCGACTTGGTGAACCACAACGCACCGTCTCGTCCTGCGGTAATTCCTTTCGGGTCGATGCTGCGCTCGATGAAGATGCTCACCGCGCCGGCCGTGGAGATCCGACCAACGCACTTGCTCTCGGTGAACCACAAGGCTCCGTCACACCTAAAGTTGCGCAACGGGGCTGTAGCTCAGTGGTGAGAGCAGAGGACTCATAATCCTTCGGTCGTGGGTTCGATCCCCACCAGCCCTACCGACCGAGCAGCGCTTCGAGTGTCGCGACGCGAGCGCTCGCCGGAGAGCGAATCGCCCGACCCTGACCTCACGCCCGCCAGCGGCGGACGGCGATCACCGCGCCCCCGAGACACAGGGCGGAGGCGCCGATGAGGATGGCGGATTCGCGCCACTGCAGCGGCCAGTAGTGATCAGCGCTTTGGTAGAGCTCCCCCTCCTGCACGTGGTTCTGAACGAGGCAACCGTTGAAGCTCGGCGCGTCGGGGCCGGAGCCGAAGCCGAAGACGGAGTGGTTCCAGCACCCCTGCGCCACCGCACCGGCGGATCGGGTCTCCTTCGCCTGCCATCCTGGCGCAAAGCGGTACCCGGACCCGAGGTCCCACGAGTCGGCCGGGACCGACAGAGCCTCGAACTGGTTCGTCGAGACGCCTGAGACGGTGTGGCTGCTCTGCAGGTCGAAGGGGACGAACAGCTGGGGTTCGAGGTTCGGACGCACGACCAGCGCCATGAAGACGGCGACCGCCCCGTAGAGCACGACGGTGGCGAAGACGGCCCATCCCGTCCGCCGGACCACCGCTCCGATTGCCGTGCCCAGACTGAAGGCGAACACCGCATAGGCGGTGGCGACCACTCCGGTGATGGGGAAGTAGCCGGGCCCCATCTTCCCCGGCGCGATCACGTGCAGCAGGAGGTTGGACTCGGTGACGTGACCCGACCACCACTGCGACACGACGGTGAGGAAAGTCATGAGGGCGGCCATCGCCACCAGGAGCAGCACCCACTTGGTCAGCAGCCAACGGGTTCGCGACATCCCTTGGGTCCACACCAGACGGTTGGTGTGGTGCTCGAGCTCGGACGCCACCAGCGGCGCGCCGAACACAGCGCCGAGGGCGCAGGGCAGGGCGAGGAGGACGAGGTTCGCCAGCGACACCTCGACGTTCAAGGAGAAGAACCGGTTGGAGGAGATCGCACAACCTTCGCCCCCGAACAGGCACGCGGTGCTGTGGCGGGCCACGTCGAAGCTGTGCACCTGCCACGCCATCCAGAGTGCGAGCGCCACCAGCACGGCGAGCGTCACGCCCATGGTCAGTCGGTACCGACGCCAGACGAGCCAGGTCATACCAGTACCCCTTCCTCGTCGGCCGGACGTGCGTCGCCGCGACCATTGGCCAGATAGGCCAGGACGATCTCCTCCAGGTTGGTCTCGAGCACCTCGGCCGTTGCATCGAGATCGGTGACGTCACCGCGGACCAGAGAGGTGGACTGACGTCGGGCTCCGCGGACCGACACGGTCTCGACGGTCGCCGGCACGGGCGCGCCGTCGGCGCGGGTGACGACCAGGTGGTGCTCCGCGAGCAGCGACTCGACCGATCCGGCGATCCTGACGTGTCCTCCGGACATGATGACCAGGTGGTCGCAGACTGGCTCGAGCTCGCTGATGATGTGTGAGGACAAGAACACGGTCGTCCCGCGGTCGGTGACTGCGCCGAGCAAGGTCTCCATCAACTGCCTGCGGGCGAGTGGGTCGAGGCTGGCCAGCGGCTCGTCGAGCACGAGCACCTCGGGCGTCTTGGCCAGGCACACGACCAGGGCGACCATGGCCGCCTGACCCTCCGACAACGAGCTCAGTCGGGCGCGCGGCGGGATGCCCAACTCGGCGATCCACGTGCGCGCGGCATGGTCGTCCCACCGCGTGTTCAGCCGGCGGCCCAGTCGCATCGCCTCTTCCACCCTGAGGCTTCGGTACATCGGCCGGTGCTGGTCGAGGTAGCCGATGTGCGCCAGGTGCTCGGTGCCGTTGGGACGGATGACGACGTCGAGGATCGACACGTGTCCGGTGGTGGGCCGGGACAGGCCGGCGCACAGCCGCATCAGCGTCGACTTGCCCGCGCCGTTCGGGCCGACGAGTCCCGTGACCGTTCCGACCGGCACCCGGAGGTCGCAGTCCTCGAGCGCCCAACGCGTGCCGTATCGCCGCCCGAGGCCGACCGTCTCTATCGCCGTTTCCTTCATGCCACCTCCACCAGCGCCGTACTGCAACGTCTTGGTCACGAGGGCCGTGATCGCCTCGTTGCTCAGCCCGGCCGCCCGGGCCTGCTCCATCCACCGGCGGAGCTGTTGTTCGAGTTCGCCCTGGTGCTCGGGTACCTGGGGGGCACCCGGACCGATGAACGTGCCGATGCCCTGACGGCCCTCGGTCACCCCGCGTGCCTCGAGCTCCCGGTAGGCGCGATGGACGGTGTTCGGGTTGATGGCGATCTGCTTGACCACGTCCCGCACCGTCGGCAGCTGGTCACCCGGCCGCAGCGTGCCGAGCTGCACCGCCTGGCGTACCTGTTCCATGACCTGGCGGTAGGCCGGGACCCCAGAACGCCGGTCCAGGCGGAACTGGATCAGCGGTTCGCCTTCCATGTGTACCAATGTACTAGATGACTAGTACACTTACAAGTCCCGAGCCGTTCGTTTCAGCCGGTTCGACCGCGGCCGGCGATGCACGGCAGGGAGTGGGCACACGTCCGAGCTCGGGGAGGAGAGCCCAGTGGTCCGCGCCGGCCTCGCCGTCACCCGTTCAACTCCTCCTGCGCCCCGGTCTGGAGCGTCGCCGCCGCCGCCCAGGCCACGGCCCCGCCGGTGAGGTTCTCCGCCCTCCAGCCGGCGTCGCTCAGCGCGGCTGCCACCGCGGCCGAGCGCCCCCCGACATGGCAGGCCACGGTGATCGCGACGTGGCGCGGCAGCTCGTCCAGCCGGTCGCCGACCTGCGCCATGGGGATGTTGACGCCGAGCGGATAGGCCCATGCCTCCACCTCGTCGGGCTCGCGGACGTCGAGGAGGAAGACCTCGTCGCCTGCGGCGAGCCGGTCCATGATTTCTTGGGGCGAGACCTCGGAGTAGGGCACGGGCTTCCAGGCTACGACCCCGGCCGGACGAGACGCCGCTGCCGCAGGTCCCGCCGGTACTCTGGCCAGACATGGCCCTGCCTCGGAAGTTCCTCAACGAGGACGAGGAGCTCCTCGCCGAGTTGCGCCCGCACTGGGTCTTCCTCTTCGGCCCCCTCTTCACCTCCGTCGGCACGTGGGCCGCCATCGTCGCCATTCTCATCGTGTGGCATCACGCACCGGCGTGGACCAACTACCCGTTCTTGATCCTCGCCCTCGTCCCCGGGCTGTGGCTGCTCGGGCGCTTCATCCGGTGGCGCTCCTACGTGATCGCCCTCACGTCGACCCGCATCGTGGTCCGCCAGGGCATCCTCGGCCGCGACACCGTCCAGCTGCGGCTGCAGCGCATCACCGAGGTCAATATCTCGCAGACGTTGATCGAGCGGGTGCTCGGGACGGGCCGAGTCGTCATCGACGTGCAGGGCGAGGACGACTCGCTCACCCTCGAGTACGTGCGCAAGCCGGCCATCGTGCAGCGGGTCATCAACTCGCAGATCAACGAGATCGTGGGTGGCGGTAGCCGGGAGCCCGTCCCCGAGGAGATGTTGCCGGCGTCGAGCGAGGGCCGGGCCCGCCATGACGCGTCGCCGTCCACCGGCGGAGCACGTCGCGACCCCACGTCGGTACGAGTACGATCACGAGTACGACACGCCCCCCTTCGGGGTCGAGGTCCAGGCCGCCCCTGATTCCCGGCCGGCCGAGCCGGCGGAGCGCGCCGCACGCTTCGAGATCCGCGATCGTCTCATCGAGCTACATGACCTTCGCCAGCGAGGAATCCTCTCCGAGGAGGAGTTCGCCGCGAAGAAGAGCGAGCTCCTCAACCGGATCTGAACGTCAACGGCATCCAGCGCGAATGCGGCGGCCCGATCAGGACGCCGGTTTCACCACCTTCTGCGTGTACTTCCCGTGGCTGGCTGCCGCAGGGGTGGCGCCGCCGGGGTGGTAGGAGGCCTTGATGTTGTAGGAGCCGACGCCGAGCGTCTCGGTGTCCATCACGCTGGCGTCGCTGCAGTTGACGAACGAAGGGTCTGGCGCGGTGGCGGCGCTGCCGAGAGAGTGGTGCGTGGTCTTGTCCTTGAAGGAGATCGTCCCGGTGGGAGGTGTATCCGCGACGCGGTTGCACTCTCGGGCTGTGACGGTGAAGTTGACCCCGACGATCACGGGGTTGGCCGACGAGGTCACGGTGGTGAAGGATGTGGCGCCTTGCGCGGATGCCGGTCCGGCCGGGACGGTGACTGCGACGGCGCCGGCGGCGAAGGCGACGGCACCGCACGCGACCAGGTTGGACCACAACGCCTTTGTGCTCTTCTTGTACCTCACCGGTTCCTCCCTCTTCCGCTGGATGACAAGACGCGACGCCGGGGACGCTACGCCCGTGTTCGGACCTGGTCAACCGCCCATAGCGCCCGGGTCAACCGCCCATGGGACCGGGTCAACCGCCCATGCCGCCGTTCGTTTCGGCGTTGCCCTGATCCGCCCGACGGCTACCGTTTACCGCGTGAGCACGACTCGATACCGCTGCGACGGATGCGGCAACCTCACACGTTTCGACATCACCATCTCGCAGACGACGAAGTCGTTCCATCACTTCACCGTGGGTGGCGAGCTCCGGATCGAGGACGAGGTAGTGCTGCGGCGCCAGGTCGACGAGGTCGTCTGTCGCTGGTGCGGCCACGGTCGCGGCGTGGTCGAGCTGCGCGACGACGAGGTCGTCGAGCCGGGCGCGGCGTCAGCGGCCACGTGACCGAGCCGCCGGCGGACATCATGCGCCGGCTCCGACCGATCCCGACCGACCGGCGGCGCGGGCCGGCCTTCGACGTCGAGGGCGTCGACCCGAGCGGTGCTCGGATCTCGGTCGAAGTCGTGGGGACGACCGCCCCGGTCCTGCTCCTCTTCCTCTCGGCGGACTGCATCGGCTGCCGGGACCTCTGGGAGGGCCTCTCCGAGTTCGAGACCGGGCTCGCCGGCGCGTGCCGCGTCGCTGTCGTGACCCGGGGCCCGGGAGTCGAGGACCTGTCCGCCGTCGCCTCGCTCGCTCGCTCCGCCCTCCGCGCCGCCGACGACCCGACGCACGCCGCCGAGAGTCAAGTGCCCGTCGTGATGAGCACTTCCGCCTATGTCGACTACCGGGTTGAGGGGCCTCCGTTCTATGCCGTGGTGGGTTCGGCGGCCGTGCTCGGAGAGGGTGTCGCGTGGGGCGTGGACGCGACACTGAGTGCCGTTCGTGCCGCGGTCGGCCGCCCCCGGGTGAGGGTGCGTCCCCGGTTTGTCACAACCGATCGCGAAGATCGGTGGCATGAGCACGTCAGGGAACACCGCGCCGAACTGCGGTCATGGTACGGAGTCGACTCCTGCGACAGGACGAGAGGATCTCACCATCGATTGCGAGTGTTGCGCGTTGAAGGACACCTCAGCGTGCGACGACTGTGTCGTCACGTTCCTGCTCGAGCGCGAGCCCGATGACGCGGTCGTCATCGACGCCGACGAGGCGCGGGCCATGCGGATGCTCGAGCGAGCCGGCCTGGTCCCGAGTCTTCGCTACACCAGCGCCGGCTGATTCTGCGCCCGCCGGGGCACCACGACACAACGTCATTCGTGCCGGCGGCGAGCGTGGCGCAGCGGTTTCGGCTTGATGCGCCACCTGCTGGTCACCAACGACTTCCCGCCCAAGGTTGGCGGCATACAGAACTATCTGTGGGACCTGTGGAGCAGACTGCCTCCCGAGTCCTACGTCGTGCTGACCGCGTCGTCCGACGACGGCGCAGCCGCGTTCGACGCCGCGCAGGCTGAGCGAGGAGTGCACATCGAGCGGGTGCCGGCTTCGACGCTCTTCTTCCCGACGCCGGCGGCGCACGCGGCCGTCGAGCGATGCGCGCGCGAGAACGCGGTCGACTTCGTGCTGCTCGACCCGGTGCTTCCCCTCGGGCTCCTCGGACCGCGGCTTGAGCCTGCCCTACGGCGTCGTCGTCCACGGAGCCGAAGTCGCAGTGCCCGGGCGCTTGCCGGGCACGCGCTCCGCGCTGGCGCGGGTGCTGCGCGGCTCGCGCCTCGTCGTCTCGGCGGGTTGCTATCCCGCGGCCGAGGCGCAGCGAGCGGTGCCCGGCCTCTCGGTGCCCGTCGTCGAGATCCCGCCAGGCGTGGACACCGCGTCCATCGTGCCGCTCGCCGCGGCCGAGCGCCGCGCCGCGCGTGCTCGGCTCGGACTGCCCGCGTCGGGTCCCCTCGTGGTCAGCGTCAGCAGGCTGGTCCCTCGTAAGGGAATGGACGTCCTGGTTGAGGCGGCGGGACGGCTCGCCCCCTCGTATCCCGACCTCGTGGTGGCGATCGCCGGCGACGGACGAGAGAGGAGTCGGCTGAGCAGGGCGGCGGCCGGCAGCCCGGTGGACGTCCGAATCCTCGGCCGGGTCAGTACGGCGGAGCGGGCCGCCCTTCTGGGGTGCGCCGACGTCTTCGCCATGGCCTGCCGCACGCGCTGGGCCGGGCTGGAGCAGGAAGGGTTCGGGATCGTCTTCGTCGAGGCGGCCGCGGCGGGCGTGCCCCAGATCGCCGGTGACAGCGGCGGGGCGTCCGAAGCGGTGGAGGACCGTGTGACGGGCCTGGTGGTCGGCGACCCCTCCGACCCCGGGGCCGTCGCTCAGGCGTTGCGGACCCTGTTGGCGGACCCCAAGCTCAGGCGCCGTATGGGCCGAGCCGCCAGGTCCCGGGTGCAGGAAGTCTTCGACAACGACGTTCTCGCTTCTAGGCTGGCCGATGCCCTGGTCCGGGTGGCAATCTGACACACATCGCCAGACGCATCACCAGACGCATCACCAGACGCATCACCTGAGACATCGCCGGACACATCGCCGTGACGAATCGCCGGGCTGGGCAGACCATCGCCGAGCCGTGGCCTCGCCGAAAGGAAGGACTGAGGGAGCGTGGCCGATACAGCCACAGAGCACATATCAGTGGCGGCGCCACCCGAGCGGTGCTACGACATCGTCGCGGACCTCGAGCGGTACCCCGAGTGGGCGGCGGATATCAAGGAGGTCGAGGTCAAGGAGCGCGACGACCAAGGTCGCCCCCAGCTGGTGACCTTCCGGGTCGCCGCCTTCGGACGCAGCACGACCCAAACCCTGGCTTACGACTATGGCGACGCCCCCCACAGCCTTTCGTGGAAGCTGACCCAAGGGGACATCACCACCAAGTTCGACGGCAGTTACGTCTTCGACCCCGGTGAGACGGGCACCGACGTCACGTACCACCTGGAGGCCGAGCTCAGGGTGCCGATCCCGGGATTCATCAAGATGCGCGCCACGAGCCGCATCATGGCGACGGCCATGCGAGAGCTGAAGGCGCGGGTCGAGTCGACGTCGTGACGACTCGCGCCGGCCCTCCGGGCGGCGTGGCCTACGGAGTCGACATCGGGGGCACCAAGGTCCTCGGCGTGGCGTTGGACGCAGCCGACGAGGTGGTGGCGGAAGCCAGGGTCCCGACGCCGCCGGCCAACGACCTCGGCTCGGCCGCCGGCCACGTGGCGGACGCCGTCGCCGCCGTCGTGGGGCGGCTCCATGAAGAGGCGTTCGCCCCGGCGCAGGAACCGGGCGCCGGCGGGGGGGCGCCCCGCCCCGCACGCGGGGGAACGCCCACGGATGGGGGAGTGCCCGCGGGCGTGGGTGGGGGTGTGCCGGTGGGCGTGGGTGTGCCGGGCATGGTCGATCGGCAGGGACGGCTCGTGTTCGCGCCGAACCTGCCCCAGGGCCAGGGGATCGACTGGCCCTCGTTGTTGTCGGAGCGGTTGAACGGCCGGGACGTGATGGTGGACAACGATGCCAACCTGGCTGTGCTGGCCGAGCACCGGCTGGGCGCGGCCCGCGGGTTTCGCCATGTCGTGATGATCACCCTCGGTACCGGCATCGGCGGCGGCATCGTGGTCGACGGGCGCATCCATCTGGGCTCGTCCGGGTTCGCCGGCGAAATCGGGCACATGGTCGTCGACCCGTCCGGCCCACCGTGCCCGTGTGGCCGTCGTGGCTGCTGGGAGCGGTATGCCTCGGGCGCCGGCCTGGGGGTCCGCGCCCGGGAGGCCGCCATGGCGGGCCGGCTGCACGACGTGGTCCAGCGCTCCGGGGGAGACCCCGAGAGCGTGCGGGGCGAGGACGTGTCCGCGGCGGCGGCCGCCGGTGATCCCGAGGCCCGGCAGGTCATCGAGGACGTGGGCTGGTGGGTCGGCTTCGGGCTCGCCAACCTGGCCGGGGTGCTCGACCCCGAATGCTTCGTCCTCGGCGGGGGCCTCGTCGGTGCTGGCGACCTGCTGGTCGACGCGGCGCGCCGGGCCTACGAGGAGCTCGTCGAGGGAGGGTCGCGCCGGCCGGCCCCGGTGATCGTGGCGGCGGCTTTCGGGGAGCGCGCCGGAGCCGTGGGTGCGGCGCTGTCAGCACGCCAGGGTGGGCTGCGTTGAACCGGACCATGCGGACCGGGGTGATCCTGCCGACGTTCCGTGACACACCCGACGAGGCCTTCTCGGTGGCGGAGGCCGCGGTAGAGGCGGGCGTCGACGGACTTTTCTGTTACGACCACCTCTGGCCGCTCGGACAACCGGAGCGGCCCGCTCTGGCGCCGTTCCCGATACTGGGCGCGCTGGCCGGCCGGCTCCAGGTCGGCCGGCGATCCCACGCTGCGCCGTACCTCGGCACGATGGTCGCTCGCGTCGGTCTCGTTCCGAACCCCGTCCTGGTCGCCGAGTTCACGGCCCTCGAGCACCTGGCGCCCGGCCGGATCATCGCCGGGCTCGGCACCGGGGACCGTCTCGGGGCGGCCGAGAACCTCGCCTTCGGAGTGCCCTACCCTCCGGCTTCGGAGCGCCGGGCGGACTTGGTCGAGGTCGCTCGGGCACTGATCGGCCGGGGAATCGACGTCTGGGTGGCCGGAGGTCCGTCGGGGCGTGCCGACGAGGCGCGGGCGACCGGCGCCGCCCTCACGTTGTGGGACGTCGAACCCGAGCTCGTCTCCTCGTACGAGTCCCCGCGCGTCCCCCTCGTGGTCACCTGGGCTGGACCGGCACCGGCCGATATCGCCCGGTCGCTCACCGCGTTGGCACGGGCGGGAGCACGCTGGGCGGTGGTGGCCTGGCCGGTCGACGTGGCCGAGCTCGCTGAAGCCGGGCGCGCCGCCTCGGCTGACTCGTCGCAGGCCCGCCGCACTTGAAGCTCGGTGGAGCGGCGCCTGCACCCGATCGAGTCTCCGGGTGGCGCGGGTGTCCGGGGGCGCGGGTTTCCGGGTGCGCGGGTGTCCGGAGCGCTGGTGCGGGTGACGGGTGGCACAGCTGGCTGCTTTCGCGAAATGGCTGTCGATGGCCCGGGGTCTCCCGCACCGGGTCGTAGGATCCCATGATGGAGTTCCGCCGGATCAACGGGCTGCCGCCCTACGTCTTCGCCACCATCAACGATCTCAAGGCGGAGGCACGGCGAGCCGGGCGTGACGTCATCGACCTCGGTTTTGGGAACCCGGACTTGCCCTCGCCGCACGTGGCGGTGGCGAAGCTCGCCGAAGCCGCCAACAACCCGCGCAACCACCGCTACTCGGCCTCCCGCGGGATCCCGAAGCTGCGCAGCGCCATCTCCGACCTCTACGCCCGCAAGTTCGGCGTCGCCATCGACCCGGACAGTGAGGTCGTCACGACCATCGGAGCCAAAGAGGGCTTCTCCCACCTCATGTGGGTCCTCGTCGGCCCCGGGGACACGGCGCTCGTTCCCTCCCCGTCCTACCCGATCCACATCTGGGGACCGCTCTTCGCCGGAGCCGACGTGCGACAGGTCCCCCTGCACGGGCCGGCCGTGCCCTCCGCCGACGAGGATCCCGACCCCGGTGACGCGTTCTTCGAAGGGCTCATGCACGCCTGGGAGGAGTCGTGGCCCAAGCCACGCGTGATCGTGTTGTCGTTTCCCCACAACCCGACGACCGCCTGCGTCGATCTCTCGTTCATGGAGAGGCTCGTCGCATTCGCCCGGGATCACGATGTGGTGCTCGTCCACGACTTCGCCTACGCCGACCTCGGATTCGACGGCTACGAGCCGCCGTCGATCCTGCAGGTGCCGGGGGGCAAGGACGTCGCCGTCGAGATCTACACCATGACCAAGTCGTTTTCCATGGCCGGATGGCGCGTCGGCTTCGTCGTGGGCAACCGCGACATCGTCCAGGCGTTGACGAAGCTCAAGACCTATCTGGACTACGGGACGTTCCAGCCGATTCAGATCGCGGCGATCGTGGCCATGAACGAGGCACCGGACTACCCCAAGGAGATCAACGCCATCTATCGCTCACGGCGCGATGTGCTGTGCGACGGGCTCAACCGCATCGGGTGGCATCTGGCCAAGCCGAGGGGGACGATGTTCGTCTGGGCGCCGATCCCCGAGCCCTACCGGGAGATGGGCTCCTTGGAGTTCGCCAAGCACCTCATCAGCGAGGCCGACGTGGCCACCTCGCCGGGAGTGGGGTTCGGCCCGGGCGGTGACGGCCACGTGCGGTTCGCTCTCATTGAGAACGAGCAGCGCATCACCCAGGGCGTGCGCCATCTGCGCACCGCGCTCACGAAGCTGGGCTGATCGGGCTGATCGGGCTGATCGGGCTGATCGGGCTGATCGGGTCGGCGTCAAAGTTCAGGGCCGACCGGCGCCGGGCACCTTCGTTCGGACCTTCTCGATGACGCCGTTGCGCGCCGCCCTGGCCTTGACGTCGTGGCTCTCGAAGGCGGCAACGAGGTAGAGGGTCCTTCGGTCGTCGTCGCCCAGCATGCAGGCGTAGCAGTTCCGAGAGGTGGCGACACGCTCGAGCACCTCGCCGCCTTCGGCCACCCGGACGCACTCGGGGGCGAGAGCGTTGGCCACCCAGACCGTGCCGTCGGCGCACAGGCAGATGCCATCCGGGGCCACCCCCGGCGTGGCGGCCCACTCGCGACGGTTGCCCAGGGAGCCGTCGGGACTGCGGTCGAACACGGTGAGCCGCCCGCCCATGCTCTCGGCGATTATCAGTCGGGCGCCGTCCTCGGAGATGACCGTCCCGTTCGGGAACTGGAGGTCGCCAGCGGCCTCACTGCTCGTTCCGTCCGGGTCGACTCGGACGAGGGACGTCGAGGCGATGGCGCGGGGATCTACCTCACCGCTGTAGAGGCCGTCGAGGTCGAACCCGAAGTTGCCGGCGTAGGCCTGGCCGTTGTCGGCCACCACCATGTCGTTGGCGTGCCATGTGGCCCAGGGGGTCAGATCGCCGTGGCGGACGACCGTGCCGTCGGCTTCCCGGCGCATTACGGCGCGATCGAGTCGGGAGGCGAAGAGCAACCGCCCGTCGGGGAGCCAACCCAAACCACTTGGCTCGCCGTCGACGTCGACCTCGGTCCGGCGCTCGCCGTCGGACGAGACGGAGAAGATGGCGCGGTCGAAGAAGTCCGAGTACCACAGCCGATCCTCGTGCCAGCGCGGGCACTCGCCGAAGTACAGGCCGGCGACGAACGGCTCAGCGGTCAGGGACTCGCTCACGGTGCACCTCCCCAGGGACCCGGGTGGTCCGGACGCAGTTCAGCACAGCCGGGCTTCGCGGGTGGGCGACGACGCCCGATTCGGCCATGACGACGGAGCGCGGGTGCCCTCCGGTGCGGGCGACGGCGACGGGCGGTACCTTTAGGACGCCATGGCCTACTGGGTGCTCAAGGTGTTGCTGACCCCGATCTTCTGGGTGCTGTGGCGGGTCAAGGTGGAGGGTCGCGAGCACATCCCCCAGCACGGCCCGGCGGTGCTCGCCGCCAACCACCAGTCCTTTTGCGACTCCTTCTTCATTCCGCTCGTCGTACCCCGCAAGGTGACGTATCTCGCCAAGGCCGAGTATTTCAACTCGTGGAAGACCGCCTGGTTCTTCCGGGCCGCCGGGCAGATCCCGATCCGGCGCGGGGGTGGCAGCGCATCCGAACGCGCCCTGGAGACGGCACGGACCGAAGTGCTGGCCAACGGCCACCTCCTCGGGCTGTACCCCGAAGGCACCCGAACCCTCGATCAGCAAGTCCACAAGGGCCGCACGGGCGCGACCCGGCTCTCGCGCGAATGCGGGGTCCCGATCATCCCTGTGGGGGTGATCGGGACCGTCGACGTACAGCCCGTCAACTCCAACATGATGAGGCCGTTCCGGACCGTGACCATCCGCTTCGGCGAGCCGATGCAGATGGACCCCCCCGAGGACCCGGATCACCCGCTCGAGCATCACGACCACACGCAGTGCAGGGCTTTCACGGACCAGCTGATGAGGGAGATCGCCCGGCTGTCCGAGCGGGAGTACGTGGACGAGTACGTGCCATCCCGAGCGCCGACAACCACGGCCTGAGCCATTTTCCCACGCCGAGACGGGTTGGAAACAGGCCATTCACATTGCGCGCCTAACGTTGTCTTCGATGGCTGGCTATGTCGTCAGGATCGCGCTCCCCGACCGGCCGGGTGCACTGGGTCTGGTGGCCAGCAGGATCGGGGCCGTCGGCGGTGACATCGTGGCCATCAACATCCTCGAGCGCGAGGGCGGCCACGCGGTCGACGAGTTCGTGATCGAGATCGGTGGAGAGCATCTGATAGAGCTCCTGAGGACCGAGATCCACGAGGTCGACGGTGCGTCGGTCCTCGAGATCCGCGCCGCGGACCCTACGACGGCGGCGGGCTGACCTCGTAGGCGCACACGTGCGCGCCGTCCATGAGGTGGGCGACGCGCCTGACCCGGGCCCCCGGGAGCGCGTCTTTGATGAACGCCAGCTCGCTGCTGCACGCCTGTGAGAACCCGTGGGCGACGGTCAGGATGGCGCAGTTGTGCTCGGTGATCCGCCAGCTCCCGTCGGGCAGCTTCTCCGCGTCGGCCAGGTACCCGTCCTCGTCGAGGATGGCAGTCAGCGCGGCAACCTGCTCGTCGAAGGGGAGGTTCGCCGTGCGGGGGAGGGCATCGGACACCCTGCGCTGACGGCGCTGCTCGAAGAGCTCGTCGACCTGGGCGCCGTCGGGACCGCCGAGATAGCCGAGCAGCTCGGTGGTGAGGTCGCCGTACCGCTTGGGGTAGAGAGCCTCGGCCGCCGCAGTCAGCTCGTAGAGGTGACGCGGCCGGCCCCGCCGGGTCTCCGGTGGCTCGACGTCGTGGTGCTCGAGCAGACCGTCCTCTTCGAGGCGGCCCAGTTGTTGGCGGATGGCGGCCGTGGTGAGCGAGAGCTCCGCGGCCACCTGCAGCGCGTCGAGCGGTCCGCGTCGCTTGATCAGGTTGAGGATGGCGCGCCGGGTGGTCGGAAGCTGCTCGAGCGGAGACTCTTTGGTAGCGGATTCGGATGTCACGGCAGGTCCGGCCTGCTCACGGCAGGATCAGGTGGACGTCACCGAACTCGTGCCAGAGGTATCCCTCGGCGAGCGCGGCGGCATACGACGCCTCGAGGAGCGGCCGCCCGGCGATGGCCTCGAGCATGGCGAGATGTGACGCCTCCGGTTCGTGCCACCCGGTGAGGAAGCCGTCGACCGAACGAACCGGGTGTTCGGGGGAGACGACCGTCTCGGTCCAGCCTTCGCTCGGGTGCACGTGCCCATGATCGTCGACGACGGACTCGAGCGCGCGGACGACGGTGGTCCCGACCGCCACGACGCGCCCACCCGAACGACGGCTGTCGTTGACCCGGTGCGCCGTGGCGGTCGAGACGCGGAAGTACTCGGCGTAGGGCGGCTCGCTGGCCTCCAGGGAGGCGACCCCGGTGTGGAGCAGCAGAGGTGCCACTCCGACACCCTTGGCGACCAGGCGCATCAGGACGTCGGGGGTGAACGGCCGGCCGGCGCTGGGCATCTCGGCCGAGCCCGGCTCGGTGGCGTAGACGTTCTGGTAGGCGGAGATGGGATAGGTACCCCGGACGTAGCCGTACCGGATGGGGCGGCCGTGACGGGCCAGGTAGCGCTGGAGCGGCTCAGGCGTCTGGACCGACGAGATCCAGAGCCGCACGCCCTGCCCGCCGGGTCCCGGCGAGTAGGGGGCAAGCAGGGTGGCCCGCCCGCCGCCGCCGAGCTCGATGCGATCTCCGGCGGAGGCGCCGAGGGAGACCGCGCCCTGCCGCCGCACCTCGACCGTCCAGAGGCCCGCGGGGAGCTTCGTCGAGAGGTGGACCTGCACGGCAACGCCGTCGGGTCCGGTGCCGTCGAGCTCGGCCGCCAGCGTTCCCGACGTGTTGATGACGACGAGGTCGCCCTCGTCGAGGAAGCGGGGGAGCTCGGAGAAATGTGAGTGCACGATGCGGCCGTCGTGCTTCGAGGCCACCATCATGCGCACGGCGTCGCGAGTCAGCCCTCGGACCTCGGCCGGCGCGGGCGCTTCGAGCTCAGGTGGCAGGGTGAATGAGAGCGGGTGCAGCTCGGGCAGCCGGGGAGGGGCCTCCGCCGTCAGGGCGGTCATGCCGGAGCTCCCACGCTCACGGGCTCGCCCAGCAGATCGGCGGCCCGATAGCGACCGCTCGGCCGTCGGCTGCCGATGAGCTCGAGAAAGGCCGGGACGACGCTGGCCGGCTCGGGACGGTCGGAGATGTCCTCGCCGGGGAACGCCGCCTGGTGCATCGCGGTGCGCAGGTCACCGGGGTCGATCGACCACACGGTCAACCGGGGGACCTCCACGGCGAGGACGGCGCCTATTTGTTCCAGCGCGGCCTTGCCCGCCCCGTAGCCGCCCCATCCGCCGTAGGCCTCGACCGCGGCGTCCGAGGTGACGTGGACGAGCCTCGGGTGCGGCGAGTCCATCAGGAGCGGCAGAACGTCCTGGACCAGACCGAGGGGCGCCACGACGTTCGCCTCGAAGGCGACACGCAGTTCGCTCAACGGGTAGTCGGAGAGGGGAGGCAGCGGGGCGGCGCCCAGCGTGCCGGCGTTGTTCACGAGGAGGTCGAGCCCGCCCAGACCGAAGGCTGCCTCGGTCAGTTCGTGGCGGTGCTCCTCGTCGGTCACATCGCCGGCGATGGCGACGACTCGAGCGCCCGGCGCCGCGGTCGCCCGGATACGCCCGGCCGCGTCATTGAGCGCCGGTCCGTCCCGGGCGTCGATCACCACCGACCAGCCCGTCCGTGCCAACCCCTGGGCCAGCGCCTCTCCGAGCCCCCGAGACGCTCCGGTCACGATCGCCACGCTCATGGCTGACCACCCTTCCGAGCGGAGTATCCGCTCCTGGCTGCAATATAACAAGGATTTCCTTGCTTTATTTCAGGACCGTGGTGCCTCCGCCGGTCGCACCGAGTGGTCTGCTCGGCGAGGGGGGTCTTTCCTGCCTGATTGCAGGCTCGTTCTGCCAGACTCCGATGGTGAGTCCTGTGATTCCACCGAGGGGCTATCACTCGGTCACACCGCGCCTCGTGGTGCCCAACGTCGCCGCACAGGTCGAGTTCCTGCGCCAGGTGTTCGACGCCACCGGTGAGGTCGGAATCGACCGGCCGTCTGAGATCGACATCGGTGATTCTCGTGTGCTGATATCGGGATCCACCGAGAGGGAGCTCTTCCCGGCCTTCCTCTACGTGTACGTCGACGACGCGGACCGTACGTATGAACGTGCGCTCGACGCAGGGGCAACATCGTTGGAAGAGCCGCGTCAGACGCCGTACGGCGATCGTCGAGCCATGATCCGAGATCCGTTCGGAAACGTCTTCCAGATCGCCCATCCGCTCGGAGAATCCTGACGAACTCGTCAGCGTCATGGATGAGCACATCGCCCAGCACAACGAGAACCCTGTGCCGTTGATCTGGAGCAAGACGGCGGAGCAGATCCTGGCCAAGGTACGTCGCAGTCGGGTGACGCTCTAAGGATGTCGGACTCGGTGATCGAGGTGGTGCTCTTCGATTTGGGCGGCGTGCTCGTCGATTTCGGCGGCGTCGGCCTCCTGCGCGGGCTGTCCAAGGTCGATGACGAGACCGAGCTGTGGCGGCGCTGGCTCGCCAGCCCATGGGTTCGCAGCTTCGAGAGCGGACGGTGCTCGGCCGAGGACTTCGCGAACGGAGTCGTCGAGGAGTGGGGTCTGGCGCTGTCCCCCGATTCCTTTCTCGAAGCATTCAGCGGATCGCCGGCGGGTTTGTTGTCCGGCGCCGACGACCTGGTGACTGCCGTCAAAGAGACCGTCGTGGTTGGCTGCCTCAGCAACACGAATGCGTTGCATTGGGAAGGCCACGCCGCTCGGTGGCCGCTCCTCGCGACGTTCGACTTCCGGTTCTTGTCTTTCGAGCTGGGCATGGTGAAGCCGGACGCGGCGCTGTTCGAACGAGTCAGCCAGCTCCTGCCCACCCCGAGTGACCAGGTGTTGTTCCTCGACGACAACGCACCCAACGTGGAGGCGGCGGTGGCCGCCGGTTTCGCCGCGGCGCAAACCCGAGGTGTGACCGAGGCCCGACAAGCACTGACCGAATTCGGAGTCCTGAGCAGCTAGCGGGCTTTCGAGGAGGGCCGACTCCGTGCCTCTTCGTTTTACGAGTTCGACGAATTGGTGGCGTCGATGGCGACCGGATCGCGCGCTCCTCGAGTGTCAGCGCACCAGACCAGGCGGACGAAGAACCTCGTAGCGACCCGACGCTGACGGTCCGGCTCACGCCGTCACTCTCATCTCGAAGTCGGAGGGTCCCGATTCGTCATGACCTAGCCTCGACGGGCCAAGGTGCTCGTCAGGTTGTGCGAAAGGAGCGGAACCCGTGTCCGGAGGAGACTTCAACGATCGAACCGACTACGAAGACGCCGACCGTGGACTGATCGGTTCGCTCGAGCCCTGCATCGTTTACGGAGCCGACGGTTCGGAGATCTGGAACAACGACGCCTTCGGGTTCCTGTCAGCGGATTGCCCCGACACCGTCAACCCGAGCCTGTGGCGCCAGTCGCAGCTCACGGCCCGTCAGGGTCTCTACGAGGTCACCGATGGCATCTACCAGGTCCGGGGCCTGGATCTCTCGAACATGACCGTGGTCGAGTCCGACCACGGGATCATCGTCATCGACCCCCTGATCTCCGCGGAGTGTGCCGCCGCCGCCCTCGCCCTCTACCGCACCCACCGCGGGCACCGGTCGGTGACCGCCGTCATCTACACCCATGCCCACGGTGACCACTTCGGCGGGGTCCACGGCGTCTACGAGTCCGAGGTCCCGATCATCGCCGGTCACGGGTTCATGGAGGCCGCTGTCTCGGAGAACGTCTACGCCGGCACGGCCATGGCCCGGCGGGCGCTTTACATGTACGGGGCTTCGCTGCCCAAGAGTCCGACGGGGCAAGTGGGTGCCGGGCTCGGGCAGACGACCTCGGTCGGAAGCATCGGCCTCATTCCGCCCACACTGGAGATCACCCACACGGGGCAAGAGGAGGTGCTCGACGGCGTCCGCATTCAGTTCCAGATGACCCCGGGCACCGAATGCCCGGTAGAGATGAACTTCTTCTTCCCCGAGCGCCGAGCGCTCTGCATGGCCGAGAACGCCACCCACAACCTGCACAACCTGCTCACGCTCCGCGGGGCAGTCGTCCGGGACCCCCGGATCTGGGCCCGGTATCTGAACGAGGCCGTCAACCTGTTCTGCCACGACGCCGATGTCGCCTTCGCGTCACACCACTGGCCGACCTGGGGCCGGGACCGCATCGTCACGTATCTGCGCCAACAGCGCGATCTCTACACCTACTTGCACGACCAGACGCTGCGCCTGATGAACCACGGCTACACCGGCATGGAGATCGCGGAGATGATGGAGATGCCTCCCGTGCTCGAGGCTGCCTGGCACGCCCACGGCTACTACGGATCGGTCAGCCACAACGTGAAGGCCATCTACCAGCGCTACCTGGGCTGGTTCGACGGCAACCCGTCGTCGCTGTGGGAGCACCCGCCGGTCGAAACCGCAAACCGCTACGTCGAGTGCATGGGCGGTATCGACGAAGTGGTGATCAAGGCGAGGCGCTACGCCGACGACGGCGATCTCCGCTTCGCCGCCCAACTGCTCAAGCACGCCGTCTTCGCCGATGACGTTCACGCCGGAGCCAAGGCCCTGCTCGCCGACGTGTACGAACGCCTCGGGTTCGGGGCCGAGAACGGCACCTGGCGGAACTTCTATCTCCAGGGTGCCGCCGAGTTGCGCACCGGTGACGTCGGCCAGCCCGTCAGCCTCACCTCAGCGGAGATGGTCGGAGCTCTCAGCATCGACCAGCTCTTCGACACCATCGCCATCCGAATCAATGGGCCAAGATGCTGGAGCGAGAGCTTTGCCATCGACTGGGTGTTCACGGATCTGGGTCACACCTACCGGACGACGCTGTCGAACGGCGTTCTGATTCAGGACATCGATCCAGCGTCGGCCAGCGCCGACCTGACGCTGACTTTGACCAAGCAGTTGTTCCTCCGAATGCTCGGCGGGGCCGGGTTGGACGGCATCACGACGGACGGAGACACCCCGCTCCTGGCGCGCCTGCTGTCCTTCCTCGACGAGTCGACTCCGAGCTTTGCCATCGTCACGCCCTGAGATGTTGCTCAATAGGTGTGGAAGGCTCCGGTGCACCAGGCCTCGTCAGTCCGCGGGGTGGAGATCCGAGCTGGAGAGGCCGCGACGTCCGACGTAGCATCGTTTCCGTTTCCGAGGCGGTCGTACTCGTGCACGGCGCCTGGCTTGGCGCCTGGTGCTGGGACCGAGTGGTACCCCCGCTCACCGAACGAGGCTTGCGAGTTGTCGCTCTCGACCTTCCGGGGCACGGAGGGGACTCGGGAGAGTTGGCGGACCTCTACGGGGAAGTCGCCAGAGTTGTCGAGACGCTCGAACGACTCCACGAGCCCGCGGTCCTCGTCGGTCACTCCTACGGAGGAGCCGTGATCACCGAGGCAGGGGAGCATCCGACGGTCGAGCGCCTCGTGTTCATCGCCGCATTGGTCCTCGACGCCGGCGAGACGTGTTCGGCCGCGGCCGTCGGGGAATCCGAGGCGGCCGGGATTTCATTTGAGGGACGACGCGATCTCAGCGAGGGTTTCATCATCGGGTCACATCACATCATCGGGTCACATCACACCGTCGCCCTCGAGCCGAAGGTAGTGGCCGAGTGTCTCTTCAACGATTGTGACGACGCCACCGTGGCGTGGGCACTGGATCGTCTGGATCCACACCCCCTGCGGAGCCTCGAGCAGTCGCCTCGGAGGGTGGCCTGGCGGGCCAAGCCCACGACCTATGCCGTCTGTGCGGACGATCTCGTGGTTCATCCTGAGCTGCCGCACATCCTGGCGGCGAGGTGCATCTCGTCAACGACGTGGCCGACGGGTCATACGCCGTTCCTCTCGCATCCGGAGCTGGTCGTCGAGTTTCTGAGTCAGGTCACGTCCGACCCCTGACCCCGACGATGTGCGTCGTCGAGTGGCGTAGGCGAACGCTCGGCGTCGATTCCGAAAGTGTCCGATCGCGGCATCGTGTCCGTCCGTCCGTCCGTCCGGGGCAGGCGGCACGCGGACAGGAGGCCCTCGTTGGGAGGCCTCCTGTCCTGTGCCGTGAAACCGACCGGAGCGGTTTCGTCGCCTGGGTGCGGTTTGCCGACTAGTTGAGGGTCAACGCCGTGCCGGGGGCGAGGCTGACGTTTCCGGACGAGTCCACACAGACCTCGCCGGAGTAAACCCCGGGGATGGGCTTGGCGGAGCCGGTGGTGTCGCCGGTGACCGCGCCCGAGACAACCTCGTCGGCGGCGCTACCGGCCGCGCAGAGACTGCCAGACGCGAGTGAGGCCGCGCCGACCGTGGTGGTCAGGCCGTTCTTCCACTTGAAGGTTCCACCGCTGGCAAGGGCACTCGCGTTGATCTTCTTCGAAGCACCGCCGGTGTTCCCGTTGCACTTAGACAACTTGATCTCCATGGTGGTGACGATGTTGCCGCTGGCCTTCGTGCAGCTGATGGTCTTCGTCTTCGCCGGGGTCGCCGCCCCGGAGCTGGACGCGAAGGCCCCGATGGAGCCCGCCGATGCGAGAATCGCAACGCCGAGCACCGGAACAATCCGTGAACGCAACATGTGTCCATCTCCTTGTTTGATGAGTGTCGTGAGCGGCGCTCCGGGCGAGGAGCCCCCCCACACCAATTGTCCAAGGTGTGGACAATTGCTCACACGATAGACACTGTCCTGAGGTTGGTCAATAGTCTCGGGCCTCGGACGACGAAATTGTCACCCCCTTGGACAATTGTCTTGACTTTGGACAAAACCTGGTTTAAAACGTCACGGTCGTCGCGTCGAGTGCGAGCTCGCGCCGAGGCGACAGGATCGGAAACTCAAAACAGCGGGGAGCGAGGGGGACGAGATGAGCACGTCTGAAACCAGCTACACACACGCGCGCCTGAAGGCCTTGGGGCGGGTGATCGTAGCGGTCCTGGGCACAATCCTGGGACTGACGACCGTGGCGACAGGGATCGTCCTGACCGCAGCTCCGGCCTACGCCGCAACGGCCCCGACCCTTGCCAACGGAAGCGCCGCCTACGACAACGTGACGTCGGAACCCCCGAACACGACCACCACTACCAGCACGATTGCGAGCCCGGGCACGGCGACCTCGCTCGCCGTCGCCGGCACCTACGGCCCCGGCTCCGCGAGCACGAACGGGTACACCTTCGCCCCCATCGGCGACGTCGACATCACCTCGACGTGCGGTCTCGACATCTTCTCGTACACCACGCGGGCGTCGATCACCTCGTTCACGGGTGCGTCCCTGGTCTCGGGTAACCCAAGCTGCTCCATCCCCTCGGGCTCGACTGTGTCCCAGCTCGGGGCTCCCACCCAGTACAACGCCATGAGCCTCGTCAGTGGAGGCGCGACCAACGTCAACCCCAGCTCCCTCTACATCGCCGCGCAGCCCCCCATCTCCGACGGCTACGCCCAGATAACCACGACCTCGACGACCGGCATCATCACCATGCAGCCGGAGTCCACGGCCACCGGCAACTTCTCGCTGACCTTCGGCTACTGCGCTCCCGGCGAGACTTATCCGACGGGTCCCGACTGCTCCACGGCCACACTCACCTACAACGCAGGCTCGTCGACGCTCGTGGGTGAGAACGTCAGCGTGTCGATCTCCTCCGAGACGATCTACGAGGCACCGTCCTCGGCCAACACCTCGCCGCAGTACACGGCCAAGGGCAGCAACTTCACCTTCAGCCAGGATCCGACCACCGACCTGATCCCCTACGAGAACTACAGCAGCATCGGAACGATCACGATCAACTACGCGAACGGGTTCGCCTCGATTGAGCCCGTGCCGGCCGGCATGACCTTCGTGCCCGGCTCGATTCAGCAATTCGGAGGCGACGGCGTCACCGGTGGGGGCGCCACCACGGTGAAGTACTGCACCGCCGCCGGGACCGGCTGCGACGCCACCATGAGCGGCAACTACAAGACGACCTACCCCTACCTCGAAGAGGAGTTCAGCGGCACTCACATCGCCGGCGGCCAGATGGTCACGCTGCCCGGGTTCTCGGCGCAGTTCACGGCTTCCGGCAATCCCGGCGCCGCGCCTCAGAACACCCTGACCGAGCTCCGGGTCACCACCAACGCCCAGGTCCCGATCCTCGGCGCCACCAACGTGGCGTTCGACGGTTACCCGACCTCGTGCCCCTCCTACACCCAGACCGGCAACACCAGCGGCTGCCCGACCTCGGGGACTCCCGCCTACGTGGCACCGACCGGCCCTCCCTTCACGACGATCATCCCGTCCGTGACCGGACTCGACACCACCACGGACACGACCACAGGCGGCGCGACCGTCAACATCACCGGCACCGGCTTCACCGGCGCCAGCGCGGTCGATTTCGGGACCAATCCGGCAGTGTTCAACGTCAACAACGACGGATCGATCACGGCCACCGACCCGGGCGGCTCCGTCGGAACTGTGGACGTCACGGTGGTCAGCGGAGGCGAGACGTCGGCGACGTCGAGCGCCGACCAGTTCACCTATACCCTCGGGCCCCCCGGGCCTTCGACCAATGTCGTGGCTGAGCCGGACAACGCCCAGGCCGAGGTCACCTGGACGGCGCCGTTCAACCCCGGCGACCCGATCGAGAGCTACACCGTGACCGCCACCGACACGACCACCCCGGCCAACGGAGGCGAGACCTGTCAGTCCGCCACCACGTCGTGCACGGTGACCGGCCTCACCAACGGCGACAGCTACACCTTCGCCGTGACCGCGACCAGCGACGTCGGCACCGGCCCGTCCTCGGCCTCCTCGGCCCCGATCGTCTTGGGAGCACCCCAGCAGCCCACGGGCGTGTCGGCCACGGGGGCCCAGAACGCCAGTTCTACGGTGACATGGACCGATCCCGCCGTCACCGGCGCCTCCCCGGTCACGCAGTACACGGTGACCGCAGCGGACAGCACCACTCCCGCCAACGGTGGCGAGACGTGCATCTACACGGTGTCCAACCCCGAGGCCGACAGCTGCAACGTCACCGGCCTGACCAACGGCGACAGCTACACCTTCACGGTCACCGCGACGAACGGCTCGGGCACCGGGCCGGCCTCGGCCCCGTCGGCTGCCGTCGTCCCCTCGACGGTGCCCGGCGCGCCCACTGCTGTCTCGGCCACCAGCGGCGCCAACGCCCAGTCGGTGGTGTCCTTCACCGCCCCGGCCTCCAACGGCGGCGCCGCCATCAGCGGCTACACGGTGACCGCAGCGGACAGCACCACTCCCGCCAACGGTGGCCAGACGGCCAGCGGAACCGCGAGCCCGATCACGGTGACCGGCCTCACGAACGGCGACAGCTACACCTTCAGCGTGACCGCCACCAACGTCAGTGGGACCGGGCCAGCCTCGGCCCCTTCGGCCTCGGTCGTCCCTGCCACTGTGCCGGGTGCCCCGACCGCGGTCACGGCCAGCTCCACCCCCGTCACCCAGACCACCGCGGCCACGGTGAGCTGGACGGCACCGGCCAGCAACGGCGGCTCGGCCCTCACCAAGTACACGGCCACGTCCTCGACGGGCTCCAAGACGTGCACGGCGACCCCGCCCGCGACCACCTGCAACGTCACCGGCCTGACCAACGGCACCAGCTACACGTTCACGGTGACGGCCACCAACGCCGTCGGCACCGAGCGCGGCGTCGGCACCGTCGAATGCCGTCGTCCCGTCGACCACGCCCAGTGCCCCCACTATCGGCACCGCGACATCGGGCAACGCCTCGGCGTCGGTCGCCTTCACCAACCTGAGCGGCACCGGCACCGGCGGCCTGACCATCACGGGCTACACGGTGACGGCGACGGACCACACCACGCCGGCCAACGGCGGCCAGACGGCCACCGGGTCCGGGACGCCGATCGTCGTGAACGGCCTGACCAACGGAGACAGCTACACCTTCACCGTGTACGGCACCAACGCCGACGGCAACGGTCCGAACTCGTCGGCCTCCGCTGCGGTCACCATCGGCCTCCCCGGAGCCCCGACAGCGGTCGTGGCGAATCCGGGCAACGCCGCGGCGACGGTGAGCTGGACGGCCCCGGCATCGACCGGTGGTGGGCCTCTCACGTCGTACACGGTGAAGCCCAACAGCGGCAGCGCGACGTGCACGTCGAGCGGCTCGCCTCCGCCGACCACCTGCACGGTGACCGGCCTGACCAACAAGACCGCCTACACGTTCACGGTGACGGCCACCAACGCCTACGGCACCGGCCCGGCGTCCTCGGCGTCGTCGAGCATCACCGTGGGCGCGCCCACGCAGCCGACCAACGTGGTCGCCACTGGGGCTCAGAACGGCCAGTCGACGGTGAGCTGGACCATTGCGTCCAACAACGGGTCCGCCATCACCTCCCAGACGGTGACCTCCTCGACGGGCTCCAAGACGTGCAGCCCGTCCCCGGCGACCAACACGACCTGCACCGTGACCGGCCTGACCAACGGGACCACCTACACGTTCACGGTGAAGGCGGTCAACGCCAACGGCACCAGCCCGACCTCGGCGGCTTCGAACAGCATCGTGCCCTCGACGGTGCCCGGCGCCCCGACGGCTGTGAGTGCGACCCCGGGGGCGAACCAGGCCGCAGTCAGCTTCACCGCCCCGGCCTCCAACGGTGGCGCCTCAATCACCGGCTACACGGTGACAGCAGCGGACAGCACCACGCCTGCCAACGGCGGACAGACGGCCAGTGGCAGCGCCAGCCCGATCACAGTGACCGGGCTTACCAACGGTGACAGCTACACCTTCACGGTGACGGCGACAAACGCCAGCGGAACCGGTTCGGCTTCGGCTGCCTCCAACGCCGTGACTCCTTCGTCGGTGCCTGATGCCCCGACCGCCGTGACCGCCACCGCCGGCCCTGCCTCGGCCTCGGTCAGCTGGACCCCGGGTTTCAACGAGGGCTCGACGATCACCAGCTACACGGTGACCGCCGCGGACAGCACCACCCCGGGCAACGGCGGCGAGACCTGCACCTACACGGTGTCGGATCCCGAGACCGACGCCTGCACAGTGAGCGGCCTGACCAACGGCGACAGCTACACCTTCACCGTCACGGCCACCAACGGCAACGGCACCGGTCCGGCCTCGGCTCCCTCCAACGCCGTGACCCCAGCGTCGCCCCCCGACGCCCCGACCAACGCGACCGCCACCGCCGGCGACCAGTCGGCCGCGGTCAGTTGGACCCCCGGCGGTGACGAGGGCTCGACGATCACCAGCTACACGGTGACCGCAGCGGACAGCACCACCCCGGCCAACGGCGGCGAGACCTGCACCTACACGGTGTCGGATCCGGAGACGGACACCTGCACGGTGAGCGGCCTGACCAACGGTGACAGCTACACCTTCATCGTCACGGCCACCAACGCCAACGGGACCGGTCCGGCCTCGGACCCGTCGAACGCGGTGACGCCCTCGTCGGTCCCAGACGCGCCGAGCGCGGCGACGGCCATGGCGGGCAACGCCTCGGCCTCGGTCAGCTGGACTCCCGGGTTCAACGAGGGCTCGACGATCACCAGCTACACGGTGACCGCAGCTGACAGCACCACGCCCGCCAACGGTGGGCAGACCTGCACCTACACGGTTTCGGATCCCGAGACCGACACCTGCACGGTCAGTGGCCTCACCAACGGTGACAGCTACAACTTCACCGTCACGGCCACCAACGCCAACGGCACCGGACCAGCTTCGGACCCGTCGAATAGCGTGACGCCGGAGGCAGTGCCCGACGCCCCAACCGCAGCGACGGCCACGGCGGGCAACGCCTCGGCCTCGGTCAGTTGGACCCCCGGCGGTGACGAAGGCTCGACGATCACCAGCTACACGGTGACCGCAGCTGACAGCACCACGCCGGGCAACGGTGGCCAGACCTGCACCTACACGGTGTCGGATCCGGAGACCGACACGTGCACGGTGAGTGGCCTGACCAACGGTGACAGCTACACCTTCACCGTCACGGCCACCAACGCCAACGGCACCGGTCCGGCCTCGGACCCGTCCAACGCCGTGACGCCCTCGTCGGTCCCAGACGCCCCGAGCGCCGCGACGGCCACGACGGGCAACGCCTCGGCCTCGGTCAGCTTCACGCCTGGCGGTGACGAAGGCTCGACGATCACCAGCTACACGGTGACGGCGACCGACAGCACCACGCCCGCCAACGGCGGCCAGACCGCCTCGGGCGCTTCCAGCCCGATCACAGTCAGCGGCCTCACCAACGGTGACAGCTACACCTTCACCGTGACGGCCACCAACGCCAACGGCACCGGTCCGGCCTCGGACCCGTCCAACGCCGTGACGCCGGCGGCAGTGCCCGACGCCCCAACCGCAGCGACGGCCACGGCGGGCAACGCCTCGGCCTCGGTCAGTTGGACGCCGAGCGGTGACGAAGGCTCGACGATCACCAGCTACACGGTGACGGCGACAGACAGCACCACGCCGGCCAACGGTGGCGAGACCTGCACCTACACGGTGTCGGATCCCGAAACCGATGCCTGCACGGTGAGTGGCCTCACCAACGGTGACAGCTACACCTTCACCGTGACGGCCACCAACGCCAACGGCACCGGACCGGCCTCGGACCCGTCGAACGCGGTGACGCCATCTACGGTTCCCGACGCGCCGACCAACGTGACGGCTACGGCGAGCGACCCCTCGGCCTCGGTCAGTTGGACTCCGGGCGGTGACGAAGGCTCGACGATCACCAGCTACACGGTGACGGCGACCGACAGCACCACGCCGGCCAACGGCGGCGAGACCTGCACCTACACGGTGTCGGATCCGGAGACCGACACGTGCACGGTCACCGGCCTGACCAATGGTGACAGCTACACCTTCACCGTCACGGCGACCAACGCCAACGGCACCGGCCCGGCCTCGGACCCGTCGAACGCGGTGACGCCATCGTCCGTCCCCGACGCGCCGACCAACGTGACGGCTACGGCGAGCGACCCCTCGGCTTCGGTCAACTTCACGCCGGGCTTCGACGAGGGCTCGCCGATCACCAGCTACACGGTGACGGCGACCGACAGCACCACGCCGGCCAACGGTGGCCAGACCGCCTCGGGCGCTTCCAGCCCGATCACGGTCAGTGGCCTCACCAACGGCGACAGCTACACCTTCACCGTGACGGCCACCAACGCCAACGGCACCGGTCCGGCCTCGGCTCCGTCCAACGCGGTGACGCCCTCGTCGGTCCCAGACGCCCCGACCGCAGCGACGGCCACGGCGGGCAACGCCTCGGCCTCGGTCAGCTTCACGCCGGGCTTCGACGAGGGCTCGCCGATCACCAGCTACACGGTGACGGCGATCGACAGCACCACGCCGGCCAACGGCGGCCAGACCGCCTCGGGCGCTTCCAGCCCGATCACGGTCAACGGCCTCACCAACGGTGACAACTACACCTTCACCGTGAAGGCCACCAACGCCAACGGCACAGGGGCGGCATCGGCTCCGTCCAACGCCGTGAGGCCGACGGCGCCCCAGGGAGCTCCCACGATCACCAGTTTCAGCCCAACGTCTGGTCCGGTTGGAACAGTGGTCACCATCCTGGGGACCAACCTGGAGAATGCCAGTGTGAGCTTCGGCGGTGTCCCGGGGACGCTCAAGAAGGACACGGCCACCAAGATCAAGGTGTACGTGCCGGGCCCGGCGACCAGCCACAAGATCGTCGTGACCACCCCGGGCGGAACAGCCCACACGGCCACGAAGTTCCACGTGACCTGAGCCGAAGTACCACCCTCCCAACACGGCCGGCTTTAGCATGATGCTAAAGCCGGCCGTGTTCGTGGAGCGTCGACGGCTGTGTGGTCCATGTGTCAGATGACTGGGTCCGGCTGGAGGGGCAGGGCAGGGAGACAGTCGAGACGAGAGGAAATGAGATGACGAGCCCTGAAGAGACGGCGACGGCAGAGGGGTCCGCTGGATCCGGTCCGGAGTCTCAACCGGGGACGGTCGACGTCGTTGACACCGACGGCCGCTCCGCCCGGCGAGACAGGAATGTCCTGACCGTGCTCGATGCCGTCATCGCGCTCTTCTCGGAGGACAACCTGCGGCCACATCCCGACCAAGTCGCCGCGAAGTGTGGGTTGTCACCGCGCTCGGTCCGCCGCTACTACAAGGATGGTGATTCGCTGCTGCGGGCCGCGGTCGACCGGCAGATTGAGGTCGCGCTGCCGATGTACCGGATCCATGCCATCGGCCAGGGCCGGTTGGATCGAAGGATCAAGAGCCTGGTCAGCGTGCGGGTGGAGGGCTACGAGGTCTTGGGATCGACGTCTCGGGCGGCGAATTTGTTGGCAATGGAGAGCAGCATCGTGCAGGAGAGGTTCGATTTCGTGCGGGATCTCATGCGAGGTCAGGTCGAGCGGCAGTTTTCTCTCGAATTGAAGGGACGAAGGAAGACGAAGCGTCGTGCCATCGTCACTGCCATCGATGCGCTGCTGCAGTTCGAGAGCCTGGCCTTCTATCGCAGGCAGTTTGGAACCGAGGAGTCGATTGAGCTGTTGACCATCGCCGTGCGTGATCTGTTGAACGCTCCGACTTGAGGTTGAAAATCCCACGAGGCGCTGCGAGCCGGCGGGCCCGAGGGTGATCGGGCTCGCAGTGCCGGGGTCCATGCCGCGAAGTACCTGACTATGAGACCAACGGACGCGACGGCTCAGGTACCCACGGCGGCCCAACCCATGGACTTCTCGACGGCGCGGGTCCACTTGGCGTACGCGGCGTCGGCGAGCTCGGTCGACTCCCCGGGGCTGAACACGGTGTCGGCCTCCCACAGGGCTGCGAGGTCCTGGAGCGAGCCCCACATCCCTTCGACCAAACCGGCCAGGGTGGCGGCGCCGAGCGCGGTCGACTCCAGCGAGCGCGGGCGGGCCACCGGCGTGCGGCTCTGGTCGGCCTGAAGCTGGAGGACGAGGTCCATGGCGGCGGCGCCCCCGTCAGCCCGCAGCGCGGAGATCCGGTGGGGAGACGCGGCGGCCATGACATCGGCCATGGCATCGGTCATGTCACGCACCTGGAAGGCCATCGCCTCGACGCAGGCGCGCGCCAGGTGGGCGCGGCTCGTGCCGCGGGAGATGCCGGTGACGATGCCGCGTGCCTCGGGGTCCCAGTGCGGGCTGCCCAGTCCGGTGAGCGCGGGGACGAAGACGACGCCGCCGCTGTCAGGCACCGTGGCGGCGAGGGGCCCGACCTCGGCCGCGCCGTCGATGATGCCGAGACCGTCGCGCAACCACTGAATGGCGGCGCCCGAGACGAAGGCCGATCCCTCGAGCGCGTAGGCCATGCGGTCGCGCTCCCCGGCGTAGTCGCCGAGATCCCAGGCACAGCTGACCGTGAGACCTTCCGGCGCGTCCGGCCGCTCGGCACCGACGTTGGCCAGGACGAAACTGCCCGTGCCGTAGGTGACCTTGACCATCCCCGGACTGAAGCAAGCCTGGCCGAACAGCGCGGCCTGCTGGTCGCCCAGGATGGCCGCGATCGGCACGCCGTCGAGCGCGCCGGCGGCGGCACCGTGGAGCCGGCCGAGAGCGGCGACGCCGAAGCGGCCCGCCGAGGGGCGGACCTCGGGCAGGGCGTGCGGCGGAACCCCGAAGAGCTCGCACAGCTCGGGCGACCAGGCGAGCTCGGCGGTGTCGAAGAGCAAGGTGCGGCTGGCGTTTGAGGGGTCGGTGGCATACGTGCCGCTGTCGGGCCCGCCGGTGAGGTTCCACAGGACCCACGAGTCCACGGTGCAGAACGACAGGTTGGGGTCGTCCGCGCCGAGGGCGAGCTCGCCGGAACGTAGGAGCCAGGCGGCCTTGGTGGCGCTGAAATAGGGATCGAGCACGAGGCCCGTCCGTTGGCGCACGAGCGGCAGGTGACCGGCCCGACGCAGCTCCCCGCACATCGGCGCGGTGCGGCGGTCCTGCCACACGATGGCGCGATGCAGCGGTCGGCCGCTCGACCGGTCGAAGGCGACGAGCGTCTCCCGTTGGTTGGTGATGCCGATGGCCGCCACCGGCTCGCCCGCGTCGGCGAGGCGGCCTCCGAGCTCGTCCAGAGTCAGTCGGACGGCGTCCCAGATCTCCCCGGCGTCGTGCTCGACCCAGCCGGGGCGGGGGAAGTGCTGCGTGAGCTCCCGGTAGGCGACGTCGGTGACCCGGCCCCGCTCGTCCACGGCGAGGGATCGCACGCCGGTGGTGCCGGCGTCGATGGCGACCGCGGTGGTCATGGAGGGCCGACGCTAATCGGGCGTATCGCGGGATATCGGCGTTGCAGACGAGGGGTCCGAGCGTTCCCCGCGCAAACCATCGCGAACGCCCTGTGACCTGCATGGATGGTGCATGCATGTGGTTGACACACACGTAACTACAGTGGTGTAATGACCACAGCATCTCGTGTCCGACGGAGCGGAGACCACAACATCTAGTGGTGGGGCGGGTTTCGTCCGGCTCCTGGACGCCTGATGGAGGTGCAGGACCGGCGGGACCGGCACCAGGCAATCCAACCAATTCGACAGCGGCAACACCCCCACAGACGAAGCAACAGGAGGACCACA
Source organism: uncultured Acidimicrobiaceae bacterium (assembly GCA_963828505.1). Taxonomy (GTDB): domain Bacteria; phylum Actinomycetota; class Acidimicrobiia; order Acidimicrobiales; family RAAP-2; genus Bog-473. The sequence continues at coordinate 400,633 of CAWHFM010000009.1, forward strand.
GCGCCATGGCGATCGCACCCCAGCGAGCCGAGATCGGCATCCGTCGACACTTCACGACAGAAGGCGTGCACCCCTACGACGAGGTCCGATGGGAGCGCAGGGACGCTCGGATCACCAACTTCCGGGACGGGACCGTCGCCTTTGAGCAGCTGGGGGTCGAGGTGCCCGAGTCGTGGAGCGTGAACGCCACCAACATCCTGGCGCAGAAGTACTTCCGCGGGACGCTCGGCACCGCCGAGCGGGAGTGGTCGCTCAAGCAGGTGGCGGACCGCGTGGTCGACACGCTGACCTCGTGGGGGATCAAGGACGGCTACTTCGTCGACGACGACGAGGCCCTGACGTTCAACCACGAGCTCAAGTACCTCGTCATCCACCAACGAGCGGCGTTCAACTCGCCGGTGTGGTTCAACATCGGCGTCGCCGGCGTGCCCCAGCAGGGGAGCGCGTGCTTCATCCTCTCGGTCGAGGACACGATGGACTCCATCCTGAACTGGTACACGGAGGAGGGGGTCATCTTCAAGGGTGGATCGGGCGCGGGCGTCAACCTGTCGCGGATCCGCTCCTCCCACGAGCTGCTCAAGGGCGGCGGGACGGCATCGGGTCCGGTCAGCTTCATGCGGGGCGCCGACGCGTCGGCAGGGACCATCAAGTCGGGCGGCAAGACGCGGCGCGCCGCCAAGATGGTCATCCTCGACTCAGACCACCCCGACGTCGAGGACTTCATCTGGTGCAAGGCCATAGAGGAGCGCAAGGCGCGCGTCCTGCGCGACGCCGGCTTCGACATGGACCTCGACGGTGCGGACAGCCACTCCACGCAGTACCAGAACGCCAACAACTCGGTGCGGGTGACCGACGAGTTCATGGAGGCCGTGATAGACGGACGCGATTGGAACCTCACCGCCCGCACCGACGGCTCGGTCGTCCGCACGGTGCCGGCGCGCGACCTGTTCCGCCAGATCGCGCACTCGGCGTGGGAGTGCGCCGACCCGGGATTGCAGTACGACACGACGATCAACCGCTGGCACACGGCGCCGAACGCGGGGCGGATCACGGGGAGCAACCCGTGCTTCCCGGGTTCGGCCAAAGTGCACACGGACAAGGGCCTCATCCCGTTCCGCGAGCTGTTCGAGCGGGCCAACAACGGCGAGACGTTCGGCATCTACACCCACGACGCCACCAACCCCGACGAGCCGGCGGAGCAGATGCTCGTGACGTTGCCCGAAGCCTTCATGATCACGGGCTTCAACGACATTCTGCGGCTGCGCTTCGACAACGGCGCCGAGCTGCGCTGCACGCCTTCGCACAAGATCTTCACGACGAACCGCGGCTATGTCGAGGCTCGCAAGCTCGTCTTCACGGACGAGGTGAAGCTCCTCGACCTGGAGGCTCCCTCGGTCGACGCCGACCTGGTGTTACCGGTGTCGTCGGACCCGGCCGACTACTGGACCAAGGGGGACCACGACCTTCCCCTCGCCTTCCCCGAGACGTGGTCGGAGGAGTTCGCCCACTACCTGGGCTGGATCGTCGGTGACGGTTCGACCTCGGGGAACACCGTGGCCGCCATTTACGGGAGCCAGGAGGATCGCGACGAGATCCTTCCCCGCCACGCCGAGCTCCTCGACTGGGTCAACTGCGGGCGTCCCATCAAGCTGTCGGAGCAAGCCAACGGCACGGCACAGCTTCGCCTGGCGCGGCGGGCGTTCAAGCGGTTCATTGAGGCGCTCGGGGTGAAGCCGGTGAAGGGCCCCGAGAAGACGGTGCCGTGGTCGGTCGAGCGGGCGCCGGCCGAGATCGTGGGGGCCTTCCTGCGCGGGTTGTACGACGCGGACGGGTGCGTGGTCGACTCGACGAAGAGCCGCTACGTCGGACTGGGGTCGAGCTCACCGGAACTGCTGCGCGGCGTGCAGACATTGCTCGGGACGTTCGGCATCATGAGCCGGCTCTACCGGACGCGTCGTGCATCGGCGGACGGTTCGTTCACCTACACGGGCAAGGACGGAGTGAACAGGAAGTACGGCCACTCCGCTGCCTATGACCTCCGAATCACGTCGGAGTCCGTGGCCCGATTCGCCCAGCACATCGGGTTCTCGCTGACTCGCAAGGCGGCGAAACTGCGCAGCGCCATCGTCGATGCACCGCGAGGCGCTTACGCCGCGCGGACGACGGCGCACATCCTGGAGCGTGTCAACGACGGGTACGAGTTGACCTACAACCTCAGCGAGCCGCGTAACCACTCGTACGTGGTAAATGGGGTAGTTGTACGTAACTGCAGCGAGTACGTTCATCTGGAAAATTCAGCCTGCAATCTGGCTTCTCTGAATTTGTTGACGTTCCTGGACGAGAACGACGACTTCGACGTCGAAGGCTTCAAGGCCGCCGTCGCGGTCGTCTTCACCGGCCAGGAGATCATCGTCGGCAACGCCGACTACCCGACGGAGAAGATCGGCGAGACGACACGCGCCTTCCGGGAGCTCGGCATCGGCTACGCCAACCTGGGCGCGTTGTTGATGGCGGAGGGCCTTCCTTACGACTCCGACGCCGGCCGGGCGTGGGCGGCGGCCGTCACGGCGCTGCTGACGGGTCATGCCTACGCCACGTCGGCCCGCACGGCCGCCCGGATGGGTCCCTTCGCGGGGTTCCACGAGAACAACGAGGCGATGCTGAACGTGCTGCGCATGCACCAGGCCGAGACGGCGCGGATCGACGAGGACGTCGTGCCGCCCGAGCTGCTCTCCGCGGCGCAGGAGTCATGGGACCAGGCGGTCGAACTGGCCGAGCTGTACGGCGTGCGCAACTCGCAGGCCAGCGTTTTGGCGCCGACCGGCTGCCTGGTGGGCGGGACCCTGGTGTCGACCGGTCGCGGTCTCCTTCGGCTGCGCTCGCTGGGCGATCCTGACGGCGCGCAGTGGCAGGACCTGCACACGGAGGTGGCCACCGACGAGGGACCTAGGCCGGCCACGAAGTTCTACGTCAACGGGTCCGAGGCCGTCGTCACGGTCGACACTGCTCGCGGGCACCGTGTGCAGGGCACGGCGACGCACCGGATCAAGGTCGTCGACCGCGTGTCGGGCGAGTGGGTCTGGCGCCGGTTCGGCGAGATCGGCTCGGGCGAGCTGGTGCCGATGGTTATGGGTTCGCTGGTGGGCCGACCGCAGGTGGTCGAGCTTCCCCCACTGTCCGACGCCTACTGGACGGGCGAGCACCACGTGTCCGTCCCGCGGCGGATGACAGCAGAGCTGGCCGAGCTGGCGGGCTACTTCATGGGTGACGGGTCGCTGCACAGCCGAGGACTGCGCTTCTGTGTGACGGCATCGGACTTCGACGTGGTGGAGAGGCTGCAGATGCTCTCCAAGGAGTGCTTCGGCGTCGTCCCCAAGGCCACGCCGAAGCGCGGCTATGTCGAGGTCCGCGTGGATTCCGTGCGCCTGGCCCAGTGGTGGAAGGCGTGCGGCTTCGCCAAGCAGCTTCCGGCTGAAGGTCATCGGGGCAAGGGCTACACGGCGCACGTCCCCGATGCCGTTCTGCACGCCAACGACCGCGAGGTGTACGCCGCCTTCCTGCGTGGCCTCTACGAGGCGGATGGCGACACCAGCGCCGGCTATCCGACGCTGAAGAACACCTCACTTCAGTTGGTGCGCGACGCGCAGACCATCCTGCTCGCCGTGGGGATCCCGACGACGCTCAGCATCAGAGACCGCACGGATGGTACGAGTTGGGGGACCGCGCCGATCGCCACCCTGCGGACGCTGAACGCGTCCTATTCGGCGCGCTGGCTCGAGACGGTCGGCTTCATGAGCGACCGCAAGAACGGCGGTGTGCGGCTGGCCGACGAGGCGAAGCAGCAGACCGGCCGGAACGACCACGTCCCGCTCACGAAGGACCTCATCGACCGGCTCGCCCCGGCGAACGACCGGCTACGCAAGGTGCTGCTCATGGAGCACGCGCGCGGCCGGGTCAGCCGGCGCATCGCCACCGAGCTTTTCGACCGGACCGCGGACGAGGAGCTGGGGCACCTGCTCGGCTTCTTCTACGACACGGTGCAGTCCGTGGCGCTCGGTGACGACGAGTTGACTTACGACGTCTCGGTTCCAGACAACGTCACCTACGTGGCCAACGGGTTCGTCAGTCACAACACCATCGGCCTGCTCATGGACTGTGACACGACCGGGGTCGAGCCGGACCTGGGCCTGGTCAAGACCAAGAAGCTGGTGGGCGGCGGAACGATGTCGATCGTGAACCAGACGGTCCCTCGGGCCCTGGCGAAGCTGGGGTACGGGCCCGACCAGGTGGACGAGATCGTCGCCTATATCAACGAGCACATGTCGATCGTCGGGGCACCGCACGTGGCTCCCGAGCACATGGCGGTGTTCGCCTGCTCCATGGGCGACAACACCATCCACTACTCAGGCCACATCCGCATGATGGGGGCCGTCCAGCCCTTCATCAGCGGGGCCATTTCGAAGACGATCAATGCACCCGAAGACGTCACGGTCGAGGACGTGGAGCAGATCCACATCGACGCTTGGCGGCTCGGGATCAAGGCGGTGGCCATCTATCGGGACAACTGCAAGGTGGCGCAGCCGCTGTCGACCACCAAGAAGGAACAAGAGGTCGTCGAGGGAGGCGACAACGCTCCGGCTGGTTCCGAAGCCGAGGCCAAGGACCGCGAGATTGCTGCCCGCATCGCCCAGCTCGAGTCGGCGCTGGCGCACGAGCGGGAGCGGGCGTCGCAGCCCGTGGTGGTCGGTGCGGTGCGCGAGCGGCTGCCCCGCAAGCGCAACTCGAAGACGTTCTCGTTTCGGGTGGCCGACTGCGAGGGCTATGTCACCATCGGCGAGTACGAGGACGGGCGGCCGGGTGAGGTCTTCATCAAGGTGTCGAAGCAGGGCTCCACGCTGGCCGGAATCATGGACGCCTTCTCCATCGCCATCAGCCTTGGTCTGCAGCACCAGGTACCGCTGGCGACGTTCGTCACGAAGTACGCCAACATGAAGTTTGAGCCCGCGGGGATCACCGACGACCCCGAGCTTCGTATCGCCTCGAGCCTTCTCGACTACATCTTCCGCCGGGTCGCGCTCGACTACCTGACCCAGGAGGAGCGCGCCGACCTTGGCATCCTCTCGACCCAGGAGCGGACCCAGCCGACACTGCCCGGTGTCGAGGAGATGGCGACGCCGTCTGTCGGCCTGGTCGACGACGGCCCGGCGGGCGGTGTCGGGAGCACCAATGCCTCTGGCCAACCCGCGACGACTGCTCCGGCATCGCCGGCGGCCGGCGCTGTTGCGGGTTCGGGTCAGCCCCTGGCGCGGTCCGAACAGCGCGACGCTCCGTTCTGTTACAACTGCGGCAACGTCATGCAGCGGGCCGGCTCGTGCTACGTGTGCGGCAGCTGTGGGTCGACGAGCGGGTGCTCGTAGTGTCAACTCTCGTTTGGTGACGGCCTTGCTCAGCCGCTGGGAAACCTAGTCAAGGGACTGCCGGCCGCGCCGGGCAGGACAGAGGTAGGACTGATGGAGCCGATCATCAGACACTTTCCAGATCCATCTCCACGGCTCAGGTTGCCGAGCGTCATCGGGCGTTAGCCGGTCGGCATGGCTGCTGGCTGCAAGACCATTACCGGGATACGGCGGTTTCCGGCTCGCTGCGCGTAGTGGTTGCGTGGCGGGTACACCGACACGTCCAACTCCCATAAGCGCTGGCGTTCTTCGCCCTCGGCCTCATAGGCCTCCATCTTGTGACGCTGACCGCGAAAGGCGGTGCTGCACCGCGGATTGGCTTTGAGGTTGTAGTACCAGCCGGGATTCTGCTGCTTGCCGTAGTTCGAGGCAACGAGGACGAGCCGATCACCATCGGGCACTCCGACGAGGGGCAAGGTCCGTGATTCGCCGGAACGGGCGCCCACGGTCGTGAGCTCGACGATGGGTAGCCCGGTCAGGGCGGACGAGACGGAGTGACGCCCGGCGCTGCGTCGCATCACCGGGCCATCGAGGTGGTGAAGCACCCGTGCGAAGAGCCACGCCATAGGCCGCGTTCCGGCCAGAAGCCGCATGGCGCGCTGCACCACATTGGCTTGGTCGAAACGCACCGCCCCAGCGATGTCCTTAACCATCGAGAGAACGTAGCCTGCCGTGTGGTGTTCGGTGGGCGGAGGAACCTCAGATGCTGGCTGCCCTGACCTTCTGGCCACCCCAGGCCATGGCACTGATCGAAACGGGCCAGCTTGCACGTGCCCAGGCCTCCGTTGACGGGCTGGAATCGGCGGCGGCGGCCCGAGGTCTCGACATGGATGCCCGGCTCCTCGGGTTGCGGGCCCGATTGGCGAAAGCCCGGGGCAAGCTCGAAGAGGCGGACGAGTTGTTCATGCTCGCGCTGGACGGGTTTGGCCCCGATGACCCGTTCCTCGAGAGGTTCCTGTTGCTCCATACGCACGGACAACTCCAAATGGATCGTGGTGAACGGACGCAAGCAGTGGCGACCCTCCATATCGCGCATCAGGCGTTCCTGTCCGTGGGCGCCGAGCCACTCGCCAGCCGGGTGGAGTCCGATCTCAAGCGTGCCGGAGCCCGCTCCACCCGGAGATCAGCAAGATCCTCGCTCGAGCTGACCGATCGTGAGCGTGACGTGGCCGTACTCGTGGCGAAGGGGTATTCCAATCCTGAGGCCGCCTCGGAGCTCTACGTGAGCCGAAAGGCAATCGAGTATCACCTTCGGAACATCTACGGAAAGCTCGGCATCGAGTCGCGCCGAGAGCTGCGCGGCCTCGTGCTGTAGCCGGCGCTGTTCGACCTCGCCTTCCAACCGCCGAGGGAGCAATACGGCGAGGCCTCAGGACCATACTTGCTGTCTGGTCACAACCCCGATGTGACCAGACGCGTGTTCCAAAAGCGGGGAAGTCATCGTCAGTCAAGAGGGCGGCGCGACGAGACCGTGGTCGTAGGCGTACCTCACGGCTTCTGCTCGACTGCGCGAACCGGTCTTGGCGAACAGGTGGTTGATGTGGCTCTTCACGGTGACCTCGGAGATGTAGAGCTCCGTCGCAATCTCGGCGTTGGTCTGCCCGCCCGCAATCGCTCTCAGGACATCGGCCTCCCTCGGGGTCAGGTCGTCGGGGAGAGACGGAGACGCCGGCGGGATCGGCGCGGCCGCGGGAACGGGCGGTGACGCGGCGCGGAGAAGGGTGGCCTGTACTGCCGGGTCGAGCACGGACTGGCCGGCGGCCGCCGAGCGCACCGCCAACGCGATCTGATCACGTCCAGCGTCCTTGGTGAGAAAACCCATGGCCCCGGCCTCGAGCGCGGCGAGGATGCTGGAGTCATCGGCGAAAGTCGTGAGCACGACGACGCGCACAGTCGGAAGCTCGCCCGCCAACCGTTGCGTTGCGGTGACACCGTCGACGTTGGGCATGCGCAGGTCCATCAACACCACGTCGGGTGAGAACCGGTGCGCCAATTCGACCGCTTCGTCACCGTCGGCGGCCAGACCGACCACCTCGAGGCCGGGTTCGGCGTCGAGCACGGTCGCCAGGGCCTCGCGAACAGCCCGCTGGTCATCGGCGACCACAACCCGGAGGGTCGTTCCGTCGCTGCTCACGTCGTTTCCCGTTCGCTGCGACCTTGGTCATCGGGCACGCTGAGCCTGACCTGCCATCCTGGGCCGAACGGACCGGCCACCAGTGTTCCGCCGATGAGCTCCGCCCTTTCGCGCAAACCCTCAATGCCGTAGCCGCCACCAGTGTCGGCCAGTGGACTCGGAGCGACGCTTCCGGCACAGCCGTCATCGGTCACCGTCAGCACGACTTCTTTGGGGGTGAAGGCCAGCTGGACCGTTGGCGCGGCGCCCGGGGCGTGCTTCGTCGCGTTGGTCAACGCCTCTTGAGCGGTGCGGCGTAGTGCGACTGAGACCTCTGACGACATCGGCCTCGGCGTTCCAGTGATATCCAGCTTCCCATTCCCCGCGGTCTCCACCAGCTGGCTCAACGCGTCAACGAGAGGAGGAGGGTCCGCCCGCAGGGTGCCGACTGCCTGCCTGGCCTCGCTGAGCCCGTCCACCGCCAAGGCGCGGGCACGGCTCAGAAGCTCGACAGCGCGCCCGTGATCCGGCGTGCCGGTCGCCAGCACGGTATCCAGCGCGTCGAGTTGCAGGACCAGTGCACCGAGACTGTGGGCCAGGATGTCATGGATCTCTCGCGCCGCATTGGCTCGCTCAGCCAATCCCGCGGCGAGGGCGTGCTCCTCCCGAGCTCGTTCAGCGTCGGCCAGACGTAGTTCCGCCTCGTCTGCGCGCAGCATGTACTGCTTCCGGCCCGCCGCGGCAAGGAAGCCGATCACGACCACGGAGCTCAGGCCGATGCTGGCGGTTGGTTGTCCCGAAGCCAAGGTGGCGATGCCTGTGGTGACCACGGCCAGCCCGGTGACCACTGCACCCGGCACGATGTCAAGGCTGGCGCCGGCATCGAGCCCGACGAAGACCAACAGGATCGCCGTTCCCGCCGTCGGGTCGTAGCCGACCAGCACGCCGCAGCTGATCGCCCCGACGACGGTCCTGGCCAAAACCCAGCGTCCGGATGGAAAGGTGGTGGCGACGACCTGGCAGGCGACGGCCACCACCAGGCTGATGAGGATCACCAATCCATCGCCCGTCCAAGACGGACGCGGCCGCCCGATGAACGCAGTCCCCGTGATCAGGGCCAAGGCCAACAAACGCGCCACTCGGGCGTATCGGCCCTCGTAGAGGAAACCGGAGATGTTGCTGGGTTGCTCGGTCACCGGATAGGCGGCCGAGCGATGGCCCGACCCCTCGGCAGCACGACCCCACGGTACTGGCGCTTTCGAGGTTCGTTGTCAGGTGTGACCGACGTTGTGCGGAGCCAGATGACTCCGGCCTCGGCCAACAAGGTGAGGCCGAGGCTCAGCAGGATCGAACTGGTCAGGGCGGTCGCGTGGCCGCCGGCCGCAACCCCGACGGCATCGAGGGCGAGCTTGGCCAGCACGTTGAGGGCGAGCAGAGCCACCGACGCCACGCTCCAGCTCACCCAGGGGGACGTGTCCACCATGGTGACCTTGTCCGTATGACCCCGCAGGAGGCCGAGAGCCAGAGAGAGCACGGCCCCGGCCACCACCACGGTGATGTCGACGGCGTTCATCTTGGCGTGGTCGACGTTCTGCAGGCCGATGAAGACGACAAGGAGTGGAAGGAGGAAGAGCTTCTTCGGCGCCGTCACCGCCTGGCCGTTCACCCGACGGGCCAGGAGGAAGACGATGAGAGCGGCGCCGACGGCAATGGTGGTCAGGTTCACGTCAGACCGCCAGCCGGTTGATGGACTGATGACGAACGTGGGACCGGCCAACGGCCAGCCGGAGGGTGCGGGCGATGGTCATGGCAAGAGCCATGAAGATCAGGGCATCGGTGAGTGCATCAACCGTTATCCCGTTGGTCAAGAGCCAGTGACCGAGCTGGGTGGTGTACCAGTGGTTGGCGCCGTAGGTGAACACGAGCCTGCCTCCGATGACGAAGGCCCAGAACACTCCGTAGGCTACGCCGGCATTGCTGACCGCTTGTTGCGAGGGCTCGTCGAAGCTGACTCTCATGAGGCCGGCGGCTGCGGCGATGCCGAGGATCGCGCCCAACGCTGCCAACGCGATTTCGAGCACCTCACCGTTGCCGGCGGTGGCCAGGTGGACAATGAAGAGCGGGATGATCCCTGCCGCCAGCAGCACTGGACGCAGGATTCGAAACGTGCTGATCTTCCGACGTCCGAGATCTGCCTCGAGCACGGCGAACAGCACGGCGATATTGACGATCAGGACATCGGTTGGCATGGCAGCCACCTTTCGTTCGGGGTACTCCTCAACCGTCACATGAGAAGGCCCAGAGCGAATCTGTCCTTGGGTGGGTCGGCAGGTGGAATGGCTCGGTGCACCTCCACCCCCGGGTGGAGTGACCTCCGCTTGGCTTGGGGGGCGCGGGTCGACATCACATGCCCGCCGACCGAAGCCCAACCCGAGATCGCCTCAGCTGCAACCCCAGCTGGGCGCGAGCTAGGAACGAGAGGAAGCCAGCCTGATCGACAGACCGACGGCGACAACGCAGAGCGCAAGCGTTTCGAGTCCGATCAGGAGAATCGGAATCGCCAGGGCCACTTGACCGGTTTTATCGAAGAGCACAAGGAGCTGCCGAGAAGGGACGCCGTTCGGTATCAATATCGTCCCGAGACCAACCAGGAATCCCAACAGGACGGACCAGGCGTGACGTCGCACGACGGGCCGACTGCACAGGGCGCCGAGGCCGACCGCGGCGAGTGCGGCGATGACTTGTGCGCAGCCACCGGCCACTAAGTCTTTGATCCGCACACCGTCACTCGAAAGAAAGATGGGAGGCACCATCGCCACGAGACCGAGCACGACGGCCAACGCCAAGCTCAAGAGGAGCTTGGCCAGGCGCACCTTGGCGCGGTTCCCGGCGCAGGTCTCGGTGATCGTTTGTTGGACGGGGTCTTCGTTGTTCACGATTACCACGGTCAGCCAGGTACCGAGGAAGAGCAGGGCGGTAGCAACGATCGCATAGGTCGGCAGGACGAGGCCAGCCTGTGCACTCACGACTGCGTCGACCACGCCCATAATCAGGACAGGAGCCACCCAGCGTTGGCTGTGGAACGTGTCGCTCAGCGTGTACAGGATCAAGGCGAGCACCGCGTCACCCGCCTCCGCTTGTGCGTACCGGAAGGACGGATCGAACCGACCAGCCCAGATCGAGAGCTTCCCGGATCAGCTCGTCGCATCCTTCGGAGGAGACATCGAGAACGAGTCCCGCTCCCTGGAGCGTGCTCTGCCAGCGCACCACATCTGCGCGCTGCGTCAACCTTTCGACCGACCGTCCTTGGTCTCGACGGACCAGTTCGACTGTTCGCACCAGCCCGTCGAGTCTCGACGGAGGCACGGCCTGTGCGTACCCGGCGAGTCGACCATCGACGAGGCGGTATGACTGGCTGAAGGCGGCGGCCGCGTCATGGCTGCTCACGACGACCGATGTTCCCTGAGCCCGCGTTTCGGCGATGAGCTCGTGGAGAACGACCTGAGCCTCGCTGTCCAGGCCGCTGAAAGGTTCATCGAGAACGATGATGTCGAGCTGCCCCAGGAACGCCTGGGCAAGGACGACCTTTTGGCGGTTGCCCTTGGACAGATCGTTCCAGGGCACCTCAGGTCCGGGTCGCACTCCCAGCCGAATCAGTAGCTCGGTTCCCCTTCTCGTCACCAACTGCGGGTCGAGTGCACGGATCCGACCCATGAGGTTGCCCAGAAATTGTGGACACGGTTTTAAGCGGCTTGGTGCTTGTGGGTCAACGTTAACTCGTAATGGATGGGGCTCAGGTTGTCGGCCTTGGCGCAGCGGCGTTGGTGGTTGTAGAAGTTGATGTAGCGGGCGACGCCGGCTCGGAGTTCGTCGATGGTGGCGAAGGTGTGCCGGTAGAAGTACTCGTGCTTGAAGATCGACCAGAAGCTCTCGGCACTGGCATGGTCGTAGCAGCTGCCCGTCGCTCCCATGGAGCGGATCAGATCGACGGACTCACAGAAGTCGACGACCTTGCGATCCGAGAACTGGCTGCCCCGGTCGGTATGGAACACCGTCCCGTCGACGTGCCCGAAACGGGTCAGCGTCGCTTGCTCGAGCGCCTCGAGGACGATCTCGGTCCGCATGTGCTCAGCCACCGAGAACCCGAGCACCCGAGACGATCCCTCGTCGCGGATGGCGCACATGTAGGCCTCGCCGCTTCCGACCTTGAGGTAGGTGATGTCAGAGGTCCACAGCTCGTCGATCCCCTCGGGATGGAATGCTCGGTTCACCAGGTCGGGGGGGAAGGTGGCGGCTGGATCGGGGCTGGTGGTGACCTTGAACAGGCGTGGGCTCACCCCGACGATCCCGAGGCTGGCCATGCGGGCCGCCACGGTGTTGGCGCTCACCCGCTCCCCGGCCTCATGGAGGTCGAGGGTGATCCGAGGAGCGCCATAGGTGCCGTCCGAGCTCTTGTGGGAGCTGATGATCTTGGCGTCGAGATCGGCCCGACGGACCTCGCTGGCCAACATGGGCCGGTCCTGGGCCGCTCTCCAGCGGTAGTAGCCCGCCGAAGACACCTCCAAGAGGCGGGCCATGCGGGTGATCTCGAAGTTCGCGCACTCGGCGGCCATCAACGCAAATCTTTCTGCTTTGGTGGATTCGAAGCGAAGTACGCGGCAGCTTTTCCCAAGAAGGCCAGGTCCTTGTCCTGCTCGGAGACCTGGCGGCGCAAGCGCAACAGCTCGGTCCGCTCGGCCGCGCTCAACGGCTCATCGCTCGATCCAGCCACCGCGTCCAGCCGGCGGCGCTCATCGCGCACCCATCTGGCCAACGAGCTGTCCGCCACCGACAGCTCGGCGGACACCTCGGCAATCGATCTGCCGGTATCGATCACACGATGCGCGGCCTCTGTCTTGAACTCCAGCGTGAACCTACGCCTCGTAACTCCCATATCGGACATCCTTCCAGCCGACCAAGGGTCAGCTCGTCAGGTGTCCACTAATTCTGGGGAACCTCACCATGTGTGCCAAGTACTCAGACCCAGAGAACTTGCTACGCGCAGCCTGCCGTTCAGGCACATAGCCCACCTTGCGGGGTAGGTGTGCAGTGCCTCCCGATGGAGAGGTCACGCCGGCAGCGATTCGGAGAAGTGTCGATTTGCCAGAACCATTCGTTCCGACGATGGACGTCAGCGAGCCCTCCTCGAGTGAGAGGTCAGCGCCTGAGAGCACCCATGGACCTCGCCAGCTGTACCGCTTGGTGACTCCTCGGAGGGCCAATACGGTGCTCACTGGCTCATTGTCCCATAGCCACCCCGATCGCCTCGGGTTGGTTTCGAAGTCCGTCAGCGCTTCGGAGCGGTCGAGATACGATTGTCGACCATGGCCACAAACCGAATCGAATCGTCGTGATCCTCGCTGCGGTGTTCGGACCGGACATGCTCGTGGTCTTCCTCGTTGCGATCCTCGGCTTCGTCATTCCGATCTGGGCGATCATCGATGCGGCTGGTCGTCCTGCTGTCGCCTTCCACGGGGCCGGTTCGAACAAGACTGTTTGGATAATCGTGCTGGTCATCTCGACGCTGTTCGGCTTCGGATTTCTCTTCGGCGCCTACTACCTGATCGGCGTGAGGCGAAAGGTGCGCAGACAGGTTCAGCCCATCGGCTGAGGCCGCTCCGGGCCAATCGCCGGACGACCTCGACCTCATTCCGCCCGCCCTCCGCGAGTTGCCCAGACTTCGACGAACGGCCCCTCGACGACTTGGTCCACGCCGAAGCCGACGGAGGCAACCGCCTGTGCGAAGGCATCGGGCTTCCAGATGCAATACCAACGCCGGCCGTCCGGCTCGTCGAGCCATCCCGTACGTCCGACCGTGTTGACGCAGGCGTAGAGCTTGCCCCCCGGACGCAGGAGGACGAAGAACTGTCGCAGGACATCCTTGGCGTCCGCTTCGTTCAAGTGGACAAGGGATGCACTGGACCAGACGCCGTCGAAGTGGCCCACCGGGAAGATCGATCCGACCTTTCGCAGATCGGCGCACGACGTTTGTGCATGCGCCGTGGCCATGGCCACGAAGTTCGGGTTGAGATCGATGCCGCGCGAGACGTGGCCCATGGACGTGAAACGGGCGAGGTCCCGACCCGGCCCGCAGCCGGCATCGAGGATCAGAGACGGTGTCCGCAGCGAGCGAGCAAACCGCTCGACTTGGTTTGCCATCTTCGGACGGTGGGTCGCCTCGTATTCGTCTGCGTGCTCGCTGTAGGCGGCGACGGACTCGACGACGGCATCATTCGGTTGCGGGTCGCGCACCGTGCCATTGTGACCGGCCGACGGATCCGACCTCGGCGATGCGGCGCCACCCGGAGAAGCGGAGAAGCGCTGCTCGAAATGTGAGTCCACGCTCTAGGGGGTTCGATACCTGGTGCACCAATGGTCGGGATCAGGTGTGATCGTCCTTGCGAAAGTCATGGGTTCCAGCGGTTTCCGATGACCCGGATCTACCCGATGGTGATGGCAGATCACGCGGTCTGGCTTACCCTTTCGCGGTACGTGCTGACGCTTTGATTCCCTTCGGTAGCTGAAAGTTGTTTTGCCCGATAGAGGCGTGTCAGGCAGACGACAGCCAGGGTCACGAACGATCCCTCCACCAACAGGCTGACCGTTCCCAGGAGATAGCTCCAGTTGCCAACATCGCCTGGATCGCCGGGAACGCCAACGGACCGAGACAGGATGTATCCAACGAATGGACCGATGCTCCACACCAAACCGAGCAGCCAGCCGATTACTTTGCCGCGCATTACGAGCAGGGCACTGACTAACGAACCAATCTCAATCATGTAGTAGCCGTATTTCAGCCACGTCGGTGATTCGCTGCCGAGAAGCCCACCTTGGTCCTGTAGATGGATGATCGCGATTGCGATCAGGAGTCCCGTACCTAAGACAAGCAACGGCATGGGAGTGACGGTGTCATCGACGAGTAACACGTCGGTGAAACTCCGGGCGCGTTCGGTTCCGCCCTCGGACGTTGCCTGCATGTAATCCTCCTTAGGTCGTGGCCTCTCAGCAGAAGTACGGGCGACCGGAGGAATTGGGATTGTCCTTTGAGCGATTTGCTGGCGGGTATTTGCTGGCGGCGCAGCTGAGGCCCGGGATAGCCCAATGCGGTTGAGCTGTCGATCGTCATGACGGCAGACGACCTTTGACAGATCTCCGGTTTTCCCGAAGCAGAAGGTCGGGTCGTCACCGCCGCACACCTGTGTGATCGGGTGCCTGGATAGGAGCCCCAGTCGAGCCCTTCCAACGGAGGCACCACTCCATCGGGCGTCGCCTATTCGAGCTGTTCCGACGGGCCGGTCCGAGCGGGATCGGTGTCGAAGCGCGGGCGGGAGCGCTCAGGTGCCACTTGGCTACTGAGTGTTCAGCTGGTAGGTGAACGGATGACCGAGTGACCCTGGCCCAGCCTCACTGGTCAAGTATCCCGGCGGTTCTCATCCCCGCCGTGCAGCCAGCCGGTATCTCGTGCCGTCAGTCCGCGGAGGCCACCGCCACGATCGTGTCGAGCGCCAACCGCGGCGGAAGGACGTGGCGAGCTGTGAAGGTGGCCGCCTTGCGCATCGGCGTCGGGCTCTTGTGGCCGGTGAACGAGATCTCGACCTTCGTGTAGCCGTTCGCCGCCAGCACATGCCGGAGGGTGTCCTCGCAGTACCAGCACGTGTGCTGCGGGTGGACCTGGCCGTGTCCGCCCCAGCGGTAGACGAAGCACCCCACGTAGAACGCGTTCGGCGTCGTCAGGACCAAGCGCCCGCCGGGAGCCAGATGGCGCCGCACGCTCGAGAGGAAGCCGTGCACGTTGTCGAGGTGCTCAATCAACTCACCGGCGAAGACGGTGTCGAAACGCCGCTCGAGATCGAAATCCTGTGCGTCGGCCACCTGAACCGCGTAGTCCAGGTCCTGAAGCTTCAGGATGACCGGTTCATCGATGTCGATGCCGAAGTTGTCGGGAAAGCGCTCCGCCAGGAGGCCGTGCAACCAGTCCGGCTTGCCATACCGGGAGGTGCACCCGATATCGAGTACCGACTCGCCGTGGAGCAGCGGCGCCACCGCGTCGAAGCGGTCCCGAAGCGATCCGGCGCCCCAGGGGTGCGCACCCCACTTGGGCTGTAGCGGATGTCCCGTCGCGGGGCCCTCGGAAGGAACCAGGACTGAGCTTTGGCTCGAATTGACTGTCTTCGGGTTCACGCGGGGCTTTACCTCGTTGCTGCTCGGATCTCGGCTCTCGTAGTGCCCCGGGGCGACGGAGGGCGCCGACTCTACGGCAGCTGGGTGGCACCTGTGCGTCGGGGCGTGAGCACACCGAATTGCCACGCCAATTCAGTCGTCCAGGCACATACAGGGCGCGTTCGGCACCTTTGAAGGCCACTTTGGCGATCGAAGCCACGACCAGACACTGGGCCGGAGCACTTCTCTACCCTGGTTCAGAGAGCAGGACCATCTGAGCCCACCTTCAGCGCACCAGGGTGCGCTCAGGTGCCGGCGGGGTGCTGAGTGTTCAACTGGTAGGTGAACGGAGCCGAGGGGGGCACCAGCGTCGACGTGCGCTGTCCCGCCGTGACGGTGAGCGTCGTCCCGCCCGCCCCGACCTCGGCCGAGGACGAGCCCAAGATGACGAAACCTTTCGACGTGTGCGGGCTCAGCACCCCGGCGAAGACGGGGTGCTGTCCGATGAGGCCGACGCTGACCCACGCCGGTCCTGGACCTGTAGCGATGGTCAGATGGAAGGCGGCTGCGTCAACGGTGTAGCTGGCCGTCTGCGGTCCCGAGCCGGTCGGGATCGCCAGTGGGCCCTTTGGTGCTGCCGCGCCCTGGGTCCCCGCGGCGTTGCCCCCGCCGGCACCGCCGGGGCGGTGGATGACGCCTGCCTTCACCAGGCCGAGGGCGGCCCCGCAGCCGAGAAGGACAAGGACCAGGATGACGATCGCGGCACGGAGCACACGCAGCCCGGCGCTGTCCGCTCGATGCTGCTTGGGCGGCCGGAAGGCGACGACCGGAGTCGGAGACGTGTCCGAGTAGATCGGGTCGTGGAACGTGATGGCCTGGGTGCGAGCTGATTCCACCGCACCCGTAGCCGCATGGTGGAGTTCCGAGTCCTGAGCCTGCACATCCATGCCGCAGCTCCTGATCTCCTCTTCACACCCTGAACCGGGTCGTTGTTGCCTCGCGGCCGCGCCCCAACGACCGGGATACCCTTCACGGTACCTCCCGGGACGCTGGGTAGACGCGCGTCGGCCGGTTTGCACTGGGTCGAGGGGGCTACCCGCGACAGCAGCGGACCGCCTGTGGCCGGCAATCCCGCCGATCGGAGCCTGGTCTCAGCGCCCGGTGCTCCCGTCGAGGAGCTCCCGGGTGATGTCCATGTGGCCGACATGGCGCGCCGTCTCCTCAATCACGTGGTCCACCGCCCAGCGCAGCGTCGTCGGGCGCAAGTCGCCCGACGACAGCAGGTCGAAGGACTCAGCCCGGTCGAGCACGGCGTCGGCTGCTGCGGTCTCGGCACGGTAGAAGGCGACCACGTCATCGACGGACCAGCCGTCGGGCAGCTCGAACATGCGGGACCGCCAGCCCATGTCCATCTCCTCTCCGGCGAAGACGGCACGCAGCCAGAGGCGCTCGGCGTAGCCGAGGTGGACCACGATCACGCCGAGCGAGTTGGCAGTCGGCGCCGGCCGCCAGCGGAGCTGACCATGGTCCAGCCCCTGGAGCTTGTCGATGGCGCTCTCCCTCAGGTGGGTCAGCCAGGCCCTCGCCATCGGCATCTCGTCGAGCGGCTCAGCCTCTGCCGGCCGGGGGACACGCAGCGTGGGCGGCCTTTCGGGCACTACGGGGTCCCGCTCGTCCCGCCCGTCCCGCTCGTCCCGCTCGTCCCGCCCGTCCCGCTCGTCCCGCTCGTCCCGCCCGTTCCATTCGTGCCACCCGTTCCGCCCGTGCCGCTCGTGCCGGTCGTCCCGTTCGGCCCCCCGGGATTCACCGGCACCGACGTCGCCGGCGTTCGTGGGGGCGGCACCGGGAAAAGAGGCTTGGCGCATTGCGCCTGGTACCAGTTGGCCAGGGTGACCCCGTCGGTCGCCATGTGGGTGTTGCGGCTGAGCGAAGCGAACGCGGCCAGGAGCTCCTTGATGCTCGACGAGCGCGAGACGGCGGTCTTGACCCGCTCGACGTCGCCGACGAGGTGCTTCTCCGCCACCTGGATCTTGCGCGGCGAATGCTTGACGGCGCCGGATGCCGTCCCCTCCTTGCGCAGGTCCGCGTCGAGGGCGCGGAGCATGCCCTGCTTGGCCCGATCGGCGTGTCCCGACTCGAGCGCCGTGGCCAGGGCGAGGCCGAGGTGCGCTTGGCTGGCCTGCTCTGTCTTGACGTCCTTGCACACGACGTCGTGGGGGATGGGGGCGTTCTTGGGTGCCTGGTGGTGAGCGGCCGGCTGGTGCCCCGAGCTTGTGCTCGTGGCCAGCGCCGGCGTCGCCGGCGCGAGGAACGATGCCAGGGCCAGGGCGACGACGCACAGCCCCTCCACAACCCGTCGTCGCCTCACCATCCACCTCCGTGCTCTCCGGGCCCGGACCAGGCGCCTCGACTCGACCCGCTCCAGCGGCGTCCTTCGGTGGCCGATCACGCTGGCGCCGGTTCGGGCGTTCCGAGGCGTCGCCGGGCCTGTGCCGGATCTGACGACCCCTCGGGTCGACGTTAACGTGATCCGGCACGAGACGAGGGGACCGGCGAGCAGACCGGGCCGAGAGAGCAGGGCTTTCGGGGGTGACGACGTGGAGGAACTGAGCGGCCGCGTGGCCGTGGTGACGGGCGGAGCGAGCGGCGTCGGTCGCGGCCTGGTGGGCGCGCTGCTCGAGGAGGGGGTGCGCGTCGTCGTCGCCGACGTGGAGGAGCCCGTGCTCGAGGTGGCGGTCAAGGAGCTGTCGGCGGAGGGCGACGTGCGTGGCGTCGTCACCGACGTCTCCGACCCGGCGTCGGTCGAGGCCCTCGCCGCGGACGTCTTCGACCAGGAGGGGGCGTGCCACCTCCTCTTCAACAACGCCGGTGTCACCTCCGGCGGGGGCGGCCGCCCGTGGGAGCAGGAGCCGAACGACTGGACGTGGTGCTTCTCGGTCAACGTCTTCGGGGTGGCCAACGGGATGCTCTCGTTCGTCCCGCGCATGATCGACTCGGGCCAGCCCGGTCTCGTGGTCAACACCTCGAGCGCAGACGGCGGCATCGCGCCGGTGCCCTACGCCTCGGTCTACGCCTCGAGCAAGGCCGCCATCTCCTGCCTGACCGAGGCCCTGGCGCACCAGCTGGCCGCCGCCGGCACCCAGCTGGGAGCGGCAGTGTTCTACCCCTCGGGGGGCCTGCTCGCCACGGGCCTGTGGACGGCGCAACGCAACCGGCCCGAGACGCTGGCCAGGGTCAGACCCCGTCCGCCCGCCCCGGGCACGACCTTCGAGGAGTTCCGGGCGCAGCTCGAGGCGTCGGGGCACCCGGCCGACGTCATGGACCTACGTGAGCTCGGGCGGTTCTGCGTCGCCGGGATCAAGCGCGGCGACTTCATCATCGGTCACGACCTCGAGGGCTGCGCCGACCTGCTGCGCCGACGGGCCGACGCCATCGCGGCGGGCCGGCTCCCGCCGGCCGCGCTGAGCTGATGGCGATCGCGAACGCCGCGGGGCGCTACACCGTCGTGTCGGCGGACGGGCACGCCGGCGCCGACCTCCTCGACTACAAGCCCTACCTGGCCTCGCGCTGGCACGACGAGTTCGATGCGTGGGCCGCGGCGTACGTGAACCCCTACGCGGACCTCCTGGCCCCCATCGCCTACCGCAGCTGGGACAGCGCGCGCCGGCTGGTCGAGACCGAGTCCGACGGCATCGCGGCCGAGGTCCTCTTCCCGAACACCGTGCCGCCCTTCTTCGCCGAGGGCAACCTGGTCGCGTTGCCACCGACCCCCGACGACTACGAGCACCGCTGGGCGGGTGTGCAGGCGCACAACCGCTGGCTGGCCGACTTCTGCGCCGCCGCGCCCGGCCGCCGAGCCGGAATCATCCAGGTCTTCGCCAACGACATGGACGACGCCCTGTCAGAGATCCGCTGGGCCGCCTCGACCTTCGACCCCTTCGGGGGCATCCTGTTGCCGTCGGTCCCGCCCAACTCCCACCTGCCGCCCCTCTGGGAGGACGACTACGAGCCCCTGTGGCAGCTCTGCGCCGAGCTCGACGTTCCCGTCAACATCCATGGCGGCAGCTCGCTGCCCGACTACGGGGAGCACGAGGCTGCCCGGGCGATGATGCTGATAGAGATCCCCTGGTTCAGCCACCGCTCGGTCTGGCACCTGATCTTCTCCGGCGTGCTCGAACGCCATCCCACCCTCCGCTTCGCCGTCACCGAGCAGGGCGTGGCCTGGCTGCCTCGAGGCCTCCAGACGCTCGACTGGTTCTACGGGCGCATGACGCTGCCCAACGCGGCCGAAGCGAAGTTCTTCGGCGCCGCCGCGGCCAACCTGACGATGACCCCGTCGGAGTACTTCGCCCGCAACTTCTGGATCGGCGCGTCGTTCCTGCGCCCGAGCGAGGCCCCGCTCTGCCGCGACCTCGGGGTGGACCACGTCATGTGGGGCGCGGACTACCCGCACTCGGAGGGGAGCTACCCGTACACCACCGAGGCCCTGCGCGTGGCCTTCGCCGGCTTCCCCGAAGACGATGTCCGGGCCATGGTGGAGACGACGGCGGCCTCGTTCTACGGCTTCGACCTCGACCAGCTGCGGCTGTTGGGCGATCGCGTCGGTCCGCTGGTCTCCGACGTGGCACAGCCCCTCGAACAGGCGGACTGGCCGACCCACACCACCTGCAACGCCTTCGACCCGACCCAGATCCTGCGCGCCTGGTGAGCGGTCCCGGCCTGCTGTGCCACAGTGTCGGAGGAAGGGAGGGCCCATGGAGACAGTGAGGTATGCCGCCCGCGCCACGCAGGTGAACCGGGAGATCGAGGCCAAGAAAGCGGACATCTGGTCCCAGGCGGTGACCGCGGTCTACGAGACCGATCCCGAGATCGTCGCCGCCATTCTGCCCCCGCCGCTGACGCCCGGTCCTGAGCCGCTGGTGCGGGTCACCATCACCCGGGTGGAGATGCCGGGCTTGCCCGCCTTCGGGGCGGGGTGGATCGGCGTCCAGGCCCGTCACGAGGACCGCCTGGGGGAGTACCCCATCTTCATGCCCATGACGACGGAGCAATCGCTCATCGGCGGGCGCGAGATCAACGGCGAGCCGAAGAAGCTGGCCGAGGTCGAGCTCGATCGCCAGGGAGACCAGGTGTCGGCGCGCATCGCGCGGATGGGCTCGGTGGTCTGTGAGGTGACGGGACGGGTCACGGGGCGCCGGGACAACTACGAGATGGAGAAGACGGACTTCTGGTTCAAGCTGTCTCCCTCGTGCGAAGCGGCCGGCGTGCTCGACCAGGACCCGCTCCTCGTCTACGGCGAGAAGACCGAGCGGACGCGCGTCCACGAGTCGATTGAGGGCGAGCTCATCTTGAAGGAAGCCCCGCTCGATCCGGTCGCCGATCTGGTCATCCGCCGCATGGTCGATTTGAACTGGACGGAGCGGGCCTCCACCCAGGTCGGCCGCGTCATCGGGCCGGTGCCGCGTGAGGGCCTCCAGCCGTTCATCCACCAGCGCTACGACGACCTCTCGGTGCTGGGAGCGTCGCGGTGAGCGACCGCTACACCATCATCTCGGCCGACGCGCACGCAGGGCTGCCGTGCGAGGGGTACCGGCCCTACCTCGACGCCGACTATCACGCCGCCTTCGACGAGTACCTGGCGGAACGGCAGGCCAACCGGAACCTGCAGCTCACCATGAATTACGACTACATCATGGGCTGGGAGACGGAGAACGAAGAGGGTTTGCGCGGCGCCTGGGACATGGAGCAGCGCGACAAGGAGCTCGATGCCGACGGCGTCACGGCCGAGGTGATGTTCGCCGACGCCGACGCCATCACCGGCATGGCCTCCCCGCCGTTCGGCGCCGGGCTCTCCGCCGGGGCCATCGCCGACCCCGACCTCGCCTTCGCCGGCGCACGCGCCCACAACCGCTTCCTGGCCGAGATGTGCGCCCGCAGCCCCGAACGCCACGGGGGCATCGCCCTGGTGCCGATCACCCACGGGGTCGACCGTTCGGTGGCCGAGATCGAGTGGCTGGCCACGCAGCCCGGGATCCGGGGGATCATGGTGCCGACGATGTGGCACGACCACGTGCCCTACAACCACCCCGACTACGACCCCGTCTGGGCGGCGTGCCAGGCCACGGGCCTCCCGGTGCACACGCACTCCGGGGAGGCGCCGCAGGAGGAGTACAACGAGAACATCGGCATCTACCTGGCCGAGGTGGTGTGGTGGGCGGCGCGGCCGATGTGGCACCTGCTCTTCTCGGGCGTCTTCGAGCGGTTCCCAGGGCTCAAGTACGTGGTGACCGAGGCGGCCGCCTACTGGGCCGCCGACATGATGTGGAAGTGGGACCAGTACATGGGGGGCGGGCACACCACGAAGAAGATGGCCGCGCTCTTGGAGGGAAAGATCTCGAAGCTTCCGTCGGACTACTTCGGGGAGAACATCTTCATCGGTGCCTCGACCATGTCCAAGGAGGAGATCAGACGCCGCCACGTCCTGGGCTGCGACGTGGTCATGTGGGGAACGGACTACCCGCACCCCGAGGGCACCTGGCCCCACACGATGGAGCGCCTGCGGGGTGACTTCGGCGGCATCCCGGTCGAGGACGCCCGCAAGCTCCTGGGCGAGACGGCGGCGCGCTGCTACGGCTTCGACCTCGAGGCGCTGCGGCCCGTGGCCGAGCGCATCGGGCCCACCCCGGCCGATCTGGGTCAGGATCCCTCGCTGCGCACCGACCCCGAGGAGGTCCGCACCGCGCGGTGGTGGAAGGACGAGTATCGGGTGCAGCCACCCGGATGAACGGGCAGCACCGGGTGTTCTGCGCCGGTGAGGATTGGCGCCGCATGATTCAGGAGACGATCCTGCCCGAGGCGCTGCGCGGGGTCGAGCTCGGCGACGACGTGATAGAGGTCGGGCCCGGCCCGGGCTTCACCACCGACGTGCTGCGCACCATGACGGCGCGGCTCACCGCGGTGGAGATCGACGTGCCGCTCGCTTCGTCGTTGGCGGAACGGCTGGCCGGAGGGAACGTCGACGTGGTGGTGGGCGACGCCACGGCGCTCGAGTTCGACGCCGACCGGTTCAGCGGGGCGGCCTCGTTCCACATGCTCCATCACGTCGAGCCCGGCGCGGAGCAGGATCGGGTCTTCGCCGAGCTGGCGCGGGTGCTCGTGCCCGGGGGCATGCTCGTTGCCGCCGACAGCGGCTTCAGGGAGGAAACGGTCCCCTTCCACGAGGGAGACACGTACAACCCGATCGAACCCGAGGACCTCGCGCCCCGGCTCGCCGCGGCAGGCTTCGTCGGGGTCGATGTGCGCACGTACGACCTGGGGTGGGTCTGCACCGCCGTCGCCGCATCCGCCTGACCAGGCCGCGATCACCTCTCTCCCCTCGCTCTTCCCCGTCGATGAGTGCCGGCGGCCCGGATCCCGCCGCTCGGTGCCGCCCGGTGCGACAATGCCCCGGTGCCGGTGCTGTTCGCCCTCCTGGCTGCGCTGTCGAACGCATTGAACGTCGTCACCCAGCACGTGGCCAGCATCGGGGACCCCGCCCACTCGAAGGGCTGGCACTTCGTCCGCTACCTCTTCCACAACCCGCTCTGGCTCTTCGGCTGGGTCGCCCTCGCCGCCGCCTTCGTCTTCCAGGCGGTGGCCCTCCACAACGGTGAGATGTCCGTGGTGCAGCCGCTGCTGGTGACCGAGCTGGTGTTCGCCCTGGTGTTGCGCCGGCTCTGGGTCCACCAGGCGATCCGCGGCGTCACCTGGTGGGCGGCCGCGATCGTGTGCGTCTCACTGGCCACCTTCATCGCCGTTTCCGAGCCGTCGGGCGGAGACGTCCTGCCCACCAGCCGGGCGTGGGCCGCGTCCATCGCGGTGACGGGCGGGTGCGCCGCGTTGCTGGCCCTCTTCGGGATACGGGGCTCGCCCGCTCGGAGAGCGGCCCTGACGGGAGCGGCGACGTCGGTGCTGTGGGCGCTGGTGGCGACGTTCATCAAGGCGACCACGGACACGCTCACGCAGTTCGGCGTCGGCGGCATGTTCGACCACTGGCCCGTCTACGCGCTCGCCGTCACCGGGCTCGCGGCGGAGCTGCTCAACCAGACCGCGCTTCACGTCGGTCCCCTCAGCGTCTCCCAGCCCTTTATCGTCGTCGTCGACCCGATCGTGAGCATCGCCCTCAGCGTCTGGGTCTTCGGCGAGCACTTCGGCGCCGACGGACTGCGCCTGGCCGTGGCCGCGGTCGCCTTCGCCGTCATGGGCGCGGCCGTGACCGTCCTGGCTCGAACCGCGCCGGCGACCATGGACCCGACGCCCCCGGCCCCGGTCGTGGCGGGAGCCTGAGCGTGGCCCAGTTCCTGGCCATCCTGGCTGCGTTCGCCTTCGCCTTCGGGACGGTGCTCCAGCAGAAGGGCACGCTCGAGGTCCCCACGGACGAGTCGGGTCGGTCCTTCCTGGCCGGCATTCTGCGCCGGCCCGTCTGGGTGGCCGGCGCTCTGTGCATGGGCCTCGGCTGGGTGCTCCAGGCGGTTGCGCTCGACAAGGGTCCGCTGGTCGTGGTGCAGTCGCTCACGGCGCTGAGCCTGGTCTTCGCGCTGCCGATCGGGGCCCGCCTGACCGGCCAGGTGGTCGGCTTCCGGGTCGTTGCCGGTGCGGCCGCCATGGTGGCGGGGATCGTGCTGTTCCTCTCGGTCGGCTCGCCCACGTCAGGCACGTCCACGCCGCCGGCTGCGGCCTGGTGGGGGGAGATTGCGTTCACCGTCGCCGTCGTGGCCGTCGGCTTCCGGATCGGCCGCGACCGTTCGGGCGCCAGCAAGGCACTGCTGTTCGGCTCCGCCGCCGGGGTCTGTTACGCCATGCAGGCGTCGGTGACGAAGGTGTTCGTGCCGCTGGTGGGCAAGGGACTCGAGACCATCCTCACCAGCTGGACCACCTACGCCCTGATGGCCTCGGCCCTGGTCGGGTTGGGCCTGCAGCAGGCCGCGCTCCGCACCGGCGTGCTGGCGCCGGCCATGGCATCGGCCAACGCGTTCACGCTGTTCTTCAGTGTGGTGTTCGGCATCACGGTGTTCGGCGAGACCATCGCCGGGGGTGGCCATATCGCCCCGGCCGTCTTCGGGCTGCTGCTGGCCCTCGTCGGGATCGTCCTGCTGGCGGGCGCGCCTCCGCCCAGGGAGGCCGACGTCGCGGCACCGGGCCTCGAGGTCTAGCCGGTCCCGGGGAACCCCGGCGCGTCCGAGAGGCCCTTGCGCCGCCCCCGGAGCGTCTGGTAACACTCAGCTAGCGATCAGAGAACGCACAGGCTGCGATCAGCCTCGAGAGGCCCGAAGGGTGAGTCGGCGCAGTCTGCGCTGCCGCTCCTTCCGGTTCTGAGGCTCAGGCGAGGGCAGCCAGCGTTCATAAAGGGGAGGGCGGGACTCCATGAAGGATCGACGTGCGGGGCGAGTTGGAATTCTGAGGTCGGCGGCGGCCGCCCTCGTCACCATGGCCGGGGTCGGCGTGGCCGCCACCGCCGTGCTCGGGGCGACGCCTGCCGCTGCGGCATCGGGTGCCTCCATCTCGGTGGCCAAGTCGGCCAGCGTCACGAAGTACTCGGCGGCGGGCACGCCGATCACCTACAGCTACAACGTCTCCAACACCGGGAACGTGGCGCTCAGTTCGGTCGGCGTCACCGACGCCATGCCGGGCCTGTCTGCGGTGTCGTGTCCGACCACGAGCCTGGCCGTGGGAGCTTCGGAGACGTGCACGGCCACGTACACCACGACGCAGGCCGACGTCGACGCCGGCAAGATCGTCAACACCGGCGTGGCCACGGGCAAATCGCCGAGCGGCGCCAAGGTCTCGGCTTCGTCGACTCAAACCATTCCTGCGGTAGAGGATGCGTCGATCTCGATCGACAAGACGGCTGACGTCGACGACTTCTCGACCGCCGGCACCATCATCGACTACAGCTACGCGGTGACCAACACGGGCAACGTCGACCTCACCTCGGTCGGAGTCACCGACTCCATG
Source organism: uncultured Acidimicrobiaceae bacterium (assembly GCA_963828505.1). GTDB lineage: Bacteria > Actinomycetota > Acidimicrobiia > Acidimicrobiales > RAAP-2 > Bog-473. The sequence goes on from CAWHFM010000009.1 coordinate 426,394, forward strand.
CCGGGCCTCTCGGCCATCTCGTGCCCGGCCACATCCCTGGCTCCCGGAGCCAATGAGACCTGCACCGCCAGTTATACGACGACCCAGAACGACGTGGACAACGGCGAGGTCACCAACACCGGCGTGGCCTCCGGCACCCCCAAGGTCGGTCCCGTGGTGTCGTCCACCTCGACTCTGACGATCTCGGGGACCCAGGAACCGTCCATCGAGTTGGAAAAGTCGTCGACCACTCCGGACTTCGGCGCACCCGGCACCCTTATCACCTACGACTACGTCGTCACCAACAGCGGCAACGCGACCCTCACCCCGGTGGGAGTGACCGATCCCCAACCCGGCCTGTCGCCCGTCACCTGCCCGTCGAGCTCGCTGGCCCCGGGCACCAGCGAGACGTGCACGGCGACCTACACCACCACCCAGGCCGACGTGGACGCCGGCCAAATCACCAACAACGCCACGGCGAGCGGTACGCCGCCGGTGGGACCGGTCGCCACCGCCACCGACAGCCTCACCATCCCCTCGAACCAGATCCCCTCGGTCTCGGTCAACAAGACCTCCAACGTGGCCAACTACTCGGCGCCGGGGACCGCCATCACCTACAGCTACCTAGTGACCGACACCGGCAACGTGACCCTCACCTCGGTCGGGGTCACCGACCCCCAGCCGGGGCTCTCGGCCATCTCGTGCCCGGACTCGACCCTGGCCCCGGCGGCCAGCGAGACCTGCACGGCCACCTACACCACAACCCAGGCCGACGTCGACGCCGGCTCGATCGTCAACACGGGCACCGTCAGCGCCACCACTCCGAGCCAGTCGAACGTCACCGGGACGAGCACGCTGACCATCCCCGCCGTCCAGATCCCCTCGGTCTCGGTCAACAAGACCTCCAACGTGGCCAACTACTCGGCGCCGGGAACCCCGATCACCTACAGCTACGCGGTGACCAACACCGGCAACGTGACCCTCACCTCGGTCGGGGTCACCGACCCCCAGCCGGGGCTCTCGGCCATCTCGTGCCCGGACTCGACCCTGGCCCCAGCGGCCAGCGAGACCTGCACGGCCACCTACGCCACAACCCAGGCCGACGTGGACGCCGGCTCGCTCGTCAACACCGGCACCGTCACCGCCACCCCGCCGATCGGATCCAACGTCAACGGCACCGACACGCTGACCATCCCTGCCGTCCAGAACCCGTCCGTCTCGCTCGCCAAGACGGCCAACGTGGCCAACTACTCGGCGCCGGGGACCGCCATCACCTACAGCTTCGCCGTGACCAACACGGGCAACGTGACCCTCACCTCGGTCGACGTGAGCGACCCGATGGCCGGGCTGTCGCCCATCTCCTGCCCGGTCACCTCCCTGGCCCCGGCGGCCAGTGAGACGTGCACAGCCACGTACACCACCACCCAGGCCGACGTGGACGCCGGCGCTCTCACCAACAACGCCACCGCTTCGGCCGTACCGCCAATGGGGTCAGGCGTCACCAGCAGTGATTCGTTGACCGTTCCTGCCGTCCAGAACCCGTCCATCTCGCTCACCAAGACGGCCAACACCGCGCAATTCGCCGAGGCGGGCACGCCGATCCAGTACAGCTACCAGGCCACGAACACCGGCAACGTGACCCTGACCTCGGTCGGGGTCACCGACCCGATGGCCGGGCTGTCGCCCATCTCCTGCCCGACGACGACTCTCGCCCCCACCGTCAGCGAGACGTGCACAGCCACGTACACCACCACGCAGGCCGACGTGGACGCCGGAGGCATCACCAACACGGGGACCGCCGTCGGCACCCCGCCGAGTGGGCCACCGGTGACCAACTCGTCGACGGTGACCGTCCCCGCCTTCAACGGAGCCCAGATCGGCCTCGACAAGACGGCCGACGTCGCGAGCTACTCGGCTGCCGGCACCGTGATCACGTACGACTACCTGGTCACCAACACCGGCAACAAGACGCTCAACTCGATAGAGGTGAGCGACACGACGGCTGGCGTCTCCGCAGTGAGCTGCCCCGATTCCACCCTGGCGCCCACAGCCGATGAGACGTGCACGGCGACCTACACCACCACCCAAGCCGACGTCGACGCCGGATCAGTGACCAACATCGCCGACGTCTCCGGCACTCCCAATCAAGGGTCCGCCGTCACGCAGGTCACGTCACTCACGATTCCAGCCGATCAGAACCCGTCGATCGGGATCACCAAGACGGCCGATGTCAACAGCTTCTCCGCCGCCGGCACTCCGATCACCTTTAGCTACGCGGTGGCCAACACCGGCAACGTGACGTTGTCGTCGGTGCACGTCACCGACCCGCAGCCGGGGCTGTCGGCGGTGAGCTGCCCCCATTCCACCCTGGCGCCCGCTGCCGATGAGACGTGCACGGCCACCTACACCACCACTCAGGCCGACGTCGACGCCGGCGGCCTCACCAACACGGGAACGGCATCAGGGAACGCACCGAACGGCAACGCCGTCACCGATCAGGACAGCCTCACCGTCCCGGCGGTCCAGAACCCGTCGATCGGGATCACCAAGACGGCCGATGTCGGCGACTTCTCGTCACCGGGGGCCACCATCGGCTACGACTACGAGGTCACCAATACCGGCAACGTGACCCTCACCTCGGTCGGAGTGACCGATCCCCAGGCGGGGCTCTCGGCCATCTCCTGCCCCGATTCGACCCTGGCCCCGGCGGCCAGCGAGACGTGTACGGCCACCTACACCACCACCCAGGCCGACGTGGACGCCGGGCATATCACCAACACCGGCGCAGCCGTTGGCGATCCGCCCGTGGGAGCGGCGGTAACAGCGTCCTCGACGCTCACGGTGCCGGCAACCCAGAATCCGGGGATCGACCTGGTGAAGTCGGCCAGCGTGACCGACTTCACCGGCGCGGGCACCCCGATCACCTACAGCTACGAGGTCACCAATACCGGCAACGTGACCCTCACCTCGGTCGGAGTGACCGATCCCCAGGCGGGGCTCTCGGCCATCTCCTGTCCGGACTCGACGCTGGCTCCGGGGGCAGCAGAGACCTGCACGGCCACCTACACCACCACCCAGGCGGACGTGGACGCCGGCAAGGTCTCCAACACCGGCACAGCGAGTGGCACACCTCCCTCGGGCCAGGTTCTCACCGCGACCGACTCGGTGACCGTCCCGTCGACCCAGTCGCCCTCAATCAATGTGTCCAAGTCGGCCAGCATCAGCAGCTTCTCGGGTGCGGGCACGCCCATCACCTATCGCTACGTGGTCACCGACACCGGCAACGTCACCCTGACCTCGGTCGGCGTCACCGATCCGCAGCCTGGGCTCTCGGCGGTGAGCTGTCCGGACTCCACCCTGGCCCCCACCCAAAGCGAGACGTGTTCGGCCACCTACACGACCACGCAGGCCGATCTGGACGCCGGAGGGATCACCAACACGGGCACCGCCGTCGGCAAGCCGCCCTCGGCGCCGAAGGTGACCGCATCGAAATCGTTGACCATCCCGGCTACCCAGAGCCCGTCCGTCGCCCTGGTCAAGTCGGCCAACACGGCCAGCTACTCGGCGCCAGGCATCCCAATCGCCTACAGCTACCTGGTCACCAACAACGGCAACGTCACCCTCACGTCGGTCAAGGTGAGCGACCCCCAGCACGGTCTCTCGGCCATCACCTGTCCCGACTCGACGCTGGCCCCCACGAACAGCGAGACGTGTTCGGCCACCTACACGACCACGCAGGCCGATGTGGACGCCGGAGGGATCACCAACACGGGCACCGCCATCGGCACGCCGCCCTCGGGGTCAGCGGTCATGGCCAACGACTCACTCACCATTCCGGCCCAGCAGACGCCGTCCATCGGCGTGGTCAAGTCAGCCGACGTCGCCAGCTACTCGGGACCGGGCGTGCCCATCACTTACTCCTACAAGGTGACCAACAAGGGCAACGTGACCCTCAGCCCGGTGCAAGTGGCCGACCCGATGCCTGGCCTGTCCGGCGTCAACTGCCCCGGCAGTCCCCTGGCCCCGGGAACCAACGAGACCTGCACCGCCGCATACACCACGACGGTGGCTGACGTCTCCGCCGGCAGGATCACCAACACGGGCACAGCGATGGGAACCCCACCCTCCGGTCCGACCGTGTCGGCCAGCTCGACCCTGGTCATCCCCTTCACTCCGCCTGCCTGCTACGTGGGGCCGTGGCCTTCGGTGACCGCGCAGTACTTCGTCCCGACGTACAAGCAGCCTCCCGGTGGGATCTTCATCGGCGAAGTGGGGAACCGCTGGCGCGTCTACACGCACGAGCTGACCCGTTACCACCCCTTCTCGGGGACGATCACGACCACGGGCACGTTCACCGGTCTCCAGGGGTTGGCGCTCGAGAAGCACGACTCGTGGAAGATGGTGAACGCCCACACCATCACGTTCAGCTTCAGGACCGGTTGGTTCTTCGACGGGATCGCGTTCAATACCGAGTGCGGGAACAGCATCAAGTTCAGCAAACTCATGCTCGACGATGTACCGATTCCAAAGAAGGACATCTACCTGGGCAAGACCCCGCCGACCAACCCGACTTCGAAATCACCGACCTTCACCCGCGCCTATTGACCCAACGACGGGTGACCCACGAGGCCTAATCGTCTCCGGCGCTCGGGTCCTCTCCCTAGCCCCCCGTCACAGCTCGCCGTCGGGAAAGAAGTCGACCCAGTTCGACTGCATGGACCCGCCGTCGGCGACGATGGTGGCGCCGCAGACGTAACGGGCGGCGGGGGAGGCGAGGAACAAGACCATGGCCGCCATCTCGTCCAGCGTTCCGAGGCGAACCGTCGTGCCCTCCGCCACCATCTCGTCGGCGAACCCCTCCGGGGTCCGGCCGACCGGCGCCAGCTCCGAGGCCGCCATCCCGGGTGTGGAGAAGATCCCGGGCGCGAAGGCGTTGATGGTGACGCCCTGCCGCATCAGGTAGGGCGCAAGTGTCTTGACCATGTTCACGACCCCGGCCCGCGCGGCACCGGAATGGGCGAACATGGGCGCGCCGCGCTCGAGGGCAAACGTGTGGACGACGTTGACGATCGACCCGGCGCCCGCGGCGGCCATGGGGACCATGAAGCGCGATGTCATGTTCCACGTCCCGTTGAGGTTCAGGTCGACGACCGCTCGCCACCCGTTGTCGCTGATCGCGCTGGGCGGCGCCGGGAATTGCCCGCCGGCGTTGTTGACCAGCGCGTCGACCTTCCCGTAGCGGCGGTAGACCTCGTCGCGCAGGGCCTCGACCTGTTCTGGTTCGCGGATGTTGGTCGGAACGGACAGGCAGCTGCCCCCGTCGGCCGCGATGGAGGACGCGACCTCCTCGAGAGCGGATGCGGTGCGGCCCGCCACCACGGCGTGGCCGCCCAGGCGGGCGAAGGCGTGCGCCACCTCACGGCCGAGCCCGGTGCCTCCGCCGGTGACCACCGCCACTTGACCGTCGAAGAGCCCGTCGGCCAACACCGAGACCGCCGGGCCGGGCGCCCAGCTCGGGCTCACCCGGCGAAGTCCCAGCTCTGTCCCTTCTCGTAGTGGTGCAGGACGTTCTTGGCGATGAGGATGCGGTGGACCTCGTCGGGGCCGTCGGCCAGGCGGAGCGTGCGGGCGGCGAGGTACATCTGGGCCAGAGGAAGGTCGCTCGTGACCCCGGCCGCTCCCCACACCTGAATCGCCCGGTCGACGACACGGCTGTAGGCGGCCGGCACGAAGACCTTGATCGCGCTGATCTCGGTGCGGGCCTGCGGGTCGCCCGCGTCCACCTTCTCCGCGGCGTGGATGGTCATGAGACGGGCCGACTGCAGGTCCATGTAGCTGTCGGCCACGAAGCCCTGCATGAACTGCTTGTCCTTGAGCAGCCCGCCGTGCACCTCGCGCGTGAGGAGGCGTTCGACCATGAGGTCGAAGGCGCGCCACATCTGGCCCACCGAGTTCATGCAGTGGAAGATGCGGCCGGCGCCGAGGCGGTCCTGGGCGGCCTGGTGGCCCTGGCCCACCTCGCCCAGCAGGTTCTCCACCGGTACCCGCACGTGGTCGTAGCGGATTTCGCAGTGGTCCGAGGAGGTCCCGCCCCAGATGCCGATGCCACGCTCCACGATCACGCCAGGCGTGGAGGTGGGCACGATGAGCTGGGCCATGCGGCCGGGGCCCTCCTCGTCCTTGGATCCCTTGACCCGGCACATGACGATGAAGAAGTCGGCGGCCAGCCCGTTCGAGGTGAACCACTTGTGCCCGTCGAGCACGTACTCGTCGCCGTCGCGGACCGCCGTGGTCCGGATCGAACGCGGGTCAGAGCCGGCGTTCTCGGGCTCGGTCATGGAGAAGCCCGACTGCATGGTGCCCTCGACCAGGGGGAGCAGCCACTTCTGCTTCTGCTCCTCCGTGCCGTACTTGACCAGGATCGTCTGGTTGCCCGAGTTCGGCGCCACCACCCCGAAGAGGGCCGCCGCTCCGACGGCGTAGGCCACGATCTCGTTCATGTAGGCGTGGGCCATGAAGTCGATGCCCATGCCGCCGTACTCGGGCGGGAGGTGCGGGGCCCACAGCCCCTCGGCCTTGACCGTGCTCTCTATGTCGCGCCGCAGCGCCCGCGCCTCGGTGCGCTCGGCCTCGCTGGCGCCAGAGCGCCGGGAGTGCCAGATGACGGCCTCGTTGGGCAGGATCTTCTCGTTGACGATGCGCGCCGTGCGCTGGCGGACGTCGTTGATGTGGTCGCTGAGGCCCGCGATGGGCGTCACGTTGATCGCCATGAATGGTCCCCCCGGCTGGTCGGGTCGCTGGTGCGTGCAGCGCGAACCTTACGGGGTCGGCCCCGCCCTGGCGACCCTGGCGACCCGGCGACCCGGCAGCGATCCCGGCACACCGCTTCCACGAAGCGATCGTCCACGTGCGCAGCAGCGAGTTCGGGGCCAGTGGACACTGGACCGCGCCGTGACCAACGGGGCAGCGCGCCATTGGACTCGACGGAACCCACAGAGACCTGGGCCGTAGGCCAGGCCGACTACGTCAACTCACTGATTCATTGATGGCTGTGGCGACCGCCACCGGGACGGCACTGCCCAGGAAGACGCCGTCGCCCAGTTGCCCGCGATAGCCCACTCCCCAGCAGTCGACCCCGCCCGAGGCGGGGAGGGTGCAAAAGCCTTGTGTATCGCCGACGAGGCTCACCACGCCGGCGAGAATGCCGCTGCCACCGACTCCGAGCACCGCCACCGGGACGGCACTGCCGTCTACGGCATCGCCGGGGTTGCCGGTCCTGTACTTGACGCCGTCGCCGAGCTCGCCGTTCCGGCCGTAACCCCAGCAGTCGACCCCGCCCGAGGTCAGGAGAGCGCAATCGCCCTGTCCATAGGGCTGGTCGTCGGTCGCCAGGCTCGTCGCGCCGCCCAGGGTGCCACTGCCACCGAGTCCGAGCACCGCCACCGGGACGGCACTGCCGGCGTCGATCGGATCGATACTCCCGTAGAAGACGCCGTTGCCGAGCTGGCCCCAATAGCCGAATCCCCAACAGTCGACCCCGCCCGAGGTCAGAACAGAGCAGTAACCGCCCGCCAGGCTCGCCACGCCGCCCAAGGTGCCTCTGCCACCGAGTCCGAGCACCGCCACCGGGACGGTACTTTCCTCTCCCTGGTCGACGCCGTAGAAGACGCCGTTGCCGAGCTGGCCCCAATAGCCGTCTCCCCAGCAGTCGAGCCCGCTCGCGGTGAGGAGAGCGCAATAGCCCGCTCCGTCGGTCGCCAGGCTCGCCACGCCGCCCAAGGTGCCGTTGCCACCGACTCCGAGCACCGCTACCGGGACATGACTCTCTTCGGCGATGCCGTTGCCGAGATAGCCGCCTCCCCAGCAGTCGACTCCGCCCGAGGAGAGGAGAGCGCAGTAACCGGATCCGTCACTCGTCAGGCTCACCACGCCGCCCAAGGTGCCGCTGCCACCAGCTCCGAGCACGGCTACCGGCACGGCGCTTCCTACCGAGGAGCCATCGCCGTCCTGACCTCCCCAACAGTCGACCCCGCCCGAGGTGAGGAGAGCGCAGTAGCCAACTCCCCGGTAGTTCTCGTCACTCGTCAGGCTCACCACGCCGCCCAAGGTGCCGCTGCCACCGACTCCGAGCACCGCCACCGGGACGGCGCTGCCTTCGTGGCCGGTGGTGTAGGAGCGGCCGTCGCCCAGCTGCCCGCGATCGCCGTCTCCCCAACAGTCGACCCCGCCCGACGTGAGGAGAGCGCAGTACCCGCTTGCATCGCTCGCCACGCTCGCCACGCCGCCCAGGGTGCCGCTGGCACCGACTCCGAGCACCGGCACCGCGAAGGCACTGCCAAAGTGGTGGGCGCTCGTGTAGAAGACGCCGTTTCCGAGTTCGCCCCCTTCGCCGTCTCCCCAACAGTCGACCCCGCCCGAGGTGAGGACAGCGCAGTTACTGTTGGCGGCGCTCGCCACGCTCACCACGCCGTCGAGAGGAGCCGTCACTACGAATTTGCGAGCGCGTGTCGCAAGTCCCCCCGGTGTCGTGACGTTGATGACACTCGTGGTCGCACCGGTTGGGACCAGGACCTTCACCTCGGTGAATTTGTCCACGACGACTGCAGCCTGGGTCTGGCCGAAGCTCACACTCGTCGCATTGTCCAAGTTGGTGCCTGTGATGGTGACGGTCGTACCCACCGGCCCTTGCCTCGGGCTGAAGGCACTGATCGTGGGTCGGGGCACCGACGCCGAAGCCGAAGAGGAAAAGAGCGGGAGGAAAGCGGCCATGGCCGCGAGTACCGCGCCGACCAACAGCGACTTGTAGCGCATCTCTACCCCGCGTTCTGCCTCGGCGAACTGCTGATGCAGCGAACCATGTTGAAAACCAAAACGCAAGGACAGTCCGCGCGCAGGCTCGGCCACCTCCATATGGCTGATTCACCGATAGGCAGCCCAAGATGGATTAGGTGACGTGAGCGAATGTCGCAGGCCCGGAGGCGACCCCCATGGCCGCCGTGGCCCTCCACGCTCAGAGGTGCCGCTCCACCACGGTCTGCACGTAGAGCGCGAGCGGCAGCTGGCGGACCTGCTCCGGGGTGAACCACGCCACGGCGTCGGTGGTGCCGTCGCGCTCGGCGCGCAACTCGCCGCGCCACGAGGCGACCTGGTACACGAGCCGGATGGTGTGGAGGCTGACGCCGTCGGGGAGAGTACGAACGTCGGAGAGGACGTCGAGGAAGGCGCCGAGTTCGACGGTGAGCCCCGACTCCTCCTCGATCTCGCGCACGAGCGACTCCTCAGGGCTCTCGCCATGGTCGACCCCACCCCCGGGCAGGAACCAGCGGCCGCGCAGGGTCAGCGACGAGGAGGCCCGGGCGAGCAGGATGCGGCCAGCGTCGTCCCGGCAGACCCCGTAGGCCGCGATGCGCTGGCGTCTCGTTTCGGTCGGCACGAACGCATGGTGGTCGCCGGCGGGCCCGGGTGCCAAGTCTTCGGACCGCTACCCTGTGCCGGCGGTGCCGGGCGCGGGCTCCATGCAGAACTGTCCGTACGGCCTGGTGACGAACGCGACGAAGGAGGGAGGGGCGTCCAATGGACACGGCAACGGAGCTCGAGGTGATCCGGCGTCTGAAGTACGCCTACTTCCGCACGCTCGACCTCAAGCAGTTCGACGAGTTGGGCCGGCTCCTCACCGAGGACGCCACCGCGGCCTACGAGGACGGCAAGACGGTCCTCGAGGGTCGGGCCGCCATCGTGACCTGGCTGTCCTCGGTGCTGGGTGACCCCGGCATGGTGACCGAGCACCACGGACACCACCCCGAGATCACCCTCACGTCGGCGGGCGAGGCCGAGGGCACCTGGTACCTCCAGGACCGAGTCATCGTGCCCGCCGCCGACCTCGAGATCGGAGGCACGGCCTTCTACGCCGACCGCTACCGGCTGACCGACGAGGGGTGGCGCATTTCGCACACCGGCTACACCCGCGTCTTCGAGGAGCACCGGACGCACTCGACGCTCGCCCTGCGCACGTTCAGCTCCCGTTTCGACGCTACGGCGCCGCCTGCGGACTGAGCTCGGCTGAGTTCGCCCCGCCCCGCCCCCGCCCCGGCCAAGGCCGGCCTGGCTCAGGGCCGCGTGTCCGGGCTGAACGTGAAGGCCGGGTCAGACAGTGTCGTCGGCGCCAGAAGATCCTCAATGGCCGCGACGAAGTCGGACGAGAGCTCGACGTCGAGCGCCTTGACGTTCTCTGCGATCTGTTCCGGACGGCTCGCTCCGACGATGGCGCTGCTGACGTTCTGGTTGCGCAAGACCCAGGCCAGCGCGACCGAGGCCGGCGTGTACCCGGCCTCGCGGCAGAGCTCGGCGTAGGACTGGACGGGCTCGAGCACCTCGTCGCGCAGAAGCCAGCTGATCTCCTCGCCCTCGGGCCCGGCGGCCCGGGACCCCTCCGGCGCCGCCGCCCCGCCGGGGAGGTACTTGCCCGTGAGGACACCCTGGGCCAGCGGCGACCAGACGATCTGCCCGATGCCCTCCTTCTCGCACAGCGGGACGACCTCGGCCTCTATCACCCGCCAGATGAGCGAGTACTGGGGCTGGTTGGACACGATGCGGTCGAAGCCCATTTCGTCGGCCATCCGCAGCGCCTCTTGAATTTGCTCGGCCGTCCACTCCGACACGCCCACGTAGTGCACCTTGCCCTGGCGGACGAGGTCGTCGAACGCTCGCAGCGTCTCTTCCAGAGGGGCCTCGAAGTCGTAACGGTGCGCCTGGTACAGGTCGACGTGATCGGTCTGCAGGCGCTCGAGCGACGCGTGGAGCGACTCCACAATGTGCTTGCGCGAGAGTCCACGGTTGTTCGGGTTCGGACCGGTCGGCCAGTACACCTTGGTGAAGATCTCGATGGTGTCGCGCGGCACGCCCTTGAGGGCCCGCCCGAGCACCGATTCCGCCTGGCCGAGGGCGTAGGCGTCGGCGGTGTCGAAGGTCGTGATGCCGGCGTCGAGCGCCGCCTTGACGCAGGCCGTCGCGGTGTCCTCACCGATCTGGCTGCCGTGGGTGACCCAGTTGCCGTACGAGAGGGCGGAGACGATCATGCCCGAGCTTCCGAGATGCCGGTAGTCCATGGCCCGGAGCGTACCCGGGTGCCCGTACGATCTCTCCGTGGAGCGGGAGGGTGTGCTGCATGTGCACCGGGGGCTGGACCTGCCGTTGTCCGAGGTGACGTGGCGGGCGACGACGTCGGGCGGCCCCGGGGGTCAACACGCCAACCGCACTCTGAGCCGGGTCGAGGTCGAGTTCGACGTCGAAGCCTCGGGCACGCTCGGCCCACGACAGCGCGCCCGCCTCTTGGAGCGCTACGGCTCGACCGTGCGTACCGCGGCCTCCGAGTCGCGCTCCCAGGCCCGCAACCGCGAGCGTGCTCTGGAGCGCCTGGCCGCGCGCATTCACGACGGCCTCCGCGTCGAGCCCGAACGGAGGGCGACCCGACCCACGGCCGCGGCGCGGGCGCGCCGGGTGGAGGACAAGCGCCGCCGCGCCCAGACCAAGCGCCGGCGGCGCGCCCCCCGGGGCGACGACGATTGACCGCCGGCGACCCGTCGGGCCACGGTTTACTGCGAGCCGAGCCGAGCCGAGCCGAGCCGAGCCGAGCCGAGCCGAGCCGAGCCGAGCCGAGGCTGCGGCCAGGCGGGGCGACGCCAGGCCGGGCCAGGCGGAACGGCGAGTTCAGTCGGGGAAGCCGAAGGGCGACAGGGCCGGTCCCAGGCCCGAGTCGAGCCGTGTCAGCAGCTCGGCGTCCATCTCGGCCCGGGGCCCGCGCAGGGCCGTCAGCGCGGCATAGCCCTGGGCGACGAGCGTGGCGTCCTCTGCGGCCTCTTCGGGCGGGTCGTGCTCGATGCGGTGCGGGAACGGCGAGCCGACCGTGAGGACGATCTCGCCCTTCTCGTCGGGCTCGCCTTCCATCACCGAGCGTGCCGCCTCGACCGCCGCCGGGCCTTCCATCTCCTCCCGGGTTGGCGCCTCCCAGGAGCGGGTGCCCCGCGCCGCTTTGATGAGGCCGGCGCCGCCCACCCGCGCCCAGCGCAGCCCACGCACCTCGTCCAGCGGGAGGGCGGGGACGTTGAGGTTCAGCACCGTCCGCTCCGGCGCCGCCACCAGGAGCGGAATGAGCGCCACGGCCAAGCGGGCCGCCGTGTCCCACGGGTCCGGGTCAGCGCCGACGCGCAGCGAGACGGCCAGGGCGCTGATGCCCAGCTGGCTCGCCGTGAGCGCGGCGCCCACGGTGCCCGAGTGCAGGATCGACCGCCCGACGTTCACCCCGTGGTTGATGCCCGAGACCACCAGGTCCGGTTTCGGCCCGACCGCGCCCAGCGCGCCGGCGATCACCGACAACGCCGGCGACGCGTCGAGTCCGTAGGCCTCCACCGTCTCGGCGCCCTCGACCGCAGCCCGCTGGTACGGGATGGTCGTCGTCTCCGTGACCGAGCCCACGGCGGCGCCGGCGCCGCTGTAGTTGGAGCTCGGCGCCACCACGACGATCTCGGGAGGTGCCGGCGAGCCTGTCGTCGCCAGCGAGCGCCCGGGGCCGTCGGCCCACACGACCAGGGCTCGGGTCAAGGCGGCCAGGCCCGGCGCACCGACCCCGTCGTCGTTGGTCACCAGGATCCTCACCAGCCCCGCACGCTATCGGGGATGCGGTCGCCGGCCCGACCCCGTCGCGGGCCGTTCACCCGACGGTCCCGGGGCCTTCACCGGCGCCGTCACCCCCGCCGCAAGCCTGGTCTGCTTCAATTCGGGGCACCATGACCCAGCTCGGTGCACCATGACCCAGTGGACACCCCGGATCTCGGTCGCTTCGCCCACCGGGCAGCAGTGGCGCATCGGGCACGGGGGCCAAGAGGTCGTGGTCTGTGAGGTCGGGGCCACCCTGCGCTGGTACACGTCCGGGGGAGCGCCCGTCCTCAGTGGCTTCGGACCAGACGAATGGTCGCACTCCGGCCACGGCCAGGTGCTGGCACCTTGGCCCAACCGGCTGGCCGACGGGCGCTACGAGTTCAACGGGGTGCGCGCCCAGGCGGCGCTCGACGAGCCCGAGCGGCACAACGCCATCCACGGCCTCGTCCGCTACATGCCCTGGACGCTCCAGACGCGCCACCAGAACCAGGTCTCCCTCCGCCTGCAGCTGCATCCCTCGCCCGGCTATCCGTTCTCGCTGCTGATGGAGCTCGACTACCACGTCGGGCGGGAGGGCCTCACCGTGACCGCCCGGGCGCAGTCGCTCGACGAGGGCTCCGTCCCGTTCGGCCTCGGGTTCCATCCGTACCTGACCGCGGGCACCGAGACCGTGGACGGCGCCATCCTGCACGTGCCGGCGCACCACACGCTCGACACCGACGACCGCGGCCTGCCGACGGGCGAGCTCAGCGCGGTGGAAGGGACCGAGCGCGACTTCACCACCTCGCGCTTCGTCGGACCCACCGCGCTCGACACCTGCTTCACCACCCTCGACCGCGACGCCGACGGCCGCGCCCGGGCCAGCCTCGATGCGCCCGGGGGCCGGGGGGGTGCGACGCTGTGGCTGGACGAACACTTCCCGTACCTCATGGTCTACACAGGGGACACGCTCCCCGAACTTCCGCAGCGCCGCCGCGCCGTGGCGCTCGAGCCGATGACCTGCCCGCCCAACGCCTTCCGCACCGGCCAGGACCTGGTCGAGCTGCAGGCGGGCCAGGAGTGGTCGGCACGCTGGGGCATCGTGCCCCGGTGACCCAGCCCTTGGAGGGCCACGCCGTCGTGGTCACGGGCTCGTCGAGCGGTATCGGCGAGGCCACCGCACGCGCCTTCGCCGCCCTGGGCGCCGGCGTGCTGGTGAGCTCGAGTCGTTCGGTCGACGCGGGCCAGGCCGTTGCCGCCTCACTGCCGGACGGGCTCTACGTCCGTGGCGACCTCGAGGATCCCGAGACCCCCGGCCGGTTGGTGGCCGCCGCCCTCGAGCGCTGGGGACGCCTCGACACGCTGGTGAACAACGCCGGGACGACCGCCGTGATCCCACACCACGACCTGGAGGCGGCAACCGTCGACGTGTGGCGACGGATCTTCGAGGTCAACGTCTTCGGCACGTGGGCCATGTCCGTCGCCGCCATGCCCGCGCTGCGCCAGGGGGGCGGGTCGATCGTGAACGTGGCCTCGGTGGCGGGGGTGCGGCCGACCGGCTCCTCCATCCCGTACGCGGCGAGCAAGGCGGCCCTCAACCACATGACGAGGCTGGTGGCCAAGGTGGTCGGTCCCGGGGTCCGGGTGAACGCGGTGGCGCCCGGACTGGTCGACACGCCGTGGACGGCCGACTGGGACCTGGTGCGCCAGGTGGTGCAACAGGCGGCCCCGCTCCGGCGCTCGGGCCGGCCCGAGGACGTCGCCGAGGTGGTCGTCTCCCTGGCTCAGGCGGCTTACGTCACGGGCCAGGTCGTCGTCGTCGACGGCGGCCTCTCGCTGACGACCTGAGGCGACCTGAGCCACCGGTGCCACTGGTGCTACCCGAGCCGAGGTGGCGTGGCGGGACCGGCTCAACGGGCCGGCGCGACGGCCCAGCGCACCGCCGCCGCCAAACCCCTCATGAGCGGCGTCACCGCGGCGGTGTCGAGCAACAGGTCCACCGGGCCGGCCACCGTCAGGCCGAGCTCGTGGCGGGCCCACCGCGGGAGGACCCCGATCGCGGCTGCCAGCACCAACGCGTAGACCGCTCGCTCGTCGGGCCGCTTCGCCACGCCGTGCACCAGCCACTCGCGTGCCGCCCGCGCTTGGGGCCCGGCATTGAGCTCGGGTCGCACCCGCAGCAGGTAGGCCTCGACCTCGTCGGCCGAGCGAGGGACCCACGTGGCGCCGAGCGCGTACGCCACCGGGGCGACGTCGGCGTAGTACTGGTCGCATGCCGCGGGGCTCAGGTCGGCGGCGCCGTAGCGCCTCGACGAAGCCAGGAAGCTCGACATCTCCGCCACGTGGATGAAGGTGACCAGCTCGGGGTCGTCGGCCGAATAAGCGCGGCCGTCGGGTGCCGTCCCCCGGACCCGCCGGTGGACGCGGCGCACTTGCGCCACGGCCTCCTCGGCCTCGTCGACCGTCCCGAAAGTCGTGGCGGAGACGAACTCGGCCGTTCGTCGCAGGCGCCTGATGGCGTCCTCCTGGTAGCTCGAGTGCTCCGCCACCCCGGCCATGGCGAGCGGGTGCAGCATCTGGAGCATCAGGGCGCTGAGCCCGCCGATCAGCATCGACGGCAGGTCGCGGTGCACGAGACGGGCCACCGAGCCAGGGTCGAGGTAGGCGGAGGATGGATCGAGGGCGATCGGACCGGGCTCAGCGGAGATCCCGACGGCGCGGCGCACGCTGCGGGCCACGTCCCGGCGCGCCGGCGCGGCCAAGCCTCCGACCAGGCGCAGCGGTGCGCCGGCGACGGTGCCGCCGAGCGCCACCGCTCGGTCGAGGGGTGAACTCGGGCTCATGGCTCACAGCTTGGCACCGGCCCGCGATCACCCGGTCCGCACGGCCCGTGCCAGCCCGGACCGCCGGTCGGTGGCAGCCCGGCAGCCCCGCACGTGGCAGAGTGCCACCGATGCGCTTCGTGGTTTTCGGGGCCGGCGCCATTGGGTGCGCCGTCGGAGCCCGCCTGTTCCAGGGAGGCCAGGACGTCACACTCGTGGCCCGCGGCGAGCACGGCAGGGCGCTGGCGTCGACGGGGCTCGTCGTCGAGGCGCCCGAGGAGTTCGAGACCCTCGCCGTGCCCGCGGTCACCGACCCGGCGTCCCTGGACTGGTACCCCGACAGCGTCGTGTTACTGGCGGTCAAGGGTCAGCACACCGAGGAGGCTCTGGGCCAGCTCGCCCATGCGCCGCGCCAGACGCCTGTCGTGTGCATGCAGAACGGTGTCGACAACGAGCGCCAGGTGCTGCGCCGCTTTCCGAATACCTACGGGATCTGCGTGATGTGCCCGGCCACGCAGCTGCGTCCCGGAGTCGTCCAGATCCACTCGGCACCCGTCTCGGGCATGCTCGATCTGGGCCGCTACCCGTCGGGCATCGATGCCACGGGTCAGGCCATCGCAGACGCAATCGAGACGACCACGTTTCTGTCCGTGGCTCGCCCCGACATCATGCGATGGAAGTACCGCAAACTGCTCATGAACCTGGCCAACGCGGTGGAGGCGCTCTGCGGGCCCGACGGGCGCTTCAGCCCGCTGTCGGAGGCCGCCCGGCGAGAGGGCGCCGAGGTGTTGCGGGCCGCAGGCATCGACGTGGCCAGTGCCGAGGAGGACCGGGAGCGCCGAGCCGACAACCTTCGCCTCGTCACCACCCCCTCGGGCGAATGGCGCGGCGGCTCGAGCTGGCAGAGCCTCGCCCGGGGTGCTGGGTCCATCGAGGCCGAGTACCTCAACGGTGAGATCGTGTTGTTGGGACGGCTCCACGGCGTGCCGACTCCCGTGAACGCCGTGCTGCAGGAGGCTGCCGTCGAGGCCGCGTTGCGGGGCGATCCGCCCGGGACGTCGAGCATGGAGGAGCTGAGCGAGCTGGCGGGGATCGCCCGGGCCGATGCCGTCTGAGCGCGCCACCGTCCTGGCGGAGGATTTCTCCGCGGCGAACCACGAGGTGGTCGTGTTCGCCCGGTCGTGCTCCGACGCCGAGTGGGCGCTCATGGTGCCAGGGGAGGAGTGGCCGATCGGCGTCGTGATGCACCACATCGCCGAGGGTCACGAGCACGGGCTCGTGTGGCTTTCGCGTCTGGCGCGGGGGGACGCGGTCACCGACTCCGCGGCGGGGATCGACCAGGACAACGCCGCTCATGCCGCGCGGGCCGCAACGGCCGGCCGGGACGAGACGATCGCTCTCCTCGAGGCCAACGCCGCGCCACTCGAGAGCGCCCTCCGCGCCCTCAGCGACGAGGAGCTCGATCGAACGGCGCCGTTCGGACCGGCCGGCGGGCGGGAGCTGCCGACGGCGGCCCTGGCCGCCGTGGCGGCGCGCCACGCCCGGGAGCACCTGGCGCACGCTCGGGCCGCGCTCCAGGGCGCGAGGTGACGCGCTGGGTCAATCTGCGTGCAACGCCGCCCTCACCTGCGCCGCCCGATCCGGCGTGGAAGGTCCGGGAGTCTCGATACGCAGCTGTTGGACGGTACCGGTGAACGGGGAAGGCGGCCAGTAGGCCGGCGACACCGGGAAGCCGGCGTCGCCACCGAGGCGCAGACCGGCCCCGCCGTGCTGAAGGGCGATCGGCAGCATGCCTGCCACCTCAATCTCGTCCACCTGGGTGCCGTCGACCTGGAGCGCCATGCGGCCGTGCCCTCCATCGGTGCCCAGGGCATAGGTCACGGCAATCTCATGATGTCCCGGTGCGAGTGCATCGCGTGCCGTGAGCTCCAAGGTGTCGACGGCGCGCGCGAAGGCGAATGAGACGATGCCGCTGGTGGCGAAGAGCGCCCACCCACCGAACCAGTCACCGAGCGCGTAGATGACGCCGTCCGCGGCGACGTCGTCGACGACCACCTCGGCCGTCATCCGGAAGCCTCCCCAGAGCATGGGAACGGACTCGTCCGCCACCGGTCCGGCTCCGGGCAGGAATGTGCGCGAAGGTCCTGCCGGCCAGGCGGGCGGGATGAACCCGCTCAACCGGTCGACCAGTCCGTCGGAGATCGGGAGGACGTTGTTGCGCTCCGCCTCGGTGCTCCACAGGTCGGAGAGGCGTCGGACCCGCTCCGGCTCTTCGGCGGATCGGTCGACGGCCTCCGAGAAGTCCGTGGTGAGGTCGAAGAGCTCCCAGTGGTCCTCGGCGAAGTTCCGGCTCCCGACCGCGAGCTCCTCCTCGTCGAGGACGCCGGTGCCGATGTGGTTCGTCGTCGCCTTCCAGCCTTCGTGGTAGATGGAGCGCGAACCCATCATCTCGAAGTACTGCGTCTGATGGACCTCCCCGGCTCCGGGGTCTTCCAGTGCCGGGATGAGGCTCACCCCGTCGAGGCGCTGCTGGGCGACGCCGTCGACCGCCTCCGGCGGTTCCAGTCCCGCCGCGGCCATGATCGTCGGCATGAGGTCGATGGCGTGTGCGAACTGTGGCCTCGCCGTGCCCGGAGCCGAGACATGGCCCGGCCAGCGGACGATCAACGGCGTGCGGGTACCGCCGAGCCAGGTGTAGCGCTTCCACAGCTTGTGCGGTGTGTTGCCCGCCCACGCCCATCCCCACGAGTAGTGGCAGTAAGTGGTGAAGCCGCCCCAGTCGTCGTAGTGCGCCAGGTTCTCCTCGACCGACTCACGGAGGTGTGCGGTGAACCGGTGCTCGTTGAAGCTGCCCTGAGTGCCACCCTCGGCGCTCGCTCCGTTGTCGGAGAAGACCATCACCAGCGTGTCATCGAGGACACCGAGGCGCTCGAGGGAGGAGAGCAGGCGCCCGATCTGGGCGTCGGTATGGGTGAGGAAGCCGGCGAAGACCTCCTGTTGGCGGGCGAACAACCGCCGTTGGTCGGCGGAGAGGTCGGC
Source organism: uncultured Acidimicrobiaceae bacterium (assembly GCA_963828505.1). Classification (GTDB taxonomy): domain Bacteria; phylum Actinomycetota; class Acidimicrobiia; order Acidimicrobiales; family RAAP-2; genus Bog-473. Next base: position 444,867 of record CAWHFM010000009.1, read on the forward strand.
CCAGGCCTGAACCCACGAAGGCCTCTCGGTGAGGATCGTGTCCTCCGGAACCATCCCCGAGGCGATCTGGCGTCCGAACAGCTCGTCGCGCCAGGCGTCCCACCCCTGGTCGAAGACACCCCGGTAGGGGTCGACCCACTCGGGCGCGACGTGGTGTGGTGCGTGCATGGCGCCGAGAGCGAAGTACAGGAAGAAGGGTTTGCCGGGCGCGGCCTGTTGCTGGTCCTGCACCATCCGCGCCGCTTGCTCCGTCAGGTCCTCGCTCAGGTGGTAGCCCTCCTCCGGCCGGCGAGGAGGGTCGATGTAGTGGTTGTCGCACACGAGGTTCGGGGCCCAGTGGTTGGTGTCACCCTGGAGGAACCCGTAGTAGCGCTCGAACCCGACGCCGAGCGGCCAGGAATCGAACGGCCCGGCAGCCGAGCGCTCCCAGCGCGGGACGAGGTGCCATTTACCCACCGCCAGCGTCGAGTACCCGGCGTCACGGAGCAGTCGCGGCAGCGCCACCGCCGTCTTCGGCAGGCGGGCGTGGTAGCCGGGGAAGCCCAACGGGATGTCGGCCAGGAAGCCCATGCCCACGGCGTGGTGGTTGCGGCCGGTGAAGAAGGACGCCCTCGTGGGCGAGCACAGTGAGGTGACGTGGAAGCGGCTGAAGGCAGCACCGTCGGCGGCGAGCCCGTCGAGACGCGGGGTGCCGATGTCGGAACCGAATGCGCCGAGGTGGCCGAATCCGGTGTCGTCGAGAACAATGACGACGACGTTCGGTGCGCCCGCCGGCGGTTTTGGTTGGTGTGGGAAACGAGGGGTCGACTCGGGGGCAGTGAAGCCGATCTGCTGGGGCTCGTCCATCCGAGAAGGGTAGACGGGCTCACCGCCACGGCGCCTGTGTGCAGGACTAACGTGTCGTCCGATGCAGGGTCACCTCCCGGGACCGCCCCAGCCTCACTTCCCCGCGGGGTTGGCACCGTTCGTCGGTTATATCGCCACGCGTGAGCCACGCCCGTTCGAGGACCGGCCCCCGGGCGAACCCGGGTGGGCCGACGGGGGCGACTACTCGCTCGACCAGTTCGACGACCTCGGCGACTGGGAGCCGATGCATCATCCCCTCTTCAAGTTGATGGCCGTGGTCGTGTCGATGTCCCTGCTGCTGGCCGGTGTCGGCACGGTGCTCGAGGTGGTGCTCACCGGGCGCTGACCCCCTCGGGGCTCCCCGCGATGCCCTGCCTTCTGTTCGGGACGGGCCTGGCACCTTCGTGGCCAAGGCAAAGAAACCGTGAAATTGCCGCGACGGTGAGATGAACCTCTCGTTTGAACTTCCCCTCGCCGTAAGAGCGCGAGGTAAAAAGCAGCCTGCTCCTGCCACAGATGGGCGAGCTTGGGCGAGAGGAATGAACCGTGATGAATTCTGACGCGCGTCGTGTTCGAACGCGTTGGGCGAAGGGGAGCGTGGCCCTGGCCGTCACGGCGGGGATCGCTCTCACCCCGGTCGCGCTGGCCCTGACCTCGACTCCGGCTGGAGCACAACCACTCGGCACAACCGAGACGTCGACGCCGTCGTCGTCGGCCAACCCTGCCGTCGTCGGCCAGACGATCACACTCTCGTCCACCGTCACCGCGGACGACGGTGGCACCCCGACGGGCTCCGTGATCTTCTCGGACACTGGTGGGCAGCTCTGCACGGGAACTCTGAGCACATCGAGTCCCGACGTGGCCAGCTGCACTTACACGCCGGCAAGCGCGAATCCGTCCGACAGCATCTCGGCCGCCTATGGCGGCGATGACAATTACCAGGGCTCGTCGAGCCCGACACCGCTGTCCCAGGAGGTCGACATGGCCGTCACTTCCACCGCGCTCGGCGTCTCGCCGGGCTCGCCCGTCGTGGGCCAGTCCGTCACTTTGACCGCCACCGTGACCGCCGACGCGCCCGGCTCGGGCACACCGACCGGCACCGTGACCTTCACCGGGAACGCCGGCACGCTGTGCGACGGACCCGTCACGATGTCGGGTGGAACCGCGACCTGCACTGTCACCTACCCGGCTGTGACCACCGACAACTTCACCGCTGACTATTCGGGCGACTCCAACTTCTCGAGCTCCTCGGGGACAAGCTCCGTCACCATCGGCCAGGACACCACGACGAGCACCGCCAGCTCGAACCCGAGCTCCGCCGTCGTCGGCCAGAGCGTGACCCTGAGCGCGACGGTGGCGACCGCCGCCCCGGGGGCGGGCACGCCGACGGGGACGGTCGCCTTCTCCGACGGCGCGGGCCCGCTCTGCCAGGGCACGCTGAACGGGTCGAGCCCCGATACGGCCGGCTGCACCTATGAGCCGACGAGCACGACCAGCTCGGACACGATCAGCGCCACTTACGGCGGCGACACCGACGATGCCGCCTCGAGCGCGACGACGACCGAATCGGTCAGCGCCGCCTCGACGAGCACCGTGCTGAGCGCCACCGCCTCACCCGTCGTCGGCCAGAGCGTGACCTACACGGCCACGGTCTCGGTCGGCGCCCCGGGCTCGGGCACTCCCACGGGCACGGTCGAGTTCACCTCGGGCTCGACCACGCTGTGCGCCGCGGCCCCGCTGAGTGTGACCAGCCCCGACACGGCCACGTGTTCGACCTCGTACCCCGCACCTACCACGGTCAGCGTCACCGCCACCTACAGCTCGGATCCGGACTTCAACGCCTCGTCGGGCACCAAGAGCGTCACCGTCTCGAAGGACGCGGCGGCCCAGGCCCTCACCTCGACGGCCAATCCGAGCGTGACGGGCCAACAGTTCATCGTCACCGACACGCTCTCGGCCGCCGCCCCCGGGGCGGGGACCCCGAGCGGCCTGGTCACCTTCGCCTTTTCGACCCCGGGGGCCACCCCGCTGTGCCAGGGCTCTGACACCGTGGTCATCTCTTCGGGTAAGGCCACGTGCATCCTCTCGGGCCTCAACCCCTCCCAGTCCCCGCTCTCGGTCAGCGCCTCGTACGCCGGCGACTCGAATTTCAGCGCCGGCACCGCGGCGAGCCCGCTCAGCGAGACGATCAACCCGGCCAACCCGGCCTTCGCCCTCACCTCGAGCCAGAACCCGGCCATCACCGGCGGGGCGGTGACCTTCAACGCCACCATCTCGGCCGCCGCTCCGGGCTCGACCAGCGGCGCCACCCCCACGGGGACGCCGACGTGGACGATCAGCGGCCAGGGCGGGGCGACGGCCAGCTGCGCCTCGACCTCGACCGGGACCAAGGGGTCCAACGAGACGGCGAGCTGTAGCGTCGCCGCCGGCCAGCTCGTCGCCTCGGCCAGCCCCTACATCGCCAAGCTCACCTACCCCGGCGACGCCAACTTCAACGCCGGGAGCGGCACCTACCAAGAGAACGTCCAGCTCGGGACGTCATCGGTGAAGCTCCATGTCACCGCGCCCGCCAGCAACGGCGGCACGGCCACGCTCAGTGCCACGGTGAAGGGGACCCCTTCCTCGCTCGGGACCCCGACGGGGACGCTGACCTTCGTCATCACCGACAAGCACGGCAACGCGGTCAGCTGTAGCGGAGGCACCGACACCTTCACCCTCTCGTCGGGCGCCGCCACGTGCACGACCGGTGCACTCAGACACGCCGGCTCGGAGTACAGCGTCTACGCCACCTACCACGGCAGCAGCGTGTACTACGCCAACACCTCGAAGACCAAGACGATCACGGTGCCCTGATCGAAGCGCCGCCACCGATCACACGAGGGCCCTGAGGCCTCGCTGCGTCAATGGCCGCGATCGCTTCGTTCCAGATGCTGCTACCCGGAGAGCCCCGCGGCCTTACAGCCGGCGGCGTACTCCCCGGCGCAGAGCTGCGAGATACGGACGGTGCCGTCGCGGACCGCCGTCGATTCGATGTTCTTGGCCGTCACCCATAGGGGTGAGAGCAAGACCGAGGGCACCCGCACCTGAGCGATGGTGTCGTCGGAGCTCCCGTTCACGAGCGACCGGGGCGGCGTGACTCCGGCGCGCAGGTAGAGAGCAAGAGCCACCGCGGCGCGGGCCTCGACCGCGACGGGCTCGTAGACCGTGCCACAGAGGTATCCGGAAAGGATGTCGTCGAGCGCGGGCACGGTCACGCCCTGGCTGGCCGTGGGGAACGACCTCGGCCGGGTGCGGCGCGAGCGCAGGTACGCGACGATGGGAGCCCCGGTCTGTTCGTCGGCGAAGAGAGCCGCGTTCACATCGGGATGGGCGCTCAGGGCCGATCGAAACACCGAGCCTGCTGTCGCCGCCTCGGACGTACCCGGCGTCCGAACCGCCATGACCCACCGGCCTGTTTTGAAGAGCGGGTTCAGGACCTCGTCGTAGCCCTCTGAAAGCAGCGCTGCGGCGCTATCGGACGTATCGCCCGGCATGACCAGGACATGGGGGCGACGGACGTGCCATGCCGCGGCGCAGTGAACGAGCCCGCGTCCCATGAGCTGCCCGGCTTCCACCGTGTCGAAGCCGACCTCGTAGGCGCGGCTGCCCGCCAGCGTCAAGCGGTCGTAGTCGACCACCTCGACACCGTGTGCTTTGGCGAACGCCTCAATCTGCGTACCGACGCCGGAATTGATCGGGTCGAGCACGATTACCCGGGCGCCGTTCGAGACGTCCTTCACGGCGTCCGCGTACTGGGTCGCATCGCTTCCGTGGGCGATCTGGACGACGTAGTGGGTCGGTGACAATCCTGCCTCTCGGAAGGCACGTTCGAGCTCGGCCTCGTCGGCGCCGACGGCCGTGCTCAAACCGTGCATGGCGGTTCCGGGTAGGAGCACAGCCACGGTGCCGCGGCCCTCTTTCGCCAGCGCCTCGAACCGGGCCATGACGGCGGAGCCCGTCCCGAACGAGGACGCCGAGATCCCGGCGGGTCCGTGGGGGAGCGAAGACCCCGAGGCGGGTCCGGACGGGAGGGCGCTCGCCGTGGCGGCCAGGGCCAGGGACGCCAGCACTCCAGCGAGGAGGCGCGGCAGGCGCCCGGGGGATCCCACCCCGTGGTGGTGCACGCTGACTCCTTCTCTTGAGCGCTCTCTTGGGGTCCTACGCCGGCGCGAGCAGTCGGTCTGATACCGGGGTCGGCGACGACTCTATTGAGAACCGGGCTCCGGACCTGGTCGGGCGTCCGCCCCAGGTTGTTTTCGTCAGTCGAGGCCGGTCGCTTCGGACCAGCCCGCCGCGCCCGAGAGGCCGGCGTCGTCGCCCAGTTCCGAGCAGACGATGCTGAGGCCGCCGGGATGGTGGGCCGGGCGCGCGTACACCTGGTCGCGGACGGCAGAGAAGAATGCGGGCTGGCGGCCCAGGCCGCCACCGATCACGACGGTGTCGGGGTAGAAGGACATCACCAGGTTCGACACGCCCGCCGCGCACGCCTCCACCGCCGCCTGCCAGATCTCGACCGCGCGCAGGTCGCCCTCGGCGGCCGCCGCTCCGACGGCCTGGGCGTCGAGGTCGCCCAGGCCCCGTTCGCGCGCCACGCGGGCGATGCCGCTGCCCGAACCCAGCTCCTCGAGGGTGGCCGGCTCCCCCTCGCTCCACTTGCGCCAGTCGATCACGGTGTGGCCGAGCTCGGCCGCCGAGTATCGCCCGCGCATGAGCCGCCGCCGATGGAGGACCCCGGCGCCGACGCCGGTCGAGATCGTGAGGTAGGCCACGTCGGTTCCCCCGCGGCCGGCGCCGAAGAAGGCCTCGCCCACGGCCGCCAGGTCCGCGTCGTTAGCGATGCAAACGGGCATGCCGAGTCGTTCGGCCAGCGAGTCGCAGGTGAGCTGGTCCGGCCATTCTGGAGGCAGGTTCGGCGCGAACAGGAGGCGACCGGCCTCGTAGTCGACCCCGCCCGGCAGCCCGACCACGGCATGCGACACCTGGTCGCGGCCGAACTCAGTCGCGGCTGAGCCGATGAGCTCGACCAGCGCGGCCGGGGCGTCCGCATGCCGGGGCGTGCGCTCGGTTCGCCGGTACAAGACGGTGCCGTCGGGTCGGACCATGGCCGCTCGCATCTGGGTCCCGCCGATGTCGGCGGCCAGGACGCTTCCGACCGCATCGCTTGGGCTCATGGCGACAGTCTGGTCCGGCGGCAGCGCGCTCACCATTTGGTGACGCGGTCGCACACTCCGGCAGCTTCGTCAGCTCCGCTGCGGTGAGGCGCTCGGTCGGGGCCCGATCCAACTCGCCGTGCTCATGGCGTAGACCGGGCTTTCCGGGAGCGCACGGGTTCCGCTCGATTGCCGCTATGAGCGCGCGAGAAGTGGTCGCCGCTGCGACCGGGTCTCCACCGACCGTGCGACGGCTCACTCAATGGGCGGACCTTCGGGCCCGTAGCCGGCACTACGCAGCAGGCGTCGGAGGCTGGCCAACTCGTCTGCGCTCACGTCTTTGTGGCGGGGTCGTTCGAAGGACTCGGTCTGGTTCCCGATCGTGACCTGGTAGTGGCCGCGATGGGTCTCTTGCACCGTGGCCACGGCGTTGAGGAGGGAGAGGACCGAGTGCCACTCGATGTTGTGGCTGAGCGGGTGCCGGAAGATGTGAGCCATGGTGTCTCGCTGGTGACTGTTCAGCTCGTCCCCCACGGCCACTCCTCTCGCTGACGGCTCCGGCCTCTCGGCTCCGACCCGAATGCATCACATCCTCGCGCGGACCCCAACCTCCAACGGGCTGACCGCGTATGGGTGCTCGCTCGGGCTCAGGCCCGCGTGGGGCCCGACTCCGCCGTCGGGGGCAGTCCGGACATGGCACGTTGGAGCGCAGGTTCGACCGCCGGTGCCAGGAAGGACGCGTAGGTCTGTGTGATGTGGTTGTCGTCGCGGTAGACCACGAGATTGTCGACCATCGTGGCGCACGTGGTCGCCGTGCAGAACCACGGCCTCGTGTCGAGGTAGGTCCCGCCGTTCGCCGTGACCACCGCCTGCTCAGCGGTGATCCCGCTCGCGTCGAGGCCGATCGCGGCAGGCACGGTGCAGGCGGTGGCGCTGGTGAGGTGGGCCGAGAGGCAGCCGGAACGTCGAACGGCGGTTTCGGCACGGGGCCGATGACCATCACTTCGGCTCCTCGAGGCGAACGTAGCACCGGCTGCCACAGCGCCTCCGGACGCTTCCCGGTGGCACACGGGTTCTCACCCGACGCGCTGGCCGCAGGTGCCGCGACGGGGGAGACTGCACGGGGCGCCGCAGGAGTGGGCACCCAAGGAGGGCGCTTTGAGGTTCCTCGACCGGGCGGACGCCGGCCGTCAGCTGGCCGAGGCGGTGCGGTCTGCCCCCGCCGGGGCTGAGACCGTCGTGGTGCTCGGCCTCCCTCGAGGCGGAGTGCCGGTGGCTGCCGAAGTGGCGCGCGCTCTGGGTTCGGGTCTCGACGTCGTTGTCGTGCGCAAGCTGGGCGTGCCGTTCCAGCCGGAGCTTGCCATGGGTGCGATCGGCGAGGACGGGGTTCGAGTCGAGAATCCCGAGGTACTGCGCGCCTGCGGACTCGACTCGGCCGACCTGGACGCGGCCGAGTGCCGCGAGCGCCCGGAGCTGCGACGTCGCGCCGAGACGTATCGCGGCGGGCGTCCCCGGACGGAGCTCCGGGGTCGGGCGGTCGTGGTGGTCGACGACGGGATCGCCACCGGCTCGACCGCACGCGCCGCCTGCACGGTGGTCAGGGCACTCGGCGCCCGACGCGTGACGATCGCAACACCGGTGGCGTCCCCGCGGACGGCGGCAGAGCTGTCCGCGATGGCAGACGGCGTGATCGTGGTCGTCGCTCCGGAGCCGTTCCGCGCCGTAGGCGAGTGGTACGACGACTTCACCCAGACGACGGACGACGAGGTGGTTCGCCTGATGGGTGCAGCTGCCGGAACCGTTCGGTGACGAGACCACAGTGACGGACGGGTTCGAGGCGCCGCCGGGCGAGGGTCGGCCGGGTCCGGCCGCCGCGACCGGGCCGGCGTCGAGCGACGCGGCCTTCTCTGAAGATGCGGCGCCGGTACTGCGCCTGCACCGATGGTTCGACCGAGCGATCGTCGCCGTCGCGCTGGTCGCGCTCTTCTCGGGTTTCGGGCAATTCAGCGTGGTCGCCGCGCTCGGTGACGTCTCCAAGCAGTTGGGCCACGTCGCCCCGGGTGCGTCCATCGCGGACAAGGTCGGCCTGTCCGGAACCAGTCTGGGCATCGGCCTGGCCATCATCCGCCTGGCTTCATTGGGGAGCCTTCCGCTGATCGGCATCGCGGACCGTTTCGGACGGCGCCGGATGATCCTGGTGGTCACGGTGACCGGGCTCGCCTTCACCGCGCTTGCCGCGCTCAGCCCCGACTATTGGTGGTTCGTCGTCGTGTTCGCGTTCGGTCGACCGCTCCTCAGCGCCACCAACACGCTGGCGGGGGTGATGGCGGCGGAGGAGACGGGGGCGACCGACCGCGCCGCCGCGGTCGCTCTCATTGCGGCGGGTTACGGCGTCGGAGCCGGTATCTCCGCCATCGTGCACAGTCTGTCCTCTGGAGCCCTGGGTTTTCGAGGCGTCTTCGCGCTCGCCGTCGTGCCGCTGGTAGTAGTCGTCGCCATGCGGGGCTGGCTCGAGGAGCCGAGCCGCTTCATGGTTGAGGAGGCAGCGACCGAGCATCCGACGCCCGTGCTCGCCGCGGTCGAGGCGCCGTACGGTCGCCGTGTCCTCGTGCTGGCCCTCATCGCGTTCGCCCTCTCGGTCATCACCGGGCCGGCCAACAGCTTCGTGTTCCTCTACGCTCAGGACGTCTTGCACCAGCCCGGTGGTTGGACAGCGCTGATGGTGGTCGGGGCGGGTGTCTCCGGCCTGGTCGGGCTGCTGCTCGGACGCTGGCTGGCCGACCGCGTGGGGCGCCGGCCGGCGTGTGCGGCCGCCTTGGTCGCCGCGGCGCTGTGTGGGACGATCGCCTATTCCGGAGGAAGTCCGGCGCTCGTCGTGGGCTATCTCTTGGGGGTGTTCAGCGGAGGCGTCCTTGCTCCGGGGGTGGGCTCGTTGTTGACTGAGCTCTTCCCGACCTCGGTGCGCGCCTCGGCCGCGGGGTGGTGGACGGTGGCGGGTGTGCTCGGCGCCGTCGGCGGCCTCGTGGCCTTCGGCGCAGTGGCGGACGTCGGCAACCGCTTCGCCGAAGCGGCTGCCATCACGTTCCTGCCGGCCACGCTCGGAGCCGTCCTCTTCTGGTTCCTCCCCGAGACGCGCGGTACGGAACCCGAAGACCTGTGGAGCGCTCCATCGGGCTGAGCCCGACGAGGACACGCATCTCCCGCTTCGCCGGCTGCGGCCGACGGGATCGAGGTAGCGGATGGGGGACCGGAGTGGGTGGCGGAGCCCGAGTCGTTCGTGGGACTCTGGCTAGCCATGACCGGGACTCGACGGATCGTGGTGTGCGACGGGGACGAGACGGGTCAGGAGCTCCTGCTCGAGGCGCTCCGCGTGCTCGACCCCCAGGTCCTCGGGTTCGACGTCTCGCTCGAGCATTTCGATCTGTCGCTCGAGAACCGACGTCGGACGTCGAACGCGGTGGTGCGCGATGCCGCCGCGGCGATGCGTGTCACCGGCCTGGGGTTGAAGGCGGCCACGGTGACTCCGGAGGGTGCGGACGATGTCGGGAGCCCGAACCGCATTTTGCGAGAGGGGATCGGCGGATCGGTGATCGTGCGCACCGGCCGGCGCATCCCGGGCGTCGCACCGCCGGCACCCGTGGTCCACCCGATCGTGATAGTCCGCATGGCGGTCGGGGACGCGTACGGGGCGGAAGAGGGAAGAACCGGAGAAGCCGGATCGGCCGGAGAGCAGGCGTGGAGGACCGAGCGCATCGACCGATCGGTGTGCCGATTCGTCGCGGAGTACTCGTTCCGCCTCGCCTCGGAGCTGGACGCCTGCGTCTACGGCGGCCCGAAATGGACGGTGTCGGCGGTCTACGAGGGCATGCTGAAAGAGGAGATGGACGGCGCGGCGCGCCGGCATCCTCTTGTGCGGTACCGGCCCACGCTGATTGATGCCGCGTACGCCGGCCTGATCAGCGAGTCCGGTGGCTCGGCGCTCGTCGTGCCCGCGCTCAACCGGGACGGCGATTGCCTGTCGGATCTGGTCCTCGCTCTCTTCGGATCCATCGCAGGTGCCGAGTCAGTGTTGCTGGCGCTCGACGAGGACTTGCTTCCGGTCGTGGCCATGGCCGAGGCACCGCACGGGACCGCTCCGACACTGCTCGGAAAGAACGTCGCAAACCCGATGGCGATGCTCCTGGCGTGTGCTGCCGTGCTCGACCACGCGGCGCAAGGAGACGAAGACGTGTCGCGCGCGGCAGCCGGAATCAGGTCGGCCACCCTGGGCGCTGCCGCCGACGGTATCCGGACGTTCGACCTCGGCGGAGATGCCTCCACGTCGGGGGTGGTCGACGAGGTGCTGGCCCGGTTGTCGGCGTCGCGGTTCGGGAGCACAGCGCGGCGCTGAGGTGGTCGGCGCGTGCGGCGAAGCACGGCCTCGACGCGGCTCCTTCAGGCACGAACAGCGGGCAGCTCCGGACAGCTCCGGACAGCTCCGGACAGCTCCGGACGGCTCCGGACAGCTCCGGACAGCTCCGGACGGCGATGGCCCTTACGAAAGGAATCAGCCGAGCCCGACCGGTGCGAACAGGTCCCCGTGCTCTGCCACCCGTCGCAGCACGTCGTCGGTCGTGAATCGGAGGAGGGACGGATCACCGGATCTGGCGCAGGCCCGAACCTCGGCCAGGGTGACCGGCGTGGAGACCGTGGGTTCGGGCCGCGCCCGCACCGAGTAGGCGCCCACGGTCGTCTTCGCCGGGTGGTTCTGGCTCCAGTCGATGAGGACCCGGCCCTGGCGGAGCGATTTGCGCATGTTGGACACGATCAGCTCGGGGTGCGTCGACTCCAAGCGGCGTGCGATGTCGTGCGCGTGGTCACGCACCGTGTCCCAGGACGCCTGCTTGGCAGCTCTCACGTACAGTTGGAGGCCCTTCGAGCCGCTCGTCTTGGCACACGGCTCTGATCCCTCCTTCTGGAGCTCACGGGCGATGTGGCCCGCCACGATGCAACACTCGACGATCGTGGTGCCCTCTCCGGGGTCGAGATCGAAAACCATCAGGTCCGGTGGTGCCGGTAGCTTGCGTCGCCGACCGATGTGCCACAAGGGGACGTGGAACTCGATGGTCCCCAGGTTGGCGGCCCACGCCAGCGTCGGGAGGTCGCCGGCCACCACATAGTTGATGTCACCGCGCCGCTCGCTCGATGGGACGCTCACCGATCGAACCCACGTGGGCGCATGAGACGGGATGTGCTTTTCGAAGAAGGACTTCCCTTCAACGCCGTCGGGGAACCTCTTCATGGTCAGCGGTCGGTCGCCCACATGCGCCAACATCACGTCCGCCACCCGGACGTAGTAGTCGAGGAGCTGCCCCTTGGTGAAGCCCGTCTGGGGGAACAGCACCTTCTCCAGGTTGGTGACGGTGAGTTCGCGACCCCCGATCGTCGTCCGGGTCGAGGTCTTCGGGGCGGCGCGCCCGGTTCGTCCGGCCACGGCCTCACCGTATCCTTTCCCCGGCGGATCTTGCTGATTTCCGTTGTCCCGTTCCGCGACGACGTCGTGCAACGACTTGTCGATCCGCAATCCCTTCCACGTCGGATGGCGCAGGCGGCCTGCCGGTGTCCATTCGGAGTACCGCACCTCCCCGACCAGCTTGGGTTGCACGAAGTGAGCGGCCTCACCGCTCGGCACGGGGTCGTCGAACGGGCTCTCGGTGACGGCGAGCGAGCGCAGCTCGCCCAGGAGCTCCTTTCGCACTCGCTCGCTGAACCCGGTGCCGACCTTGCCGACGTAATGCAGCCCGGAGGTGGCGGGGATCCCGAGCAGAAGCGCACCCAGGTCCCGCGAACGTTCGCCCTGTCCCTCGGTCCAACCGCCGATGACGACCTCCTGGGTCGAGGTCGACTTGACCTTCACCCAGTCGGGACTCCGCCGGCCGGGTCGGTACGGTGAATCCCGGCGTTTGGCCACCACGCCCTCGAGCCCGTTGGCCACGATGCCGGCCAGGACGTCGGCCCCGACCGCGTCGCGGAACGACTCCGTCGTCGTGAACCCGGGACCGGAAAGGTTCAGCGACTCGAGCAGCGCCCGCCGGTCGTCGTATGGCTCGTCGAGACGCGAACGACCGTCGAGGTACAGCACGTCGAAAGCGATGAAGCTCACCGGGTCCGCGGCGGCCCGGCGCTTGGCGTCCCGCCCGTCCCGTACGTGGAGGCGGCGCTGCAACCGGGCAAAACTCGGGCGGCCGTCGTCATTGAGCGCCACCACTTCGCCGTCGAGCACGCATGTGGTCATGCCGAGGTGCTTCCCGATCTCCGCCAACTCCGGGAACGAGGAGGTCACATTTAGGTCGTTCCGGCTGAGGGCACGTACGCGACCTCCTTCGACGTAGAGGATGGTTCGGACCCCGTCCCATTTGACCTCGAAGGCCCAGCTTGCACTGTTCTCGGGGAGCGAGCCGGGCGTGGCCAGCATCGGTCTGAGTGTCTCGGGCAGAGGATCGGCGCGGGTCGAGGGACCGTGCCGGTGGATCATCCAGTTCCGGTCCTTCGTCTGGAAGAGAACGAAGCCACCGGACACCCTGGACCCGTGGAGCACGAACTTGACCTCGGAGTCGGTCCACTTCTCCACGTCGTAGTGGCCGCGGTCCCAGATGGTCATCTTCCCGCCGCCATACTCGCCTCTGGGGATCTCCCCCTCGAAGGTCTCGTACTCCAGGGGGTGGTCCTCGGTGTGGACGGCCAGATGGTTCTGCTTCGGCGTCTCGGGCAGTCCCTTGGGCAGCGCCCAAGAGGCGAGGACGCCATTGCGCTCCAGACGGAGGTCCCAGTGCAGGCTTCGCGCCTGGTGCTCCTGGATCACGAAGCGCGGAAGCGCGGAGCGCTGGGTCGATTGCTTCCCCATCGGCTCGGGAGTCCGACCGGCACGCCGCTTGGCGCGATAGGTCGCGAGCTCGCCCTTCTCCGGAGACCCACCTCGTCCCGACGGCACCGGACCTCACCGTACCGGGCCAGGCAACGGCTTTACACGAGCCGGGACTGTACGCCTCGTGTGATCGTCATGGCCGGCTCACCGAAGTGGCTCGTGAGGCAAGACGGTCGACGTCTGCACTCGACGCGGAGACGCCGGACCTGGCCGTGCTGACCAGAGCCTCTCAGTAGGAGAACTCCGTCGCGTCGCCAGACCGTGCCCGCGCTGGACCCGGCGCGACCGCGTGGGACTTCTGGAGTCTCAGGATTCCATTGAAGTCGCGATGCAACAGCTCTCCGGAACATCCCCGCGCTGTTCGTAGAATCCGACGGCATGGAGATTGTCGTCTGCGGTGATCGGCCCCAGCCTGAGCCCGTTGCGATCTGCGACCGCCTTCGCGCCGCTGAGCAGGGCCGTTGGCACACCGTGACCAGGCCTCAGGCAGTTCAGCGAGATGACCTCACACACCTGATCCATTGTTCGATCACGTCACCGCTCCCCACAGAGCGCCCTCATCTTTCAACGACGAAGCTCGGCAATCGCGGATCAAACCCCGACCCAAAGGAACAAGTGGGGAGCGTGACGGAGCAGGGCGCTCTCGGCATCGACGAAGCGGCCGCTTCGGTCGGCGATCTCCAACAAGTGTTCGGGCGCGTGTTCGGGCGCGACGCTCATCCCGTCCTCGGGGCGACACTCGCGGTGACCGATCTCTCAGCGGGGCTCAACTGGCGTGGACTCTCACAGATCCCACGCCGCAGCTCCAAGTCGACTGCAGTAAAAGCACTGGCCTGACGCGCGCAACCGGGGTATGGTCTCGGCTTCATCAGTGGGTTCGCAGCGGAGCTCCTGAGGAGGGCGGGGAAGCGGTATTGGTGGCCTTGGCCTCTCTTCGGTCCGCGTTCGCTGTGCCCATTCCGAAAGGAGCAACTTTGTCCCGATCCTCAACTCGTAGCGGAATAGGGCGCAGAGCCGTGATGGCTACTGCTGCCTTTACCTTGCTCGGAAGCCTGTTCGGCGCTGTGGCGGCGGCCACGACGGCCGGTGCGAGCCAATCCGGCGGGGCCTCCGCGAACGTCGTCCGCGCCTGTCCGAACACGAACAAGCTGGGCGTCGCCGCGTGCATGGTGCTGGTCCGCACCGATGTCACCCAGCGCACCGCGGCCGCGGTCGGCTACGGCCCGAGCGGATATGGGTACGGTCCGTCGCAGCTCCAGAGCGCGTACAAGCTGCCCTCGTCCACAGATGGAGCGGGCCAGATCGTCGCTGTCGTCGACGCTTACAATGACCCCAACGCTGTTTCTGACTACAACACGTACAGGTCGTCGTGGGGGCTTCCAGCCTGCAACACTTCGACCGGGGCCGGATGCCTGAAGGTGGTCAACGAGAACGGCGCGGCAAGTCCCCTTCCGACGAACTCCGGCTCGACCGGGTGGGCCACCGAGGAGTCGCTCGACGTCGACATGGTTGCGGCCATCTGCCCGCAGTGCCACGTTTACCTCGTCGAGGCGAACACGCCGAACTTCGGTGACCTCGGTAATGGTGTCGACTCAGCCGTCTCGGTTCTCGGCGCGAAGTACGTCTCGAACTCCTATGGGGGCTCTGAGTTCTCCAGCGAGAGCAGTCTTGACGCGGCGTACTACAAGCACCAGTACGTCGCCGTGACGGCGTCCGCAGGAGACGACGGCTACGGGGTGAGTTACCCCGCAGCCTCTACTGACGTGGTCGCTGTTGGTGGGACCAGTCTCGTCAGCTCCTCGAACGCGAGGGGTTGGAGCGAGACCGTGTGGAGCGGGTCCGGATCGGGATGCTCTTCCTACGAGTCCAAGCCACATTGGCAGCACGACACCGGTTGCTCCAAGCGCACGGACAACGACGTGGCCGCGGACGCCGACCCGAACACGGGCGTCGCGATCTACGACACCTACGACCAGGGTGGGTGGCTCGAGGTCGGTGGGACGAGCGTCTCGTCGCCGATCATCGCGTCCGTGTACGCCCTGGCGGGGTCACCGGCCAAGAAGGCGGCGAAGACCATCTACACGCACACGAGCGAGCTCTTCGACGTGACGAGCGGGAGCGACGGCACCTGCACCCCGCCGCATTCCCACGCGTACCTCTGCACCGGTGAGGCCGGCTACGACGGCCCGACCGGTTTGGGCACTCCGGACGGCATCACCGCGTTCTGAGCTAGTCGTTGATTGCCGCGGACTCCTGCGGCCCCGACCCGATCAGGGCGGGGTCGCAGGAGTTCCCGTGGTATTCGTTTCCGGCGTTCAGGAGCGGGTCCGCTTCACGGTCTGTCCAGGTGCCGCCGGAACAATTCGAAGCAGTCACGAACGCACCCCGGGCCTCCGAACACGGAGGTTTTTCGACGTGAAGACGGTGTGTAGCCGAGGGTCCGCGTCTACGGAGCTGGTCTTGTCTGTGCGACTGCGAGTCGGTGCGGTAGGTCTCTTCCCGGTCGGCGTTATTGAACATCTCGGACACGATCGGCCAAGTGCGTTGACCAAGCCTCAGGCCGTTCAGCGAGATGACCTGACACCCCGGTCCGTCGTTTCGATTACGTCACCGCTCCCACGAGAGCGCCGTCATCTTTCAACGACAAAGCCCGGCAATCGCGGAGCAAGCACAAACCAGTTCAGCAAGCCGGGAGCGTGACGGGTCAGGGCACTCTCGGCATCGACGGAGCGGACGTCTCAGTCGGCGATCCCAAGCAAGTGTTTGGGCGCGGTCAAGCGACCGTTCGGCGCAACGCTCATCTCATTCCCAGGGGCGACACTCGCAGTGACCGATCTCTGAACGGGGCTCAACTGTTGTGGACTCTCACAGCGCCCGCGGCCCAACTCCGAGGCGGCTGCAGCAAAAGAACTGGCCTTACACGCGCAACTGGGGTATGATTGACGCTTCACCGGTGGGTTCGCAGCGGAGCTCCGGAGTAGGGCGGGCAAGTGTTGTTGACGGTCTCGGTCTGTTTTCGGTCGCGTTGCTGTGCCCGTTCTGAAAGGAGCAACTTTGTCGCGATCATCAACCCCTAGCGGAGTAGGGCGCAAAGCCGTGATGGCTACTGCTGCCTTTACCTTGCTCGGAAGCCTGTTCGGCGCTGTGGCCGCGGCCACGACCGCCGGTGCAAGCCCAGCCGGAGCAGGTGCCACGAACTACGTGCGCGCTTGCGCGGAAACGAACGTCCTGAACCACGCGGCGTGCATGGTTCTGGTCCGCACGGATGTCACCCAGCGCACCGCCCCCTCGGTTGGATTCACCCCCACCGGATACGGGTACGGTCCCTCGCAGCTGCAGAGCGCCTACAAACTGCCGTCGTCCACGGCAGGGGCGGGCGAGAAGGTCGCTGTCGTCGACGCGTACAACGACCCGGATGCAGTTTCGAACGTCGCCACGTATCGTTCGTCGTGGGGGCTGCCAGCGTGCGTAACCTCGACCGGGGCCGGATGTCTGACGGTGACCAACGAGCACGGCGCGGCCAGTCCTCTGCCGACGAACTCCGGCTCGACCGGATGGGCGACTGAAGAGTCCCTCGACGTCGACATGGTCTCCGCCATCTGCCCGAAGTGCCACATCTACCTGGTTGAGGCCTCGAGCACGAGCATCGCGGACTTGGGCACAGGCGTTGACTCAGCTGTCTCGGTCCTGCACGCGAAGTTCGTCTCCAACTCCTACGGGGGCGGCCAGAGCTCGAGCGACCCCAGCTTCGACACGTCGTACTACAAGCACAAGGGCGTCGCCGTCACTGCGTCTGCCGGAGACGACGGCTACGGGGTCAGCTACCCCTCGGCCTCGCGTGACGTCACTTCCGTTGGTGGGACGAGTCTCTCGACCGCGTCCAACGCGAGGGGCTGGAGCGAGACCGTGTGGAGCGGGTCCGGATCGGGATGCTCTTCGTACGAGTCCAAGCCCAAGTGGCAAACCGACACTGGTTGCTCCAACCGCACGGACAATGACACGGCCGCAGTCGCCAACCCGAACACCGGCGTGGCGATCTACGACACCTACGACCAGGGTGGTTGGCTCGAGGTCGGTGGGACGAGCGTCTCGTCTCCCATCATCGCCTCGGTATTCGCGCTGGGCGGCACGCCCGGAGCGGGAGCCCTCCCGGTGAAGGACATCTACAAGCACACGTCTGACCTCTTCGACGTGACGAGCGGAAACGACGGCTCCTGCAGCCCGGCGTACCTCTGCACCGGTGAGGTCGGCTACGACGGCCCGACCGGGTGGGGTACCCCCAACGGCGTTGGTGCCTTCTCGTAGTAGCTAGTTCCCGAGGACTCCTGCGGCCCCGACCCGATTCAGGGCGGGGCCGCAGGAGCTCCCTCCAGCGTTCCGGGGCGGATCCGCTTCGTGGTCTGTCCAGGTGGCGTCGGAAGTAATTCAAGACGGGTACGAGCACGCCGAGCCTCCGAAAGGAGGTTTTTTGCGTTAGGACACCATGCTGGCCTGACGTTTTGACGTTCTGAGGTTGTGTAGGCGAGCGGGTCGGCGCCTACGGAGCCCGTCTCCTGATTGCGACTACGACTGGGTGCGGTAGGTCTCCTCTTGGTTCGCATCGTTGAACATCTCAGAGACGATCGGCCAAGTGCCGTCGGCTTGACGCTGCAGAACGCGAAGCGAGAAGTTGTCCCTCTCTTCGAGCTCTCCTCCACCCACGCGGCCTTGGCCTTCTACCTGTAAGTGGGCCGAGACCAATACGACGTCCGGCGTGAGGACACGGATCGCGATTTCGGGTGGCGCTTTCAGCGTCCCTGCGTTGAAGTTGTCGTCGGCGAAGAGGCCGCGAAGATAGTCGAGGATCTCATCACTGCCCTTCTTGACCGTACCGAAGGCATTTACCCAATCGGCATCTGAGCTGTAGATGTCGGCCAGCTTGTCCACGTTGCGTTCCTGAAAGCCGGCCATGAGGTTCAACAGGGTCGCGCCGATGGCTTCCTGATCAACCCGGGGTAAGGAGGACAGGTCTGTCGAAGACGGCTCGTCGGGCATTGGCACCTCCGATCGGGATTGGCGAGATTCAAGGTACAGCAAGCGCCCGCTCATCGGCCGAGCGAATCGGGAGCGGTGCGGTGTGGATGGGGCGGACTGCGGTTCACCGTACGGTGGCCCAAGCGGTCGCGTTCCGGTCCACACGAACACCGATCCGCGGCACGCGGTCGATCCCGGGGTCAGGACTGAGCGAACCCGGCGTCCGGGCGCCGACGCCCGCCCCGACGGAACTCCCAGCTCACCAGCTGGGCTTGGCCTAGTTCCCGGTCGCTCACGACCGAGCTGTCATTCCGTGACCATGGCCCCCGAGACGAATTGGGTCCATTTGTGCGCCCTCGGATCGGAAAATACCGCGCCCGGATCAGCAGTCGGGGACGAGCTGGTCGAGGTGGTCGATCAGTTGGAGGGTTCCGACTACGCCTGGAGGAAATTTCGTGGCGGAGTAAGGTGGCGGTCGCTTCTTCATCGGTCACCGTCACAGCCAGCGTGTCCGACCAACCCGGGGAAGCTCACGTTTTCAGTACCGCGATCGGGTGCGGTGGAGCCACCATGGGGGTCGAGATGCCGTGGTTTCCGGACTTCGTCAACGCCGTCGAGCTGGTCCGTAGTCAGACTCGTGTCGCCGGCCTGGCGGATCCGGTGGCGCAGTATTTCGACGCCCTGAACAACGGTGACGCTCGCGTTCTGGAGGAAGTGTGGCCTGGCGAGGTGGTGATCTACGACCCGCGCGCGGGCGAGATCCGCGGCCACAGGCAGCTGCGCCGGTTTGTCCACCGGAATCAATCGTGGCTGGCCGAGCGTGACGCCCATATCGAGACCGTGGCCTCCACCGTCGTCGGCGGGCGAGCTGTGGTGGAGCTGCTGGCGCATTTGTCCGGCGACGGGCCGACACTGGCTTGGCCGGTCGCAGTCGTCGCTGAATCGCCCGATGACCGCTCGGTGGTGTTCCGCACCTATTGCAGCCAATGGCCGGTGGACGGACAGCGCCACCTCAGGCCGCCCATACTCGGGACCGGGGACACCTACCCGGATGACGTGGTCGGCCGCTACCAGGCCGCTCTGGACGTGGGTGACACCGCCGGGATCGTAGACACCTTTGCGCCGGATGGGTACCTGCGCGAAGCCATCGGGCAACACTCGACCCACCGCGGCACACCTGAGCTCCGGTCGTTCTTCACCCTGTGCTTCAGCGCAGGCGGCGGCATCGGCCTCCAGAACTGCGTGGTGACCGACGACGGGGTGCGCTGCGCCCTGGAATACAACTGCGTCCGTTGGGGTCGCCACGACCTGCCGGCCCAGGCCGGAATCGGCGTCTACGAGCGCAGCCCGGACGGTCTTCTCGCTGCTGTTCGTATCTATGACGACGTGGTAGCGCCCTTCGAGCGACAGTGAAGCACCGGAGCCGGCTCGGATCAACTGCGCTACAGTCCTGCAGGCACCTTTCCTCACTCCGACCGGGTGACGCGCAGGCGTGCTGCAGAAGTCACACATCGACCTTGTGGCCGCGTTGGGTCAGTCTTTACCGAGTCGGGAGGTTCACCGACGATGCGGGTCCACCAACCAGACCAGGCCATCTTCAGATCGGTTCTGCCCGAGGAAATCGAGTGGAAGCCGTTCCCGTCGTTCCCGCCGTCGGCGCGCCTGGCCATCGTCGTCGGCGAGCCTTCCGAGCCGGGACCTTACGTCATCAGGGTCATGGTGCCCTCGGGCGTCAAGCTGATGCCGCACCAGCATCCGGAGGACCGCGTTTACACGGTCATCTCCGGCGTCTTCTACATCGGGCTCGGAGAACGATTCGAAGACGAACAACTGCACGCGTACCCGCCGGGGGCCGTCATTGTGCTCCCGGGTGGTACACCTCATTTCCACTGGGCGAAGTCCGGTGCCTACATCACCCAGGTGACGGCCATCGGGCCGCTCGGCCTTGAATATCTCGATCCGATCGACGACCCCCGGAACCAGTGAGGGATGGAATCCCCTGTCGACAGCGATGCGGCGATGAGCAGGTGGTGACGTGGCGGTCGCGAAAGCTAACCTCGTGACGACAGGCTCGCCGCTCGCCGCGCAGCCCGAGCTCGAGTCCACCGAGAAGGTCGCGCGCTCGAGGCGACGAAAGAGGCCATGAACCATGCGATCCGACATCACACCCGGGGGTAACTTTCCCGACTACGCCCTGCCGGATCACACCAACACGGTGCGCAAGCTGAGCGAGCTGCAAGGTGACGACCCGCTGGTGCTCACCCTGGCGCGCGGCAATTACTGTCCGAAGGAGCACCAGCAGCATCTGGAGCTCGCCGCGAACTATCCGAAGTTCGCTGTCGCCTACACCCAGATCGTCACGATCTCGACCGACGACCACCACTCGACACAAGAGTTCCGCGCCTCAGTCGGCGCGCAATGGAGCTTCCTCTCCGATCCCGCTCGGACGATTCAGCAGGACCTCGACATACAGGAATACACCGACCCCGAGCACAATCCGATGATTCCACACACCTTTGTGCTCAAGCCGGGACTGGTCGTTCACAGCATCTACAACGGGTACTGGTTCTGGGGACGCCCGTCGTTCTACGACCTCTGGCGTGACCTTTGCGCTGCTTCGAGCGAGATCCGCCCCGACTGGGACCTGAGCAAGCCGGGGCTACGCGAGGCCTGGGATGCGGGCGATTACTCGAACTTTCACGGATGGAACAAGCGGGCTCCCCAGTCGACGCCGACGTCGTATGAGTCATAGCTGAACGTGGATCCGCCGGCGCCGGTCAGACCGCTCGACGCCCAGGCGGTTGCAGGCGCTCTGAGCGGGAGAGAAAGGGCAGGTGGTTTTCATGCGAACGCCGGTCTGCGAGCTGCTCGGGATTGAACACCCGATCGTCCAGGCGCCGATGTCGGCGGTGCCCGAACTGGCGGCAGCAGTCTCGAATGCCGGCGCGCTCGGGATGTTGGCGCTGACGTGGTCCACTCCCGCCGGGGACCCGGTTCGGGAGACGGCGGCGCTCACCGATCGTCCCTTTGGCGGCAATCTGGTTCTCAACTCCGATCAGCACCAGCGTCTTGACGAGGCCCTTGAAGCCGGTCTGCGGATCGTGTCCTTGTTCTGGGGAGATCCCGCCGGCTACGTCGAGCAGGTCCACGACGCCGACGGAGTCGTTCTGCACACGGTCGGCAGCGCCGAAGAGGCGCGGCGCGCCGTCGCCAGCGGAGTCGATGTCGTGGTGGCGCAGGGTTGGGAATCCGGCGGGCACGTGTGGGGCCAGGTCGCGACACTTCCCCTGGTCCCCGCGGTCGTGGATGCGGTGGCACCAGTGCCTGTGATCGCGGCCGGCGGGATAGGCGACGCTCGTGGCGTGGCCGCCGTTCTCGCGCTGGGCGCTCAAGCGGCGTGGCTGGGGACCCGGTTTCTGCTGGCCCAGGAGTTTCCCATCCACGAGGAGTATCGCCGTCGAGTGATGGACGCGGTCGAGACCGATACTCGGTGGTACGCCGACCTCTATGAGGTCGGATGGCCGGATGCGCCCAATCGCTCTCTCCGCAACTCGACGGCCGAGGTGTGGGAGGCCGCGGGTCGGCCCCCACCGGGGAGTCGACCGGGAGAGGGTGACGTCATTGCGCGCTTCGCCTCCGGCGAAGCAATCGTCCGTTACGAACCGGCGGCGCCGATGGCCGGTACCACCGGCGATATCGAGGCAATCTCATTGTGGGCGGGACAGAGCGTTGCGCTCGCCCGTCAGCCACAACCAGCGGCAGAGATCGTGGCCGAGCTCGTTTCCGGCTTGTAGCCCAAGCAGGCATACCGCTGGCGCATGCGGCTCTGTAGGTCCACGCAGTTTGCCCGGGGCTAGTGGCCGAGCGCGCGGACGGTACTGCGGCGTTCTACAAACCGATCCGGCAGTACGACACGATGATCCTGTGTCCACGGCGCGTCAAGCAGAGAAGGGCAGGTCAGCTCCCGGGTTGAATTCGTTGGGCGAGTCGCGCCCGCGCCGCCGCCGCCTCGAATGGGTCCTATCCCATAGTCTGGGTTCGACCCTCCGCCCGATAGGGGATCGACCCACGATGAACGAGCTCAGGTCGGAGTGTCCGCGTCCACCGAAACAACAGCACTCCGACGGAGAAGAGAACGATGAACCTTGAGCAAACACTGGAAAAGATCGTCGAGCACGCCCACGAGGAGCTTCGCATCGTTCGGAAGCGAGCCGAACAGAAGACAGCCGCCCGCGACCACGGCAAGGACTACCACGAAGCTCAAACCGCCGCCGATCGCCTGGACCATTACGCCCACCAGGTCCGTCGCCTACACGATGCTGAATACAAAGATGGTTGGCGGCACGAGAGTCTGAATGAGGAGTCCAATCGTTAGCCTGAGCGGTCGGGGTTCGCCGGCAGAGGTTGGCAAAGAGCACCCGTTGGGGCGCGCTCTCACTACAGGAACAAGCCTTTCGCGTGCCCTGGGTGGAGCGACTCCGCGAGGTTCCTGAACCCAGGCGGTGAACTGTTAGCCGGCCCGGCCCGGACGATTGTCCGCGGCGGTGCCGCGCAGCTGGTGCAGCAGTGCTCGTTCGTCTGTTCCAAGGAGCTTCGAAAGCTGTCCCTCACGTGGCTTGCCCGTCGAGACGCGATCCGAGAGAAGAGCAAGGTTCGCTTGGCTGTGCTCCAGGAGTTGCCGTAGTTCGTCGCGTTCTGCGGCCAGCGTCCTCGACTCTGCCTTGGCCTGTAACAGGTCACGCTCGAGATCGTTGATGCGGCTCTCCAGCCGCTCGATCCGGCGTCGGGCCCATGACCCGTCGCTCCCTCGTTGTCGGTTTCCCTCGGTCAGGGTCTGGACGACCTGGAGCAGGAGCGCCGACGCCACCTTGTCGTAGTCCATCTCCGCGTTGTCAGCGACATCGAGCGAGCTCTCAACCCTCGACAGAGGAGCGTTGACCGCGTCGGCAACGGCCGTAATCCGATACGTCCGCTTCCCTCTGACCTCCCGCGTCAACTGGCCCGCCCGATCCATGTTGGCGATCAGCTGGGTGAAGCCCGCGTTTGAGCCCTCGTAGCCGAGGACCTCCTTGAGCTTTGCGGTCGCTCGCCCGCTTGAATCCTCGAACGGCCCGTGTTGGATGAGATACTGCTCGACCTGCTGGCGAATTTGACCTCGCGACATGACATGTTCTCCTTGGCGACTCGTACGGGGTGCTCACCGACGTGTGGGTCGAGTGTTCGGGCAGCGCAGGGGCTTCCTACCCGCGATCGAGGTACGTAGTCTACCTCGTGGATTGAACCGCCCTGGTCATCTTCAAGGAATTCGATCAGAGGAAAACTCGTAACGGATGACCTCGCCGATCGCCTCGTAACCGAGTCGGCGATAGATCGAGTTCGAAACCGGATCTCCGAGGTCGGTGTAGAGCATGCACGAGCGGCCACTATCCCGCAGCAGGGAGCTGAGTTGGCCCACACATGCCGCCGCATATCCGTGTTGTCGATGCTCTGGTGGGGTGTAGACGCCATAGATCCGCACCACACCTTCGGTCTCGGGTGTGTGCGCCGCCATCGAAACCGCCGCCGGCGTGCGCCACAGCCAGAATTCCCCCCCGTTCACCCGGTCGGCAATCGTGTCTCGCGTGAGTGCGACCGCCCGAGCCTCTTGGGCAAATCCCTCCGCCCACCGGGCGATCAGGTCAACGTCATCTCCGACGGCCTTTACCAGCTCCCCTTCGACGGGCGCCAGGAGCTCGAGTTGGCCCAAGGCGTAAATCCGCTGCCCGTCTCGTGGTGCGGCGGCGGACTTCGTCCTTTCGGTCCAGCATCCCGCGAAGCGAGCTGCTGTCGCAGCGTCGCCGATCACGCCCGGCAGTGAGAATCCCGCACTCGCAACTGCTTCGACGACCGCGCGAATGGCGCCGTCGTTCATCGGCGTGACGGCCACGGCGAAGTCGAGCGGGGACTGAAAGACCACCCCGGTGATCTTCTCATCGTCGGTGATCATCCAGTATCGACCGGCGGTTCCGTCGTCAATCCGGCGGTGCAGAAGGGTCAGGATGAGATTGTGCTCAAGGGGGCTTACGCGCAGGAAGCCACGCGCCTTGTCAAGAAAGTCAGAGGGATCGCTCCACAGTTCGACTGAAACAGCCATGGAAGATGATGACACCGGACAGCCGGGTGTCGCGCCGGCCTTGTGCCACCTCGGAGTCCGTGGCCAGCAGCTGTTCCCGATCAGTCCACTTGACTCTCACCACCGGGGAGGGTTCATGCTTCATTTCGTGGATGACCTCATGCCAATAGGTGAGTTCTCGGATCGCTCTGGTCTTTCGGCCAAGCGTCTCAGGACCTATGCGGCCGAGAGCCTTCTCACCCCGGCCGCGGTGGACCCAGGATCGGGCTACCGCTATTACTCGCCGGGCCAGTTGGCTGACGCCCGGGTCATCGACGCCCTCAGAAAGGCGGGCGTCCCGCTCGCCGAGATCCGCTCATTCATGCGACAGCCCTCTCGGGAACGGCTCGATACCTGGGCGAGACAGCTCCAGACCGATGCGCACCACCGCTTGGGAGCCCTCGCACTCGCCAGTCATCTGTTCGGAGCAAGCGAGGACCCGCTGCTTCCGAGCGTTCACCCGAATTCCAAAGAGGAGCTCATGACCACACTTCGAACGGAGGGTCGTACAGACGTCGGACAGCGGCGCGAGAACAACGAGGATGCCATGGTGAGCAGTGAACGTCTTGTGCTCGTCGCCGACGGGATGGGAGGGCATCCTGGCGGCGAGATCGCGGCGGATGTTGCTGCGGGCGTGGTTCCTGCGGTCTTCACCGGTCGATCAGTGGACGAGCTCGCAGCAGCGATACGTGCCGCCAACTGGGCCATCCGGGACCGTGCCGGCGCCCAACCCGGATTGGAGGGCATGGGCACCACCATCTGTGCGGCTGGACTCCTCACCGATGGGCACATCGCCCTCGTGAACGTCGGCGACAGCCGAGCGTATCTGTGGCATGAGGGTGCCTTGACTCAGCTGACCCAGGACCACAGTGTGACGGCCGAACTCATCCAACGCGGAGAGCTACGTGAAGAAGAGGCCCGTCAACACCCCCACTATGGGATTCTGACCCGAGCACTCGGCGTCGGGTCCGATGTCGAGATCGACCGCAGAACTCTGGCCATGGAAGAAGGCGATCGACTTGTCCTTTGTACTGATGGTCTGTTCAACGAATTGTCCGGCCGGGACATCGCCAGCGTGATGGCGGGAGGCGGAGAGCTGGCCGCGATCGTCGACAACCTCATCGACGAGGCCGTCACTCGTGGCGGTCGCGACAATGTCTCCGTCGTGGTCGCCGAACTGGCGACCTGAGATTCACCACCCTCAGCAAATCCTCGGCAAGGGGTCGCCGACGAGCATGTCGACGATGCGGGTCCCCCCCATGGAGGTCCGCAGGACCACGATCCCGGGCGGCTCGGCGTGGATTTCGCCGACGCGCGCCGCAGCTGACCCGAATGGGTTGGCGCGCAGCGCGCCCAGGGCGGCATCCGCCTGGTCCGCCGGCACGACCGCGACGAGCTTCCCCTCGTTGGCCACGTAGAGCGGGTCGATGCCCAGCAGCTCGCAGGCGGCGGCGACGGCGGGCAGGATCGGCAGCGATTCCTCGTCGAGGACCACCGTGAGGTCGGCGTCGCGGGCCAGCTCGTTGCAGACCGTGCCCACACCCCCGCGGGTGGAGTCGCGCAGCCAGCGGGTGTCGGGGGCGGCGGCCAGGAGATCCTCGACCAACCGGTGCAATGGGGCCGTGTCCGACGTGATGTCAGCCTCCAGGGCCAGGTCGCCGCGGGCCAGCATGACCGCAGTCCCGTGGTCGCCCATGGTGCCCGATACGAGCACGACGTCGCCGACCCCGACCCTGGCCGCCGCCAGATCACGGCCCGACGGGACCACCCCGACACCTGCCGTCGTGATGTACATGCCGTCCGCCGCACCGCGGTCGACCACCTTGGTGTCACCCGTGACCACGGGGACTCCGGCCAGGGCCGCCGCCTCGGCCATGTCAGCCACCACCTCGCGCAGGACGTCGATCGCCATACCCTCCTCGAGCACGAAGGCGGCGGAGATGGCAATCGGGTGTGCCCCCATCATGGCCAGGTCGTTGATCGTCCCGTGCACGGCCAGACGGCCGGCGGAGCCGCCGGGGAATCGGAGGGGCTTCACCACATAGGAGTCGGTGCTGAAGGCCAGTCGTTCACCCGAGGGGAGGTCGACGAGGGCGGCGTCGGTCTGGGTGGGGCGCCGGCCCTCCTGGTCCTCTGGTGCGAAGGCGGGCAGGAACACGGCGTCGAGCAGGGCCGCCGACGCCTTGCCGCCAGCGCCGTGGGCCAGGGTCACGACCTGGTCGCGCAGGCGGGGCCGGCGGCGCCGGAAGGCCTCGATGCGTTCGAAGACGGCGGCCTCTTTCGCGCTCGCCGGGGAGTTGCCGTTGCGAACGACCGGACCTGTCGCTCGACCGGTCACGACGGGTCCCCTGATGCATCGGCAGCGGCCGGCCGTGGCAGGTGGCGCTGGATGGATTCCCACAGGGAGAGGGTCAGGGCGTCCTGGGCCTCCTGAATCCGGTGAACGCTCTCGGAGCGCACGACCAGGCAGTGTTGGACGGCGTCGCTCACCGCCATGCCCGACCCCTCGTAGCCGCACAGGCCGACCGTGAGGAGGCCCCGGCGCGCCGCCTCCTCGAAGGCGCGCAGCATGTTCGCCGACTCGCCGCTGGTGGAGAAGCCGACGGCCATGTCGAGCTCCTTGGCGTAGGCGATGAGCTGGCGCGAAAAGACGAGCTCGAAGCCCACGTCGTTGGCGAGCGCGGTGAGGACAGCCTGGTCCTCGACCAAAGAGATGGCGGGGAGCGGGCTCCCGTGCGGGGGGTGGCGGAACAGCTCGGCCGTCCCCTGGGCATCGGTCGCGCTGCCACCGTTGCCGAAGCTGAACAGCCTCCCGCCCCGGGCGAACCGCTGTGCCATGGCGGCCGCGGCGCGCTCCACCTGTTCGGCGCAACGTTCGAGCGTGTCCGCGCGCAGCGACGCTGACTCCTCCATCTTCCCGCGGGCCGACAAGACCAGGACATTCACGAGGGCGCCGGCGTCCTGCTCCTCCGCCTCAATGAAGGGATAGAGGAAGCCCGTCGGCTCGCCGCTGCTCATGAGGCGCGCCTCGTGGTGAGGCTGCTCACGGCCACGCCGGCGTGTACGAGGACGAGGTCAC
This sequence comes from uncultured Acidimicrobiaceae bacterium, assembly GCA_963828505.1. GTDB lineage: Bacteria > Actinomycetota > Acidimicrobiia > Acidimicrobiales > RAAP-2 > Bog-473. The sequence continues at coordinate 472,049 of CAWHFM010000009.1, forward strand.
CGGGAATCGGGCCCTCGACCAGCCGACCGTCGACCAGCTCGGCCCGACCGCCGGCCAGCACCTCGAGCCGTCCCTCGGCCAGCACGGCGCGGACCTCGGCCACCCGGCCCTCGTCCGAGCAGGTCACACAGACGTCGCCGGTGCTGCCGACCTCCGGGGCGAGCAGCCCGGGATGCTCGAACACGACATGAGTCAGCTCCCACAGCAGGTGGTAGAGCAGCACGAGATCGCCTGAACGCGTGGCGAGGGCCGGTTCCGGGGTGTCCAGCCACACCACGTGGTCGGCGCGGGCGTCGCCACCCGCCGCCCCGGGTCTGGGGCCGGCACCGACCCAGAGGCTGGTGAGGCCCCAAGCGTCGGCTCGAGTGACGAGGTCGCAGGCCACCGGATCGTCCGCGGTGCTCACGCACATGAGGAGGTCGCCGGACCGCGAGAGCAAGCGTAGGGAGTCAGCTGCCTCGGCTCCGCCGACGCTGATCGCCGGCAGCGCACGCTTCCCGACTATGACCGGGTGCACGAACTCCACGGCGACGTGGCGGGCGTGGTCGGGCCACTGCGGCGCCACGCACCACATGGTGGCTGCCGCGGCGAACCGGCGGGCCAGGGCGAGGGCGGCGGGCGCCAGGTCCTCGGCCGGTCCGGCTCCGTTGGGCGATTCCCCGGTGGATCCCACGCCGGTCACGTTTTCCCCGTCCTTGCCGCGGCGGCACGATAGCCCACGATCGCCGCCTGTCCCAAGGCGAGGCCGCCGTCGTTCGGTGGCACGACCCGGTGTGTCAACACGTCGAAATGCCGTGCTTCGAGCTCGCAGCGGGCCAGGCCGAGCAGCAACGTGTTCTGGAAGACACCGCCGCTCAGGGCGACCACGTCGATGCCCGCGCCCGCCCGCTGACGCTCCGCCTCATCGCCGATCACATGCGCCACGGCGGCGTGAAAGCCGGCGGCCATGGCGCCGGTGTCGGCACCACGGCGTAGGTCCTCGACCAGCGCCCGGAGGACAGGGGAGGGGTCGAACTCGGTACCGCTCAGTTCGAAGCGGTACGGAAGGGCAAAGACGCCCTCGTCGAGCGCCTCCTCGGCTGCCCATTGCAGGGCCAGGGCCGCCTCCGCCTCGTAGCTCGCCTGGTGGCGCAGGCCGAGCAGCGAGCTCACCGCGTCGAACAGGCGCCCCATGCTCGACGACTTCACGCATCCGATGCCGCGTTCGAGCTGGCGCGCCAGCACCGCCCGCTCCTGGGCCGACACGGCGCTCGCCGGCGGAAGGTCCTCCGCCCATTCGATCCCGGCCGCCCACAGGTGCGCCAGCGCGGTGCGCCAGGGCCGGCGGATGGCGTCATCGCCACCGGGCAGCGGCAGCGACTTGAGGTGCCCGACGCGGGCGAAGTCTCCGTAGCCGGCGACGAGGACCTCCCCGCCCCAGATCGTGCCGTCCGTTCCGAACCCCGTCCCGTCGAATGCGATGCCGATGACGCTCCGGCCCACGGGCACCCCGTTCTCGGCCATCACCGACGCGATGTGGGCGTGGTGGTGCTGCACCTCGGCCACCGGGCGCGTGGAAACGCTCTCGGCCCATCGCTTCGTCTGGTAGCCCGGATGTGCATCGGCCGCCAGCCGCGGTGCCCGGATGCCGTAGAGGCCGGCGAGCTGACGGGTCGAGCGCTCGAAGGCGGACCACGTCTCGACGCTGCCCATGTCGCCGATGTGCTGGCTCATGAAGGCGTCTTTGCCCGCGGCGAGGCAGAACGTGTTCTTCAGCTCACCCCCGACCGCCAGCGTCGGTCCCGCCGAGAACGGGAGCCGCAGGGGCAGTGGGGCATAACCCCGTGAACGTCGCAGCGGCAGCTCGTTCCCGTTGCCGGGGTCGATCTCGAGCACGGAGTCGTCGCACGGGACGTGGATGGGTCGGTCGTGCAGCAGCCACGCGTCGGCGATGGCTCCCAATCGGCGGCGAGCGTCGTCATCCTCGTAGCAGATCGGCTCATCGGTGAGGTTGCCGCTGGTCATGACCAGCACGTCGGGCACCGCGGCCCGGTCACCGGACCCCGGGACGGGAGCGAACAGCAGATGATGCAGCGGCGTGTAGGGGAGCAACACACCCAACCGGGGATTGGCCGGGGCCACGAACCCGGAGAGGGCCGATTCGGCTGAGGCCATCCGCCGGCGCAACAGGACGATGGGCCGCTGGGCCGAGGTGAGGAGGTCTGCTTCCGACTGGTCGACGCGGGCCAACGTGCGCGCCACGTCGAGGTCACGGGCCATGACGGCGAACGGCTTCTCCAAGCGGTGCTTCCGGGCCCGCAGCCGCTGCACCGCGGCATCGGAACCTGGGTCGCAGGCCAGGTGGTACCCACCGAGACCCTTTATGGCGACGATCTCCCCGCGCGCCAGTGCCGCCTGGGCGGCTGCGATGGCCGCGTCCGAGCCTATGACCGGATCAGACCCGGCTGAAGCCTCCAGCCACAGGCGCGGGCCGCAGTCCGAGCAGGCGATCGGCTGCGCGTGGAAGCGCCGGTCGGCGGGGTCGTGGTACTCCGCTGCACAGGCCCGGCACAGGGCAAACCCGCGCATCGTCGTATTGGGCCGGTCGTAGGGAAGGCTCAGGGTGATGGTGAACCGAGGCCCGCAGTTGGTGCAGTTGGTGAACGGGTAGCGGGCGCGCCGGTCCACCGGGTCGAACAGCTCGGCCAGGCAGTCGGCACAGGTCGCGATGTCGGGTGACACGAACGTCCGGACCGGGCCCTGGCCCCGGCTCTCGACGATGGCGAAGCTCGTCCCGCCGCTCGGCGCCATCGGCCGGGCGACCACGTCGTCGATACGGGCCGGACCGGGTGCATCCGCCACGAGGCGGCTCATGAACTTCTCCGCCGTTTCCTTCGGGCCCTCGACCTCAATGAACACGCCCCGCGTGTCGTTGCCGACGTGACCGGTCAGCTCCAGCTCATTGGCCAGCCGGTGCACGTAGGGCCTGAAGCCGACACCTTGGACCAGGCCGACCACACGGAGGCGGAGCCGCACCGTCGCCTCCGACGTGGCCGCGCCGATCATGTCGGCGATCCGCTGCGCCGTCCCAGCGTGACCGCAGCCTCTCGGTGCATCCGCCCGAAGTTGTAATAGGCCGCGCACGCGCCCTCCGAGGAGACCATGCATGTCCCGATGGGCGTCTCGGGGGTGCAAGCGGTGCCGAAGACCTTGCATTCCCATGGCTTGATCACGCCCTTGAGCACCTCGCCGCACTGGCATGCCTTGGGATCCGCCACCCGGACATTCGGAATGGAGTAGCGCAGCTCGGCGTCGAAGGCCGCGAACTCCGGCCTCAGCTTGAGGCCGCTCTGCGCAATGAACCCCAACCCCCGCCATTCGAAGTGAGGACGGAGCTCGAAGACCTCGGCCAGCACCGCCAAGGCCCGCGGGTTGCCCGCATCGCGCACCACCCTCGAATACTGGTTCTCGACCTCGCAACGGCCCTGGCGGATCTGGGCGAGCAGCATGGCGATGGCGTGCAGGATGTCGAGCGGCTCGAAACCCGCCGTGACGAGGGGCAGTCCGTACTCGGTGGGCACGAACCGGTAGGGCCGCTGCCCGACGACGGTGGACACGTGGCCCGGCCCGAGGAAGCCGTCGAGGCGGAGATCCGGGGACTCGAGGATGGCGCGGAGGGGAGGGACGATCGTCACGTGGTTGGAGAAGACCGAGAAGTTCTCCACATCCTGGGCCCGGGCTTCGAGCAGCGTGAGTGCGGTCGACGGAGCGGTCGTCTCGAACCCGACCGCGAAGAAGACGACGTTGCGGTCCGGATTCTCCACCGCGATCCTGAGCGCATCGAGGGGCGAGTACACGAAGCGGATATCCGCCCCGCCGGCTTTGGCGTCGAGGAGGCTGCCCTTGCTACCGGGCACGCGCATCATGTCGCCGAACGAAGTGAAGATGACGTCGGGCTGGTTGGCGACTGAGATGGCATCGTCCACCCGTCCCATCGGGATGACGCAGACCGGGCAGCCGGGGCCGTGCACCAGCTCGACGCTGGTTGGAAGGACGTGCTCTATCCCGTGTCGGTAGATGGTGTGGGTGTGGCCACCGCACACCTCCATGAACTTGAACGCGTCGTCGCCGGCCAGCGCGGTGATCTGAGCCACCAGAGCACTGGCCGTCGTCGGGTCCCTGTACTCGTCTACGAACCTCATGGGTCAGAGCGCCCTCCTGTCGCTCATTCCGCCGTCGCCGTCCTATGCCACCGGACGCAAGCGTGAGGTGTCGTCCGGTGCACTGAGGATGCCGGTGAGCACCTCGAACCTCTTCTCGAGGAGATCGCGGGCCAGGGCCAGCGCCCCGTCAGCGAAGTCCCTGACCTCCTTCGACGTCGAGATGGTGTGCCACGCCTCCTCGAACTCGGACCACCCGTCCGGACCTGCTCGGCAGCCGAGCGCGTAGCCGACCATGACGCCGATGATCACGCCCATCACGTACCTCCCGTTTCACTCGAGATCTTCGATCGCCAGAATGCGTCCAGTTCGTCGTCGTAGGCCTGGCCCATGAGCTGAAGGGAGGCCAGGGCCAGTTCGGCCTCGGTCTCGTCGATCTTCGACATGGCGAACCCCACGTGGATCAGCACCCAGTCCCCGGGCGTCAGGGGCTCGTCCTCGAGCAGGCCGATGTTGACGATCCTCGTCACACCCGAGACATCAACTCGCGCCAGATGTCGGTTCACATCCGAAATCTCCTTCAACTGTCCCGGTATGCCCAGACACATGTCCGTCGCGTCTCCTATTCGTCCTGTACGGCGTAGATCTCCACCCGCACCTGGACCTCCGGCTCCACCCTGAGCAGGAGGACCTTCGGTGGCTGCATGCCGAAATCGCGGATGTCGAAGCTCGAGGCTCCCGTCAGGCGGATGGTCCGGTCGTCCACCGGGCTGATGTCCATCAGGTCCTCGTGCCGTCGCGACACCCCGCGAAACGTGACGGCGCCGCTCACGCGGTAGCTGGCCTCGGATCCGTCGGGGGCGATCTGTTCGAGCTGTCCCTCGATCCTCGGGAACTTCCGGGCATCGATCCGCTTCTGAAGCTCCCGGTCCTCCATGCGGTTGCCGGACTTGAGGCGGGCCACCGCCAGGGAGAGCCGTCCCGCCGGCGTGCCCGCGGGGTCGATCGCTCCCGATGGCTCCCAGTCCAGCTCGACGTAGCCCTCGAGCCCGCTGGTGCTCGAGTGGATCGGGTGGACGTTGGATCGGGCGTCGATCCACACCTGCGAGCGGTCCGGGACGATGGAGTAGCGGGTCACCGCAGCTACATCCGCCGCATCTTCGAGGAGCGGGGGATGCCGGGGAACGTGCGCACGACAACGGTCACTTCACATCTCTCGCATCTTGAGGTAGCGGGCGATGTCGGGCAGCGATTTGATCACCAGTGCGGCCACCGCGGCCAGGAGCAATGAAGCGAAAAATCGACGGATCATCGGTGGATCCCCCTTTCGGCAGGTTGGGCAATATCGGCAACGACTTCGAGGCACAGGTCGGCCGCGGCCGGGATCGCCGCCTGGACGGACGGGGACAGCCCCATGCCTTCGTCGAGCTCGCCCGGCTGGCATCCGACGATGACGATGCGATCGACCGATCCACCGAGGCGAGCCAGGGTGGCGAGAACGATGTCCGGGCTCATGGTGTGGGCGTCGACGACCACCACCGTGTCCCCGCCGGAGTTCGACGATGACAGCGTCGTCCCCCCGATGGCCGGGTCGGGTTCGATCACCGCGAGCGTCCCCGGAGGCTCACCCATCGGGACGGCGTCGACCAGGACCAACGCGTCGTAGCCCTCGAGCAGGTCGTACGCGAGATGAATGCCCCTGATCCCATAGTCCTCGACCCGGACCCCAGCGGGGAGTTCTTGGCGGGCGAGCAGGTGGGACACCTCGACGCCGAAGGCGTCGTCGGACAGAAAGACGTTCCCGATGCCCGCGACGAGAATGCGGCCGGTCACGGTCCGGCCTCCCCGCGCCCCGGGCCCGGCATCGGCTCGACCTCGTCGGGCCGGAAGTAGAGGTAGCGGCCCTGCCACGTCAGCTCGCCCGCTGCGGGGTCGTCGTCGAGGGTGACGGCCAGGTGGATTCCGCCGTCGACGTCCGAGAACACGCCGGCCACGGTGGCGCGCCGGCCCTGGAGGAACATGTCCTGCGCGTCCGCCTGTCCCGATGGGTGGAGCCGGACGGCCGATCCCTGGGCCAGTTCGATTCCCCCCACGCGGACAGAGTCCGTCCACGGGTCGACGGACTCGTCGGACGCGGGGTCCCACCACGGGGGAGCGTCCGACCCGGGGGTGGTCAACGTGGACCATTCCGGTTCGACCGGGCGCATCTGCCCGTGGAGGCGGCTCATGGATTCGGGCGAGAGGGAATCGCAACGGTCGATGATGGCGGCGGCGCGCGCGTCGGTCCCCCGGGCCTCGGCCTTCTCCGTGTCGGTGAGCGTCATCACCCGCAGAGCCAGGATCTCGTCGATCTCGAGTGCGTCGTAGAGGTCGCCCGGACTCTGGTTCGCCACTTCGGGGTGGTCGTAGAGGATGATCGGCGAGGAGAGCACCACGTCGTCGCGGCCGATGAGGACTGGATAGGTGCCGTCGCTCCGGCAGGCTCGGGCCGCTTCGGCGGCATCGTCGGGAGGTTCGAGCAGCGAGACGAACTTGGCGCCGTCGACGGCCAACATGGTGTGCACAGCCACCAGGCTCTGGGCCACCGCGTCCGCTCTCAGTGATCGGTCGTCGCTCCATGCGCTGGCGTTCTCGACCGTTACCGTCACCTTCACGTACGGCGAGCCCCCCGGTTCGGGAGCCGTGACGACCCGGACGACACCGTCGACGGGGACGCGCTGACGGACGAAGCGACCAACGAGCGTGCCGTCAGCCCGGTGGACAGGCTCGGTCTCGAATCCGCCCTCGAGCTGGAACGGCATCTCGTCGTAGGCGGTGCCACCAGGGGGCATGACGAGAGGGGCCAGGTCGATCGTGTGGTCGATCGCCTCGTCCCACTCGACGTGGGACGAGGCGTCCACCTCGAGGGTCTCGACCGACCCGAAAGCGGGCTCGGAGTAAGCGGGACTCTCCCCGCTCAGTCTGGCCTCAACCCGGCGATGCTGGCACTGCAGGCATCGGACCCGCACCCGGAGGATCGTCGGCTGGCGTCGCCCGCCGACGTCGACCAGGCACTCGGTCCGGGCCGACCAGCGTTCGGACCCGTCCGTCTCGCTGTAGGCCCGGGGAGTCAGCACGCCCCACTGGAAACGCACCTGGTTCTTGCGGGAGGACGCTCGGTACGGGTAGAGGACGTAGCCCTCGTAGAGGACGGCGTCGGCCACGCTTCTCGCCGTCTCGAAACGGTCCTCCCCGGTCTGGAGGGGAGGTTGAGGGGATCTCGTGCCGGTCGCGCTCATCGGCTGCCCTCGCCGGCCTCCTTGAGCAGCTGGGCGAAGGCCTGGTCCCACGTCGGGAGCCCTCGGGTCGCACGGAAACGCTGAAGATCGTCGAGTGTGTCGCGGTGGACCCGGATGAAGCCGCTCGCAGGAAAGTAGGCGTCCATGGTGCTTCGCCAAACGGCGACGGGCAGCCGATACGAGGACTCGGTCGACCACGAGAGCGGCTCGGCCGAGAAGCCCGACGGTCCCTCGGTGAAAACGGTGCCCGAGAAGAGGAAGATCAAAGGTATGTCGCCCGCGCCCAACGTGTGCATGTACTTGGCGCCGGCGACCTCGAAGTCATAGGTGCACTCGACCGGCAGGTCGAACTCGGTCGTGCCGTCGAACCGGCCGATCGTCGACGACACGTGAGTCCACAAGAAGGGCCGGAGCGAGCTCCCCCACTGGGGCGTCTCACCGAAGAGCTCGTAGAGCTTCTCCTCCTCCCGCTCGCTGTAGCGGCGACGCTGCGGCTCGATCCGGATCTGGCACCGCAGAGCTGCCGCATGCACGCGCTTCCCGTCCGCCTCTTCTGCCCTGGTGCGGAACATCACGGTCGGCACGGCGGCATGCGGTTCGGTCCGGGCATCGACGACCTCGAAGTGCAGGTCGGTCATTGTGCACGCGCTTCGATGTCGGCGAAGAAGACGTCCAGCTTCTGGTTGGCCTCGCTGCCGCCGTCGAAGCCGCGCCAGAGCAATCGGAGGTGGCCGACCAGCTCGTAGCACGCGTCGATGGGCACGATGTAGCACTCGGCGTGACGGTCACCTCGGTCACTGGCGGCACGGACGAGGAATGCTTCGACGTCGGGTTGCATGGTGGAGAGCTGCGGGTTCGCCGCCACCAGCTCGGCCCACGTGTCGAGCGGGAGCTCGGATTCGGTCGCGCCTGCCGGCCCGGGGTAGAAGGCCGCGATGCGTTGGAGCTCCGAGTTGAGGAAGAAGAACGCCACGCTCACCGGGATCTGCAGGCTGTCCCACTGGGCTCGTGAGAGCTCGAAGTCGCCAAAGGCCAGGTAACGCTCGGGCACGCTGCGGAAGTGGTCGCCACCCGCTCCCTCCGACTCGAACAGGAGAAAACAGCCACGGCATGCGCAGAGCAATTTCCTGGAACGCAGGTCTACGAGGTGTCGGTGCTCGCTCGCGATGGGCTCCGAGCACAACTCGCACACCTCGTCGACCGGAGCCGCCTGACGGGGAGGTGCGCTGGCCCGGATGCGCTGGAGAACGGCGATGGGATCGGTCATCGCGCCGCGACCTCGGTCGGGCACGCCACGTACCGCGGTTTGACTCCCAGCGAGACCGGGACGGTCGGCGTGTCGGGTGCGCTGGGCTCCTCGACGACGATCCGGGTCACCTCGGGGGCCGCTTCCCAGATGGCGGCCTCGACGGCGCCCTGCAAGGTTGCGGCCGAGGACGGACACCCGTCGCAATTGCCCAGAAGCCGTAGTTTCACGGCCCCCAGGTCGTCGTCGACCGCCAGCAGCTCCACGTCTCCGCCGTGCTGGCCGAGGAAGGGCCGCACGGATTCCAGTGCCTCTTCGACCCGAACGTCGAGCGGTTCGGGGTGCAGGCCCTGGACCAGCAGGAGACTGGCCACGAGCTCGTCCGCGGTGAAGTCCGCCATCAGGTCGGGCGCCCGTGCCCGGGCGATCTCCACCATCCGGGCCAGCCCGGCGCCGTAGAGGTCCGACACGAGGCGCAAGAGCTCCTCGGCCAGGTTGAGCGAGCGAGGCTCCGCCACGGCATGGAGCTCGGCCAGGGCCTGCTCGATCCGCTCACTACTCGCTCGCAGATCCTCTCGCGGGTCCTGGGGATCGGGCATCGCGCTGGTGATCAGAACAGTTCGTCCGCGTGGGCCACCTGGGTGGGGGAGTGCACCTTCTTCAGCACCTTGCCCTGGCCCAGGTACATGTGGACGCCGCAGGGAAGGCAGGGGTCGAAGCTGCGTACCGATCGCATGATGTCGATCCCCTTGAAATTCTCCTTGGTGTTCTCCTCGAAGATCGGCGTGTCGATGACCGCGTCCTCATAGGGGCCTGGAGTGCCGTAGCTGTCACGAGGGTTGGCGTTCCACGGAGTCGGCGGGTACGGGTGGTAGTTCGCGATCTTTCCGCCCTTGATCACCATGTGGTGCGACAGGACGCCGCGCACCGCCTCGGTGAACCCGCATCCGATGGCTTCGTCCGGCACGTCGAAGGATTCCCAGGTCTTGGTCTTGCCGGCTCGGACATCCTTGAGGGCGAGCTCGATGAAGTCCAGCGCCGAGGCGGCGGCATAGGCCTGGAAGTAGGTGCGCGCTCTGTCGCGCTCCAGCGTGTTGGACCACTGCGGGATCTTCCACTCCAAGTCGACCGGTCCCTCGAGGGCCGTCTTGGGAAGGTGGATCTTCACGCTGGTGCCGGTGGCGTCGAGGTGGTCCGTGTGCACCAGGCCGGAGAGGGCGGTCGCCCACAGGCGGGCCAGCGGTCCGCCGCCGGTGTCGAGGGCCAGGTGGTCCGTGCCGTCGAACCAGCGGGGCGCCATCACCCAGCTGTAGTTGCCGTCGAAGTCGCGCTTTTGGGGCTGCGGGTTCGTGTGCTGGTTCCAGGGGTGCCGCCGGTCGACGGGGTTCCCCAGCGGATCCCGCGTCACGAACATCTCCTGGTCCTCCCAGTCGTCGTAGAAGGAATGACCGAGCAGGATCCGGATGCCGAGGTTGATCTCGACGAGGTCGTTCGTGACGAGCTTGCCGTCGACCACGATGCCGGGGGTGACGCCCATGGCTCGCCCCCACTTGGTCATGTCCTTGTAGTCGAAGTTGCAGACCTCAGGGTCCTGGAACGCCCCCCAGCAGTTCAGCAGGATCCGACGCCGGCCGACCTCCTCGTAGCCCGGCATGGCCTCGTAGAAGAAGTCGAAGAGATCGTCGTGCATCGGTACGACCCGCTTCATGAACTCCACGTAACGCATGAGGCGCGTGTAGTAGTCGGTGAACAACTGGATGGTCGCCGTCGTGCCCACCCCGCCCGGGTAAAGAGTCGACGGGTGGACGTGACGCCCCTCCATCAGGCAGAACATCTCGCGGGTGTAGCGGCTGACCTGCAAGGCCTCACGGTAGAACTCCCCCGAGAAGGGGTTGAGCGACCGCATGATGTCGCCGATCGTCTTGTAGCCGTGCGCTCCGGCGTGCGCCGCCTCGGTCCTGTTGGCCTGCTCGAGCACACCCGGGTTGGTCTCGGCCACCATCTTCTCGCAGAAGTCCACTCCGACGAGGTTCTCCTGGAAGATGTTGTGGTCGAACATGTACTCGGCGGCCTCACCGAGGTTCACGATCTGCTCGCCCAAGGCGGGAGGGCGTACCCCGTAGGCCATGTTCTGGGCGTAACAGGAGCACGTGGCGTGGTTGTCGCCACAGATCCCGCAGATCCGACTGGTGATGAAGTGCGCGTCCCTGGGGTCCTTGCCCTTCATGAAGATGCTGTAGCCCCGGAAGATCGACGATGTGCTGTGGCATTCCGCCACCTTCCCTTTGCCGAAGTCGATCTTGGTGTAGATGCCCAGGCTTCCCACGATGCGGGTGATGGGGTCCCACGCCATCTCCACCAGCCCGTTGGCGTCCTCGGTGAACTTCTTGGTGGCCATGCGCCCTACCTCCAGATCTTCTTGTAGCCGGTCGACAGTTCGCTGCCCGGTGTGCGCCATCTGGGCTCGTCGTCGAGCGTGTGGAGCGTGATCTTGCGCAGCCCGCGAATGGCCTTCCCGTAGAGTCCCGACGCCATGGTCGATACCGTGGCCCCTGGCGGCTCGTCCATGAACGGCATGAACTTGTCCGGAAACCCCGGCATCGTGCACCCGATGCAGATGCCACCGACATTGGGACAGCCCCCGACGCCGTTGACCCAACCCCGTTTCGGTACGTTGCACTTGACCACCGGTCCCCAGCAACCGAGCTTGACGATGCATTTGGGCGAGCCGTACTCGGTTGCGAATTCACCTTGTTCGTAGTACCCGGCACGGTCGCACCCCTCGTGCACGGTGCTGCCGAACAGCCACTGGGGCCGCAGTGACTCATCGAGCGGGATCATCGGCGCCTGGCCCGTGGCCTGGTAGAGCAGATAGAGGATCGTTTCGGACAGGTTGTCCGGATGGGTCGGGCAACCGGGCACGCACACGATCGGGATGCCGGCTTTGGAGGTCCAGCCCCATCCGAGGTAGTCGGGGACCCCCATGGCACCGGTGGGATTGCCGGCCATGGCGTGGATGCCGCCGTAACAGGCACACGTCCCCGCGGCGAGCACGACGAGAGCCTTTGGTGCCAGGCGGTCGAGCCACTCACTCGTCGTCATGGGCTGGTCGGTGTCGGGGTTGTTCCCGAAACCGCACCAGTAACCCTCCTTCTTGATGGCCTCGTTCGGGATGGACCCCTCGACCACCAGCACGAAGGGATCGAGTTCCCCCCGATCCGCCCTGAAGAACCATTCGATGAAGTCGTCGGCGCCGCCCACCGGTCCGCACTCGAAGTCGATCAGCGGCCAATGCACGGCAATCTTGGGCAACCCCGGGAGCGCTCCCAGGGCTATCTCTTCGATGCTGGGCTGGGTCGCCGCGGTGAGCGCGACTGAGTCACCATCACAGCTGAGTCCGGCGTTGATCCAGAGGACATGGACGACCGCTTCTTCGGTCGCAGTGTCGGTCGCCGTCAATGTGCCCTCCCCGGTCGTGGCCGCGCGGGGTTGTGCGGCTGCGTGCAGTCTCGGCCTCGTGCCATCAGCTGTAAATGAGTGTCTTTTGCACCGTCCGCCGGGAGTGAGAATCGACGGTCCGGCCATTGACACCCCCGGGCTTGCGGGACGAGGATCACGATGCATGGCTACCGAGCATCGTGTCGGGGGGCCGTCGGCAACCGACGGTGTGGCGCGCTTCGGGCTGGCGCCACCCCGCCGGTTCATGCTGCCTGCGATCCTTCTCCTGCTGTCTGAGCAGCCCGGGTACGGATATGGCCTGGTGCCGCGGCTCGTCGAATTCCGTTTCGGCCACGTCGATCGTCCTGCCGTCTACCGCGCTCTGGCCCAGCTCGAGCGCGATGGACTGGTGCAGGTCTCCGAGAACGACCATCAGCCCGGGCAGGCGCGCCGCGTCTACTCGGTGACGCCGCTGGGGGAGCGCGTGCTCCGGGTGTGGATGGGGGTCATCCGGGAGGAACACGCGCACCTGGGCGAGGTCATCCGGCGCTACCAGGCCACCGCCACCATCGACTCGGTCCTGTCCGAGGTCGAGGGCGGATGGGTGCCCGAATTGGACATGGCCTGGTCACCGGTATCGACGACGTCTCTATGGCGTCGACGGTTGATATCCCCGGACAATGACAGTGACGACGCCGCTCCCACCGTTCCCGACATTGCGGGCGGTTCGGAGGATTCGGAGCGGTCGAGCTCCTCGAGGGGTTTGCCTGGCGAGTTCGGCCCGCAGCAGGATGCAGGCCTCACTCGGCTCGACGACCCCTCGGGGACTCCCACGATGGGCCGGTTCGTCCTCGATCCCGAGAGATCAGCCGTGCTGATCGATGCTCGCTCGACGGTGGGACCCATCTGTTTCGGCACCACCGGAGTCCAAGGTTCCCTGTACGCCGCCATGGGGTATGCCGGAGTCGATACGGACATCCCTCCGACGGGTTGGCTCACCATCGACATGACGCGTTTGAGCTCGGGCAACAAACTTTACGACGCCGAACTCCACCGCCGCATCAACTCCCGCCGCTTCCCGACCGCCAAGGTGGAGCTGAAGGAGTGCATGCCGAGTGCGCCCGGCTGGCGGTACCGCCTGCGAGGTGAGTTGACGTTCCATGGCATCACGCGCCGGACGGAGGGTACGGTGCAAATAGAGTCCGCGTCGGACGATCGCATCGTCATCAGCGGCGAGCAGGCCTTCGACATCCGCGACTTCGCGCTTCCGTCGCCCACCATGCTGATGCTGCGCATCTTCCCGGATGTCCGCGTGCGTCTCTACGCCGAGGCGGAGCGGTCCGACGACGACTGATCCCTGGTCGACCGCCTGTCGTGCTCGCCAGGGAGAAATGGACGTTGGCTCCGCCGGGCCAGACCAGCTCGCGGACGCAGTCGAACTCTCTGGCCGCTGGCCCCGCGGTGACGCTCAGTGCGATGAGGCCGTGTCCTCCTGGGGACCTGCCTGATCGGTGATGTCCTGGCCGATACCCCGCAGGCCGACGGCCTTGCCGTCCGAACCCAGGGTCGGGTTGGCGTGCACCCAGACGACGTGCGTCTTGTGATCGGGGTGGGTGACCCGGTACTCCAGGTCAACCGGCCGGGAGGAGCCCACCGAATTGATCATGGCCTCTCGCACCCGGTCGCGGTCGGTTCCACTGATCTGCTCCATGTAGGACTCGAAGGTGCCGGCGAAGTCCAAGGGGTCGATCCCGTGGATGCGGTGGAACTCCATGCTCCACTGCACCGCGCCCGTCCTCAGGTCCCAGAGCCAACTGCCGACGTGAGAGAGCGCCTCCGCTTCTTCCAGGCGGGCATCGATTTCTGCCAGCGTTGCCTGAGCGAGATGCTGCTCGGTGACATCGCGTGCCACGACCACCTGCCCGAGGGTCAGGCCCTCGTGGTCGACCAGTGGTGCCAAAGACAGGGAGACGGGTATGGGGAGCCCATCGGGGCGCACGATCTCCGTCTCGAAATGCCGGATGCGTTCACCCGCGCCCACACGTGCGATCACCTCGTCGACCTCCTCCCGGAGGTGCGGGGCGAAGACGGTACTGATGGGACCACCCTCGACCTCTCGCGGCGTGCGGCCGAACAGCCTCTCTGCGTTCTCGCTGAAGTAGGTGACCACAGCCTGGGGGTCACAGGTGATCACAGCATCATCGGTCAACTCGATGATGGCACGGAGAAGCGCGCCCGATGGGGCTGCCTGACAGAGCGCATCTTGTCTGTCGTTGCCGGTTTCATCCGTATCGCCCATGCATTCTCCGGCTGCTCTCGGTCCCCTGGTTGGTGTGCCCTCGAGACGGTCTGGCATTCGAACTTCACGGAGATGAGTCCCCGCCGGGATGGCCACCGAGAGCATCCTAGGCCTCGCCAACCCGGCGAAGGCGGCCCGCTCCGTCGGACCGCCTCCCGCCGGTGTCGTGGCCCGGTGCCGCCGAGCGAGCACAATCGATCGACTCTGTTGCCAACTGCCGGTCAACGGGAGAAGAACGTCACGGGGCGTCTGTTCCCGTCGCCCACCGTTTCCCTCGTTGACCGGCCAGTTATGCTCCAATCGAGGTGCCGGCCATGCACGAACTCTCCATCTGCAGCGCAATTGCGAGCACGGCAGCCAAACACGCGGAGGGGCGTTCGGTGTCCCAGGTGACCGTGCAGATCGGTCATCTACGCCAAGTCGTGCCCGACGCGCTCCAGTTCAGTTGGGAGGTGGTCTCGAGCTCCACCGACCTCAAAGATGCAGCCCTGGTGATTCAGCAGGTACCCGCGGTGGTCGAGTGCACGAACTGCGGAGCAACGACGACCCTTGATCTGCCGATCCTGGCTTGCGGGAAATGCGAGGGATTCGACGTCAAGTTGTTGAGCGGCGAAGAGCTTCTGGTGGTATCGATCGATCTGGTGGACGTGTAGCCGTGGGCAGGTTTCACATCCACTCCGATGGGACGAGCCATCCGCATGCAAGGCACGAGCACGAGCACGAGCACGAGCACGAGCACGAGCACGAGCACGAGCACAACGCTGAGCATCATCGCTCCGACCACGCCGGTGCAGTCATCGAAGTCGGGGACCATTCCGGGTACGCAGAAACAGGTCAAACCAGGGTGACGATCCTGGAGAATCTCCTTTCGGAGAACGACCGGATAGCTGAAGAAAATGGCAGGTATCTCGCTGAGTGCGGTGTCTGCGCCGTGAACCTGATGTCGTCACCTGGTGCTGGCAAGACCACCCTGCTACGGAAGACCCTGGAGGCGCTTGGTGGCTCTGTACGCATTGGGGTGCTGGAAGGGGACATTGCCACCAGCCTCGACGCCGACAAGCTCGAGGGAGCGGGTGCGACCGCCATCTCAGTCGTGAACACGAGCGCGGGATTTGGAGGAGAGTGCCATCTCGATGCGGTCATGGTCCAATCCGGTCTGGCTCGTCTGCCGTTGGCAGATCTCGAACTCTTGATCATCGAGAACGTCGGAAATCTGGTTTGCCCGGCGGAATTCCGGGTTGGCGAACGATCGAGAGCGATGGTGTTCTCCGTGACCGAGGGCGAAGAGAAACCCCTGAAGTACCCGGTGATGTTCCGCGCCGCGGACGTGGTCGTGGTGAACAAGATTGACTTGCTCCCACATCTTGAATTCGATCTGGACGGATTCTTGACCAATCTGCACGCGGTCAACCCATCAGCTGAGATCATCATGGCCAGTGCTCGCACCGGTGAGGGGTTGGCTGAGTGGTGCGACTGGCTGAACCGCAATGGCACTGCAGGTTCCTCCTGAGCAATCCGAATCGACTTCGCTTACACTCGTCGAACCTGCACGGAGCAGAGGATGCATAGGGGAGGAAGATATGCGCCGTTTCTTGCTTTCGCGGTGATCGGTCTCGGCTTCACGTGCCGACGACCGTTGCGGTCATCGGCTCGTCGTCACAGTCTGCGTTCGCGACAGGTGTCGAGCGTGGCGTGCAAGACGTGGTCGGAACGGCCTCCGGCAACGTCACGATCTCGCACTGCAAGCCTCATAACGCGGCGTACTATCGGCGACCGGCGCGACACGGCGCTCGCGGCCTGTCGGTGACATGGACACCCAGTAACAAGAAGACCCATTTGTCGTTCACAGTCACCTCGCCCGGCCAGGGTGTCTGCGCGCCGGAGCACTGAGGAGGACGCGGCGGGGACGGTGATCTCGCCCGGCGGCAGCAACATCTACACCGAGGTCGGGACAGTCGTGAGCATTCGAGTTTGCGTCGACGCCAGTGGCAACATCACCTTGGTGCCCGGCACCAAGGTCGAGCTCTGAGCTTGCCCGACGCCGGTGACGAACGGCGGTCACTGGAATCGCCGTCGGCGCACCAGTGCGTGACGCCGGTGAAGACCAAGCCCTGATGCCCGTCTGACGTTTCCTTTCCAGTCGCCGGCCCCCAAACGGCAAATCGCTGATGCGGTCGTTTCCACCCGCCGGTCACGGTGCATCGCAGGTGCGTTCGGCGACCGTCGAGGCGGCAGGCCAAGCATCCTCGCGGGACCGTTACGATGCGAAGGTCACCGAGAGAGGTGGTACGGAGTCGACGGGAGCCGGCTCCTGCGACAGTTTGGGGGTTGTGTGCCGAGAATTGAGCCGATTCCGCTAGATGAGCTGGCGCCGGAGCCTCGTCGCATCATCGAAGAAGGCGTGGCCGGCGGGTTGTACGCGACGCCCGTTCCGCTACAGATCTTCGCCTACAAGACGTCGCAGATCCTGATGACGGACGCCGCCCGGACCACCTGGGGCCAGCAGTCACTGCTCGGTGGGAGGATCCTCGAGTTGCTGCGAATCCGGAGCGCCCAGCTGGGCGAGTGCCAGCCCTGCATGCAGTCGCGCAAGCACGATTCCATCACGGACGAGGACGTGGCCTGCCTCGTGTCGCCCGGAGGCTCGGAACTGAGCGAGCAAGAACGCCTCGCCGTCGAATTCCTGGACCTTCTCTCGGCCGATCACCACGCCATTGACGACGAGTTCTACCGACGATTGGGAGAGCACTTCACGGCGGCGCAGATCATCGAGCTCGGCTTTGCCTGTGCCAACTCCATGGGTCTGCACCGCTTCATCCACACCCTTGACGTGTTCGGGCAGGGTGCGCCGGTCATCCCCTACAGTCCCGATCAGGTCGACGCCGCCATGGAGGAGCGAACCCCCGCACACCGCGGATAGCGACGAATCATGCGGGCTCGACCGATGTCGACGGTCTGACGCGCCTCTGCTCTGTTGTGTCCTGCGGGTTTGCTGACTAACCCTCCTTGCGCCGTCGCGGCGGATCACCAGTGCTGCTGCGGCGGCGGCATACGGCGCGCCGCCCCCATGTGGTTTGAGAGCGTCAGCGGTCGAAACGGGCGAGCTGCGGCCAGAGATCCGCTGACTGGATATTGAGTTATTATACATTTATGACATCTACCGAGTCGACTCCAGCAAAGACGTCCTTTCGGTCCTTACTGAACGATCCCGGACTGATCGTCGCTCCAGGTGCCTACGACGGGATTACCGCCCGGCTCATCGAGCAGGCGGGTTTCCCAATGGTGTACATGACCGGCGCTGGGACTGCTGCCGCGAGGGGCTTCCCTGACTACGGCTTACTCACGATGTCAGAGATGGTGGAGAACGCAGCCATCATCGCCCGGTCGGTGAACGTTCCCGTGTTGGCGGACGCTGACACGGGATACGGCAACGAGTTGAACGTAACCCGCACCGTCCGTGAGTTCGAAGGTCGAGGGGTGGCGGGGATCCACCTCGAAGACCAGGTCTCCCCCAAGCGGTGCGGGCACCTCGACGGCAAGACGGTGGTGGAAAGGGATCGTTTCGTTTCTCTGATTCGCGCCGCCGTCGAAGCCCGTCGCTCTGAGGATTTCGTGATCGTGGCTCGCACTGATGCCATCTCCACGATTGGTTTTGCCGAGGCAGTCGATCGCGCCAATGCTGCGCTGGAGGCGGGTGCGGACGTTGCGTTCGTCGAGGCTCTCGAATCCATGGGGCAGGTAGAATCGGTTCCGAAGGAAGTTGCGGGCCCCTGCCTGCTCAACGTGGTGCCGTCGGGCAAGACACCGGTGACCGATCTCGGGCAGGCCGAAGACCTGGGTTACAAAGTCGCCATTTGTCCCGGTCTGCTCCTTGGGGCAACGGTGATGGTGGGCGACGCAGTGCTCAAGAGCCTCCAGGAGACCCGCCAGCATCCCGGTGGTGGAGGTCCAGGCACCGTGGGTGAGTTGTTCAAGCGATTCGGTGCCGAGGAGTGGGACACGATCCGCGAGCGCTTCGAGTGAGCGCAGTCAGCAGTAACGGTCAGACGCTGTGCGACAAGATTTGGAGTTCCCACATCGTCGAGGACCTGGGGGAGGGTTGGGCTCTCCTTCATATCGATCGCCACCTGCTCCACGACCTCTCTGGTCCTTCGGCGCTGATCGACATCAAACGACGCGGTCTGACGGTGGGCCAGCCTGCGCAGGTGTTCTCCCTGGCCGACCACCTGGTCTCGACTGAATCTGACCGGACTCCCGATTCGAGTCCCGTCGGTGCACCGATGTGGGCTGTCTTGAAGGCTGAGTCCGAAGCGGCTGGTATCGACGTGGCCGGAGTGGGCGATCCCGGGCAGGGCATCGTGCACGTCTCGGGCCCCGAGCAAGGCATGGTGCTGCCGGGCCTCACGGTGATTTGTGGCGATAGTCACACCTGCACGAACGGCGCCCTCGGCGCCTTGGCCTTCGGAGTCGGATCGTCCCAGAGCGCCCAGGCCCTGGCCACACGAGCCCTCCTCCAGCATCGGCCGGCCGACATGCGCATCACGATCGACGGGGTCCGTGGCCCACTGGTTGCGGCCAAGGACCTGGCTCTCTATCTCATTGCGTCGCTCGGTGCCTCCGCCGGGGTCGGTTACGCCGTCGAATACGCCGGGCCGACCGTTGAGCAGTTGACGGTCGAGGAGCGCCTGACCCTGTGCAATATGACCGTCGAGTTGGGCGCACGCTTCGGCATCATCGCCCCCGACGAAACGACGATCGAATGGATCAAGGGACGCCGACTCGCTCCAAAAGGTGACGCCTGGGAGGAAGCATTGCGGGCGTGGCGTGGGCTTCGCACGGATCATGGTGCGGTGTTCGACCGAGAGGAGCATTTCGACGCAAGTCGCATTGATCCCATGGTCACCTGGGGCACCAGCCCGGAACACGGGGTCGAAGTCGGCGGGGAGGTTCCGGACCCCCTCCATGCCATCGACGCTTCTCAGGCGCAAGCATGGCGAGACGCTCAGGAGTACATGGGCCTTCGACCCGGGCAGTCGCTTTCAACGGTGCCCGTGGACTGGGTATTTCTCGGGTCTTGCACCAACTCGAGGCTGTCGGACCTCCGCGCCGCGGCGGAGGTGGTGCGTGGACGGAGAGTGGCTGCGGGTGTCATCGCGTGGGTCGTTCCGGGTTCGGAGGCGGTACGTCACGACGCCGAGGCCGAGGGCCTCGATCGAGTGTTCACCGAAGCGGGCTTCGCCTGGCGTCGGGCGGGATGCAGCCTCTGCGTTGCCGCAAATGGTGACCGCATTCCCTCAGGGGCCCGGTGCGTGTCGACCTCGAACCGGAACTTCGTTGGTCGCCAGGGCCCAGGCGCTCGCACCCATCTCGCCAGTCCGGTCACGGCGGCGGCGGCAGCCGTCGACGGTCATTTGATCGACCCGCGGAGTTTGTGATGGAGCGTGCTCCTCTCACCACATTGAGCGGGAAAGCCGTTCCGCTCATGCTGCCCAACGTCGATACCGACGTGATCATCCGGGTCGAGCGCATGACCAGCACCGAACCCGAAGCCCTGGCACCTTATGCCTTCGAGTCACTGCGTCACCGGGCCGGCCCCGGAGAGGTGTTCGACGACGAGCGGTATGCGGGGGCACCCATACTGGTGGCGGGCCAGAACTTCGGTTGTGGATCGTCTCGGGAGCCCGCTGTTTGGGCGGTCATGGGGCTTGGGTTCCGCTGTGTGATCGCTCCGAGCTTTGGTGACATCTTCCGATCGAACTGCCTGACCAACGGTGTTCTTCCCGTCGTTCTCCCACGCTTCGCCGTCGACGAGGTCGCGGGAGCCGCCCAGAGCCTCGAAGAGGTGACGGTGGATCTGCCCGCTCAAGAAGTTCGGATCGCCGACACAACGTGGACGTTCGAAGTCGGTGCGACGCACAAGTTGATGCTGGTCGACGGACTCGACGAGTTCACCCTTTCCCTCCGTCTGGCGGACCAGGTGCTCCATTGGGAAACAAAGGACAAAGTGGCACGGCCCTGGGCATGGGTACCTCAGCGGGAATCGACGATGGAGGAGACGCCCACGTGACGGATGGAGTCCCTGGGGCCGACCTGCCGTTGGGCGGCACCACCGCCCGCGTCGCAGCCTGGATCGCCGGTTTCGGAACGAACAGTGCTCCGTCAGAGGTACTCGAGCGCGCCAAGCTCCTGATCCTCGACGGGATCGGGTGCGCGCTGGTCGGCGCCCATCTCCCATGGTCAGTGACCGCCGTCGATGCCGTGACAGCCTTTGAGGGAACTGGTGACGTACCGATCATCGGGTGGGGGAGGTCAGCTGCTGGTCCTGCCGCCGCCCTGCTGAACAGCACGTTCATTCAGGGATTCGAACTGGACGACTTCCACCCCCTCGCTCCCTTGCACAGTGCATCTCTCATCGTCCCGGTCCTTCTCTCGGCCGCCCATGGGGATCCGAGTATCGACGGCGCTCGATTCGTTGGCGCCGCCATCGCTGGGTTCGAGGTTGGTCCTCGTGTCGGATTGGCGTTGCACGGCTCTGAGATGCTTTCGAGAGGGTGGCACTCTGGGCCGGTCTTCGGATCGATCGCCTCGGCTGCTGCTGCAGCAAACCTGCTCGGCCTCGATGCCCATGCCGTCGAGGATGCGCTGGGCCTGGGCGCCACTCAGGCCGGCGGGTTGATGGCGGCTCAGTTCGGTGCGGACAGCAAGAGGATGCAACACGGCTTCGCAGCTCGCAACGGCCTCTACGCCTCGCAGTTGGCCCGGGCTGGCTACAGCGGGATCAAGGCTGTCTTCGACCAGCCGTACGGGGGTTTCCTCTCTACCTTTGGGGAAGGCCATGACCCCGACGTCAGCCAGGTCGACGGAGAGCTGGGCGAACGATGGGAAACGTTGCGCATCGCCATCAAGCCGTACGCGGCCATGGGCGGCCTTCATGGCGCGATCGATGCCGTGTTGGAGATCGCCGCCATACGCCCCCTCGTGGTGGACGAGATTGAGGCCATCGACGTCGAGTTGAGCCACACCGTCTACCACCACGGCTGGTGGCCACCGGAACGTCCGCTCACGCCGACGGGTGCGCAGATGAACGTGGCCTATTCGATTGCGGTGGTGGCGATCGATGGGACCGCCCTCATCGACCAATACAGTCCGGCACGAATCGACGCTGACGACATATGGGAGCTCATCCCACGAGTCCAAGCCCATCATCAGGTCGAGTTCGACCAGCAATCGCTCGGTCGTGGTCAGACCCGGGTGACGATCCGTTTCCGCGATGGGCAGGTCCTGGACTCGTATCAGTTCGCCGCCAAGTCCATCCTGTCCCCGCCTGATGCCGACGCCGTGGTGGCAAAGTTCGAGGCGCTCACCCGGAGGGTCCTCGACCCTGGCCGACAGGGAGCCATAAGGGACGCAGTTCTCGGGCTCGATACCACCACTGACGTCCGTCCTTTGGTGGAGCTCTTGGTGGATCCTGTCCGATCTCCGTTCGATCCTGACGAATGATTTGCTGGGTGCATCCCGGCCGACCCAACCACATCAATGAGAGGCTGGCCTGCGTCGTCAGCGTGCGATGTGTCCGCGATGGACATCGTGCGCGACGAGGCCTGATTGCGTCGTGTCCAAGTGTTCGGCGGAGATGTCCATCAAAATCCTGCTTCGCTCGGGGGTGAGAGAGAGCGTGAGCAGTTGAACGGGGCTCTCCTCAATGTCGTAGATGAGGCGATCGATACGAATCAGGGCAGAGCCGATGCTGACGTCGAGTAGGCGAGCCTTCGTGGGGTCGGCGATCTCCGCGGTTAATTCTTGGGCCACCCGACCCATCTCGAAGCCCCCTTCGCTCATGATCTCGTAGAGCGCGCGTGTCTTGAGGGACTTTCGGGTAACCAGGTCCGCGTACTGCGGGCGGAGCCAGGCCTCGGAGATCAAGAGTGGATCGCCATTGGTCTTGTCCTTCCGGACTCTCAAGACGTAGAGAGCGCTGGAGCCTTCCTCGAGTGCGAGTGCCAGAGCTACGGAGACCGGGGGGCTTCGCAGCGCGACATCGACGATCTCGGCCCGAGTCTCGAGCTGCACCTTGCGCATGACGTCCTTCACACTGAGGACGGGCGGGGAAGGATCAGTGTGGCCGCCCCTGTCCAGCACATAGGTACCGCGGCCGTGCCGGCGCTCTACCAGGCCCTGATCGGACAGATCCTGGAGTGCCCGTCGAACCGTGATGCGGGAAACCCCGAACTGCTCGCAGAGGGCTTGCTCGGTGGGGAGGGCCTGTCCAACCTCGAACGCACCCCGGCCGATCTGCTCTCGAAGGACGAGGAAGAGCTGGCGGTGCAAGGCCATGCCGTCAGCCTCGAGGACAGGGGCAGGGGCGGTGGATCCACCCAGCTTCTGTCGACCACCCATCGTCCAGCCAATCCAAAGCTCAGTTGACAGAGATTATGTTGTCATATTAACAACCTAAATCTGGTGGAATCCGGGTCCTTCGATCAGTGGGACCTCAGTCTTCTCCCGGATCTCGTCGACTGAAGTCCCAGGTGCCGCCTCGCGGAGCACCAGCCCCTCAGGCTCGACGTCCATCACCGCCAAATCTGTGATGATGCGCTGGACGCACCGACGCCCGGTGAGGGGAAGCGAGCAGTGCTGAACGATCTTTGGGCTGCCGTCCCTTGCGGTGTGTTCCATCATCACGATCACGCGTTTCGCTCCGTGCACCAGGTCCATGGCGCCCCCCATGCCTTTCACCATCTTTCCGGGAATCATCCAATTGGCGAGGTCGCCAGCGGCCGACACTTCCATCGCACCCAGGATGGCCACGTCGACGTGGCCTCCTCGAATCATGGAGAAGGAGGTGGCCGAGTCGAAGTATGAGGCCCCGGGCAGGACCGTCACCGTCTCTTTGCCGGCATTGATGAGGTCGGGGTCGACCGCATCGTCCTCCGGGTATGGGCCGACGCCGAGGATGCCGTTTTCGGACTGCAGGACGACCTGAATGCCAGCCGGGATGTAGTTGGGCACCAAGGTCGGCAATCCGATGCCCAGGTTGACGTACTGACCATGCGAGAGCTCCCGGGCCACCCGCTCCGCCAGCTCTTCCCTCGAGAGCGTCACGGAGCCACCGTCCCGTTGCGCTCGGTGCGCGGCCGCACGGTCCGCTTCTCGATTCGCTTTTCGACGTCGGGAACGTGCACGACTCGTTGAACGAAGATCCCCGGCGTGTGAATCTGCATTGGTTTGAGCCCGCCCGGCCCGACCAACTCCTCTACCTGGGCGACGGTGATCCGGCCCGCCGCGGCGCAGAGGGGATTGAAGTTCTGCGCACTCTCTTCGTAGATGAGGTTCCCTTGGCTGTCCCCGTAGCGAGCGTGGACGAGAGCGAAGTCCGTCCGAATGGCCCGTTCGAGCACGTAGGGCACGCCCTCGAACTCCCGGACCTCCTTGGCCGGCGACGCCAGGGCAACCCCACCCGTAGGGCCATAGCGCCACGGCAGGCCGCCCTCCGCCACCTGGGTGCCCACGCCAGCCGGGGTATAGAACGCCGGGATACCGCTTCCTCCGGCCCGGAGGCGCTCAGCCAGGGAGCCCTGCGGCACCAACTCGACCTCGAGCTCGCCCGCGAGGAACTGTCGTTCGAACTCCTTGTTCTCACCCACGTACGAGGAGATGGTGCGACGGATGCGTTTCGCTGACAGCAGCAGGCCGAGCCCCCATTCGTCGACACCGCAGTTGTTGCTGACTGTCTCGAGCTCGCCGACGCCGGCATCGAGCAACGCTTCGATGAGCACGCTCGGGATACCACAGAGTCCGAAGCCCCCGACGGCCAATGATGCCCCGCTCGGAATATCGGCGACTGCTTCGCTCGCGGTGGCGATGACCTTGTCCATCAGAGCTTCGAGTCTCGGGGAACCCTGGGAGCGAGCGCGGCGAGAGTCCTCGACGGGCTCGGCCGACCCAGCAGATCGGCCAGCCAAAGGCTCGTGGCGCAGAGCGCCTCCAGATTGACGCCCGTCTGAATGCCGAGGCCGTGCAGTTGCCACACCAGATCCTCGGTGGCCAGATTGCCGGTGGCACTGCCGGCGTACGGGCACCCTCCGAGGCCTCCCGCAGAGGTGTCGACCGTCGTCACCCCGTGCTGAAGTGCCATGAGCGTGTTGGCCAGACCCTGGCCAAACGTGTCGTGAAAGTGCACCGCGATGGCGGAGATGGGAAGGCTTCGGCGGACGAGCTCATCGAGGAGGGCGACAACCTGACCCGGCGTCGCTACACCGATGGTGTCGCCCAAGGAGAGCTCGGCGCAGCCCAGCTCGGCCAGCGCCAGAATGACATCTGCTGCCTGTGTCGGCGTCACCGCGCCCTCCCACGGATCGCCGAAGCACATGGAGACGTATCCGCGCACGGCGAGCCCTGCCGCCAGCGCTCGCGTGACCACCGGGGCGAACATCTCCAGGGATGCCGCGATGGAGCGGTTGAGGTTGCGCTCGGCGAAGCTCTCGGTCGCACTGCCGAAGATGGCGATCTCCGAGATACCTGACGCCAGCGCACGGTCGAGTCCCCGCTCGTTCGGGACGAGCACGGGGTGGCGGCCCTCGAGTGGGCCGAGCAGAGTCAGCAGCTCCTCCGCATCACCCAGCTGGGGAACCCACTTCGCGGGGACAAAACTTGTGAGCTCGACCGCCTCGAGCCCGGCGTCGACGAGGCGGCGGATGAACTCGGCCTTGGCCTCGACCGGGATCGCACCGTCCTCGTTCTGGAGGCCGTCCCGGGGGCCGACCTCATAGATGCACACCTGCTCCGGCATGCCGGCCAGGGAAGTCGCTACGGGCTCCATCATCCTCCCTGGATTTCTAGTCCGATGTGGACCGGCGCGACACCTGGGACTGCCTCGGGTCCGACCATTCCCAATCTCGGCCTGATCCGCCTGGTGCTGGCTCCAGAAGCGT
This sequence comes from uncultured Acidimicrobiaceae bacterium, assembly GCA_963828505.1. Classification (GTDB taxonomy): domain Bacteria; phylum Actinomycetota; class Acidimicrobiia; order Acidimicrobiales; family RAAP-2; genus Bog-473. Next base: position 497,380 of record CAWHFM010000009.1, read on the forward strand.
GCGTGTCGTCGCCTTGGCTTCTACTCTGCGCGAAGACGTTCATACGGGGCAGTCATACCGTTACTCACCGGCCGGGAACGAAGCTAGCCCTACCGCGCCGGGCCTCGCTGCGGCCGAGGAACCCGCGTGTGCTCGTTGACCGGCGGATTTCGTCGCAGGCGGCTCCAAGACCTGATCGCCCTGAACTCCCGCTGGCGTGCGTGCGCGACGCCTTTTCAGGGATGGGAGCGAGGGCGAGAGCTGCCTGACTGAATTCGACAGCAGCTGCGCGCTAGTTTGCATTGTCAGAGAAGTCAACATAAGGAACTATTAAATTGCGCCTCATTTCGAAACTATCAATCGCTGGAGGGCTCGCCCTGTGTGCCTCGGTCGCCGGTCCCGTTGCGGCCAGCCAGGCGGCTCCCACATCGACGAATCATGCTGTTCTCGGAATCGGCACGTGGAGTGGGGGCGCTTTTGGCACCCCGACATTGACGGTGGGCGCCACCACCGACGGCACGACCACGGGCGGCGGCTTTGCCATCACCTACCCGCGTGACGCCTCCGACCCAGCGGGAGGCACTGCTGTCTTCGGCACGGTGACCTGCCTCGACGTAAATGGAAACACCGCCTACATCGCCGGCCTCGTCAAGTCTTCGACTGGTCCTCGCGCTACCACCTTCCCGGTGGGGGACTACATCGAGATGGGCGTGGCGGCGGACGCGCTGAACTTCAACGTCGGGCAATCCACCGCTCCGGGTCCCGATTGTGGGGCGCTCACGCCCAGCCTCACTCTTACCGGCGGTCAGTTCTTGGTCCGCTAAGCCCGGCGTCGAGGATCCTCGGGTTCGGGGTGCGTCGGCGGGCGGTGCGCGAGACGCTGATCTCGTCCATCCCGCTGCCGCGTAAGAACGCGGAGCGTTCTACCCCGGGCTCTTGGGTCCTTGGAAACCCGTCGTCGATGGGCTGGGTCAGCCCTTGACGGTGAAGAGCTTCCAGCTCCCTGGGACCCCTTTCAGGTCGTGCTCGCCGCGATCCTCGAACTCAATGCGAGAACCGGCAACCAGGTCCTTCACTGTGGACGAAACCAATACCTCGCCCGAAGCGGCCAGGGCAGATACTCGCTGCCCGATGTGAACGGCGATTCCTCCAACGTCTGCACCCCGACGCTCGATCTCGCCCGTGTGGAGCCCGGCACGAATGTCCAGACCCAGTCGAGATGCGCCATCTCGGACGGTCTGGGCACAGCGGATAGCCCGGGCGGGGCCGTCGAAGGTGGCGAGAACACCATCGCCAGTGGTCTTGACCTCTCGTCCCCCGAAGCGGTCCAGTTGCCGGCGGACCATGTCGTCATGAGCGTCGAGCAAGTCACGCCAAGCTGCATCGCCGAGCGCGCTGGCACGTCCGGTCGAGTCCACGATGTCGGTGAACAGGACGGTGGCGAGCACGCGGTCGTGCTCCGGTTCGCTGCGCTCCCCGGTCAGAAACTCCTCGATCTCCCCGAGGACCTCGTCGGCATCCTGCTCCCAGGGGTAGTGGTCCGTTCCGGAGAGTTCGACGAGTGTGGCCCCGGGGATGTGGGCCGCTGCGTATCGCCCATAGTTGACGTTGACCCAGACCTCGTCGGTCCGATGAAGCACCAAAGTGGGCACGCGGATTGTGGGGAGCACCGGTCGTATGTCGATTTGAGTGTTCACATGCAAGAGAACCCTCGCCACAGCCGGACTCGCGGCCGCTCGCAGGTAGCGCCCGTACCAGGTCGCGGCGGTTACGTTGCCGCTCAGGCTTGGGGTAACGAGCTCAACACCGCTTCCTTCGGGAGTCCCCCAGGACTCCTCCATGGCCACTCTCAGGAGCTCCCAGAACTCCGGGCTCCACGCCCACGGGCACTCATCATCTGCCGTTCCGACGATGAAGGGACTGAAGAGAACCAGAGCGCTGGTGCGCTCGGGGTAGGTGGCGGCAAAGACCGAACAGGTGGCTGCTCCCTCTGAGGACCCGAACAGGGCGGCTCGCTCGCATCCGACAGCGTCCATGACGGCACGGATGTCCTCCATCCGATCCTCGATGGTGGGGATCCCAGTGACCGGGTCGGACAGGCCCGTACCCCGCTTGTCGAACAGCACCAACCGGCAAAACGATGCCAGGTGCTCATAGAAGCGCGCGATCGTCGGGTTGTCCCAGGAGAACTCGATATGAGACAACCAACTGTTGGCCCACACCAGGTCGAAAGGTCCATCGCCGACCACCTCGAAGGCGACGTGGACATTGTCGCGGGTCCTGGCGTAGCTCGTCTTCGGCGGTGTGATCACTCCGAGGATTCTGCCGCTTTTCCCCGGTTCTCGCACTGGTCCAACAGCCCGTGATGCCGAGTCCGGCGCATCAAGGGTGGTACAGCAGGATGCCAGCCTCCTCACGACGTTGCACCACGCCCATTGCCCGCAGACGCTCCAGGTGGGCGAAGGTCTCGGCCTCGGCCATGGAGCCCCATGAGCGTTGGGCGAACAACTCGTGCGAGAGTTCGATGACGTTGGCCCAGCCCGCGGCGTCACAAATCTGGAGCAGCCGCTCGAGGCGTTCGTCGTGGTGGCGCTTGATCTCCTGGGCCCGGCCCGCCAAGTCGTTGAAGGGCTGGCCATGTGCCGGCAACACGGTCGACACATGGGGTAGGTCGGACAAGCGGTCGAGCGACTGGGTGTACATCAGGAGTGGGTCACCGGGGATCAGCCCGGAAATGTGCGGCGTGATCGTGGGCAATACCTGGTCGCCGGCCAGCAGCACTCCTCCCTCTTCGTCGTATAGACAGAGGTGATCGTCAGTGTGTCCCGGGGTGAAGAGGCCGACCCAATCCCGGGCACCCAAGGTGATGTGGTCGCAATCCGCCACGCGGTGCGACGGGCGAGGTGGCTTGAACCACTCGAAGAAGTCTGCCCGATGGGCCAGCATTCTTTCTCGCGCTTCGGGTGGTGGACCGAGCATCGACCCGCCCCAGGGTGCCAGCCGTTCGATGCGGATGCTGGGGATCGGGCTCTCGTCCGGATCGATGTCGTCGGCCGCCTCGAGCTCGCGATCGTCGATGTCATCGGGATCGAAGAAGGTGCGGAAGCGGTCAGAAGCCACAATGGCGCCTCCGCTCTCCTGGGCCAGCAAGCCTGCGCCGCCGAAGTGGTCGGGATGCGAATGCGTGACCACGATGGTGTGCACCCGATCCAAGGGAATGCCCGCCGCGTCCATGCGGCCCCGGAGGGCTTTCCACGACTCCTCGCCGGGGAGACCCGGATCGACCAGTGTGAAACCCTCGTCATCTTCGAGGGCGTACGTGTTGACGTGGCCCAACCCGGTGAAGTCGATGGGGAGCTGTAGGCGCAGGATGCCAGGCACAACCTCGATGATGTCGGGCGAGGCGTCCATCTGCTCCTGTTTGGGCGGACGGGGTGGGTTCTCTGTCGATTGGGATGTCGTCACGAAGCCAAGTTCATTGCACTCGGTAGGGGCGGGGCAAATGCGCGGGCCGCGACGGAAGCGTCGCGGCCCGCGGCGGCTCGCCGGCCAGCTGTCTATCAGTGACGCCCCCGAGGAGTTCCTCGAACACGATCCGGATTTCCAGGCGGCCGAGTGGGGCGCCCAGGCCGGCCCGTCAAACCTCCTGGTAGTCCTTCGCGGCGGCGAGGCTGATATCGACAGCCGTCGGTGGAGATGCGGGCACCAACGGGCACCGGACACGCAAAAGTGCGCCCGTGGGGATTTGAACCCCAGCCCTGCGGATGCCCGAACGCTGACCACTTGATCAGCCACAGCGATAATAGTATTATTATCGCAGCGGCAAAGGGATCTTGGTCGGTCGAGTTCCATCCGAGCTGTGAGGCTTGGGCGAATGGTCTTGAACAACAGGACGCAGAGCCGCTGCTGGCCGCCGTAAGAGTCTTGCGAGGCGAGGGCCCGACCCATGGCCGTCCCCTCGTAGACACGGTCAAGGGCAGCCGCCACGCCAACATGAAGGAACTCGGGCCAGGGTCGACGGGTCGGAGCGAAATCAGAGTTCTCTTCGCATTCGACCTGGAGCGCCAGGCCGTCCTGCTCGTCGGCGGCTACAAGAGCGACGACTGGACGGGGTGGTACAAGGTGAACATCCCGATTGCCGACGAGCGCTTTGATGAGCACCAGGACAAAATCACTGAACGACACCGCAAGGCGATCAAGGGCGCTAAGAACAAGAAGCGAATCGAGAGAGGCAGGGAAAGAAAATGAGCATGAAGGAGTTTGAAGAGAAGGTCCTCTCGCGACCCGGAGCCCACAAGCGAGTGGCTGAGATCGAGGACGAGCTCCGACTCGCCGCCGGGTTGCCCGCGCTTCGAGAGCAAGCCGGCCTCTCCCAGCGCGACGTTGCCAAACTCATCGGCGTTTCACAACCCCGCGTTGCGGCGATCGAACACTCACGCAACGTGACGATCGAGGTGCTCGATCAATACGTCAATGCCGTCGGCGGGACCCTCGAAGTCAACGTGGTCAAGGGCAAGAGCAAGATCGCACTCATCGGCAAACCCCCCAAGAAGGTGGCCAAGCATTCACACGGAGCGACCAGGCCAGCGAAATCAGCCTAAAAGACTCCGTCCTGACCGGAGGCCATGCACAGTACAAATGGGTCCGTGCACGCGGTGCTCGATCGGGCGCGCACGATGCCGGACGATCGGGGCTTTGTCGAAAGCCTTCGTGGCGCTTGTGATCGTCTTCAGGGTCGGTGCCCGCGATCTCTGCGGCTATGGCCGGCTAGTCGGACGGGTCCGGGTACTCGACACTCACCGAGCCGGCCGCTCGGCAGCTCGCGTAGGCGGATGGGCAGAATTCTTCGTGATGGTGTCGCGGTACCACGACACCAAGGCTCAAACGGCAGCCGACGTCCCTTTGTCGTAGCGCCGAGTCGAGAGCGATTCGCTACGGTTGAGCGCCTCCGCAACGCTCGACGCCGTGTTCGACGTCGCGGTCGACGACCGGGTCTTCGCGGTCTCAGTCCACGTGGTGGACTACGGCACCGGTCAGACTGCCACCCGACTGGTCCGCCTTTCGCCGGCGCCGGCGGACACCCTTCCTATGCTCGTGGCGGACCGGATCGCCGCCGAGGCCCGGCACCATCCTCAGCGACGCCGGCTGGTCCTGGCTCGATCGCCGTGGCGAGCTCCACGTGCGCGCCTCGTGTGCGCTTCGACCTGGCCGTGCCGAGCGCTGAGCGCGCCACCGCCTCGACTGCCGGCCCCGCCATCCCCGGCGATCCGGCATCACCATGGCGTACTGGTTGAGCACGCATCCAGGGGACAGCTTGTCGCCCAACCGCGTGCGGTTTACCTTGGTCGACTCCGTCGTGCAGCTTGTGCACTTTGGCGACCAAGAGTGCCGCCAACCCCGGCACTCCCACTTCGATCGACCGACTGTCCGCGGGATCGAGCGGCGTAACGACTCTCGGAGAGTGATCAGTAAGCACGGCTTCCAACGTCGGCGCAGTATGCGATCAGCAATGCGGGGGCAGCAACGGGCGCCAGGCGGACTGCAGCAAATGAGTCGGTGACGGCGACAGATGGAGAAATCGATGGCTGAGCGAACTGTTGCAGGATGCTCTTTGGTCCATTCGACGCGACGAACGTTGAGGCGACGTTCGTCTTGAGGACGTCGTAGCCTTCCACCCATCGGCGAGTGAGGCCGGGTACGTCGACGGACATGACCTGACCTCGGCGCTCGCGCTCGATGAGCACTTCACCATCGAGCGCGTCCAGAGGGCGTGAGGTGTACCCAGGGGCGAGATGTGTCGCCGCGGCAATCTGGCTCACGTTGTGTGGAGGAGCGACATCGAGAAGAAAACAAACGAGTCGCCCCGCCTTGGGAACCCTGACCCGTGCCTTGCCCCGATCCATCGGTGCGGGATCCCGACTTGCACCCTTGGAGCTGACGAAGATGGGTTGGTACCGAAGGCCGATTCGAACATTGCCTGTCAGGTCCAAGAAGTTGATGTCGTCGGCGGCGAGGACATCGCGGGTTCGGGTGCTGAGCCAGGGAGCGACGACGAAGTCGGGCGTATTCGGATTCAGTTGGCGGTGTCGGCAGGCTGTTCCAGAGAAGAGACGTTCGGCGTCTCGTGGTGTGAGGACGCGTTTTCCCTCGACCATGAGGCGGGTGCCTCCCTGTCCCTGAGGTCCCTGGATTTCGAGAAGTTCGTCGACCTGGGCGGACGGACGGGTGGGATCTTGGCCTGCCACGACCGTGTTGCTCACTTCGACCTTCCAAGTAGTCGGCAGTGTCGACCGGAGCCAGGAAACTGCGGCCTCTAGGAGAAACTGCCACCTCGACAGAGATCAACGGGCGTCACGTGGCGTCGCGGCGAGGGTGCGGGTCAACTCCACGGGTTGATGACGTCGAGGTCGGTGAAGCGTTCGAAGTCGGTGACGTTTCGGCTGACGACCGCCATGTGATGGACGAGCGCAGTGGCCGCGATAAAGGCGCCACGAAATGGGGCCAGGTCGGGCACGTGAAGTCGCGCCGACCGGCGGGCGACTGCCTCGTCGACGGGCCACACCCGCTCGGTGAATGCGGCGGCCACGCTGTGGTCGAGCCACTCTCGCAGCATTGCTCCTTGACGTCGGTCCGAGCGTTCTGCCAGCAGCACACCGTGCTCGAGCTCGTGGATCGTGATGGCCGAGACGAACATCTCGGCCGAGGGGGTCGAGGTCGCCCACGCGCCAATCCCGGGATTGGCCTTGCCCGAGCGGACCTTGCGTAGCTCGGATACGACGTTGGTGTCGAGCACGAACATCAGTCGAATACGGCGGGCTGTGGCCTCGGATCAGACGTGGGGACGACGAGCTCAGCATCCTCAACACCCGGCGGCTCGGCCAAGCGATCGAGCAGGTGGACGCCAAGAAGGTTTTCGTACGCCTCGAAGGTCAGCAGCACAAGGGCAGGTCGACCACGGTCGGTGATGAACACCGGGCCGCGTTCTGCGGCTTTCTTCGCCCGGCTGGTGTCCTGGTTGACTCCCTGCTGGTCATCTGGCTTGCCCCAACCACCTCACATGTAGAGATGTATCTACATTGCCAATCTCGGGACATTGCCAATCTCGGGGGCGTGGGGGAGAACTGCCTTCCGCTGCGACGGCGGGTCGCCGGAGGTCCGCCGAAGCGATCCGGCCGCTCGCTATTGTCGGGAAGTGGTCGGAGAAGAGCGGAGTAGCGCGCCCGGGCTGGGAGAAGTTGGCGGCGAACTGGGGGCGCTCCTGCGCCACGAGAGGGGGCTCGCTGCCCAGCCCATACTGGAGGCGTTACTGGACACGCGCGCCGGCGACAACCCGACCGAGGTGCGCCACGCGGCCGAGCGGGTCGTCCGGGCCCACGCCCCCTGGGCGCTGGACTTGACGGGCAGCGCCAGGGCTCTGATCGACTGCGCCGGCGACGTCCGCAGCGTCCGCCTTTTTCGTAGCTGGGTGCTCTGCGGCGGGCGGTCCCTCGAGGATCTGGCCCTCCAGGAGGGGATCTCGAGCCAGCGGGTCGGCCAGATCGTCCACCGGGCGGAGTCGCGCGTGCGGCACACGGTGGCCGGGACGCCCCCCTGGTCTTGGCTCGTGTCGACGGCCCGTCGTGGCCTGGGTGCCCTCACGACCAGGGACGCATTGGACGCGGTCCTGGTCCGGCTGGGCGTCGCGACATCTCCGGAGGCCGAGCTGCTCGGATGGCTCGTCGGTCCGTACCACCCGGTCCCCCAGCGCCCCGGGTGGGTCGCGGTCGAGCCCGGACCAGTGGCCAGCCGGACCTCTAACTGCCTGGCCTGGGATGGCGGCGTCCGGCGCCTGGCCGACGTGAACGACGAGCTGGCCGACCTGGGGATCACACACGAGCAGCTCCCGGCCTGGCTCGCGGCGAATGGCGCGACAGTCGTCCACGACCTGGCCGTGCTCGTAACCGGGCCGCTGGGGGACGCCGTCGAGCGGATCGTCGACGCCCATGGCATGGCGCGCACCGGCGAGGAGATCGAAGCCGACCTCGTCGCCGGAGGGCGTCTGGTGGAGCAGGCGGCGCTCGCCCGCGCCGTCCGCGGCAGGCGCTTCACCCGGTCGGCCACGGGTGCGGTCGGCCTCTCCGCCTGGAGCCCGGAGGTGGAGGAGGGGCGGTCGACCAAGAAGCCTCGCCGCCGGCCGGGCAAACGCGACGGGTCCGAGCCCGGTCCGACACCGCTGCAGAAGGCGCCCGCGCCCGCGCCTCGCCGCGACGCAGCCGCGCCTGTGGCTCTGGGTCCGGGTGGACGACGACGTGCTGCGCGGGTCGGAGGCGGCCGTTCCCGCCGCGTTGGTCGAAGGCGTGGGGCTGGCCCCGCTCGCCCGGAGGACGTTCTCGAGCCGGTGGGGTCCTGTGACCCTCGCCCACGACGGCCCCCAGCCCACGAGGGGATCGGTCCGCGCCATCGCCCTTGCCGCCGGCGCGCACGCGGACGACACCTTGTTGCTCGGCTTCTCGGCGGCAGGCGACGTGACCGTCGAGGTCCGGCGCGGCCCCGGCCAGGTGAGCTCACCGGACGTGGGCGTCGCGGCGCTCGTCCTCTTTCCCGAGTTCGAGTTTGTCAACGGAGGTAGGCCATGAAGACTCGACCCGGCACTCTGGAGGAGGCCCTCCAGGCCGTCGAGCGAGATGCCGACGTCGCGATCAAGGCGCTCGGCGCCGCGTTGAAGGCGGCGAAGAAGGCCAAGTCGGCGGCCGCCGTCGGCCAGATCCGTGACCTGCAGCAGGGCATGGACACCGCGGCCGGCTTGGCCGCGGAGGCGACTGGGGCGGTCGACGACCTGCGGGCGGGGTGGCGGTTCGACGTCGGCGAGTGGTTCGCGTCGGGCGAGTACGCCAAGGAGCTCCTCGCCTCTGCCGCCGAGGCGGGCGTGCAGGCGTTCGAGGCCGACGAGCGGATCCTCTGCTACCCGGCGATCGTGCAGGTCTCCGCGGCGGACGCCACGGTGGTGCTGGACAAGCAGAAGGACCGCCGCGTCCGCCCGTCGGTCGTCGTGCGCCACCTGGCCGCCCTGCAGGAGCGTCCCCCCAAGTTCAAGCCGGAGGCGTTCATCGAGACCCTCGCCGCGGCCTACGACTACGTGGTCGGGGCCAAGCGGCTGAGGCCCGGGGCGCCGGCGAAGCTCGTCGACGTCCACAAGGTTCTGACGCTGCTCCCAGGCGCCGCCCGTGACTACACCCGCCAGGAGTTCGCCCGGGACCTCTACCTGCTAGACCAGGCCGGCGTGGTCGACGCCAAGGACGGCCGTCGGATGAGCCTGCCGGCGAGCGCTCTGACCCGAGGCGGAGGTGTGCTCACGACGGTGGCCCGTTCGGGCCAGACCAAGGTGTACGTCGGCCTGGCGTTCGCCGAGCCGTCATCGTGATCCCGGTCGACGAGTACGTGTCGTTCCTCGACGCGGAGTATTTGCACGGGTACGTGGAGGAAGGTGGGGCGGCGGTGAAGTTCGTGGTGCCTCCCGACGACGAGTCGGCTGTTGCCTTCCTCGACCGGTTCGGCGGCGCCGCCCGGGGCGCCGGTTACGCGGTGGCCCGGGTGGACGCGACCGAGTCCCGCGTGCACCTGCTCGAGCAGGTGTTCTTCGACGTTGCCCGCCAGATCGAGTGGGACGACCTGGCCGTGGTCGCCAGCAAGCGGGCGGTGGCGGCCGCGGGCTACCCGGCACCGCCGGACGGCGAGGTGTCGCTCGACCGGCTCGCTTCCCATTACCGCGTCGACCCCCGGGAGCTCAAACGCGACGTCGACCGGCAGCTGCAGCAGATGGTGCACCGGGACTACGCCATGGTCCAGGAGTTCCGCACCGCCATGCTCCGCCTGTGCCAGGCCCAACTGCGCAGCGGCCAGGTGGTCGACGCCGAGCACGCCGCAGTCCTCGACTGGCTGCGCGGCGACCTTCGCCAGATCTCGGTGCTGAAGTCGGCCCTGATCTTCAGGAGGATCGGGCGCCACAACGCCCGGCACCTGCTGTTCTCGCTCGCCCACTGGCTGGCGGTCAACGACCGGGCCGGGTTGGCCCTGACCCTCGACATCCGCCGGCTCGGGTTCGCCCGGAGACCCAACCCCGAGGAGCGTCACGGCCACTACTACACCAAGGCGGCCCTCCTGGATGCCTACGAAGTCCTTCGCCAACTGGTCGACAACACCGACGAGATGGCCAACTGCATCGTCGTCGTCGTGGCGTCGCCGGCGTTCCTCTCCGATGCGCCCCGGGGCCTCGACGCCTACCAGGCGCTCAAGCTGCGCATCTTCGACGAGGTGCGTGATGTCAACCGGGACAACCCGCTGTCGTCGCTGATCCGCCTGGGGGCGGCGTGAGCGAAGATCGGTCGGTCGAGCGCCGGCGAGCCCTGGAAGCCTTGCGGGCAGGAGTCCCCAACCGTGACGCGGTCACGGTCCTCGGGTCGATGCAGCAAGGGGTAGAGGACCGGTTCAGCCAGCTGATCGGCGCGTTCGGCAGCCTGCCAGACGGGCATGCGCCGGGCGGGATGCTGATCGGGGGAGGGTTCGGTACGGGCAAGAGCCACGTACTCGAGCACCTGGCCCACGTGGGGTTGTCGGGAGGGTTCGTGGTCTCCAAGGTGGTGATATCCAAGGAGACACCGCTGCACGATCCGGCCAAGGTGTACCGGGCCGCCATCGACCAGGCCATGGTACCCGGCCGACCTGGCTCGGCCATTGACGAGATCGCTGCCGGCCTGCAGTTCGACTCTCCCCGCTATCGCGAGCTGTACCGCTGGACGCACCAGGAGGACGCGCCGGTGGATAGCCGGTTCGCGGCAACGCTGTTCCTGCACGAGTACGGGCGCGGCGACGAGGAGTTCGCCGACCGGATCGTGCGGTTCTGGGCCGGCGACCCGCTGCCAGTCGCCGACCTCCGTCGGCGGCTCAAGGAGGCGGGGGCGGCAGCCACCTACCGGCTGGCGGCGATCAAGGAGCGCGACCTGTCTCGCCAGCGGTTCCGGTTCGCGTCGCGGCTTATGCAGGCGGCCGGGCACGGCGGCTGGGTGGTACTGCTCGACGAGGCCGAGCTGATCGGCCGCTACACCGCGCTGCAGCGCGCCAAGTCCTACGCCGAGATAGCCCGGTGGGTCCGGGGCGACCGGGAGGACCCGGCCGCGCCCATCGCCGCCGTGCTCACCACCGTGGACGACTTCGAGACCCAGGTCCTCGTCGGCAAGAACGACACCGAGCTCATCCCAAAGCGGCTCCGGGCCAAAGGGACGGTGGAGGACGAGCTGCTGGCCGGCCAGGCCGAGGCGGGGATGCGGATCATCGAGCGCGATCAGGTGCAGCTGCAGCCACCCGGGAGGGAGGAGCTGGACCGCACCTACGCCCAGCTCAAGCAGATCCACAGCGAGGCATACAGGTGGGACGCGCCTGATGTCCCCGGCCTGGAACGGCTGGCGTCCAACCGCATGCGCCAGTACGTGCGAGCGTGGATCAACGAGTGGGACCTGCGTCGGCTCGACCCCTCCTACCAGCCCGAGATCAGCGCCACCGGCCTGGAGGTGGACCTCGGCACCGACAACGACCTCGAGGACCAGGACGAAGGGGACTGACGCTGCACGCGGACGACATCGCTGCCGCCCTGTCAACCGGCGGTGGGGTGACGGCGGCCGAGCTGGCCCGTCGGCTAGGCGTGGCCGAGCGCGACGTGTCGTTCCTCCTGTTCGCAGGGCACGGCCGGTTCCGGTGCGAAGTGGGCACCGCTGCCCGTTGGTGGTTGGCTGGATCATCAGGGAAAAGGGTCGGGCCGGTCGCGGCTCCGGGCCCCACTCGTGTCCGCCCGTCCGCGTCGTTGGGGTTGTACCCGTGGCAGACTGACGCGCTCAACGCCTGGGAACGGCGCGGCGGGCGGGGCGTGGTCGAGGCGGTGACGGGGACCGGCAAGACCATGGTCGGTGTGGCCGCCGCCCTCGACGAGCTCGACCGCCGCGGCCAGGTGATCGTGCTGGTCCCAACCGTCGAACTGCAGCACCAGTGGGTGGCCGAGCTGGAGCCCCGCCTGGCTGGTAGCGCGCGGGTCGGGAGGATGGGCGCAGGTGCCGGTGACTCGCTGGCGACCCACGACGTGCTGGTGGCTGTGGTCAACACGGCCCGCTCTCTCGATGTGCGGCCGATCCGCCAGGGCGGCCTGCTCGTCGCCGACGAATGTCACCGATATGGCAGCGCCGTCAACCAGCTGGCGCTCGATGGGCGCTTCCGGCGCCGGCTGGGACTGAGCGCCACCTACGCCCGCGACGACGATGGCGACCTGGCGTGGCTCGACCCCTACTTCGGCGGAACCTGCTTCCGGCTCGGGTACGCCCGCGCGGTCGGCGACGGGGTGACCGCCCGCTTCACGATCACCTTGGTCGGGGTGCGGTTCTCCACCGCGGAGCAGGCGTGCTATGACGAGCTGACCGAGCTGATGGGCAGGTTGCGAGCCCGCCTGATCCGCGAGGACGCGGTGCCGTCCGAGCCGTTCGAGGCCTTCATGCGAGCGGTGGCGTTGCTGGCCGAGGGAGACGGCCCGGGATCCGGTGTGGCGCGGGCCTACCGCCAGGCGCTGCTCGAGCGGCGCCGGCTGCTTGCCGACACCCCGGCCAAGGATGCCGCGCTGGAAATGTTGGCTCCGGCCGTCTCCGATGCGGACCGCACCATCGTGTTCACCCAGAGCATCGCGGCCACGGAGCGGGCCAGCGCGGTGCTGGGCGGCTGCGGCCTGCGCGCCGGCGTCATGCACTCGCGGCTGCCCCAGAATGACCGGCGGGAGACGCTGCGGCGCTTCGCCTCCGGCGAGCTCCCCGTGCTCTCGGCCCCCCGGGTGCTGGACGAGGGAATCGACGTCCCTGCCGCCGACCTCGCCGTCATCGTGGGCGCCAGCCGCTCCCGCCGCCAGATGATCCAGCGGATGGGTCGGATCCTGCGCCGCAAGCCCTACGGGCGGCTCGCCCGCTTCGCCGTGCTTTTCGTAGAGGGCACCGTCGAAGACCCCCGCCTCGGCGCCCACGAGGCCTTTCTAGGCGAGATCATCGGCGTCGCCGAACGGGTGTCGTATTTCCCGGCTGGCGCCGCGGCCGAGTCGCCCGACGCGGTCGTCGAGGCGCTGCGCCCGTGAGCGGACGGCGGAGGCGGCATCGGCACCGGCACCGGCCGGGCTACCGTCGCCGGGTGGACCCCTCGTCGGCGGCAGAGGTCGACGAGGGCTTGTGTCGCTGGATCGACTACTGCGGCGGGCGCATGTTCGTGGTGGGCTACACCGAAGGCGGCGCCCCCTACGGCCATGTCGAGTGGCCCTCTCGTGCGTTCATCGATGGCGATGGCGCGCCACGCGAGCGTGACGAGGACGCTGAGCTCTTCTGAACGAAACGTCAGCTCTGTCCCTCACTGCCGGCTAACCGGCGCCCCTGTTCTCAGTCATCGTTTTCGTCGCGGAGGACGATCGGTTCCGTTCGGGTGCCCGATCCCAGCCTCGGTCACCCGAAGGACTCGGGTTTCGTCGTCGATGCTCAATTAACTCGCCCACCCCTTATGGCCTCTGACCTAGGGTTTCTGGGTTTGGGTGGGTGGGTGGGTGGGTGCGCCCCGGGGGATTTGAACCCCCAACCTGCGGATTAAGAGACCGATGCCGGGGAGTCCAGGGGGTCCTCTGCGGTCCACTGACCTGCGATTATGTCTTGGCGTCGTCCATGGAATTCGGTGTATTGCGACACAGTATCGCTGAGATAGTGGGGCGGATAATGGGGAACGGATAGTGGGGAGGAGACGGTTGCTCCTGGGTTCCTCCGGCCTCCCACCAGAGAACTCGTGGGCCGCCGGCATTCGGGTCTATCCGAACACCGAATGGCACCCCGCCCTGTTCGTTCCCGGCTGTGTGCGCTCGTTCGCCCCTGCTCCCCTCCCCGAGAGCCTGCCCAGAGGTTCACTGAAGAGGTGGATCCGCCGGGGCGGGCGCGGAAGGTGGCGGGGTGAGCCGCTCTCGCAGCCAGGTGGCGGTTCTTTGCTCGTCCCACTCGCCGCCCGCTATCGCCAGGACAGCCTGCTCAGCGTCATCAACGGTGGGGTAGGTCTCCCATCGCCACGAGTTCATCTCGATAAAGACACGGAGGGTCACCCACGCCGCCCTTTTGTTGCCGTCGAGGAGCGGGTGGTTCTTGGCCAGGCGCACCAAGAGGACGGCGGCCTTGTCGCAAAAGTCGGGGTAGAACTCCGCGTCGCCGAAGCTGGCTGAGGGCGCATGAAGGGCCGAGTCGGCCGGATCGATCTTCGTTGCGCTGGTGATCGTCTTCAGGTCGGTGCCCGTGATCTCTGCGGCGATGGCCAGGTAGTCGGACAGATCCGGGTACTCGACACTCACCGAGCGAGGCGTTCGAGCAGCTCGCGATCCTCCTCGATGATCTTCGCCAGGCGAGCCTTGAACTTGGGATTGTTCCGCCGACGCTCAACGGCTTCGATCAAGGACTGCTTCACCGTCTCGTTGAGGCTGGTGCCCTCGACCCGCGCCAGGGCCTCGGCGTCAGCAGCTACATCGTCGGGTAAGCGGATGGTCAGGTTCTTCGTCATGGTGTCATGATACCACGACACCAAAGAGCTTGAGCGGCTTGCCGACGTCGGGACCGAGCCCTGAAGTCGGTGTGCAGTCGCCCTCGATTTCCTCCACCGCTTCGAAACCCTCCGGTGTCGGGTAGCGGAGCGGATGCGACTCGACCTCCTCCCATCAGTCGCACTCTCCGCAGGATAGAGAGTGGAGCAGGCGGTCGTCGTCCTGCCGTCTCGGGTCCAGAACGCCTCAACCTGGTACGAGCCGCACTTCTGCATGTGTCCGGAACGCCTAACTCGGGATGGTGGATCGGGTCCTCGCAGATGCCCAGGAAGTTTCCCGTCAGTTGGACCGCGAGTCGGGTGTACCCGAATTACGAATGGCACCGGCCTGAGCCAGCGAGAGCGGTCCCCTGGCCGGGTACTGGGAGGGCATCTTCGCCGGTGAGGTTCCCACGGGCGACGACAAGGTCCTGCCGGAGCTCCTGACGAGCGACACGATCGACCTCGAGGGCAACGAACTGCGGATCATTCGGATCGGTCAGGCAGACACAGCGCAGTCCACAGTCCTGCACGTCCCCTCGTTAGGAGCGGTCGTGACCGGAGATCTGGCCTACAACGAAGTGCACATGATGACGGCGGAAACCGGCGACGATGAACGCGCACGCTGGATCGCCAACCTCGATACAGTCGCCGCACTCCGGCCGACGTTCGTCGTCGCCGGCCACAAGAAGGTCGCCAACGACAACGACCCGAGGATCATCGAGGAATCCCAGCAGTATCTACGGGACTTCTCAGCGGCCGTGACCGAAGAGACCACCGCAACCGGCATCGTCACCACGATGGTTGAGCGCTATCCCGATTGGGAGAACCTCCGCACGCTCTGGTATTCCGCCCGGGCGGCCATGACGCAGAAGGGTGGTTGACTCTCGATATTGCTTCAATGTCTACCGCGCACCGCCGAAATTGCTCGAGGGTGATGCCCCACTCGGCCAGCAACTGGGCGCGCTGACCCAGTTCAGAAGTGGCGGTTAGATCTCCCGGACCGACTCCCAAGCCACTATGAATCGGGCTCGACGGTCCCGACGACTCGCTCTCGTTGACGGCGCTCGTCGAGCACTGTCGAGCCCAAGAGTTGGCTCGTCAGAAGATACCCGAAGCACTGCACATCGTCCGGCAGCTACCGAGAAATCCGATGGGAAGGTACGCAAGCAAAGCCTCCGAGAAGAATTGATGCGCTGATCCTTCTCGCCGCCGGCGCTCCCTCTGTTCCGCTATTCCTGTACGGAAGCCTCCCATTGCTGCCACGTCGGGAACGCTTCGGGTAAGGCCCGCTCGCGTGGTTGCGCACCGGTTGCGCCGCCTGTCGCAGCCAGCTCTGGCCGGCTCAGGGCGTCGCTGGTGTACCAGCGCCGAACACGGCGCACGACGAAGAGCCATCGCCCTCGGACTCGGCGGTAATCGTCCCAGTACTGAAGCATTCCGATGCGCCATTCCCCCTAGTCCATTGAGCTGCGGTTTCGTCCAGAGCCGGTCCATGGAATTCGGTGTATCGCAACCCCGTATCGCTGAGATAGTGGGGCGCATAGTGGGGAGAAGCTGGTTGCTCCTGCTCGGCGACACAGAGAGACCAACTAGCCACTAGCCGCAGGGGCCTTTTGTTCTGACGACTCTCAATGCGCTGGCATGTGATGACGGCGGACCTTTCTTACAATGAGGTACGACGAGCACGCAGCGGTCGCTCATACGAGCTGTCGGCCGGACTGCGCGCAATGGTTCCGGTGGCTGCCACCATCTCCGATGCCTCAGAAGGCAACAGTGACTTCGGGTCTGTCGCCCACTCGACGAGACACAGCCGAACAGTGATGCCCCATCTGCCCTGACGGCGTTCGAAGTGGTCGACGTATCTGCCACCAAATGCGGTGAGGGCCGCCGAGGAGTCTCGTTCTGTGCCGATGAAGGTGAAATAGGTCTCGACGTGCGCTTCATCTCCGTCAAGGTCGATGTGACAGTTCGAGACGTAGTGCTGATGACGAACCTGATTGGCGTGATACGCGAAGGACCAGTCGAGGAACGCATCCACGCTTCCTACGAAACCCACGTGGTCGTCGATGGCGCCATCGTGGTATGCGGAACGAGCGAGCTGGCGGTCAAGTCGATCCATGCCGCGGGCGTATCGGACGATGCAGTCGAAGATCTCATCGCGATCGAGCCGCTCCAGGAGTCTGCGTTCGAGGTCTGCATCCACTATTTGCCGCTCTCGGAGGTCCGAACCGAGGGGTCTCCCCAGGTATCGATGGCCACGACCTCCTCTATTGGCCGCCGAGGCGAGGGTCGGAACACCGTTCCGGGGCGCAACCGGCCTACCGGTAGAAGGCACCCTTGGACATGGGTAGCCGGGATCCCCAGCAGAGCAGCAACATCTGCCTGATGGAGCAGGTGCATCGTCGTGATGCAGGATCCGTAACCGCGCGTGTGAAGCGCCAACTGAAAGTTCCAGACCGCTGGAAAGATGGAGCCGTACAACGTTGCCAGCTGAAACGACTCGCCACCCTCGCCAAAATCGGGGAGATACGGCTCGTAACACGGGATCACATGGACCGGTATGTCGGCGAGGTGTGTCACCATCCATTCGGTCGAGGACATCAGGCGCCCGAAGTCGTCGTCGGGCAGGAGGTCGGAGACCATGGTGCCGCCCGTCATGCGGAGGTATGACTTCTCGTAGAGGGCAGCGAGTTCACGACGAAGGTCCGGATCGTGGACCACGATCCATCGCCAAGACTGTTGGTTCGTCCCGTTGGCGGCATGGAGCGCAATTTGCAAGCAGTCTCGTATCTCGGTGGCATCGACCGGGGCAGACAGGTCGAGGGAGCGACGAGCAGATCGTGTCGAAGTGAGGAGTGCTTCGATGTCCATCCTTATCCCACGGTGCTCAGCAGATGGAACGAAAGCAATGGCTCAGCTCGCACGCATCTCAGCCCTCGGCACCGGTGAAGACGTTGGTCGGTCGGGCGAACATGATGTGAAAGTTCGGGTCGTCCGGAAGCTCGTCGCGGGGGAGCGGTGTGGACACCTGCTCTGGGGTGAAGCCCACTCGGTCGGAGATGGACTCCAGGAAAGGCAGGTCTCCGCCGTAGAGCTTGGCCGCGCTGCCGGCCAGAATGGTTCGTAACTCGTCATCCGGGATGTCCGAGACGGTTTCACGCAGAACCTCGAGCGTGTAGGGGACGGTTCCCTCGTGATGCGGGAAGTCCGCTCCCCACATCAACTTGTCGATACCGAGATCATGACGACGAGCAAAGTCATTGATCGAAGCGGTGGCTCCGAAGTAACAGTGTCGGTAGACGTACTCGCTCGCACGCATGGAAAGTTTGTCGATCGCACGACCGGCGAAGAGATTCGGAATGGTTCCCTCCATACCAGCACCGATGGCGAAACCATCGAGTCGGGCCACCGTGTCGAATACCCAATTGGACGCCCCCAGCTCGGTGAAGACGACCTTGAGGCTGGCGTGACGTTCGAAGACCCCGCCGAGAATCAACTGGTACAGGGTTCGGTGTCCGAAATAAGTCGATTCGAAGACGCCACAGGCGTGAGCCTCGTCCATCGACTCTGGCTCCAGGTCCGACGCGACGACGCTGCCGTGCCGACCGATTGGCATGTCAAGTTCTTCGCACACGGACCAGATCGGATCGAGCCGGCGCTCGTAGAGGTTGTGCAGCTTGAGATGGTGGTCGGAGGGCAGGAGAACCTCTTTGAGTCCGTTGTCCCGGGCCCAGCGAATTTCGGCAACGGTGTCGTCGACGTCATCAATCAGCAGCTGGGCTACCCCGAAGCGACGACCGGGAGCGGCGTCGCAAAAGTCTTTGAGCCAGCGGTTATGAGCCCGGATGCCGGCCCAACGTCTGTCGTACTCGGTCCGGCTTCGCGGACCGGGGGCAGCCAAGAGGCCATTGGGGAAGAAAGGCGGCGTCGTGTTCGGAAAGATGACTTCGGCGACGATGCCTTGGCTCTCGAGGACCTCAAGGCGCTTCGTGCTGTCCCAGTTGAGGGGGGAGAGGAATGACGAGACGCCCGCCTTGTACTCGGATTCGGTGTCTATCCCGGCCCAGGCGTCGGTGTAATTGGACGCCCAGGCGTCGAATTCCTCGTGCCAGCGGCCCTCGAGGTAGGGCTTGTAGTCCCAGAGATCAGCCCCGCCATGGCAGTCCGAGGAGATGATCGTGTAGGGCCGGCTTGTCCCGTCTCTGTCCATTGGCCCTCCCGAAGCACTCGTACCCACGCCTTCGCGTAACGTGACAGTACACTGTCGCAATCGATGTGCCCAACCCCTTTCGGAAGTTGCAAAAAACTGACAGTATGGTGTCACGATTGACCTATCTCTTTCCTAGGGGGGAGACGTGATGAACGACATCAAGCCGCTTCGAAACTTGATCGGGGGTGAGCTCCGCCCCGCCCAATCAGGCGCGGTGTTGGACTCCATCAACCCGGCGACCGGTGAGGTCTGGACCCAGATACCCAAGAGCGACGCCACGGACGTGGAGGCCGCCGTCGAGGCGGCGGCAGAGGCGTTTGGCTCCTGGTCGTCGCGGCCGGCCGGCTTCCGGGCCTCTGCTATCGAGAAGGTTGCGGACATCTTCAAAGAGCACGGCGAAGAGCTCGCCACCTTGGAATCGAGGGACAACGGCAATCTCCTCGAAGTCAGCAAGCTGATGAACGGCATTGGACTCGAGGCGTTGTGGAAGCGGGCCGCCCACGACACGCTGCCGGCCACCACGGGCCAGAGCGTCGTCCTTGACCCCAACACCATCGGCCTCACGCTCCGAGAGCCCTACGGCGTCTTCGGCGTCATCGTGCCGTACAACATGCCGATCGCCATGTTCTCCAACAAGGTCTCGCTCGCCCTGGCCGCAGGGAATACGGTCGTGGCCAAGCCGCCGGAACAAGCCAGCGCCGGAGTGCTCCGCTTCGCCGAGTACCTGGCGGAGGTCTTCCCTCCGGGCGTGGTCAACGTGGTTTCCGGTCTCGGTGATGTGGGAGATGCCATCGTCCGCCACCATCTGGTGGAGAAAGTGAGCATGACCGGCTCTGCAGCTACGGCCAAACTGATCCAGCGTTCGGCCGCCGACACCCTCACTCCGACCATCTTCGAGCTCGGTGGAAAGTCGCCTAACATCGTCTTTGCCGACGCCGACCTCGATGCCGCCGCTTTCGGCGTCACCATTCCTTCGGTGTACACCTTCAACGCCGGCCAGGCGTGCGTGGCTGGCTCGAGGATCCTGGTGGAGCGACCCATCGTCGACGAGATGATCGGACGCATCCGCCAGATCGCCGAATCCCTTGTAATCGGCGACCCCCTTCAACCCACGACTCAGATGGGGCCGCTCATCTCCCAGGAGGGGCTCGACAAGGTCGTCCACTACCTCGAGATCGGCAAGAAGGAGGCAGACCTCGTCTTCGGCGGCCGCCACGGGGCAGAGGTCGTGCCGTCGCTTCCGGGGGGCTACTGGGTCGAGCCGACGCTCTTCATCACCGAGGACAACACGATCCAGATCTGCCGAGAGGAAATCTTCGGGCCTGTGGCCACGATCATCCCCTTCGACACCGACGACGAAGCCGTGGCCATTGCCAACGACAGTCGCTACGGTCTGGCTGCGGGCGTCTGGACCCAAGACCTAGCCCGGGTGCACCGCATGATCCGGGACATCCAGTCGGGGAACGTCTGGGTCAATACCTATATGCAGACCCGCCACGAACTGCCCTTTGGCGGAATCAAGGAGAGCGGCTACGGGCACGACTCGATCCTCGAGTACACCCGGGAGAAGGCAGCCGTGATCGCAGTCGCCCCCGCCACGGCACTGGCCACGGCGACGCCCGTCCCGATGCCGCCGTCGGACTGACCGTCGGTCATCGCCATCACCGTATTCGGTACGAGTCAGACCTCGAGAACGAGACCAGTGCATGTGTCCTGACGTGACGGACGCCGTCCCAAGCATCTTGCGGCCATTGTCCAATGACGAATACGCCCCACCGCCGCGGACCGAGGTGCAGAAGCAGGCCGTCGACGTCACAGCTGAAGCCACGGTCGACGCCTCTCAGCGTCTGTCCACGACGTTGCGCTCGTACGTGGCCAGCCAGCGGGGGACGGCGGCCGGGTTGATGTCGCTGAACGAGGCCACCGGTCAACAGTTCTTCGAATTGGCGCCCGAGGCCGGGTTGGACGATGCCGCCGCCCAGGCGGCCTTCGCTTCGGATGGCCCGGTGATCGACGTGCAGACCCACTGGATCGCCGATCGGCCCTCGTTGAAGGCCTTCGAGACGAACCTCATGCACATCTACAAGCTGATGGCGCCCGCCTGGTGGGACGGTTTCGAAGGGATCGCGGCGTACAACATCGCCCAGTACCTCCGGTGCGTCTTCATTGAGGCCGAGACGTCGCTGGCCGTCATCAGCGCCGCCCCGGGGAACGAGGACGGCGAGATGTTCTTGAAGAACCACGAGATGGCTGGGATGCGAGAGCTGTTCGATCGGACCGCGGGGACCGGTCGGCTTCTCAACCACACTGTGGTCCGTCCCAACATCGGCGAAGCCTCCCGCATGCCCGAGTGGGCAGCCGCCTACTCGCCGGTGGGTTGGAAGGTCTACACGATGGGCCTGATGGACGAGACCTACGAGCACTATCGGCCCAACACAGGGTGGCGGCTCGACGACGATGAATCCGGCATGCCGCTCCTCGAGGCGGCCCGGGCCACGGGGGTCAAGGTGGTCTGCGCCCACAAGGGCCTGAGCGGGGTGGTCGACGCCGGTTCCCCCGACGACGTGGGTCCGGCGGCTCTCGCCTATCCCGATATCGACTTTCTGATCTACCACTCGGGCTACGAACCTGGGCAGAGCGAGGGTCCCTACGAGCCGGCGACCGCCAACCTGGGCATCAACCGGCTCATCAACACGGTCGAAGAGTCGGGTCTCGGTCACAAGTCGAACGTCTACGCCGAGCTCGGTTCGACCTGGTTCATGGTCCTCAGCCGCCCGGAGGACGCGGCCCACACGCTGGGCAAGCTGTTACTTCACCTTGGTGAGGACAATATCGTGTGGGGCACCGACGCCATCTGGTACGGCCCGACCCAGCCGGTGCTCGACGCCTTCCGGGCCTTCCAGATCCCCGACGACATGTGTGAGCGCTACGGCTATCCGAAGTTGACGCCGGCCATCAAGCGCAAGATCCTGGCCGGCAATGCGGCGAGGGTGTACGGAGTCGATCTCGACCAGCTCACTACGGCGACCGAGACCGACGATCTCAGCTGGACCGACGACGTGTTGACCGCCTTCGGGTCAGCGGCCGATCGATCGACAGACGAATAAGGGAAGGCCCATGACTGTGACCGACCAGACGGCGCTGCCCACGTACCCCATGGGAATCCACGACGACCTGACGATCGACCCCCTGTACCGAGAGCTCCAGCAGAAGGGTCCGTTCAAGGCGCGACTCCCCTTTGGCGAGCCCATCTGGATCGCGACCCGCTATGAGGACGTGCGCAAGGCCTACGGGGATCGGCGAATGGGCAAGGCAGTGGGGTACGACCGCGACACCCCCCGTCTGCACGAGATGGTGCACGGATCCGATCCCACCCGACTCGACAACATGGACCCTCCCAATCACACGAGGATCCGCCGCCTGGCTTCCCAGGCTTTCACTCCGCCCCAGATCAAGATCATGACCGGGTGGATCGTCCGCATGGTCACGACGCTCTTCGACAACCTCGAGTCGGAAGGCAAGGGCGCGGATTTCATGGAGCTCTATGCCTGGAAGTTGCCGCTCCAGGTCATCAGCGCCATCATCGGCGGACCGGAGGACATGATCCCGACGCTGCGCGGATGGGTGGACCAGCTCACCGGCCAGAGCTCCTCGCTCGAGCAGCGTTACGAGGCCTACCTGAGCATCCAGAGTTTCGTCCGCGGCCTCATCGCCGAGCGTCGGGAGAGCGTCAGCGACGACCTTCTCTACCTCCTGGTGCAGGCGCGTGACGACGATGACCGGCTGAACGAGGACGAGCTGGTCTCGCTGACCACGACGCTCTTCCTCGGCGGTTTCGAGACCACGGCGGCGCAGCTCGGCTCCATGGTGTGGACCCTGACGGCGTACCCCCACCTGTGGCAGGAACTCGTCGACGAGCCCGATCTCGTGCCTAGTGCTATGGAGGAGCTGTGGCGCTGGATACCCAGCTTTCGCCACGGCCGTCCCATGATCCGCTGGGCCAGCGAGGACGTGGAGATGAGCGACGGCGTGGTGATCCCAGCCGGTGATCCCGTCCTGCCCGAGCACCAGGTCGCCAATAGGGACGAGACCATCTTCGCGAAGGGCTGGGAGCTCGACTTCCACCGGACGGAGCCGGCTCCACACCTCTCGTTGTCGTGGGGGTCGCATCGCTGCCTCGGGGCGCGATTGGCCCACCTCGAATTGGAGATCACACTGCGCGAGCTGCTGAAGCGCTTCCCCGCGCTCGAGCTGACCATCGCCCCTGAGGACGTGCAGTGGTCGCCCGTCACCTTCCTGCGCAGCGCCTTGGCTGTTCCGATCACGTGGTAACGACAGGAGAGAAACAGCGATGAATGAACTGCGGTTCGACGGACGCACCGTCATCGTCACAGGTGCCGGCCGAGGCATCGGGCGCAGCCACGCGCTGGCCTTCGCCCAACGGGGGGCCCGGGTCGTCGTGGCTGACCTCGGAGGTGAGCTCGACGGATCTGGCTCCTCCCACGGCCCGGCTGACGACGTTGCGGCGGAGATCACGGCCGGTGGTGGGGAGGCCGTGGCCTGCTACGCGTCGGTTGCGGAAGAGTCGGGTGCCGCCTCGATTATTGCAGCGGCCATGGATTCTTTTGGACAGATCGACGTCGTCGTGAACAATGCCGGGATCGCCTCACCACTCGACTGGATCGAGAATCTCACCCCGGCCGACTATCGCCGGATGGTCGACGTCCACCACCTGGGCACGGTCTACGTGACCAAAGCGGCCTGGCCGCACCTGGTGGCCGGCCGCTACGGACGAATTGTCAACACCACCTCAGAAGGCCTTCTGGGCACGGTGCCCAAGAACTCGAGCTACGGATCGGCGAAAGGGGCCGTGCTGGGATTCACGAGAGCCGTCGCCATCGACGCCAGCCGTTATGGCATTGCGGTCAACGCGGTCATTCCGCGTGCGCAGACCCGGATGTCGACTGCAGAGATCCTCTCTCATGTCTACGATGCTCCGCCCGAAGCCTTCGGCGCCTCCATGGCGCAGTACGCAGCCGAGTTCGTCACGCCGGCTGCGGTGTACCTGGCCCACGAGTCCTGTTCGCTCAACGGCGAGCTCCTGATTGCCGGTGGCGGAGCGGTCATGCGGCTCGCCCTCTTGGAGACGACCGGCTATACCTCTGAGACGCTCTCGCCCGAACTGGTCGCCGAGCACATCGAGGAGATTCTGGACATGGAGGCCGCCCAGCTGATGACGGTCGGGGTACTCAGGTCGGAGATTTCCGAAACGTAGAGGCCGGCATGGCCATCGTGGCGCCCCCGTCCACCGGGAGCGTGACCCCAGTGATGTACGCGGCCTCGTCGCTGCACAGGAAGCACACCGCATGGGCGATGTCCTTGACCTGGCCCATGCGGCCCAGCAGGTTCAGTTTGGACCGTACATCGTCCACCCGGGTGCTCACCGACTGCAGCATGGCGCTGTCGATGAGCCCAGGGAGCACCGCGTTGACGCGGACGTTGTCCCGCCCGTAGGCCCCAGCCAACTCCACCGTGAGGCCGAGTTGGCCCGCTTTGGAGGCGGCATAGGCGGTCTCGCCGGTTCCGGCGTCGCGTACGCCGACGATGGAGCCAATGTTGATGATCGAGCCCCCACCGCGCTGAATGAGGGCAGGGATGGCCTGTTGGCAGGCGAGGAACGTTCCCTTCAGATTGACGGCCAAGGTCTCGTCGTACATGTCTTCGGTCGTCTCGAGGATCGACCCATGATTGGTCACCGCGGCGTTGTTGACCAGGATGTCGAGTCCGCCGAAGGTGTCACGGGTCGCCGTGACCATGGCGGCACAGTCGGCCGTCCTGGTGATGTCGCCGACGAAGACAGCGCCGCGCCCCCCGAGATCCTCGAGCTCCGTCAGGGTGTGCCCGGCGCGCTCGGAGTCGCGGTCGACGATCACGACGCCGGCGCCCTGCTCGGCCAGGACAAGAGCGATGGTGTGCCCGATACCGGGAGCCGAGCCCGCTCCGCCTGACCCGGCTCCCGTGACGATGGCCACCTTCCCCTCGAGTCCGAGCACTTGGTACCTCCTTCGTGGCCACGCTGGCCGTCGACTTCGATGTTATTGTGTCAGTCTGCTGTCAAATCTGCGAGCACGCCTGGCTTCGTGCTGTTCGAGGGGGTTTTTGCCATGACCATGACGTCGGCAGATATCCACTTCGACATGTACGACCGGGATCTCTATGCCTCGCCCTACGTCATGTTTCGCCGTATGCGCGACGAGTCGCCGATCTACCGGAACGAACAGTACGACTTCTGGGCCCTGACCCGGTTCGACGATGTAGCCAAGATCCTGACCGATCGCGATGCCTTTAGCTCGGCCAAGGGCGGCGTCTACCAGATCGCCTCGGCGGGAATCGAGCTGCCCTCTGGGCTCTTCATTTTCGAGGATCCGCCGCTCCACACGATCCATCGGCGGCTCGTCTCCCGGCTCTTCACCCCCCGGGCGGTCGCTGCCATCGAGGACCGTGTCCGCGTCCTCTTCGAAGACGCCGCAGAGGCCCTGGTCGGGCGGGACCGATTCGATTTCGTGAAGGACTTCGCCAATATGTTGCCGATTCAGGTGATCGGCATGCTCCTTGGGCTCCCTGACTCGGATTTGGGGTCCTTACGCGACACCTTCCACCACTCCCAGAACGAGGCGACGGCGGGAGATGAGACGGACACCCTTGGCGGTATCGCCGAAGCGGCGGTCTGGTTCAGCCAGTACCTCGATGATCGGGCTCAGAACCCGACCGACGACCTCATGAGCGAGCTCTTGCATCTGGAGTTCGAGGACGAAACGGGCAACCACCGCATGCTCGGGCGCGACGAGTTGCTGAATTTCCTTGTCCTCATCACCGGGGCCGGCAGTGACACGACGGTCAATGCCATCGGCTGGGCCGGCCAGTTGCTCGGTGACCACCCCGACCAGCGCCGCCATCTCTTGAAGGATCCGGGCCTGATTCCCAACGCTGTGGAGGAGGTCCTCCGCTACGAGTCGATCTCGTACCACATGTGCCGGACCACGACGGCTGAGGTCGAGTTCCATGGCCAGACGCTGGAGGCGGGCTCACTCGTGGTTGTCCTGCCCGGTTCGGCCAACCGTGATGAGCGTCGCGTCTCCGACCCCGACGTGTTCGACGTCACTCGCGTCCCGGGCCAGATCTTCACCTTCTCCTTCGGTCCGCACTTCTGCCTCGGGGCCAATCTGGCCAAGCTGGAGACCCGGTTGGCCGTCGAGGCAATCTTGAGACGTTTCCCGGATTGGACGGTCGACCACAGCGGCGCCCGGCTGACCACCGGGATCGACACTCGGGGCTGGGACTACCTCCCGGTGCAGGTCGGCTGACGCGCTCGAGAGCCGTGCCTCAGCGGGGAACGACGTCGTCATAGACGGCCGCCGTCCCATCGCGGCTGGCCCTCAGGGCCATCTTGGAATCCGGGAAGTCCATCATCCGAGCGGTCAGGCCCTGCTCGAGCTCGTAGCCCCGACGAATGTCGAGGAATTCGATGTCGTTGAGCCCCCGCTTGCCCATGCGCACCGCAGTCGGGCTGTAGGACGCCGCCCTCGCAGCCTCAGCTTTGGCCCTGATCAGCAGCTCCTCGCTCGGCAACACAGCGATGAGAGCTCCGAGCGACTGCATTTCGGCGGCCGACAGCCGTTGTCCGGTGAAGAACATCCACCGGACAACGGGCTGGCTCACCATCCGACCGAGGTGCCTCGCTCCACCATGGACCCCCACGCTGAGCTCGGGGAGCCCGAAGAAGGCATCGTCACCGGCCACCACGAAGTCGCACGACGCGGCCAGGCACAGCCCTGTTCCAAGGGCGGCACCGCCGACGGCGCCGACAACGGGGACAGCGCACTCTGAGATGGCGAAGAAGGCCTCCCGGACGAGAAACATGCGCTCGCGCACGTTGTCTCTGTCCATGGTGGCAAAGTCATCGAGGTCGTTGCCGGCACAGAAGTGCTTGCCCGCACCCGTGAGGACGACCGCCCGGACCCCCGGCCCGATCTGGTCGATGTCAGCAAACAGGTCACGCATTTCGCGGTACATGACCAGGTCGACGGCGTTCACCGGCGGACGAGCCATCATGACGATGGCTACCCCGTGGTCGTCGACATCGACCTCGAATCGGGTGAGCGGTCGGCTCACGTTGGCCCCTCTCGTCTCAGCGTACGCATCGAGAGTGACAGTAGACTGTCTCCTTACCGCTCGTCCCAAGATTCAGGCTACGTTTGCAAAATGTGGCAGTAGACTGTCAGACTTGAGGGTACGGGGCTCCGTGTGACGAGCCTGATGGCGCCATCAGTGCGATTGGTGCCGACGAGTCAGTGACGAGGTGCGAGGAGCACGCCCATGCAGTACAAGGCGATCTCTGCCGATGGCCATGTGAACGAACCGCCGACTCTCTGGGTGGAGAACCTTCCGGAGAAATTCCGTGATCGCGGTCCACGGGTGATCGAGACTCCGAAGACAAAGGGTCATGCATGGATCATGGAGGGCCAGCAGCGCCCCTCAGTGATGGGTTTTTCGTCCATGTACTTCCGGTCGTCGAAGCGATTCGACCGGGCATCTCTCGTTGAGGGGTTCAAGCAGATCAAGGATCGGGGCGTCCGTTATGAGGACCTGTTTCCCGGCTCCTATGACCCCAAGGCGCGGGTGAGCGAGATCATCGAGGATCAGACCGATGCCGAGGTCATCTTCAACGGCGTGGGCACGGTATGGAACGGGATCAAGCTCTGCCACGACAAAGAGCTCGCACTGGCCTGTTACAAGGTCTACAACGACTGGATTGCCAGCTTTCAGGCCCATGCACCTGAACGATTCGTCTGCAACGGGACGTTGCCGACGACTGGTCTCGACGATGCCATCGCGGAGCTCCATCGTTGCTCTGAGATGGGCCTGCGGACCGTCCAGCTCGAGTCGTACCCGAGCGGATCGTTCACGGACCCGACTCCTGAGGACGACCGGTTCTGGGCCGTGGCGGTCGAGCTGGGGATGCCCATCAACGTCCACACCCAGTTCTTCTTTCCGGCCGGCGATCTTGGCTCGAAGATCACCGCGGCTGGAGCGGGTGACAAGGAGGTGCGGGCAAAGAAGATGGGTATCGATGTGCAAGCCGGCAGCTTTCCGGTCATCTTGTGGCGGATGATCCAGTCCGGTGTTTTCGAGCGGTACCCCGACCTGGCTCTCGTGGGGACCGAAGTGCAGACCGGGTGGGTCCCCTACTACCTCGAACGCTTCGACGATTCGGTGCTGCGCAACCGACGGGAATGGAATCTGCCCTTGCTGCCGAGCGAGTATTTTCGCCGGAACGTATCGGTCGTCTACATCGTCGACGAGGTCGGCGCCCACAACCGTTACGACATTGGCGTCGCCAACATGATGTGGGGTCCGGACTTTCCGCACTCGTCCTCAGCTTGGCCGGTCGACTACGAGTTGGGTCGGGAGGTCCTCGAACGGGCCGGCTGTCCTGAGAGCGAAGTCCAACGGATCATGTGGAAGAACGCGGCCGACCTCTACAAGCTCCCCTACGAGACACACGACCCCATCGACGTGGCGGTCTGAATGTCCGACCAGCCCGCGTACGACTTGGTCTCGGCCGAGTCCCACATCGTCGAGCCGCCCGACGTGTTCGATGCCCTGCCGAGCGCCCTGCGCGATCGGGCGCCGCGACTCGTCTCCCTTGAGGGCGCGGCCGCCTGGGCCGTAGAGGGCGCCCAACCGATCCCTCTCATCCCGACCACTTCCACCGGGAGCGGGTGGCTACGCGCCGCCGACGGTGCTCACCCGACCCAGCCGGTGGCCTGGGAGTCCGTGCTCCCGGCGCTCTACGACCCCACCGAGCGCACGTTGGCTCAATGGGGCGACAGCGTCGACGCCGAGATCCTCTACCCGACCCCGGAGCTGTGGGACGCGATCCGCCAGCTTCCCGACGCCGAGCTCAAGGTTGCCCTAGCCAGGGCGTACAACGACTGGATCGCCGGGTTCTGCGCGCAAGCCCCCGACCGACTCTTCGGTCTGGCCCGGCTACCCACCACAACCGTGGAGGACGCCCGGACCGAGCTGGTCCGCTGCGTCAACGAGCTCGGATTGCGGGGGGCGATCCTCGACGCCTTCCCCAGCGGCGCACCCGCCGGGAGTAATCCGGCCGACGAGCCGTTCTGGGAGACGGTCAACGACCTCGCAGTCCCGATCAGCTTCCACTATGCCTTCGGCGCCGCCGCCGACACGGCGCCGCTCTCTGGCATCGCACCGGGGATGAAGCCTCCCATGGCTGACACGCTGCTCCCGATGGTGGCAGCCGGTCTATTCGACCGCTATCCCGAGGTGAAGATCGTGCTGGCCCATGGTGACGCCGGGTGGGCTCTGCACTGGATGGAATTTTTCGACATCAACTATGTCCGCCACAAGCATCTGGCCGAGTACGCCTTGCAAGACAGCGAGGCCGTTCCGTCGGATTACATCCGCAAGCACGCCTGGTTCACCTTCCATCAGGACCGTCCTGCGGTGAAGAACCGCCATCGTCTGGGCCGGGCCCATCTGATGTGGGCGAGCCACTTCCCCTACGAGGAGTCGAACTGGCCCGACAATCGCCAGCAGGCAATGCGATGCGTCGACCCGACACCGGCTGACGAACGGCAGTCCTTGCTCGCCGGTAACGTCGCCCGGTTGTACCGGCTGCCCGGTTACGAGAAGGGATTCACCGAGGACGAGATCACCTCGTTCGACCAGCTCGTACATTTCTGAGATGGCCATCGACATCGAACCCGAGCTCCTCGAAGTCATGGCAGTCGCTGCCACCGAGGCCTACGACAAGGCAGTCGGCCATGTCAACGAGGAGATCAAGGCACGGGACCCGGGCAATCTCTCAGCGTTGATCGGGTCTCTCGCCCCGAGTGGGCCCTACGCCTACACGATCATGCCGAGGATCCTTCCTGACGGGTCAATCTCGTTGCCGGTTCTCTCCACCCGTGAGGACATCACCGAGGCGTATGCCTTCATCCGGGGATTCAGCGATGTGCACGAAGTGACCGGGCTCACCGAGATCACCGGCAGTTGGTACCTGTTCCAAGACGCCTTGACTGTCGGCGGCCCGAAGGACACCGATACCCGCAACGACCGCCACACACTGGGACTCTTCCCCTCGGGAGCGGAGCCGGGCATCACCGGGGAACTCGTATGGTTGCGGGTGCCCCGGTCCCAGCTCGGCTCTGCTGATGATCTCGAGATCGTTGCCGAGGACGAGCTCCATGCTCGGCGATTCGTCCGAGACCGCTATCAGCAGTATTTGGAAGGACTCCGGGCCAACGACGTCGACACCGTCCTCGATTCGCTGCACGACGGAGTGGCCTCGGCCGTTCGCGACTATGTGGGCGCCACGGGCACCCTCATTGAGCTGAGCGGCAAGGACGCGCACCGTAACTGGTATAGCGAGCTGTTGGCCAAATACGACGTGCGTTCAGCCCGATCCATCCACCTCGTCACTACGGACTGGTACGTGTTCAGCGAGCTGCGGATCCACGTCGAAGAGCGAGACGGTGGTGCCACCTTGGCCTTCAACACAGCGGAGTTCCACGTGACGGCCAAGGACGGTCGGTTCATCGCCCGGATCGGACACGGGACGGAGCCTGCCTGACCATGGCACAGCCCACTCGGTTCCCTCGAGGCGAAGCTGCTGTCGTCGGGATCGGCTGCACGCCGTACTCGCGTGATTCGGGAGTGAGCGTCTTCAAGCTGGCGACAGACGCCGTCAAGAAGGCGGTGGCCGACGCCGGGCTCACGCTGGCCGACGTCGACGGTCTGTGCACCTTCGGCCCGAACGACTCCATCCCGCCCAATCTCTTGGCCCAAGCCATCGGTATAGAGAGCCTCAGCTACTACGTCGATCAGTTCTTCGGGGGAAGCGTCTCCCTGACCATGGTCGGTCAAGCCAGCCTGGCCCTGGCGGCCGGTGTGGCCGACTGCGTCGTTTGCTATCGGGCCATCAATGGCCGTTCCGGAGCTCGGCTGAACGGCTCGGGCCGAGGTGGGGGCGGGCGCTTGCCCTGGGACATCCAATTCAAATACGCAGCCGGGGTCGTGGCACCGGCCCAGGAGATTGCGCTGGCGGCGCGGGCCCACATGCTCAAGTACGGGACCCAGTCCGAGGACTTCGGGCGGATCGCCGTCCTCAGCCGCACCAACGCGCTCGACAACGAGCGGGCCATGATGCGAAAGCCCATGACTCTGGACGATTACCTGGACAGTCGCTGGATCGTCGACCCCTTCCGAATGTTCGACTGCTGCCTGGAGACTGACGGAGCTGTCGCCATCGTCCTCACCCGGGCCGACCGAGCGAAGGACCTATGCCATCGTCCGGTTCTCGTGCAGGGAGCAGCCTGGGGCGGAGGCATCACCCTGATCAACAACGGTCAGAACGACCTGACCGATTCCCCGGCCCGGCCGATCGCCGATCGCCTCTACGCCGCGGCCGGCGTCGGGCCTTCGGAGATCGAATTTGCCGAGCTGTACGACTGCTTCACGTACAACGTGTTGTCGCAGATCGAGGGCTACGGGTTCTCCGAGTCTGGGGGAGTGCCCGAGATGTTGCGCGACGGCCGCTTTGATCGCTCGGGTGGAGCATTGCCGATCAACACGCACGGTGGCCTCCTCTCAGAGGGCTATCTCCACGGGTTGAACCACGTGTACGAGGCCGTGCAACAGATTCGGGGTGAGGCGGCGGAGCGCCAGGTTCCTCGTCATCAGATTGCCCTGGTCACCGGTCAGCTCGGTTACGTCAGCGGGTATTCCTCGGCCGCCGTGCTGGTTGGCGGATGAGCGGCGCCAAAGAGTGGCGCACCTTGCCCACCCCCGATCGGGATTCTGCTCCCTACTGGCGGGGCCTCGCCGAAAGTCGCTTCCTGCTCCAGCAGTGTCAGAGCTGCGGGCATTGGACATGGCCCGCTCGGCCGATCTGTTCGCACTGCCGGGGGGACGAACTCGAGTGGACGGAGTCGCCCGGGACGGGCGAGGTCTACAGCTGGGTCGTCACCCACCAGGCTTACGCGCCAGACTTGGCCAAGTTGACCCCGTATCTTGTTGCTCTGGTCAGGTTGGATGAGCAGGCCGACATCCTCATCCCTGGTCGCTATATCGGGAGGTCCGAGTTGGCCCAGGGCTTCCGGGTCCGTGCCCAGTTCGAAGAAGTGACTGAGGAGATCGGTTTGCTCTTGTGGGGCGATGACTGACGAACCCGTCGACGCTGCGCACCGCAACTACGTCTGGGTCCTCGATTGTCCCTGTGGGGACCGACTGAAGGGCGATAGCGAAGACTCCATCGTGGAGGTGGCAACTGCTCATCTGGCCAGCAAACACCCGGATATGGCCGACGACTACGAGCGCGAGCACATCCTGTTCATGGCGACGAAGTTCCGCCGCTGATCGCGGGACCCTGGACCTCAGTTCGCCGAGGCGAAGGTGGGTCGCTTTACGGCTCCGCGCGGGGGGAGGGGAGCAAAGATCTTCCGCAGCGTTCGCTCCGGCCCCTCGAGGGTGACGTTGGGACGAGCGTGCTGGATGGCGATGTTGTCCCAAGCGACGAGGTCGTGCTTGCGCCAGTCGTGCTCGTAGATACCTTCGCCCCGGTACAGGTGGGAGAAGAGCTCCTCGAGGAGCTCATTGCTTTCGGGCCTGGGCAGCGTGTCAACGCTTTGTGTCATTTGTTGAGAGACATAGAGGACAGTGTCACCTGTCCGGGGATGCTTCATCCCCACCGGCGTGGAACGAGTGGGCAGATTCTCGAACTTCGACACCAAGATGTCGGGGTCGTCGGCTGCTCGACCGCCTTCTTCGTGCCCCTGGGTGACTGACAGTGGCTCAACCCTGGCCCGCAGATCGTCCGGCAGGGTGTCCCAGGCCCACTGCGCGCTGACGAAGACGGTCGGCGTCGCCGGCTGCTCTATATGGATGCCGTAGAGCGAGAGGACCTGGAAGGTGTGCTCGGACCACATCATGTCGGCATGGAAGAGCAGTCGACCATAGGGCGCGCCGCCACCGGGCTCCTTGTTCGAAACGTAGAAGGGCTCACCGTCCTCGCGCCCGTTCGGTGACTCACCAGGGGCCAGGGCATCAAGCCTGATCAACGTGCGGACCAAGTTGGCCTGTTGGGTCTGATCAATGTCCAGGTCGCGGAAAACGAGGACGCCGCGAGTGTCAAAGAGCCGCTGGAGCTGCTTCTGAATAGTCTCGTCGCGCTGGGCGTCGTTTGGATCGAGCCCGGTGATCTCGGTCCCGAACTGGGGTGTCAGCTCTCGAAGTTGAAAGTCAGCCATCGCGTGCCTCCCGTTCATGCCGGCTCCATGTCATGGTACTGCAGGACCGGCAAACGTGACAGTACAATGTCAGATTGTGAATCGGCCGACCCGGCAGCTCAGCCGGTCGATGCCACGACGACACCGTCGCCGATCAGCCCCTCCGTCTCCTCTTTCGCGTAGCCGTGCTCGAGGAGGAGGGTGCGGGAATGCTCTCCTAAATCGCAGAAGGGAAGGATCTGGCTCGGCGTGTCGGCCAGCTTCAGCACAGGGGCGTAGCGCCAGTAGGTTCCGCCCAAGGTGGGGTGCGATGTCCTCACCATCAGGTTGGTCGCGGACGCCTGGGGGTCCTCGTAGCAGAAGGCGAAATGCGATGCGGCATCGGCAACGGTGCATCCGACCCCCGCCTTGAGGAGTTGCTCCTCCCATTCGGGCGCCGTCCGGGCCCCGAAGGCCGCCGATAACTCGACTTCGAGGTCCGTGCGGTGCAGCAGGCGGAGGGGCCCGGTGGCGAATCGCTCATCCTTTTCGAGATCTTCTCGGTTCACGAGGTGGAAGAGCCGGGCAACCGAATCGTCGTCATCGGCGGCCAACATCACCCAGCGGGGCTCGGGGTTTCCGTGGGGCACGGTGGCGGGAGCGCCAGGGGCGCATTCGTAGAGGCGATGGGTCGGGCTGATGCCGAGTTGTCTGTGGTCGACCACCGGTCGAGCAGGTTTACCCTCGTAGGACAGCGCGTCCTCGAAGTTGAGGTACATGTTCGAGACGATCATCGACGATTCCACGTCCTGACCCTGGCCCGTGCGGTGGGCGGCCAAGAGGCCCAGCATCATGGCCACGGCGTGTCCGGCGGCAGCGACCGGGTCAGCTCCGCTTTCGCGCAACGGCGGGTTTCCCTCGCCAGTCTGTTGCGCCGTCTGCCCAGCGAATGCCGCGACAACCGGATCGATAGCTGGCTGGCGAGCGTACGGTCCGGTGGATCCATAGGAGGCCGCGTACTGGTAGACGAGCCGAGGGTTGAGGGAACGTAGCGTCTTGTTGTCGATCCCGAGATCATTGGGCACATCTCCCCGAAAGCTGTGGACGAACAGGTCGGCCCGCTCCACCAGCCGATGGACGATCTCGCGACCCCGATGGTCCTTCAGATCAATGGCAATAGATTCCTTCCCCTGCATCGCTCGCACCATGTTGTTCTGACCGAGCGCAGTGACGGGATCACCGCTGCCTCGACCGAGCAGGCGATAGGGATCGCCCTGCGGCGGTTCCACCTTGATCACCCGGGCGCCCAGTTCCGCCAAGAGGGCGGTGGCGAAAGGGGTGGCGTAGTAGTAGGCAGCTTCGACGATGGTGATGCCCTCGAGTGCACCACGGAGTGATTCCCGCGTTCCTCCCGGCTCGGCCAAACGCCTGGGCACCTCTCGCAAGACCTCGTCGGTGTGCTCGCCGTAACGCGGTGCCGGGCGGTCCACGCGAGCCGGGGCGCCCGAAATACTGGCAATCGGTCCAATCTGGAGAATCGGGCCCACCCGGGGATCGGCGAGGGTGACGAGGTTACCCGTCGCCTGCAGCTGGCGGTGCCGGAGGGCTTCTTGGGTGGTCTGGATCACATCGGCACAGACGTTCCCGTTGGCCAGGTAGGCCTCCATCCATTCGTCGGATGGCTTCTCCTTCATGCGCCCTTGAAGCAACCGGACGAGTTCGACTTTGGCGTCGTCGTGGGGGAATCGCCACGGTGCCCCATTGAAGCGTTCCTCCTCCCAGATCCAGTCGAACCCGATGGCCTCGATCCAGGCCGGGAAGAAATGCGGCTCGGACAGCGAGTGCATGATCCAGCGGCCATCCGCGCACTGCACCAGCATCCCCGTCAGGGTTACTTCTCGAGGGTCGCGATGGTGGGCCAAGGGGTTGATGGCGTCGGGCACAATCTCGGTGGACGATGCCTTGTCGGCTGGCATCTCCTCGCCTTCCCGCAGCAGCCAGCGCACCTGCGGGTTCTGTCGGCACGTGATGCCCAGCAGCATGCTGGCGTCGACGCGCTCGACCCCGACCGGTCAGGTCACGGGCCCGGAGGGCGGCCAGGGCGCCGAGGGCGGTGAGCATCCCGGCGAAATAGGTCCCGTCGGGACACGAGCGGTAGATAGGTCGTTTGTTGCCCTGTTCCCAGCCGGGCTGGTCGCGCAGGATGCCCGCCTTGGCCATGACCAACGCATCGTCGGCCGGGGCGTCGACGAACGGCCCTTCGGTACCGAAGCCCGAGACGGAACAACGGACCAGGCCCGGGTTGACGGCCGCCAGTTCTTCGTCCTCCAATCCCAGGCTCCCGGCCGCTTCTGGCGTCCAGTCCTCGACCAGCACGTCAGCGGAGGACACCAGATCCAAGAGTTGCCGGCGCTGAGCGCCGTCGGCGCAGTCGAAGAGAACACTCCGCTTACCGCGGTTCAGCAGCAGGTCGGCTGGGGTCACCTCGGTGTCCTCGCGGGTTTGCTCGAGCCGGATGACGTCGGCGCCGAAGTCCGCGAACACCATGGTCGCCAGCGAGCCAGCAGCGCCGCGAGTGCATTCGAGCACCCGAATGCCTGTACAAGCTCCTGCCATTGAAGCCCTCTCCGGTCGATCTCGAACTGACAGTCCCCTGACAGTAGTGTCTAGGGCATGCTTGTGCCGGGGGGAAGCCTCTCCGATCTTCGTGGCGGTGTGCGCGACTGGTGCTCGGCCCACGTTCCCAAGAGCTGGCGGAACGAGGTTCGAGGCGTCAGCCATGAGGAATTGGTGTCCTTCCTGCGCTGGTGGGGTGACGAGCTGCGCGCATCGGGACTTCTGGCCCCGCACTGGCCGCTGGAGTGGGGCGGTGGGTTCAGCGTCGAGGAGCAGGTCGTGATCGCCGAGGAGCTGGCGCGCGGCGACGTGCCTCGCAACGCACTCTTCCACGTCGCCGTCTTCAATGTGGCGCCGACCCTGTTCCACAACGCGACGCCTGAGCAACAAGAGCGCTTCGTGCCAGGGATTCGTTCGGGCGAGGTGTGGTGTCAGGGGTACTCCGAACCCAATGCAGGTTCCGACCTGGCCAGCTTGCGGACAAGGGCCGAGCGCGACGGGCACCGCTACGTCGTGAATGGCCAGAAAGTCTGGACCAGCTGGGCTCGCGAGGCGGACTGGTGCATGCTGCTCGCCCGGACCGATCCTTCGGCAACCAAGCACAAGGGCATCAGCTGCCTGATGGTCGACATGCATTCGGCCGGCATTGACGTCCGCCCGATCAAACAGGCCTGGGGACCGGCCGACTTCAACGAGGTCTTCTTCGAGGACGTGGTCGTGCCGGTCGAAAACCGCATCGGTCCCGAACACGAGGGATGGCGGGTTGCGCAGGGAACACTGGCAGCCGAACGGGCCATCGCCATCTTGGAGATGGCCGAACGCCTCAAACACCATGGAATCGAGGCGGCGATCCGGGAGGCGACCAACTGGCATATGGAGGGCGGGGAAGTCGTGCTGAACGACGGTGGTGTCCGTGAACTCTTGGCCGAGTGCTACGCCGGGGTCTCCGTCGTCCGCCATGTGCTCAACCAGATGATCGAGGACATCATCCGTGGGATCGACGTCGGAGGAACGGCGTCGACGATCAAGGTGCTGTATTCCGAGCTCCTGGTCCGGATCATGCACGCCCTCACCGACCTGCAGGGACTGAGCGGGCAGGTCGACGCCGGTGTGCTCGCTTGTGCCGGCTGGGAGACCGGGTTCTGGATGAACGACTACATCCATGCCTTCGGCTGGATCATCGGCGGCGGTACCAACGAAATTCAGCGCAACGTCATCGCCGAGCGCATGCTCGGGCTGCCGAGGTAATTCACGATGGGCTTGTCCGTCGATCAGCGAGAGGAACTCCGCAACACCGCTCGGACGATGCTCGCTGGCAGGTGCTCGTCCGAGCAAGTGCGGGCGGTCAGCGAAAGTGGCGATGGATTCGATGCCGAGCTCTGGGCCCAGATCGTCGATCTCGGGTGGACGGCTATCCACATGGAGGAGCGCTACGGCGGGGCGGGTTGCGGATACCGCGACCTGGTTGTCATCCTCCACGAACTCGGGCGGGCCATGGGGCCTACCCCGTTTCTCGCCAGCGCAGTGCTGGCCACGGGCGCCCTGGTCGCGGCGGACGACGAAGCCCTACGCTCCTCCCATCTCGCTGCGCTGGCCAGTGGTGGCTCAATCGGATCGGTATGCCTGGCCGCGGCCGACGGGAGCTACGACAAGGCTGATCTGAACGTCCGATGGTTCGCCGAGAGGGGAGGCATCGTCCTGCGCGGCGTGTCGGGGTTCGTGCTCGACGCCGATTTGGCGGACTTTCTTGTGGTGGCGGCAAGAGGGACCGACGGCGACCCTGCGGCCGTCCTGGCCGACACAACCGACCCGGGCCTGCGCTGTGAGCGGATCCCCACCGTCGACAAGACCCGTCGCTTGTTCTCCGTGACCTTTGATGAGGTCCTGATGCCGCCCTCCCATCTGTTGTGCCCACCTGGTCCAGCCGCTGCCGCATTGCTCGACCGGGTGCTCGCTCTCGGGGTGATCGCGGCCGCGGCCGATGCTACGGGTGTAGCCGAGCGGGCCCTCGAGGCCACCGCGGCCTACAGCCAGGAGCGGTTGCAGTTCGGAAAGCCGATCGGGTCTTTCCAGGCTGTGAAACATCATTGCGCCAACATGGCGGTCAATGTCGAAGCGAGCCGCGCCGCGACCACGGCGGCCGCCACCGAGCTCGACGACGATCCGGCCGGGTGGACCACCACGGCCGGTATCACCGCCTCCTATGTCGGTCCGGCTTGCTCCGAGGTCTGCGCTTTGGCCATGCGCGTCCATGGCGGCATCGGCTTCACGTGGGAGCACGATACCCACCGGCAGATGAAGCGAGTAAAGCTCGACGAAGTGCTGTTCGGCCGACCGTCGTGGCACCGACGGCGACTGGCCGACGTGGTGTTCCCGACCATCCTGAACTCGTGACCCCGAGATATTGAGGAGACGCCAATGACTTCCACCTGGACCGGAAAGGTGCCGCGCCAACTCGACGAAGCCACCATGGAAGAGGTCCGGCGGCGAATCGGCATCCCTGTTCACTACACGCCCCGTAACCACAACGAGGTCTCGTCGACCGACTCCTTCCGCCACTTCGCCCGCGCCTATGGCGATGACAACCCGCTCTACACCGATCGCGTCTACGCCGCCGCCTCGTCGTGGGGGTCGTCGATCGCTCCACCGTTGTACCCGTTCGTTTCGGGTATCGACCGGCCCTTCGAGCTCTCCGACGTAGAACGAGCGATCCTGAAGTCGGGTGACCCGCTGGCCGGCATCGGCCAGTACATGTGCGGTGAGCGGTGGCTTTTCCCGAGGCCGGTACGGGCCGGCGACGTGCTCTGGCATTCCGAGACACTCCATTCGGCCGAGCTGCGTCGGAGTTCGTTCGGCGGAGGGATCGGCGCCCTCGTGTCGAAACGCCACGTATGGGAAGACGAGGACGGAAACCCGTTCGCTCTGCGGTTTCTCGACTTCTGGCACGCGGACAGGGACAAATCACGCAACGCCGGGACAAATCGCCGGGTCGAGCGCACCCGGTACACAGCCGAAGACCTGGCCCGCATCGATGCCTGCTATCGCGCCCAGCAATTGCGGGGAGCAACCCCTCGACTAGCCAGCGACGTGACAGTGGGCGAGCAACTCGGCTCCATCGCCAAGGGACCCATCAGCGTGACCGACCTCGTGGCGTGGCACGTCGGGGTGGGCTGGGGTGTGTACGGCGGGGGGACGTCGCATGTGGCCTACGCCAACCGCCAGCGCGTGCCCAAGTTCTACGTGAAGAACGAGTACGGGTTTTGGGACTCAGCGCAGTCATGTCACTGGGACGATGAGTGGGCGCGGCGCATGGGGCATCCTGCTCCTTACGACTACGGCGTCATGCGCACCAACTGGATGGTCCACCTGGTCACCGACTGGATGGGGGACGACGCCTGGATCTGGAAGCTGTCGGCCAGCGTGCGCAAGTTCAACTATCTGGGCGACCTGCACATGATCTCGGGCGTCGTCAGTGCCGTCGACGCTGGTGCGGGCACGGTCACCATTGATGCCCAGGGCGAGAATCAGCGCGGTGAGGTGACCTGCGATGCCCGGATCATTGTCATCACGCCCCCGTCCAGTGGCGGCCACGCCCGCATCCCCGACTACGACCCGTCGCAAGTACTTGAGGCGTCGACACCGTGAGCGTCGACTTCCTGTCAGGCCTCCGGGTCCTTGAGCTCGGTGACGGCGTCGCCGGCGCCTCGGCAACGGGAATCCTGGCCGCCCTCGGCGCGGAAGTGACCGCCGTCGTCGACTCCACGAGTCCCCACCGTCGTGGGAGTCCAAGAATCGACGGGGCGGACAGTGGCTCGGCTCTTCTGGGCCTTTGCCTCGATCGTGCCAAAACACTGATACCGGTGGACGACGCTGATGTGTCGGGGTTGCTCGCCCAACCCTTCGACGTTGTCGTGGCCGACCGAGTGGGCGGTTTCACTGGCCCCCTGGGATTTCTCCGCTCCATCGAGGAGTACCTCGCGCTCGTGGATGGCCACAATCGGGGGGCATGGGTCACCATCAGCGC
The DNA here is from genome assembly GCA_963828505.1 of uncultured Acidimicrobiaceae bacterium. Classification (GTDB taxonomy): domain Bacteria; phylum Actinomycetota; class Acidimicrobiia; order Acidimicrobiales; family RAAP-2; genus Bog-473. Next base: position 537,101 of record CAWHFM010000009.1, read on the forward strand.
CTTCGGGCTCAGCGGCCCCCGTGCAAGAGACGTGGGGACGGAACTCTCGGTTGCCGCAGCAAGTGGGATGCTCGCAACTGTCCGTGACGATGCCACAGGCCAGCCGCTCAAGCTGGGCGGGCAGCAGTCCCTGCTGAACACCGGCCAGGCCGGTGCCCTGGCCGTCTGTCATGCCATCGATCTGGCCGCGGATGGCACGCCGGTCCACCTTGATCTCTCGGCGGTGGAGTCCACGTTGGCGACGGGCCCATTCCTCGAGGTGGGCGCGCTTCTCCTGGCGACGGGTGGGGCGATCGGGGCCAAGCGCTATGGCGCCCCGGCCAGCTTCTACCGCTGCGCCGACGGGCTGATCCGCATCTCGGCCATGGAAGACCACCAGTGGCGGGGTGTCGTTGCCGCCATGGGCTCGCCACCTTGGGCCGAGCGCTACGCCGGCATGGCGGCGCGGATAGAGGATCCCGACGGAGTGGATTCGAACGTCGAAGAATGGACCAGGACCCGGACGAAGAGGGAAGCCGAGCAGGAGCTGCAGGCCAAGGGGGTTCCGGCCACGGCCGTCTATTCGCCGGCGGAGATCCTCGACTCACCCCAGCTGGCGTATCGCCGTGCCTTCGAGGCACTGTCGGTGGGCGGCGGTCGTGAGGCCACAGTCGTGGGTCTGCCTTTTCGCGTGGTGAACAGCGACAAAACCGAGGAGCAGAATCCCAGGCGCCGGCGGTCATTGCGAGGCCTCAAGATCCTCGAGGCCAGCCGGGTGCTGGCCGTGCCGCTCTCGGGAGCCATCCTCGGTGCGCTCGGTGCCGAGGTGCACAAGCTCGAGGATCTACCCCGGCTGGACATGTACCGACGGAGAGCTCCCTTCGTCAACGGGGAAGAGGGACCCGAGCATGGTGCCTATTTCGCTCTGGTGAATCACTCCAAGGCGAGTGAGGCCTTCGACGTTGACAACGACCGCGAGCGCCTCGAAAAGCTCATCTCGGCGGCCGACGTGGTCATCGAGAACCTCGGTCCGAAACGAGCCACAGAGTTGGGCATGGCCGCGACCGTGGCGCCGACCAACCACCCAGGACTTCTGGCTGTCAGCTCGTCGGGCTTTGGCCAGGACGGACCCCACGCCAAGTACCGCGCCTATGCCTACAACCTCCAGGCGTCTGGTGCGCTTGGCCACCTGACCCGCAACGAGTCGGGGGAGAGCGCAGAGATCGACATTGCTTGGGCTGACCTCATCTCGGGTTACGCCTTGGCGACGATCATTGCGGCGTGGGCCGTGGGCCCATCTGGGAACGTCGGAGCAGGAGTGGACTTCTCCATGACCGATCTCGTGGTGTCGCATTTCAACGAGTACCTGGCGGCGGCCAGCCTCGGCCACGACGACGACAGCGCGGACCGCGCCAACGAACTTGCCCCCTTCGCCCCCCACGGGATCTATCCAACCCATGACGGCTGGATTGCCATCTGCGTGAAGGACGACAGCGAGTTCGCCCGATTGATCAAGGTCCTCGCCGGCACGGAGTTCGATCCTGCCTTCACCCGGGCCGACGATCGCCGCAAACAGCGTCACGAGCTCGACGCCCACCTGGGAAGCGTCACCCTGCCACACCGTTCATCCGAGCTGGCGGCTCGACTGCGGGAGGAGGGGGTCGTGGCCGAGGCGGTGGTCAGCCCCAAGACCCTGACCGAGGATGCGCAGCTCGCATCCCGTGAGTTCTTCGAACCGGTCGATCACAGGGAGTGGGGGACTCGGCGCCTGGTCGGGATCCCCTGGCGGCGATTCGGGCAACTGCCGCCACCGCTCGGTCCGCCGCCGCTACTCGGCCAGAGCGTCCGGGAGTAGGTTGCGCTGGGGCGGGACCGACCGTAAAGTGACAGTGCACTGCCGCATTTGCGTGCCTCCCGGGAATGGACCCCGGTAGACCCGGCAGAGGGGAGCCCGCATGACTGTCGCCGCGACGAAAAACCCCGGGATCCACGGCCAGCGCACGTCCGCTCCGTACGTCGTGGTGTCGTGTGACACCCACATCGGGCCACGTCTGAACGAAGACCTGAGGCCCTACTGCCCGAAGAATCTCCTCGAGGAGTTCGACGCCTACGCCGGAGAGCTCCAGCAGCGCCGTGATGCCGCGGCGGCCGCTAAGGGTCGAGTGTCGTTCGGAGGCAAGCAGATGGGAGCCGATTGGGGCGTCCGGCTCGACAATCTGCAGACACCGGGACACTTCGACATGCACGCCCGCATCCGAGACCTCGACGCTGACGGCGTAGCCGCCGAGGTCGTCTTCCACGACAGTCAGAACGGCGAACCGGTCCCGTTCCAGACCGACACGTTGCTCATGCGTTCGGCCAACATCGACCAGGATTTCGGTCTGCTGCGGGCCGGCCAGCGGATCTACAACCAATGGCTGGCCGACGCGTGCGCCATCGAGCCCGAGCGCCACATCGGCTTGATGCATCTGCCCATGTGGGATATCGATGCGTCTATTGAGGAGCTCCAGTGGGCCCGTTCGATCGGGCTCAAGGGGATCAACTTCCCGACGCCCAAGGCCTTCTTGGAGCCCTACAACTCACCCAACTGGGACCCGTTCTTCTCCGTCTGCGAAGAGCTTGGGGTGACGCTGTGCAACCACGGCGGCGCAGGCGCCAGCGGTGGGTCCTACCCGGGCGCAATGTCGATCGCCAAATACGAGATCTCCATGATGGCCCGTATCTGCCCGATGGACCAGCTGATCTTCGGCGGGGTGTTCGAGCGCCACCCCCGCCTGAAGCTGGTGCTCACCGAGTCGCCCGGCACGTGGTGGAACTTTGTGCTGAAGGAGATGGACAGCATCTACATCACCGACACGAAGAGCTACGGGCCCGCTGAGCGCGAGCGGGTGCCACGGCTGCCTAGTGAGTATGCGGCCGAGCAGGTTTTCATTGGTGCCAGCTTCCACGCCCGCTTCGAAGCAGAGGACGCACTGGCCAACGGCTACGCCGATCGGGTCATTTGGGGGTCGGACTACCCACACTTTGAAGGGACCTACCAGCTCGATGCCAGCGGACCCAACGGCGAACCGATGACGTGGGCGGCCTGGCGTTTCCACTACGCCGGGCTTCCCGACGGACCCGTGCGCCGGTTCCTCGGTCAGAACGCTGAGGCTGCGTACGACCTCGACTTCGAGGCCCTTACCAAGGTGGCAGCCCGGATCAACGCACCCACCTACGAGGACCTCAACAGCGATCCGGTCCATGAGCGGCCACCCGGTTCGGGTCACTTGGCCTTCCGTAGTTTCGGCTTCTGGGCCTAGCCCGAGGAGAGGGTTCGCTGAACGTTCCTTATGAGTGAGGGCCTCAGAGTCGAACAGCACGGCCCCGTCCTTGTGGCCACGATCGACCGACAGGAGCGCATGAACGCGCTCAACCAGGAGATCTACGACGCATTCGTCGAAACGTGGACCCGGGCCGCCAGCGACCCGACATTACGGTCGATCGTCATAACGGGTGCGGGAGACCGGGCCTTTTGCACAGGGATGGACCTAAAGGACTTCGCCGAGCGTGGGGGTCCGCGTCCGGTCAAGGCTGACGTCCACGAGGAGTTGCTGGTAACGCCGCTGCATTGCGACGTCTGGATGCCCACCATCACCGCCGTCAACGGGGTGTGCACAGGGGCGGGTCTCCACTTCGTCTCCGACGCCGACATCGTCGTCGCCTCGTCGAACGCCTCCTTCCTTGACACGCACGTCAGCGTCGGCCAGGTGGCCGCCGTCGAGCCCATCTCGCTCTTGCCCCGGATCGGGCTCGGCAACACCCTCCGTCTCACCACGCTCGGACGCCACGGACGCCTGCCGGCCAACGAGGCGCTACGAATCGGGATGGTGGACGAGGTCGTCGAAAGCGACAGGTTGCTCGAACGGGCCGTCGAACTGGCCGAGCAGGCGGCCAGCGGTTCACCGGCGGCCATCGAAGCGTCCAAGCGGGCGATCCGGGGTGCTCTCGATCTTCCGATGAGAGAGGCGTTGCAGGCCGGTTGGGAGATCTTGCTCGCCCACCGCGACCATGCCGACAGTACGGAGGGGCCGATCGCCTTTAGTGAGAAGCGGGAGCCCAGGTGGCAGTGACCGACACCGAGACCGGACAAGCGGTGGACGTCGAAGCTGTCGTCGCGGTCGCAGAGGAGTACTTCCGAGCGCACCTGCCGGATCGATGGGTCGCCGCGGTCGACCAGGACGACCTCGACGGCCTGTTGGCCGCCCGTCGTTCGGTCGACCCCGATGAGGTGTGGGCTGCCGTCGCCGCGGGCGGGTACCTGGTCCCGGGTTGGGAGGTCGAGTACGGCGGACTCGGAGTCGCCTCGTCCACGGCGGCGGCCATCTCGCGCACTCTCGGCCGCTATCGGATGCCGACCTTCCGAAATCCGGTAGGTGTCGATCTGGTCGGTCCTGCACTCATGAACTGGGGAAGCGAAGGACAAAAGGCCAGTCATCTCCTGGCCATCGCCCGCCACCAGGAGATCTGGTGCCAGCTGTTCTCCGAACCTGGAGCCGGTTCTGACCTGGCCGGTCTGGCCACTCGCGCCGTGGCCGACGGCGACAGCTGGGTGCTGAACGGCCAAAAGGTGTGGACGAGCCTGGCCGACGTCGCCACCTTCGGCATACTCCTTGCCCGAACGGACCCCGAAGCGCCCAAGCACCGAGGTATTAGTGCCTTCATCCTCCCGATGGCGACTCAGGGGGTCACGGTGAGACCCCTGCGTCAGCTGACGGGGGACGCCGAGTTCTGCGAGGTTTTTCTCGACGACGTGACCATCGACGACTCGTTGCGTCTAGGCCCGGTCGACGAAGGATGGCGGGTCGCCACCTCGGTTCTCATGAACGAGCGCAAGGCGGTCTCGGGTACCGGGGCTGCGCTACCCGGGACGGTGAGCGGTCGCTCGATCGGTGCGTTGATCAAGCGACACGCGCCGGTGACCGATCCGATGATGCGCCAACGGCTGGCTCAGGCCTACATCGAAGACCGTCTCGTCTTTTTCACGAACCAGCGGGCGGCGGCGCGGCGACGGTCGGGCCAGCCGCCAGGTCCGGAGGGGTCTGTCTCCAAGCTCTTCTTCAGCGAACACACGCAGCGCGTCCAAAATCTCGCCCTCGATCTCGAAGGGCTCCTCGGCCAGGCCTGGCCGGAAGAAGATCGCTGGTTGCAGGGCACCGCCTGGTCGTTTCTGCGCGTTCGTTCCAAGACCATTGCGGGCGGGACGTCGGAGATTCAGCGCAACATCCTGGGTGAGCGCATTCTCGGACTGCCCAAGGACAGCGAGGTCGACCGCGATGTCCCTTGGTCCCAGGTCCGGCGTTCGTGAGCGACGACCAGCCGACCAGCCTCCTCGACATCGCAAGGCGTCGGGCCTCACGCGGCCCGTCCACACCGATGCTGTTCACGCCGACGGTCGGCGACTTCCGAGCCGCTACCTACGGCGACGTGCTTGCGGCGGTCGCTCGTCTGGCCGCCGTCCTCCGGGCCGCCGGCGTCCGTCGGGGGGACCGGGTGGGCTGCTATCTCTCGAATTCACCCAGCTGGGTGGTCGCTTCCTTGGCCGTGTGGCTCAACGGAGCGACGGTGGGGGCGGTGGGCACACTGGTGCCCGGTCCTGAGGCCACGGCCCTCTTTGCTCTGGCGGAGACCAAGATCGTCATCGCCGCCGAGGATGCCGCCGAACTCGGACCTGGGCCGAGAGTGATCACCGTCAATGACGCAGGTGTCGCGTCCGGTCCGGTCCACCCGATGGTGAAGGTCGCAGCTGAGCGACTTCCCGGGACTGAGGACCTCGCTGTGGTCATCTTTACCTCCGCCACCACGGGGTTCCCCAAGGGCATCACTCATACGCACGGTGACATCGTGGCCGCGGCCCGACGGGTCGCCGCCGGCTACGCCCGCAACAGCGAGTACCGGCCCACTCCAGCCCCGGCTCATTTGCCTCCGGGAGTGGTGTTCAACCCCTTCGGTCACATGGCCGGCTACAGCCGCCTGGCCTTTCGCATGTGGATCGGTCGGCCCACGGTCCTTGTCCCTCGATTCACTGTGGCCACAGCCAAGGCGCTCCTCGAGCGCTTCCCAATGGACACGCTCCAGCTCACACCGACCATGATCAACATGCTGGCTGACAGCGACGTGTCGCTCGACCTGGGTGCGGTGAAATACGTGACTTCGGGGACAGCACCACTCTCGGTCGACACGAGGGACCGCTTCGAGAAACGATTTGGCCTGCCCGTCATGCAGGCCTATGGCATGACCGAGGTTGGTGCCGTCGCACAGGAGCGCTACGAAGACGTCCTGGCCGGTCGTCGAGGCCCGGGATCGGTCGGGCGCGTGGCTGTCGGAGTCGAGGTCAAGATCCGCCACCTCGACGACGATCGCCCGGCTGGAGAAGGTGAGATCCTGGTGCGCACCGACGAGGCTTCGGCCGAGTTCTTGGGCGGAGCCCCCGTGCCGGTCGACGCCGATGGTTGGTTCGCCACCGGCGACGTAGGTCGTCTCGACGACGGCATTCTCTACGTCACCGGCCGGGTGCAGGAGAAAATCATCGTTGGCGGCTTCAACGTCTACCCCGCAGAGGTAGAAGACGCCGCCCGCCGGTCCGCTCTTGTTGAGGATGCCATAGTGGTCGGACTGGCCGACGACCGGCTGGGGGAGCGACCGGTAGCAGGGATCGTCTGGGCCGGCGAAGCGGACGAACCCAGACTGCTGAGCGAGCTGCGAGGCTGGCTCGCGCCCTACAAGGTGCCGCGGCAGACCTTCGCGATCGACCGGGTGCCGCTGACGCCACGCGACAAGGTCGACCGGGTCCGGGCCGCCCAGCTGGCCGCGCACGCGCTCGGTGCCACAAGATGAGCAGCAGAGCCGAGAGGGGCATCTAGTGGTGTGGCGACCTATGGAGGGCGTGAAGGTCCTCGAAGTTGCGCAGTTCACGTTCACCCCTTCGGCCGGTGCGGTGCTGGCCGACTGGGGTGCCGAGGTGGTGAAGGTCGAGCACGCGGAGCGCGGCGATGCTCAGCGGGGCCTCACGATCGGGTCGGGGGGCGCCGCGGCCGGTTCCTTCCAGCCCCTCATGGAGCACCCGAATCGGGGCAAGCGAAGCATTGGCCTGGCCCTTGAGGTGCCGACTGGTCGCGAGGTGCTCATGGAACTGGTCCGTAGTTCGGACGTGTTCCTCACCAACTTCCTCCCCGACGCCCGCGAGCGTCTCGGCATTGACGCCGAGGACATCAGAGCCGTCAATGCGAACATCATCTACGTGCGTGGCAGCGGGCATGGCCAGCGTGGCCCCGAGGCCGACCGACCCGGCTACGACGGCTCGACCTTTTGGTCGCGCATGGGATGTGCCTGGGGTGTCACCCCACCCGACAGCGGGCGTTTGCTCGGGCAGCCCTCAGGAGCATTCGGCGACTCAATGGCTGGGGCGATGATGGCGGGCGGGGTCGCTGCGGCCCTCTTCGCCCGCGAGCGGTCCGGCGAGGGGTCGATCATCGACGTATCGCTGATGGGCGTGGGCGCCTGGGCGATGGCTCTCTGGCTCGGTGCGGCCATGCTCTCGGGAGAATCGACCCCACCACTGCCGACCACGGCGCCGATGCACATCGCCGTTAACCCCACGATCGGGAGCTACAAGACGGCCGATGGACGTTTCATCACGCTCATGATGGTCCAACCCGGTCGCTACTTCGCAGACCTGTGCCGGCACGTCGGGCTCGAGCACCTGTCCGAAGATGAGCGTTTTCAGACCGCCGAGGACATCATGACCAATGCCGCCGAGATCGGTCGGCAGTTGACCGAGGCCTTCGCGCAACGAACGTTTGCCGAATGGGTTGACCAATTGCAGACCCTGGAAGGCCCATGGTCACCAGCCCAAGATCCGCTCGAGGTGGTGGCGGACCGGCAGATCGAGGCCAACGGCTGCATCCTCCCGGTGCTCGACGCAGAAGGCATCGAGCGCAAGCTCGTGGCGAACCCGGTCCAATTCGACGAGCGTCCACCGGAACTCACCCGGGGTCCCCAGTTCGCCGAGCACACTGACGAAATCCTCCGTGAGTTGGGCAAGAGCGAGGAGCAGATCATCGGACTCAAGCTCGAGGGCGCTTGTACATGAGCCGTCGCGTGAAAACGCCTCGTTCAGCGACTGCCTGATCGGACGGCCGTGCGTCGGCGGGGGAGCGATGGCGGTGGGTTGATTCCGTCCGCCAGGTCGTCAAAGACTTCGTCGGTAATTTTGGAGGGATCGACAGACGCGGGCCCGGCCAACCATCGCATGACAGCCCGTCGGTGCATGATCAGCGTGGCGGTAGCCAGGACGGTACAGGCCTCGTCGGGCTTGGTGAGGCCACGTCGAGTGGCGATCGCCGTCGCCACAGTGACGATGTCGTGTTGCTGCCGGTCGGACAGCACCCCTCGCAGGGTAGTCGACGAGGCGATGGCCCGCTCGTAGAGGACGAGGGCCTTGCGGATCTTGGTCAGGTCCTTGATCAGCATCCGGAGTGTGGCCCGGGCCGCCTCGAAGTCGCTCAGCTCCGATGGTTGTTCCAGGAAGTGTTTGGTGAACGATTGGAACCAGCCGTACTCGCCTACGAAGAGTACGGACTCCTTTGTAGGAAAGTACCTGAAGAAGGTGCGGTGCGAGACACCGGCTAGATCGGCGATCTCGTCGGTCGTCGTTGCGTCGTAGCCATGCTGAGCGAACAGGTTCAGGGCAGCTTGCTGCAGCGCGCGCTCGATCCGAAGCTTGTGTGCCCGGCGCCTCGATGGCGGTCCTTCCGCTGCGGGTTCGTCTGCCACGGTGCGAGGCTGCTCCAGATCGTCCGTCCAAGGGTGTGACACGACCATAGCGACTGGCCCCACTGCCTTGACACCCCGCCGTCATCTACCTAAGGTGACAGTGCACTGTCATCTTGTGACGCCAGGGCAGGTAGTCGGCGCATCGCGCCGATGCAGAAAGGGACACGGGCAACAGCGTGGACGGGAGTGCCGACACCATCACAGATGGCCGGAGGGTCACCCAAGAGCTGGCCGAGTGGGTCGCCGACCTGAACTCTGACGCCGTCCCCGACGAGGTGCTGGAAGACGCTGCCCGGTCCTTTGTCGACTTCCTGGGCGAGTGCCTCTTCGTGGGGGCGACCAAGCCCTGGGGTCAGTCCATCGCCTCCTTCTGTGCGCACGACGGCGGAGGACAACCGGAGGCGACCATCATCGCGACCGGGGAGCGGACCCTCGCCTCCCGGGCTGCTCTGGCCAATGGCACCATGGCCCTGGGCTTCGAGTTCGCCGACTTCGGCTCGGGCAGCCGCCCGTACCCCTTTGCGGTCACCGCCCCGCTCGCATTGGCCGAGTCTCGCCATCGCAGCGGCGCGGATCTGGCCCTGGCCATCGTCATCGGCTACGAGGTCATGGGCCGGGTATTCGATGCCACCTTCACCAGGGGTTCACCCATTCCCTTCTACGTCCCATCGGTCTACGGCACGATCGCCGGGACGGCCGGCTCTGCCCGGCTGCTCGGACTGTCGGGCCTTCAGACGAACCGAGCCCTCGGGCTCGGCTGCGCGTTCACCGGCGGCACGTTTCAGGGTCACGAGGAAGGCACCTGGCAACGCTCACTCAATGGGGGCATGGCGGGTGAGCGCGCCGTCACCGCGGCGCTGTTGGCCCAATCGGGATTCCAAGCCACCGAGCTCGGACTCGAAGGCACCCAGGGCTTCGCTCAGATGTTCACCGGGGGACACCTCGATGCCGCCGCCTTGTTCGATGGCCTCGGGGATTCGTGGCACATCACCAACCGATGGATCAAGCGCTACCCGATGAACACGACGCTCCACGCTCCGGTTGAGGCGTTGCTCCAGCTCATGCGGGAGAACGATCTCCACTACGGAGACATCGTCGAGATCGACGCCGCCTGGCAGCGGGTGGAGCCCTTCCTAGCCAAACGCCAGGTGTCGACCGTCGTGAGCGCACAAGCAAGCCTGCCCTTTGCCCTCGCCGTGGCGGCAGTCCGGGAACGAGTGGGTGTCGATGAATTCACCGAGGAGACCGTCGCCGATCCGGTCATTCAGGACGTCATTACACGCACTGTCGTCCATCAGGACGAGGAGCTCTACCGGAAGGCCGTGGGCTCCATGCCGGGCCGTGTGACCGTACGGACGAGAGACGGGCGCGCACTGACCGCCGAGGTGCTCTATCCCAAGGGCAACCCAAACAACCCGATGACGGAGGACGAGTTCAAGGCCAAGTTCGTGGATATGGCCGAGCGGGTCCTCGGTTACGAGCAGGCCGACGAGCTGTACCGACGAGGTCGGGGGCTCCGCTCTGTTGCTGACGTTGCCCACCTTGCGACCCTGTTCAGCCCGAAGTGACCCGACCGACGAAGAGGCTGATCCGATGCCGATGAACGCGATCGAAAAGATATTGGCTCGCCACTCCGACCAGAGCGTGGTCGGCCCCGGCGACGTCGTCATGGTCGAGGTCGACGTCACGGTGCAGTTCGATCACGCCCGGCCCGACGTTCTCAAGATTGCCAATCCTGAGAAGCTCGTCATGGTGCACGACCACGTGGTGCCGGCACCGACCGTGCAGGCGGCCAACAATGCCAAGCGCTTGCGGGAGTTCGTCGATCGCTTCGGCATTGCGAATTACTTCCCGGTGGGCAAACACGGAATCTCCCACGTGCTCGTGGCCGAACACGGCTTCGCTCTGCCCGGTCAGATTCTGGTCAACGCTGACTCCCATACCTGTTCTTCCGGAGCGATGAACTGCTTGGCTCGGGGGATGGGTGGCCCGGAGATGCTGTACATCTTGTGCAAGGGGCAGACCTGGTACTTGCTCGGACCGACCACCAAAGTGCTGCTCGAGGGAGCCCTACCGGAGCGGGTCTACCCGCGCGACATCATCCACTTCATCCCCGGGACCTACGGCGACTTCGCTGGCCGCAACCTCGAGTGGTATGGCGATGGACTCTCCACCATCGGCATGGACGGCCGCCTGACCATGGCCACCATCTCGGCCGAGCTGTCGGCCGAGTTCTCCCTCTTCCCTTACGACGACGTGCTGGCCGACTATCTGCAAGGCCGGGCTCGCTGGCCCTTTGAGCCGGCTTTCCCCGATGACGATGCCGAGTACGAGCAGACGATCACCATCGACCTGTCTACCCTCGAACCACAGGTCGTCCTGCCGGACCGGGTGGCCTGGAATACCAAAGGGGCGGGGGAGGTGGCCGCCGAGCGGATAAAGGTCGATCAGGCCTTCATCGGCTCGTGCGCCAACGGCCGCATCAGCGACTTCGCCGTCGCGGCCGAGATTCTGGACGGCAAGACGATCGCACCAGGGACGCGGATGATCGTCACCCCGGGCAGTCAGGACATCTTGAAAGAGGCCATCCGCCTTGGGTACGTCGAGACGTTGATGGACGCCGGTGCGGTCGTTACCAGCTCCACCTGCGGGGCCTGTTTCGGCGGGCACATGGGGCTCCTGGCCGACGGCGAAGTGTGCATTACCGCGTCGACCCGCAATTTCAAGGGGAGGATGGGAAGTCCTGAGGCCAGTGTGTATATGGGCTCGCCCGCCACTGTCGCCGCGTCGGCGCTCTCCGGCTACATCGCCGATCCTCGGGATCTCTGAGGGTAGCTGTCATGGCAAGCACCTTCCGCGGCAAGGTTTGGAAGTTCGGACACGACATCAATACCGACCTGGTCATCCCCAACTTCGCCGTCCTCATGTCGGTGGAGGAGCAGCTGCAGCACTGCTTCAGCGCCAACCGCCCAGGGTGGGTCGACGAGGTGGGGAGCGGCGACGTCCTCGTCGTCGGCCGAAACTTCGGGGTGGGATCGGCCCGCAACATCGGGGCGGTCTTCAAGGGACTCGGGATCGCCGGAATCGTGGCGGAGTCATTCAACGGACTCGGCCTGCGCAACTGCATCAACGTTGGCATGCCGTCACTTCCCTGTGAGGGTGCACTCGACCTGTTCGAAGAGGGTGACCTGGCCGAGGTCGACTGGACGACCGGGTCGGTCCGCAATGCCACTACGGACGCAACCCTCGAGGGCAGCCCCATTCCGCCTCAGTTGCAGCGCCTGGTAGCCGCGGGCGGGGTCGAAGACGTGCTTCGGGCCGAGGGCTACCTGGCCCCCCGGTAGAAGGAATCGATCGATGACACACCGCGTACGGTCGGTCACCGAGCAGGTGGCCCGTTGGATTGTCGAGGTGGAGGCCGAAGAGGTTCCCCCTTCGGCCGTCGATCGGGTCCGTCAGCTCGTCCTTGACTCGATCGGCAACCAGTTCGCCGGCATGGCGGCACCAACCGGCGCTCGGCTCATTCGCTGGGTGGAGGCTCAGGGGGGCACGCCCATCTGCAGCGTCACGGCACAGGCCTTTCGCACTACGCCGGCATTGGCCACATTGGTCAATGCTGCTGCCTCCCATGCGCTCGAGAACGACGATATCGCCACCTTCTCCAGCCACCCCAACAGCCCACTCACCGCGGCGGCCGTGGCCCTGGGCCAGCAATTGGGTTCGAATGGCCGGGACGTGGTCGCGGCCTGGGCCATCGGGTGGGAGATCACGGCGCAAACGATGAAGGTGTGCCTCGGGCCCAGGGGCAACGAGTTGATCAATCGAGGCTGGTTCAATCAAGGCTTCCAAGAGACCCTCGGCGTGGCCGCCTTGGCGGCGCGTCTCTTGCGTCTCGACATCGAGCAGACGCGGGCTGCCCTCGGCCATGCCGCTTCGGCTATGGCCGGGATGATGAAGAACCGGGGCACCGATACCAAGGGCTTCACGGCAGGAAACGCCGCCATGCACGGCGTGATGGCCGGCGAGCTGGCCCAGCTCGGGTTCACAGCAGATCCCAACATCCTCGACGGTGACCTCGGCGTGGCCCGGCTCCTCGGGCTGGAGCATGGCGATCCGGAGCGGGTGCTCGATGGGCTGGGCACCTGGGACCTGGCCACCCGAGGTTCGACGATCCGGCTTCATGCCTGCTGCGGCGCTGCTCACTGGAGCATGGACGCCATGCAACACATCGTGCGGAACAACCGGGTGAAGGCTGAGGACATCGAAACGATCGAGGTCGAGATCCCATCTTTCCTGACCGACATGGTGCCCATCCACCAGCCCGCAAGCGGGCTCCAGGCCAAGTACAGCCTCGAGTACGACGTGGCCGTCATCGCCATCGACGGTCGGGCCGGCATCCATCAATACACCAACGAAGCCGTCGAGCGACCTGAAGCCCAGCGACTCATGGAGCGGGTGAGGACGATCCCGACGGATGGGCCGATCCAGAGCCGGGTGGTGGTGACGCTGAACGACGGGAGCCGCTACGACGAGACGGTGAACCGGTCGCACGGCAATCCGGCTGACCCGCTGAGCGAGGAGGAGCGACTCGGCAAGTTCGAAGAGTGCGCTGGCACGTTGGCCGGCGACGCTCAACGCAAGAAGCTTATGGAGCTGACCGCTCGCCTCGACGAACTCGCCGATGTGGGCGAGCTGGCAGCCGCGCTCGCGGCTCCGAACGTGAATGAGTCAGACCGGGAGGAATGACAGCGTGGCCTATGACATCCTCATCAAAGGCGGTCGCATCGTGGACGGCACGGGTAGGGCCGCCTTCCTGGGCGACCTCGCCGTCGAAGGAGGCCGCATCGCCGCCGTGGGTACGGTCGACAGCCCGGCAGAGCGGACCATCGACGCGTCGGATCACGTGGTGGCGCCCGGATTCATCGATGCCCACACTCACTACGACGCCCAGCTGCTCTGGGACCCGTCGGCTAATCCATCTACGGCGCACGGGATCACCACCATCCTGACCGGAAACTGCGGCTACACCTTGGCCCCGGTCAGGCGGGACGACCAGGACTACCTGATGGGGCTCTTCGCCGCGGCAGAAGAGATTCCGAAAAAAGCGCTGCAGCTGTTCGCCCCTTTCCCATGGGAGACCTTTCGCGACTTTCTCGACTTCATGGAGGGCCGTGTCGGGGTGAACGTCGTCGCCCAGGTTGGTCACAGTGCGGTGCGTCGGTTTGTGATGGGGGATGCCGCGCTCGAGCGGGCGGCTACGCCGGACGAAGTCGCCGAGATAGTGGCCATGGTCGAGGCGGCCATCGAGGCCGGCGCGGTCGGACTGAGCAGCAGCCAAGCCCCCCACCAGCGGGGGGAGGATGGCGAGCACATTCCCTCCTTCTTCGCCGACGAAGCCGAGTTGCGGGCGCTGGCCGAAGCGGTCCGCCGCAAGGGCGCTCGGCTGTTGTCCATCAACCCGGCCAGCAAACGTGACGGTCTGAATGAGGAGGACCGTGCCCTCCTGGCCGAACTCGCCGATGTCTCGGGTGCGGTGGTTTCCTGGAACGACTTCGGGATGGGCACGCCCAACGGTGACGGTGTCCTCGACTTCATGGAAGCCCAGTTGGCCAACGGCCGCGAAATCTATGCCGTGGCCCGCTGCCAACGGGCAGAGACACGGTTTACGTTGAAGAAGCTGTCGGCCATTTTCGCCAACTCGGAAGCCTGGGTTGACCTCTCACGCTTGGACCCCGAAGACAAGCTGGCCGCCCTCGCCGATCCGGAGTGGCGCGCCAAGCTCACCGTCTTCTGGGAGACAGCCAGGTTCATGGTCAACGCCTCTGTCGAGAAGGCGGGTACGCCAGAGACGAAACCTCTGGAGGGCCGGTTGCTCGTTGACATTGCCGAAGAGCGCGGGTGCACGCCGGCTGACGTGATGTTCGACGTTTGCATCGCCGACCGACTCGAGACGTTCTTTCGCATCGCGGGGCCCGTGGATGTCGACGAGTCGCGGCTCGAAGCGATCTTGAAGAGCCCGGCCACGTTGGTGGGAATCTCCGATGGAGGCGCCCACCTCCAGACGTTTGCCGGCGGCGACTACACGAGCTATTTCCTGGCTCATTGGGTCAGGGAGAAGCAGTCCTTCACCCTCGAGGAAGGGGTGGCGGCGTTGACTTCGCGCGTGGCCGAATTTCTCGACCTCAAAGACCGGGGGACTCTCGAGGTCGGGAAGGCCGCCGACGTGGTGGTGTTCGACCCCGCAACTGTCGAGCCCCTCACGCTGCAGACCCTCGACGACATTCCAGGGGGTGGGACGCGCATGACCAAGGACTCGACCGGCATCCCGTGGGTCCTCGTCAACGGCGTGTCCGTGGTCGAAGAGGGCAAGCCCACCAGCTCGACACCCGGAGCAGTCGTCCGGCGATGGTGAGCTTCGCTCCGTGACCCGGCCCCACCCCATATTGCGCGACTGGAACCGCTCGTACTGGACCTCGGGTGAGACCGGTCAGCTCCGGTTTCAGCACTGCCTGGCCTGCGACCGCCTCCAGCACCCGCCCACACCGATCTGTCGGACTTGTGGATCGGATGATCTCGGCGAACGTGACGTGTCGGGACGTGGTGTCGTCCAGAGCCATACGACCACACAGGGTCGCTGGCACCCCGACGACCCCTACTCTTACGTCGTCGCCGTCGTGGCCATCGAGGAAGACCCCGGAGTGCGCCTGACCACCAACGTGGTGGGCTGTCCACCGGACGAGGTACGCGTCGGCCTCCCCGTCCGGGTCGTGTTCGAACGACAAGAAGACGTGTGGTTCCCGCTCTTCGAACCCACCGGAGAGGATCCGGTGGCGCTGCCAGCCGAGCGCGAACTTTTCGACACCATCCGTTCGGTGCGACCGATGCCCCGAACCGACAAATTCGAGGACCGGGTGGCCCTGACCGGGGTGGGCATGTCGACGATCGGCCGCAAGTTGATGGTGTCCCCGCTTTCGCTCACGGTCGAGGCCATCCGCCGGGCCGTTGCCGATGCCGGGCTCTCGATGGAGGAGATCGACGGCCTCTCGACCTACCCGGGTACGGGTGCCGAGGGTGGCTACGCCGAAGGCGGCATCAGCGCCGTGGAGTCGATCCTGGGCCTCCGACCCACCTGGCACAACGGGGGGCACGAGACCCCGGGCGCCACCGGCTCGCTCATTGTGGCCATGTTGGCGGTGGCCGCCGGACTGTGCCGTCACGTGGTGTGCTTTCGCACGGTCTGGCAGTCGACAGCCACCGAGTTGGCCCGCCGGGGCGAGACGCCGGCACCATCCGGGCCTCGTCTCGTCTCGGGCGCCGACGAGCACTTGGCGCCATTCGGGGCCCAGGCCGTCCAAACCGTCGCCATGGCTGCCTCGCAGCACATGGCCCGCTATGGGACCACCCGGGAGACGCTGGGCTGGATCGCCCTCAACGCCCGCGCCAACGCGGCACTCAACCCGACAGCCGTTTACCGCGACCCGCTCACCATGGACGACTACCTGGGTGCCCGGATCATCAGCTCACCCTTCGGGCTCTACGACTGCGACGTCCTCTGTGACGGCGCCGTTTCGGTCGTGGTCTCGGCACTCGACTCGGCCGCCGACACCCGACACCCGGTGGC
Source organism: uncultured Acidimicrobiaceae bacterium (assembly GCA_963828505.1). GTDB lineage: Bacteria > Actinomycetota > Acidimicrobiia > Acidimicrobiales > RAAP-2 > Bog-473. The sequence continues at coordinate 553,515 of CAWHFM010000009.1, forward strand.
CGTCGAGGCCGTGGGTATGCAAATTGCAGAGCGCATGGAATGGGACCAGGGCGTCCTCAGCCACGAGCCCCACGTGCTCGGTCCTGCTCGACACCTGTGGACCCGTACCGATGTCCGGCCCGACGAGATCGACGTGGCGGAACTCTATGACGGTTTCACGTTTAATTGCCTGTCGTGGATCGAGGCCCTCGGCTTCTGCGAGATCGGTGAGGCTCGCCACTTCCTCGACGGTGGCAAGGCCATCGCCCGGGAGGGCACACTGCCCGTCAACACCCACGGTGGGCAACTTTCCCATGGCCGCACCCATGGCATGGGTCTGGTGCATGAAGCGGTGGTCCAAATGCGTGGCGAAGCCGGCCCCCGGCAGGTAGCCAACGCTTCGACGGCCGTCGTGACCAGCGGTGGACTCACCCCCGGCAGTGTGATCCTCCTCCGACGAGATCGATGAAACGGCCAAGGAGCAGATGATGCAGCTCGACGACATGATCATCCTCAGCATCGATGACCACGCGATCGAGCCGCCAGGCCTCTTCGAGCACCATCTACCGGCCAAGTACCACGACCGTGCCCCGCAGCTCGTCCGCGAGCCCAACGGCAAGGAGCACTGGGAGTTCGAAGGCAAGGTCTTCGGCATCTTCGGCCTCAACGCCACCGTGTCCTGGCCCAAGGAGGAGTGGGGTCTCAATCCGAGCGCCCTGGCTGAGATGCGTCCGGCCGCCTACCTCGTGGATGAACGGGTCCGGGACATGGATCGCAACGGCGTGCTGGCTTCCATGTGTTTCCCGAGCCTTCCCGGGTTCAGCGGCCGCCGATTCCAGGAGGCCGAGGATAAGGAACTGGCCCTGGTGATGCTGCAGGCTTACAACGACTGGCACATCGACGAGTGGTGCGCTTCACATCCGGGCCGCTTCATGCCATTGTCCATCGGACCGACCTGGAATATGGACGCCATGGTGGCCGAGGTCCGGCGAGTGGCGGCCAAGGGCTGCCGAGCCATTTCCATGCCGGAGCTTCCCCACATGCAGGGTCTACCCAGCTACGCCAGTGAGTACTGGGACCCGTTCTTCCAGGTCGTGTCGGACCTGGGGGTGGTGATGTGCCTGCACATCGGCATGGGCCTCGACGCCATCAACATGGGGCCCGACTTCTCCATGGACAACTTCATGGTGCTTTCGACTCAGGTAACCGTCCTGGCCGTTCAGGACCTGCTCTGGGGTCACGCGATGCGCAAGTATCCGGCGCTCAAAGTGGCCTTCTCTGAAGGTGGAATTGGGTGGATCCCCTTCCTCATGGACCGAGTCGATCGGCACTACGACAATCAGAAATGGACCGGTCAGGACTTCGGATCGAAGCGCCCCAGCGAGGTCTTCCGGGAGCATGCCCTGGCCTGTTTCATCTACGACCCCACGTCGCTCAAGCTCTACAACGAGATTGGTCTCGACATCATTGCGTTCGAGACCGACTACCCCCACTCGGACTCGTTGTGGCCGGACGCCCCGGAGGTCCTAATGGACCAGTGCCTCGGCGCCGGTTTGCCTGACGAGGCCATCCACCAAGTGAGCTGGCAGAACGTCGCCCGTTTCTGCGATTACGACCCCTTCGCGGTGATTCCTCGTGAACAGGCCACCGTCGGGGCCTTGCGCGCCCAGTCGGCTGATGTCGACACTTCGATCGTGTCGAGGAGCGAATGGCGGCTCCGCTACGAGGCCAATCCGACCTACGAGGCCGCGGCTCCGTGACCTACACAATTGACCTCGGTGGACGCCGAGTCCTCGTCACCGGTGCTGGGCAGGGAGTGGGACTGGCCATCTCTCGTGCCCTCGCTCAGGCGGGTGGCGAGGTACTGGTCAACGACGTCCGGGCCGAAGCCGCCGGCGAAGCGGTGGCTCTCATCCGCTCGGACGGCGGGAAGGCTCATGCGCTTCCTTTCGACGTTACGGACTGGGACCAGGTTTCGACAGCCATCGGGGGCAGTGGCCGTATCGACATCCTCGTCAACAATGCCGGGAACGCCGGCATTGAAGGATTCACCAAGTTGGTCAACTTCGTTGACAGCGATCCAGCCGACTGGCAGCGCTTCTTCGCCGTGAACCTTTTCGGGGTGATGCACTGCACCAAGGCCGCGTTGCCGTCGATGATCGAGGCCGGCTGCGGACGCATCGTGACGATCATTTCCGATGCGGCGCGCAACGGCGAAGCCAAACTCTCTTCCTACGCGGCCGCCAAGGCGGGTGCAGCCGGATTCTGCCGTTCCATCGCGCGGGAGGTTGGTCGCTATGCCATCACCGTCAACTGCATCAGCCTCGGCAATATCGCCACCCCGGCTACTGCGCCACCGCCCCCCGAGACGCCCGAGGAACACGAACGCGAACGATCCTTCCTCCGCCCATACGTGATCCGCCGTCGGGGTCAACCTGATGACGTCGCCGGACTCGTCACCTACCTGGCCAGTCCGCTGGCCGAGTGGATCACCGGACAGACCTATGTGCTCAACGGTGGATACACATTCTCCATGTGAAGGACGAAGGAACCCCGAAACGATGAACAGGGAGCGACCATGAACAACTCGCCGATCGACTTTCCGGTCAACGATGCCGACAACCACATGTACGAGACGACGGACGCGTTCACCAAGTTCCTGCCTCGGGGCTACGAGGGCCTGATCAAGTATGTCCAGGTGAACGGTCGAACGAAGATTGCGGTGAAGAACGTCATCTCCGACTACATCCCGAATCCCACCTTCGAGGTCGTGGCGAAACCGGGTGCCCAAGAGGACTACTTCCTGAGGGGCAACAAGGAGGGCAAGTCTCGGCGCGAGATCCTCGGTGAGGCCATGAAGGCCGAAGAGGCCTTCTTCGCTCCCGAACCAAGGCTGGCACGGATGGACGAGTTGGGCATCGACCGGGCCATCATGTGGCCGACCCTGGCCAGCCTGCTAGAGGAACGTCTCGATGGCGACCCGGAGGCAACCCACATGGTTGTCCACGCGTTCAACCAGTGGATGCACGAGAACTGGACTTTCAACTACGACGACCGGATCTATCCGACGCCGGTCATCACGCTTCCCATCGTGGAGAAGGCCATCGAAGATTGGAGTGGGTGGTGAGTAGGGGGGCGCGGATCGTCCTGATTCGGCCCGCCCCCGTACCCGGTTATGAGGGCTACCGCTCCTTCGCCCTGCCTGAGTTCGACCTCTTCTGGGAGAAGGTGGTCGAGGCTGACGTCGCGGTCGGAATGCACGCCTCCGACGACGGCTCCACGCGGTACCTCAGCCTCTGGGACGGTCCCCGTGACGAGTACCTCCCGTTCCGGAACCAGAACGCCTTCGAGGAGGTGTTCCGCAGCTATCACCGAGGGATCATGGACGCCATGGGATCGGCGATCTGCCACGGCCTCTTCGACCGGTTTCCCGCTCTGCGGGTGCTGCCGGTCGAGAACGGCTCACGGTGGGTGGGACCGCTCTTGGACGCCCTCTCGCACACCTACGAGCGCAACCCCCGCCTCTTCGGCGACGACCCGGTTGCCACCTTCAAGCGCAACGTGTGGGTGCACCCGTTTCACGAGGACGACCCCATGGACATCATCCGTTTGATCGGTGCAGAGCGGGTGCTCTTCGGTTCGGACTACCCGCATCCCGAGGGTCTGGCAGAGCCGACCTCCTACGTCCAACGGCTGGCCGGCCTGCCGAGGGACGACATCGCGGCCGTTATGGGTCGCAACTTGGCACAGATCCTGCGTTTGGCCGCCTGACTCCGCGGGATCACTGGTCCTGCGACTCGAAGGGCGGGCGGTCCCAGAACGCCTGGAAGGTTTCGAAAGCCTCGGGCATGCGCCCACCCCGCTTGGGTCCTCGCACCTCACCGGGGGCGATGATGCGGGCCTCGCCGTGCACCGGGTGGCCCGAGTGTCCCCGGTACCAGGAGCGAAGCCGGCGCCGCCGGAAGCACCAACTCTCGTTAATCCGCTCGTAGGTGTCCCAGTAGGCCAGCGCCTCGTCGAACCAATACTCGGGCTCGAGCACGTGATGCTGCGCGAGGCAGTAGACGACGCCCTGAGCATGGTCGGCGTCGTGCAGATCGATTACGTGGTTGGCGACGAGGTGGAAGGAGCAGTGGAAGTTGCGCAGGGCCTGGTCGTAGAAGCGTCGTACTCCATCGGCGCCGTGACCGAAGCGTCCGTTGTCCACGTCGGGAGCGAAGAGGCCGGCCAGGGCGTCGAGGTCCTTGCTGTCGACGGCCAGCGCGTAGCGCAGCGCCACTTCCCTGATGGCGTCGCGATCGACGAGGCGCTGGAGATCGTCCACGAATGCCCTCAGCCCTCGTTGTCCTGGCCGCTCAGGCGATTGATCCCACCCGTCCGGGCCGGATTGCCGGCCAGCAGGCCGCCGTCGACGGGAAGGACCGTGCCCGTCACATAGGCCGAGCGGTCACTGGCGAAGTAAAGGGCCGCTTCGGCCATGTCGTCGGTCGTACCCTGCCTGGCGAGTGGCTGCTGGGAGAGGATGTACTCGCGAATGCGACGGAGGGTCTCGGCCCGCTCGGCTTCGGGCAAATGGGAGGTCATCGTCTGTTCGAGGATCGGCGTCTCTATGTTCCCTGGGGCGATACAGTTCACCCGCACCCGGTGCCGCCCCAGTCCGACCGCGGCTGCCTTGGTGAAGTGGATCACCCCTGATTTAGACAGGTGGTACGCCCACAGGCTGGGGGCGAACTGCATGCCACCCACCGAGGAAATGTTGATGATCGACCCACCAGTGGCTTCGGCCATGTGTCGAGCCGCCTCTCGGGTGCCGACCATCACGCCCAACAGGTTGACGTCCATGACTCGGTGGAAGTCGGAAAAGTCCTCGTCGAAGAGCGTCGGATGGCGGATCCCCGCCGTCCCGGCGTTGTTGAACATGACGTGCAGGCCGCCGAACCGCTCGAGGGCGAAGGCCACCAGCGCCACGACCTCGTCTGGTTGGCCAACATCCGTGTGAAGAAAGGCGGCTTGCTCCCCGAGATCGGCCACGAGCGACTGCCCCCTATCCCGGTCGATGTCAGCCACCACCACGCGGGCTCCCTCGGCGAGGAACCTCTCGACGGTTCGGAGACCGATACCCGAAGACCCTCCGGTGACGATGGCCACCTTTCCGTCAAGCTCTCCGCTCACCTGCACCTACCTTCTGCTCTTCAACGGGCCTGTTCCGCTGGATTCTGGGCCTAGGCACCCACACATCGGAACTGCTGCCCTTCTCACCAAAGTGACAGTACACTGTCGCGATGGCCTTCAGGCGGGTGTGCGCCGAGAGCGACATCGGTGCCGGCGAGTTAACGGCTTTCTTCCTCGAGGGCTGGGAGGTGCTGGTGGTGCGGGACGCCTCGGGAACGCTTCGGGCCATGGACGGGATCTGTCCGCATGAGCAGTTCCCGCTGGCCATGGGGGGCTTCGATGGCACCGTCATTACCTGCGCCAACCACATGTGGTCCTTCGACGCCACAACCGGCAAGGGCATCTCGAATCCGAGCTGCCAGCTCGAGCAGTACGCGCTCAAGGTCGACGACGGGGAGGTGTTCGTCGACACGGAGGCTTCGGCGGAGGCGACACGGTGAGCGAGACCGTGACGTGCCCGACCTGCGCGTCGTGGGCTCGCGAGCTCTGCGTCGAACCGGCGGGCACGGCCCGCAATTCGACGTCCTCGTGCTCATAGAGCATCCGCTTCCGCGGCCCCGCGAGGTTCTGAAGGACCCGCTCCTCGCTCGCCTGGCCCAGGTCGCCAATGAGCAGATTGCGGAAGGACGCACGGTACGACTTCAGGCGGGCTCGCTCGGGTCCATAAGGACCGAACGCGAGGTTGTCGTCTTCGATCGGGGGGAGGGACCCTTCGCCGGCTACGGTCGGAGCGGGGCTCCGCTCCGGTGGATGGTCTGGCGGACCTTGTCACCGAACTGGTCAGAACACGCCCCATTCCGCCATCGACCATGGACGTGACCGATATCTGTACTCACGGGACCCGGGACCGTTGCTGCGGCTCAATGGGCACTCGCCCCGGGGTGGCGGCCCAGCCGGGGTTCGACTCGGTACGGGTCTGGCGGACGTCGCACCTGGGTGGCCACCGGTTCGCGCCGACAGCCATTGTCTTTCCCGACGGCGCCTGTTGGGCCCACCTCCACGAGAACGTACTCCAGGCACTGGTCAACCGGTCCTTACCCACGTCGGCCGCCACCTCGCACCTTCGAGGCTGCACCGCCTTCTGGCCGCCCGTGCAGGCAGCCGACGGGGCGGTACTGTGACGAGGCGCGGTTGGGAATGGCTGTCGTACGCTCGACACGGTGAAGATTGTGGCTCGAACAGAGTTGAGCTCTTCTTCGAGGCCCCGGGCGGCGAGCGTGGCACCTACGACGTGCAGCTGGAGCGGGGCCGTGAGCTTCCGGTGCCCGACTGCGGCCTCGACCCCGCCACAGCGGCCAAGTCGCAAACCGAGTTCAAGACGATCCGGACAGACCTGGAATCCTCGGCCTACAAGGATTGGCGGTGAGTAGCGGAGATCGACGGGTCGGCTTCATCGGAGCAGGTCAGATGGGTCTCCCCATGGTGCGCCGTCTCGTCGCGGGTGGCTGGGACGTCACCGCCTTCGCCCGACGGGTCGAAGCGCGTTCGCAATGTGAGCAAGTGGGTGCCTCGGCCACCGATGACCGGCGTGAAGCGGTTCGCGGTGCGGACACGGTCGTGCTCTGCCTGTTCTCGGACGCCCAGATCCGGGAATTGGCCTTCGGGCCCGAAGGCTTCCTCGGTTCTATGACACCTGGGGCACTACTCGTCACCCACACCACGGGGAGCCCCGGCCTGGCTCGCCAAATGGCCGAGGAAGGCTCTGAGCGAGGGATCCGGGTCGTCGATGCACCGGTGAGCGGCGCGGCGACGGAAATCGAGGAAGGCCATGTGACCGTGCTCCTCGGGGGCGACCCGAGGGACATCGCAGCGGCTTCCGCATTGGTGGCTTCGTACGGCGACCCGATCCTCGCCATCGGCCCGTTGGGCAGTGCCCTGGCGGTGAAGCTGTTGAACAACGCGCTCTTCGCCGCACACATGCAGTTGGCTGGCGAAGTCGAACGAGTCGCGGCCGCTTTCGGCGTCGACATGTCGACGGTCGCCGCGGCCATCCTCCAGTCGAGTGGAGCCAGTTATGCCCTGGACGTCGTCGCCCGCTTGGGGTCGATCGAGAAGGTCGCAGCCTCCGCCGGACCCTTTTTGGTCAAGGATGTCGCAGTCGTCGATGCTGTCTTCTCGGAGCTCGACGTGGACCTTGGCGTGCTTGGCTACGCCAACTCGCACGGTCCGATCAACTTCCAGTCACGCCGAGGCGACGGCTGAGCGGGTCAGTCTGCCGCAGGCGACGGCGTTGGGGCCAGGTGATGTTCGAGCCATTCCAGCGTCCTGCGCCAGGCGTCAGTGGCCGACGCCTCATGGAACGAAGCGCGAGCATCGCAATGGAAGCCGTGGTTTGCTTCGGGGTAGCGAACGATGTCGACATCGGGACCTGCTTTTCCAGCCGCAGTGCGCAACCCTTCGACCTCGTTCACGGGGATTGAGGTATCAAGGTCGCCGAACAGTCCCAGCCATGGAGTCTTGAGTGTCGGAGCGAGGTCAAAGAGCGGTGGCAGTCCGAAGCGGCCTTGGGCGATCCCGCCTCCGTAAAAGGTAACTGCGGCTCCCAGCTCCCAATAGCACCCGGCCACGAATGAGATGCTGCCGCCCATGCAGAAACCAACCACGGCGACCCGGTTGCCCTTATATCCCATCGACGCGAGGAGCTCGAGAGTGGCGTTGAGGTCGGTCTCGACCTTGTCAGCTTCGAGCTGCATAATGTGGACCATTACCTCCTGCATGTCGTCATAGCCGAGCTCAGGGTCGTCACTGCGATGGAACAGGTGGGGTGCGACGGCGACGTACCCGGCGGCGGCGAAACGATGACAGAGGTCCCGGATGTGGTCGTTGACCCCAAAGGCCTCCTGCAACACGATCACTGCGCCACGAGCACTGGTTTCAGGCTCGGACACGTAAATGTTCATCGCTCCTGTTCCCGCCGGCACGCTTACGTCCTGACCCATCTTCGTGTCCCTTCGTGCTTAGAGAATGATCCTTCGGTCCGGCTCAGTCAGTCGACGAAGCGGATTTCGTCCGTATGCTCCGGTTCCGGCCAGGGCATTGGCAGTGGTTGGAGATCCGGGCCGAGTTCGGCGGGAAGGCGCTCGGCCAGGACGTCGACGTCCCATTTTCCGAGGTTCGTCATGACCGGCGCGTAACGGAGCATCCCCAGACGTCCGACTTCGTATCCCTGGACTCTGAAGACCTGTCCATTGATGTCACTGGCGACATCGCTGAGGAGGTAGACGGCAAACGGCGCAATATTGCTTGGATCGCGGTACGTGCCGGTCGCCAACTCGCTGCGCATGGCGTCTCCCATTCGGTCGGTGAGCTTGCCGGCGTTCCCGTAGATGCTGTCTGACATGCGCGTCGCGGCGCTCGGCACCATGCAGTTCGTCCTGATGCCGAATCGCCCGAGAGCGTTGGCCGTGCTCCAGGTGAAACCGAGGATCCCCGCCTTCGCCGTGGAGTAGGCGACGGTGTTGGGCATCCCGTTGAGCGCACCGCTCGAGAGGAAGATCAGGCTGCCCGAGTGCTGGGGGATCATCACCCGCGCCGCCGCTTTGGCGCAGCTGAAGTGTCCTTTGATGTGAACATTGATCACGTCGTCCCACTCCTGCTCGGAGATGTCCCATAAGTACTTGAGGGCGGTGATCCCGGCGCAACAGACCAGGCCGTCGAGCTGGCCAAAGCTGTCCATTGCTGCCTCCACTGCACTCCGCCCTCCCTCCATGGTGGACACGTCCACGGCCGCTGCCACCGCTCGTCCACCGGCGGCTGCGATCGTCGCAACGACCGCGTCGGCCGCCTCCGAGGTCCCAGCTTGGTTGCTGTCCACCGCCCCCCCGTAGTCGGCGATGACGACGCCACCGCCTTCCTCGGCCACGGCCAGAGCAATGGCACGACCGATGCCTCGGCCTCCGCCGGTGACGACAACTGATTTCCCTTCGAGGTGATGGCTCAACGGTGCCCTCCCGTTTGATGTCGTGACCAGGACTTGCCGAAACGGGCGATCTAAAAAATGTGACACTACATTGTCACATTCCTGAGAAGCTGCGCCGGCTTCGAGGCCGGCGAATATCGATCAAACCCCCACCGCTCGACTTCCCGGTGCCCGTGCGGTCGCGGTCGGAGACCATTTGAGGGACTCAGAAAATGTGACAGGATGCTGTCACAACGCCAGTGGCGCGGTCTATAGTCAGGACAAAGATCGACGAGTCTCAGGTGACTTCACCGGGGCGCGCCAGGTACCCAAGGGGGGGTAAATGTTTGCAACGCCTTCGCAAGAGCATGGTGCTTGAGTGGTGTCGCTGCTCGCGGCACTCTTCAGTAAGCCCCGGCCGTGCCGGATTTGTGAACCTCTCAACTCGGGATCCCCGTTGACCGCGGGAACCCTTCAGCCAAGACCCAGTCCATCGTGAACGCTCTCAGTACCAGCAGCTCATGGGGGATCCATTCCAACGCAAGACAGGGGGGTTTCATGTTCCGTTTCCGAAAGACGTTGGTTGCGGCCCTGGCCGTCGTGGCAACGGTTCCGGGGCTGATGGTTGCTGCCACAGCTACAGCTTCGGCCGCGCCGACCCCCTACACCATCGCCCTCATCACGTCGATCACCGGGGAGGCAGCACCTCAGGACGTGGGCACAGTCGGAGCGTTCGAAGCCCGGCTCGACTCGCAGAACGCCGAAGGCGGGATTGACGGTCACAAGTTGACACCGTTGATCCTCGACGACCAGACGAGTCCGACGCAAATCGCGACCGACGTCCAAGAGGCCATCTCCAAGGGCGCCATCGGGATCGTCTCGGAGTCGCCCGTGCTCTTCTTGGCCGCCAAGTACGCGGAGCAGGCGGGCGTTCCGGTGACCGGTGACGATTCCGACGGCCCGGAGTGGGGTCAGCAGCCCTACACCAACATGTTCGCCGCGGTCTACGGCAGTCTCAACCCTAGCTATCCGGTGAACACAATGTACGGGACGGTCCTGAAGGCCTTCGGGGCCACCAAGCTGGCCACCTATGCCATCGGAATCTCGCCCGATTCCGTTCGGGCTAACTCCGACGTCGCGCAGTCCTTCGCTCGTGTCGGGGGTAAGACGGTGGTGAACGACACCTCGATTCCCTTTGGAAGTGTCAACTTCACGAGCCTTTCTCTGAGCGCGAAGCAAGACGGCGCAGATGCCCTCTGGCCGAATCTCGACTCCGCCAGTGACGTCGCCATCACCGAGTCCTACGAGCAGGCAGGGATCAAGACCAAAGTAGTCATCCTTCCAGCCGGTCTGAGCTCCAGTCTGATCAACTCACCGGCCTGGCCCCAGCTCCGGGGAGTGATCTTCCTGAGTGAGGTTCATCCCTTTCAGGTTCCCAATGCTGGGACCAGGGCGATGCTGGCGGCACTCGAAAAGTATGACCATTACACCTCGAAGGACTTTCCCAACTTCTCCGAGTCCAACGCTTGGCTCGGGGCTGACCTCATGATCAAGGGGATCGGGGGGGCCGGATCGAACCCGACTCGGGCCAGCGTGGTGAAGGCGCTCCGCAACATAAAGAGCTACAACGGCAACGGCCTACTCGCCAACACCATTAACTTCTCGAAAGCCTTTGGCCATGATCTTCCCATTTGTGTGTGGGCTCTCCGGGCCGAGAAGACGGGATTCGTGCCGACGAGGGAAGCGCCGTACTGTGGCACGGACATACCAGGAACGAAGGCGGGTTCGTAGCGCAGTCCGTTTCGATCGGTATTCAGGGTGTGCAGGGTAGCGCGAGGCTTCGGACTAGAGCGGCATGCTTGCCCTCGGGTCGCCCGCAATTCCGTAAGAGCTCGTGGCTCCGGTCAAAAACCAGGTTCCGGGGTGGCAAGGGATCCATCTTGACATGACCGATGGAGGCACGCCGATGTCATGGATCAATGAGTCTGACTTGCAAGCGACCACGTCGCTGTTTGCCTCGGCCCAGATGCCATCGTCCGCACTGATCGACAAACTGCTTCGCGAGGTTGAGGACGCGCCAGAGGTAGTACTCGACGAAACCACAGTCGAAATTTACGGGCAACGCTTGGTCGAGGCCGCCCGTTTGCTGGATGGCTATCCCCTCACCAGCAACCGTGTCGACAGAGCCGAATCGTTCCACTACCTCTTGTTGATGACGGCCTACGCAGTCGAATCGGCAATAACGAATCACGATCCCCTCCATCCAATGTGGACCGCGCCGGGACAATCTCACCTCCTGGACTGGGGAGCCGCAAGCCCCGACGGAGTCTATCGGCGGGCCACGATTCGCGACGATTGCTCTTACCGAATGTGGGGCCAGCTCGGGAACGCGCCTTACTTGTCGATGGATTTCAGGCAAAGCAATCCAGCGGTGACGCTTGCGCGATCGGACTTCGATGTCGACTCCGAGGGGAACTTTGAATTCTTCGTCGGCGGCGAGCCTCGAGACGGACCTTGGCTGCCACTGCAGCCCGGCACGACGGGCATCGCGGCACGTGAATTCTTCGATGACTGGCGGGGTGCAAAGCGTTCCCGATTCCGCATTGAATGTCTGGACAGCGGAACGATCTCGCCATCCGAGTGGAACGCGGGACGTGTTGCTGCCTGCTTCGATGTTGTCTCCGACTGGATACTTGAGGCTTCTATCCGGTTCTGGATGAAGAAGTCGACGGAACTTGCGGAGATAGCGCTCAACAGCTTCCGCCCGGAACTAGCACGCACAGAGACGAAGCTTCCAGCCGTAACCAGTGGGCTGTGGCAGCTCGCGCCCGATGAGGTACTGGTCATAGAGTTCCCCGGTCCCGAGGCCGACTTCTGGGGGTTGCAACTAGCCTCCTCGCTGTGGCACACACTCGACTACGCCAATCGATTCACGAGCATCAACCAGGCGCAGATGCAGCCGGAGCCGAACGGCATGTGTCGCGTTGTGCTCTCGCATCGGGACCCAGGTCTGTACAACTGGCTCGATACGATGGGCCTCGAATGCGGACTCATGATCATTCGTTTCTGTGGCGCGGCCAAAGCTTCGGTACCAAAGACGCGCTTACTGAAGGCAGCTGATGTCGGGGACGAGCTGCGAGACGCCCGTCGCTGCTCCTCCGACGAACGGCATGTCCAGCGCAGTAATCGGCGCGAGGGAGTCGCACACATGGTCTGCGACTAATCCGAAATTACTGGAAACTGTGCCCCCACCGATGATTCCTGTGATCGATCGACCAGCTCCGACTTCAAGAAGGCTTGTCACCCGAAGCTGAACTGAAATGGGAAACAAAAAAATAGATGTGTTCGCATTAGAGATCTAAAGGTAATAAACGATGCGCCTCGGCATAACCACTCCAATTGTCACGCTTCATCCGGACATAAATGCCGCTTGGGAAAGCTCGGGAACCATCGAAGATATTGCAAAGATCGTCCGGGCGGCAGAAGAGTTTGGGTACCACCACGTCACCTGTAGCGAACATGTCGCCATTCCGGTTGACGTCGCCTCCGTCCGAGGCAGCCGCTACTGGGACCCGCTTGCCACCTTCGGATATCTTTCAGCCCAGACGACAAGGATTCGATTCGCAACCCACGTACTTGTCATTGGCTACCATCATCCACTCGAGATTGCTAAGCGCTACGGGACTTTGGATGTAGTGAGCAATGGCCGATTGATTCTCGGCGTAGGTGTCGGGTCACTGCGCGAAGAGTTCGAAGTTCTCGCTGTCCCCTTTGGTGACCGGGGTGCTCGGGCTGACGAGGCCTTGGCTGCTCTTCGAAGCTCGCTCTCTCGCCGCCATCCGGAATTCCATGGCCAGTACTACGACTACGACGACATCGTTGTTGACCCTTGTGCCAAACAGCCTTCGATACCAATTTGGGTTGGAGGTCGGACAGCACGCTCCCTGCAACGAGCGATAGCGCTGGGAGATGGGTGGGTCCCGTTCGGTCTTGGGTTGGACGAGTTGGCGTTACTGATCGAGAAAGCTCGCACCACTTCGACCTGGGCTTCCAGGGTCAAAGCGCTCGAATTGATCCTGCCTAGTGGCGAACTCTTAGATCCCATCGGAGATCCCGACGGAACCCGACGTCTCGTCGGCAAACTCGTTAGTTGTGGCGCGACTATTTTGCAGCTTCGGCTCAGACACCGTTCGGCGGACCATTGCATCGAACAATTGAACGCCATGACCGCGCTCGTGGCAGATGAGACGACCCTCGACTAATCCGGACCGACTTGTCAGCCCTCTTTTTGAGTCATATTCGTATTTGTGGAGCGAACGAAAGATGACTTTTAGATTCGGTAACTCTCACAAGTGGAGGACGAGCAGATGAGTGCCACGACCACTGAACTTCTGGAGCGCGCCAGCGAACGCGCGAATGGACTGGCCGATTTTGGCCCGGACGGCTGGCAAGAGGGATTCGAGCATCTCGTCGCCGCGATTCCGTTCGATTTGGGTAAGGACGAAGACGCCACACGACGGATCGAAGAGATTGTCATTGATCGGATCGTCAACCGCCTCCGCATCGAGCAATGGTACGCGGACCATGGGGACGAGGCCGCCGCTCACGGCGTCGACGGAATCCTTATGATTCTGGGAACTGGTCGGTCCGGGACTACGGCCACCCACTATTTACTCGCGGTTGATCCCCAGTTTCGCTATCTACGGAAGTGGGAAATCACAGACCCGGTGCCACCGCCCGACGTGATGACCGAGCAGGAGGACCCTCGGCGTCCGCACTCTATGACCGGCAGCCAGTACCACATCGCAACGATTGATGGACCAACGGAGGACCGTCGGATCCACGAGCTGTCATTTCGCGAGAGTGGGAACCCCCTCGGTCTGCGGACGTATGTGAAGTGGTGGCGTGGGGCCGACCACTCGACGAAGTTCCACTATCACGAACGCGTGCTTCGCATGCTCCAGTCGCACCGCCCGCCTTACCGATGGCTGCTGAAGTCGCCTGAGGACATGATTTGCCTTGAGCAGCTAGCAGCGCATTATCCGCAAGCTCGTTTCGTCGTGACCCATCGAGACCCGCTTCAGGTAATTCCGTCCGCCTGTTCCGTCATTGCGGACGCTACGCGCCAGCGGATTCCGCACTGGAAATGTGATCCAAAGACGTTTGGACACGACATCCTTGATGACTTCTTCGACAGTGCCCACCGCGGGATGGCGTCGCGAGCGGTCATAGGCGAAGACCGCTTCTTCGATGTGGGCCAGCCCCAACTTATCAGTGACCCTTTAGCGGCGGTCGAGCGTATCTACGAATTCGCAGACCTTGAACTCAGACCTAATGTTCGCAGAGCCATGAGATTGTGGAGCGAGGAGAACACGGTCGGCTCTCGCGGCGCACACAAGTACACCGCGGAAGAGTTCGGGCTTACTCAACGGGAGATCCGTGGCAAGTTCGCCGAGTACATCGACCGGTATCAGCAGTACTGGACAGCGCCCTGACTTGAGGCTCATTTGCATCGGCATGCGTTGTTCGTGAACCGGTCCCCGGTGGGGCACCTTGCCAACGACGTTCGGTTTTGCCTCGCCGGCATCGGAGTCAACGAGTCTACCGCCGACCAGCATCCTGCTCTCCGTTTTCATCGCGTCCCTTCTCAGGAGTCTTCTATCCCGCCCAATGGGTGACCGCCGTCGACCGAGATGGTCTGGGCGGTGATGTAGGAAGGGCCGTCGCTCGCAAGAAAGAGAATCACTGCGGCAACTTCTTCGGGTCGGCCTACCCTGCCCAACATGGTGCCTTGGCCGATCGCCGCTGGGTCAATGCCCGCCCATGTCCCACGTAGCCGTAGTCCGATCTGATGCGACACCGCCGACTGCGACGCAGTTGGCACGTATGCCGTGCGGCCCCCATTCCGCCGCTGTCACTTGGGTAAACATTTGTAGTGCCGCATTCGCCGCCGAATAGTGCGCTCCTCCTCGAACGCCATAGAGACCGGCGTCCGATGAGACCTTGACGATCGCCCCAGCTTGTTGGGCCAGGAAGTAGTTGCCGGCTTCGCGTGTCGCCACATAGGCCGAGCGAACGTTGAGGTGGAAACTGGCGTCCCACGCCTTTGTTGGCAACGAACGCAGCGGCCCCATACGGGTGCCGCCGGCATTATTGACAAGAATGTCAAAAGGTCCTAACTCTGCAACAGACTGCCGGACGAGGTTGGCTGCGGAGGTGGTCGACGCGTACGCATGCCGGCTTCGAGGCACAAGTGAGGACCCGCTGAGCCGGTGTGAGTGGACCGCGCGCCAGTTCCGACGCCAGACGATGAGCGGTCATCGCAACAGTGCCCACGTTGATGCGCCCGGTGCGCCGCGGGCCGAATGGATCGGACCGAGCCAAAGGTGGTGCTCGCCCGTTCGATCCACCTGTCGCTCGAAACGAGTCGCCAAGTCCTCAATCGGCCGGCCCATGAGTTGAATGTATCGGTTTCGTGTATCAGAACGCGTATCTGGGTTGAATAGCGAAGATCGAGGACCCCGATACATGAAACTCAGCCGCTTTATGGCTGTTACCTGGGACTTTCTGGTGCGCCCCTCGGGATTTGAACCCGAAACCTGCGGATTAAGAGTCCGTTGCTCTGCCGTTGAGCTAGAGGCGCACCGGAGAGTGTAGGCGCGCCGCTGGTACCCGGTCCGGCGGACGGGTGGTCGACCGGAGCCGATCCGATGGGTTGCACGCGTCGGGGGGCGCCCCGACTGGAGAAGCGCAAGCAAATGGTGCTGGTTGCCCCCCGCTTCGCCGGTCCGACGCACCAGCCGACGGACCGGCGACCCCTCCGAGGCTCCCTCGGACTTTCGTCCCGGAAGCGGTGCGAGGGCGCGGT
Source organism: uncultured Acidimicrobiaceae bacterium (assembly GCA_963828505.1). GTDB lineage: Bacteria > Actinomycetota > Acidimicrobiia > Acidimicrobiales > RAAP-2 > Bog-473. The sequence goes on from CAWHFM010000009.1 coordinate 569,432, forward strand.
AGCACCGGGGACTGAGACCGTCGTCAGCTACACTCGCCGCCGGTTTCGCCCGCCCGGTGGCGGACCGGTTGGGCAGGAAGGGGTCGGTGTGGAGCTCGAATTCTCGAGCGACCAAGAGGAGTTGCGTGACTCCGTGCGCTCGTTTCTCGAGAAGGAGTGCACACTGGCGGTCGTCCGCGCCGTCGTTGAGAGCGGGCAGCCTGCAACGGATCTCTGGGACGCGATGGTGGCCCTCGATTGGCCCACGCTCGCCATATCGGAGGAGGACGGTGGCGTCGGGCTCTCGTTCGTCGAGACCGCCGTTGTTGCCGAGGAGCTGGGTCGCGCCGTGGCACCGGGACCACTGCTCTCCACGGTGACGCAGTTCGTGCCGGTCGTTCGCGAGGTCGGGCGCTCCGAGCAACGACACCGGATTCTGGCCGAGGTGGCATCCGGTGCGTGCACGGGAGCGTTGGCGATCGCCGACCATCCCCGTGGATGGCGCATGGACGACGTGACCATGACGGCAGAGCGGGTTGCAGGCGGTTGGGTCCTCCACGGCAGGAAACTGGGCGTGCTCGCCGACGCCTCGACGACCGAGGTCGCCGTCTTGGCCCGCGTCGGAGACGGGTTCGGTGCCTTCCTGGTCCCCGGGAGCCAGGCTGGTCTGGCCCCGGTTCGATCGCTCGATGCGACACGCCCGCTCTGCACCGCCACGCTGGACCGGTTGGTCGTCCCTGACGAACGTGCTCTCGGTGAGCCGGACAGTCAAGCCTCGACGATCGGGATCCTGCGGGCGCTCGAGGAGGCCACGGTCGGGCTGGCTCTCGAGACCGTCGGCACCTGTGATGCCCTCTTCCAGATGGTGCTCGCCTACGTCAAGGAACGGAAGCAGTTCTCGGTGCCGATCGGCTCGTTCCAGGCCGTCAAGCACAAGATGGCCGACATGTTCCTCGCCATCGAGCGCGCCCGAGCGCTGTGCTACTTCGCTGTGGCGGCGATCGAGGAAGACAGGCCCGATCGAGCTGTCGCCGTGGCGATGGCCAAAGCAGCGAGCGACGACTGCCAACGGCTGGTGTGCCGCGAGTCGTTCCAGTCGTTCGGCGGCATCGGCTTCACCTGGGAGCACGACTCGCACCTGTTGATCAAGCGTGCCGAGACGACAGGCGCCCTGCTCGGCGGTTCCGAGCTGCATTCTCTGGCCGTGGCTCACTCCCTCGGTGTGGGCGCGCCATAGGGGGTGCCGGGGGAGTGGATGGTTCCGCGCGCCCGGGGAAGTGGCTGGTTGAAGAGCTGGGACTTGTCCCGCATCCCGAGGGCGGCTGGTACCGGCGGACCTGGGTAGCCCAGGCCGCCAGCGGCGAACGGCCGGCCGGCAGTGCGATCGTGTACCTGCTCATGGAGGGCGAGATCTCGGCGCCGCACCGGATCGACGCCACCGAGCTCTGGCACTTCTACGTCGGATCACCTTTGGAGTTGCACCGAGAGTGGCCGGACGGACGCCTCGACGTGGTCGTACTCGGGGCCGATCTCGAGGCTGGTCAGACACCCCAAGCGGTGGTCGAGCCCATGGTGTGGCAGTGGGCCCGACCCCTCGGACCGTTCTCGCTGGTCGGGGCGACGGTGACCCCTGCGTTCACCTTCGAGGGTTTCGAGCTTCGCCGCCCTGAGTAAGAGCGCCGCCCAGCTCAGGACCGGTCTCCCTTTCTGCTGCTCGGCCGTGTGGATGATGTCATGAATATCTTGGCCCACAGCATCTCGACTACCGAGGTCGAGCACGCACCGGTCAGACCCTCGCGGTGCCCGACGCCGCACGATCTCGACGCCAGCGCCTTCTCACGGCTGTACACGGGTGGGTGAGTAATGCCCGAACGAGTCAGCCACCTTCGTACTGGGTCTCGGTCATGACGTATGGGCCTCAGCGGAGAGACTGACTCACGCGGGATGCTATGCGTGTGGAGGATGACACACCGACACGGGACTGTTTTGTCTGCGCCAAACATGCGCTGGGTGATGGCGCGCCGGGCGGTGTCCTCTTCGAGGATGACGTGGTCTATGCCGGACACGCTTATCCGCCGACCGGACCGGCCGTGGCGTATCGGGGTTATCTGGTCGCCGAGCCCAAGCGCCATGCCGCTGGATTGGGCGACCTGACGGACTCGGAGGCCGCCGCCCTGGGCCAATTGGTGAACCGTCTGGCCCGAGCATTGAAGGAGATCGCCGGGGCCGAACACGTCTACAGCTTCGTCTTCGGCGACGGGCTGGCCCACCTCCATGTCGTCCTTGGGCCTCGCTATCCCGGCACGCCGCGGGAGTACTGGGGCGTCCGGCTCCGGGAGTGGCCTGAAGGCCCCCGAGTGGGCGAGGACGAGATGCGGAGTCTGGTCACTCGACTTCGTGCACACGTCATCGACGCTTGAAGCGTGCCTCGTCTCGTGCTCGTGGCGCACGAGGGAGAGGAAGGTTCGCCAGCGCCTCGCATCTGGTAGTGGCCCAGGTGGTCTGAGTCTGGCCAGATGCTCGGCGCCACGGTCGGCGGGGGACACGGCGTTCGTCGAGCGCTCGTCGGACCAGGGGGCGAGCCCGCTCCTCGTTCTTCAGCCGCCGCTTCCCTCAGTTGTTGCCGCGAGTGAGCCAGCAGGTCCAAAGCGCCGGAGATC
>CAWHFM010000010.1:0-43421 GCA_963828505.1 uncultured Acidimicrobiaceae bacterium
TCGTCGGTCACTCCCCCACCGCCCCGTCGATACGCTCACGCAACAGGTCAGCATGACCGTTGTGCCGGGCGTACTCCTCAATCATGTGGACCGCGATCCAGCGCAGCGACACGTCGTCCTTGGCCTCCGCCGCCAGCTGGTCGAAGGAGTCGGCGCCCTCCACGATGGCTCGCGACACGTCGCACTGGTGCAAAAAGCGCTCCATGTCCTGGGGAACCAGCGCCGGGTCGAGGTCGTTGAAGTCCACGTCGACGTCCTGCGAGGTGTCGAACGGCTGCGGCGAGCCCGTCGCGGCAAAGCACTTCTCGAACCAGCTCCACTCGACGTACGTCATGTGCCGCACCAGCCCCAGGAGGCTCAGCCCTGAAGGGGGCACGCCCAGCCGGACCATGTCCTCGGGCTCGATACCCTCACACTTCCAGAGCAGCGTCGCCCGCTGGTAGTCCAGCCAGACCGTGAGCATCGTGCGTTCGTCACCGGTCATCGGAGGCTCGGGCCGCGAGTCCATCGGCCCACCATAACGGAGCGCCCCGGCGGCGAAGGATCCGCCCCGAAGGGGGCCGGTAGCATTGAATCCGTGCGCGACCGCTGGTTCTCGAGGCGAGCCGTTTCGCTGCACCTGGCCGTGCTGATCTTCGTACCCGGGTGCGCCGTCGCCGCGTGGTGGCAGGTGACGAGGGCGGCCGACGGGAACCAGCTCAGCTATCTCTATATGGTCATGTGGCCGATCTTCGGTCTCCTCGGCATCTTCTTCTGGTGGCTGCTGGTGCACACCGACTACGACACGGTCGGCCTCAAGGGCATGCGCAACCGCGAGACGTCCCCGTTACCTTCGCCTTCGCCATCCCCTTCGCCTCAGCCTTCGCCCCAGCTTTCGCCTCACGGCGAGCCGGCTGCCTCGGTTCCCGTCGGCCCGGCTGAGGCAGCGTCACCATCCGCCGAGGACCTCGACCCCGACCTGGCCGCGTACAACGCGAGACTGGCCGAACTGGCGAAGGAAGGTCCCAAGACCTGGCGTCGGCCCGAGCGTGTCGTCGCCCGTCGGACGTCGCGGTGAGATTCTTCCGGCGCCTGACCGAGCGCGGCCTCGACGGGCGCGCTGTTCCGCTACCAGCTGATGGCGAACATCGTCGGCGTGCTCATCATCCCGCTGTTCGTCTTCACCGGGCTGCACTTCGCCTCCGGGAAGAACAGCTTCAAGGCCGAGCTCGCCATCTTCGGCGTCTCCCACGGCTACCTCTACATCGTCTACCTGGTGACCGCCGGGTTCCTCGCCTTCAAAGCGCGGTTGCCCATCCCGTGGATCCTCCTGATGTTCGTCGCCGGCCTCATACCCGGCCTGACGTTCGTCGTCGAGTGGCTCGTCGTCACCCGCAAGATCCAACCGCTCGTCGCCGCGCAGGCCGAGGCGCCATCGGGCAGCCAGCCGCCCGGGACCGTCAGCCCAGCCGCTCGATGACCGTGGCGTTGGCCTGCCCGCCACCCTCGCACATGGTCTGGAAGCCGAATCTCCCCCCGGTCGCCTCCAGGTGGTTCAGGAGGGTGCCCATCAGCCGGACGCCGCTGGCCCCGAGTGGGTGCCCCAGCGCGATCGCCCCGCCCCGAGGGTTGAACCGCTCGGGGTCGTAGCCGAACTCGTTGCGCCACATCAGTGCGATCGCGGCGAAGGCCTCGTTGCACTCGACCGCGTCGAACTGCTCGACTTTCATGCCCGAACGCTTGAGCAGCTTGTAGGTCACCGGCACCGGCGCGGAGAGCACGATGGCGGCGTCCTCGGCCGCCACCGCGAAGTGGGCGAAGCGGGCGCGGATCGGCAGCCCGAGCGACTCGGCGACGGCGCGGTCGGCGATGAGCATGGCCGCGGCGCCGTCGGTCGTCTGCGACGAGTTGCCCGCTGTGATGTCGGGCGCCGTCTCGGGCTCCCAGCTCTGGGCCGGCGGCAGCGCGGCCAGCGCCTTGATCGTCGAGCTGCGCCGGATGCCCTCGTCACTACGCAGGTAATCCCCGGTCAACGTGCCGTCCTCGGCCTTGATCGGCACCGCCACGGCCTCGCGCTCGAAGTGGCCGTCGTCCCAGCTCTCGGCGGCCCGTCGATGTGATTCGAGCGCATAGGCGTCCATGTCGGCGCGGGTGATCCCGTAGCGCTCGGCCAGAACCTGGCTCACGCGGAACTGCGTCCACAGGCGCCCGTCGACCTGCTCCATGAAGGACGGCGGGAAGGGCCCGACACCGCCCCGGGCGTTCGACGCCAGTGGGACCCGGCTCATCACCTCGACTCCGCACGCGACAGCCAGGTCGTAGTGCCCCGCCGTCACCCCGGCGGCAGCGAAGTGGACCGCCTGCTGCGACGATCCGCACTGGCGATCGACCGTCGTCGCCGGAACGCTCTGCGGAAGGCCCGCCGAGACCCAGCTGTTCCGGGCGATGTTCGTGCTCTGCTCCCCCACCTGGCTCACGCAGCCGCCGATGACATCGTCGACGCGCTCGGGGTCGATGCCGGTGCGCTCCACCAACGTCCTGAGCGCGAAGCCCAGCAGATCGGCCGGGTGCCAGTGCGCGAGCGACCCGCCACGCTTCCCGAACGTGGTCCGCACGACGTCGACGATGACCGGCTCTCCCATGACCCTCTCCTACGCTCCTACTGGTTGACTTTCAAGTTTCAGTTGGGTTCGCCTCCACTGCCGGTGGCGCTCCATTTGCACCTTCTGCGCCGGCAGCACCGATCTCCGCCCCCGATTTCACGCCTGCCCGTGACTATCTCTCGTACCTTCCACGTCGACGCCGGCCTCCGCCGCGCCTGCGGCAGCCGCCTCCACGCGGCGTGCCATCAGCGATTCCACCGCGTTGGCCGCGCCACCGGGCTCACCTTCGTAGGCCACGGACCCGTGCTCGAGCACGACGGCCCACGTGGCCAGGGTCAGGACGCGATGCACCTGCTGCTCGACCACCACCAAGGCGGTCCCGTTGCGATTGATCTGCGCCAGGCCTTCGTAGACCGCGTCGACGACGACCGGTGCCAGGCCGAGCGACAGCTCGTCGGCGAACAGCACCTGCGGCGGCACGACGAGCACCTTGGCCAATGACAGCAGTCGCTGTTGACCGCCCGACAGCGTTCCGGCAACTTGGCGTCGTCGCTCCCCCAGTATGGGAAAGGCCTCGTACGCCCGCGTGAGGTTCTCTGCCAGTTGCCGCCTGCCCGCGCGCTGCCGGAAGGCGAGGGTCAGGTTCTCTTCGACGGTCAAGCTCGAGAACACGCCACGGCCCTCCACGACGTGGGCCATGCCCAGCCGGGCGATCTTGAAGGCGGGCAGCTGTGTCACGTCCTGCCCGGCGAAGACGATTTCACCCGAGGTGGCGGTGAGAAGACCGGTCACCGTCCGAGCCACCGTCGACTTGCCGGCACCGTTCGATCCGACCAGCGCAACGACTCCGCCGGCGGGCACGCGGAACGAGACGTTGAACAGGGCCCGATAAGGCCCGTAGGCCGCGCTGACGTTGTGCACCGTGAGGGCGTCTCGCCCTTCTCCGGCGGGCCGGAAGCCCGCCACGCTGTCGGTCGAGGTGGGTGCGGAAGCGTTCATGGAGTGCCCATTACATCGACCCGACCTGACCCAGGTAGGCCTCTCGTACCACCGGGTTCGCCATCACCTCGTCGAACGTTCCCTCGGCGAGCATGGAGCCGAGATCCATCACGACCGTGCGATCGACGACGTCGGCCACCATGGTCAGGTCGTGCTCCACCAAGAGGACCGCGGTGCCCCGTTCGCGCTGGATCGTGCGTAAGACGCCGGCTACCTCTGCCGTCTCGTGGAGGTCGAGGCCCGACGACGGCTCGTCGGCCAGGAGGATCTTGGGCTCGGCGGCCAGCGCTCTGGCCAGCTCCACCAGGCGGCAGTGGCCGAGACCGAGCGCGTTCACCGAAGTGTCAGCCAGGCGTGTGATTCCTACCAGCTCGAGCGTGGAGTCCACCCGGACCATCTCCTCTTTCGTCGGCGTGGAGAGATTGAGTAGGTCACGCCAGAGCCGGCCCTCGCCTCGGCGCGCCCGCTCCGCCACGAGGAGGTGATCACGAACCATCATGTCCGTGAACACCTCGACCTTCTGGTAGGTGCGCCCGATGCCGAGCCGTGCCCGCTTGTACGTCGGCATGCCCATGAGGGACTTGCCCTCGAACGTCACGTCACCCGAATCAGGTCGGAGCTGGCCACAGACGCAATTGAAAAGGGTCGTCTTTCCGGCGCCGTTGGGTCCCACCAGCCCTACTGATTCTCCCGCCCGTAGGTCGAAGGTGATGCTGTGGACGGCCTGGATCCCGCCGAACGACTTACAGACGGCATTGAGCGAAAGGAGCGGTGTCTGGGACTCAGCCATTGGCACTCGAGGTCGAAACGGCGGCCGCAGCCAGATCCTGTGCCTCTCGGCTGAAGAACAACCGCTCGAAGCGCATGGTCCAGCGACGCTTCTGAAACTCCAAGACGCCCTCGGGGTGCTGGGCGTACTGGAGGGCCCCGAAGGCGAAGAGCACGATGGTCAGGCTCGGACCTCCGACGCGGGAAGGGAGAAGTGTCAGAACCTGCTCGGTGACGAAGAATCCGATCCCGGCCTGGATCGCACCTTCGACCGTCGACACGCTCGTGGTGACGACGAGCACGACGACGACCAGCGAGAAGCTCGTGTTCCAGTCGGCCGGATCCACGCCCTGGTGCTGGATGCTGAAGAGGACGCCGCCGATCCCGGCGACCGTTCCCGACAGGGCGAAAACGACGATCCGCTGCAGTGTCAGGTTGACCCCGAGCCCAGCGGCCGCCGTCTCGCTCCCGCGCATGGCCGCCAGGTTGCGGCCGACTGTCCCCTTCCGCACCTGGAGGACGACGACGACCGCGACGATCAGCACGCCCATGGCCAGGAGGAACATCGCGTGCCCGTTGAAGTCGAAGAACGCGCCGGTGCCGAGCCAACTCGACTTGATGCTTGTCCCTTGCAGCCCGCCGGTGACGTACGTGTCGTTGAATGCGGTGCTGTCGAAAAGGAGCGCAGCGGCGAGGGTCATCAGCGCCAGCCCGAGCCCACGCAATCGCAGTGACAACACGGCCAGGACGACCGCCACGAAGGACGCGACCACGGCACCGACGATGCCACCGACCAGCATGTTCAGCCCGAGGTGTTCGGCCAGCAGGGCAGCGGTGAACGCTCCGATCCCGGAGAAGGTCGCTTGGCACAGCGAGAGCTGGCCCGCCATGCCCGTGATCAGCGTCACAGAGAGCAGGATGATCGAGAGGGTCAGTCCGTTGTTGAAGACGCTCTCCCACGTGATGGGCATCCAGGTCAGCATGGAGACGATGAATGCCGCCAAGAGGACCCACCACAGGGTCCGGATGATGCGGTCCATGCTCGGCGCTCTGGCAGTGGCCGCGATCGGCGGCGGTGGTGGATCGATCGATGCCAGAGGGTCACGGCTCGAGTCGAGGTCGCGCATGCCGGGCAGGAAGAGAAGGGCGGCCACGATCACGAGGAACGGCAGCGAGGGCAGGAGGGCCGAGTTGATGAAGCTGTTGGGCGGCGTGTAGCCCTGCAGGACGGTCGTGACCACCCCGATCAGGATGGCGACGCCGGCGGCCACCGGCAGGGACCGCAGCAACGCCCAGGCGGCGGCTGCTATGGCCACCACTGTGAGCGTGACGTAGTTGTCCGAAGTGAAATTACTGAAGCTCGGCGCCAGGAGGACGCCCGCCAAGCTGGCCATGAAGCTCGAGATGATCCAGGCCACGGCGACCACCCCGTTGGCGTTGATCCCGTCGAGCTGAACGAGCCGACGACTCTCGACGGCGCCCCGCATCTGGAGTCCGAGACTGGTGTAGCGCAGCAGGATCGTGAGGAGGACGAGCACCACGACTGTCACCGAGATGGCCGCCAGATCGATCCCGTTGACCGGCTGGCCGAACAGGGTGAAGTAGACGACGTTCGGGTTGAAGAAGGGAAAAATAGTCGCGGTCGCGTCGAGGTTCTGTGGCCCGAAGATCACCGGCAGCAACGACGGGATGCCGACCAGGAGCGCGAGGCTGCACACCATCTTCGCCGTGGTGTTCGAGTTCGCCACGTGCCGGAACAAGAACCTGTCGAAAGCCCAGCCGACGACGGGGCCCATCACCACCACCGACAGCAAGAAGGCCTCGAACCCCGACCAATTGTGGTACTCGGTGAGGTACGTGAAGACGAAGGCCGATGCGTAGGCCTGTGCGCCGAAGGCGAAGTTGAAGACGCCGGTTGCCTGGTAGGTCAGGACCAAGCAGACGGCGACCAGCGCGGAGGTGCACCCGTAGCTGAAGCCGGGGAACGCAAATCCGAAGAACTGCTCCATGCTGTCGGGTCCGCCGTGCTTTTCCTGCCCGCTGCTAAATCAGGCCGGTCCCGGCGTGCCGGGCGGCAGCGGGAAGACCGGACCCTTCTTCGGATCGATGGACTCGAAGCAGTTGAACACGTTCTTTCCCGTGTTCAGCGTCGGGACGTACTTGAGTCCGGAGACCTTGATGTACGCGGCGCAATACGGCGGCGCATGACCACTGTGTCCAGCCGACTTCCAATTCGTCGGCGACGTGAGACCCCCGGCGGTGAACGCCGTGAGCGAGTTGTCCTCCTTGATGACATTGGCCCACGTCAGGTTGTTCCCTGCCATCTTCACGCCCTCGACGAACAGGGCAGCCGACTCCCACCCCTGGATCGCGACCTCGTCCGCGACGTAGTTCGGCTCGTACTTCTTCATTTCGGTCAGGTAGAGCTTCAGACCGGGGTATTCGGACGTCGGGGCGGAGAACGGCACGTGCGCGATGCCGAAGTAGACGTTCTGCATCAGACTCTCGTTCGAGTTCAGCGTCTGTTGATCGTTGCCGTTGAACCAGAGCTGGGTCATGTGGAGCCCGTACTGCTTTATAGCCCGGGCCAAGCTGACGTTGCCCTGGACGTCCATGCAGCTGATCACCATGTTGGATCCCGCCTGCTTCATCCGCTGGACGTCGGTTGCAACGGTCGAGCCCGGGTAGTTCACCTTGAGGTCCGAATAGCTGACGTGGTAACCGGCAGCCTCCAGCGAGTTCTGCTCCGATTGGCAGGCGGCCGCGGATGCCGCCACGCCGTAGGCGAGGAACGCCATGGACGGCGAGTGGGTCTCCCGCGAGACGTACGCAACCTGCGGGCCAGCAGCCGGGTAGTACTGGACCGAGCCGCCCGCCGCGAACAGGTTCTTCGGACCGGCCCAGTTGCCGGTGACGTTGTAGCCGTACGTCGGGATCCCAGCCTCGACGAAGATGTTGGGTGAGAAGAAGGCGGTGCCCACACCAGTGACCGCGAAGACATGGTCCTGGTTGATGAGCGTGTTCGCGAGCTGGTTGAACGTCGTGGGGTTCCCGCCGTCGTCGAGGGCGTACTTGTAGTCGATCTTGCGACCGTTGACCCCTCCTTGAGAATTGATGTAGTCGAAGTAGCCCCGCTCGCCGTAGATGAGCGACGCGAAGTTGGACGCGAGGACACCCGTCTGGGTCGAGATGGTCCCGACCGTGATGGAGTTGGAGGTGACCCCTGGAGCCGATCCGCTGCTCGATTGCGCGCCGGCCGGCCCGGGGGCGGTCACTACCAGGGTTGCCAGGAACGCCGACGCCATCAGCGCCGTAGCGCCGATCGCCTTCAACCTGTGCCTCGATTTGCTTCCCATTCGATGCCCAACCCTCCTGTACACATCCCCCCGAGGATGCCGCTCACTGTACCTGTACGTCGTCACTGGATCCCTTCACCCCCGTGGGTCGTAACGACCCTCTTCACGCCTGCAAATCACGTTTTCTTTATGCCAGCTCCTGCCGGCCAAAACAGTTCTTCCAAAGGGCTGGGTTCTTCCGAATCCCAGCCCATTAGCCCGGTCGATCGCTCGGCTTACCCCGGCCGATCGCTCGGCCCGCTCTTTGACGTCCCGAATCGGAACGCCCGCAACCGGCGGCACCCGATCCTCGGTGCTCTCAGTGAGCCGACTTAGCGGTCGCGACCACGATCTGTCCCTGATCCACCGCCCGAACCCCGTACTGTCCCATGGCGAATCGCCCGAGGCCGTAAAGGCCGTGGCCGTAAAGGACCTGGCCGAACAGGCTCTGGCCGAGGAGGCCGTGACCGAAAAGACTGCTGATTCTCGGCCGCTTGAAGTCATCCGGATCCTGTCCCCTGTCCTCGACGTCGTCATGATCCTCACTTCAAGAACAGTCGCTGACGGTCATAGTTGCGGAGAGCCCTGACTTCCTCGGGCCGCACGGGTGGGAGTTCCTCGACCAGCCTCGCCACCTCGGGCTCATACCCGCACGACCCCGTGAACACTCGCACACGCTCTTCGAGCGATCCCTCTCCCGCCGGAACCGCGGCGACCCGGAGCACCCCGCTCTCCCGCCGCAGCACACCCTTGTCGGTGACGATGCTGGCGACGCTCCGTCCTGGCGACGTCACGTATTCCACCGTGCGTGGAAGTCGCTCCGGCCGGGCCAGGGTGACGACGACGCAAGCGGTCGCTCGGCTCGCCACGTCGTTCCCGCCCCCCGATCCAACGAGAAACCGTCCTCCACGCAACCTGGTCGAGTTGATGTTCCCCTCCCCGTCCACCTCCGCACCCCCCAGGCAGCCGACGGTACGGGTTCCCGGCCCCCCGATGACCATGCCGAGGACAGTCGAGGCATCGGAGAGGAACGGCGAACCGGGGAAGACGCGGTGATTGAAGATGTACGGGTCCGCCGGGGTCGGCTCATACCCCCAGAGGCCGAGCTCGGCGGTGAGCACGACCTTCCGCCCGGCCGCCCGCGCCCGAGCCACAGCCACCCAGGCCGACAGGTTGGCCACACCGGCGCCGGCGAGCACCGCGTCCGCGTCCACCTCCGCGACGAGGCGCTCCACCTCGCGCGCTCCGAGCGCTGCGGACTGTTCCCATTCGGTGATCGCGGCATCCTCAGGCAGAGGGTTCGCGTCTGCATCGGCTTTCCAGGACATCGGGTCGGACCGGCCCTCGAGCCAGTGGAGTTGCTCAGTGCCCACGAGCCCGAGATAGTCCTCGTGCGTTTCCGGACCCCGTACCCAACGGTCGGCGTACTGATCGAGATCGCCACGTGCCGCCGCGTCGGCAACCATGTTCCAGTGTGCGATGTCCTCTCCATAGCTGCGCACCGGCAAGGCCGGCGCGTAGCAACCGCCGGGATGCGCGCCGTAGGGTGTTTCCACCACGGCGAGCACCCGATGGCTCGGGACCTTGACGCGATGACCGAGGCCCTCGAGGTCGTCAACCACGCGCTCGACAGTGGCGATCACGCCCCGTCTCGCCGCCCAGCATCCCCACACGCCGTCGAGGAGTGGCTCCGAAAACGCGAGGTTGCCTGACGCGTCCGCGATCCCGGCGTGGACCAAGGCCACGTCGGGCGCGAGAGGTTCGAGTACCCCGAGAGGCCCAAACGGGGATTCGATCACCTGGAAGGCATCGTTGTCGGCCATCGACGACCCGGCGAGTGACCCGGTCACCGCCGCGGGCAGACCCCTCGCGGCCGCTTCAAGTCGTTGTGAAAGGGTGAGGATCGACCACTGCTCGACCTCTACCTCACCGGATTCGTAGGCCTTGCGGAACACCGGGTTCGGCCCGTACGTGGGGAACGTGTTTCCCGAGTAAGCGGTGACGACCTTCCTTACCAGGCCGCCGCGGAAGAACAGCGCGCCGAGCGCCCCCAGGCTGGTCATCACGAGGGTGAAGCCAGGATCTTCGCCCCAGAACTGCCGAGCGAGCTCCCGCGCCGACGCGGTCCACCTGCTGTGCCCCAGCATGACCTGGACGGTGTCCCCCGGTCGGACATTGCCCGCGACCGCCTCCGCCAAATCGGTCACGACAGGTCCAGACGGACGCGGGCTTCGAGATGTCACGAATCCGCGCTGGATTCGGCCATGGCCGAGGAAACCTCCTGGTCCAGCCTCAATTTTTCCCCCCACCTAACCTGACCACCGTGTCAGGTTAGCCATTTCACCCATGCCCGGCATTACCATGCATCGGACATGGGATCGCCGAAAGCGGGAGGCAGCCCGGCGAGCCCATCCCACTCGACGAACCCGCGTGGAAAGGCCGGCCGGGCGACCCCGACAACCCCCCACGGCGCCCCGGACGGGCGGGGATCGGGCCAACGCCTCTCTGCCAGCTCTCCCCGAGACGTCGACGGCGACCCCATCGGCTCTCCGGCCAGCAAGCGCGTCCTGCGCAGCCAGGGACGCCGCACCATGCGCCGACTGCTCGACGCGGCGATGATCTCCTTCGACCATCGCGGCTACCACGCAACCCGCGTCAACGACGTCGTTGAGATTGCGAAGACCTCGCACGGGACCTTCTATCTGTACTTCGCGAACAAGGAGGACGTCCTCCGAGCGCTCGTGACCGAGGCGGCGGCCGAGGCTCAGTCGCTCTACGAGGCACTGACCACCCTGCCGACGGAGGGTCGTTCCCCAGGGTGGGATGACGCCCACAGGTGGGTGCGGGCCTACTCCGATTTGTGGATCCGGTACGCACCGCTGTTCAGGACGTGGACGGACCTGGCCACCATCGACCCCGATCTCCAGGACCTCATCCGTGACACCTATACCGCGTTGTCAGGTGCTCTCACCCAGCAGATCGGCCCGGACTCGTCCGGCCACATCATCGATCCCGATGCGGCGGGACTGGCCACGCTCGCCATGCTCGATCGATTCCATTACCTGCGGGAATACGTTGGACAACCGATCGACGACGTGGCGCTCGAGACGGTAACGACGATGGTGTATCGCGCCCTGTTCGCTCCAAACGCTTGATTCCCCCTGCCCAAGGAAGATTTCATCAGTGAAGGGCGTCATTGGCCCGCGCCAACACGAAGTCTTCTGCGTTTCCGCTCGACTGGGAATTGCCGGCGACCGGTAGCCGCCCCCGCCGCACGGTGGGCGACACATGCCGGGCATCTCATATAGGCGGCGGAAACGGGAGAGGGCCAAGACCGATTGGTCGAATCCGCTCTCGACGGCGAGCGCGACAGTGACGGCGACGGCGAGGGCGACGGCGACGGCGACGGCGACGGCGACGGCGACGGCGACGGCGACCTAGGTGTGTCCGGAGCTATCAGGTAAATCTTGGATTGCTCTTTCAGACGCACCGGCCAGCCGTGACGGTTCCATCACTTTCATCAGGTGAGGTCAACCTCTCCGTCGCGCGGCGAGACCTCCGTCGAGTCATTTGCCGGCGTCCAGCCAACGCGGGCGTTCGAAATCAAGCGGCACGTCGAGCCTTCGAATGAGCAGCTCCTGAGCCATGCTGAGGTGAAGCTGGCCGTCGTCCCCGTGCATCGTTGCTCGGATCGTCGCTCGGCCGCCTGAGTTGACGAGTGCGTGGAGGTCGAAGAAGCTCCAGGCGTCAGCCCGCCACTTGCGATGGAACCACACAGCATGGTCGAGGCTGGCGTCAGCGTGAGTACCCCACGTGCTCATGCTGGCCGGTCGGAAGGAAGCGGCCGTCATGTCCGAAAAGTAGGCCAGCACGCACGCATGGATGATTGGGTCGTCCGGAAGACCTTCCCGGGTTCGAAACCAACATCGCCGCGTCGAGAGATAGGACCCATCCTCTCGCCGCCTCGTCGCACCGACTTCACGGATATCGAAGGGAAACGGAGCCTCTACTCCAGAGATGTCATCTGGGCGTGGAAGCCCAGGGGGCATCGGCACTTGGTACTCGTCACCGGGCTCGGCCGCATGGAACGAGCACGTCATACGGAAGCACTCCTTGCCGTCCACCAGGCTCGACACCTGACGGAAGCTGAACGATCTCCCGTCACGCACTTCAGACACCAGATGTGTGCTGTCCGACCCAGTGGGTACCGGCCGCAAGAAGTAGCCATGCAGCGAGTGCACCTCTAAGGTCTGTGGGACCGTCTGAAGTGCAGCGTTCAGAGCCTGGGCGACGACCATGCCGCCAAACGTGCGGCCGGTCATCCACCAGTCCGGACTCTGGGTCACGAATCTCCTGGACTCTCCGTCACCCTCCACCTCAACCGCGGTCACAGCCTGGACCAGTTGGGTCACTGTCGCTGAGACGATTTCGCTGTCCTCAGCGTCCACGATGCCCTCCACGAGAACCTCCGTCAGGCCAGGCGCGGGTGTCGCGACCCCTTTCACTGGATGTTCGTGACCAACTGAGGGCCGCTGGACGCTTGTTTGTCGTGGCGCGATTCCGAAGCTGTCTCACTCCAATACCACCTCTACCGCCATTCCCGCGGCCGCGAGGTCAACATGGCGGTTGTCTTCCGCGTAACGGAGGCCCTGCACATTGAAGAGCCGGACTTCGGACGCTGACGTCGGAAAGGGACCCCAGTGCCAAGCACCACGGTGCAACACGAGTGGCTGGAGCGGCTCCAGTAGGAATGCACGGATATCGGAAAGGTCGGCCAAATCCTCGAAAGCCAGGTCCGCCGGGGCAACCACAATCACCGCCGGCTCATCGAGGACCATCAGTGTCTGTGTGTGCGTGTCGTGGCGATACAGCGTCTCGCAACGGAGGCCTCGCGGAGTTGTCGGAACCTCGGATCGGAGGTGCCCGATTATGTTCACGTGGGCGTCAGCCCACAGGAACTCCAGGCGCTCCTCCCCATCGCGCGGGTCAGTATCCGCGACCGGTATCCAACCAAACGGGGCCCAGGCATCCGGGGTCAACCCAACTGGAACGACCAGCGAGACGTCTCCGGTGGTCGTCACTTGTCAGTTCGCCCGTCGGGCGCTCCGCTGGTGTCCTTCATTTTGGATTCCTCACGCTTCGACTCTGCTTCGACCCCTGCTGGCTTCGATGTGCCGGCGTCCGCTGCCCGGAACTGGTCCCTCACCACCACCCGCGATCGCTCGTCCTGCTCATCGGGCGGTTCTGGAACTCGCTCGGATGCCCAGAGGCGGCCTAACCTGACATCGGAGTCAGTCTAGGAAACCTCTGGAGGTCCGGAAAATGGACGTGCGCAGCATCGAGGACAAGGCCCCGGTGGTCGAGCACAACGGCACTGTGCCGGTTTGGTGGATGATCGAGTCACGGGAGTTCAAGAACATCACCGACGGCGGCTATCTCGAGTTGGTGAACGAATTCGAAGTGCCTGGTGGTGGTTTGGTCGATCCTCACTCTCATCCGACTCACGAGTTCTATTACGTCATGAACGGTCGGGGGATCATGACGATCGACGGTGAAGACCGCGAGATCTCACAAGGGGACCTCGTGTACATCCCGCCCGACAAGGTGCACTCTCTCAAGCCCGTCAGCGATCACGCTCCGATCCACTGCTTCTGTTTCGCTGTGGGCGTGAAGGGTGCCGGGGCCATCAATTACACGACGCATTAGTCGTCGGGCCGCGGAGGGCAATACGCAGGTGGGTAGCGTCCTGGTCACGCGTCCGCTGGTCGAAGGCGGAACCGACCCTCTGATACTGGCGGGGCACGAGATCCTCGAGCCGGCAGACCCTCCCGACCGAGACAGACTCGCCGAGCTGGCTCCTCAGTGTGATGGAATCGTCTCGCACCTCACCGATCGAATCGACGACGTCGTTCTGTCCGCAGGTCGAGCGGGAAAACTCCGGGTCGTCGCGAATGCCGCCGTTGGCTACGACAACATTGATGTGGCACGAGCCCATTCTCTCGGGGTCGCGGTCTGCAATACCCCGGGCGTACTCGACGATACGACCGCTGACCTCGCCTTTCTCTTGATCTTGGCGGCAACCCGCTCCACTTCTGATGCTGAGCGGGATCTCCGGGAAGGTCGTTGGCACGGCTGGGGCTTTGGAACACATCTGGCACGTGATGTCCACGGGGCGACGCTCGGCCTCGTCGGATTCGGAAGAATCGCACGGGCCGTCTCCCACCGCGCGGCTGCGTTCGATATGGACGTGCTGCATCATGCCCGTCACGACACAGGTCTGCCCGGTTACGTGTCGACCCTGGCTGCGCTTCTACAGCGGTCAGACATCGTCAGCATCCACGTACCTCTCAGCGACTCGACCCGTCACCTGATCGGCCGAGCCGAACTCGAACTTATGAAGCCGACCGCGGTGCTCGTGAACACTGCCCGTGGACCCGTCATCGATGAAAACGCACTCGTCGATGCACTGGAGGCAGGAAACCTCTACGGAGCGGGCGTCGACGTCTTCGACGGCGAGCCTCACGTCAACCCGAGACTCTTGTCTGCGCCCCGAATCACACTTCTGCCCCACATCGGAAGTGCAACAATCGACACTCGAAGGCGGATGGCACAACTTGCCTGCCAGGGCGTGTGTGACGTTCTTGCCGGATCAAAACCACCGAACATCGTTTTTCCTGCACTCTCGGAGTAGTTGAGGAGACCGTTCAGAAACGGCCGTTATCTGGCCGAAGTAGATCCGCGAAAGGTCAGGACTACGATCCCGGCTCCATGTCGGCAGACACGACTACTACGGGTGGTGGCAGAGGTGGATGTGCGTAAGGTCAGACGGCTAGTCCTCTGCGGCATCTTGCTTTTGGTCGGGGCAGCAACTGATCTATTGCTCTGCCAAGCTTGGGCGTTTTCTGATACTTCGACAGCGACCAGCTGGACAACCACGGCTTCTTATGTCCCTCCGGCGGTAGTTGACTCCGTATCCTGCGCTCCAAACCAGACCGCAGCCGTTTCTTGCTTGGCGGTTGGCTACGACGATAGCCAAGGCCCCTCGATTATTTCTACTGGCGATGGCGGAATCGCTTGGAATCACGAAGCTGCGCCGCCTGGTCTGAATAGCCTCAATACAGTGTCCTGTCCTTCAATCGACACATGCTACGCCGGCACAGATTCTGAAATTTTGAAAACCACGGATAAGGGATCGACATGGGCTGTTGAACAAGCAGGCATCAATATACAGTCAATTTATTGTCTAAATGTCTCCACATGTACTGCAGTGGGAAGTGGCATCATCAGTACGTCAGACGGCACCGTTTGGCACGTCGAAACTGCTCCACCAAACATCGACACTCTCACTTCAGTTAGCTGTATTGGTGCCGATACATGTGTCGCAGTGGGTACCGTTGCTTCTCGTCCGACGATCGTCGGTACTAACAACGGCATGAACTGGATCTCCTTGACTTCGCCTACTGAAGGTTCGCTCGGCGCAATCTCTTGTTCCAGTGACACGTTGTGCGTTGCAGTTGGCGCAACTGCGACAGGACTAGCGACCACGCTTAGTACTGATGACTTGAACGAATGGACGACGGCGGATTGGGTCGCACCCACATCGATTCCGTCAGGCGACAGACTGAACGACGTAACGTGTCCCGCCGCCTATTACTGCGTTGCCGTGGGTGACAACGGCACAAGTCCCCATTCGATCGTAACGACTGATAACGGAGTCTCGTGGGAGAGTCAGCCCACTCCGAACGAAGCCAGCTCGCTGGACTCCATTTCCTGTGCCAACGAATTTGCGTGTATCGCTATAGGTAGTGCACGTAGCGTGGAATCAGTGTCGATAATATTGGACACCGATAGTGGCGGGTCGTATTGGTCCGAAGACGCTCCCGCTGCTGGCGTTGGGTCGATCGATTCTGTAACGTGCCCAAACACAGTTGAGTGTCTGGCCGTAGGCGGATACTCCGTGTTGACTTCAATGGACCATGGCCACTCATGGACAGTTTCCGCTCCACCAAATGGAGTAGCCCAACTAAATGGGATTTCTTGCCCATCGACGTTGGTCTGTACGGCTGTGGGCTTGGATGACCTTGATAATCCGGTAATAATGGAAACGACAAACGGCGGAGCAGCCTGGACACTCGAACCCGTTCCGACGGGCGTTTCAACACTGACGAGCGTTTCCTGTTCCAATCCACAACGCTGTCAGGCTGTCAGCGGGCCTGGAAGCGGCTTGCCAAGCATCATTGATACCACCGACGGTGGCGTATCGTGGTCCGTTGAAGCGCAGCCGTCGACAATTGCAAACTTTAGTTCGATTGCCTGTACGAATTCGCTGTTCTGTGTCGCGGTTGGTCTTTCGACGGATGGGCCAGGCGCCGCTATCGCTAGCAGTAGCAATGGGGGCTCTAGCTGGCTAGTCGAAACTGCGCCGAACGGGATTGATACGCTCAACGGCGTTGATTGCTCAACGAGTTCAGACTGCATTGCGGTTGGGACTGGCATCATTGCTACAACGAACGGAGGAGCCCAGTGGAAGGTGTTGAACAATCCGTCCATCTCGGGCCTCTCCGGAATATCTTGTCTTTCTCAGAACGTGTGCACGGTCGTCGGCGGGTCGAGCATCTACGACACAACTGATGGAGGGAACAGCTGGGTTGCCCAGACGGTGCCGGCGAGTGTCGGTTCCCTTGTGGGAGTGGATTGCGCAGGTACGGTGAACTGCGTTGCCTCGGGGCTTGGCACCAACCTCGGCGGTGCCATTGTGACGCTGTCAGCACCGCCGACCGTGGCGTCGACCAACCTGACCCAGGGAACCATCGGTGTCCGCTATTCAGCCTGGCTTCAGGCCACCGGAGGATTGGCTCCCTATACCTGGAACCTCGTCGGCGGCTCGCTACCCCCGGACTGCGACTCGCTCCCGACGGCTTCGTGAGCGGAATTCCGACGCTTCCCGGCGTGTACTCGGAGACCTTCTCCGTCACGGACGCGAATGATCTGAGCAGCCGGGGCACCGTGGACATAGCCATCGGTCCGATTTCTGGTCCAGGTTATTGGGAAGTGGCCAGCGACGGCGGGATCTTCTCGTACGGTGCAGCCCAATTTCGAGGTTCGACAGGCAGTCTTGATCTCAACGCACCGATCGTCGGCATGGCAGCTACCCCTGATGCCCGCGGGTACTGGCTCGTCGCGTCGGATGGAGGAATCTTTGCCTTCGGCGATGCCGTGTTCTACGGATCCACGGGAAGCATCCACCTCAATGCGCCAATCGTCGCCATGGCGGCGACACCCGATGGGCGAGGGTACTGGCTCGTCGCGTCGGACGGAGGCATCTTTGCCTTCGGCGACGCTGGGTTCTACGGATCGACCGGCAGCCTCCACCTCGACAAACCCATTGTCGGGATGGCATCGACACTCGACGGGCAGGGGTATTGGCTTGTGGCATCAGACGGAGGCGTCTTCGCCTTCGGCGACGCAGGGTTCTACGGCTCAGCGGGAGGCCTACCTCTCAACAAACCGATCGTCGCCATGACGGCCAACCCGAGCGGAACCGGCTACTGGTTGGTGGCGTCCGACGGAGGGATCTTCTCATTCGGCAACGTCTCCTACTTCGGATCGACAGGGAGCGAATCGCTCAACGCACCCATCGTCGGAATGGACCGCACCGCCGACGGCAATGGTTACTGGCTAGTCGCCAGGGACGGAGGAGTCTTCTGCTTTGGAGACGCCGCGTTCGATGGATCGGCGGGTGGGCTCACCCTCAACAAGCCAGTTGTGGGAATCGCTGCGATCCAGTCAGCTCCAGGCGGCTGAGCGAAAGACTTCATTGACCGGTCGCTCATCGTGCGCCGACCCGCGAGCGCCCTATCGGAGTTCGGCTTCACGATCGATCCTCACCATTTTGCCATGCTCGGCCGTTGCTCAGAGTGCTCGGCATAGAAACGCGCGGCATGGGGGGGTCACAGCGGAGTCGGGTCACGGCAGCGTGGCCGGGGACCCGTTGCCGCGGATCTGCTGAGACCTTCCCAATTCGGGGTCATCCGGGATTCGAGTGGGTACCTGGGTAAAGCTCTAACCCGCCGCAGTGGAAGAAGATGGCCGTCTTGAAGTGCTCGCGGTTCCGGAAGCCGTAGGCCATTTTCTTGATCGTTTGGATCTTCGAGTTCAGTCCCTCTGCAGCTGCATTCGTAATCCTCGCCGCCGAGAAGTAGTTGAGCACGCCGTAGAGGTGGCGCTTGATCATGTAGGCCACGTCGATTACCGGCTCGAGGCGCGAGTGCGTGGCCCAGAAGAACCACTGTGTGTAGAACCTGGTCGCCCAGCCGAGGCGGTGGTAGTTCCACATGACGGCGAGCGACTCCTTTATGGCCCAGGCCCGCGCCGTCTTGAGGTTGAGCGCCTTGAGGGCCCGGAACGGGCCCTTGTGCTTGGCCGGCAGGTTTCTCTCGGCGTAGAGCCAGAGGTACTTCGTTCCCGTCAAGGTATCGATGCCCTCGGCGCGCAGCTCTTTGTGCTCGCGCTTGCGCACGGTGTCGACCGCTTCTCCCATGTGCTTCATGATGTGAAATCGATCGAACACGATCTTGTCGTGCGCGTCGTCGAAGTGGGCCTCGACCGAGTTGATATAGGCCGGCCACATGTCCATGGCCACGGCTCTGATCCCGGCACGCTCGTCGGCGCTGAAGGCTTCGAAGTAGGGATCGAGGCTGGCCTGCGTGCGGTCGTCGGCGATGTAGTCGACGGTGCCGCCGGCGATGTCATAGACGAGCGTCAGATAGGAGTGGCCCTTGGCTACCGCCTTCTCGTCGACGCCGATCAGGGCCGGGACCTGGTGTTCTTTGGCGGCGAGTCCCCGGGCGACGGCGCGCGACATGATCCCCCAGCACTCGTCCCAGCTCGTCTTCAAGATGTTGGACGCCCCCGAGACGTCGGTCTCTTTCAAGACGTCGATGGCGAAGCGCTCGAAGGAGCGGGTGAAGCGGCTCTTGGGCTCGGCCCAGGGCAGGTGCACCTGGCGCACACCGTGGGTCAAGCACTTGACCCGAGGCGGACGCGCGTGGAGCCAGGTGGGCAAGCCCCCGGTGTCGAGATGGCGCCAGGCCCGCTCCTCGGCGTGGTCGTAGAGCGCGAGCTCGCTCTCGCACTCAGGACAAGGCCACAGCCGGTCCTCAAAGTGGGCGAGCGAGATGTCGACGCGCCGCTGCTCGATCGAGAGGTCCACGTCCTCGACGAACCACGGATCGACCAGGCCCAGCACCTGGGCGTAGAACTCGATGTCGCGCATGGCGGCCTCCTTCCCTTCGCGCTCCCAGCCCCCCGGAGCGACACTCCAGTGTCGCTCCCTCTCCGAGCCCTTGCCACAGACGAGCCCGGTGTCGAGGGACGGGCGACGCCCGAGCGAGAACCGGAGCGCAGCGGAGGCTCGCAGCGACCCTCGACACGGAGGGCGAGACCGTGGCATCGACGCGTCGACGGGAAGGAAGGTGGAAGGACGGGAAGAGCGCCACCTTTGCCGTCACGGCGTTGGTGCGGCAATCACCTCTTCAGGTGTCAAGACCGAGGAATAACGGGTGTTCCAACCCACGGGAATTCCGGAAGGACCCCAATTCGAAGGTCCGGTGCGGGATCAGATTCGGCCGCTCACCACTGCGACGACCGCGCCAGCGTGCGCTCGAGTATTCCGAGCGTCGCTCGCAGCGCGGTCTCGGAGATGACCGGGAAGATGTTCGCGTCCTTCCATACCGGGTCGATCTCCGACCAGTCGTAGTAGGACGTCACAAGCGTGCCACCGTCGACGGGCTCGAGTGTGTACCCGTATACATGACCGATCTGAGGTCGGATCTGGCCGAGGATGGTCCAGGCGATCTCGCGATCCGGCTCGAACTTCGTGATCGTGACCGTGACGTCGTACTTGCCCATCGGGTAGTCGTTGAGCGCCTCGCGATCCATGTGGACGACGAATTCGTCTCCGACCTTCGACGCAGGCTGGCCCGTCGCATCTTGGAGCATGCCTGAGCTGTCTATAACTACATGACCTTGAGGATCCTTCAAGACAGCGAAGATCCGTGTGGGCTCCGCAGCAATCGTGCGCTGCACCTCGATGCGCTCGGTGGTGTCACTCATGTCGGCACGGTGTCGTTCATATCCAGGCATTGTGCCACCACCCGCCGAGGCTCGACAGACTCGGGACCGCGCAGGAAGTGTGAGTGGGTAACGGCGGGAGGGCGTCGTGACGCTGGAGGCGGCGACGTTTAGGGCCGAAAGGCCAGTCGGGGCGGGGAGGCCCCCTCGGAGACGGGCAGGCCCGTGGCGAAGCGGGGAGGCCGGTGGCGTGCGGAAACGCCAAGTGGAGGTTGCATCACGGGACGTGCGAGTCGGCCTATTCGCTCCCCCCATCCTTGATGAGGCTTACGTCGAGACCCAGCAGATCAATGGTGGAACTCCCGGCTCGGAGCGCCTCGAAGAACCCGGCCTCCTTCTCGGCTCTGGCGCGCCCCGCCGACAACACCGATTCGAGTGACGAGCCAGGCACGAACGTGACCCCGTCGACGTCGGCCACCACCCAGTCGCCGGGGGATACGAGCACGCCGCCGACGCGGACCGGCGAGCCCACCGAACCCGGCTTGTCCTTGGTCGCACCGGTCAACGCGATGGCGGCGGAGAATACGGGGAACCCGTGGGCCTCGAGTGCACCGACGTCACGCACTCCCCCATCGAGCACCAAGCCAGACAGGCCGGCGGCTTCGGCGCCCGTCGTGAGCACTTCACCCCAATAGCCCCGGTCGGGCACCCGACCGACGTCGACGACGAGCGCGCTACCCCGTGGCGCTCTCGTCACGGCCACGTGCACCGCCAGGTTGTCACCCGGGGCGCAGCCGACGGGGTAGGCCGGGGCGGTCAGGACGGCTCCGGGCCATGCCGGGCGGAGCCTGCGGTCCGCGGCGAACCCGCCCGCCTCGCCCAGCGTCGCCGCACCGAGCTCGGCCAGTGCCACTCTGATCTCGTCGTTGGTCACGCCTGCCTCCATCTGTCCGCGGATGTGTCGCCCGCTGAATCGTCGTGTCCTCGGTGGTGGGCATTCGACCACCGGCGCCGCCCTCATACCAGCCGTACACTCCCACGATGGCCGAAACCATGCTCATCGTCACGCAGGTGGCGCCCTATGTCGACGGCCCGGCGGGCGTGCACGGGACCCTGCCGCAGGCGGCCGTCGCCCTGGCGGAGCTGGCCGACATGGCGGGTTTGGAGCCGGTGCACGTGACGGACGTGCGCGACGTGGCGGCGGACCGGCTGGCGGCGGCCCGGGTCCTCGCCCTGTTCACCATCGGAGAGACGCCCTGGTCGGGCGCGCAGAAGCAGGCGGTCGCCGCGGCCTGGCATGCGGGCCGACTCGGCGTCCTCGGCGTGCACTCGGCGACCGACGCCAGCCACACCTGGCCCGAGTACGGGGCGCTGATCGGCGCCCGCTTCGACGGGCACCCCTGGACGAAGGACTTCGCCATCGACGTGGTCGACCGTGAGCACCCGGCGACGGCGCATCTCGGCGAGCAGTGGGACTGGCGTGACGAGGTCTACCTGTTTCGTGACCTGCGACCTGAGGCCCAGGTCCTGCTGCGGCTGGCGGAGGATCAGGTCGACCTGTCCGTACCCGACGGCCGGGTACCCGAGTGCGGCTTCCCGCTGGCATGGTGCATCGAGGACGGTGCGGCGCGCAGCTTCTACACGGCGCTGGGGCACTTCCCCCTGGCGTGGGAACTCCCGGTGTACCTGCGCCACCTGGCGGGAGGGCTCGCCTGGCTGGAGGAGAGCGCGTAGCCTGACGCGTATGTCAGGTTCAAGTGCCGGATCCGCTCGGGGTGGCGTGGTCGGAACGCTGCCCGATGTGATGGCTGCGGCCGTCTACCAGTCGCCGGGGGTCGTGACCGTCGAGGATCGTCCCGTGCCCCGCCCGGGACCGGATCAGGTCGTCGTGCGGGTGCACTCGTGCGGGATCTGCGGCTCGGATATTCACCAGTTACGCGACGGCTGGGGTTACACGCCCGGCCGGGTGGCGGGGCACGAGTGGTCGGGCTCCATCGCCGCGGTCGGCGACTCCGTGACGGGCTGGTCCGTGGGCGAGCTGGTCGTCGGGGGACCCTCCCCCCGGTGCGGTACCTGCCGGCGTTGCCGTGAGGGCAAGCCGTCGCAGTGCGAGAACCGCGCCGCGATGGCCGGCGATCACAACGATGGGGCCTTCGCCGAGTACATCGTCGCCCGGGCGGCGGGCGTGCTCAGGCTGCCCGACGGGCTCTCGGCTCGTCATGCCGCCCTGGCCGAGCCGCTCTCGGTGGCGCTCCACGGCATCACCCGGTCGGGGGTGTCGCCGGGCGACACCGTGATGGTCTTCGGTGCGGGACCCATCGGGGCGCTGAGCGTGGCGGCATTGCGGGCAAGGGGTATCGAGGAGGTGACGGTCGTGGAGCCGCATCCCGAACGGCGGCGCCTGGCCGAGCGCCTCGGGGCGACCTCGGTCGTGGACCCTTCCGAGCTCGAGGTCTTCCCCTCGTGGGAGCCCGACAAGATCGCCGAGCGAGCCACTCACATCGTCCTCGAATGCTCCGGGCACCGTGCTGCGATTGAGGCGGCCTTCTGCCAGTTGCGTCGAGGGGGCACGCTGGTGATGGTGGGGGCCGGCATCGACCACCCGACGTTCGACATCAACCGCATGGTCCTCAACGAGCTCACGGTGACCGGTTCCTTCGTCTATGACCTCGACGGATTCGCCAAAGCGCTCGAAATGCTGGCGTCGGACGGGTTCCCGTGTGACCTCTTGATCGAACCCGGGGAGGTGGCGCTCGACGGGATCGCCAGCACTCTCGAGAGCCTGGCGTCAGGTCGCATCGCCGGGAAGGTGATGGTCGTCCCCGAGGTCAGCGGCTGATGGCGAAGGGCGCGCATCCCTACTACCCGTCCGGAAACCCGCGGTTCAATCACGTCGCCATGTCCCTGCCCGCCGACCTGCTGGGTGAGGAGAACCGGCGGGACATCTGCCGTTTCTTCAACGAGGTGTTGGGCTTCGACGAGATCGAAGTCATGACACAGGACCGGCGACGTCTCATTCTCAGCTGCGTACATTGGGACCAGTTCATCTTCCTCATCGCCGAGGACGACCCGATGCGGTGCCCACGTATGGACCACTACGGCTTCGCCGTTGGGACGCTCGATGAGTTGCAAGGTATTCAGGAACGCTCCCAGACGTTTCGAGAGAACGACGACCGGCTGCAGCTCATCGATCTCCACGTCGACGACCAGGAAGTCGTGAAGATCCACTCCCTCTACGTCACCTATCTCCTCCCGATGACGTGCGAGGTGCAGTACTGGGAGTTCCCGCAGACGCAGCCGTCGACCGGAGTGGCCGCAACAGCTCGCTGAAGCGGCCTTCCCGCCCGGTACGGTGCGGGCATGGCCCTCAACGATTCCGCCACCCCGTCGCCGCACAACACCCTCGGCCGGTCGCAAAACGACGACGAGGACACCTCCTCGCAGGCTGAGCGGGTCGAGCGTTTCCGCGCCCTGCACGTGCCCGGAAAGCCGTTGCTCATGCCGAACGCCTGGGACGTCGGCTCGGCCGTCTTGTTCGAGGCGCTGGGGTTCGAAGCCCTCGCCACTACGAGCGGCGGGTTCGCCGCCTCCCGGGGGCGACTCGATGGGGCGATGACCCGCGCCGAGGTGCTCACCCACAGCTCCGATCTGGCCAGTGCCGTCAGGGTTCCGGTTTCGGCGGACCTGGAGAATTGCTTCGCAGACGAGCCCGACGGTGTCGCGGCGACTGTCAACGACGCGATCGGCGCCGGGTTGGCCGGTGGCTCGGTGGAGGACTTCACCGGGGACGCCGACAATCCGATCTACGAGCTGCGGCACGCCGCTGAGCGGGTGCGGGCGGCAGCCGAGGCCGCCCACAACGGGGCCGTTCCCTTCCTTCTCACGGCGCGGGCCGAGAATTACCTGCACGGCCGGGTTGACCTGGCGGACACCATCGCTCGACTTCAGGCCTACCAGGAGGCCGGGGCCGACGTGCTCTTCGCGCCACGGGTCGTCGACCCTACGGAGCTCCGCCAGCTTCTGTCCGCGGTCGACCGTCCGGTCAACGTGCTCATCCTCCCGGGAGCACCGACGGTCGGCGAGCTCGGCGAGCTCGGCGTGAGCCGCATCTCGGTGGGCGGCGCGGTCGCGGCGGCGTCTTACGGGTTCGCGATCGAGGCGGTGCGGCAGCTCCGCGAGACGGGTGCTGCGAACTACTGGGACCGCGCGGGGACGGCGCGAGGCGTCATGCAGGAAGCTTTCGAGAAGCCCCGCCCAAGAGGCGCTTCGTCAACGCCTCAGGGGGGTGGTTCGTAGCCCGCCTACGGAGGCGCGCGTCGCCGGTCGGAGCCGAGGCGTCCGTCCTGGTCCTCGACCTCGACCTTCCTTTCGGGCCCGGCCCTGGTCGCGTTGCCGACTGCGCCCCACAACGGGGACGGGCGCGAGGTCATGCTCCGTCCTCCGGGGCCGACGAAGGTGAGCTCGACGTTCGCGTCACCAGAGACACTCCAGCGCTTCGAGTGCACCTCGTGGTGGTGGTGCTCACAGAGAATGGCAAGATTGTCGAGGTCGGTGCGCCCGTCGGGCTTCCAGGGCACGACGTGGTGCACCCGGATGAACCGGACATGGGGACACCCAGGGAAGCGACAATGTCGGTCGCGGCGCCAGAGCTCTCGACGCTGTGTATCGGTCGGGAAGCGTTGGGCCCGGCCCTCATACATCGTGTGCCCGGCCGCATCGTCGAGAGCGACGACTAGCGAGGCGTCACAGGCCAGGCAACGGACGACATCAGCACTCACCAACCCGGCGCGCTCGAGCTCGGCGAGCGCACCACCTGAGCCCTCCGCTTCGAGGAGAGTCTCGAGCGCGATATGAGCGACGACGACCGGTGACTGTCTCGGCGTCGACAGCGGTCCCGCCTCTCCCGCCCCTCCGGCCTGGCCAGCCGGACGCAGAGCATCGCCCAACAGGTTCATCAGCGCATCGGCCGCCCGCTCATCCAGCGGAGACTCCCCGTCGGATCCCAACAGCTTGATCCTGGCATCGACAACGCCGCGCACCCAGACGTAATCGGCCTTGGGCAGACGGGCTGTCATGGTGCAACAGGCGTCGTTGAAGCGCACCGAGCGCCGAGAAGGTCCGGTGTTGACCTTCCTGTCGGCCTCATCGTCCTTTTCGGACTTATCTTCATCGTCCTTATCGGACTTGTCGTCATCGTCCTTGTCGGCCTCATCGCCCTCAGCTGCCTTTCGCTGAGCCAGCTCGACCAGGTCGGCGACGGTTCGCCCCAGTGCGACCTCGGCCCACTCGGCATCCGATTCGGGTGTGGCCACTCCAACGACAGCACGAACCTGGTCGAGGCTCAGTTCCCCCGAAGAGAGCGCCCGTTGGAGATGTGGAAGGTCGAAGAGGCGCTCACCCACGTGGGCGAGCGTGCGAGCACTGGCAGAGGAGAAGCCGCAGCGGCCAGACAGATATGCAACGAGCGAAGTCGCTCCGCTCTCGCGGAACGCTTGCCGGCGTTGGACCTCCGCGCCGAGCTGGACGAGTTGGCCGTCGAGCACCGCCCGTATGCGGGCCGCGCTCTCCAGATGGGCGAGAGCCTCGTCGTTCGAGAATGCCGCCAATTCGGCGTTGCTGAAGGGTCCGAGCTGGACGTTGACCGTGACCGGATCGGCGTCGGTGGACCCGCTGGCCCTGCGGGCATCGGACGCGGTGGTGGCTGTCGGTGCCTTTGTGGCCATCGCCCAAGGAACGGTCGCCGCCGCAGCCGATACGTACCGGAGCCGTGGCGGCGGGCACTAAAAGATGCAGTCCCGCACCGGTTGGTATGTGGCGGCCGGGGGATGTGGGGGCGTGGGGATGTGGCCGCGTGGGATGTGGGATGTGAAGGCGTGGGGATGTGGCGGCCGGGGGATGTGGGATGTAGATGTGCAGGCGGGGGTGTCAGTCCTTGACGGCCACGGTCACCTCGATCTCCACCGCGCCGTTCCGTGGCAGCGCCGCCACGCCGATGGCCGAGCGGGTGTGCCGGCCGGCCGGGCCGAATACGTCCGAGAGCACCCGGCTCGCTCCGTCCACCACGGTCGGCTGGTCGTGGAAGTCGGGCGCCGACGCCACGAAGCCGGTGACGGTGAGGACTCGCTCGATCCGATCGAGCGACCCCAGGGCCGCCTCGAGCACGGCCAGCGCATTGAGGGCGCACACCGCGGCCGCCTCACGCCCCTCGTCAACGCTGACCGTGTCGCCCAGTCGCCCGAGGCACGTGAGCTCGCCCCGGATCCGGGGTAGCTGCCCGGACGTGCGGGCGATGCCGTGGTGGACGACCACCGCATCGAGCGGGTCGTGAGGCGGATGCGGTCCGTGCAGAGTAAGGCCGAGCTCCGCCAACCGGGCCCGGACGGCGCCGGGATCGCTATGGGCCGGGACCGGGGGGCCGGGGATGGGGATGGGGCCGACGCCGACGCCGACGCCGACGTCCCAGCGCGAGCGTCATCGTCGTCCATCAGCCGGTCTCCCTGTCTCCCGCCTGACGACGCCTGACGTTTCCCTCGCCGTCGTCGTCGTCGCCTGACGTCGTCGCCTCACGTCGTCGCCGTCGCCGTCGCCGCGGTCAGCGCATGAACGGGTAGACGTTGGCGAAGTTCTGGTTGATCTTCTCCGGTAGCGGGTAGATGGTCCCGAGCTGCTTCGCGCCCCAGATGATCCTGGCCGAGCGCTCTACGAGCGCCGTGTTGTGCATGGTCCGCTCCATCGTGGTCCCGACGGCGACCATCCCGTGATTGGCGATGAGGGCGGCACCGCGGTTCTCCAGCGCCTTGACCACCTGCTCGGCCAGGTCGGGCGAACCGCTGGGGGCGTAATCGGTGCATCGGATGTCGCCGCCCAGGTAGACCGTGAACTCGTCGATGCAGCTCGGAATGTCCTGCTGCGCCACCGCGAACATCGTGGCGTGCACGGCGTGCGAGTGGATGCAGACGGCGATGTCCTCGTACGCCGCGTGCACGGCGAGGTGGAGGTACTTCTCCGAGGTGGGCCCCCGCTCACCCGAGACGACGTCGCCGGACGGGCTCACCACGACGATGTCGTCGGCCGTCATGATGCGGTAGTCGAGAGACGACGGGGTGACGGCGATGTTGCCGTCCTCCATCCGCGCCGAGATGTTCCCCGACGTCCCCTCCACCAAACCCTTCCCGAGCAGCTCCTGGGCCGCGGCGACGATCTGCTGGGGTGCGTCCTCGATGAACGTGGCCATTATCCAGTGCTCCTCCCGCATGCGAAGGGCGACCGTTTCTCCATGCACGTGAGGAGCACCGCCGTCCCGTGGATGCCCCCGATGGTACAGCCCGGCCGTCGGGACCTGACACGGCTGTCAGGTGGGTCGCCGATGGCCGGAGGTACAGTCGCGCCTCATGGGACTTCTGGACGGTCGGGTGGCCGTAGTGACGGGTGCGGGACGGGGTATCGGTCGCGACATCGCGCTGTGCCTGGCTGCTGAGGGCGCCAAGGTCGTGGTCAACGACGTCGGCGTCACACTCAGCGGACAGGCGGTCGACGGCGACGGCGACGGCGGAAGCGGGAGCGGGAGCGGGAGCAGAAGCGACGGCGTCGTCAACGCCGCCCCGTCGGACGCCGCCACCTCGTCGGACCCCGACGCCCCGTCGGACCCCGCCGCGCAGGTCTGTAAGGAGATCGAGGCGGCCGGCGGCGAAGCCGTCCCCAACCACGACTCCGTCAGCGACTTCGAGGCGGCCGGAAACATCATCGGCACGGCGGTCGAGGCGTTCGGAAGCATCGACATCGTCGTCAACAACGCCGGCATCGTGCGGGACCGGACCATCGTCAAGATGGACGAGTCCGACTACGACGCCGTCATCGCCGTGCACCAGAAGGGCACGTTCAACACGGTCCGTCACGCCGCCCCGCTGATGAAGGATGCTGGATACGGCCGTATCGTCAACATCACCTCCTCCGCCGGACTACGGGGCAACTTCGGCCAGACGAACTACGGGGCGGCCAAGGCGGCCATCATGGGCATGACGTTCGTGTGGGCCCTGGAGCTGGGGAAATACGGCATCACCGTCAACGCAGTGGCGCCGGCCGGCTTCACCCGCATGACCGAAGGCCTCTACGCCGGTGCGGAGCCGCCCGCCGACCAGGACTCCGCGCTCAACGCTCCCCTCATCGCCTTCCTGGCCAGCGAGGGCGCTTCCTACGTCAACGGCCAGGTGCTCGGCCGCACCGGGTACGCCTACACCCTCTTCCAGACGCCGCGGCAGATCGCGAGCATGTGGCGCGAAGGCGGCTGGACCCCCGAAGAGGTGGCAGACCACTTCCACGAGGTCCTGGGCCAGCACCTCCAGCCCGTCGGCATGGGCGAGCACCCGCTGCTGGGCAAACGCTGACGACAGGGCAGAACGCCGAGACAGAAGACGGACGCCGCGTCGCCGAGCCGGACGAACGCCGAGACCGAGGTCGCCGGGCCCACGAATGCTGAGCGCGAGCTCGCCGGGACACGAGACATATGGGGGCGGCCCCGCGCGCCCGCCGGACCGGGTGCCGGGGGCGGACGTCGGGTGACTGGCCCGTTCCGTCGTTTCGGGTGACCCGCTCGCCCAGTCGGTAGGGTGAAGGGCGAAAAGCTCGGGGCCAAGAACGCCAAGAACAGGGAGGGCTCGTCCATGGACGTCCGCGACAAGATCTACGTCAACGGGGCCTGGGTCCCCTCGACCGGGACCGGCACCCTGGAGGTCATCGATTCGGCCACCGAGGAGGTCTTCGCCACCATCCCCGAGGGCACGCCCGAGGACGTCGACCGGGCCGTCCAGGCCGCGGCGGCCGCCTTCCCGGGCTGGGCCGCCACCTCCCACGAGGAGCGCGGCAAGCTGCTCAAGCGCATCGGCGAGGCGCTGGCGGCGAGGACCGACGAGATCGCCGCGGTGATCTCCCACGAGGTCGGCATGCCCATGACGCTGTCGGGCTCCATCCAGGTCGGGCTGCCCGCGGGCGCCTTCGCCGACGCGGCGAACGCCGCCGAGGCCTTCGATTGGGAGGAGGAGATCGGGAACTCCCTCGTCGTGCACGAGCCCGTCGGGGTCGTCGGTGCCATCACGCCGTGGAACTACCCGCTGTACCAGGTCGTGCTGAAGGTGGCGCCTGCGCTGGCCGCCGGGTGCACCGTCGTGCTCAAGCCGAGCGAGGTCGCCCCGATCAACGCCTTCATCCTGGCCGAGGTCATCGACGAGGTCGGGCTGCCACCGGGCGTCTTCAACCTGGTGAGCGGCGTGGGGCCGGTGGTGGGCGAGGCGATCGCCGCCCACCCCAAGGTCGACATGGTCTCGTTCACCGGCTCGACCCGCGCCGGGCGCCGGGTCATGGAGCTGGCGGCAGAGGGCATCAAGCGCGTGTCGCTCGAGCTCGGCGGGAAGTCCGCCAACATCCTGCTCGACGACGCCGACTTCGCCGCCGCCGTGCCGGCTGGTCTCTTCGGCTGCTACATGAACTCCGGGCAGACCTGCTCCGCGTTGACGCGGATGCTGGTCCCGCGCGACAAGCTGGCCGAAGTGGAGGAGCTGGCCGCGGGCGCCGCGGCCGGCTTCGCCCCGGGTGACCCCTTCGAGGCGGGCAAGCTCCTCGGCCCCCTGGTCTCCGCTGTTCAGCGCGACCGGGTGCGCGGCTACATCAAGAAGGGTATCGAGGAGGGGGCCAAGCTCGTGGTGGGCGGAGCCGAGGCACCCGATGGTTTGGAGAAGGGCTTCTACGTCCAGACGACGGTGTTCTCCGACGTGACGCCGGACATGACGATCGCCAAGGAGGAGATCTTCGGGCCGGTGCTCTCCATCATCCCCTACGACACCGAGGAGGAGGCGATAGAGATCGCCAACGGCACCCCCTACGGGCTGGCGGGCGCCGTGTGGAGCGGCGACCCGGCCCGGGCCGAGCGGGTGGCCCGCCAGATGCGCACGGGCCAAGTCGACATCAACGGAGGCAACTTCAACCCGAGCGCGCCCTTCGGCGGCTACAAGCAGTCGGGCATCGGCCGTGAGCGGGGCAAGTACGGCCTCGAGGAGTTCGTAGAGACCAAGTCGATGCAGCGCTGACTTCCCGTCGGCGGTCGGGCGGTGCCGTCGCGACGCTCACGCCGACGACCAGCCGCACTTAGGCGGCGCCGATTCTTCACGGGCGTTGCGGTTGCCGGCGTGATCGCCGTGGCTGCGCTCGTCCTTACGCGCCCCGGTGGCGGGCCGCCGTCGCGCGCAGCCGACCCCACCACGACAACAGGCTCGGGCTCCCGTGCCCACGAGGCTGTGTCCACGCACGGCACGACGACGACGACGTCGACCACGGACCCCGGGCTGCTGCCCCAGACGGACCAGTTACCCTCCGCCTCCACGCCGCAATTCCAGGCCGAGATGAACGCCCTCTGGCAGGGAGTCCTCGCGGGCTCGGTCACCCCCGCCTTGGCGTCCTTCTTCCCGCGCACCGCCTACGTCCAGCTCAAGACCGGGATCGCCGATCCGTCGGGTGACTGGCAGGACCGTTTGGTAGCCGACTTCGGGCTCGATTTGGAGGCGGCGCACGCCCTCCTCGGCGCCGACACGTCCCAGGCCACGCTCCTGTCAGTGTCCGTGCCCGAGCAATACGGCCACTGGATACCACCCGGCGTGTGCGCCAACGGGATCGGCTACTTCGAGGTGGCGAATTCCCGGATGATCTACCGGCTCGACGGCCAGACCCGGTCCTTCGGGATCGCCTCCATGATCTCGTGGCGAGGCACCTGGTACGTGGTCCACCTCGGCGCCATCCTGCGCGGCGACTCGGGGGGCGGCATGGTCGACGATCCCGAGGTCGGACCCGGGGTCTCCGCGCCCTCGAGTACCTGCTGACCGCGGGCGGCGCTCGGTCCGTCGCCAGGGCCGTTGGTCAGATCGCGGCGAGCGGATCAACCCAGCCGGGCGAGCCGGTGCGCGCCCCCGCCGCCACCCGCAGGCCGACGTAGTTGCGCTGAGCCTCGACAGTTCCCGCGCCGAAGCACAGACCACGGATGTCGCGATAGGCGCGCTCGAGCGGGTACTCGCGCGAGTAGCCGTACCCGCCGTGGATCTGCATGGCTTCGTCGCACACGAACTTGGCCGCCAGGTTGGCCGCCGTCTTGGCCATCGCCGTCTCCAGCGCCGGCGGCGTCCCGCCCGGCCCGGCCAGGCGCACCGCCCGGGCCAGCATGAGGCGGGCGCCCTCCAGCTGCACGGCCATATCGGCCAGCTTCCACTGCAGCCCCTGGAGCTGCGCCAGCGGCCGGCCGCCGATCACCCGCTCGTTGACGTAGCGCACGGCATGCTCGAGTGCGCCCTGGGCGGCGCCCACGCACATGGCGGCGTTCCCGCAACGCTCGTGGTTGAGGTGCGACAGCAACACCTTGAAGGCCGACGTGTTCGACGGGTCGCCCGCGATCAGCACGTCGTCCTCGGTGATCTCCACGCCGTCGAAGGCCAGCTCGGCCTCGGTGGCGGCGTGGATGCCCATGCCCTTGTGACGCCCGGTGACGGCCACGCCGTCGCGGTCGGTCGGCACGATGACGGCCCCGATGCCCTTGGCGCCCTCGCCACCGGGCCAGCGGCACCAGACCAGCACCCCCTGGGCGACGTCGCCGAGGGTCGAGTAGTTCTTGTAGGCGTTGAGCCGCCACCGCCCGGGACCGTCGGCCACCAGCGTGGCCCTCATGTCCTGCACGGCCGACCCGGCATCGGGCTCGGTGATGCCGATGCTGATCAGAGCCTCGCCGTCGGCCGCCGCCGGGAGCCAGCGCTCCTTCATGGCGGGTGGTCCCAGGTGCTCGACCCCACGCGGCGGCCCGTTGAAGGTCAGCTGGCAGCAGATGGCGGAGGAGACGTCGGCGCGGGCGATCTCCTCGAGGACGATCGACGCCTCCACGTCGCCGAGGCCCATGCCGCCCCACTGCTCCCCCACCGTGATGCGGAGCAGGTCGGACGCGGCCAGGGCCTTGCGCACCTCCGTAGAGACGACGCCGTCCTCGTCGGCCTGGTGTGCCCGGGGGGCGACCTCCCGGGTCGCGGTGTCACGGGCCAGCTGGCGGAGGGCGCTCTGGTCCTCGGTCTCGGCGAGCAGATCGGTCCCGGTGGTCTCCATCAGCCGTCGAGCTCGGTGCCGACGATGCCCACGAAGCTCACACCCTCTCCGGGCGCACCGCCCAGGTTGTGGGTCAGGCCCAGGGTGCGTCCTGGTCCGACCGTGGCGATCTGGCGCTCGGGCGGCGCCTCGCCCCGGAGCTGCAACCAGCACTCGAAGAGCATGCGCAGGCCGGACGCGCCGATCGGGTGGCCGAACGACTTCAACCCGCCGTCGGGATTGACCGGCAGGTCACCGTCGCGGTCGAAAGTCCCCGCCAGGACCTCCTTCCACGCCGTGCCGCGCTCGGCGAAGCCCAGGTCTTCCATGAGGACGAGCTCGGTCGGGGTGAAGCAGTCGTGCACCTCGGCCATGGCCAGCTGCGAGCGCGGATCCGTGATGCGCGCCTGGGCATAGGCGTCGGCCGCCGAGCGGACCACTTCCTCAAAGGTGGTGTAGTCGTAGGAGGGGTCGATCGGCCCGGCGGCGGGGCCGGCCACGAACGCCAACGCCTTCACGTAGAGCGGGTTCTCGCAATAGCGGTGCGCGTCCTCGGCCCGGCAGATGACCGCGGCCGCCGCCCCGTCGCTGACGCCGCTGCAGTCGAACACGCCGAGGTCGCCCGCCACGAGTGGCGCCTTGGCGATGGTCTCCATGGAGACCTCCTTGCGGAACTGTGCTCGCGGGTTTCGAGCGCCGTTCTGGTGGTTCTTGTAGGCGATCCGGCTCATCACCTCCTTCAGCTGGGCCGGTTCCACTCCGTATTTGTGCGCGTAGGAGGGGGCGAGGAAGGAGAAGGCGGCCGGCGACGAGAGCCCGGGATCCGTGCCGTCACCCACGAGCCGGACGCCCGTCAGGCCGGAGTACCCGGTGTCCTTGAGCTTCTCCACCCCGATGGCCATGGCGGTGTCGTAGGCGCCCGAGGCCACGGCGTAGCAGGCGTTGCGGAAGGCCTCGGACCCGGTGGCGCAGTAGTTCTCCACCCGCGTCACCGGCTTGTAGTCGAGCTTCAACGGCCTGGACAGGGTCACACCGCATACGCCCGACGTCATGGTGCCCAGCCAAAAGGCATCGAGGTCGTTCAGCGCCAGCCCCGACGACGCCGACGCCTCGGTGGCGGCGTCGATCAGAAGGTCGTCGACCCCCTTGTCCCACAGCTCCCCGAAGCGGGTGCAGCCCATGCCCACGATGGCGACCTGGTCGCGGATGCCCGAGCTCGACATGATCCTCTTCCTACCTTTCGCTCCCGACGCCTACCCGCTCGACACCTGAGACGCCGGCGTCGGCGTCGGCGTCGGCGTCGAATGGTCGCGGCCGGGGCCGCCGTCGCCCGTCCGTGGTCCGGACGGGCCTTCCAGAAGTAATTGTGCACGCCCTGCGCCGTCCAGATGCGCCGGAAGGTCATGGCGACGCGGTCCCCGATGGCGAGCTCCGACGGCCGGGCGTCGGTGAGCTCGCAGCGGAAGCGGCCGCCGTCGTCGAAGTCGACGATGACGCCGATCACCGGCGGTGACGGGCTGAAAGCGAGATGGTCGACGGTGAAGGTGGAGACGGTGCCGGGCACGTCGGCCAGGCGCTCGGCCTGCATCTGGTCGATGGTGTGGCACGACAGGCAGGCCCTCGTCGGTGGCATGTGGCGGAAGCCGCACACGAGACACCGGCTCGCCGTGAACCCGTACTTCCACCCCTCCGAGCGGTGGACCGTGGGCGCACCCGGGCGCTCGGGATCGGGCCGGCGAGGCGGCTCGCGCACGAGGTGGCCGCGCCAGGTCAGGAAGGCGGCGTAGGAGAGGTCGTCGCGCCCCGAGGCCACCTGCTCTGCCACCGTGGGTACCCCTGCTTCCGCCCGCGCCTGCTGCGCCGCCGGTAGCGCCGCCGTGGTCCGGAACACCAGGGCGTCCGCCCCGTCGGCCAGGGACAGCACCACAACGACCTGGTCCGGCGCGGCACGTTCCAGCACGTCCGCCAGCGCCACCCCGGCATGCGCCGCGCCGAGGTTGCCGATGGACGCGGTGAGGTCAGGCGCCACGACGCCTGTCGCCACTCCCAGACCCGCCGTCGCCGCCTTGACGGCGCGGGCGTGCAATCCGGTCACCACGGCATGGTCGACGTCGTTCTCGGAGATCCCGGCGTCCTTCAGCGCGGCCGCGAAGGCCTCCCGGGCCAACGGGACATAGATCTCCTCGCCGAAACGCTCCTCCCAGATGTGCGACTCCTTCTCGCCGGGGACGCGCCAACGGTCGAGGAACTCGTCGCTGCAGGCCCCTCGCCCGACCAGCTCGGCCACCGCACCCTCCGGCCCGCAGAGGAAGGCGGCGGCTCCGTCTCCGCTGTCGCGCTCCTCGGAAGAGCCGGCCAGCCCCGTACGCAGGTCCGAGACGACGGCGAGCGTCCGGCGCCCGCTGGAAGCACTCCCCAGCGCGGCGAGCAAGGCGGCCACCGCGGAGCGGGACGAGCCCGCCAGGTCGTAGGCCCCACATCCCCGCCCGAGGCCGAGGGCGGCGTGCACAGTCGTGGCGCTGGTCTTGTCGAGGTACGCCGGGTCGGGAGTCGACAAGAGCACGTCCTGCACATCCGACGACGTCGACTTCGTCGAGAGCGCTCGTCGTCCCGCCTCCACCCCGAGCGTCGTCGTGTCCTCGTCGTAGGAGGCCACCGAGCGTGTCCCCCGGCCGCCTCCGGCGCCGAGCACCCCGGCGATGGCGGAACGCTGGAGGCGCCACGCGGGCAGGTAGGTGCCCCATGACACGATGCCGCTGCTCACGCCGCTGCCGCCGACACGCCGAATCGAACTCCCGCGGTCAGCCCGCGTGGCGGGCGGGCGGCATCGAAGCGCGAAGCGCCTCGGTGGTCGGCTCGTCCACCGAGGACGTCGAGAGCGTCAGGGGCTGGAAATCGACGTTCATGGGCCTTCCTCGATGGGGCGCTCACTGACAGCCATGTCACGCTTCACTGTACTCCGGCCCCTGGTCCGGCCCTCCGACGTGGGTCCCGCCGCGTCGGTTCCTTCCGGCCCGACGCGGCCACCTCAAGCCGTGGCGGTCACCACCATCTCCCAGCTGTCCAGTTCCAGCGGTCCGCCCCCGCCGCCGCGGAAGTGCACGTCGCGGAAGCCCGCCGCATCCAGCCAGACCACCCATTCGGGTGGGGTCGGGAGCCGCACGAAGTACGAGGCATGGCGGGTCTCCCCGTCGCGATGGACCGTCCGCTCCACGACCATGCGCCCCGTCACCGGGTCGAAGGTCGAGAGCTCCACCATGGTGTCGTCGCCACGCCGCACGACGACCCCGTCGGGCGCCGGCGTGAAGTGCCGCACGCCCCCGTCGTGGTGCATCGTGTCCACGGCCACGGTGCCCCCGGGGCGAAGAACCCGATGGAACTCGCGCAGCACGCGGTGGCAGTCGTCGTCGTCGTAGTAGCCGAAGGAGTTGAGCCAGCACACCACCCCGTCGAAGGGCCCGTCGACCGGCAGCTGGCGCAGATCGCCCTGGACGTAGGCGACCGGGCCCGGCTGCGGGTGCCGGTGCGGGTGCCGGTGCGGGTCCGGGTGCGGGCGCGGGCGCGGGTGCGGGTGCGACTTGGCCAGCTCCAGGTAGGCCGTCGTGATGTCCACGCCGGTCACCGCCATGCCGGCCGCCGCCAGCCTGCGGGCGATGCGGCCGTGGCCGCAGGGTGCATCGAGGATGCGGGACCCGAGGGGGAGGTCGAGCAGCGCGAGGATCTCCGCCGTATCCGAGTCCGAGTGCTCGTCGTCGATGGAATCCTCGTAGAAGTACAGGTAGTCGTCCCCGAACGTCAGGGGAAGGTCGAACCGCATGCGACATCTTCGCCGGTAGGGTCGGCCCTCGTGGTGGTTCCGGCCGACATCGCCTTCGACGCCGTCACGGCCGTCCGGCCGACCGGCGATCCCTCCGTCTTCGAGATCGACGTCCATCCGCTCTGGACCGTCGGTGACAAGCCCAACGGCGGTTACCTGCTCGCCCTGCTGGGCCGGGCCGCACGGACGGCGGGTCGGGGCGAGACGGGCCACC
Organism: uncultured Acidimicrobiaceae bacterium; assembly: GCA_963828505.1. Classification (GTDB taxonomy): domain Bacteria; phylum Actinomycetota; class Acidimicrobiia; order Acidimicrobiales; family RAAP-2; genus Bog-473. The sequence continues at coordinate 35,893 of CAWHFM010000010.1, forward strand.
GGTGGGAGACGGTCTCGTCGTCGGTGACCTTCGTGCTGCCTCCGGTCCCGGGTCCCGCCGTCGTCCGCACCACCGTGCTGCGCCAGGGCCGTTCCGCCGCCCAGGTCCGCGCCGTCTTGACGCAGGACGGCACGGACAAGGTGGACGCGGTGTTCGTGGTCTCCGACGTCCCGTCGGCGGCTGCCCGCGTCCGCTACGACGGGATTGAGCCGCTCCGTGTCACCGAGCCCGAGGGCTGCGTCCGCCAGCCTGCACAGACTCCGACCGGCCTGGTGGTCGGGATGCTCGAGGCGATCGACCTCCGCTTCGATCCGCAGACGCTGCCGTTCTCCGGTTCCGCCAACGAAGGCGCTCGGGCCGAGCTGCGCGGCTGGACCCGCTTCGTGGACGGGCGCGAGCCCGATCCGCTGGCCCTCCTCCTCTTCGTCGACGCCAACCCACCGGCGACGCTCATGATCGGATCGAGCGGGTGGGTGCCGACGCTCCAGATGTCCGTGTACGTGCGAGCGCAGCCCGAACCGGGTTGGCTCGGGATGCGGATCACCGGGAACCTGGTTACCGGCGGCATGGTCGACGAGACCTGCGTGCTCTGGGACAGCCGGGGCCGGGTCGTGGCCCAGGCGACGCAGCTGGCCCGTCTCCGTTTTCCTGACGAGGGTTGAATTTCAGGCGGCGACGCCGCGCTCGTTCGGACGCTGGTCGTGCTGTTCGTCGTCGTGCTGTTCGTGCTCGTCGTCGTCGGCGTCAGCATCGGCGTCGTGGCAGTCCCACGAGCAGTACCCGAAGATGCGATCGGATCCCGGATGGAATCGGCAGCGGGGGCAGAGGTGGGTGGTCATCGTGATGCTCACTTTCGGATGGTTGCGATCGACTGTCCCCATGGGGGGACTGGGTGAACGGTCCTGCTGTGACCGGCGAGGCCGGAGCTCGTGGCCCGGAACGCAAAGAAGCCGCTCCCCGATCGGAAGCGGCTTCTCGACGTCTGGACTGTGGAGTCCGGTTACGTCGCTGGAGCCACCTCCTGCGAGCACGGCTTGGGAATGCCGTTGATCTGTACCTCGGACACGACGGCACACGAGCGCAACGAGGCGTTTCCGCCTGGCATATCTCCCTCGCTCCATCCGTTCCACACCGTCATGGTCCCCTCATTATAGAGAGGGGTCTGTAGCCGGCTGGACATCGATCGCCACAATTCATTCCCACGTCACACAGAGCGGTACGTTGCGTCCGCTACCCCTACGTCCGGGGGGGCGAGAACGTCAACGTCAGGCGGAGGATTCGGTCAACTGGGCCTTCAGCGCCGGCTTGACCACCTTGCCCGTCGGGTTGCGGGGAAGGGCGTCGACGAAGATCCAGCGGCGGGGGACCTTGTAGTCCGCCAGTTGGCCCAGCGTGAACGTCCGTAGCGCATCGGCATCGGCATCGCCGTCGGCGCCGGGATGCAGGACGACGAAGGCGACGACGTCCTCGCCGAGCACGGGGTGCGGCGCCCCGACGACGGCGACCTCCTTGACGGCGGGGTGCTGGACGATGGCGTGCTCGACGTCCGTGGCGTGCACGTTGTTGCCGCCCCGAATGATCACGTCCTTGGAGCGGCCCACGACGTACAGGTACCCGTCCTGGTCGAGCTTGCCCAGGTCGCCCGTGACGAGCCATCCGTCCTTCCACGTGTCGGCGGTCGCCTCGGGATCCTCGAAGTATTCGCGATGGTGCCCGGGCAACTGCAGGCGGACCTCTCCGACCTGGCCGGCGGGCACCTCGGCATTGTGTTCGTCGACGACTTTGACGATGGCCGGCGGCGCGATCTGTCCCACCGAGCCCGGTCGCTTCACGGCCTCGCCCTTGGGCATGATGGCGTAGGCGGACCCGGCCTCCGTCATGCCGTAGTTGTTCGAGACGAGGGCGTCGGGCATCTTGCCCTGCAGGCGTTCGAGGACGTACGGGGCCAGCGGCGCGCTGCCGACCGAGCAGAGCTCGACCGAAGACAGGTCGGCTCGGTCGAAGCCCGGGTGGTCGATCAACAGGTGCGCCATGGCGGGGACGAGGAAGACCGAGATCGGGCGCTCCTCCTCGACGAGACGCAACCAGCGATCGGCGTCGAAGCGCGGCTGGTAGATCACCTTCAGCCCGAGCTTCATCGGCGTGTACACGAGCGAGATCCCGGCGAACGTGAACAAGGGGCTGGAGTGCACCCACCCGCCGCCCGTCCAATTCGGCTCGACGGCGCCGATCATGGACGCGTTCGAATGCCGGACCGCCACGCCCTTGGGGCGCCCGGTGGTGCCCGACGTGTAGAGGATGTCGGCCAGGTCGTTGGAGACCCGAGGCACCTGGAACGGACTGGCGTCGCCCGCGGTGGCGTCGGCGAAGGCGAGGCGCCGGAGCGCAGGTTCGGCGTGGTCGGGTGTCGGTCCGCAGGTGGCATCGACGACCATCCGGAGAGTGGCCTGGCCCATGGCGGCGTCAGCCGCAACCAGTTCGCCGTCCGCCACGACCGCCGCCGCGCCGGCGTGGGAGAGGACGTGGCCCACCTCGGCCGGGGCCAGGCGGGGGTTCATCGGCACGGCCACCCCGCCGGCGCGATGGATGGCGGCGTAGCTGACGAGCCAGCACAGCGCCAGCTCGGGGTGCAGGTGGATGCCGACCCGCTCGCCGGGCGCGATCCCCTCGCCGACCAGGCGGCGGGCGAGGGCGTTGGCGGCGCCGTCCCATTCGGCGAAGGAGAGCGCACCCTCGTCCACCACTGCGAACGCGGTCTCGTCGGGAAAGGCCACCGCCATGCGGCCCAGGTGCTCGTCCATCAACATCGGTGTGCTTCTCCCCGCAACTTCGGTGCGCTTTCTCCCCGGCGTGAAGTGGATGGCATCGAAAATTGACGCCAGTGTCAGGTTCGTTGCAGCATGGCCGATGCGCCCCCGGTGGTCAATCCCGGGGCGGTCGAGCGGATGCGACACAGCGAGACGAGGGAGAGAGCGCCATGACCACGGTCCGTTTCGATCTCCCGACACCCGAGGGCGACACGATCGAATTCTGGGATGCGGCCCGGGAGGGGCGCCTCTTGATACGGCACTGCCTCGACTGCGACGCCTACTCCTACTACCCGCGCCCCTTCTGCCCGAAGTGTTGGAGCGAGCGCGTCGAATGGCACCAGGCCAGCGGGGCAGGGACGCTCTACACGTGGTCCGTCATCTACAACAACGACCAGCCGCCGTTCCGGGACCGCGTGCCGTACGTCGCCGCCACCGTCGACCTGACCGAAGGCCCGCGCATGATGACCAACGTGGTCGACTGCCGTTTCGACGAGCTCTTGGTCGGGATGGCGCTGAAAGTGACGTTCCAGCCCATCTCCGACGATTACACCATCCCCGTCTTCGTGCGGGCCTGATTGCCGGGAGGCACCATGACCGACGCCGTCATCGTCGCAGCTGTCCGCAGCCCCATCGGGCGTGCCGGGCGCAGCCTGGCGCCGTTGAGCATCGCGGAGCTGGGCGGACAGACCATGGCCGGCGCCATCGCGGCGGCCGGTCTCGATCCCGCTGACATCGACGACCTCGTGCTGGGCGAGGTGCTCCAGGGTGGTGGGTGCACCGCTCGCTACGTGGCCAACGCACTGGGTCTCCCGCCCGACACGCCCGGCGGCGCGGTGCAGCGGCAGTGCGCGACCGGGATGATGGCGGTGCAGGAGGCGGCGGCCAACATCCTCTCCGGCATGGCCGACGTGGTCGTCGCCGGCGGCGTCGAGTCCATGACCCGCTCTCCTCTGATGTTCGAGCGGTCCCCCTTCCCGTTCGGGGGTGTGGACCGGTTCTTCCCTCCGAGCCACCCCGACTCCCCCGAGGCTCCGAACATGAACATGCTGATCACGGTGGGCGAGAACACGGCCCGCGAGTGCGGCATCACGCGGGAGGAGTCCGACGACTGGTCCTACCACTCCAACATGCGAGCGGTCGCGGCCACCGACGACGGCCGGTTCGCCGACGAGATCGTGCCGGTGACGGTCCCCGCCGGTCGGGGCGAGACGGCGACCGTTTCGGTGGACGAGCACCCCCGCCGGGACACGTCGCCCGAGAAGCTGGCGGCGTTGCCCTCTCTCACCGGTCCCGACGGGACCGTCACCGCAGGAAACTCGTCGGGCATCGCCGACGGGGCGGCCGCGCTGGTCGTCGTTTCGCGGAGCTACGCCGAGTCCCACGCCATGGACCCGCTGGCCACCGTGCGCTCCTGGAACTCATGCGGGGTGGAGCCGGCGCGCACGGGACTCGCCCCGACGATCTGCGTCCCCCGGGCGCTCGACCGGGCCGGACTGAGCGAGGCAGACGTCGACCTGGTCGAGATCAACGAGGCTTTCGCCTCCATGTCGGTCGCCTGCTCGCGCAAGCTCGGGTTCCCACACGACATCGTCAACGTCAACGGCGGTGCGGTGGGTATCGGCCACCCGATCGCCGCCTCCGGAGCGCGCATCATGGTGACGCTGATCCACGAGCTCCGGCGGCGTGGCGGAGGCATCGGCGTCGCCACCCTGTGCGCCGGCGGCGGCATGGGCTCGGCCACCGTGGTCGAGGTGCACCGTTCCTGATGCGACTGCACGGGCGGGATCTCCGGCGCTTTGGACCTGCTGGCTCACTCGCGGCAACAACTGAGGGAAGCGGCGGCTGAAGAACGAGGAGCGGGCTCGCCCCCTGGTCCGACGAGCGCTCGACGAACGCCGTGTCCCCCGCCGACCGTGGCGCCGAGCATCTGGCCAGACTCAGACCACCTGGGCCACTACCAGATGCGAGGCGCTGGCGAACCTTCCTCTCCCTCGTGCGCCACGAGCACGAGACGAGGCACGCTTCAAGCGTCGATGACGTGTGCACGAAGTCGAGTGACCAGACTCCGCATCTCGTCCTCGCCCACTCGGGGGCCTTCAGGCCACTCCCGGAGCCGGACGCCCCAGTACTCCCGCGGCGTGCCGGGATAGCGAGGCCCAAGGACGACATGGAGGTGGGCCAGCCCGTCGCCGAAGACGAAGCTGTAGACGTGTTCGGCCCCGGCGATCTCCTTCAATGCTCGGGCCAGACGGTTCACCAATTGGCCCAGGGCGGCGGCCTCCGAGTCCGTCAGGTCGCCCAATCCAGCGGCATGGCGCTTGGGCTCGGCGACCAGATAACCCCGATACGCCACGGCCGGTCCGGTCGGCGGATAAGCGTGTCCGGCATAGACCACGTCATCCTCGAAGAGGACACCGCCCGGCGCGCCATCACCCAGCGCATGTTTGGCGCAGACAAAACAGTCCCGTGTCGGTGTGTCATCCTCCACACGCATAGCATCCCGCGTGAGTCAGTCTCTCCGCTGAGGCCCATACGTCATGACCGAGACCCAGTACGAAGGTGGCTGACTCGTTCGGGCATTACTCACCCACCCGTGTACAGCCGTGAGAAGGCGCTGGCGTCGAGATCGTGCGGCGTCGGGCACCGCGAGGGTCTGACCGGTGCGTGCTCGACCTCGGTAGTCGAGATGCTGTGGGCCAAGATATTCATGACATCATCCACACGGCCGAGCAGCAGAAAGGGAGACCGGTCCTGAGCTGGGCGGCGCTCTTACTCAGGGCGGCGAAGCTCGAAACCCTCGAAGGTGAACGCAGGGGTCACCGTCGCCCCGACCAGCGAGAACGGTCCGAGGGGTCGGGCCCACTGCCACACCATGGGCTCGACCACCGCTTGGGGTGTCTGACCAGCCTCGAGATCGGCCCCGAGTACGACCACGTCGAGGCGTCCGTCCGGCCACTCTCGGTGCAACTCCAAAGGTGATCCGACGTAGAAGTGCCAGAGCTCGGTGGCGTCGATCCGGTGCGGCGCCGAGATCTCGCCCTCCATGAGCAGGTACACGATCGCACTGCCGGCCGGCCGTTCGCCGCTGGCGGCCTGGGCTACCCAGGTCCGCCGGTACCAGCCGCCCTCGGGATGCGGGACAAGTCCCAGCTCTTCAACCAGCCACTTCCCCGGGCGCGCGGAACCATCCACTCCCCCGGCACCCCCTATGGCGCGCCCACACCGAGGGAGTGAGCCACGGCCAGAGAATGCAGCTCGGAACCGCCGAGCAGGGCGCCTGTCGTCTCGGCACGCTTGATCAACAGGTGCGAGTCGTGCTCCCAGGTGAAGCCGATGCCGCCGAACGACTGGAACGACTCGCGGCACACCAGCCGTTGGCAGTCGTCGCTCGCTGCTTTGGCCATCGCCACGGCGACAGCTCGATCGGGCCTGTCTTCCTCGATCGCCGCCACAGCGAAGTAGCACAGCGCTCGGGCGCGCTCGATGGCGAGGAACATGTCGGCCATCTTGTGCTTGACGGCCTGGAACGAGCCGATCGGCACCGAGAACTGCTTCCGTTCCTTGACGTAGGCGAGCACCATCTGGAAGAGGGCATCACAGGTGCCGACGGTCTCGAGAGCCAGCCCGACCGTGGCCTCCTCGAGCGCCCGCAGGATCCCGATCGTCGAGGCTTGACTGTCCGGCTCACCGAGAGCACGTTCGTCAGGGACGACCAACCGGTCCAGCGTGGCGGTGCAGAGCGGGCGTGTCGCATCGAGCGATCGAACCGGGGCCAGACCAGCCTGGCTCCCGGGGACCAGGAAGGCACCGAACCCGTCTCCGACGCGGGCCAAGACGGCGACCTCGGTCGTCGAGGCGTCGGCGAGCACGCCCAGTTTCCTGCCGTGGAGGACCCAACCGCCTGCAACCCGCTCTGCCGTCATGGTCACGTCGTCCATGCGCCATCCACGGGGATGGTCGGCGATCGCCAACGCTCCCGTGCACGCACCGGATGCCACCTCGGCCAGAATCCGGTGTCGTTGCTCGGAGCGCCCGACCTCGCGAACGACCGGCACGAACTGCGTCACCGTGGAGAGCAGTGGTCCCGGTGCCACGGCGCGACCCAGCTCCTCGGCAACAACGGCGGTCTCGACGAACGAGAGCCCGACGCCACCGTCCTCCTCCGATATGGCGAGCGCGGGCCAATCGAGGGCCACCATCGCGTCCCAGAGATCCGTTGCAGGCTGCCCGCTCTCAACGACGGCGCGGACGACCGCCAGTGTGCACTCCTTCTCGAGAAACGAGCGCACGGAGTCACGCAACTCCTCTTGGTCGCTCGAGAATTCGAGCTCCACACCGACCCCTTCCTGCCCAACCGGTCCGCCACCGGGCGGGCGAAACCGGCGGCGAGTGTAGCTGACGACGGTCTCAGTCCCCGGTGCTACCGCGCCCTCGCACCGCTTCCGGGACGAAAGTCCGAGGGAGCCCGGAGGGGTCGCCGGTCCGTCGGCTGGTGCGTCGGACCGGCGAAGCGGGGGGCAACCAGCACCATTTGCTTGCCGCTTCTCCAGTCGGGGCGCCCCCCGACGCGTGCAACCCATCGGATCGGCTCCGGTCGACCACCCGTCCGCCGGACCGGGTACCAGCGGCGCGCCTACACTCTCCGGTGCGCCTCTAGCTCAACGGCAGAGCAACGGACTCTTAATCCGCAGGTTTCGGGTTCAAATCCCGAGGGGCGCA
>CAWHFM010000011.1:0-245659 GCA_963828505.1 uncultured Acidimicrobiaceae bacterium
GCCACCGCTCGGCGATGGCCGCCGCAATGGGTGCAGCCTCGGCGCCGGCTTCGGTGGCGACCAGGTCGGGGTCCTTCAGGGCCCTGTCCGCGCCTCGAGCGTGGGATTCCGCGAGCCCGTCCCCGCCGCGCGCACGAGCGTCATCTCTGGGCGAGGTGCTCGGCGGCCTCACGGCGAAAACGGCTCGTGCGGTGCTCGGGGTCCCGGTCCATCTGGGGGATCACGTGCTCGCCGATGAGCCGGATGGTCTCCAGGGCGTCGTCGTGCGGTGACGTGAACAGCGCGAACACCAGTTGGTCGGCACCGGCCTCCTCCCAGCGCCGGCAGGCCGCCAAGGCGTGATCGGGATTGCCCAGGACGCGGCCACCCGTGCCGAGCGATGCTCGCAGGAGATCCTCCGTCGGTTCCGGCAGCAGCTCGGGCCACTTCGGAACCCATTCGGGGTGGGGGAACGTGTCGTGGTAACGGAACATGTTGCTGTTCAGGTAGCTGATCCTCGACTCCACCGCCGAGCGGAGGGCAGCGTCCTCCTCCTCGGCCACCCAGGCGGCGGAAGTCACCATGAGGTTGTCGTTGACGAACGCCCCGATCGGTTCGGCGTCGCCGATGGTGTCCTTGTACGCCTTGAGGACCGGCCCGAGCTCCTCGACGGACTGCACGGAGAAGCCGAGGACGCCGAGACCCTTCCGCGCCGCCATCTCGTAACTGGTCGTGTTGCCCGCCGCGTACCACATGGCAGGATGCGGCTTGACGTACGGCTTCGGCAACACCCGGCGCGGTGGCATCGACCAGTACCGGCCTTCATATCCCTCGTACACGTCCTGCATCCACATCTTGGGGAACTCCGCCACGACGTCCTCCCAGATGTCGCGGGTCTTGGACAGGTCCTCCATGTCCGGCAGGAAGGCGAGGATCTCGTGGCTCCCGGCGCCCCGGCCCGTGCCGAACTCGAAGCGGCCTTCGGAGAGGTGGTCGAGCATGGCCACACGCTCGGCCACCTTCGCCGGATGGTTCACCTGTGGGAGCGGGTTGAAGATCCCCGAGCCGAGGTGGATCCGCTCCGTCGCCCGGGCCAGGTAACCCAGCACGACGTCGTTGGCGGAGAGGTGCGAGTACTCGTCGAGGAAGTGGTGCTCGGTGACCCACGCGTACTTGAAGCCGGCCCGGTCCGCCGCTTCGACCAGCTCAATCTCCCGCGTGAACGCCGTGTGTTCGGGACTGGGATCCCCCTGTCGGCGGTGCGCCGGGACGTACCCCTGAATGAAGATGCCGAATTCCACCGGCTGTTATCCGAAGGGATTCAGGTCGCGAGCGACGACCCACATGCTGAAGTACTGGTTCGCGGCACCGTAGGCCTGGGCGAACGCGACACGGGCACCGTCGACCTGGTGCTCTCCGGCCATGCCCCGCACCTGGAGCGCAGCCTCGGCGAAGCGCAACAGCCCCGAGGCACCGATCGGATTCGAAGAGAGAACTCCGCCCGACATGTTGACCGGGAACGACCCGTCCAGCGCCGTCGTCCCGTCCTCCACCAACTTCCAACCCTCGCCGGGTTCGGCGAAGTGGTGTGCTTCCAGCCACATGGGCTCGTACCACGAGAAGGGCACGTAGATCTCCGCGCAGTCGATCTGCTCCCGGGGCCGGGTGATCCCGGCCTGGCCGTACACGTCCTCGGCGCAGTCAGATGCTCCCTGCGGGGCGACCGGATCGCGTCCGGGGAACTGCATCGGCTCCGAGCGGACCGCTGATCCGAGCACCCAGGCGGGTGGGCGGCCGGCCTTGGCCGCGTCCTCTCCCCCCTCCTGGTCGGTGAACACCACGGCGCAGGCGCCGTCAGAGGACGGGCACGACTCGAGGTAGTGCACAGGGTCCCACATCATGGGCGACGCCTTCACGCTCTCGACACTGATGTCGGCGAGTCGCAGGTGGGCGTACGGGTTCTTCAGCGCGTTGCGCCGGTCCTTGACCGCCACCATCGGCCCCACGTCGAGCGGCGCTCCGCTGCGGTGGATGTAGGCCCGCATGTAAGGAGCGAAGGCGCCGCCGGCCCCGAGCGAGGCGCCCCGACCCGAGCCGAGCGCGAACTGCGCGTTGCCCTCGGACTGCTTCTGGTACGCCACGGCCAGCACGCGCCGGTGACGACCCGTCTCGACCAGATGGCTGGCCACGATGCCCGTGGTGCCGCCCACCGATCCTGCGGTGTGGACCCGGAACATGGGTTTGCCGTGGGCGCCGAGGGCATCGGTCAGGTACAGCTCGGGCTTCATGACGCCCTCGAAGAGGTCGGGCGCCTTGCCCAGCACGACAGCATCGATGTCGCCCCAGTCCATGTTGGCGTCGTCGAGTGCACGCGTCGCCGCCTCGCGCACCAGTCCGCCGAGGGAGACGTCCCAACGGCGGGTTTTGTGCTCCGTCTGGCCGATGCCGACGATTGCGCACCGCTGATGAGCCATCAGTCACCCTCCATGACGCAGACGAGGTTCTGTTGCAGACACGGGCCGGACGTCGAGTGACCCAGGGTGCGGTTGCGGTGGTGGTCTCTTATCTGTCCCGCCGCCTCCGCGATCCGGACCAGGCCGGTCGCCATCACCGGGTTCGCCGCCAGCGCGCCACCCGAGGGGTTGATCGCCACGTCCGGTGCGAGCCCGAGGGCCTCGACGAGGAGCGGTTCCTCGTGTGTGAAGGCAGCCTGAATCTCGGCCACCTCAATCGGTCCATCTGCGACCCCGGCCGCTTCCGCCGCGCGCTGCGCCGATTCCGAGACGCGCAGATCGCGCATGCCCGGATAGTGGAGCTCGGCGCAGTGGGCGAACCCGCGGATCCATACCGGACGCCGGCAAAGCCGCTCCGCCACGTCGGCCCGTGCGATCACGACGGCGCAGGCCCCGTCCGTGATCGGCGGAAGGTCGTGACGCCGCAGGGGATGACGGAGCGGCTCTTCGGACAGGAGGGCATCGACGTCGCCGTCGCCCGTGACCTGTGCGTACGCACTGCCCTCGGCGTCTCGACGGGAACGCACCGCAACCTCGGCCATCTGGCGTTCGGTCACCTTCCCCGCCGCCAGGAGCGCTTGGGCCTGGAGCGCGGCGAAGCTGAGCGCGTCGGCACCGAGCGGTGCGAGGTAGTAGGGGTCCATCTCCATGGGGTACAACAGCTCCGGGTCGGCTGTCGACGAGCGGCCCGAACCCATCGCCACGGCGATCCCGATGTCGCCTTCCAGCAGGCGCACCCACGCTTCGTACAGGGCCCAGGCGCCGTCCATCTCCACGTGTGAGTCACGCTTGGGCGGCCAGGCGCCGATGGCGTCGATGTTCTGCACGAACGAGAAGGCCTGCCCGGCCACGTAGTCGCAGCTGCCGGCGCAGGTGAAGTCCACGTCGCTTCGCGTGATCCCTGCGTCGGCACAGGCGCCGGTGACCACCTCGAGCAGCATCTGCGCCTCGGACTTGGGCGTCCTCCGGACCATGGACGAAATGTTCCAGCCGATGACGGCGATGTCGTCGGATCCACTGTGCACGGCCATCAACAGATCCTCTCGACGAGCGTGGGGTCGTCCACGTCGGGCTCGCCCGTCGGCATCCAGCCGATCAGGCCGGGGTTGTTGCTCTCGGGGTCCGACCGCTCCGCCTCCGAGGCCCAGATGGCTCCCACACGCAGGCCGATCCGGATGTCGTCGTTCGGGACGTCGACGGGCTCTTGGAAGCCGAGCACGACGTCGGTGCCGTCCAGGAGCACGTGGAAGCGGGCGAACGGCTCGGTCTCGGTCTGCCCCGGGTACTGCACCGGCGTGATGATGGTGTAGTTGGTGACGGTCCCTCGCTGCGGCAGGTCGACCTCGTGCTCGGACGTCAGCGCGATGGAGTCGATTGGGCAGAACCCCTTGCCGCCGGTGTAGGTGCGACCGCACTGGGGGCACCGCAGTCCGAGGAATCGCCCCTGGCGGGCCGCGGCCTCGGATCGCACCACGTTGTTCGAAACGGGCGTGGTGTAGGTGATCGACCCCACATAGTCCATCATCGTCACCGGCTCATAACTCTGGTCTTGGGCGCCCGAGGTTCCACCCACGGGTGCTTCTCCCGGCACGAACGCCTCTATGTCGGTGATATGTCCCCGGCGCTCGGCCCGCCATCGCGGGGCGACGCGCATGCCGATGGCCATGGTGCCCGGGTCGCCCGCGTCCACCGCGTGCACCAGGGCGGATTCGGCCCCGTCGAGGCGGATGGTGGCGAACGCGAAGGGCTGCCGCAGGGGATGCTGTGCGCTGGCGCGGGGAACCCAGCACCAACTCTCGACCGTTCCAGCCGGGCCCACCTCCACGAAGTCGTGGGCGAGACCGGCTCCGGTCCGGGGATCCCATTCCAACGGAGGGCAGAGCACGCCCGAGCCGGTGCGGATGCCGATGATCCGGCGCTCCCTGAGGGCGTTCATGAACGCACCGAGGACGGGTCCGAGCGACCGTTTGTAGGGGAACGTGATCGTGCTCTCGATGGTCGTGGTCAACGGCGGTCTCCTCCTACGGGCTCCATGCTGCTCTGTGTCTACCTGATCGGGCAGCAGGCGCGCACGGTTGAGTACCGGGCCTGGGAGAGCGCTCCCTTCCCTCAGGGATGCTCGGCGTCACCCGTGCGGGCCGACTCGGCCAGCCGTTTGATGGCCGCCAGCCGGCCGTCCCAGTCCCTCGCCACCTGCACCATGGCGCGGGTTGCCTCGTCGAGGCGGGCCGGCTCGACGCGGTACTGCACCTCGCGCCCGTGCTTGTGCCGGCGGACCAGTCCGGCCCGCTCCAGGAGGGCGAGATGCTTGGTGACCGCCTGACGTGAGAAGGGGACCCGGCCGGCCGGCCGGCTCGCCGTCACGTCGCCGTTGTGGACCAGCAGGTCCAGGACGCGGCGGCGCGAGGGGTCCGCGATGGCGGACCACACCTCGTCGCCGGGTTCCGGACTCACGCCTTGGGTCGGGATTCGGGTCCTTCCCACGTCAACTAGGCCCAGCCGTCCCACGTGGGTGTCCCATCCCGAGAGGTGCTCCTCTCGGCGGCGCTCCTTTCGACCGCAGGCCACCCGAGGAGGTCCAGCCCGCTCTCGACCACGCGGAGGAGGGTTCGCTCGTCTCCGGATGGCGTCAGCGTGAACTCGACCAGCAACGAGTTCTCCGGCACCGGCTCTTCTCACTCCGGATGCCCCCACCGGAATGAGAAGAGCCGCGGCGGCTCAACGCGTTCGACCACCAGCTCGGCCGTGAAACTCGCTCGGTCGGGGTGGTCGAAGACCAGGCTCCCCCGGCGGATTCGACGACGCATGCCCGAAGGCCATCCGTCTAGGACGTCGAGACCACGCCCTGACCCCCGCGTCGTCTCCAGGCTCTCGCCGGAGACCTGAGGTCCGTCAAAGGCCGACCCACTGCACCACGGTGTCACAGTCGAGGGACGCCGAACCTGCGTCCGTGTCGATCTCGGTCGGGTTCGGCGTCGCCGCCGCGATGTCGACGAGCACCGAGCCCACGCCGAGGGACGACGACACCGTTCCCGACAGCGTGAGCGTCGCGGTGGTACCCGCCGGGAGGTTGATGCCCGACCATTCCACTTCTTCGGGCCCGAGCTTCGAGATGGTCGTCCCGCCGAGCGAGCTCGTCGCCGATTGGACGGCGAAGCCGCCACTGAGCGTGTCCGTCACGGTGGCATTGTCCGCCGCGGAGGGACCGTTGTTGGTGAGCGTGATGGTGTAGACGTCGCCTTGGCCGGCATCGATCGTGGTGGTGCCGTCCGTCACGGTGATGGCGAGGTCCGCGGCCGGGATCACTTCCACCGTGGCCGCGGCCGTGCTCGCGGTCGCGCTCTGGTCACTGGTCGCCGCCACCGAGGTCCAGTCCGCCTCCATCGCCGGTGGGGCGTCGGCGGTGGCGGAGTAGATGAGGGTGGCCGAGGCCCCCATGGCCAGCGCAGGGATGGACCAGTCGATGACGGAGCCGGTCACGCTGGTCGTCCCCATGCTCGGCGTCACGCTTCCCGGGCTCAAGGTGAAGGCGGGCGGGAGCTGGACCGGCACGCTGACGTCGGTCTGGGGACCCGGGATCACGTTGGCCAGCTCCACCTCGTAGGTCAGCTCACTGCCCGACTCCACTTCCGCCGTCGGCACGGTCTGGACCGAGCTCCCGGCATGGGCGGCCACCGAGACGGCGAATCCCGATCCCGATCCGGCGCCGATCACCGGCTCGGCGTCGACCGCTTCGGACACGGCACTGGTGTCGAGTTCTGGCGGTGGCAGCGTCACTGCGGCCACGTTGACCATCGCCGAGCCGGCTGGTAGTGCAGACGAAATTTGACCCACCAAGGTGAAAGTGGCCGACGCACCGGCGGGGAGGTCGATCCCACTCCATTGGAACTGGTCGCCGCCCAAATTGGTGAAGGTCGTACCGCTCAACGAACTGGTGCTGTTGGAGAGCGCGAAGCCGCCGTTCAGGGACGAGGTGACGGTGGCGTCGGGCACTTCCGACGGCCCGGCATTGGCCAGCGAAATGGTGTACGTGTCCGCCTGACCGGGCGAGACGGCCTGCAGGCCGTCGCTCACCCCGATGCTGATGTCGGCCTCGGGGATCACCTCGAGTGCGGCGTAGGTGGCAGCCGGGAGGGTCTGGTCGCTGCCGGCCACGACCGTGGTCCCGTCCAACTCCATCAATCCGTCGGGCGTGTCCGACGTCTCGGTGTAATCGAGCGTGGCCGAGGCCGCCTTGGCCAGCTTCGGGAGGGACCACGAGAGGGTGCCGACGCCGGACGTCACGGTTCCCGCGCTGGGCGTGGACAGGACGTCGAAGGCGAAGTTGAGCGGCAGGCTCACGATGAGCGCCACGTTGGTCTGGCGCTTGTCCGTCATATTCGAGACGGTCAACTGGTACGTGACGTCGCCCCCGGCGTCGATTGTCCCGGTGCTGGCCGCGCCGACGGAGTCACCGGCGTAGGCGGCGATCGTCACGCCGAGTTGCGGGGACAGGATTGTCGCGGTGGCAGGCGACGCGCCCGGGAGGGCGAATCCGGCCAGAAGGCACAGGAACCCGATGGCGACGAGCGGCGTTCGGCCGCGACACCCTTTCACCATGGAATCCCCCTCCGCTACCATGCGTGGCCCTTCGAGGCGTGGCCCTTCGAGGCGTGCCCGCAATACCCTCACTATAGGCGTCACATCCGTTGCCTATAATTTCCCGATAATTCGCCCTGGTCGGCGAGGCGACAGGGCCTGACGAGGACTTTCGCACGGGACGCCCTTCAATCGCTCCCGACGCGAGGGCGAGGGCGATGGGGAGGCCGTAACCCCGCGGGCTCAGGGATCGAAGGTCTGCCCGGCGACGCGGTGGATGGTGAGAGTTGCCACGACGGCGCCGACCAGGATCAGGCAACCCGACAGCACGAGGGCCTCGTGGAGTCCGGTGCCGAAGGCGTCGTAGGCGGCATCGATCACCTTCGTGGCGATCCGGGCTACCGCGGCGTTCTGGGAGTGCTCAGCGCCGCTCGCCGCGCCCCCGCTGGTGCCACCGGTCTGGACCGCGTGGATCACGAGGCTCTGGAAGTTGGGTGGCACCCCGATGGCCTTCAGGCGGGCCGCGAGATCGCCGGTCAGCTGCGCGTTGACGATGGCGCCGAGGACGGCCACGCCGAAGACCGCGCCCATCTCCCGGCTGGTGTTCGTCGCCGAGGCCGCCATGCCCGAACGCTCCGGTGGCACGACGGTGAGCGGCACCGACGTCACCGGCACCAGGAGCATCCCGATGCCGACGCCCGCGATGGGCAGCACCCAGCCCAGCGTGTCGAACCCGACGTGGGGCCCGAGCAGCGCGCTGGCGAGCAGTATCCCGCCGCCGGCCAGCAGGCACCCGACGACCATCGGCCAGCGAGCACCGACCCGGGCGACCAAGGGCCCGGTCAGCGCGGAGGACAGGATGAGCGCGGCCGCCATGGGCAGGAAGTCGACGGCGGTCTGATACGCCGAGGCGTTCACGACGACCTGAAGGTACAGAGCCGTGAAGAAGAAGATCGAGAACGTTCCGAAGTAGGCGACGAACGCGACGAACGTCGAACCGGCGAAGGGCGGACGCCTGAACATGACCAGGTCGAGCATCGGGCTCTTGACCCGCTGCTCGACTATGACGAACGCCGCTCCCGACAGGCCGCTGATCACGAACAGGGCCACGATCCACGGCGCCTCGTAGCCCGACTGCTCCCCTTGGATCACGGCGAGCGACAAACAGGCGAGGAAGGCTGCCCCCAGGAGGAAGCCCGCCACGTCCACTCTCCGGCCCTGGCGGTCTGACGACTCCGGCACGAACAACCCCGCCAGCGTGAAGGCGACGACGCCGAAGCCCAGGTTGAACCAGAAGATGGCACGCCAGTTCGAGAACCCGACCAGTGCGCCGGCGATGACCGGTCCGAGCGCGAGAGCCAGCCCCGACACTGCGGCCCAGACGCCAAGCGCGTCCGCCCGCGTCTCGCGGTCGGGATAGACGTGCCGGATGATGGAGAGCGTGCCCGGCTCGCTCGCCGCCGCGCCGACACCCATGATCACCCGGCCGGCGACGAGCCACCCGACGTTGGGTGCCATCGCCGCCAACACGGACCCGGCGCAGAAGATGCCGACGCCGGCGAGCATGACCTTCTTCCGGCCCAGGATGTCGCCGAGCATGCCCGCGGCCAGCATGAAGGCGGCGAAGGTCAGGGCGTAGCCGTTGACGACCCACTGCAGGGAGGTGACCCCGGCGTGGAGATCGGACTGGATGTTGGCGAGACCGACGCTGACGATCGTGTTGTCGAGGAAGGTCAGGAACAGGACGCCGCACAGGGTCGCGAGGGCCAGGGCCTGCGCGGGCGACCCCAGTCCCCCCCGTCTGACCTCCAATCCGGGCGCAGCCCCGTCCGAACCGGACACGACGGCCGCGGCCGCGCCGGCTGGCTCCACTGCGTCCACCGTCACGAGTCTTGCCTACCCGCGTCGGGGCCGATGCACTCATGCGTGCAGCGGACGCCGCGCCGGCCTCGGCCCTGGAGCAGACTGACGACATCGTCCAGGGAGTCTTCGGCCCGGTCAGGCCGACCGGTCCGCCGACGCCGAGGAGGAATATGGAGCAGGCAGGGCCCTCGGCCGCGACGTCGAGCACGGCGCGGCCGTGTCCACCGACCCGTCGGGCCGGTGGTGGGCCCGCACCAGCACCACCGACACGAGGAGGTTGACCGACCATGGCAAAGATCGTCTGCGTGCTGTACCCGGACCCGGTCGACGGCTATCCGTCGTCGTACCCGCGGGCGTCGGTGCCGAGGATCGAGCGCTACCCGAACGGCCAGACGGCACCAACGCCGCGCGCCGTCGACTTCACCCCGGGAGAGCTCCTAGGGAGCGTGAGCGGGGAGCTCGGACTGCGCAGGTTTCTGGAGGAGGCAGGCCACACGTTCATCGTGACGGCGGACAAGGACGGGCCGGGCTCCGTCTTCGAGCAGGAGCTCGTGGACGCGGACGTCGTGATCTCGCAACCCTTCTGGCCGGCCTACCTCACGGCAGAGCGCATCGCCAAGGCGCCCCGGCTCCGCTTGGCCGTCACCGCCGGAATCGGGTCGGACCACGTCGACCTGGCGGCCGCCATGGAGGCAGGCCTGACCGTGGCCGAGGTCACCTACTCGAACAGCATCAGCGTCTCCGAACACGTCGTCATGATGATCCTCTCCCTCGTGCGCAACTACCTGCCCTCGCACGACTGGGTCGTCCGGGGCGGCTGGAACATCGCCGACTGCGTCGAGCGCTCGTACGATCTGGAGGCAATGGCCGTGGGCTCCGTGGCGGCCGGCCGGATCGGCTTGGCCGTCCTGCGCCGTCTGCGGCCCTTCGACGTGGAGCTCCACTACACCGACCGTCACCGCCTCGGCCACGACGTAGAGCAGGAGCTCGGCCTGACGTACCACCCCGACGCCGAGTCCTTGGTCAAAGTGTGCGACGTCGTGACCATAAACGCGCCGCTCCACCCCGAGACCGAGCACCTCTTCGACGACCGGCTCATCGGCCTCATGCGCCGCGGCTCGTACCTCGTGAACACTGCCCGCGGCAAGATCTGCGACCGCGACGCGGTCGTCCGCGCACTCGAGAGCGGCCAGCTCGCCGGCTACGCCGGCGACGTGTGGTTTCCCCAGCCGGCTCCGGCCGAGCACCCGTGGCGCACCATGCCGCACGAAGGCATGACGCCGCACATCTCGGGTTCGTCTCTTTCCGCGCAGTCGCGCTACGCCGCGGGGACGCGCGAGATACTCGAGTGCTTCTTCGAGGGCCGGCCGATCCGGGACGAGTACCTGATCGTCGACGGTGGGCGCCTGGCCGGCAGCGGCGCCCACTCGTACTCGGAAGGCGACGCCACCGAGGGCTCCGAGGAGCTCTCGGGCCCCTGAATCAAGGCTCGCGCCGACCATCTCGTCGAGGCGCTCGAACGACTCGACGATCCCGGTCTCCATACCGGCGGCGACATGCTGGTCCCGGGCGGCGACCGAGGCGTGGCGGGTGGTCATGGCCAGCATCGTCCCGCCTTCGACCGGCGAGAGCTCCAGCGTCTCCACCGCCTCGTCGTCCGGCGCACCCTCGTACACCCAGGTGTGGACACGCCGGCGAGGAGGGTCGAGCTCGAGGATCCGGCCGTGGAAACCGAATTCCTGGCCGTCGGGCGCGCGGTGCACGATCCGCCACGCCCCGCCCAGGCGCGAATCGAGCTCGCACTCGGTCACCTCGAGCCGGCGCGGGCCCCACCAACGCCGTAACAACGCCGGCTCGCTCCAGGTGCGGAACACGAGCTCGGGCGTTGCGGCCAGGAAGCGGCGCACCACGATGACCGGCTCGCCGGCCGTGGTGGTGATCTGGGTTCCTTCGTCCGTCACGGTCATGGTTCTCACCCTTTCGTCGTGGGTCGGCGTCATCGGTCCGCGCCGCCTCAGGTCGGGCCGAGCTCGTCGAGCAGGTCGTCGAGTCGCTCGAAGCTCTCCTCCCAGAACTCGCGGTAGGAGCCGACCCACTCCGACAGCTGCCTGAGCCGCGACGGCTCCAGGCGACACAGGCGCTGGCGGGCCGAACGGTGCCGAGAGATGAGACCGGCGTCCTCGAGCACGCGCAGATGCTTGGTCACCGCCGGCTGGCTCATCGGGAACGGCTCGGCCACCTGGAGCACGCCGGCGTCGCCCTGCGTCAGGCGGGCCAGGATGGCCCGTCTCGTGGGGTCGGCCAGCGCGCCGAACGCCCGGTCGAGGTCGTCCTCCGGGAGCGTGGCAGATGCCATAACCAAATGGTTATATATCAGCGGGCCCGTGTCAAGCCCGCCGGCCGGGTCAGTCGGGTTCGGTGTGGCCGAACTCGAGGGGCTGGGTGAGGCTGATCAGGTTGCCCGAGTCGTCGCGCAACATGGCCTCCGTCCCATAGGCCCGCTCTGCCGGCTCGGAGAGAAAGGTCACCCCTTTCGCCGACAACTCTTCGTAGGCGGCGCGGCAATCGGCGGTTTGCATGACCCCGACCGCCATCCCTCCCGATGCCACCAGCGCGCGCAGTTGCCGCGCCGCGTCCGGCGAGCGGCCCATGTCGCACGACGCCAGGATGAGCTGGAGGTCGGGCTGTTCCTTCGTCCCGACCGTGAGCCAACGAGAGCCGGCGCCCGCACCTTCGAACTCCTCGCCCATGGAGATGTCGAATCGGACCTCGAAACCGAGCTTCTCGGTGTAGAAGGCCTTCGCGGAGTCCTGGTCCAGGACGAACACGTTGGCATGGGACAGGTGACTGATCATGGTCGCTCCCTTGTCGGCTCCTCGTTGGTGCAGGGTACGGCCCGGTGCTGCGCCCCCGATTCTCCTGGCTTGCGCTCTTTCGTCCGAACCGGCCCGGCGTCGGGCCGCGGCCTGCCCATTCCATGACGAAGCGACCCGGGATCGGCGGCATGCCGCGGCGCGACGCTTGGCGGCGTTGCTACTCGCGTGGGGACATACCAACGAGCTCCGAGAAACGGGCGCTGAAGGAGCCGAGGCTGCCGCATCCGACCATGAGGCACACCTCGGTCACGGTGAGGTTGGCGGCGCGCACCGTACCCTCCTCGTCGGCCCGGCACCGACGGCTCGGGGCTGGCCGGCGTCAGGCCATCGCACACCTCGGTTCCACGCCTCGGTCCGCGGGCGCGCCAGGCCGAACGGGCGATACCGAGCTCAGGAACGACCGTGGTTGAATGGCGCCCATGAGCACGAGCGCCCCGGGCCCGGCCCGGGCGCGGGCGGCCGGCGGCGCGCTGAGCGCGTTGCTGGCCGGGCTCGCCGTCGTGCTCGCGTGCGCGCCGGTTCCGGCCGGAGCGACTGCAACGACGGACGGACGGTCGACCACGCCCATGGACGTCGTCGGCGGGCCGGTGGCGGGCGAAGGATCGGCGGTGGTCGTCACCGTCGACGCCGCGCACGACCTCCGCCTCGAGGGCGTCGCACCGAACACGGGCCGGGTCGAGTGGTCCCGCCCCTACGCCATGTCCGCCGTCGATCCCGGCCTTGCTCCGGCCCTTTACGTCATCGACAACGTGGTCGTGGACCTGGAGCCAGTCGACGGCCCCGCCGGCGCGCTCGTCGACGTCGACGGTGTCAACGCCACCACCGGAGCGCTCGCCTGGCGTGGCCCCGAGAACCTGCTCGTCTCCGACGTCCCCTCTCCCTGCGCCGCGACGCATGACTTCTGCCTGACCCGGTACGAGAGCAACGCCTCGACCTCCATGGTGGCCCTCGATCCGCTCACGGGGCGGACCGTTGGCAGCCTCGCCGGCGCGCTCGAAGCGGTCGACCAGGACGTCTACCAGACCGACGCCAAGACGCCGACGCTCGTCGCGCTCTCCCCGTCGGGGTCGGCCGCGTGGACGAAGACATTTGAGCAGCTCTTCGGGAGCAGTGGCTACGACCCCGCGTACGGGTGGGACTTCCTCGCCTTCGGGTCCACCGAGGTGGCCACGGCGGGCGCGACGGACGCCGACCGTTCCGACGGCCTCGACGACGCCCGGACCGTCGGCATCTCCCTGGCCTCGGGCGGGACCGAGTGGACCCGGCCCGGCCAGTTCCAGTGCGGTGGCTCCCTCGGTTTCCTCAGCCCGCCGTTCGACTGCCTCTTCGCCGGCACGCTGGCCCGGACCCACGGCGGGACGTCCTCGCAGGGGTATGCCGGGCTCCGTCTCAGGTTGCAGGGCATTGATGCCGGGACGGGAGCGGTCTCGTGGACCCGATCGGTGGGCGACGTCGCCGCGCTCGTCGACGGCGACACTGCGTTCTTGGACGCGACCCATCTGGAGGTGCACCTGAGCTCGGGGACCCCGGCCCTGTTGAACGTGGCGACCGGGACCACCTCGGGCGTCGGCCGTCACGAGCCGCTGTGGTGCGCGCACCAGGGGCTCTTCAAGGTCGACGAGAACCATGACCTCAACCCGTCGGGGCACCGCGCCGGTGGGTCGAAGTTCTCTCCGTGCACGGCCGACGGCTCCCCCTCGGCCTCGCTCCCGGAGACAGACCCGTCGACCATCGGCGTGACCGTCGACGGGGTTTTCGTGTGGCCCTCGACCAGAGGGCTCGAGCGTCGTACGGTCGGCTCAGCTCAGGGGACGGCCTGACACAGACGGCCTGACAGAGACAATCTGACAGAGACGATCTGACACGCGCCAACGTCAACCGTCGAGGCCGAGCTCCTCTGGCACCCAGAGTGGCAGCCGCGCCGGACGCCCGCTGAAGTCGACCGCGCCGTGCACCGTCACCGCGGTCGCGCGCACGTCACCAGCCACCGAAAGCAAGTAGGCCACCTGGAAGGTGGTGCGCCTGACCGCGCCGACGGCGAGCGCCACCTCGACCTCGTCGTCGAAGTGCAGCGCCTTGCGATACTGCACGCACACCTCGAGCGTGGCGAAGTCCACACCGGTGGCGCGCACCTCCTCGTAGGGATGGCCGATCGACTTCAGAAACTCGACCCGAGCCTCTTCGAGGTAGGGCAGGTACGCCGCGTGATGGACGATCCCCATGGCGTCGGTCTCGGCGAAGCGGGTGCGCAGACGGTGCGCGAAGGCGTAGTCCGCCCGGTGGCGAGATGGCTTCAGGGTCTGGCGCACCACAGCCGAACCTCGGGCTACTGAGCCGGGCGGCGCGTCCGTTGCGACGCGTCGAAGGAACGCCGGCGCGCCGTAGCCATCCGGTCGACTCCGTCCCGCTGGAACACCGCGAACTCTCCCTCGGCCTCGACCGTGACGATCCCACCCTGCACGATGCGGCCCTCGGAGTGGACCCGCCGCTCGGTCACCTCGGTGACCCAGCCCTCGAACACTGCCTCCTCCCCCGTCAGCGTCGGGCGAAGGTAGCGCAGCGCCAGGCGCACCGTCGGTCCGGTCGCGCCCGCGATCGCGTTCGCTGCCGTGAGGATGATGTCGAAGGTGGCCGCGAGCACGGCACCGTGCACGCAGCCCGGTGCGCCCTCGTAGGCGACGTCGAACGAGGCGTGGCCGAGCGCCTTGGGCGGTTCGAATTCGAGCACCACCGGCAAGGCGAGCGGGTTGAAGGGACCGACGACCACGTCGTAGGGCATGGCACCGCCCAGGGGCATCTCCTTCGCCGGACCGTCCTCCTCGGGACCGACGAAGCGCGGGAGCGGTACGTCGGGCTCGTGCGCTTCGAGCTCGTCGGCCACTGCTTCCAGCCGCGCCGTCAGCCGAGCGGTCTCTGCGGCGGACGGCGCCGTGCTCACCGACAACCGCACCAGCCGGCGCAGGACGTCGGCCAGCTCCCGCGCCTCGCGCTCGCGCCCCCGCAATCCGGGGTGATGGCCGAAGCCGGTCGCTGGCGCGGGGATCGGCGCGTCCGGTGGGGTCATGGCGGCCGAGAGTACCGCCCGTTCCCGAGACGGGACATTCCGGCGGGACGGGATCACCAGCCGTACGATGTCGCCATGGCCGAGCACCAGGTTCAGTTCACGTCGGGAAGTCCAGAGACCGTGCTCAGTCCGCTGCCACCCGCGGAGGCGGACGCGCTGGCGTCCGCGCTCTCGCTGCCGCCCGAACTTCGCCGGGACGCGGTCGCCGCGGTGGCGGCGAGCGACCCTCGCTGCCTTCAAGCCTGGGCGGAGCTGGCCGAGCTCACGACCGACCAGGTGGAGCGCTACGCCTACGCCAGGGTGGGCTACCACCGCGGCCTCGACGCGCTGCGCGCCGCCGGCTGGCGGGGCTCGGGCTATGTGCGCTGGCGCCACGAGACGAACCGGGGCTTTCTGCGCTCGCTGGACGCGCTGCGCCTGGCCGCGGCCGCACTGGGGGAGGCCGACGAGCAGAAGCGATGCGAGCTTTTCCTGCGCCAGCTCGACCCGGAATGGGGATCCGGCCCCGGATGAGGTCGTTCCCCGCATGACCGGATTCCGCGAGCGCTACGGAGCGTGGGCGGTCGTCGCCGGCGCCTCGGAGGGAGTAGGCCTGGCGTTCGCTCGGGCTGCGGCCGAACGCGGGGTGAACGTCGTGCTCATCTCACGCCGCGCCACCCTGCTCGACCAGGCCGCGGCTGAGATACGTCGTCGATGGTCGGTCAGCACCCGCACCCTGGGGGTGGACCTGGCCGAGAAGGGCGGTGCCGACGCCGTGGTCGCAGGCACGGCGGATCTCGACGTCGGCATCATCTTCTATTGCGCCGGCGGTGATCCCAACTTCGTGCCCTTCCTGGACGTCCCGGTCGAGGCGGCCGAGGCCCTGGTGGAACGAAACTGCCTCGTTCCGATGCGGCTGTGCCATTACTTCGCCCCGTCCATGGTCGAGCGCGGGCACGGGGGGATCGTCCTGGTCTCCTCCGGAGCGGCTCTGGTCGGGGCGCGCCGGATGGTGGCCTACGGCGCCTCGAAAGCCTTCGACCTGGTCATGGGGGAGGCCTTGTGGGCCGAGCTCCACGAGGTCGGCGTGGACGTCTTGTCACTGGTGCTCGGCGTCACCGACACACCCGCGTTGCGCCGCCTGCTGGCCGACCGCGGCAACCTGGCCAGCGCCGACGACGGCACGCCGATTCCTGGCGCGGCCACCCCCGAGGAGGTCGTCGACGAAGCGCTGGCCAACCTGGCGAACGGTCCGACGCACTTCGTCGGAGAGACGCTCCGTGAAGGCTCGAAGGTGCTGGGGGCCATGGCTCGGAACGACGCCGCCCGCGTGATGCTAAATGCGGGCGCGAGCGTGATGGACCAGAAGCTGAGTTGAGGCCGCCCGCGCACGGTCTCGGCCCGAGATCGATGGAGCCGCGTCGGGCCACCGGGGAAGATGGACCTCGGGGCTCTATTGCTCTCTACAACATTGCTCTCTACAACTCGTAGCTCGCCGTGCGCGAGCTGAGCACCTGATTCTGCTGTTGTTCCCGCACCTGGTCGTTGAGCGCGGCGCGTGCACGCCTCGTCTCCGCCGGTGAACGTTGCGGACGCTGTTCGCCGGTCCGGGGGGCCAGGCCGAAGCCGGTGTACACGACTCGTCGCTCCGCCGAGACCGGCGGACGGCTCATGTGCAACGTGCACGAGCAGTGGACCGTCACGTCACCGGCGCGTGTGGGCAGCGGAACCCGCGGCAGGTCGACGGTGTCCACACCCACCGGGACGACGTTGGCGCGATGGGAGCCGGCGACCACGCCCAGCTCGCCGTTCTCGGGTCCGGCGCCGGTGACCGAGATCCCGACGGTGAGGCCGCAGCAGTGCCGGCTGTGCCCGCCCATGGCGCAGTCCTTGTGCCAGCTCACGTCGGAGATGCCCTCCACCACGCCCACCTTCTTCATGAGGCCTTCGGCGGAGTCGCCGACGTCGGGGTTCCGCTGCACGTAGCGATCGTCGGTGAAGGTTCCGATCGTGGTGAAGCGCTCCGAGTGCAGGAGCGCCCTCAGTGCTTCGGACTTCTGGTTGAAGCCGAGGATCCGCGAGGGGTACCACTCTCCCCCCTCCGTCTGCGCCCACCACGACGCGCCGTCGTCCCGCTGCGCCGACGCCATGGCGTCATTCAGCTCCGCCGACACCGCCGACATCTCGGCCTCGGTGAACACACTCTCAATGTGGAGGAACCCCGCCTCGGCCAGGAAGTGGCCGAGCTCCTCGGGCGTGTCGTCGAGCGCGAACGCCCGGCCCAAGTCGAGCGGTGCACCCTCACGATCACGGAAGTCGACGAGGCCGGGCTCGTAGACCTCACGGCCGTCGAACAGGAAGCGCAGAAGTGGCTCCCAAGCGATGAAGGCCTCGACCGTGCCGCGGCGGACCTCGGAGCGCCCGGTCAGTTGCAGGCCGAAGGTCGACGACAGGTCCTGGAGCAGCTCGGAGAAACCCTGACGGTCCAGGGCGACGACCAGCGCGTCGTCGCCCTGCCGCACTTCGAGGCCGCCGTCGTTCGGGGCCAGTGTCATCTGCTGCCCGTCGACCTCGAGGGTGAGCGGCGCCACGCCGAGCCGGGCCGCGGCGACGCCGGCCTCTGGACCGCGTGCCTCGAGCAGGGACGGGACCCGTTCTACGAAGAACTCGGTGGGGTCCACGAGGTCGACGTCAGCGTCGAGGCGGGTTCGGAAGTCGACGGTCGTCAAGGTGGTGCCTCCCATGGTTCGTCAGGCGGTGCGGCTCAGGTACGAGTTCGCTCGACCGTTCAGCCCGTTGCCGGGCCCACCCGAGCTGCCCGATCCGTAGTTAGGGTATCTAACTGTATGATGGTCGAAGTGTCCGTGACCACCCCCCCGTCAAAGAGCGCGACCACGGTGCCGAAGGCCGTTGCGGCCAAACCGGTGCTCGGGACCTACGGCCGCGTCGCGGCCTGGCTGGCCAAGCGGGTCGAGGTGGCGCTGGCCGGCGTCGACCTCACCCTCCCCCAGTTCCGAGTCCTCGGGATCCTGGCCGAGGGCTCCTCGGCCGCCTCGGGCCTGGCCGACCGCCTCGCCGTGCGGCGGCCGTCGATCACCGCGATAGTCGACGGCCTGGTGGCGCGCGGGCTGGTCGACCGCCGGCAGGAGGACAGCGACCGCCGGCGGGTGGCGGTGCGCCTGACGGACGAGGGCGTGCACGTCCTCGCCGAGGCCGACCGGGCCGTGGACGCCTACCTCGAGTCCATCGCCGGTTACCTGCCGGGCAAGGACGAAGCCACGGCGCTTCGCTCGCTCGAGCTGTGGGGCCGCGCCATGACGGCGCACCGGGAGGGCCCGGGATCGTCTCACCAGGGTGGAGCCCTCAGGTGAGCAAGACCGAGGACAGGCTCGAACCCGGCGCGCCACCGACCGGTGCCGCCGGGAATGGTCACGTGGGAGCCGGCGCGGCCACCTCCGAGAAGCCGGCGCTCGGGTTGCCGTTCGCCGCGTACGTGCCCATGGGCGCGGTCAGCCAGTACCAGGCGCCGAAGGCGACCGTCGACCCGGACCGGACCAAGACGTGGGTCAAGCGGGCCATGCCCATCCTGATGGCGCACAAGGTGCAGTTCTTCAGCGCACTGATCTTCTCGTTCCTGGGGCTGATCATCCAGGTGTGGCTGCCCAAGATCCTGCAGGAGGCGATCACGAACTCGCTCATCCTGCGCACCCGCCCGCTGCACAACTACATCGAGCTCATCGCCGCGCTCGCCCTGCTGACCGGAGTGTTCGGCTACATCGCCCGCGGGAACCTGTTCAAGGTCGCCTACTCGCTCGAATTCGACCTGCGCAACATCCTCTACGAGCACTTCACGCGCATGTCGTTCCCCTTCTACGACCGCGTGCAGTCGGGGCAGCTGATCTCCCGGGCGAACTCGGACATCCGTTCGGTGCAGATGTACCTGACCTTCGCGCCCTCCATCCTCGTGCAGTGCTCCATCGCCGTCGTCGCCTTCGGCTTCATGCTCTCCATCAGCGTGCCGCTCGCCTTCGTGGCCATGGCCGCCATGCCCTTCATCTACCTGACGGGCATCAGGATGCGACACTGGCTCTTCCCGGTCTCCTGGCTGATCCAGTCGCGGCTGGCCGAGGTGGCGACCGTGGTGGACGAGAACGTCAACGGCGTGCGCGTCGTCCGCGGCTTCGCCGCCGAGCAGCAGCAGCTCCGGCAGCTGGCGACGGCGGCGGACAGGGTGCAGTGGGCTTACATCAAGGATGCGGACCTGCGCTCGCGGTTCGCGCCGCTGATCCAGAACCTGTCGCAGGTTGGCCTCGTCTTCGTGCTGCTGGTCGGCGGCTGGATGGTCATCCACGACAACCTGCCCGTCGCCTCCATCATCTCGTTCAACCTCTATCTCGTCATGATGCAGGCGCCCTTCATGATGCTCGGGATGCTCATCATGATGGGCCAGCGCGCCTCGGCCTCGGCCGAACGCATCTACGAGATCCTCGACGAGAAGCCGTCGATCGTGGACCGTCCCGGTGCGATCGACCTGGTCGACTGCCAGGGCGACGTCGAGTTCGACGATGTCTCCTTCGCCTACGCCGCCGACAGCCTGATATCGAAACCCGCCGGCCCGGATCCCGCCAGAGACGATGCCGCGGGCGAAGAAGACGGTTCGAACACGGGCGCACCAGGGACGGGCGCAGCGGGGACGGGCGCAGTGGGGACGAACGGCTCTGCGGGCACGGCGCAGGACCCCGGCTCGGTGAGCGCGAACGGCACCAGCGGCCGCGACGTGCTGCACCACCTCAACCTGCACCTGCGGCCGGGAGAAACGGTCGCCCTCGTCGGGCGCACGGGAAGCGGCAAGTCCACCGTGGCCCGGGTGCTGGCGCGCTTCTACGACGCGACCGGCGGCACGGTGCGCGTCGACGGGCACGACGTGCGGGACCTCACCTTGACCAGCCTGCGGGCGAACATCGGCGTGGTCCTCGACGAACCGTTCCTGTTCTCGATCTCAATCCGCGACAACATCGCCTACGGCCGCCCGGACGCCCCCATGGAGGAGGTGCGGGCCGCCGCCGAGGCCGCCGGCGCCGCCGGGTTCATCAACCGGCTCTCCGACGGCTACGACACCGTGGTCGGGGAACGGGGCTACACGCTCTCAGGCGGCCAGCGCCAGCGCATCGCCATCGCCCGGGCTTTGCTCGTGAACCCCCCCATCCTGATCCTCGACGACGCCACGAGCGCCATCGACGTGAAGGTCGAGCAAGGGATCCACTCGGCCCTACGCGTCCTCATGGAGGGTCGTACCACGCTGATCATCGCCCACCGGCTCTCGACCATCAGCCTGGCCGACCGTGTCGTCCTGCTCGACGAGGGACGGATCGTGGCCGACGGCACGCACGCCGAGCTGTTGGCGTCGACCCCTCTCTACGCCGAGGTGCTGGCGCAGGTGGCCAGCGAAGAGCAGACGGCGGTCGAGGCGGCGCATGGGGCCGAGGACCTGGGACTGGACGACGACGTCCTCGTGCCCGAAGGCGGTGCGGTCTGATGTGGGGTGGCGCAGGAGGCGGGCCGCCCATCGGCGGCGGCGGGTCCCCGGGCTCACCCCAGGCGGGGCTGCCCTTCGGCGGCATCCCCCAGGAGCTCCAGAGCGGAGTCGACCTGCTGCTAGTCGAAGAGCCCGAGCGCGGCGAGTCCGATGTCGTCTTCACCCAGCTGCCGACCGAACACGAGAAGAAGCGGCTCTCTCTCGGCGGCCTGCTCATGGAATACCCGGGCATGTGCGCCCTGGCTGCGGTGCTCGTCGCGATCATCAGCCTGGCCACCCAGCTCGGCCCGAGCCTCGTCTCCTACGCCATCAACCACGGCCTGACGCCGCCCCACTACGACTTCGCCGTGGTCGTGGCGGCATCCGCGCTGTACCTGGTCGCCGTGGCCGTTTCGGCCGGTGCGCAGTGGGGACAGGCCCGCGTGACGGGGCGGCTGGCCTCATGGGTCATGAACGACCTGCGCATCACGGTCTTCCGGCACCTGCAGCGGCTCTCGCTCGACTTCTTCACCGAGGAGAAGGCGGGCGTCGTCATGAGCAGGATGACGAGCGACATCGAGAACCTGCAGCAGCTGCTCCAGGACGGGCTGGCCCAGTTCGCCATTCAGGGGCTCACCATGGTGGTGATCACCGTCATCCTCTTCTTCACGAACGCGAAGCTCGCCGCCATCACCGTGTTCGCCGTGTTGCCGCCGCTGCTCATCATGTCGATCTGGTTCCGGCGGGCCTCCGAGCGCGGCTACACCAAGGTGCGCGACGGCATCGCACTGGTGCTGGCCGATCTCTCCGAGAGCCTCCAGGGCGTGCGCATCGTCACGGCGCACAACCGGCAGCGCTACAACGTCGAGACGCACCGCGACGTCGTGGGCGAGTACCGCGACGCCAACAACTACACCGGCCGCATCAACGCCGTCTACGGCCCGGGCTCGCAGCTGATCAGTGTCTTCGGCCAATTGATCATCCTGGCCGTCGGCGGCGCCATGTACCTCCACCATCCCCAGGAGATCAACCTGGGTCAGCTCACGGCGTTCTTCCTCTACGTGAACCGCTTCTTCTCGCCTATCCAGCTGCTGGTGCAGCAGTACAACACCTTCCAGCAGGGCCAGGCGTCGGTGTTCAAGCTCCGCACCCTGCTCGAGACCGAGCCCAGCGTCAGCGAGTCGCCGGACGCGGTGGAGCTGCCACCCATCCGCGGCGAGATCCGCTTCGACCACGTGTCGTTCGGCTACGACCCCGCCGTGCCTGTCCTCCACGACGTCGACCTGACCATTGAGCCCGGGGAGACCGTGGCCTTCGTCGGCGCCACCGGTGCCGGCAAGTCGACCATGGCCAAGCTGGTCACCCGTTTCTACGACCCGGTGGCCGGCCGCGTGCTCATCGACGGCTACGACCTCAAGGCGGTCACGCTCGAGTCGCTGCGCAGCCAGCTCGGCGTCGTGCCCCAGGAGCCTTTCCTCTTCGCCGGGACGATCCGGGACAACCTGTCCTTCGCCCGCCCGGGCGCGCCCGACGACGAAGTGTGGAACGCCGTACACCAGGTCGGGCTGGACGAGTTGGTGCAGCGTCTCCCCTACGGCCTCGACACCGCGGTCCACGAGCGGGGCCAGTCGCTCTCCTCGGGCGAGCGCCAGCTGATCGCGCTGGGCCGGGCGTTCATGGCCGAGCCGCGCGTGCTCGTCCTCGACGAGGCGACGTCGAACCTCGACCTGAAGTCCGAGACCCTGGTCGAGGCGGCGCTCGACGTCCTGCTCCAAGGTCGCACCGCCGTGCTGATCGCCCACCGGCTCTCGACGGCCATGCGGGCCGACCGCATCGTCGTGGTCGGCGACGGCCGGCTGCTCGAGGTCGGTTCGCACGACGAGCTGGTGGCGCTGGGCGGCCACTATGCCGAGATGTACGCCACCTGGGTCAGCCAGTCGCACGCCTGACGCGTCGGCCGGCGCGGTCGGTCACCGCGCCGTCGGGCACCATGGAGCGATGGCGGAGAACCGGTTCACCGGCCGGGTCGCGGCGGAGTACGAATCCCGGTGGCCGGAGATCTTCGAGCCGGCCGTCGTCGAGCCGGCCGTGGCCTTCCTGGCCGAGGCGGCGCGTGGCGGCGCGGCGTTGGAGCTCGGGGTCGGGACGGGTCGCCTGGCGCTCCCACTCAGCCGGCGGGGCGTGCGCGTGCACGGCATAGAGATCTCCGAGGACATGGTGGCGCAGCTGCGGGCCCGAGCCGGTTCCCAGGCGATCACCGTCACGATGGGCGATTTCGCCACGGTCCGGGCCGAAGGCACGTTCCGCCTCGCCTACCTCGTGCGCAACACCGTCATGAACCTGACCACCCAGGATGAGCAGATGGCCTGCTTCCACAACGTCGCCCGGCACCTGGAGCCCGGGGGCCGCTTCGTCGTGGAGGTGCTGGTCCCGCACCTCAGGCGGCTCCCGCCGGGCGAGACCCTGCGGGCGTTCACGGTCACGCCTTCTCACCTGGGCTTCGACGAGTACGACACCGCCAGCCAGGGGTCATGGTCGCACCATTACTGGCTGGTGGACGATCATCTCGAGACCTTTTCGGCCCCCTTCCGCTACGTCTGGCCCTCGGAGCTCGACCTCATGGCCCGGCTGGCCGGCCTGACCCGGCGCGAGCGCTGGGCCGATTGGGAGCGCTCGGCGTTCACGGGCGAGAGCGAGAGCCACGTCTCGGTCTGGGAGAAGCCGGCCTGAGCCTGCGACCTGGGACGGCGCCTACGATGCGCCGGCGCCGCCTCCAAGGAGGGGGGAGGCGACGCCGACTGGTTCGCAGCGCCGCAAATTTACGTCGTACTGCAATCATTGGCAAGGCTTTCCTGGGTTTTGCCTGGGCGGGCGACCGGCGCTCCAGACGACGGTCCCCACGGCTGCCGTTCGGCCGCGCCGCGGGCATCGAAGCCACTGTTCAGCGTGCGCTCAGCGACCCCGGCTCCACTCCTGCAACGTGTCCCGGTAGCGCGCGTCCCACGCGTCGTAGGCCGACCGCAGCGTGGCGCCCGGCCACTGAGCCGGCAGCAGATCGGGGGGGAGCAACGGGTCGGACTGGAGGTGACGCAGGACCGACGCCGAGAGCTCGAATCCCGGAGCCAGGGCGTCCGGACGGTCCGGGGTGAGCCGGTCGAGCCGCTCCAAGAGGTCACTCGCCCGAGCCGACCAGGCGGCGAGGTCCCACAGGCGCGCCGCCAGCTCTTCGGGCCGGTCGGGGTGGGCCGTCATCGTCTCGACGTCGGGCTCGAGGAGGTCCGGCAGGCGCAGGGCCACGTTGGCCGGGCGCATCCACACGCCTTCCCGCAGCTCGGCGAGCCGGGCGTAGGAGAGCGCTCTGCGCCGGGTGCCACGTACGTCGGCCGCGCTGCCGGTCGTCGTCACCACGGCCAACCACCACGAGCCGTCGTAGAGCCCGGTCGCACCGGCGCGGCTCGACGACTGGCGCGTCTGGCGCGCCGCCAGGTGCCCGGTCAGGCGGTAGCGACCGGATCCGTCAGTCGTCGCCTCGCCGGCCGAGACCATGCGGCTGAGCGCGACCCGCGCCCGATTCTCGCTGATGCCGAACAGCCCGGACAGCCGGACCAGCTGGGCCACCGGCAGCTCGGGCGGGTCCATCCCGAGCAGCGCGCTGGCCAGCACCGACCGGGCGGTGAGGGGAGGCACGGCCGCATCCGGGGGCGCGCCTGGGATCTCGCGGGTATTACGTGGTTGCGTCACTTGATGTACAAGCGTAATATAGGGGCCATGGCCGGTACAGCCACGATGGTCCCCGACGCCGCGGACCGACGCGACGTCCTGCCGAGCGAGCGACTCCAGGCCAACGGGATGGCCATTCCCCCGCTGCGGGCGGAGCTCCGCCGCATCGACAACCTGCGCAATGCCGTCACGGTTGTCGCAGTGTGGTTCTGGGTCGCCCTGATCATCGGCGGCGCGGTGTGGATCGACCGGTGGTGGAGCTACGTGATCGCGTTCGTGCTCATGGGTCCCATGTACGCCCGCTTCGCCATACTGATGCACGAAGCCGCGCACAAGCTCCTGTTCACCAACAAGCGCTGGAACGACTTCGTCGGCACGTGGATCGTCGCCTACCCCGTCTTCACGCCGGTTCAGCTCTACCGCCGCGTGCACTTCGCCCACCACAAGGACGAGTTCGGCCCCAACGAACCCGATCTGGCCTACTACGCGCCCTACCCCTGCACACGACGGGCGCTGCGCCGCCGGCTCCTGCGCGACGCGGTAGGGATCAGCGGGTGGAAGAACTTCGTGCCGTTGGTGAAGAACACGCTGCACAAGCCGTTCCGGCCCATCGGCCTGTCGATCTTCGCCGTCCAGGCGGTGTTGTGGGCGCTTATGTGGGCGGCCACCGGGCGCTGGTGGGTCTACCCGCTCTTGTGGTGGCTCCCGTGGATGACCGAGTGGCGCGTCATCAACCGCCTGCGCTCCATCGCCGAGCACGGCGGCATGGAGCGGAGCCCCGACCGTAGGGCCACGACGCACCACGTGCGCCAGTCGCTCCTGGCGCGCTTTTGGATCGTGCCCTACAACACGGGCTGGCACCTGGCGCACCATGTGGACATGGGTGTGCCCTGGCGCAACCTGCCGGCGTTCCATGCGGAGCTGGAGCGCGCCGGCTACGCGACCGACGCCATCACCTACGGCAGCTACCGCGAGCTGTGGAGGGCCCTGTCGAGCGCCGACGAGACGACCGAGGTCAAATCCGTCCGAGCCGGCTGAACGGGTGCCTCAGCGCCCTGCCCGCCCTCCCTCGGGTTGGTCGGAGGGACCGACGTTGGTGTGCAGCCACGCGACGAGCGGAGCCGCCGATTGGAAGGTGTCGACGATCCGCTTCTTCGCGGCGGCGGTGGACTGCCACGCCGCCGGCGGCCACGACCGCGAGGCCACGAGGCCCTTCATGCGCAGCAACTCCAGCCTCGGGTGCTCCTTGGGGTAGCCCCGGGGCGCGGTCTTCAACGATTCCATGGCGTGGACATTCAGCCCGGCCCGGCGCGTCGCGTCGACGGCCGACGAGAGCGTGCGGCCGGAGCGTTCGGCGACCACGGCGTCGCGGAACCGAACGAGCTGGTCGGGAGCCATGTGGAAGGTGCCGGCGCCCGCCAGCAGTCCGTCGGCCGAGAACTGCACGTACCCGTCGCCGATCCGGGCCGCGATCGTCGTCTTGTACGGGGACTTGTCGGCGCTGAACCGCGTGTCACGGTAGGGCCGGAACAGGCGGGACTCGCCGAACTCGTCGCGCAGCTCGGCCAACAGCGCCTCCATCGGCGCCTTCACGTCGCGTTCGTACACTTCCTTGTGGTCGAGCCAGTACGCCTTGGAGTTGTCGGCCTCGAGCCCTTCGAAGAACACGCTCGCACCGGGGGGCCAGCCCTTGAACTTCATCGGCCGAACGCTACCGGTGCGGAGCCGCCAACATCGCGGTGCCGCCACCCGCCTCCCGAGGAATGGCCGGGCTCTGTCCGAGACGACGGACCGAGATGTCTTCTCCATGTGCTCGTCGCCGGTCCCACGCCGGTACGGCATGTGGACGAAGGTCAAGGGAAGTGGACTCCAGCGCGGACATGCCGCTAAGTTCGTGTCGGTTGGTCGAGTGGGCGGCTCAACCGAGAACACGACTGTGAGGCGGGCATGAAACGGCGGAACCTCATCGCGACTGTAGGTGCTTGCGTCGCGTGCATCTCGGCGACGACTTTGGGTTTTGGAGTGGCCACCACTTCCTTGGCCTCGGCGACATCGCCATCCTCGAATGCCAACAAGGTCGTGTTCTCGTCACCCTATGGCGTCGTGCAGACCTTTTCCGTTCCTTCCGGCGTTCGCACCTTCAAGGTGACGCTGGTTGCTGGTGGCGGTGGTGGTAACGGCGGGTTCACGAATACGCCGACGGCCGGAACACCAGGTGGTTCAGGAGAGAAGGTGAATGCAACGGTGACGGTTCGCGCCGGAACACAGAGCATCAGCGTGGTCACCGGTGCCGGAGGCAT
Source organism: uncultured Acidimicrobiaceae bacterium (assembly GCA_963828505.1). Lineage (GTDB taxonomy): Bacteria > Actinomycetota > Acidimicrobiia > Acidimicrobiales > RAAP-2 > Bog-473. The sequence goes on from CAWHFM010000011.1 coordinate 26,388, forward strand.
GGGCGGCCCGGGAGAACCCGTCGCCGACGGGGCCGCCGGCGGTTCGGGGGGTGCTGGGGCCGGAAACGGTGGTCAAGGTGGACCGCTTTCCTATCCGGGTGCGGGCTTCTACTCGTACGGCGGTGGTGGTGGAGGTGGCGCCAGCATCGGTGTGAACGGCTCGTCATGCCTGGTTGCCGGCGGAGGTGGCGGTGGTGGCGGACCGGCCTTTGGAGGCAAGGGCAACGGAGGGGCCGGCGACCTGCCAGATGGCAAGAAGGGTCAAACAACAGCCGACAAGGGCGGTGGCGGTGGCGGTGGCGGAACCCAGACCGCTCCCGGAAAAGGTGGAAAGGGGACTCAAGCCCCGGGCCAGGATGGAAGCGGTTCGAACGGCGGTGCAGGCGCTCCTCCGACCGGCACTGAGAATGGATACGGGGGCGGCGGCGGGGGCGGCTACTTCGGAGGCGGCGGCGGCGGAACCTCACCGAAGACCGAAGGGAACGGCGCTGGAGGCGGAGGTGGGTCAGGCTTCGACTCGCCGGCATCGAGCGTGTGCACGGTGAGGGACGCCGAGACCTCGCCCGCCAAGAACGGCGGCGCAGGTGGTACGTCAGGGGGTACCGCGGGCCTGAACGGTGGCGATGGCACGGTGACCTTCAGTTGGTAGAAAGCCGTGCTTTCCACGAAACGATGGGGTGCCGCTCGGTGACGGCCGCCTCGTTCCGCTGCCCGGGCGCGCCGGACTTCGGCGCTGCGAAGGGCGCGACGGAGAGCGGCTGATCGCTACGCTCGGCTTGCATGGCAAGCGAGAATTGGAAAAACGAACCCGAGGCAGAGGACTATCCCGCGGCAAAGTCATACCTGTCGCTGTTGGTCGGGCCGGATTCGGCGGCGAAACTCGTGAAAGCTCTGCGCAAGCAGGACGATCTGAGTCACTTCGCTGCCAAAGACATCTTGCGAGCGTCCGGTTTGCCCCTGCTCGCCCGAGACGACTCGGAGGTCACCTCCGATCTCGAAAAAGTCAAGCTCGGTAAGAAGCTTTCACCTGTTCTGCTCATCCAGGGCTCGCCGTTGTGGGTGGCGGACGGTTACCACCGCGTCTGCGCGAGCTACTACTTGAACGAGAAGACCGAGATTCCCTGCCGCATCGTTGCTCGCAGTGGATAACGCGGTGGAGCGACCAGGGGATCCGCGATGCCGCCGTATCCGATCTGACCGGCGACGGCCGGACACCCATGTTGCGCATCGCTGATTCAGTCTCCCGGGTTTGGCCGTCGACCATGCGCGTGGATCGGCATCAAAAGGCCACGACGACAAAGCAAGACGTCCTCACTCGAGCGAAACGGCGGTCAGCGGCAGTGCCGCGTCGGGCATGCGTCCGGGATTGAACGGTGTCGCCTACGGGTATAGAGCAGAGACACCCAACGAGAGGATGGATAATGTCCACGGTCGACAAAGCGAAGAACAAGGTTCAAGAGGCGAAGGGGCATGTCAAGGAGGCCGCAGGCAAGGCCACGGACGACCAGTCTCTCGAAGCGGAGGGCAAGGGCGACAAGGTTGCCGGCAACTTGAAGCAGGCCGGAGAAAAGGTGAAGGACGCCTTCAAGAAGTAGTCGCTGCCGCGCCGGTCGGCTCCGCTTTCATGGGGTGCGACCCGGCGCGGCATCTGATCTGGTCGGTCCGAAACCGAGGGGGAGCATCGAGGCAACGTTCATGTGGCTGCAACAGCTGGGCCCGGCGAAGGGTCCAATCGGTCGGATGAAGCCCGACCGCGTCGCAGGCTGATGGCGCATATCGTCAGATTTCAAGGTCGCGCCTCCCACGTGTCAGGCCAATGGGCGGGACTCGCCGGGTCCTGCGCCGGCGGCACCGGCCGCCCGTCGGGGTAGAATTCACGCAGATGGATGCCATCGGCTGGCTGATACTGGCGATCGTCCTCGTTGTCGTCGTCGTGGTGATGTTCGTGGTCGTGCGTCGACGTCGTCGGGCGGGGGGCGTCATCGCCACCAAGCGCAAGCGATCCAAGCAATGAGAATGCTCATGACGGCCTCGCAGATCCGCGGACTGCCGGTCGTCACCGTCGACGGCGGGGAGGACGTTGCCGAGGTGCGCGACGTGATCTACAGCCCCGAAGCGGGTCGGCTGGTCGGCCTGACCCTCAACAAGCGAGGCTTCCTGTCCGGACGGCACCGCGAGGTCCTCCCGTCCGAGGCGATCCATGCGATCGGGCAACACGCCGTGATGGTGCTCGACGAGTCCAGCCTGGTCGCCCCCGAGGACGCGCCCGACGACGTCGGGCGTCCTGACACCGATCGCGACGTGCTCGGCAACGACGTCCTGACCGAGGGAGGGGCCAGCCTGGGTACGGTCGCAGATCTGGTCCTTCTGGTAGGCAGTAACGGCGAGGTCGTTGGCTATCAGATCGAAAAGGCGACAGGCGGAGCGGGCTACATCCCACTGCCGGCGCAATTGTCCGTCTCCGGCGTTGCGCTGGTGGTCCCGAACATCACCGAGGAGTTCGTGCAGGAGGACCTCGTCGGCCTGGGCGCCTCGGTCGACGAGTTCCGGAGCCGATTGGGGCTGAGGTGAGCGAATCGTTTCGGCGTTCCAGCGGCCGCAAGGTATTGAGCCGAGCGAGCGCGCAGGAGTTGGGCGCAGTCAGCCATCTGCTCGTGAATGCCCAGCAACGACAGATCGCCGCCGTGCTCATCGGGCGGGGTAAGAAGGCCCAGCTGGTCGAATGGGCACAGCTGAGCGGGTTCGGGCCCGATGCGATCATGGTTGTGGACGAAGGCGCCCTGCGACCGCCGGCGGACGACCGGGAGCGGGCCGCCGCCGACGGCAGATTCGAGCTCGTCGGCAAACGGACGCTGACCGAACGGGGCAACGAGGTCGGCCCGATTGACGACGTGAACTTCGACGCCGAGACCGGAGCGCTCGAAGACCTGGTGATCGGCGACCGTCGCGTCCCGGCTGGATCCCTTTTGAGCGTCGGGTCGTACGCGGCCGTGCTCGACGAAACCCAGGACGCTCCATCGTAGGCTTCTTTCCCCTGCGGACGGCATGGGACGACGTCGACGAACAAGGTGCTCCCGTCGCTTCGACACGCGTCCCCGCGGTACTGTCGTCGGTACAGCACACGATCCAGGGGATTCATGCCGTCCAATCGTGCAGGCCAGAGAGGACCGAGGGGCGTTGCCCTGGCCGCGAGTGGCGTGGTGGTGTTCGGCTTGGTCGCGCCTAGTTTGGGCACTGCGCCGGCAGCGGGAGCGGCCACGGCGGCACCGACGGCCTACGTCGCCGACAACCTTTCCAACGCGGTGACCCCCATCGACACCGCCACCAACACCCCCGGCACCGCCATCCCGGTGGAGACGCGTCCCACGGGGACAGCGATCACTCCGGACGGCGCGACTCTCTACGTGGCCGACTTCGACACGAACAGCGTCGTCCCGATCGACACCGCCACCAACACCCCCGGCACCCCCATCCCGGTCGGGATCCATCCCGAACTCATCGCCATCACGCCCGACGGCACGACCGCCTATGTCGTGAACAACGGCTCCAACTCGGTGACCCCGATCAATACCGCGACCAACACCCCCGGCACCCCCATCCCGGTGGGGATGACCCCCTTCGGGATCGCCATCACCCCCAATGGGACGACCGCCTACGTGACCAACAACAGCTTCGACAACTCGGTGACTCCCATCGCCATCGCCACCAACACCCCCGGCACCCCGATCCCGGTGGGGACGGTTCCCGAAAGCGTCGCCATCACCCCGAACGGCACGACCGCATACGTGACCAACTCCCTCTCCGACACGGTGACTCCCATCACGACCGCCACCAACACCCCGGGCACTCCGATCCTGGTTGGGAACAACCCCGACGGCATCGCCATCTCCCCCAACGGCGCGACTGCGTACGTGGTCGACAACGGCTCCAACTCGGTGACCCCGATCAACACCGCCACCAACACCCCCGGAACACCGATCGCGGTGGGGACCTCTCCTACGGGCATCGCCATCGCTCCCGACGGAACGACCGCCTACGTGTCCAACGCCGGCGCCGACACGGTGAGCCCGATCGACACCCTCACCAACACCGCCGGCACCCCGATTCCCGTGGGGAACGCACCTCTCGGCATTTCGATCACCCCCGACCAGGCACCCGTCGCCTCGTTCACCGCGACCGCAGCACCCGCTGGCTCGGCGACCTCCTTTGACGCCTCGGCCTCGAGCGCCCACTTCGGCACCATCGCCAGCTACGCCTGGAGCTTCGGTGACGGCACCAACGCCACGACGACCTCGGCGACTATCAGCCACACCTACGCCGCGCCCGGCTCCTATCACGTCACTCTCACGGTGACCGACTCGACGGGCACCTCGACGACCCAGGTCTTCACCGGTCAGACCATGAGCAGGAACGGGGGACCCGCGGCGACGAGCACCCACACGCTCACCATCTCTCGATCCACTTCCCAGGGCTACGACGAGGTGGCCGCCGACGGCGGCGTCTTCACCTTCAACACCGGCTTCTTCGGCTCAGAGGCCGGCACCCGTCTCAACGCCTCGATGGTCGGTATGGCGACCACCCCCGACGGCAAGGGCTACTGGCTGGTGGCCGCCGACGGCGGGGTGTTCACCCACGGCGACGCCGGCTTCTTCGGCTCGGAGGGCAGCACCCGTCTCAACGCCCCGGTGGTCGGTATGGCGCCCACCCCCGACGCAAAGGGCTACTGGCTGGTGGCCGCCGACGGCGGGGTGTTCACCCACGGCGACGCCGGCTTCTTCGGCTCGCAGGGCGGCACCGGGCTCAGTTCCGAGGTGGTGGGCATGGCGACCACCCCCGACGGCAAGGGCTACTGGCTGGCGGACGCCGACGGCGAGGTCTTTCCCCACGGCGACGCCGGGTTCTTCGGCTCAGAGGCCACCACCGGTCTCAACGCGCCCATCGTTGGTATGGCGGCCACGCCCGACGGCAAGGGCTACTGGCTGGTGGCCGCCGACGGCGGGGTGTTCACCCACGGCGACGCCTCGTTCTTCGGCTCCGAGGGCGGCACCGATCTCAACGCTCCGGTTGTCGGCATGGCGCGCACCCCCGACGGCAAGGGCTACTGGCTGGTGGCGGCCGACGGCGGGGTGTTCACCCACGGCGACGCCTTGTTCTTCGGCTCCATGGGCGGGACGGTCCTCAACGCCCCGGTCGTGGGGACCGACGCCGGCTTCTGATCCATCCGAATGTCCAGGCTGAAACCCAGTTGATCTATGCCGATTCCTGACCGGGTGCACCTGTCGCTGAAAGCGCACACGATCCAAGGGGGATTCATGCAGCCCAATCGTGCACGGCGCAGACGACAGTGGTGTGTTCCCCTGACCGCGACCGGCATGATCGTGCTCGGCCTGGTGTGGCCTGGTCTCAGCAAGGCGGCGCCAGCGGGAGCGGTCACGGCCGCACCCACCGCCTACGTGACCAATTACAGCTCGAACACGGTGACCCCGATCGACACCGCCACCAATACCCCCGGCACCCCCATCCCGGTCGGGACCAATCCCACCGCCGTCGCCATTACCCCCGACGGCACGACTGCCTACGTGGCGAACTTTGGCTCTGACACGGTGACCCCGATCGACACCGCGACCAACACTCGCCGCCTCGCCATCTCGGTCGGCACACCCGACGGCATCGCCATCACACCCGATGGCACGACCGCCTACGTGACCGACTTCGACTCGAACACGGTGACCCCGATCGACACCGCCACCAATACCCCCGGCACCCCCATCCCGGTGGGGACCAGTCCTTTCGGCATCGCTATTACCCCGAACGGCACGACTGCCTACGTGGCGGACTCCGGCGCCTCTACGGTGACCCCGATCGACATCGCCACCAACACCGCCGGCACCCCCATCCCCGTCGGGAGCGGTCCCCGCGGCGTCGCCATAACCCCGGACGGCGCGACCGCCTACGTATCCGACGGCTCTGGCACGGTGACCCCGATCGACACCGCCACGAACACCCCCGGCGCCGCCATCACCGCAGGGAGCTTCGCCTACGGCGTCGCCATCACCCCCGACGGCACGACTGCGTACGTGGCCAACAGCTCCAGCGCAGTGACCCCGATCGACACCGCCACCAACACCCCCGGAACACCGATCGCGGTGGGGAACTCCCCCTACGGCGTCGCGGTCACACCCGACGGCACGACCGCCTACGTGGCCAACAGCGTCTCCAACACGGTGAGCCCGATCGACACCGCCAGCAAAACCGCCGGCACCCCGATTCCCGTGGGGAGCTTCCCCGCGGCGTCGCCATCACCCCCGACCAGGCACCCGTCGCCTCGTTCACCGCGACCGCAGCACCCGCTGGCTCGGCGACCTCCTTTGACGCCTCGGCCTCGAGCGCCCACTTCGGCACCATCGCCAGCTACGCCTGGAGCTTCGGTGACGGCACCAACGCCACGACGACCTCGGCGACTATCAGCCACACCTACGCCGCGCCCGGCTCCTATCACGTCACTCTCACGGTGACCGACTCGACGGGCACCTCGACGACCCAGGTCTTCACCGGTCAGACCATGAGCAGGAACGGGGGACCCGCGGCGACGAGCACCCACACGCTCACCATCTCTCGATCCACTTCCCAGGGCTACGACGAGGTGGCCGCCGACGGCGGCGTCTTCACCTTCAACACCGGCTTCTTCGGCTCAGAGGCCGGCACCCGTCTCAACGCCTCGATGGTCGGTATGGCGACCACCCCCGACGGCAAGGGCTACTGGCTGGTGGCCGCCGACGGCGGGGTGTTCACCCACGGCGACGCCGGCTTCTTCGGCTCGGAGGGCAGCACCCGTCTCAACGCCCCGGTGGTCGGTATGGCGCCCACCCCCGACGCAAAGGGCTACTGGCTGGTGGCCGCCGACGGCGGGGTGTTCACCCACGGCGACGCCGGCTTCTTCGGCTCGCAGGGCGGCACCGGGCTCAGTTCCGAGGTGGTGGGCATGGCGACCACCCCCGACGGCAAGGGCTACTGGCTGGCGGACGCCGACGGCGAGGTCTTTCCCCACGGCGACGCCGGGTTCTTCGGCTCAGAGGCCACCACCGGTCTCAACGCGCCCATCGTTGGTATGGCGGCCACGCCCGACGGCAAGGGCTACTGGCTGGTGGCCGCCGACGGCGGGGTGTTCACCCACGGCGACGCCTCGTTCTTCGGCTCCGAGGGCGGCACCGATCTCAACGCTCCGGTTGTCGGCATGGCGCGCACCCCCGACGGCAAGGGCTACTGGCTGGTGGCGGCCGACGGCGGGGTGTTCACCCACGGCGACGCCTTGTTCTTCGGCTCCATGGGCGGGACGGTCCTCAACGCCCCGGTCGTGGGGACCGACGCCGGCTTCTGATCGAAGCAAGACCGGTTTTGCCGACCTACACTCCGCCCTCGTCGTGCCGGCCGCGCAGGAACGAGACGCGGAAGGGCCGGAGCTCACCGCGGCAGAACCCTCCCGCGATGGCGGGATCGGCCTCCATCAGCTCCCTCGCCGACTGCTCGTCGGGCGCCTCAATCACCGCGATCCCGGTGTTGACGCGCCCGAGCGTCGGCCCGGCGAGAACCAATGTCCCTTGCTCGAGGAGCTGCGCCAGGCGGGTGGCATGCTCCCGCCACGCGTCGCGCTCCTCGTCCGTCATGGTCGCGGCGAAGTCGTCGCGGGGTGGATGCAGGAAATAGACCCACTCGGCCACGGCGCCATCATGCCCGATTGCGGGCGATCACCCCTGAAGGAGGATGCGGTCGGTGCGGACGCGCACCGTGACCCGTACGTCACCGTCCCTCCGGTTCGGGAAGGAATCGACGTCGAGGTACTTGCGTGCCAGCGCGTCGATGTGGGCGTCGGCCCCGTCCGTCGTGACATCGACGACCGTGCCCTCGAACGCGACCACGTCGTAGGGGTCGTCGGGGTCGATGACGGTCACGGCGACGCGGCCGTCCCGGGTGAGGTTGCGGGCCTTCTTGCGGTGCCGGGTCGTGTTGAAGAGCACGTCGTCTCCGTCGAGGTCGATCCAGAGCGGCGTCGCCTGCGGCGATCCGTCGGGATTCACGGTGGCCAGCGAGGCCAACACGGGCCGGCTGATCAGGGTGCGGGCCTTCCCCGAGAGTATGTCCGCCATGAGTGCTTTCTCCTTTCGTGCGCCTTGGCTGTACACCCAGGAGGGTACGGCCCGGCCGGTGACAGCGGCGCGGCGGTCCTCGACAGCCCGGGGGGCACGGGGCGAACGGGGTTTCGGGGAGGCAAACCTGGGCACGCTCGGACCCGTGGGAGAACGCCGAAGCATGCCTGATCACGGGGCGTCGGCGCACGTGCCCGCGGTCCCCTCCCCCATCGGGACCTCCCTCGAGTGGAGCCTGGCTGCCCTCGGGTGCGCCGCCGCTCTGGCCGCGGCGCTGATCGACCCGCACCACACGGCCGCGGCAGCGGCCCAGGTCTGGCCACCCTTCGTGCTCGTTGCCGGTTTGCTCCTGGTGGGGCTGGTGGCCCACGAGGACGGCCTGTTCGCCTGGGCGGGAACGGCACTCGGCCGGCTGGCCCGGAACGGTTGGGTGCTCTACTGCGGTGCCGCCGTGCTCGTCGTAGTCGTCACGACAGTGCTCAACCTCGACACCGCGGTGACCTTCCTCACCCCGGTCGTGATCTACGCCGCCCGCGGCAGCGACGACCTCGAGGCCCCGCTCGTGTACGCCTGCCTGCTCCTCGCCAATGCAGGCTCGCTGCTTTTGCCAGGTTCGAACCTCACCAACCTGATCGTCCTCGGCCATCTCCATCTCTCGGGAGCCCGGTTCCTCGCCCATATGGCCCCGGCCGCCGTCGCGGCCGCGGCGGTCACCGCGCTCGTCGTGGGCGTGCTCCACCGTCGGCACCTGCGAGCGGTCCCCGAACCCGGGCCGGCAGCTGGTCCGCCCGTGCTCGGAGCGGGGCTGGCGGCGGTGGCGGCGGTGACCGTGTTCGTGCTCGTTCTCCGGCCGGGTCCCGCCGCGGTGGCAGCCGCCTGCACCGGCGTCACGGTGGTCGCGTTCCGGCGGCGAGCCGGAGCGGCCGTAGGCGTGCTGAGCGCCCCGCTTCTGGCCGGGCTCTTCGGGATCGCCGTCGCCCTGGGTACGCTCGGGCGGACCTGGTCGGGGCCGCTGACCCTGCAGTCGCACCTGGGTCCGTGGGGCGCGGCAGCCCTCGGTGGGCTGGCCAGCCTGCTCGTCAACAACCTTCCCGCCGCGTCGCTCCTCGCCGCCCGCACGCCACCGCACCCGTTCTCCCTCCTGGTCGGCCTGAACGTCGGCCCCAACCTGTTCGTCACGGGTTCGCTGGCGTGGGTGCTGTGGCTCAAGTCGGCCCGCGCCGCGGGCGGACGCCCCTCGGTCCGGCGCGCCGCCCTGCTCGGCCTGGCCAGCGCGCCCCTGGCCGCCGCCGCGGCGGTGGGCCTGCTCGTCGCGACCGGGTCCCGCTGAGCGGTCGCTATCGGCCGGTCTCGCCGTCGTGTCGCAGCGACGACCACGCCGCGTCGAGCGCGGTCCGGGCGGCGGTCGCCTTGGGATGGCCGGCGTAGACGGCGAAGTGCACGATGAACTCACGCATCTCCTGAATGCTGATGTCGCCCGAGCGCAGCGCCCCGCCCATGTGCGTCTCCATGGCGAAGCCGGCGCCGCTCATGGACGCACACGTGATGGCGATCCACCGGCGCTCCTTGCGGGTCAGGCCCGGACGGGTCCAGATCTCGGCGAAGACCTGGTCGATGACGACGTCGGCGACGTAGTCGTCCCCGCGGGCGGGAGCCGGCATCCCGGTCACGGCGGAGAACTCGGCGGCCCCGCGCGTCCATCGCTCGTCGTCGGTCACGGTGCACCTTCTCTGTATTCGATCTGGGACTGTACGAAGCCCTCCGGATCGCGCGCGTGCCGCTCGACCATGGCGGCCGCGTCGGGATGGGAAAGGATGAGCAGACGGTCCTCGACGATGCCCTGCACCACGAGCTCGCCCGCCTCCTCGGCCGTGATCAAAGGGATCTGCGGCGCCTGGACCGGCGTCGCAGGCCCGTACTGGCTGATCTGTTCGACGATGTTGGTCATGACCCCGGCCGGGCAGAAACAGCTGACGCCGACGCCGCGCGGGCGCAGGTAGAGCGCGAGCGCCTCGGTGAGAGCGACGACACCCGCCTTGGTGGCGGCGTACGGGAGGCGGTCGTAGGCGTAGGGGAAGAGTCCCGCCGTCGATCCGGTGGTGACCACGTGTCCCGATCCCTGCTTCAGCAGCGCCGGGAGGAACGCGCCCAGGACGCGCACCGTGCCCAGCAGGTTGACGTCGATGACGGACGCCCAGGCCTCCAGCGGGACCTCCAGCGGGAGGCCCTTGGCGATCACGCCGACATTGCTCATGACGATGTCGACCCGGCCGAATCGGGACAGGGTCTCCCCGAGCAGGCCGGCCACGTGCTCGTCGCGCGTCACGTCGCACTCGACCCCGACCGCGCCCACGCCGCGCCCGGTGACTTCGCTCGCGACCGCAGCCGCCCGGTCGGGATCCTTGTCGCCGACGGCGACCGCGCAGCCCCGCTCGGCGAGCGCGAGTGCGGTCGCGCGGCCGATGCCGCTGCCCGCCCCGGTGATCACCGCCACCGCGCCGTCGAACGAGCGCATCGGCATCAGCGCCGTCTCAGGGGTGGACCCCGAGCGCCCGCCGCAGCACCACCCCGGTCTCCTCCTGGGCGCGGCGCGACACCGCCGCCGTCGTCACCAGCGCCGAGCCGTGAAAGGTCCCGGGGAATTGGTGCAGCTCGACCGAGACGCCCGCTTGGAGCATCCGGAGCGCATAGGTGATCCCCTCGTCGCGCAGCGGGTCGTTCTCGGCCGTGGACACGTACGCCGGCGGCAGCCCCGACAGGTCCTCGGCGCGGGCGGGCGCGGCGTGCGCCGGAACGTCGGGCGACCCGGCCAGCTCGCCGAGGTAGGCCGCCCAGCTCTTGACCGCCAGCGGCCGGCTCCACAGCGGGGTGTCGGTGAAGGCCCGCATGGACGTCGTGTCGAGGCGGTCGTCGAGCTCGGGGATCTGGAGCATCTGGAAGCAGAGGGCCGGTCCGCCCCGGTCGCGCGCCAACAGCGCGGTCGCCGCGGCCAGCCCGCCGCCCGCGCTGGCGCCTGCCACCGCGACGCGCGACGGATCGACGCCCAGAGCACCCGCCTCGGCGTGCAGCCACGTCAACGCGGCGTAACAGTCGTGGAGGGCGGCCGGGTACGGGTGCTCCGGCGCCAGGCGGTATTCGACCGAGACCACGACCGCCCCCGCGCCGAGGGCCATGAGGGCCGAGCCGGCATGCTCGGCCTCCACGCTCCCGATGATGAACCCGCCCCCGTGGATGGTGAGCACCGCCGGCGCGACCGTACCGGGGGCGACGCGCGGCCGGTAGACGCGCACGCCGACGTCGGGGTCGCCTTCGAACCCGGGCACGGTGCGATCCTCCACATGGAGCGCTTCGGCTCCGGGCACGTCACGGCTGAGGTCCGCGATGATCGCCTCGAAGGAGGCGCGGGCCTGCACCGGGTCGTCGAGGTCGAGTACCGGCATGAGGTCGACGACCGCGATCAGTTCCGGGTCGTACACGGCGCCGCCTCCCTTACTTCGGCTGCATGCGGATGCCGGCGTCGATGCGGATCGACTCGGCGTTGATGTACGAGTTGGTCAGCAGCTCCACCGCCAGCGTCGCGAATTCGTCGCCCCGCCCCAGCCGATGGGGGAACAGCACGTCCTGCCCCAGCTTCGACTTGAACGCCTCCGAACCCTCGCCCGCGCCGTAAATCGGGGTGTCGATCAGGCCGGGCAGGATGGTGTTGACCCTGATCCCCACCACGGCCAGGTCGCGGGCGACGGGCAGGGTCAACCCCACTACTCCACCCTTGGACGACGAGTACGCGGCCTGCCCGATCTGCCCGTCCTCGGCCGCCACCGACGACGTGTTGACGATGGCGCCGCGGGCGCCGTCCGCGTCGGGCTCGTTGAGGCTCATTTTGGTCGCGGCCAGGCGGATGCAGTTGAACGTCCCGATCAGGTTGATCTCAATCACCCGACGGTACTGGTCGAGGTTGTGCGCCGATGCGTAGTCGCCGTCCCTGCCGATCGTCCTCGTGGCCCATCCGATGCCGGCGCAGTTGACCAGCGACTTGAGCGGTGCCATCTCCACGGCGGCGTCGACCGCCGCCATCACCTGCTCGGGGTCGGTCACGTCGGTGCTGGCGAAGAGCCCGCCGATCTCCTTGGCCAGCGGGGCTCCCTTGTCCTCCTGCAGGTCGGCCACCACGACGTGGACGCCCCGCTCGGCCAACAGCCGCGCCGTGGCCTCCCCGAGCCCCGAGGCGCCCCCCGTGACGATCGCCGACGTCCCGTTCAGATCCATGACCTCTCCGACTCCTCGTGCCTCGGTGCCGAGCAGAGGATAGGGGCTGTCCCGGAACGGGTCACATCTGCTCGGGCGCCTCCATCCCGAGCAGCGACAGGCCCTGTTCGAGCACCCGCGCCGTGAGGTCACACAGCCCGAGCCTCGAGGTGCGCACGGCGGGGTCCTCGACCAGCACGCGGCACGCCTCGTAGAAGGCCGTGAACGCCGCGGCCAGGTCGAAGAGGTAGGTGCAGAGCTTCGAGGGGCTCGAGGTCTGCGCCATCGACTCCACCGCCTCGCCGAAGTGCAGCAGCTGCAGCGCCAGCGCTCGCTCCTGGGGTTGGTCCAGCAGGGGCCTCCCGCCGTGGGGAGGCGGGTCGGTCTCGGCCCGGCGGAAGATGGAGCGGATGCGCGCGTGCGCGTATTGGAGGTAGGGCCCGGTGTCGCCCTCGAAGGCGAGCATGCGGTCCCAGTCGAAGACGTAGTCGCGGTTGCGCTCCGTGGAGAGGTCGGCGTACTTGACTGCACCGACGCCGAGCGCCCGCGCCACCGCCGCCTGCCTCTCGGGGGTCAGTTCGCTCTCGCGCTCGTTCAGCGCTTCGGCCGCACGGTCCACGCCCTCGGAGAGCAGGTCGACGAGGCGATCGGAGCCGTCGCCGCTCCGGCTGGCCAGCTTCTTCCCGTCCGGGCCGAGCACGAGGCCGAAGGCGACGTGCTCGGCCGCGGTGCCGGCGGGCAGGTACCCGGCCAGCGTGGAGACGGCGAACACCAGGCGCAGGTGCAGCGACTGCTCGGCCCCCACGACGTACACGAGGCGGGTCGCCCCGAGACGCCCGGTCCGGTCCCGCACGCTGGCCAGGTCGGTGGCCGGGTAGCCGTAGCCCCCGTCGGACTTGCGCACGATGAGCGGCAACGGTTCGCCGTGGCGGTTCTCGAAGCCGGGGGGGAACACGCACAGCGCACCCTCGTCCTCGACCAGCAGGCCCTTCTGGCGCAGCTCGTCGACCACCACCGGCAGCAGGGAGTTGTAGAAGCTCTCGCCGACGGTGTCCTCTTCGGTGAGGAGCACCCCGAGCAGGTCGTAGACCTCGCGGGCGTGGCGCATGCTCTCGGCCACGAAGATCCGCCACAGGCGCATGGTCTCGGGGTCGCCGGACTGGAGCAGGACGACGCGGCGCCGGCTGCGCTCGGCGAAGTCGGGATCGCGGTCGAACTGCCGCCGGGCCGCGGCGTAGAAGTGGTTCAGGTCGCGCACGCTGAACGACTCGGCGTCCACGGCCCCACCGGTGTCGAGCAGGTGCTCAATCAGCATGCCGAAGGGCGTCCCCCAGTCTCCGACGTGGTTCTCGCGGATCACCGTGTGCCCGAGGAAGCCGAGGACGCGGGCGAGCGCGTCGCCGATCAGCGTGGAGCGGAGGTGCCCGACGTGCATCTCCTTGGCCACGTTGGGCGCCGAGTAGTCGACGACCACCGTCTCGGGACGTGCCGCCGGTGCGACGCCGAGCCTCGCATCCGCCGATTGGGCCGCCACCAGGCCGGCCACGAAACCGTCCGAAAGCGTGAGGTTGACGAAGCCGGGGCCGCTCACCTCGACCACCGAGCACACGTCGCCGAGCGAGGCCGCCGCCACGACTTCCTCGGCCACCTCACGCGGCGGGCGGCCCACCTCTTTGGCCAGGGCCAGCGCCCCGTTGGCCTGGAAGTCGGCTCGGTCGGAGACCCGCAGCACGGGATCCGCGCCGGGCCGCACCGTGTCGAAGGCGCTCTGCAGCCGCTCGAGCAGCACGCTGGAGGCGTCGGGCATGGGTCATTCTCGCATGCCTGCGCCCGCGCCCCTCCCCCAGCGGGTGCGGCTCAGTCGGGGGGCGCCCCCATGGCGCCGTCCATCAACCCGTAGCGCCGGAATGGCCCGAAGAACCCGTGCTCGAGCAGCCCGTAGCCGACGTTGCCGTCGTAGGAGAACTCGGCCAGGTGGTCGACGATGCCGTACTGCGCCATCGGCTTGATCTCGTCGACGTCGAGCACCAGGCCCTGCGTCACGGGCTCCGGGCCGTGGTACATGCCGTGCCGCCAGTCGGCGTCCATGCCGTAGCCCGTGCCCACCGAGACGAAGTTGGCCAGGATGGGACGGCAGGTCACCTCCAGGCCGGCCTCGGGGAAGCGGACCACGGAGCGGTCGATGATCCGCGTGCCCGGGACGACGTGATGCTCGTGCTCGGCGCGGCCGAGGTCGTCCACGCCGCGGGCCGGATCGGACCACACGCGTTCGGACTGCACGAGCGGGCGCTCGCCGTCGTCGCGCTCGTGGCAGATGTACATGAGGGCGTGGTCGTCGAACTGCATGGGGAAGTAGTTCCACATGCCCCCGAGGACGAGCTCTCCCTGGCGGATGCCGTCGGCCTCGGGCTCGCCGACCGGTCGCACCCCCCAGGAGCGGTCACGCGTCCCCCAGCAGCGGTCGGGCGTGACGGCGAGGTCCGCCCCACCGACCGAGAGCGTCCCGTTCCAGCGTCCCGTTTGGGCCAGCCGCTGGGTGTCGAAGACGAGCCGGCCCTTGGAACGCAGGGACTGCCGCGGTTCCTCGACCGCGGGGATGTGCCCCTCCCACGTCACGTCCATGGCCACGGAATCCTCGGTCGGCTCGACCACGAAGCGCAGCCGGCGCAGCGGCTCGAGCACCTCGACCCGGAAGGGGCCGACCGAGGTGTCGGCCCGGTCGACGAGGGGGGCCGACGAGCGCACGACGTGTTGCGACCCACCCCGGCGGACGTCGATGAAGGCGTCGACCACGCCGAGGTTCGGGTACTGGCCGAACCCGAAGATGGCGAACCAGTCGTCGTCGCACGGGTGCATGTTGAAGTAGTAGCGGTCGTAGAAGTTGCGGTCGCTCGTGGCCGGGTGGGCGATGAGCTCGGAGGCCTGGTGGACGGGGTAGTCGTCCCACGAGGAGAGTCCCATGTTCAGCAGCAGGCGCAGCCGGCGCCGCACCCGCCGGCCACCGGGGCACCGCACGCGCCGCCGGCCGGCGCCGCGGCCGAGCCTGTCGTGGCGAACACCGGGAGCAGCCGCTGCGCCCCGACGTGCCCGGCGGGGCAGACCGCCGGGGCGTCGGCCTCCGCCATGGAGCGGCGGTGGTCGAAGACGGTCTGGCAGGTGGAGCAGCGGAACTCGTAGTACGGCATCGGGGGCGAAGCCTAACGACCCGAGGGTCCCGCCGTCCCGCTTCTCGTCACGGCTGGGCGAAGGCGTAAATGCCGACGCCGTTGTACGTCGCCGAGTCGAGCGGCAGGAACGGCCCGTCGAGCGCCACCGACAGGTAGCCGTCCCGCCCCGGTCCGGAGTCGCCCGCCACCGTCATGATGGCCCCGTCGGGCCAGATCTCGGTGACGATCCCGACGTGCACCGAGGTGGCCGTGCTCTGGGGCCCGCTCCCGTAGAGGACGGCGTCGCCGACGGCCGGGGTGGCCCATGGCGGCAGCACCGCGCCGTAGGCGGCGGCCCACCCGAAGATGTCCCCCGTGAAGGCGTAGCGCGGGATGGGGATGCCCGCCGCCTCCCACGCCCAGGTGGCGAAGAGCGCGCACCATTCCTCGCAGGGTCCGTACGGGTTGCACCAAGGCCCCTCCCCCGCGTCGGGGTCCGGCTGAATCTGCGAGGAGACCGCGGCGGCGATCGAACCGGACTGGGGCAGCATCTGCTCCGGGGAATTGGTGGTGAAGCTGTAGTTCCAGGCCTGGGGATCGAGCAGCCAGTAGCCGTTGCCGTGGTTGTTGCCGACGATGGCCGAGATCTGCGTCGCCGTCGGGTCGAGCGACAGGCCACCGTACGACTGGGCGTCGCCGAAGGCGAGCACGACGCCGTTCGAGGTCGCCATCAGGTAGCCGCGGCCGTCGGGAGAGGCGACCATGCCGACGACCGGATCGGGCAGGTTGTCGCTCCCGGCCGAGCCCCAGAAGCGGGCGTCGCCGAACGAGAAGATGCCACCGTCGGCGGCGACCAGCCAGTAGCCCCGGCCGTCGGGGGTCGGGGCCATGCCGACGATGGGCTCGTTGAGCGAGATGCCCCCGGTGCTGCCGTAGAAGCCGGCGTCGCCGAAGGAGAAGATGCCACCGTCGGCCGCGACCAGCCAGTAGCCCCGGCCGTCGGGGGTGGCGGCCATGCCGACGACGGGCTGGTTCAGCGACTGCCCGGGCTGGAGGATCCCGGGCACGGATCCGTAGAACCCGGCGTCGCCGAAGCAGAACACACCCCCGTCGAGGGCGCCGAGCCAGTACCCGCCGCCATCCTTCGTCGTCGCCATCGCCACGATCGGCCCGTTGAGGGCCAGGTTGCCGACCGAGCCGGCGAAACGGGCGTCACCGAAGGCGAACACGCCACCGTCCGCGCTGGCCAGCAGATACCCGCCTCCGTCCGGTGTCGCCGCGCCGGCGAACACCGGTGAGTTCAGCGGGTCCGGCATTTCGGGAGTGGGGACGTGGACGTTGCCGAAGCCGATCATGCCCCCGTCGGTGTACGTGTAGCTCCGTGCGTGGTCGTGGGCGTGGTCGTGGGCACCGCGATGGGCGCGGGATCGAGCCGCGGCGCCCGCCGAGCCTGCCGGTCCCGCCGCGAGCACGAGCAGCAGCATCGTCAGCGCGGCCGCCACCACCGTGCGCACGGGGCCCGCTCTCATCACCCCCGGACGTCCGGCCACGGCTCCATCATTCACCCCCGGGCGCCGAGCCCGCCTCCCCCGCCCGTTGCACCCGTGACCACCTGCTCCTCGAGCGGCGCCGTTCGCCACCGCGCCCGGACCCACGGCAGAATGAGTCGATGAGCCCCGACTCCCCGTTCGCCGCGCACCCGGACACGTTCAACGCCCGGACCGACCTCGCCGTCGGTGGCCGCACCTACGAGATCTTCAGCCTGAACGCCCCCGCGCTCACCGAGCGCCACGATGTGGCGCGGCTGCCCTACTCCATCAAGGTCCTGCTTGAGAACCTGCTGCGCCACGAGAACGGACCGCACGTCACCGCGGACGACATCGTCGCCGTCGCGTCGTGGGGCGCCAATCCCGAGGGGCACGGGCAGGCCGCGGGCGACGCCGCGCACGAGATCGCGTTCACGCCCGAGCGCGTGCTCATGCAGGACTTCACCGGCGTGCCCGCCGTCGTCGACCTCGCCGCCATGCGCGACGCGCTGGCCCGCCTGGGCGGCAACCCGTCGCAGGTCAACCCCCTCGTCCCGGTGGAGCTCGTCATCGACCACTCGGTCATCATCGAGCGCTCGGGGGACGCCGCCGCCTACGACCAGAACGTCTCGGTCGAGTACGCCCGCAACCTCGAGCGCTACACCCTGCTGCGCTGGTCCCAGGGCGCGTTCGACGGCTTCCGGCTCGTGCCGCCCGGGACGGGCATCTGCCACCAGGTCAACCTCGAGTACCTCTCGCGCCTGGTGTTCGCCACCGAGGACGGGCGGGCTTTCTGCGACACCCTCGTCGGTACCGACTCGCACACCGTCATGGTCAACGGCCTGGGCGTGCTCGGCTGGGGCGTGGGCGGGATCGAGGCCGAGGCGGCGATGCTCGGGCAGCCCCTGTCGATGCTCCTGCCGCCCGTGGTCGGCCTGCGCATCTCGGGCGAGACCAAACCCGGGATCACCGCCACCGACGTCGTGCTGACCGTGACCGAGCTGTTGCGCGACCACGGCGTGGTCGGTGCCTTCGTCGAGTGCTACGGCCCCGGCGTCGCCGCCCTCCCGCTGGAGACGAGGGCCACCATCGGCAACATGAGCCCCGAGTACGGCGCCACCTGCACCATGTTCCCGATCGACCAGGTGACGCTCGACTACCTGCGCTTCACCGGCCGCGACGCGCAGCACCTCGATCTGGTGGAGGCCTACGCCCGCGCCCAGGGCCTCTGGCACGACCCCGCCGCACCCGAGCCCGTGTACTCCGAGTACGCCGCCTTGGACCTCGGCGACGTCGAGCCGTCGCTCGCCGGCCCGTCGCGACCCCAGGACCGCGTCCCGCTCGCCACGTCGCGCCAGTCGTTCCGCGCCGCCCTCGACCACACGCCGCGCACGGCGCCGTCCGAGCCGGCCGCGGCGCCCCACCACCAGATGCAGGACGGGGACGTCGTCATCTCCGCCATCACCTCGTGCACGAACACCTCGAATCCGCAGGTCATGGTTTGCGCCGGCCTGCTGGCCCAGAAGGCGGTCGAGCGGGGGCTGCGGTCCAAGCCTTGGGTCAAGACCTCGCTGGCCCCCGGGTCGCGCGTCGTGATCGACTACCTGCACCGCGCCGGCCTCATGGAGCCGCTCGAGCAGCTCGGCTTCTACCTGGTCGGGTACGGCTGCACCACGTGCATCGGCAACTCCGGCCCCCTGCTGAATGGAGTGACCGAGGCCGTGCGCCAGGGCGACCTGGCCGTTGCCGCCGTGCTCTCGGGCAACCGCAACTTCGAAGGCCGCATCCACCCCGACGTGCGCATGAACTATCTGGCCTCCCCGCCGCTCGTCGTCGCTTACGCCCTGGCCGGGACGATGGACGCCGACCTCACGACCGAGCCCATCGGCCACGACCCCGACGGGAACCCGATCCTCCTCTCCGAGATCTGGCCCTCCATGGAGGAGGTGAGCTCGACCATCCGCGAATCGCTCACCTCCGACATGTTCCGCTCGCGCTACTCCTCGGTGTTCGACGGCGACGAGTACTGGCAGAGCGTGCCGACCGAGGGCGGGGAGACGTACGCCTGGCAGGACGCCTCCACCTACGTGAAGAACCCGCCGTTCTTCGAGGGAATGACGATGACGCCCGAACCGGTGACCGATGTCGTCGAGGCGCGGGTGTTGGTGATGGTGGGCGACAGCCTCACCACCGACCACATCTCACCGGCTGGCTCCATCGGCCCCGCGACACCGGCGGGGCGCTACCTGAGCGACCACGGAGTGACGAGGGAGGACTTCAACTCCTACGGGGCGCGACGCGGCAATCACGAGGTGATGATGCGGGGTACCTTCGCCAACGTTCGGCTGCGCAACCGGCTGGCCCCGGGGACCGAGGGCGGTGTGACCCTGCACCTGCCCGAGGGGACCGAGACCTCCGTCTACGAGGCGGCCATGCGCTACGCCGACGAAGGGGTGCCCCTGATCGTGCTGGCCGGCCGCGAGTACGGAACGGGGTCGAGCCGTGACTGGGCGGCCAAGGGGACGGCGCTCCTCGGCGTGCGCGCCGCCATCGCCCAGAGCTTCGAGCGCATCCACCGCTCCAACCTCATCGGCATGGGCGTGCTGCCGCTGCAGTTCTACAAAGGGGACTCGGTCGAGGGCCTGGGGCTCTCGGGCCACGAGCGCTTCACCATCGTGGGCCTCGACGCGCTGAACCGGGGCGAGCTGCCCAAGGAGCTCACCGTCACCGCCGTGTCGGACGACGACTCGGTCACCGAGTTCCGCGTGGTCGTGCGCATCGACACCCCGATGGAGGCCGCGTACTACCGCCACGGCGGGATCCTCCATTACGTGCTGCGCCAGATGGTGGGAGCGAGCTCGTAGCCCTCAGGCTCGCGTTCGAGACGCCATACCTCCAAGGGTTTGAGTTACGAGCCTCGGGCACGTGCTCGACCTCTCTACTCGGGCGCAGCCGATCCTTCCCCTACCCTCCACCTCCCGCTATCGGGCGTAGCCAGGGGGCAATCGAGCATTGAAGCGCCAGCGTCACATCGCTAGTGTTCAAACGGCGGTAGCTTCGCTTTCTAGGAGGAAGGCGGTTCAAATGCTCGGAGCAACTCCAGAGGTCGTCGCGCCAGCAGGAGGCATCGCCGGCTCGTCAACGAGGACCCGCCACCCATTCCGCCTTCTCTGTGCCGGATCCCTTCTCCCCTTCGTGGTGGCGGGGCTCACGATGCTCAGCCCGGGCGCTCCCGCACAAGCGTCAGGACCGAATCCCACCGTGTCCGGATTCGCGGCGAACCCGTCGTCACTGGCCTGGACGGGTGGGACCGTGAAATTGTCGGCGAACGTGACTCACGCCAGCGAATGCACCTTCTCGTCGAAGCAGCCGATCTCGGGGCTACCTGTAACGGTCGTTTGCTCGAGCGGCAAGGTCAAGGAGTCGGTGACCGTTCCTCCGAACGATGGGATTCAGAAAATCGGTTTCAAGCTGAGCGTGCTCGGTACGAACGGGGCAACAGTCACCGCGAAGACGAAGGTGACAGTCCAAGGGGTCGGCTCGGTGGCCAGCTCCGACGGCAGCTACTGTGCCGTGCTCCCGCCCGGGAACGTCGACTGCTGGGGGTACAACCACTACGGCGAGCTGGGTAACGGGACCACCGACGGTCCCGACGGGGAAGACGGCTACGACACGCCTCAGGAGGTCGCGGGCATCACCTCGGCCGTCCACGTCACCAGTGACGACGACTACAGCTTTTGCGCCGTGCTCTCGACAGGAGGGGTGGACTGTTGGGGGAACAACGAAGCAGGCGAGCTGGGCAACGGGACCATCGACGGCCCCGACGGGGAAAACGGCTACGACACGCCCCAAGCGGTGTCCGGCCTCACCGACGCCGTCTCGGTGAGCAGCATCGGCGGTGCCTACTGCGCCGTGCGCTCGACCGGTGGGGTGGACTGCTGGGGGTACAACGGTTTCGGCGACCTGGGCAACGGGACCGAGGGTGGTCCCGACGGTGACTACGGCTACGACACGCCCCAGGCGGTGTCCGGCCTCACCGACGCCGTGGCAGTCACCGACGACGGATTGATCGGCTTCTGTGCCTTGCTCTCGAGCGGCGGGGTGGACTGCTGGGGGGACAACACCCAGGGTCAGCTGGGCAACGGGACTCTCGACGGCCCTGACGCAGAAGTTGGGGGCGGGGCGGGCTTCTTCGGCTACGACACGCCCCAAGCGGTGTCCGGTCTCACTGACGCCGTCTCGGTGACCGCCGATGAGTCCGACGGCTACTGCGCCGTGCGCTCGACCGGTCGGGTGGACTGCTGGGGAGGGAATCTCTACGGGGAGGTGGGCAACGGTACCAACGACGGTCCCGACAACAACGGTTACGACTCACCGCAAGCGGTCAGTGGCCTGACCCACGCGGTCTCGGTCGCGAGCGACGAGTACAGGACGGTCTGTGCCCTCCTCTCGACCGGCGGGGTGGACTGCTGGGGCTTCAACAATGACGGCGAGCTGGGCAATGGCACCACCGGCGGCTTCGACGGTGCATTGGGTTATGACACGCCCCAGGTGGTGACCGGGATCACTGACGCCGCCTCGGTGACTGGCGGTTTCTTATCTCTCGGGTTCTGCGCCCTGCTCTCGACGGGCGGGACGGACTGCTGGGGGTATAACGGACGCGGGCAGCTCGGCAATGGGACCGTCGGTGGTCCTGATGGCGACAGTGGCTACGACACGCCCCAGTCCGTCAGCGGACTCAGCAACGCTCTCGTGATTTCCACCGGATCTGATTCAAACTCATGTGTGCTGCTCACGAATGAAGCGGTGGACTGCTGGGGTTACAACGGCCTCGGCGACTTGGGAGTCGGAACGGTCGACGGCCCCGACGGCGAGAACGGATACGACACGCCCCAGGCTGTTTCGTAGCCCCGACGACCGCCGGCGCGAAGTCAGTGGAGACTTGATTCGGCGTCCACGTCCTTTCTCACGACGTTGCGGGTCCGACCGTCGCAAGATCCAGGTGTCATTGAGCGATACGGAATGCCCCGGCGAGGTGGGACTCCGATCGTGATTCCCGTCACCTCGCCGGTCTGATCGATCACCCGGGGTGACAGGTCCGATGGCCCGCTGGCCCACGTTCTGATCTACCTTTCTCGCGGGCGACCGCAGGGGCCCTCAGGAGTCGGAGGCGGGAAAATTGATCGGGCTATGCAAGAATGGAGATGGTGCCAGTCTGGGCTTCGGAGCCGTGGCAGGTGTTCTGATGATCGGTGTCCTCGGTATCTCTGCGGCACACGCTGCGGCCCCGAGGGGGGTCAACGCCACGCAGGGATCCATTACGTGCTCGGTGTTCTCCGGGAAGGTGAAATTCACCCCGCCCCTCATGCCCACTCCTGACGCCGACCAGAAGGTGAAAGTGTCGGGCACGGTGTCCGACTGCACGACAAGCGGAGTCGCGGCGACGGTGTCCTCGGGCGCGGTCAAAGCGTCTGGGATCTTCGATCTGACCTCTGAAGGTCCGGACCTGTGCAACAACCTCACTGATTTCTCCGTGTTCCCGACCAACGCCGGCTCCGGCACGATCGCTTGGACCTCGTCACCTTCGCTGAGCTCGGGCGACACCTCGTACACCATCGCCCCGCTTCATGTCCCGTCGGACGGAAACAAGTTCGAGATCGGTTGGACGTTCGGGTCTCCGGGCGGTTCCTTCCAAGGGACGAACCGCGGCGCCGACGACAGCTTCTGGGCTGATGGGCCCACGCTCTCCCTGGCTGCCGCAGAATGCAACGCGGCCGGTGGGCTGAAGACGATGATCTTGACGACGCCGAGCTTCAGCCCTCTCCTTTCGCTCGGGTAGTAACCGTCGGCGTCGGCGTAATGGAGACCTACACCTGGCAGGACGCCTCCACCTGCGTGAAGAACCCGCTGTTCTTCGAAGGAATGACCATGACGCCCGAAGCGGTGACCGACGTCGTCGACGCGCGGGTGTTGGTGATGGTGGGCGACAGCCTCACCACCGACCACATCTCACCGGCTGGCTCCATCGGCCCCGCGACACCGGCGGGGCGCTGCCTGAGCGACCACGGAGTGACGAGGGAGGACTTCAACTCGTACCCGGGTGGATGACGGGGTGCGTGGGAAGAATCCCTTCGACCGTCCATACGAGTACACGCCGGAACGCCCTTCCGTCCCGTGGCCTGGCCAGTCCTTTGCCTGGCGAGGCTAAGCTGTGCGCACGTTCTACGGCCACGGTTCCTCCATTGCCCTCGTGGTCTTCTTCGGCCTCTTCGCCATACGGGCGCTCTCCTCTCAGCGACGCCGCCGGGGTCATCAAAGGGGTTCATCTCCCGCGAGGTCGTTCACCGACCCAACCCGTCCCAGTCACGTGTCTGATGCCGTCGACAGAACGTCCAGCAATGTCGGATTCACCGGGATCGCTCCCGGTTGGCTGACTGACCCCTCCCGCCGCCATGAGCAGCGGTACTGGTCGGGGTCTGAATGGACGGAGCACGTGCTGGACGGTGGTGTCCCAGGCACCGACCCTCCTCCGAGCAACACTGGTCGCGAGGCAGCCGGGTAAGTAGCAGGGAGCGCTGCTCTTGACGAGCCCACGACTCGTGAGGCGAATCACACTTTCCCCCCGGGCGCGACGGGGCAACTGGGGCACCGCCGGTCACCGGGTCATCGGAAAATTGCTCCAATCGCGAACAGGAAGCGGTTCACGGCGGCCGGCAGCGCGGACGACTGCTGCAACGGCATCGGTGTCCGTGGGTTCAGCGGTATTGACCTCGACCATCGGCGCCTGGAGGCGAAGCGGCTCAACGAGTGGCCGGAACCGCTCGTAGCTGCCCTCGGTCATCTCCTCATCCCTGTGGCCCGCATGGCGTTCTCCGGCCGCTACCCGGGCGAAGTACCGCGCCCGGGCAACCTCGAACGGGCACCGGCAGTGCACCTGGACCAGGGGGAGCTCGAGCGCCTCGACCTCGGGTTCAGACAACCCGGTCCACAGGGCGGAGTCCACGACAGCCGACCTGATGCTGGACATGGCGTCGTATTGGAGGGCGATCGCCGCCTGGCCAATCCGCCTGGACCAGTCCATGTCGCCGACACCGAGAAGCTCGAAGAGGATCTCCTTGTACCGGTCCTTTCCAATGAGCGGCAGATCGAGTTTCGTCGCGAGCGCCACCGCCAAGGTGGTCTTACCGCTTCCCGGCAATCCGGTCACGAGCACCAACAGCTCACACATGACTACCGGTCCGCCAGGAAGCGACGCAGGACAGCCTCGTTCTCCGGCCACGGCTTGGCGGCGTCGAGGTTCAGGTCACCCTCGACGTGTTCCCAAACGGCCACAGCCCGTTCGACGTCCTCCCAACGTAACTCGTACCAGTCCGGGATGAGGCGCCGGCGGCCCACGATTCGCGAGCGATGGACTGCAGAGTCGGAGCACTCCGTGGTGATGACGACGAACGACGCCCCGACATCTCGGGCCAGCGCACCACACTGCTCTCGTTGGGCTGACCGAGCGACGCCGTCGAGCACGACGGAGCGGTTTTCGACGAGTTGCGCTCTGGCCAGAGCAGCGAGGATCGACCAACCGACGTCTCGGTGACCCCAATCCATGTCGTCGAGAGCGGACTGAATGGCGGGATAGGTCCGAAGGCCGCTCATGGCCCAATCATGAGCGATGACAGCGGTGCCGAGCACCTCGGCCGCCGCCGCCGCCACCGTCGACTTCCCGGTCCCCGGCAGCCCCGTCACCAGCGCCAAGGTGGGACAGCTCCCCACCGACGCCACCGACGTACTGCCACCTCCGTGTGGCTCCATCATCGCCCAGACGGTGTATCCCTAACGGCGGTTGCAGACGAGGTGGGTCACACCGCTCGGAGTTGTTGCCGACTCCATGGCAAAGCGTTCTTCGAGACCCTCCAGTCCTGCCCACAGTGGCTCGCCACGTCCGAGGACGATCGGAACGATGGCGACGTGCAGATAGTCGATGAGGTCGGCCGCCAGGAACTGGCGGATGGTCTGCGGTCCGCCGCCGATGCGGACGTCCAACTCGCCGGCGGCCTCTCGGGCCACCGCCAGCGCTTCCACCGGGCTGGCGTCGATGAAGTGGAAGGTCGTGCCGCCTTCCATTTCGAACGAAGGACGGGGGTGGTGAGTGAGCACGAACACCGGGGTGTGGTAGGGCGGGTCGTCGCCCCACCACCCCTTCCAGTTCAGGTCCTCCCACGGGCCGCGCTGAGGCCCGAACATGTTGCGGCCCATGATGTCCGACCCGACCCCGGGCGCCCATCGGCTGGCGAAACTGTCGTCGGCATTGGTCGTTCCTCCGCCCACACCGTGGATCTGGCGGAAGGATCGGGTCGCATCGAACCACGCCAGCAGTCGGCGCCCGGCGTGCCCGAAGGGTGCGTCGACGCGCTGCCCTTCCCCAGAGGCGTAGCCGTCCAGGGAGACCGACACGCAGTGGACACGGACGGAGGACATTTCGCAACTCCTTCCGAAGATCTTCTCGGATGCCGCCGACTCTACTGAGGAAGGACTCTCCGCGGGCCCGACTCGAGTTGATGCCCGGTGCTGCGAAACTCGGAGCGGACCTGCCCTACGCCGAGGCGAACGGACGGCGCCAGCGGGTCCACGCCGCGATGCACAAGGGATCTACCAACCAGTGGGCGGTTCCGCCACCACCCACGCTCTCGTCACGCGCCGAGGCACGATGCAGCCCTCGAGTCGGAGCTTCGAGTCTGGTCAGACGGACCCGCACGGCGGCAACGTTCGAGTGTGAGTGCCGACTGACGTTGTGAGGTTCGCCACATGTTCCCCACTCAGTTGGATTCGGGAAACGTCCCGGTCCCGGGCGCGCCCAGTGTGCCCCCGGATCCGGGTGAACCATTGGTCCCCGGACTGCCGTTCGGACCGGACCCCTGCCCGCCGTAAAATCCGCCCCGCGTCCCGGTGCCGAGGGCTCCGCCGCTCCCGGCCGGTGTCCCGGCCGCGCCGCCTTTCGACGTGTCGGACGTGAAGGTGTCGGTCGACCCCGCGAATCCGCCGTGGACCGTCCAGACCGCTCCGCCGATTGCGTCGCCGCCAGCTCCGGAGTCACCGCCCTTTCCACCGTTCCCACCGTTCCCACCGTTGCCACCGGTGCCCCCCGGGACACCGCTCACCAGGCTCTCGCCGCCGTTGCCGCCGGCACCTCCTGCACCTCCGGGCCCGCCGGGCCCGGCCACGTTCCCGGTACCGCCCTCGGCCTGGCTGCCGGTGAAGGTGCTCGTGGTCGCCGAGGCCGTCCCGGTGAGGACGGCGAGAGAACCGCCTTCTGCGACACCGCCACCGCCGCCCGCACCACCTCGGCCGCCGGTGCTTCCGGTGCCGCCGAGGCCGCCGACCCGCCCGGGCTGTCCGGACGACCCGGGGCCGGGGCCGCCATCTCCTCCGGTGCCCCCACCCCCACCGATGCCCCCGGAGGAGCCACTTCCACCGAGCCCTCCGTCGCCGCCGGCGACGGTGTCCGATTCGAACGTGCTTCCGGTAACGGTCAGATTTCCGTCGTCAGCGATGGCGCCGCCCTCGGCTGCACCACCGGTGCCGCCGCGTCCGGCTCCGGGCCCCGGGGTGCCGCCCGCCCCGGCCGCCCCCACCACGCCCTGACCGCCGGTTCCGGTCTGACCAGGGGGTGTGCCGCCCCCACCCGATCCGCCGGCCGCGCCGTTGCCGCCGCTCCCGCCCGGTCCACCGTTGGGACCACCCCCGAAGCCCGGGTAGCCGTTCCCTCCGTTCCCTCCGATTCCGCCTTCGGCAGTGTCGCCGCTGAAGGTGGCACCCCGCATCGTGGCGGAACCGGTGAGGTAGACGCCGCCGCCGGCGCCGACCCCTCCGGCCCCACCCGGTTCGGCATCGACACTGGCGGCCGCGGAGCTGGCGGCACCCGCTGCACCACCCTTCCCGCCTGGACCGCCGTTACCACCCGGACCGGGCGGAGAGCTGGTACCGACGGTACCCATGCCGCCGGGCCCGCCGCTCCCCCCGATTCCGCCTTCGCCACCGAGTCCACCCGCGCCCCCGCCTCCGCCCGAGCCGGCCCGGGCGAGGTTGGCGTCGAAGCTCGTGGTGCCCGAGACGGTCAGCGTCCCGGTGCTGTACAGCGCACCGCCTTCGGCGCTCCCGCCTGCCCCAGCCGCGCCAGGATTGCCTCCCGGCTCGGCCGCGCCGGCGTCACCCCCGGCACCACCGGCCGCACCGGTCGCCCCAAGGCCGCCCTCGCCCCCCGCGCCACCGAAGCCGCCATAACCGGGGGCGCCGCCATAGCCGCCGTCGCCGGCGTACGCGTCGTTGGAGGTGAAGGTGCAGTCGTCGAGGTCGACCGTTCCGGCGCTGTAGATGGCCCCGCCGAGGGCGTCGCCCCCCCCTCCGCCCTTGCCGCCATTGCCCGCGTCGGAGCCCTTCCCCCCGCACCACCGGGCGCGCCGGTGCCGCCGCTTCCACCATTACCCCCGGTGGCCCCGACGCCGCCTTCGCCGCCCTGGCCGCCGGCACCACCGATGACGGCGTTGCCCGACAGCACCACCGAGGTGAGATCCAGCGTCCCCGACGAGACGTCGATGGCGCCGCCCTCGGCCGCCTTCCCCGCCCTCCCTGCCTTGCCGGCAGTTCCCGAGGCGCCCTGCTTGCCGGGCTTTCCGGCCGAGCTCCCGCTCCCCGACGCCCCGGCCGCTCCCGGGATGGCGTCGACACCGTTCTTCCCGCCGGCGCCGATCGCCCCCCGGACCGCGCCACCCGAGAGGGTGAGTCCGGTCATGGTGAGGGTTCCGCCGGTCACGTCGAAGAGCTGGGACGAGCCGTCACCGTAGATGTCGACCGGTGACCCGGTGACCACGACGGTCAGATTCACCGACGACGGGATCTCTACGGGGCTGGTCAGCGTCAGGGTGCAGTCCGACGAAGTGTCAATGGTTATGGTGCCACTCGACCCGGCGGCGCTCACAAAGGCCGAGGTCGAACAGGTGGTGAGGGTGACGGTGCTCGCGCCGGCCGGAGTCGCCACCCCTACCAGGGCGGCGATCACCACTCCAGTAGTCGCAATCAGCGGTACCAACCGCTTCGAACTTCTCCGCTGATCGCTCATCGCTCCTCCGTCCCGTCCCACCGTCCGGGTGTGCGACGGCAAGCATACGGCCGTGCCGTCTCGCCGTCTATGGCTCAGGTACTCCACTGCCTTCGCGGTCAGCGGCACCGCCCACGTAAACCTCCGTGCCGTCATGTGTCCTGTCCGAGGGGATGCTCCGGGCGCTTGTCATTGCGTTCTGTCGATCGCGCCTCTGCTCTTCGGCGTGGTCGGGTTCGTTGACATGGTCGGCGTCTCGGTATGTCTCTGCCGGCATCTACATGCGTTCGTCGGCGCCCTTCGATCGATGTGCCACGGTCCACGGCAGCGAGGACCGCGTCTCCGGGTCGAAGTTCACGGTGCCCCACCGTGCCGAAGACCCGACCTGGAATCGGACCTAGTGTCGATCCGTTCCCCGAAGACGAGGGTTCATCCGATTGATTGGGTGGCCGTTCCCGCGGCCTTCGTTTCTTTCGATGCCTGAATGAACGAGAGCACATCTGTGATCGCGCGCTGGGTTTGGGTCGTCATGATGATCGGCATCGGCATCGAGTTCGCGCTGGGTGTGGCCTGCTTGGTGCTCGTCCCGGTCAGACGACCTGATCAGTGGCTGCCGCCGCAGAGCAGGAGTGTGTACATCGCCCACGCTGTTCTCGGGGGGATGTTGGCAATCGGAGCGCTGGCCATCCTCATTTCTGTTCTCGGTGGGTCGAGGTTCGTGCGTCTCGGAGCGCAGATCGGCCTCGTCGGACTCATGCTTGGCGCCGCGGGAGGGACGCTGTCCGCGTCGCACCCTTGGAGACTGACGGGCATGGGGTTGATGTTCGTCGGGTCACTCGTCGCCTTCTTCGGCTACGTCATACCTCTCGCTGATATCCCGGTACGAGAACCGCCGGGATGAGAAGGCCAGAGCGGCTCGCTCACGTGGTTGGCCGGGCCCAGGTCCAGGGGTAGTCCGGATCGGAGATCGCCCGCGCCGCTTCGCTCAGGCCGAGGCGACCGAAGGCATCGAGCATGACGGCCCACTCCTCGGTGCGGGCCGCCTCGGCCGAGCGCTCCAGGCTGCCGGGCTGGGGTCCGTGGACGAACCCGGCCGGGTGCAACGAGATGGAGCCCACCCCGATGCCGGCGTCGGCCCGGCTCATGAAGTCGCCCCCGGCGTAGAAGAGCACCTCGTCGGTGTCCACGTTGGCGTGGTGGTACGGCACCTTGAGCGCGCCCGGGTAGAAGTCGAACGGCCGCGGCACGAAAGAGCAGACGACGAAGTTCGGCCCGACGAAGGTTTGGTGCACCGGTGGCGGTTGGTGGATGGCACCGACAATGGGCTCGAAGTCGTGAATGGAGAGCGCGAAGGGATAGAGGCAGCCGTCCCAACCGACCACGTCGAAGGGGTGATGAGCGTGCACGTGCACGGTCAGGCCGTCCCGGGTCCGCACCAACACCGGCACCTCGGCGCCCTCGGCCAGCAACGGCTCGGCGGGAGCGCGCAGGTCGCGCTCCGAGAATGGCGCGCCTTCTAACAGTTGGCCGCGGGTCGAGAGGTATTTGGCCGGGAAGGTGACGTGCCCCGATGCTTCCACTACCAGTGCGGAGAACGCGGTGTCTCTCAGCACCCAGCGCTGGGTCGTGCCGGTCGGGATGACGACGTAGTCGCCGGGCTCGACGGGCAGCGGCCCGAAGGAGGACTCGAGGACGGCGCGGCCGGTCTGCACGTAGACCAGCTCGTCGCCTACGGCGTTGCGGTAGATGCCGCTGCTGGTGTCGGCCTGCACCCAAGCCAGGCGCAGGTCGGCGTTGCCCAGCAGGTAGCGGCGGCCGAGCACGGGGTCGCCGCCACCGGCCAGGGCGCTGGTGCGCAGGTGGCGCGGCAAGAGCGGAAGGTCGGGCGCGAACTGCGGGCGCACGGCGTCGCTCGCCGACTCGGCGGCGACGATGGCGCTGGGCGAGCGACGGTGGTACAGCAAAGCGGACTCCTGAGCGAACCCGTTCGCCCCCATCAGCTCCTCGAAATAGAAGACTCCGTCGTCCTGCGTGACGCGCAGGTGGCGTTTGCGGGGCACCTCCCCGACGCAGCGGTAATACGGCATGGCACTCGCCCCTTAGTAAGTCAGAGCCGGCACGATGGTGCCGGCCACATCGCCCAGAGCAATTGCGGGCGCGGCCGGGTCGGCCCCGCCGCATCCGCCACGCAACACCACAGTGTCGCCATCCACGAGAAAGGTGCGCCTCTCGCCGTTGGGCAGCTCGACGGGCAGGCTGGCGCCCCACGACAGCTCCATGAGGCTGCCGGCCTGATGACGGTGATCAGGACCCGAGACAGTGCCCGAGCCGAAGAGGTCGCCCGGTCGCAAGGCGGCGCCGTTGGCGGTGGCATGCGCCACCTGCTGGACGGCGGACCAGTACATCGACTCGGCGAAGGAGGTGCGGCTGAGCACCGCCGGATCCTGGCCGACGGCACGCATAGCCGCCGTCTGCAGGCACACCTCGAGCTGCAGGTCCCACAAGGCCGGCCGCTCGCTGTGCAGGTAGGGCGGAGGGGCCGGCTCTTGCGCAGCGGCCAAGCCCCCGACCAGGTACGGCGCCAGAGCGTCGAGCGTCACCACCCAGTGCGAGACGGAGGTGGCGAACGACTTGGCGAGGAACGGGCCGAGAGGCTGGTACTCGAAGGCCTGCACGTCGCGGGCCGACCAGTCGTTGAGGAGAACGACGCCGAAGAGATGGTCCCACGCCTCGTCGATCGGCACCGGCCGGCCGAGCTCGCTCCCCACCCCGACGACGCAGCCCACTTCGAGCTCGATGTCGAGACGGTCGGTCGGTGCGAACTGCGGCCCGTCCTCCTCCATGACCTGCCCGTGCGGCCGCACGATGGGTGTACCCGACGCCACCACCGTGCCCGCCCGCCCGTGGTAGCTCACGGGCAGGTGACGCCAGTTGGGCTGCAGCGGCGGACCGTCCGGACGCAGGATGCGGCCCATGCTGGTGGCGTGGTGCAGGCCGCCGTAGCCGTCGACGAAGTCACCAACCGCCACCGGGAGGGCGAGGCGGACCTGATCGAGCGGCACCAAGGCACCGGCTGGGAGCGCGCCGGGGTCGAGCAGCAGCTGGCGCAGGTCGCGGCGGACGGCCCGCCAGGCCTCCGGGCCCTGCGCCAGGAGGGCGTTGAGCTGGGTGGCGCAAAAGACGGCTGGGTGGATGTCCTCGCCCAAGAGGCCCGTTCCGTGCAGGACGGCGAGGTCGACCACGTCGTCCTCGAAGGCCACCACTACGTGAGGCGACGCCGACCCGGGGAGGCGAGCCACCCCGAAGGGGAGGTTGTCGAGACCGAAGCCGGAACGGGTGGAGTTCGTCAGAGGTTGCCCCGCCGCGCCTGGTCGCGTTCGATCGCCTCGAACAGCGCCTTGAAGTTGCCTTCGCCGAAGCCGCGGGCGCCGCGCCGCTCAATGATCTCCAAGAAGACGGCCGGTCGGTCGGTGATCGTCTCGGTGAAGATCTGCAACAGGTGGCCACTCTCGTCCCGGTCCACGAGTATCCCCAGGCGTTGTAGGTCGGCCCATGGCAGCTCGACGCCCTCGAGCCGCGGGTGTGCCTCGTCGTAGTAGGCGGGAGGAACCTTCATGAAGCGGACCCCGCGAGCCTCGAGCGCGTCCACCGTCCGCACGATGTCGTCCGTGCGCAGGGCCAGGTGCTGTACACCGGGGCCGTCGTAGGCCTCGAGGTACTCGGCGATCTGGCTCTTACTTCGACCGGTTGCCGGCTCGTTGATGGGCATCACCACCTGCTTGCCGTCCCACATCACGGTGGAGGCCAGGGCCGAGTACTCCGTCGAGATCTGCCCTTCCGAGAAGTGCTGCATCGGGGCGAAGCCCAGGACGTCGACATAGAACCGCACCCAATCGTCCAGCCGGCCCTGCTCGACGTTGCCCACCACGTGATCGATCGACACCAGGCCGACCGGCGGGCCGGTAGGAGTCGGCGGCAGATGGTCGGTCGCATAACCAGGCTCGAGGCGAGGACCCGAGTAGTCGCGGCGGTCCACGAAGGTGTGCACCGTCTCCCCGAACGTCCCTATCTGGGCCAGGACCAGCACGCCCTGCTCGTCGCGCTCCTCCCAGGGCGGGCGGACCGCTGTGGCACCGCGGGCAACAGCGGCGTCGAAAGCGGCCCGGGCGTCGTCCACCAGCCAGGCCAGGTCGTGCACGCCGTCGCCGTGGGTCCGTACGTGGGCCGCAATGGGCGAGTCGGCGGCCAGCGCGGCCGAGACCACCAGGCGGATGTCGCCCTGCTCGAGCACGTAGCTCGCCTTGTGGCGCACCCCGGTCTCGGGACCCGCATAGGCGGTACAGGTGAAGCCGAACGCCGACAGAAAGAAGCCGGCGGTGGTGCGCGCGTTGCCCACCCACAGCTCGAGGCAGTCCCAACCGAGCACTCGGGCGGCCGGGGCCAGAGTGGAGTGGGGAGATGCGACGGGTCGCTCGGAGGCCAAGGTGTTGGCGTTGGTCATGACTGTCCTTCCTGTGTCGGTGCGCGCTGGACACCCGGGTTCGGCGCGGCATGCCGGCGGTACCACTCCTCGTCGTAGGCGCGGAAGAACCGGCCGAGATCCTCGACCATCTCCCCGTAGGACGCCGAGGCGTAGAGCACCGGTTGGTAGTGCGTGATGTCGTAGGTCAAAGTTCCCATCTGGTGCAGGTCCCACGGACGCAGCTCGGCCTGTCGGTAAGCGCCGAGCTCGCCGTAGCTCGAAAGCAGCCCGGCGCCGTAGGCCTTGAGGTCATCGTCCTCCCACAGCACCCCGAACTCGAGGGTGAACCAGAAGACCTTGGAGAAGAACTCCATGGCCTCGTCGCTGGTGGTGCGACGCGAGGCGCGGCCGGCCTCCATGTAGAGGTGGGCGAATGTCGGCGAAGCCAGCATGTTCGCATGCCCGATGATCTCGTGGACCAGGTCGGGCTCGGGTGTGTAGAAGGGCACCGAGTGGTGGCGCACGTACTGCGTGGACAGGAAGGTGCGATCGGCCAGCGCACCGTAGAAGTCGCGGGTCGGGACCAAGCCCGGGACGGGGTGGATGTGGAACCCGGTCAGCGTGTGCACGTGAGCGTCGACTTCGCGCAGTTGGGGCACGCGCTCGGTCGGGAGGATCAGGCGGTCGGCGCCGAGCCGATATTCGCCGCAAGCATGGGCTCGGTGTCGGCCGGCCAGCTCGCTCGACACGGTGCGCCAGACCTCGTCTTCTTCGGTCGTGTAGTCGACGTCGGGAATGGGGTCGCCTGCCCGGTAGGCCGCCCCGGCCGCGGCGATCTGGCCCCGGCGGACCCGGTATTCGGGATCGGCGAAGCCCGGATGGTCGGTGGGCAGCTCGAACGTGGCCAGCATGTTGCACCAATTGTGCGCCGTTCCTGGCGATTTCTCCAGCCTTCTGGTCAGAAACAGGACGATCCTCGGACTCTGCTGCCATAGTATGGCGAATCGTCCAGTCAAGTGACGAGGAGGGCAGGAATGATGGACGATCCGTCGGGTCTCGACGAGACCGACCGTCGCATCCTGAACGAGTTGGTCACCGACGGCCGCGTTTCGGTCAACGCGTTGGCCGAGCGGGTCAGCGTGTCGCGTGCCACCGCCTACGGACGCTTGAAGAGACTGACCGACGAAGGGGTCATCACGCGCTTCAGCGCCGTGGTCGAGCCGGCCAAGGTGGGCCTGCCGATCGCCGCACTGATTTTGGTGAACCTCGAGCAGCACGACTGGCAAACGGCCAGAGACGAGTTAGCGGCGCTGCCCGGACTCGAGTACCTGGCCTTCACCAGCGGTGGCTTCGACATGGTGCTGCTGGTACGGGTGCCCGACGTGGTGGCGCTACGCGATGTGGTGCTGGTGCGCTTGCACGGCTCACCGCACGTCCGCTCGACGCAGACCATCTTCGTCCTCGACGAAGCGCGCCGGCCGGTAGCGCCACTGGCCTCAACTGGCTGACATCGCACCCAAGACCGCTCGGAAGTGGCGCCGCCGGACAGGCGCCCGCGGCTGTGAAGGGTCCGGCGCGGCGACGCCATGACGTAGCTCAGCCGGGTCCTCTGCGCTTCGAGGGGTCGGAGTCGAGTCCCTGGCCGACCCAGCTCAAAGTGGCTGTCACCCTGGAGGCCGCCCCACGGGATCTGATGGAGTGATGGAGGGAGATGCCGAGCTCTTACCGCAAACACGCTGACGAGCTGACCCGTCTCGCGACCGGGCTCGTGGGACCGAGCACTGCTGCCGACGTCGTTTCGGCTGCGGTGCTCAATTGCCTAGGAGCGTGGGTCGGAATCGACCAATGGCTCCGGACTGACGCCTCTGAACAGTGTCCGGTACTCCCGGACAGGCAATGGCGCGGAACCGGCGGCCGACAAGCCCGTTGAGTGAGTGGTCGGTGCCGCAGAGACGCCTTTCGGGCCTTCCTATGCGGTTGCCCGGGCCAGCTTTCGCAGGTTGTGGCAGAGCGAGTGCAGGGCCCACTCACCTTGGGCACCTTGGAGGCCGCGCAGACGGAGGAAGCCAGCGCTTTGTCGGACCTTCGTCTGGCCGAAGACCGGCTCGACGATGGCCTTGCGTCTGGCGTAGTCGGCCCGTCCCGCCTTGGTGCGCAGTCGGCGTGCCATCTTCTCTTTGACGGTGGCGTCTTTTGGGATGGGACCTCTCGGTGCGTCTGGCACCCGTTCGTGGTGCTTGATGCGCCCGGTGGCGATCAAGACGTCGACGCCGGCGTCAGTGGCGTCGTTCACGTTCTTCTCGGAGAAGTAGCCGGCGTCGGTGATGAACGTGTCGGGGTTCTCGTCGATGCCCGCTGCGCCGAGGTTGGCCTCGGTGGCCTCGATCATCTCCACCAGTTGCTGAACGTCGGTGGCCTGGTTGGTCACCGAGTGGGCCACGATGACCTGAGCTTCTTCGTCGACCACGGCCTGAGCGTTGAAGGCGTAGGCGAAGCCATCGGTCGTCTTCATCATCCGTGACTCGGGGTCGGTGAAGTTGCGCTGAGCTCGCGCCGACGGTGTCGCGCCCTCGGCCGCGGTGGCACCGGCGGCTTGGACCTCTTCCTCGCTGACACCGCTTTCGGTGGCCTTTTCCTGGGCCTTTTGCGCTGCCCTCTCCCTCGCCTCGGCCTCGATGGACTCCTTGGCGGCGCGCAGCTTGGCCAGGCGACGCTCCTTGGTCGCCAGCTCTGCTGGGACCTCGTCACCCCGCTTGTCCTCGCCGAACGCGGCGTCTTCGGCCGCGTCGGCAGCCTCGGCCTCGGCCAACATGGCCGCCACTTCAGCTTCAAGCTCTTCGATGCGCGGTCCCATCGGGTCATAGCTCATGGCCTTGTGCTTCGACGCCGACGCCCGCAGCTTGGTGCCGTCGAGGGCGACGCGGCCGAGGCGCACCAGCCCGGCTTCGGCGCACAGGGCCAGCACCTGGACGAAGAGGGCGTCGATGGCGTCGAGGTGGCGGCGCCGAAAGCGAGAGATCGAGCGGTAGTCCGGAGCCACGTTCGCACTGAGCCAGCGGAAGGCCACGTCGACATGGCAACGCCGTTCCATCTCCCGCGAGCTGGTGACCCCGCTCGAGTAGGCGAAGAGCAAGAGCTTGAGCATCATGGCGGGGTCATAGGGCGGAGCGCCCGAGGCCTCCGTGTAGGAGTCGTAGATGCAGTCCAGGTCGAGCATGTTCTCGACCACCTCGGAAATGAAGCGGGCCTCGTGGTTCTCGGGCAGCCAGTCGTCGAGGGAGGGCGGGAGGAGGAAGGACTGGGACTGGTCGTAGTGGCGGAAGCGCTTGTTGACCCCGGCCGGGAGCTTGTCGGGGGGCCTGACCGCCTCCCCTTCCACCTCGAAGAGCTTGTCGCCGACCCGATCATCTGCCATGAGCAAATTCTTGCAAACCCCCAGCAGAATCGCGAATCGAAGGTCAGCCCTCACTACCACGGGAGGCGAATCAGCCGGTTGGCGTCATTGGCAGGTTCTGACCCACGCTCCTAGGCAGCCGCCACTGGCCGATCGGCGCGCCTACCTGTTCCGCAGCGTGGTCAACCAAGCCGCCAAACAACACCGGAGCACGGCCCGCCGCCTCGCCCGTGAGCGCAGGATCCCGCTTGCCCCACCAACTGAGCTGCCAGAGGTCCGGCCCGAGGTCCTCGCGGCCGTGGAGCGGCTCAGTTTTCGGCAACGGGCCGTCACCGTTCTCACCTACTGGGCGGACTTGAGCCCGGCGCAGATCGCCGATGTCCTGCATGTCCGGGAGGGATCCGTGCGCCGCCACCTGGCCCGAGCCAGAGCGAACCTGAGGAGGCAACTCAGTGGAACCGAATGACTCAGTGGAACTGATCGATCTCGACCGCCGGATCCGTCTGCTCGTGCTCGAACTGGTCGACTCGGCGCCGCCTGCCCCGGCGGTGCCTCAACTCGAGCAGGACGTGGCACCGGCGATCCGACGCGACGAAAGGAATGAGTTCCGGCCGCGTGTCCGGACCGGGCGCAAAGTTGGCATTGCCGTGGCGGCGATCCTCGTGCTGGTCACCGTTTCCTTAGTGGCCTGGCCGCGGGGATCTTCGAGCCAGCTGAGCGAATCGGGCCTAGGACTCAAGTTGATGAGCTATGGCGGGCCGGGTTCGGCGCCCGTCGCTGCGCCCCTGGTTTGAGGTTGCCCAGAAATTGTGGACACGGTTTTAAGCGGCTTGGTGCTTGTGGGCCAACGTTAACTCGTAATGGATGGGGCTCAGGTTGTCGGCCTTGGCGCAGCGGCGTTGGTGGTTGTAGAAGTTGATGTAGCGGGCGACGCCGGCTCGGAGTTCGTCGATGGTGGCGAAGGTGTGCCGGTAGAAGTACTCGTGCTTGAAGATCGACCAGAAGCTCTCGGCACTGGCATGGTCGTAGCAGCTGCCCGTCGCTCCCATGGAGCGGATCAGATCGACGGACTCACAGAAGTCGACGACCTTGCGATCCGAGAACTGGCTGCCCCGGTCGGTATGGAACACCGTCCCGTCGACGTGCCCGAAACGGGTCAGCGTCGCTTGCTCGAGCGCCTCGAGGACGATCTCGGTCCGCATGTGCTCAGCCACCGAGAACCCGAGCACCCGAGACGATCCCTCGTCGCGGATGGCGCACATGTAGGCCTCGCCGCTTCCGACCTTGAGGTAGGTGATGTCAGAGGTCCACAGCTCGTCGATCCCCTCGGGATGGAATGCTCGGTTCACCAGGTCGGGGGGGAAGGTGGCGGCTGGATCGGGGCTGGTGGTGACCTTGAACAGGCGTGGGCTCACCCCGACGATCCCGAGGCTGGCCATGCGGGCCGCCACGGTGTTGGCGCTCACCCGCTCCCCGGCCTCATGGAGGTCGAGGGTGATCCGAGGAGCGCCATAGGTGCCGTCCGAGCTCTTGTGGGAGCTGATGATCTTGGCGTCGAGATCGGCCCGACGGACCTCGCTGGCCAACATGGGCCGGTCCTGGGCCGCTCTCCAGCGGTAGTAGCCCGCCGAAGACACCTCCAAGAGGCGGGCCATGCGGGTGATCTCGAAGTTCGCGCACTCGGCGGCCATCAACGCAAATCTTTCTGCTTTGGTGGATTCGAAGCGAAGTACGCGGCAGCTTTTCCCAAGAAGGCCAGGTCCTTGTCCTGCTCGGCGACCAGGCGGCGCAAGCGCAACAGCTCGGTCCGCTCGGCCGCGCTCAACGGCTCATCGCTCGATCCAGCCACCGCGTCCAGCCGACGGCGCTCATCGCGCACCCATCTGGCCAACGAGCTGTCCGCCACCGACAGCTCGGCGGACACCTCGGCAATCGATCTGCCGGTATCGATCACACGATGCGCGGCCTCTGTCTTGAACTCCAGCGTGAACCTACGCCTCGTAACTCCCATATCGGACATCCTTCCAGCCGACCAAGGGTCAGCTCGTCAGGTGTCCACTAATTCTGGGGAACCTCAGTTCCCTCCGGTTACACACAGGTCGCATCGGGGACCGCTTTCGGCGTGCCGTGGGTCCTCGCCGGTATTAGACCACCGAACCCGCAGATCTGCGTCTCGCTCGCATTCGCCGGTCAACTGTTGAACGCCGGCACGTGTGCACCCTCGGGACATCCGAATCCGGACCATCCGGCAAATCTCGGCGCTTCCTAGGGCCTGGGCATCGACACCGCGACGAACGGGCAACGATTCCTCTTCGTTGTGACGAACGGCGCCGTGGACAAGGTCACGGTCAGGTCGCCGAGTGGCTCCACCGTGACGAACTCGCCCATAGCGCACCGGCTCGGGAACACCCGCTACTTCATCCTGTCCCTGGGCAGGGAGAACGGTCCCTGCTCAGGGATGTGCCGAGGCGTGGAGTCGGTGACGTTCTCGACGCGGGCGGGACCGGTGGAAGTCGGCGTCTCTGGGCAACCTCAATCACCGCCGGTGACGGCGGATATGGCGGCTACCTCCACACTCCGACCCTCCCTGACCACTGACCACTGACCACTGATTGGCGATTGGCGATTGGCGATTGGCGATTGGCGATTGGCGATTGGCGATTGGCGATTGGCGATTGGCGATTGGCGATTGGCGATTGGCGATTGGCGATTGGCGATTGGCGATTGGCGATTGGCGATTGGCGATTGGCGAGCAGCATGTGTGAGCAACATGGCGGCGGCTAGCGCCGTATGGCACCAGAAGACCAGGCGCTCGCCTCGCATCGGTGCCGCAGCTGCAGAGGATGCGTCAGCGCGAACTCTTGGATATGTGAACCATGTAATCGTCGGAGCGACTGAACCCCGTCCGAGCGTAGATGCGCTCACCTTCTGGGTGCTCAGGAGTGAGCCAAATGAGGCGCACTCCGGTCTCGAATGCCCGCATGACGAGTCTCGACGTGACTGCGGCAGCAACTCCCTTCTGGCGAAACTCGGCGGACGTCCCGATCGCGGCCAGTTCGGTCACTCCCTCGCATGGTACGGCGAAAAGCCCAGATCCCACCGGCGCCATGGACGGCACGTGGCGGGCGAGCACGACGGCTCCGCCTTTCCGGACGCCACGCTTTCGGCTTTCGATCATTCTGCTGTCGGGCCGCTCCGCTGGTTCGCCGTAGGCTTCGTTGGCAACCGCGATGGCGTCGGAATGATCCTCTGTCGTCGACACGAGAACAACGTCAACATCTGGCGGAGGCTGAATCGCGCGCTCCTCGCCGGGACGACAGGTCATGATCGGCAGGTGAGCCTCCGTGGAGAAGCCCGCGGCGAGGAGGATGCGCTCGAGGGCTGGAGATTCACCACTCACGTACTCCAAGCGGGGAAGCAGATCCCTTCGGAGAAACGCCGCGACAAGGGCTTCGACCTCGGTCCTCGACGGACGGGCATCGTCGTCAGGGACGGCATAGTTCAACATCGGGTGATTGGAACCGGCTGCCACACGGATGAGGAACGGACCGACCCTGATGCGCTCGTGGGGCGCTCCACCGACGCGCAAGAACGCGTGGATGTTTGCCGCGATCACTCCGACTCCTTGTTGGGGAATGTAGACGTGCTCGTCTTCATGTCGTCAATCGAAAGTCAGACACAGTCTCACCGATCCGCCGGGATCAGCCACGAATTGACCGTCACCAACCGCAGATTGCAGCGCACCCGAGCCGCCACCCTGAAGCACGTTCAAGTCGCCTTTCGCCGCGCCCCCTTCGAATGATCCGACATGCTGAAGGACGAAACTTCCCTCACGGCTGGTCACTGACCCTGAAATTCGTTCGAGTCCGACGAACCTCGCTGAGCCGTCATCGCCGTAAGCCATCAACCATTCGGTCGTCGAACTCCCTTCGATGTCACCCGAATACCGCTTGGTCACCAGCGCTCGCGTTACCTTCGGAACACCAGTCCGGTCGCCAAAGGGTGACTCGTCCCACTTCTCGACATCGAATTTCGCCACTAGGTGAACCTTCATGTTTCCTCCTCGGACCGACTCTCGAGGCAGAATTCATGCCCGTATGCTCACCTTGGAAACCTCTGTTGTTCCAAATGACCTCCTGCCGTTGCCGGGGAGGGTTGAGGTGAGCCGTCGTCATCGATCCGAGTCAAACCGCCAGTGTGTTGCGCCTCCGGGTTCTACCGTCGCCAACGCAGTGGCGTCACGTGGGGTGATCCGGTAGATCGTCCAGGGAGGGGGCCCAGCTGACGGAGCGCTGTACTCTGCGGTGAGGGCAGCGCCGGACTCGTCCACTCGTGCGGGCCAGCCCGCCGCATTCCACTGGTCTGCCATTGTGGCCACCAGTGCCGGATTCGTCACCCTGGCGGCATCGCCATTGACGACGATGTCGAATTCCTCGGTCGCCAGGCTCAAGGTGCATCGGGGGTCCCGAGCGAGATTCCTGCCCTTCCGGGTGGCCTCACCGGTCTCGAACCAGAACGTCCCGTCGAACCACAGTGCACCGACACCGGTCACGTGCGGGCTGCCGTCACGGTTGATCGTGGCGAGCCAGCACGTGTGTCGATCCGGCCCGCCCGTCTTCGGGGCTTGGCTCACGCCCTTCGCGAGGCGAGCTTCGACGCGGTCCCACCCGAGAAGTGGGAGCCCGTACAGGTCGGCAAGATTCCTCGATTCCATGTTCGGCCTCTGACCTCGCTGCGAGAGTTCCCAGAACGCGAAACCAAGACGCTAACCGTCGGAACCGAGGCGGGCATTTGGTTCCTCGGCGCGAGTGACGAGCAGCCGTAAACGGCGTGACACGCAGGTCGCCTGAGTACCCATTCCTAAGGGATGAGCACGACCCGGAACAGCTCGGCCGAAGACCCCTCGGGCAACCCCGCGGTCTTCCCGCTGGCGCGGGCCCAGGTGCGGATCCGGTCGGCCACCCCGTCGGGGTCGCCGATCTGGCTCTTGTGGCACAGGAGCGCGTTCACCTTGCGTTCCACGGTGGCGGTGGTCTCGACCGCGATCGATGCGCCCTTGATCACCGGGCCCATGATCCAGATCTCACCCGCCGTCCACGGCTCGAGACCCTCCACTTCGAGCAGCTCCGGGTGGGCGAAGGGGTTGCGCGCGTCAGGGTAGACGGCGCAGACGGCGGCCTCGCCCGCGGCCAGATGGTCGGGGTGGCTGGCGTACATCGACTCCCAGTTGCGCTCGGGCGACTGCGTGATGACGCGCTGGGGCCGCACCTGGCGGATGACCCGGCTGATGTCGCGCCGAAGCTCGAAGTTGGCCACCACCCGGCCGTCGGGGTGGCCGAGGAAGCGCACGTCGTCGACTCCGACCGCCGCTGCGGCGGCGCGTTGCTCGTCGCGCCGGAGCGCCGCCATGTCCGCTCGCGACATGTCGCGGTCCGAGCCGCCCGCGTCACCGTCGGTCACGATGCAGTAGGTCACCTCCACGCCGGCCGAGGTGAAGGCGGCCACCGAGCCGGCCGAACCGAAGTCGACGTCGTCGGGGTGCGCGGTCACCACGAGCACACGGGAGACACCGTCCTCGGGCGACCAGTGCGCGATCACGGGATCGGTCAGAGCACGCCCTCCCCGGGGTCGGGCGTCCAAGCGGCCAGGTCGGCCAGGCGCGGATCGTTGGAGAACATCTCGACGATGGGGATGCGCAGGCCGAGGCGGCGCTGGATGACCTCCATCTCCACGAGCTGGTTCCACAGGGCGAGGCTCACCACCACCCCGGCCTTGCCCGCCCGCGCCGTGCGCCCGGAGCGGTGCAGGTAGGCCTTGTGATCTTCGGGAGGGTCGTAGTGGACGACGGCGTCGACACCCTCGATGTGCAGACCGCGCGCGGCCACGTCGGTCGCCACCAGGACGTGGAGCTTGCCGTCGGAGAAGTCGGCCAGGGCGCGCTCGCGGTTGGCCTGGCGCAGGTCACCGTGGATCGCCGCGGCCTTGACGCCCTCCTTGCCCAGGTGCTCGACCAGGCGGTCCGCCCCGCGCTTGGTCCGCACGAAGAGGAGCGACTTGTCCTGGGCGCGGCAGATGGCCGCCATCACCTTGACTTTGTCCATCTGGTGCACCTGGAGGAACCGGTGCTCCATGGCCGTGACCGTCTGGGACGACGACGCCACCTCGTGGAAGACGGGATCGTTCAGGTAGCGCTTGACGAGCATGTCCACCGCGCCGTCGAGGGTGGCCGAGAACAGGAGCGTCTGGTGGGGTTGGTCCAGCCGTCGCAGCACCCATTCCACCTGCGGCATGAAACCCATGTCCGCCATGCGGTCGGCTTCGTCGAGCACCAGGGTCTCGAGCCCCGCCACGGTCACCTCTCCGCGGTCCCCGAGGTCGATGAGGCGGCCGGGAGTGGCGATGACGACATCGACGCCCTTGCGCAGCTTGGCCACCTGGCGGTCTATGTCCGCTCCTCCATAGACAGCCACTGCGTGCAGGCCGAGCTTGCGGGCCAGAGG
Source organism: uncultured Acidimicrobiaceae bacterium (assembly GCA_963828505.1). GTDB lineage: Bacteria > Actinomycetota > Acidimicrobiia > Acidimicrobiales > RAAP-2 > Bog-473. The sequence goes on from CAWHFM010000011.1 coordinate 68,894, forward strand.
CGCCAGCACCCCGTGGACCTGGACGGCGAGCTCACGCGTCGGCAGGAGCACGAGCGCGAGCGGTCGCGCCGGCCGGCCGGCCGGGCCGTCGCCCTCCGACTCACGCGTCGCCTTGACGCGTTGGAGAAGCGGCACTCCGAAGGCCAGGGTCTTGCCCGACCCGGTCTTGGCTTTGCCGCAGACGTCGCGCCCCGCCAAGGCGTCGGCGACCGTGAGGGCCTGGATGGGAAAGGCGCTGACGATGCCTTCATCGGCGAGCGCCTTGATCAGCTCGAGCGAGACGCCGAGCGACTCGAAGGTCCTCGACGTCTCGTAGGTGTCACCGCCGGGCGTGTCGGCCTCGGCGGGGACCGGGCCGGGGAACGCGTCGGCCAGGTCGTTGAGGGTCATGCGAACCGCTTTCTCCGTCTCATCGGGTTTGTCATCGGGCGGGGCCGTGCGCCACCACGAGAAACGAGGGTCGGCCCCGACTCACCGGCCCTTGCCGGTAGTCGCACCACCTATTCTACCAGCGCAAGCGGGAAAACCCGCGACACCGGGCGCGAGCGGTGCGCCCACCGGACGACGACGCAAGGAGCCGAACAGATGGCCAAACTCGAGACGGGTGCCACCGCCCCCGCATTCACGCTCCCTGACCAGGACGGGAAGCCGATAAAGCTCTCCGACTACAAGGGCCGGGGCGTGATCGTCTACTTCTACCCGGCGGACGACACTCCGGGGTGCACGAAAGAAGCGTGCCAGTTCAACGACAACCTCAAGACCTTCGAGAAGGCAGGGGTGGCCGTGCTCGGGATCTCGCCCGACAAGGCGGAGAAGCACGTGAAGTTCCGTACGAAGTACAAGCTCAAGTTCCCGCTCCTGACCGACGCCGACAAGAAGGTCATGGAGAAATACGGGGCGTGGGGCGAGAAGACGATGTACGGCAAGAAGACGGTCGGCACTATCCGATCGACCTTCCTCGTCGGCCCGAACGGCAAGGTGCAGCGGGCCTGGTACAACGTCCGGGCCGACGGGCACACGGCGAAGGTGCTCGAAGAGTTGTCGGAGGGCTGACGGGGCGATGCCGACCTGGGCCGAGTTCGCCTCGTCGCGGCCCGACCTGGCGGAGGCGGGCCGCGACCTCTTTTACCAGGTCGGGGTCGGCCTCGGGTTCCTGGCCACCATCCGCACCGATGGCGGTCCGCGGGTGCACCCGATGTGCCCGCTGCTCGACGACAACGGGATGTACGCCTTCATCGTCCCTTCGCCCAAGCAGCGCGACCTCCGACGCGACGGGCGCTACGCCCTCCATTCCTTCCCGTGCGACGACAACGAGGACGCCTTCTGCGCAACCGGTACGGCACGACTCGTCGACGACCCCGCGGTGCGAGCGGACCTGAGCGGTCTCTTCGTGAGCGAACGCGCCTCCATCGGCGTCGCGGCGCCGTCCGAGGGCGACGCGCTCTTCGAACTTCTCGTCGACTCCTGCCTGTTGACGAGGACAACCGGGCACGGCGACCCGGCGCCGCTGCACACGGTATGGCACACCGCCTGAGGAGGCGTGAGAACACGACCGAATGGGCAGAGCGAGGCACCCGTGCAGGGTCGGACTGAGCCCGCGCCAGGAACCCGTCGGGTCGGCGAGCGGTCAGCGCAATCGCGTCAACCTTGGTGCTCCGGGCACCACCAGGTACTTCGGCCGCCGACGACAGCATGGAGAAGTTCGGCGCCGTCACGCGGACAGCGACCCCCGGCATGGCGCTCCTCCATCACCTCGCCGGTGTGCGAGCCGCCGCGCCGGTCCAGCTGGCGCAGGGTCGAGCGCAGCACGGAGTGCAGCGCCCGCACCTCGTCGGAGGTGAGCGGCGTACGGCGTGCCGGGTCCATCCCGGCCCGCCACAGGATCTCGTCGGCCAGCAGGTTGCCCACGCCGGCCAGGCGGTGCTGGTCCATCAGGCGGGCCTTCAGGGGCGCCGCACCCGCCGCGCGGCCCGGCGGCACCGACAGGGCCGCCTCCAGGTCCTTCCTGGTGACCGAGAGGGCGTCGGGCCCGAGCCGGCTCTCGTCAGGCACCAGCTCCAGCGAGCCGAAGCGGCGCGGGTCGTGGACGAGCATCTCGCCCCCGTCGGCGAAGGAGAAGCGGGCCCGCACCCACTTCTCGTCGAGGACGCCCGGGCCGTAGCGGAGGCGGTCGAGGGCCTGGGCCCCGTCGACCACGAGCCCACCGGTCATGCCGAAACGAACGCCGAGGGACGGACCCGTGCCGGTGTCGAGGATCATCAGCTTGCCCCGCCGCCGCGCCGCGGTGAAGCGGCGGCCGATGAGGGCGTCCCGGAGGCGTCTCACCGTGGTGCCGCCACGGCCGTAGCGGGCGTCGACCATCCACACCCTGGCCACGTCGCGTCCGAGGGCCTGCTCGGCCAACGTGCGGTAGCGCTCGACTTCCAGGATCTCGGGCACGCCGAGACGGTAATCGGACCCCTCCGTCCAAGCCGAATATGGTGGTCCCGTGCCACCGGAGAAACCGCAATGGGCCGAGCTGTTCACCGAGGTCGTCACGTCGGGCCTGTGCACCGGGTGCTCGGCCTGCGTGATCTCGTGCCCCTACGACGTGCTCGGCTACGACGACTCGGAGGGCGTGTACCGGCCCTTCCACGTCGCCGAGGAGGGCGGTCCCGACAATTGCACCCACGGATTGAAGGGCTGCACGCTGTGCACCAGGGCGTGCCCGCGCTTTCGTACCTGGGAGCCCGAAATCGAGAACTACCTGTTCGGGCGGCCGCGCACGGAGGACGAGGTCTCGGGCATCTCGCGACGGACCGTGCTGGCGCGGGCCACCGACGCCGACGTGCTCGGCACGGGCCAGGACGGCGGGCTGGTCTCGGCTCTCCTCATCTGGGCGCTCGAGAACGACGTGATCGACGCTGCGCTCGTCTCGGGCCTCGAGGGCGACGGATCGAGCTGGAAGGCGGTGCCCCAGGTGGCGCGCACCCGGGAGGACGTGCTGGCCACGGCCGGATCTCGCTACACCTACTCGGCCAACCCGATGGCCTATGCCGAGGCGATCGCGGGCGGCGCCGAGCGGATCGCCCTCGTCGGCATGGGCTGCCAGGCGTCCGCCCCGCCGGTCATGCAGGCCCGCAAAGCCGGGAAGATCGCCCGGCGCTTCAGCCTGTCCATCGGCCTCCTGTGCTCGAAGACCTTCGACGACGCCATCTTCCCCGAGCTCTTCGAGGAGCGCTACGGCCTTCAGCGGGCTGACATCGTGAAGATGAACATCAAGGGGGTCTTCCAAGTCTGGATGCGCGACGGCAGCTACCACCAGATCCCGCTGAAAGAGGCGCACGCCTGGACGCGAGAGGGCTGCAAGACCTGCCCCGACTTCGCCGCCGAGCACGCGGACATCTCGACGGGCGGGATCGGCGCGTTCGGCGACTGGACCCTGACCCTGGTCCGGACGGAGAAGGGCGAGGAGGTCTTCGACGCCATAGAGGCGGCGGGCGTGGTGGAGACGCGGCCGATCGACGACGACCCCGGTGCGGTGGCGCTCCTGGACAGGCTGAGCCGGGTGAGTCGCCGGCGCTGGCCCGAGACCGCAGTGCCGATGCCGCGGCGGCTGCCCTCCCCGGCGCCGACTTCTTGAGGCCCAGCGGGTGGACGGACCCGAACGTGACGAGTTCGCCGCGACCCTCGGCATCGAGGTGGCACGCCGCGGACCGGGCCACACGGTCGCCCGCCTGACCACCGACGGCCGGCACGCCAACCCGCACGGGACGGTGCACGGCGCCGTCTTCTACGCCGTAGCCGGAGCCGCCATCGCCGCCGCGGCCAACGACGAGGAGAACTCCGGCATCATCTCGTCGGTGCTGGTCGAGTACCTCCAGCCGGCCGCCGTCGGCGACGAGCTGTGCTCCGAGGTTCAGCGGTCGATCTCGACGAACCGGGAGGACATCTTCACCGGGACGGTCTGCCGCGGCGAGGAGGGCGATCTCCTGGCCTGGGTGCGCGCCCGGGGGACGCGGAGGTCCCGAGCGGGCTGATCGGCGGCGCCCGGCCCGAACCGAACCCCGGGTGGGCCGGCGAACGGCCATGACTCACTGCAGCGGTTTTCCGATGCTCCGTTTTAGCTCATGGCCGAATCTGTGGGGATCATGTCGTTGACGCCATCACCGGCGGGGGTCACAGTGGGCGGATGAGCGCAATGAAAGAGCGCAGAGTCGTGATCCTCGCCTTCGAGGGAGTCCAGCCTCTCGACGTGGCCGGCCCCCACGAAGTCTTCGCCGGCGCCGGCCGGGCTGCCGCCTCGCTCGGCCGGTCCGGCGGGTACCGCCTCACGGTCGCATCGAAGGGCGGCGGACCGGTACGCGGCGAGAGCGGACTGGAGCTCGGCACCGTGCCACTGCCCGGCCCGTCCGAGCGGATCGACACCCTCGTCCTGGCGGGCGGGAGCGGCTCCCGGGAGGCCGCGGCCGACGCCGAGCTCGTCGGCTGGGTCACGGCGAGCGCGGCTCGCTGCCGCCGGGTCGCGACCGTCTGCTCGGGGACGTTTCTCGCCGCGGCCGCCGGCATCCTGCGGGGCCGGCGGGTCGCCACCCACTGGGCCCGGGCGGACGAGCTGGCCGCCTCGTACCCCGACGTGGAGGTCGACCCCGAGCCGATCTACCTCCGGGACGGGCGGATCTGGTCGAGCGCCGGGGTCACGGCGGGGATCGACCTTTCGCTCGCGCTCGTCGAGGACGACCTCGGGGTCGACGTCGCCCAAACGGTGGCCCGCTGGCTGGTGATGTTCCTGCACCGCCCGGGCGGCCAATCGCAGTTCGCCTCGCCGGTCTGGGTGCGGCGCGCCGAGTGCTCGGCCGTGCGCGCGGTGCAGTCCCGGGTCGAGTCGGCGCCGGACGAGGACCACCGGCTGCCCGTCATGGCCGAGGCGGCGGCCATGAGCCTGCGGCACTTCACCCGGGTCTTCACGGCTGAGGTCGGGGAGAGCCCGGGCCGCTTCGTGGAGCGCACGCGACTGGAGGCGGCGCGGCGCGAGCTCGAGACGTCCACCGCGACCCTCGACCTCGTGGCGTCGCGCTGCGGGCTGGGCAGCGCCGAGACCCTGCGCCGCGTCTTCCGCCGCCACCTGGGCGTGTCGCCTGACGCCTACCGCCGTCGATTTCGCACCGGCTCCGAAGAGAGGACTTCCGCATGACCGCATCCATGCATGTCGCCATCCCCGTCTTCCCCCGCCTCACCGCGCTCGACGCGGTCGGTCCCTACGAGGTGCTCCAGCGCATCCCGACGCTCGACGTCACCTTCGTCGGGCACGAGCGCGGCCAGGTGCGCACCGAGAACGGCATGCTCGGAGTCTCAGTCGACGCGACCTTCGAGGAGCTGCCGGCTCCCGACGTGATCGTGTTCCCTGGCGGCGTCGGATCGCGCCCGCTCCAAGGCGACGAGCGCGTCCTGGCGTGGCTGCGCCAAGCCCACCGGGGTACGCGCTACACGACGTCGGTCTGTACGGGCTCGCTCGTCCTCGGGGCGGCCGGGCTGCTCGACGGCCTCGAGCGCGACCACCCACTGGGCCTGCTACGAGGAGCTGGCCGCACACGGCGCCCGGCCGACGCCCGAGCGGGTGGTCGAGCACCTCGACCGCCGGATCATCACCGCCGCCGGGGTCTCGAGCGGCATCGACATGGCGCTGCGCCTGGTGGAGCTGCTGATCGACGAGACCGCCGCCCGGGCGGCGCAGCTCATGATCGAGTATGACCCGCAGCCGCCGTTCGACTCCGGCTCGGTGGCCAAGTCCGACGACATCGTGATGACCCGGGTCGTGGAGTACGCAGCCGCGCGCTCGTAGCCGCTCGTTCATCCTTCAACCGCTCCGGCGCGGCGACCTCCCTTCGAGTCCGACCGCGGCGGTCACCTACCATTGTCGTCCGTGGCCGTGACGTGCTCGTGTTGCTCGACGTCGGTCGATTGGTGCGTCAGACTGCGCTCGCATCCGGACCTGCCGATCTGCCACAACTGCCTCGCCGGGCTCAACGGACAGCGAGACGGCCAATTGCAGCTCATGACGGGATCCTGGCTGATCACCGGGTTCGAGCCGATTTTCAAGGTCGCGAATGTGGCTCGCTCCGTCGACTGGTTCGAGCGGGCGGGCTTCGATACGTCGTTCCACGACGATACGTGTGCCTTTGCGCACCGGGCTCGGGACCTTACGATCCACCTTGCCCGAGCGGCAGGCGACGAACCTTCGGGTCACGGTTCCCTCTACATCCACTGTCAGGACGCCGACCGGGTGGCCGAAGAGTGGAGAGCAGCCGGGATCGACGTGGACGGCCCGCGGGACGAGGACTATGGCAAGCGCGAGGGCTCCATCACAGACCCCGACGGAAACGTGATTCGCTTCGGTAGCCCGATTCGCTGAGGCGCTCCGCGTCGCCCATACCCCAATCCGGGATGTGAACGACGAGGGTGACCGACGGCTCCGACGGCCCTTCACCCATGCGTCCTCGTCCTTTAGGAGTCGGCCACGTCCCCACCTTCGACGACCCTCGCAATCCGCCTGTCGGGCACGAGCCAGACGACAGCGACGCCAACGTAGATCGCGATGGCCACAAATGGTTCCCACAGCGCCACAACGATCCCTGACACATAGGCGACAGCCGAAAGCCGTCCCTTGCGATCACTGCCGATCGCCAGGGCCAATCGTGAACCCGCCGGGTGCAGTGCCAACAGCGCGCGGGTGAGCAGGAAGTAGGCGATGGCCGAAAGAAGCAGCACCAAGCCGTATACGACCACCGGAGCGGTGTCACTCGGATGCTCACCGAACCACGCCGTAGCTGCGGGTGTCAGCGAGAGCGAGAACAGCAGCCCCATGTTGGCCCAGAGGACCCGACCATCGACGCGTTCGACGACGTGCATCAGATGGTGGTGGTTGTTCCAGTAGATGGCCAAGAACGTGAAGCTCAAGGCGTAGACGAGAAGCTTTGGTACCAGTGGCTTCAGGTCTCCGAAACCTTGACCGGCGGGTGGACGGAGATCGAGCACCATGATCGTCATGACGATGGCGATCACGGCATCTGTGAAAGCCTCGAGCCTGCCCTTTGTCACGGCGAGAGCATCGCATACCGATCGCGAGTGACCGAGGCTCGCTACGACCGAGACGGCCTTGGGCCGCTGCCTCAGATCGCCAGGTCGTCGGCCACGCTCAGCTTGGGACCGGCGACGGAGAGCAGTGGCGGGGGAGACGGCGAAGCAGCCGGGGAGAACGACCGTAGGCGCGGCAACCCGAACGCGGATACGGACCCGGCGACGTTCGTCAGGTGCGGTCTGGTGACGGCGACACAGAGTGGAATATCGGGTCCAGAGTTCCGGTTGGACGGCCCATGACGGATTCGACCATCCAAGCTGTCCGCTTCGACCGTTACGGCGAGGTCGACGTCCTCCGAGTGGTGGAGGTTCCGCGTCCCCGTCCCGGACCGGGTCGGGTCATCGTCGACATGGTGGCGGCGGCCATCAATCCGGGTGAGGGGTCGATCCGCAGGGGGCTGCTTCATGACCGCTGGCCCGCCACGTTCCCCTCGGGGCAGGGCAGCGACCTTGCCGGTGTGGTCACAGAAATCGGCGAAGGTGTAGAGAGTGTCGCTGTCGGTGAAGAGGTAATCGGCTGGAGCGATGAGCGGTCGAGCCAGGCGGAGGCGGTGAGTCTGCCCGCCGACCATGTGGTGCCAAAGCCGTCAAGGGTTCCGTGGGAGGCTGCCGGCTCCCTGTACGTCGCCGGCACTACTGCATGGGCCACGGTGAAGTCCGTAGGGCTGAAGCCCGGCGAGGTCGTCGCCATCTCGGGCGCTGCCGGTGGGGTGGGATCGATCGCCATCCAGTTGGCTCGCCGGGTGGGGGCGACGGTGCTGGGCATCGCCGGAGCGGGTAACTCTGACTGGTTGGAGTCGATGGGCGTCAAGGCAGTCAACTACGGGGACGGTCTGGAGGAGCGTCTTCGCGCTGCGGCGGGCGGCCCGATCGATGCCTTCATCGACTGTTTCGGCGGTGGCTATGTCGACCTTGCTGTCGAGGAGCTCGGGGTCAAGCCGGACAGAGTGGACACGATCATCGACTGGGATTCGGGAGCACGACACGGAACCAATGTGGACGCAATGTCGACTGTGGACGATGTGGGTGCCGTCATCTCGGAGCTCGCGTCGTTGATTGAGCAAGACCAGCTCGCGGTTCCGATTGCAGCAACCTTTTCCCTCCAGGACGTGCGCTCGGCTTATGAGTTGCTCGAGCAGCGGCACACCCGTGGGAAGATCGTTCTCGTTACCGGCGAAAGCTCGCGTACGGAATCCTGAGTACTCGACGCTCGAGCTCATTCATCTGTGAAACGACTTCGAACCAGAACAGTGGCTCGATACGGCCCCGGTCTACGAACCACAACTGCGATCTGACGAACCACCAACCCTGCACGCCTTGGTTGGCATTCGGGATAGCCCATCTCGCCGCCGAGAGCTCGGCGGTCGTCTGAGCGCCGACTACGGTCCAAGCGATGTCAGATCGCCGCACTCCGTTCTTACTCGCTGGCGAAAAGGAGACCTTGCTGGCGTTCCTCGACTACCTGATTGCGGTAGGGACCGCCCTTTCGGGCGGCCCCCCGCACAGATCCCAGCGTGCACTGCTAATGCACTGGGCTCCTGCCTCAGGTCCGAGCGTCGAAGCGCACGTTCGGGAAGGGATGCTGCACACGGGTCGGGGGTATCCACCGCTGGACGTAGAGGCTCATCCGCTTCCAGTTCACCCGGGTGCGCTGGCTGCGGCCCCGGAGGGCCTTGAACCAGTGCCGGATCACCTGAGTGCGAAATGCCGCCACGGCGTCGGTGTTGCCGGGCACGGCGTAGTAGGCGAGATGGCCTCGCACCACTGAGCCGAGCCACTCCCCTTGTTCGGGAACGGGGTAGTGCCGGCGTTGCTTGATCTGGTCTTTGACCTCGGCAAGCTTCGCCCGCATCCGCTTCGAGATTGTCTTTCGCTTCAGCCAGAACCGCCCGTTCTTGGTCTTCCCGCAGTAGTGCGTGAACCCCAAGAAATCGAATGTCTCGGGCTTCCCGTCGCCCCGGGCGGCACGGTTCCGGGCGGCGTTACGCCCGAACTCGATGAGCCTGGTCTTGTCGGGATGCAGCTCCAGACCGAACTTCGTGAACCTTTCACGGAGGTCGGCGAGGAACCGCTCGGCGTCGGACTTGTGCTCGAACCCGGCCACAAAGTCGTCAGCAAACCTCACGATGACAACGTCACCATGGGCGTGCCGCTTCCTCCATTGCCGGACCCATCGGTCGAGGACGTAATGGAGGTAGATGTTGGCGAGCAACGGTGAGACTGATGCCCCCTGGGGGGCACCGGTCTCGCTCGCCATCCACTCCCCGTCTTCGATCACCCCTGCGTTCAACCACTTTCGGATGAGCCGCAGGACCCGCTTGTCCGCTATGCGGTGCTCGAGGAACCGTGTCAGCCAATCGTGATCGAGATTGGTGAAGAACTCCTTGACGTCGGCGTCGAGCACCCAGTTCACCTTCTTCCGCTCGATCCCGACTGTGAGGGCGTCGAGCGCATCGTGCGGTCGGCGCCCCGGTCGGAACCCGTAGGAGAAGCCCAGGAAATCCACCTCGTAGATGGCGTTGAGCACCTCGACGACGGCCCGCTGGAGGATCTTGTCCTCCAGCGTGGCGATGCCGAGCGGCCGGAGCCGCCCGTGCGCCTTCTCGATGTACGCCCTGCGAGACGGGCTTGCCCGGTACGCCCCGCTGTTGACCCGAGCGAGCAGTCCCTGGAGGTTCTCTTCCAGGTTCTGCCCGTAGGCGTCCCACGTCACCCCGTCGATCCCCGGTGCAGCCAAGGGGCGGATCGCCCAGTAGGCCGCCCGGAGGCGATCGAGGTCGACGTGGTGTAGCAAGGCGGTGAACCGTGCATCCTTGTCCTTGCGTGCTGCTTCGCGCACACGATCCAACCCGCTTGACACGTCGGGCCCGGCACTGCGTCCGGGACGTGTTGAGCCGTCCGTGTTCCCCTTGGCCAGCCCCCTTTCCTCCACCGCCTCCGCTGCCGGTCGCCCGGTGTTGTTCGGCGGCTTCGCAGGTAGTACGGGGCTGTCAGACTTCCCACGCTCGTACATCTCAGGATTGCGGCCTTGGCCTTGCCCGAGCGGCCCGGCGGGCGATCAGCCCGAGGGGCGAGTGTGGGATCTCCCGGTTCTCGCGCATGGAGACTCCGTACATGCACAGGTTCTTCGACCGGGCGGGGTCCGACGGCAACTTGCGATGACGCTGCCGCCGATATGGCCTTCCGCTTCTTTCGACAGCGTCGGCACCCCGAATGCACCTATTTCCCGGCTCAATAGCCCAGCCTGCACGTACCCCTGTCAACGCTTCGCCGCCGTCCTTGCGGACGTCGACGCATGACTCGGGGCCATCGTGGGTCGCTACCCCTTCAACGTGGAGCGTTCTCATCTCCTTCTCCATGCCGGTTTATCCCGGCGCTCCGAAAGTCATTGATCCTGAAGGTGGTCGACCTGAACGAGGACTCCGCTCGCCGATCGACCGTGCCGACCGGCACCTGCCTCCTCGGGTTGATCAAACATCTGACCAGGGTGGAAGTGATCTGGTTTCAGTTTGCCTTCGCCGGTGACGACGTTGTGATTCCTTCAGAGAAGATCGAGCCAACTGACTCCATAGCTTCCGCGGTCATCGCCTATCGCGCCGCCATCGGGGTCAGCAACAGGATCATGAGCGAATCCGATGACTTCGACCAGCTCTGCAAAAGGGCGCCGATTTCTCCCGAGCCTCTATCGCTTCGATGGCTCCTGGTTCACATGGTCGAGGAGACCGCAAGGCATGCCGGCCACGCCGACATCCTGCGGGAGCAAATCGATGGACAAGTCGGTCGATAGATCCTCGGCAGACGCGTTCCAATTTTCCCGGCTTTGTCGCGGCATGCCCGGCAGAACTCGCATTGTTCGTTGACGGGGCGCTCGCACTCTTGCGGGTGCTCAACGTTGGCGTATCCGAACAAACACCTCACCTCCCACCGTCGGCTCCAGACCGCCGAGGGCGAAGAACCTCGACTCCCCCTGCCGACAATCAGGGCCTCGACGATGTGTGCCCCACCTCTCTTGAACGGATCGCCACGCCTAGGTCCAGTTGCATCCCGAGGTGACGGTCAAGAGCTCAAGCGGTTCGCGAACGAAGAGAAGGGGGAGCGAGGAGCCTGGCCTGGCCTGGCCTGGCAATGCGCCCAATAGCGCTCCTCGGCAAAGCGGTATACCATCGATGCCTGACTCCTTGCAGGGAGGTGGCGGTGCTTCGGCGAAGGACGCGACCTGAAATGGCCTCGACGGTATGGCGGACCACCTCGACGGTCGTCCTCACGCACTCGGTGTCCGGACATGTCATACATCGGCTCGGGCACATTGAACGTCAACGTTGTGCAGCCGGAAAGACGGCGAGGCGTCCAGGAGATGTCGCCCCACATCACTCGTCGTTCAGCCACACGCGTACACAGCGGACGTAGATCTGGGAATGAACACAGGAACAATCAGAAACGGGGTGGTCAAAAGATGGCACGATGCCGAAGCATCATCGGACGCCGGGGAGTTTCCTTGGCCGGATTCGTGGCGCTCGTGGCGAGCACGGCTCTGATCTCTTGGGGATCACCTCTGGCCGCTGCCAGCGTCTCGCCACATCAGGCTGGAACGACAACGTTCACTGCGACCGCAATGGACAACCCATGGGGCGCAGGACTCACCACGGCGCCCGACCCGGGCGGACCGGGGGGCGGAACCGTTCCAGCCGATGTGACCGTTCCGACAGGCACCAAGTCCGTGACCTTTTCTCAAGTGACGGGAACTGTGTCGTATCAGCCTGGAGAATCCAATGGGCCTGACGGAATGCCTTATATCAACAACGTGAACATCTCGGCGTACGGCGGCATCTCCGGACTCAAGGACGGGAGACGGTTCTTTTACCTCGTCGGCGTCTTCCTCGATGGCAGCCAACCCGCGAGCGCACCGCCAACGCTCGACTTCAAAGATGATCATTCGTTCAAATCCCTGTCTCCGCTTCTCGGCCAGATCTTCTTCGTCGGCGACGGTCTGACGCACACGGGGACGGGTCAGACTCAGGTCTTTCACGTTCCGAGCGGTGCCACTGACCTCTATCTCGGATTTACTGACGCGACGGATGCACAAGGTGTATGCGGTGGCTATTACAACAATTCTGGATCCGTGAGCGGAGATGTCAACTTCAAGTTGTCGAAGTCGTAGTGCCAGCGCTCGATCCCAACCGACTGCGTTATTCGGCCCCTCCCGGACGTCAGTTGCCCGAAAGTGCCTGCTTGATGACCTCGTCGTGGGGCATGGTCAACCCCTCCGCATAGAGGCGGTCGAAGTCGTCACCGAGGCGCTCACGCAGGACTGCTATGTCCCGTTCCCGGATCTTCCCTTCAAAGATCTCCCACTGGTCTGAAACCGCCGAAAGGAGCGCATCCGCCCCACCGTGCAACAGAGCGGCACGTTCAAGCGCGCCAAGTTGGGTCGCGCAGCAGGCCAAGCTCAAGACGCTGTACGGGAGCACCCAGGTGATGCCGTCGAGTCGGGCCGACCGCAGTACATCTGATTGGTATGACACAGATCGTTGCGGGTCCCCCTCCTGGAGGAGCATCCAACCCAGGCTGCCGTAGATCGCCGCCGTTCGAGCATTCAACTTGTTCCCTGTCTGATGCAGGGCCTTACCCAAGTGCCGCCGAGCCTCGGTGAGGTTGCCCTGGTCCATCAGGACGAAAGCGTAATTGTTGTGTATTTTCCCTTCCGTTTGGACGTCTCCAGAATGCTCGGTGAGAGCGAGGGCTTCGAGGTAGACGCCTTCGGCACCCTTGTCGCCGGCTTCGTCCAGGACATCTGCATACTGTTGGAGCACCAAGCCCAGGAGGACGGGGTCGTTGATCTGTCGTGCCAGTGCCACCGCTTCGGTTCCCGCGACGAGGGCCACCTCGTCACTTCCGTTGTCGGACAGTGCCCTGGCGTATCTGGACAGGACCTCGGCCTCCAGCGACCGGGCTCCGGCTCGCCGGGCCTGGTCGAGTGCCTCCGAGATCGTGGCCAGTTCAAGGCGACGGTCCAACAACCCGAGCAGCATCGCCTTGCAAAACAGGGCTCTCGCCCGGCGACCGGGTTCGTCGTCCGGCCCGACTTCGGCCAGGGCCTGTTCGAGGAGTGCGAGCGACTGTGCCGGTTGACGGGCGTCCCGCCAATAACGCCGGAGGGACCAGAACTGCGCAAGCACTCGTTCCGCCCCCTCCGGTGTTGCCAGGACGTGGGTGATGGCAGCTCGGAGGTTCAGATGCTCGGCATCGAGCCGACCGAGCCACTCGCCATAGGAGCGACCTTCGAGGTGGGGTGCGGCGAGTTCGCCGAATGCCACGTAGTAGTCAGCGTGGGCACTCCCAAGTTGATCGGCCTCGTCGGAGCCTCCTGCGGAAGCACCGACGTCGGCGAGCCGATCGGAGCCGTACTGGCGCAACGTCTCCTGAAGCCGGTAGCGGACATCGTCATTGTCGGGTTCGGCCACCACCAGGCTCTTGTCGATGAGAGATGCCAGAAGGTCGGCAATGTCCCAGTCGGGGATGTCGTCGAGAGCGCAGACACGCTCCGCTCCCTCCAGGTCGAAGCCGTCGACGAACACGGAGGTCCGCCGGAAGAGTGCTCGTTCGGGACCCGTCAACAGGTCGAATGACCAGTCGACCAGGGCCCGCAACGTCTGCTGTCGGGGAAGGGCCACCCGGCTGCCCCCGGTGAGCAGTCCGAAGCGGTGCTCCAGACGGTCGTGCAGTCTGGCCAGCGACATTGACCGCAGTCGGGCGGTGGCCAACTCCAAGGCGAGGGGCATGCCATCCAGTCGACGACAGATCGAAGCCACCGAAGGGGCGTCTTTGTCCGTCAACTCGAAACCGGGGGCCTGGGCGGCGGCTCGCTCGACGAAGAGGGTGACAGCACCAGATCCGGCCAATTCGATGAGGTCGTCCACGTGCTCTGGCGGCAGCGAGAGGGACGGCACCCGATAGATGACCTCGCCGCCGACTCGGAGCGGTTCCCGGCTGGTCGAGATCAGGGTGATCTTCGGGCACTGGCGCAGGACCGCGGCGGCAATGGAAGCGCACTCCCCGATGACCTGTTCGCAGTTGTCGATGATGATGACACGGCTCTGGGTCGACAACACCTTGACCAAGGTCTCGGTCGCGTCCTTACCCGATTGTTCGCCGATCCCAAGGTCGCTCAACACCTCGGAAGCCACCAGCGCCGGGTCGTCTACCGTTGCCAACTCCACCAACCACACCCCGTCCGGACTCTCAGAAAGCAGGGACCGTCCGATTTCGACGGCCAGCCGAGTCTTGCCGACTCCGCCGGAACCAGTGAGCGTCACCAGTCGGTTGCTGTGAAGGAGCTTGACCACCTCAGCGATTTCGACATCTCGTCCGACGAAGCTGGACAGAGGTTCGGTCAGGTTGGTCGGGTTGCCCACCTGGGCCGGGTCCTCCGACCCGAGGCCAGATCGAAGTGGCGGAAAGGCGAACGGAACTCCTTCAATCATCAGTTGGAAGACATCTTCAGGTCGATCCATGTCCTTGAGGTGGTGCGAACCCAGGTCGACCAGGTTCATTCCAGACGGAAGGCGGTCACGGACGATCTCGGCGGTCGACCGAGACACCACGACCTGGCCGCCGTGGGCCGTGGCCTCCAATCGTGCGATGCGGTTCACTGCCGGTCCGAAGTAGTCGCCATCCCGCTCTTCGCACTCTCCGGTGTGGAGAGCCATACGTACTCGGAGGGATACTTCGTCGGGCCATACCTCGGCATGAAGCACACGTTGTGCTTCCCCCGCAGCTGCGACGGCCTCCTTGGCCGACGCGAAGGCGGCGCAGAAGGCATCTCCCACCGTCTTGAAGACGTAGCCACCCGATGACTCGATGGCCGAGCGCATCAGGGCGTCATGGCGCTCCAAGGCGGTGGACATGGCATCGGGGTGCTGATCCCAGAGTCGGGTCGAACCCTCGATGTCGGTGAAGAGGAGGGTGACAGTCCCGGTCGGCGGCGCCATGTGTTGAATTCTGCCTTACCCTGATGCACCAAATGCACGAGGTCCATGCGGCGCCTATCCGGACAACTCAGGATCCTCGAGCGGAGACGTCAACTTCAAGTCGTAGAGCTCGGTCAGGGGCCACCGCCAGCGGACGGAGTCGCCCGCCGCCCGGCGAAGCGGCCGAAGATCGTCCTGTCGCCGATGGAGAGCCCGGTGGCGTAGCAGAAGGAGCACACGCCGGCCGTGGTACGGCCGGCGGCGAAGAGTCCCGGGATGGCGTCGCCGCTCAGGTCGAGCACCTCACACTCGACCGTCGTCTCGAGCACGCCCAGGGTGAAGGTGGAGTACTCGCATCTCCTCCCTGACAGAATTGCCCGTCGTATCACGACAAGGCCCCAGCCGAACGGGGGCCTTGTCGCTCAACGATGATGCCGATTGTGGCTGGGAGGGAGAGGTAGCCGATTGCCTTAGGGGATAGCCGCTGAGGAACCTGTGTACCCGACCGGCGTGACAGCCACTGAGACGGAGCCGGCTAAATTACCACAGAGCGCTTCACCGCTCGGAATCACCAACCCGGGACTGAATGTGATCTCGGTCTCACCGCCAGAGGCCGGGGTGAAGACGTGGCCGTAACCAGGGGCCGGACCCGTGCAGGCAGCGTTCGACATGATCAGCTGGTAGTTTGCTCCCGGCGTGAAGGAATAGACGCTGATGTCAAGCGATGTCAGCACCAATCCGTCACCTGCTGGTGGAGTGGCGACAGCTGTCACAGCGCCCGTCAGGTTCACTTGGCCAGTCGCGTAGTAATTCGACGGTGTTGCCGGCGCGGTCAGCACTTGGCCGGCGGTCGAGACATCGGCCTTGTTGTGGCTCGTTCCTTCGATGCCGGTGTAGGTGAGCGCTGTAGCAACGGCCGCGGTTGGCATTACGACCGCGGCGATACACACACCGACGACGAGCCAGGCCGACCTCGGCACGTTCTTGAGTCGTTTCCGTTCCATCTGGACCTCAAACTTTCTTTTCAAGGCCGTCGATTGGCGATCCGAAGGATTCGTTACGACGAGCCTGTTGTCTGTTATTTGCACTTACGCCTCGACGTGCCTCCCCGCCACGAAGCCGTTCGCCGGGCCGAAGCCTTGGAGACCAACGGTGTCGCGGTTTTGCCCGGTGATTACGCCGATGACGTGCAGGACGCAGAGGCCCCCTTCGCCTCCCGCATGCGCCTTGCCTGCGTGGAAACCCTGACGTCCTCTACCAGCGCTGGTGCTGTATCCAAGCATGGCGGGCGAGACTGAAACCACGGGCATTCGCCCGTAGTTTGTAAAAGCGAACTACTGTCCGTCTGGATAGTTCGACCTTGGTTGGTTTGTACGCAACGGGCCAGATATTTCAAAAGTTGCTTGTTAAGTGACACCAATATTCGAAATGGCCCACGGCCGGAGGGACGTTGAACGAGGGGACACCGAACCGCAAACAGCGTGTCTCGGCCCTTCCTGCAGCTCGGGAGCGGCTGATCGGCCGGGAGTCGGAAATCACCGATCTCCTGCGGCTGCTGAACCGGGACGAGGTGCGCGCGGTCACCCTCGTCGGGCCGAGTGGCATCGGCAAGACGGCCGTGGCCGAAGAGGCAATCCGGCGCCTCAGACTCGACGAGGGGCTCGTCACCGAGATGGTCAGGCTGCCACGGCAAGCAGGACCGAGCGAGATCGAGGCCCTGGCGTTCCAACTCGACGACTACGGCGGAGCGGTGTCTCCACTTCCCCCATCTCCACCCACCCGTCGCCGCCGGATCGTGCTGGTCGACGGGATCGATTCGTCGTCCGGTACCGCCGGCGTCCTTTCACGAGCCCTCGACAGCGATCCCGACCTCACGGTGTTCGCGACCAGCCTCATACGTCTGGATCTGCACGGTGAGCATGTCCTCCGGATAGGCCCGCTCTTGCTCCCTCCCAATGGCGTGCGGGATCCAGGTCGCGCTCTCCGAGCGCCGGCCGTCCAGGTGTTCTGCGACTGCCTCGAGGCCGCCGACCCCACTTTTCGGTTGACGCGTGACAACGTTCTAACGGTTTCCGCGCTGTGCGCGGAACTCGACGGGTACCCGCTCGCCCTGCAGCTCGCAGCACAGCCGTGTACGACCTTGTCGGTCGCCAAAGTGCTCGAGCTCCTTCGCGAAGTGGGACCGACAGCGCTCAGAGGGTGGGTATCCGTCATGCCTGGGCACTATCGGAGCCTCGGTGCGGCAATCGATGTGAGCTGGAACGGCCTTTCTGACAGTTCGAGGCTCACTCTTCGCCGGCTCTCGGTTTTCTCGGGTCCATTCACATGGGAGGCAGCAGCGTCGGTTGTCGTCTCGCGGTCCGCAGCGAAGGCCGAAGAGGCTTCGTTTGGAGCCATCCTGGCCCGTGACCTCGATGCCCTCATCGATACGGGAATGCTTCGTCGGGAGTCGCGGACGGGTCAGCCCCCACAAGATCGTTTCGTCGTTCCCGGACCCGTGCGATGGTTTGCAGCCGAGCAGACGGGTCAAAGGGAGATCGAAGATGCGCGCCGGCGGCACGTCGCCTTCTTCCGGACCGTGGCTCGCCAAGGCGCCGACTCCCTCTGGACGTTCAGTTCCACTCCGAGGAGTGATCTCGAAGCTGACTCCCAGGATCTCCTCGCGGCATTCGATTTCACCTGCGCCCATCATTCAACAGCTGATGCTCTCGCGTTCGCGATCGACTTGGAGCCGCTCTGGATCACCCTGGGTGGAGAACTCGGAGCGAAGCAGGTCGAGAAACTCCTCGCCGTCCTCCGGCCGGAGGACGGATCAGTCTTACCAGGAACGGACATGGCTCTCGTTGCCCAGGCGCTGACTACTTTTGTCGTGCTGAGGCTGTGGTCTCGCAATCCCATTTTAGGTGCCCCTGCCAGCGACCTCATCGACCAGGCAATCGAGCTCGCCAGGGCCGCGGGCCGCCCCGACATCGCCCTGCGGGCAGTCGAGGCCCTTGTCCACGTCATGGTCGCGCAGGGGCGGCATGGAGAGGCGAGTCGACTCGCCGAAGAAGGGGCGAGCTCGGCTCGCGAGGTCGGAGACGCGTTCGGGGAGATGCGTTTTGAGCACTGGCTCGCCGTGGCTGAGAACAATTCAGGTAAGCCGATCCCTGCTCTCGACCACGCTATCGTCGCCCGAGATCTGGCTCGCGCGGCCGACGACGAGTACGACGTTCTCATGACTTCCCACGTCATGGCCGGGATTCCCGGCGCGTCCGACGATCCCCGTGCGATGCCACCGTCGAGCGACGAGCTCTTGGTTGTCGCCCGTCGTCTTGGCGCAGAGCGGGCCGAGGGAATGGTGCTGATCGCCGCCGCCCTCAAGAGCGCCATCATGGGAAAGCCCCAGACCTCGGCGAGCTACGTCCTCGATACCCTCGAGCTGGCACAGAACACGGGTGCGTGGTACCTCGAAGCATTGGCTCTGTTCGTCCTCGTCGCGGTTGCGACTGTTTCCAACCAGGAACGACCGGCGATCGAGTTGCACGGTGCACTGCAGGATGTGTTGCCGATGCTCCGAACCCGACTACCGGCTTCGGTCGTCGCCGGGTACGACGCCCGTATCGCCAGATTGGAACGGGAGCTCGGACAAAGCGAGTTCGAACAGCGGATCGCCCGAGGGCACGGACTGAAATGGACGGAAGCTGTGTCGTTCGGAGAACAGGTCGCCTTGCTCGTCGACTCCATGACCCTTGATGGTGCCGTCGGCTCAGAGGTCGGTCCGATCGCGTCCTCCATCGACACTGTCGCCGGCTTACCGCGGCTGAGCCGTCGTGAGCTGCAGGCTCTCGAGCTCATTTCGACCGGCGCCTCGAACAAGGAGATTGCCTCCCAGCTGAACCTGCGGACGAAGACGGTGATGCACTACACATCGAGCCTCTATCGGAAACTCGGTGTGCGGACCCGGGCTGAAGCGGTCAGCGCGGGATGGAACCACGGACTGCTGAGGAGCGGCGAAGTGGATCGCCTGGCTTGAGTGGACTCCATGCCATCCTGCATCGTTCCGCTGTGCCTGGTCGACCTTTTTCACGCCCTCGAACCAGCTGCCCGCCGCCCGGCGAAGCGGCCGAAGATCGTGCTGTCGCCGATGGACAGCCCGCTGGCGTAGCCGAACGAGCACACGCCGGCCGTGGTGCGGCCGGCGGCGAAGAGTCCCGGGATGGCGTCGCCGCTCAGGTCGAGCACCTCACCCTCGACCGTCGTCTCGAGCCCGCCCAGGGTGAAAGGAGCGTACGGGGCGGGGCCGACGCGCAGGTCCACCGCCCCGAGCGGGGGGACGAGCGGGCGCACCCAGGCGCGTCCCTTGTGGAACATCGGGTCCTCCCCGCGGGCGGCATGGCGGTTGTAGAGGTCGACGGTGGCTTGGAGCGAGCCGGGAGGCAGGCCGATCTCAGACTCGAGCTGCTCGGCCGTCTCGCAGACCCAGCTGGCGGCGAGGCCCATCCAGTTGACCTCGTACGCCGCCTCGTCGACGACGAGGTAGATCTCGCCGTCTTGCCCGTAGAGCGCGGACTGCCCGACGCGGCCCATGTAGGTGTCCTCGTTGATGAACCGCTGCCCCCGTCCGTTGACGAGGATGCCGTGGATCAGCTGCCTCGGCGGCGTGATCGGGAGCGACACCTCGCCGGCGTACATGTTGCGCACCGAGGCGCCGATGGCCTGCGCCATGCGGATTCCGCGCCCGTCGTCGCCCTCGGTACCCACCTTGAACGTCCCGCGCACCAGCGGCGGGCAATGCTGCCGCAGCATGTCGTCGTTGAAGATGAACCCGCCCGCGGTGAGCACGACACCGCTCCGGGCCCGCAGCGAGACCGTCTGGCCGAACCGTTGCGCCTGCACCCCCACCACGCGCCCGTCCTCGACCACCAGCCGGTCGGCCCGCGTGTCGGGCGAGACGCGCGCGCCCGCCTCGGTGGCGGCGCCGGCGAGGATCTGCATGAGAAGCCAGCCGGTCGACCGCTTCGTCTTGGCCAGGTGGCCGCGAGGAGCCGGGCGCGCGATCTGGTCGAAGGGGTAGGCGTCCTCGCCTCCCGAGTACACCAGGCCCTCGGTGCCCGCTGGCGCCATGGACGTCTCGGCGCAGAAGGTCGGGTCGAAAGGCACGCCGCGGGCGACGAGCCAGTCGAAGTGGCCGAGGCTCGACTCGCAGTAGCGGGCGATCTTGGCCTCGTCGGGATCGGGGCCGCAGGCGGCCATGAGGTAGCGGAACATGTCCTCCACGCTGTCGGGAAAGCCGCATGCCTCCTGGACCGGCGTGCCGCCGCCGAGGTAGACGATGCCCTCCGCCAACGCGGCGGCCCCGCCGGGCCCCCGGGTGCGCTCGAGGACGAGCACGTCGGCCCCTGCTTCGGCCGCGCTGAACGCCGCCGCCGACCCGCCGGCGCCGAAACCGACGACGACCACGTCGGCCGTGCTCTCCCAGTGTGCGACCTCGCCGGCGTCGCACGGCGTGACGTCGCTGGCCTCGCGCACCCCATCCTCCCCTGCGGGACTTGGCCGAGACCGTAGCCGGTCACCGGCGCGCCCCCTACCCTGCGTGGCGGTGCCCCCTGAGGAGACCCCGCCCCCCGAGGTGGCCCGGCTCGCGCCGGGATGGTCGGCCACGCTGGCCTACCGGCTGGTGCCCGGCCTGACCACGTGGCGGTTGACCGCGCCCGGCGGTGCCGCGGTGCGCTACGCCAAGGTCGATACCGCCGGACGCCGTCCCACCCTGCGCGACGAGGCCGATCGCATGATCTGGGCCGCCGCCTACCTGCCGGTGCCCCGGGTGCTGGCGCTCGAGGAGTCCGGCGGCACGACGGTGCTCCTGACCGACGCGCTGCCCGGCCGTGACGCCGTCGACCCCCCCTGGCGCGGCGACCTGCCGGCACTCGTCCGGGCCCTCGGCCGCGGCCTGCGGGCCTTCCACGACGCCGTGGGCGACGAGTGGTGCCCCTTCGCTTCGAGCTCGACCGCGCGCTCGAGCATGTGGCGCGCCGTGTCGCCTCGGGCGAAGTCGACCCCCGTGGGTTCCACCAGTGCCACGCCCACCTCTCCCCCGCCGCGGCACTGGCCGAACTGCGCGCCGACGCACCCGACGGCGAGGACCTCGTCGTCTGCCACGGGGACCCATGCCCGCCCAACTTCGTGCTCCAGGAGGACACGGTGACCGGGTACGTGGACCTCGGGGAGCTGGGTGCGGCCGACCGGTGGTCCGATGTCGCCGTCGGCGCGTGGAGTGTCGGCTGGAACTTCGGCGTCGAGCACGAGCGGCTCTACTACGAGAGCCACGGGATCGATCCCGACCCCGAACGCATCCGCTTCTACCGCCTGCTCTACGACTTGGTGTCGTGAGCCGCGTCGATCAGGGCGCGGGCGCGGGCGAAGACGGAGTCGAACATGGGCTCGGTCAGCGTCCCCGTGAAAGTGTTCTGTTGGCTCGGGTGGTACGAGCCGACCATGGTGCGCCCGCTCTCGAGCGCGCACTCCGCCAGGTGGCCGAAACGGGGGCGGGGACGCAGGCCGAACTCGGTGGAGAGTGCGGACCACGCCACCTGCCCGAGGGCCACCACCACCGGCGCCCGACCGAGCAGCGTCAGCTCGCGGGCGAGGTAGGGCGCGGCATGCGGCGCGCTCCGATGGATCGGGCTTGTTGCCCGGCGGCGCGCAGTGCACCGTTGCGGTGATGTAGGCGCCGTCGAGGGTGAGCCCGTCATCGCGCCAGGTGCTCGTGGGCTGGGACGCGAACCCGGCCCGGAACAGCGCGGCGAAGAGCCAGTCGCCCGAGCGGTCGCCGGTGAACATTCTGCCGGTCCGGTTGGCGCCGTGGGCAGCCGGGGCGAGGCCGACGATCACCAGGCTCGCCCCGGGGTCGCCGAAGCCGGGCACGCCGCGACCCCAATACGTTTGGCCGGCATAGGCGGCGCGGCCGGTCCGGGCCACCTCCTCGCGCCAGCGCACGAGGCGCGGGCAGAGGCGGCAGACCGTCACGTCGCGTTGCACCGCAGCGAGCGAGTCCTTCGCTACCCGGTCGGACCCCACGGCGCAGACTCTACGATGGGCCCCCGTGCCAGCGTCCGCCCGATCAGCCGCTCCTCGCCCGGTCTCTCGCCGCGGGGGACGGCACAGTGGCCCGCGGCCGACCCTGGTGCTGCTGGTTCGGCACGGGACGACCCCGTCGACGGGCCGGCTGCTGCCGGGACAGGCGGCGGGCCTGCACCTCTCCGAGCGCGGCCGGGAGCAGGCCGAAGCGGCGGCGCAGCGCATCGCGGCCCTGACCAAGGCGCCGGCGGCCGTCTACGCGTCGCCGCTGGAGCGCACGCGCGAGACGGCCGCCCCCATCGCCCGCGCCCTGGGCCTGCGCGTGCGCAACGCCCCCGGGCTCATCGAGGTCGACGTCGGCGAGTGGACCGAGAAGCCGTTGGCGCGGCTGGCGCGCAACAGGCGATGGTCGGGCGTGCATCGTTGGCCGAGCGGCTTCCGCTTCCCCGAGGGCGAGTCCTTCGCCGAAATGTCCGTGCGCGCCATGGAGGCGGTGCTCGAGTTGGTGGCCGCGCACCCGGGTGAGTCGGTCGTCGCCGCGTCGCATGCCGACCCCATCAAGGCGATCGTGGCCGCGTCTGCCGGTGTTCCCCTCGACCTCATGCCGCGTCTCGTCATCTCGCCCTGCTCGGTCTCGGCCATCCTGTTCGGCGCGGGCGGTCCGATGATCCTCACCGTGAACTCGACCGGCACGCTCGACGAGCTGGTGCCGTCGTGAGCGACGACCACGACTTCGACGCACCCGACGTGTGCACGGTTGGCGCGCTGGGCGACGTCGGTCGGCGCGTCTTCGTCTTCTACTGCCGGCAGGGCCTGACGGAGACGACGGTCAAGGTCGAGAAACAACAGATCGCCGTGCTCTCGGGCTATCTCGGCCGCATCGTGAAGGAGCTCGGCCGCCCAGGTCATCTGCCCGACGACCTCGACTACGTCGGGACGGACGACTTCGAGTGGGTGGTGGGGACCATCGGCGTCTCCTACGACGAGGAGCTCGACCGCATCGTCATCGTGCTCGAGGAGATGGGCGTGGGCGAGGAGGACGAGGACGACGAGGACGACGAGGAGGGCGGCCACGTGCTGCGGGTGGCGCTCAGCCGCGAGCAGGCGGCGAGCTTCGCCATCCGCGCCACACGGCTGGTCGAGGCGGGGCGGCCGCCGTGCCCGCTGTGCTCCCTTCCACTGGACCCCTCGGGACACAACTGCCCGCGTACCAACGGGCACCGCCCGCCGGCGTCCTGAGACGAGAGCCGTGGCCGACGACGGCGTCGAGCAGCTCCTGACGGAGGGCGACATGGAGGTCCACGGCCGCATCGCCGGGAGCTCGAATGCCACCATGCTGGTGACCTGTCGCCTGGGCGGCGAGGAGCTGCTCGCCGTCTACAAACCCGGCCGCGGAGAGCGACCCCTGTGGGACTTCCCGGGCGGCCTCTTCCGCCGGGAGGTGGCCGCGTATGCGCTCTCCGAGTTGCTCGGCTGGGGCGTGGTGCCCGAGACGGTGGAGCGGGAGGAGGCGCCTTTCGGACCGGGGTCCGTACAGCGCTTCGTGGACGAGGACGGGACGTCGCACTACTTCACGCTCCGCGAGGAGCCGAGGTGGCACGGCGACCTCATGCGGCTGTGTGCCTTCGACGTCGTGGCCAACAACGCCGATCGCAAGAGCGGCCACGTACTCCTGGCCGAGGACCGGCTCTGGGCCATCGACAACGGGCTGTGCTTCAACCGCCAGGACAAGCTCCGCACCGTCATCTGGGACTTCGGCGGCGCCCCCCTGGACCAGGCGGTGCGCCAGGACCTGGCCCGGCTGGCCCACGAGGGTCCCCCCACGTCGCTGTGCCAGCTGCTCGAGCCGGCGGAAGTGGCCGCCACCTGGGACCGGCTGGCCTGGCTGCTCGGCCTCGGCGCGCTGCCCGAGATGGTCGACGACGGGGGCTGGCCGCCCTACCCCTGGCCCCTGGTGTGAAAAGGGACCAGATGGTCGTCGGTGATGCCCGAGACGAGGCGCTCGAGCACGTCCCTCGAAGGACGATGGTCTAATGGGCCATGTTCTACGTCCTGGTCTTCAGCATCCTGGCGGTAGTGCTCGTGTTCGCCGGCATCACCGCCGCCAGCCGTCGCCGCAGGACGTCCGAACACGAGGAAGCGCACGTGGCCCACAACGACGCCAGCCGCCGGAACCGGAAGACCAAACGAGCGCAATCACGCCATGACAGGCGCAAGCGCCACTGAACCGTACGGGAGTTGAGCCCCGCGTCGTCACATCCGCGCGGAAGGACCCAGGTCTGCGACCATCAGTCTGCCGGCGTATCCCCGCGCCATCGGGCGGCATGGATCTCCAGCTTCGCGTAGAGCTCCTCGAGCAGGAGTCGGACGTCGAGGGCGGTGAACACCCGGATGGGAACCGAATCGTTTGGGAACTCGTAGAGCCCGTTGTCGAGCAGGCGCGGGCGTGGCCGCTCGACCCATCGGCTCCCGGTCGCCTCGGGGTCATAGGCACCCCCGAGCGCCGTGAGCAACACCAGGGGGCAGTCTCCGAGGCCATAGGTCTCTCCCATGCGGATGCCCTGTGACCAAGCGTCCACGCGGGCGCCGATCATGTCGAAGAGGTGGGCGCCGAGCGGTCCGTGCGGTCTCATCCGGACGATCGCCTCGCTCCGGGAGATCACGACGTCGCCGAAGACGTCCTGCGGGATCTGCCACATCGGGATGGTCGACTCGTTGAAGATCGCCTGCGAGGCCGCCATGTCGGTGTTGACGTTCGGCTCGCGGTAGCGCGGATCGCCGGGCAGGTCATTCGGCTCGAAGTCATAGGCGTGGCCCCCGTTCCAGACGATCGTGAGGCGCCCGGCGATCCGCGGTTCCGTCAACCAGGCCGAAGCGATGGTGGTGAGTCCCCCGCCGCTCACCATGAAGACCGGGAGATCGGTGTCTTCACGCATCGCTTCGGCGATGATCGCCTCGACGGCCGGACTCGGGGCCGGTTCCTTGGTCGACGACATCGGGACACTCGAGCCGGGAAGAATCGGGACGTCGTCGCGCTGTGCCAACCGGGCGATGCGGCGCGCCGCATCCATCCCGATCTCGGCGCATGTATCGGACCACGACGGATGGTGAGGCGCCACGGCGGACGCCACCACGAGGCGAAGGTCGACGCTGAGGCACAGGAGATGGTGCGCCAGCTGGACGACCCCGTCCGGATCGCCGCAGTAGTCGTTGTCCGAGATCACCCGGGCCAGATGTGCGATCAGATCCGTACGCCAGGTCGTCGGCTCCATCGGGTGCTCCGGTCTCTCGGCCACTGCAAAGGTTTGCACAGAGGCTCCGGATCGGGCAAGTGCGCCCGGCCCACCCCAGGCGATGTCGAGTGCTGACGCGGGCGAGGGCGGCCGCCCCGCGTCAGATGCGGTACCCGAGGTTCGTCAGGTCGCTCATGGCGAGCTGTGCTGCCACCTGGCCCCCGCCGGGGGTGAGGTGGGTGCCGTCGGGCGTGCGGATGTTGACCACCTGTCCGGCGGCATTGGTGATGAACGCGGTGTAGGCACCCTGGGGCGTGCCGAGAAGCGTCCAGGTGCTGAGGTAGTGGACCGGAGGCGTCTGGGACGCTGCGGCGCGCTGGTCCAGGGTGTCGATGTCGGACATCTGCTCGCTGAGGGTGGGGTTCTCCATCGGGGGCATCCCGATCCAGATCACGGTGGCCCCGCCGCTCTGGGCGATCTTCATGAACTGCGCCGCGCGCTGGGAGTACAGGGTGTTCCACTGCGGTGACGTGTAGGGGACGTCGGGGGGCCCGAGGAAGTCCTGCGCGTCGTTGGCGCCCATCATGACGACCACCACCTGGGGAGCGGTCGCCTTTATGTCCGACGCCAGCTCGGCCGGCCAGTCGAAGTAGTCCGGGCGGGTCAGGCCCGTGCTCTCCCGGGCGTCGAGCGACGGCTTCACGAGGCCGGTGGCCGAGAGGTCGTACTGCGAGCGCGGAGCCCATGTCTATGCCCAGCGAGTCGCCCACGATCAGGACGCGCAGCGGGTCGGTGCCGGTGGGGTGCTTGGGGCTGGCGGCGATCGTCGTCGCGGTGACGCCGGTGTGGGACCTCCCCCGGGAGTCGCGTGGCTTGGGCGGCGGGGCGATCGGGCCCACGGTGGTTAGGCCGTTGGTCCCGCCGGGCAGGCTGCCCTCGCGCCCGGTGGCCGAGACGATGTGCGACAGCCCCAGCGCCCGGCTCAGTGCGGCGACCGGGCCCACGGTGTCGAGGCTGATGGTCCGGCGAGTGCCGACGGGCGAGACCTGCGCGTTGTGCTGCAGCGTCGGCGCGAAGAGGAGGAACCACACGGCGAACGCGGCGACGCCGAGCGCCAGCACGTGGGTCCAGCGCGCCCGGACGCGGCCGTCGGGCGGCGTGCCGGTCTGGGTGCTGACGCTCGGGTGGGGCGGGACGTCGGTCGTCATCAGAAGCGGTAGTAGATGAACGGGGCCACGCCGACGGGGCCGTAGGTCGTGATGGCGAGCAACGCGACGCCGAGGATCCCCACCTGGAGCGCGGCGTGCTGGCGCGAGAACGCCGCCTGCAGCCGCGCCACGGAGAGCTGGGGCACGAACTGCGACGCCAGGGTGCCGGCGATGACGACGACGAGCAGCGGGGTGACCAGCGGCGAGGCCTCGCCCCAGCCGTCGACGATGCGGCCCAGGAGGGCGAAGGCCTGGGACATCCCCGACGCATTGAAGAACACCCAGCCCACGCAGATGAACTGGAAGGTGAGGAAGCGCTGCACCCAGATCCGGACCGGCCCGTCGGCGACGGCGGGCAACCCCCGGCGGACCCGGCTGAGGCGGCGCACGTGGCCGATGCTCTGACCGAGGCCTTGCCACGCGCCCCAGACGACGAACGTCCAGGCGGCGCCGTGCCAGAGCCCGCCCAGCACCATGGTGATCATGATGTTGCGCACGGTGCGCGCCTCACTGCCGGCGTTGCCGCCGAGCGGGATGTAGAGGTAGTCGCGCAACCAGCGCGACAACGTCATGTGCCAACGGCGCCAGAAGTCCTGCAGGCTGCGTGCCGTGTAGGGCGCGTTGAAGTTCTCGGGGAACCGGAAGCCCAGCAGCAGGGCGAGGCCGATGGCGATGTCGGTGTAGCCGCTGAAGTCGCAGTAGATCTGCACGGCGTAGCCCCAGGCGGCGAAGACGGCTTCGAGGGCGGAGTGCTGCCGGGGCGACGTGAAGACGGGCTGGACGATCGCACTCGACACGTACGAGGAGATGACGACCTTCTTGAACAGGCCGGCGAGGATCAGCCAGAAGGCCCGCGAGTAGTCGACCGATCCGGGGTCGCGCTTGCGCCGGATCTGGGGTAGCAGCTCACCACCGCGGACGATGGGCCCGGCCAGCAGGTGGGGGAAGAAGGAGATGTACACCATGAAGTCCATCGGTCGCGCCGGCTCGAGCTGGCGTCGATAGATGTCGACGACGTAACTGACGGCCATGAAGGTAAAGAAGGAGATGGCGATGGGCAGGCCCACCTGGAGGAGAGGGACGGCCCGCCCCAGGCCCACGGCGTGGGAGAGGTTGTCCACGTTCACCGAGACGAAGCCGTAGTACTTGAACCAACCCAGAATCCCGAGCAGGCCGGCGACCGAGACGCTCATGGCGACGCGGCGGTGCCGCTCGGTGTTCGTGGCCGTGACCCAGGCGCCGCCCCCGTACGCCACCACGGTGGTGGCGAGCAGGAGGAGGCAGTAGCTCCATCCGACCCAGCCGTAGAAGACGTAGCTGAGCGCGACCATGGACAGCTTCCACGGACCCGGGTACGGGTTGAGGACCCAGTTCACCGTGAAAGCCACGGCGAAGAAGATGGCGAAATCTATGGTCGGAAAGAGCATTGGGCGCGATCAGGTAGTTGCGCCGAATGTACAGCGGCCTTTCGCGCCCGCGGCTGCACCCGTGGGGCCCGCCGCGCCCTCGGGGCTCCCTCCCCGGCCCCGCCCGCGCCTGAGCGGCTGGCTCAGGCCTTGGCCTTGAGCGCCTCGATGAGTGCGGGCAGGACCTTGTGCACGTCGCCGACGATCCCGAGGTCGGCCACCGAGAAGATGGGCGCCTCCCGGTCCTTGTTCACGGCGACGATGTTCTTCGAACCCTTCATGCCGACCAGGTGCTGGGTCGCGCCCGAGATGCCACAGGCCACGTAGACGGTCGGCTTGACCGTCTTGCCGGTCTGGCCCACCTGGTGCGAGTAGGGGACCCAGCCGGCGTCGACGATGGCGCGGCTGGCGCCGGCGGCGCCGTGGAGCAGCTTCGCCAGTTCCTCAATGAGGGCGTAGTTGGCCGCGTCTCCCAGCCCACGGCCGCCCGACACCACGACCGCCGCCTCGTCCAGCTTGGGTCCGCTGCGCTCCTCGACGTGGCGCTCGACGACCTTGGCCGTGTTGGTGGCGGCGACGTCGGGCACCGGAGCCGGGGCGACCGCCGCTGCGGACCCGCCCGAGGGCTCGGCGGCGAACGACTTGGCCCGGATGACGAAGAGCCCGGGGCCGCTCCCGGTGAAGCGCGCCGTCACGATGTGGCTGCCGCCGAACAAGGGGTCCTGGCTCGAGAGACCCCCGTCGGCCTCCACCAGCCCGGTGACGTTGGTGAGCACCGGCTTGCCGAGCTTGGCCGATAGTCGCCCCGCGATGTCACGGCCTTCGTAGGTGGCCGGGAACAGGATGGCGTCGGGCGCGTTCCCGCCCTCGACCAACGCGGCCATGGCGGCCGCCACGGGCACGCCTGGCAGCGAGCCGTCCAGATCGCCCACGTCGTAGACCGTCGTGGCGCCGTACTCGCCGAGCGGCCCCGCCAGCGCGGCCACGTCCGTGCCCCACGCCACCGCCTCGACCGTCGAAGCGACCGAGCGCGCCTCGGTCAGCAACTCCAGCGTGAGCGGGGTCGGGCCGCTGTCGCCGGTCTCGGCCAGCACCCAGACCTTGTCGATCGCCATGTCAGACCACCTTCAGCTGCTCGAGGAAGGCGACGATGCGCTGCGCGCCGTCGCCCTCGTCCACCACGATCTCTCCCGAAGCGCGCGCCTCGGCTTCGGACACGTCCGTGATCTCCTGACCCGCGCCGGCCGCGCCGACCTGCGAGGGGTCCAGACCCAGGTCGGCCACCGTCAGGTTGTCCACCGGCTTGGACTTGGCCGCCATGATCCCCTTGAAGGAGGGGTAGCGCGGCTCGACGACGCCGGCCGTCACCGTCACCACAGCGGGCATCGGGCAGACCACCTCGTCGTAGCCGGCCTCGGTCTGCCGCTCCACCTTCAGTGAGCCGCCGTCGACGGAGATCGCCTTGGCGAAGGTGACCGAGGGCAGGCCCATCAGCTCGGCCACCTGCACGGGCAGGGTGCCGGTGTAACCGTCGGTCGACTCGGTCGCCATCACCACCAGGTCGGGATTGGCGCGCCCGATGGCCGCCGCCAGCACCCGGGCCGTGCCGAGGGCGTCGCTGCCGGCCAGGGCGTCGTCGCTGACCAGGATGGCCCGGGCCGCGCCCATGGCCAGCCCCGTGCGCAGGCCCGAGGTCTCACCGCCCGGGGCCATGGAGACGAGCGTGACCTCGTCGCCCTCCCCGGAGGCCAGCTGGAGCGCCATCTCGACCCCGTAATTGTCGGAGTCGTCCATGATGAGCTTGCCGGAGCGATCGAGGGTGTTGGTGTCCGGTTTCAGGCTGGCCGGAGCGGCCGGATCCGGGATCTGTTTGACGCATACGACGACGTTCATGGCCGACCATCTTTGACGACCGGGCCGCCCCGCCGCCATTCGGGCCGGTCAGTCGGCTCGCCCCACCCCCTCCTCGCGCACCGCGGCGAGGGCGTCACCGAGGCGGTCCGTGACCATGCCGTCGGCCCCCATCTCGACCAGGGCGCGCATGTCGTCGGGCGAGTTGACGGTCCAGACGTTCACGGCCAACCCCCGCTCGTGAGCGGCGGCCACCAGCTCGGGGGTGACCGAGGACACGAACGGGTGGACGGCCCGCCAACCGGCCTGCGCCGCCCGGTCCAGGGCCTCCCGCGGGTCCCCCCCGGGCACCAGGGGCCACAGCTCGGCCAGGTCCAGCCCGGGGTCCGCCGCCCCGACGGCGCGGAGCGTGTCGGCCTGGAACGACGAGACGATGACCCGATCGCTCCAGCCGGCATCGTCGATCGCCGCCGCCGTCAACGCCGCGACCGCCTCGGCGGGGTCGTAACCGGCGTCGCCGGGCGCATTCTTGATCTCGACGTTGACCACCATGCCCTCGCAGGCGGCGAGGGCGCCGGCGAGCAGCGGGACGTGGGCGTGGAGCTGGGAGACCACGAGCTCGGACACCGGCCCGAGACCCGGGATCTCGGCGTCGTGGTGGATGGCGAGCGCCCCGTCGGCCGTCAGGCGGACGTCGAGCTCCACCCCGTCGGCGCCGCGGCGCCGCGCTTCGGCGAACGCTTCCAGGGTGTTCTCCCTGAACCCCTCGGTGCAACCCCTATGAGCGAAGACCGCCGTCATCGCACTCCCCGGCGGGGCTCGTCACCAGATCTTCGACAACCGGTAACAATTTTCACAAAAAACTCCTTGCCGGGTTCGTCGGTGAGAACTACCGTCTTCTGCCGACAAAACCCTTTCGTAGACGGATACTCTTAAGGTTCGATCATGTGAAAGGGATCACAATCACAGTGGGTGGAGGTTCGTCCCGATGGCTCTGATGTGGAACCGCACCGTTGACTGGGATGCGGACGACTGGCGTCGCTCGGCCGCGTGCCGCAGCACGGAACCGGACCTCTTTTTCCCCGTGGGCACGACGGGACCGGCCGTGGACCAGATCGAGGCGGCCAAGCGGGTATGCCGTTCCTGCGAGGCCCTCGAGCCGTGCCTCGATTTCGCCCTCGCCACCAACCAGGAGTCCGGCGTCTGGGGCGGCACGTCCGAGGAGGAGCGCCGCAAGCTCCGCAAGGCTTGGCTGGCCGCCCGCCGGTCCCAGCGCGCCGGCTACTGAGGCCTGGGAGTCCGGGCGGCCCCGGGATCTCACCGGGGCGCCCGCACCGGAACCGAGATCAGCACCCGCGTCCCACCCCCCTCTGAGGCGGGGACGCCGGCCATGGTGATGGAGCCCTCCAGCTGGCTCACCACCAGGTCCCGCACGATGGAGAGGCCGAGGCTCGTCGTGCCCTCGATGTCGAAGCCTTCGGGCAACCCGAAGCCGTCGTCACGCACCTCCACCCGCAACGCGGTGCTCTCGTTGCACATGGTCAGGTCGACGTGGCCCACCGGCGCGTAGCCGGCCGAGCCCCCGGCGCCCTCCAGGCCGGCTGCGCCGTCCTGCGCCCCCGTGGCCTCCGGGTCGAAGGCGTGCTCGACGGCGTTCTGCAGCAGCTCGGCCACCGTGACCGCGAGGGGGGTGGCCACGTCGGCCGCCACCTCGCCCAGGTCGCCCTGCACGCTGATCACTATGGGTTGCGACGACACCACCGAGTCCTCCGCCATCTGCACCAGCGAGGCGACGATCTCGGCGAAGGGCACCTGGTCGCTCGGGTCCCGTGACAGGATCTCGTGCACCAGCGCGATGGAGCGCACGCGGCGTTCCGCCTCGTGCAGCGCCACCCGGGCGGCCCGGTCCCCCACCCGCCTCGCCTGCAGGCTGAGCAGCGAGGAGATCGTCTGCAGGTTGTTCTTCACCCGGTGGTGGACTTCGCGGATCGCCGCGTCCTTCGAGAGCAGCAGGCGGTCCAGCCGGCGCACGTCGGTCACGTCGCGCAGCAGGATCATGGCTCCGGTGACGACACCGTGGGAGAGCAACGGGATGCAGTGCACCAGCACGATCACGTCGGGGCGTCGTTCCACCTCCTCGACCACGGGCCGCCCGGTGGCGAGCGCCCACTCGACCGCCGACTCCTCTATGTCGAGGTCCCCGAAGCGACGCCCTTCGGGTTGGGCGTAGATGCCCATGCGGTGGAACGCGTTCAAGGCGTTCGGCGATGCGAATTCGACCCGGCCGTCGGCGTCGACCACGACGACGCCGTCGCCGACGCGCGGCGCCTCCTCGGTGCCGACGTCCTCGTCGGGGAAGGGGAAAGCCGACTGGGCCACCATGTCGGCCAGCCGCTCGAAGACGTCGAGGTACGTGCGCTCGTACATGCTCGTCGGGCCCTTCAGCGGGGCCAGCGACACGCGCAGCAACGCACCGATGATGCGCCCGTCGTAGCGGACCGGGATGTTCTCCACCGGGACGGCCTCGCCCAGGATCGGGTGGTGGATGCTGCCGCGCACGATCTCACCCGAGTGCAGGCACCGCGCCACGAGCGTCCACTGGGACTCGTTCACCGTCTGGCCCACCAGGTCCTGGTCGACCAGGGTCGGCCGGTTGTTGGGGCGCATCTGGCCCAGCACCACGAGCTCGGGGTCTTCTTCGCCCGTCGCCTCGTCGCCCGCCCGCACCGGCACCAGCAGCAGGAGGTCCGAGAAGGAGAGGTCGGCCAGCACGCTCCAGCTCCCGAGCAGGCGCTGGAGGTGCTCGAGCTCCTCCGGGCGCAGGTCGGTGTGGCTCTGGGCCAGCTCGGCCGGGGTGGGCATCGCTACACCCCCGTGCGCGCCGCCAGCGCCACCGGGCGCGGGGTGCGGGCCCGGTACGCCTGCAACGTGTCCACGCCCGCCGCGGTCAGCTGGGCGCGCAGGTCGTCGGCCCGGTCGGCCACGTGCTCGAGGCGGTGGGCGTCCGACGCCGTGGTGAGGGGCACGCCGCGCGCCACGAACCGCTCCAGCAGCCCCTGCGCCGGGTACTGCTCCGCCACCGGTTTGCGCCACCCTGCCGACGAGAGCTCGGCGGCCATGCCCGACGACACGGCCGCTTCGGCGATGCGGTCCCACCACTCGGCCGGCGCGTCGGGCACGTGGCCCATCACCTTGATCAGGTCGGGGTGGGCCAGCACGTCGCACGAGCGCGACGCCGCCAGCTCCTCCATGGCCGTCGTGTACGCGTCCCAGCAGTCGTCCACCCGGCGCGCCGACCACTCGGCCATCGACACCGGGTCGTCGAGGTCGTCGAAGCGCCAGCCTCCGACCCAGTGCACCGACCCGAGCAGCACGTCGAAGGGGTAGCCGGCGAGCAGCCGCTCCACTGCGTCCATGCGCTCCGGGTAGTAGTCGACCTCCAGCCCGATCACGACCGGGAGCCCGGCTGCCACGGCCTCCTGCGCGCACTGCACGTACTCGTCGAGATCCGCCGTGGCGTGGAAGTCCCAATAGCGCGCCATGGACGCCGCCAGTCCCGGCGGCACGCGCTCGTCCTCCCAGAAGCCGCGCAGCAGAGCGTCGGCCTGGCGGAAACGGAAGAGGTGCTCGGTCAGTGCCAGCTCGGTGACCCCGGCCGCCTCCGCCCGCTCGCAGTACGCCGCGAGCTGCTCCAGGTCGAGCGGCGTCTCAGACTGCGAGTGCGGCCACAGGTGGAGGTGGTAGTCCAGCACGGCGCCGGCCTCGTCTCCGGCGGCCTCAGCCGGCCCGGCGGATCAGGGTGACGCCGTCGCGGATGGTGGTGAGCACGCAGACCACCCGCGGGTCGTCGACCACCTTGTCGTTGAAGGCGCGCACGGCGAGCGCGCTCTCGTGCGGTTCGGCCACCGAGGGGAGCACGGCGCCCTGTTGCAGCGTGTTGTCGACCGCGATGATCCCGTGGGGCGACAGCTTGGGCAGCACCGCCTCGTAGTAGGCGTCGTAGGACACCTTGTCGGCATCAATGAAGACGAAGTCGTACGGGCCCTGCAGCTCGTCGAGGGAGCGCAGCGCCGGTCCCTCGATCACGCTGATCCGGCTCTCGTAGCCGGCGGCGGCGATGTTGCCCCGGGCGATGGTGGCGTGGTGGGGGTCGACCTCGAGGGAGACGATCGAGCCGCCCTGGGGCAGGCCCGCGGCCATGGCGATGGACGAGTAGCCGGTGAACGTGCCTATCTCGAGGACCCGGGTGGCCTGCGCCGCGAACACGAGGAGCTCGAGAAAGCGCCCCTCTTGTCGCCCCACCATCATCCCCCACATGGCGAAGTCCTCCCGGGTGGAGGCGTCGACCGAGGCCAGATGGCCCGGGGGGGCCGTCGTATGCTCGTCGGCGTACTCCTGGACCTCGGGATCGATCATGCAGGCATGGTAGGCGCAGCGGGCGACGTCACTCCCAGGACGTCACTCCCAGACCGTCACTCCCAGACCGTCGCCCCCAGCCGGAGCAGTCCCGCCATGTCGTAGATGTCGGCGTCGAAGAACGGCACGGTCACGAGCACGTCCGGTGCCCCCTTGAGCTCGGCCTGCTGCTCGGCCTCGCGCCGCGCCACGACGCCGAAGTCGAGGAAGCTCTCCGCCACCTCGCCCAGGACGCGCGCCGCCACCGACGGTTCGTCGGTCAGCCCCTCGGCCAGCTCGGCGGCGCGCCCGGGGATGGAGCTCGCCAGCCGGTCCGTCGCCGCGTTGCGCAGGTACTCGGGCAGCACCTTGTTGAGCACCACGGCGCCGAGATGCAGGCGACGCGCCGTCAGCTCCGCCGAGAAGAACTCGGCCTCGCGCACCGGGGTGGCCTCCAGGGTCGAGACGACCATGAACGTGGTGCGGCGGTCCGAGAGCAGGCGGCTCACCGCTTCGGCCCGCTCGACGAACCCGTCGTACATCGACTGGAACAGCACGAAGAATTCGGAGATGTCGGCCAGGAATTGGGTGCCGAGGATGCGGTCGGCTATCTGGTAGAAGGGCCTCGAGGCCATGTTCACCAGGCGC
Organism: uncultured Acidimicrobiaceae bacterium; assembly: GCA_963828505.1. Classification (GTDB taxonomy): domain Bacteria; phylum Actinomycetota; class Acidimicrobiia; order Acidimicrobiales; family RAAP-2; genus Bog-473. Next base: position 103,777 of record CAWHFM010000011.1, read on the forward strand.
GAGCGGTAGGGCACGATGAGCCAGCGCAACAGGCGCGAAGAGAAGAAGTCGGCCATGCGCTGCGGCGCGTCGAGGAAGTCGATCGCGTTGCGGGTGGGCGGCGTGTCCACCACGATCAGGTCGTACGTGCCGGCCGCGTGGATCTCGTAGAGCCGCTCCATCGCGATGTAGTCGTGGGACTGGATGAAGCGGGACGAGATGTTCTGGTACAGCGGATTGGCCAGGATCTGGTCGCGCGTCTCGACATCGGGGGCATGCGTCCGGATGAGGTCGTCCCAGCTCTGCTTGGTGTCGAGCATCGCCGCCCACAGCTCACCCCTCAGGTTGGCGGCCGCCCCGGCGAACGCCTCGTCGGAGATGCGGACCTCGTCGTTCCCGATCCCCTTGAGACCGAGCGCGTCGGCCAGCCGGCGCGCCGGGTCGACGGTGAGCACGAGCACCTTGCCCCCCTGCTCGACGGCGGCGGTCGCGGCCAGCGCGGCGGCCGTCGTCGTCTTGCCGACGCCGCCGGGCCCGCAGGCGACGACGATGTCCTTGGCTGACAGAAGCTGGGCGACCGTCTTGGGCGGCTGCGGGCGCGCCGCGGTCACAGTCCCAGCTCCTCGCCGAGCGAGTGCGCCACTTGGCGCGTCGTCCGAGGCCCGAAGCTGCGCACGAAGAGATAGGGCAACAGGAGCACCGGCAGGCCTTCGGGAAGGCCCGCCTGGAGCCTTTGCAGGTGGGCCGAACGGGTGCGGCGCAGCGTGACGGCGAGCCGCGCCGCCTCGAGCACGGGCGCGACCGGGCCACCGGCCCGGTCCGAGAGGATCCGCTCCGTCGCGGGCTCGCGCAGCTGCTCGAAGATCTCTTCCTCGCGCTGGCCGAAGAGCTCGGGCAGGACCCGGTTGACCACGACGGCCGATGTGCGCACCGTGGTCTCGTCCCGGACGCGATCCACCAGCTCGAGCGTCTCGCTGACCGGCATCTCCTCCGGCGTGCACACGGCCACGAGCCCGGTCTGGCGCGGATCGGAGAGGATCTCGAGCATCCAGTCGGTCTGGCCGCGGATCATCCCGACCTTCACCAGGTCGTTGATGGCCTGGGGCGCCGCCAGCTGGCCGACGACGTGACCGCTGGCCGGTGCGTCGACCACGACGAGGTCGTAGTGGCGCTCGCGCACCTCGTAGCAGAGCTTGCCGACGGTGAGGATCTCGCGCACGCCGGGTGCGGCGGTGGCGACGAAGTCGAAGGCCTTGGCCAGCGGGCCGATGCGCCCGACGACGGGAATGCGCAGATGGAGCTTCAGGTACTCGCGCAGCGAGGCCTCGGTGTCCATCGACATCGCCCAGACCCCGGCCGACACCTCCCTCGGCGTGAAGTCGGCCGGCGGCGCCTCGAAGAGAGAGGTCACGTCGCCCTTGGCGTCGACCTCGCAGACCAGAACCCGCCGGCCGTTCTCGGCGGCCAGCTGCGCCAGGCCGGCCGCGACCGTCGTCTTGCCCACGCCGCCCTTCCCCGTGACGAAGACGAGGCGCAGGTCGAGCAGCCCCGGCGTGGCCGTCCCTGCCGTCACGCCCCGGGCGCCGCCGATCGCGTCAGGGCGCGCCGAAGCCGACGCGTCGCTCCGAGGTCGGCGCCCCGACCTCGACGTAGGCGACCTTGACGACGGGGATCCCGACGCGGCGGCCCTTGCGGTCGGTGAGCCAGAGGACGCCGTCACCCGTCTTGAGGAGCTTCTCGATGTCGGCCACCACCTGGTCGCGCTCGACGTCGTCGGGCATCTCGACCTCAATCTCCTTGGGGGTGTGGGTGATGCCGATGCGCACGTCCACCTGGCTCGTACTCCTCTCGGAACCCGCGGCCGATCCGCGGCCCCCTGGACGTTACAGGGAGCAGGCAGACTGGCGGACATGGCGCAGGCATCGCAGACAGGCCCCAGCGAGCGCAGCGCTCGCTGGGCCTCGACCATGGACGGCTACGCCGGCCCGGCCCGGCTGGCCCACGCCGACTCCCGCGCCCTCGTGGGCCCTGGGCCCGAGGCCGACCGGCCCGAGGCCGACCGGCCCGAGGCCGACCACGTCGAGGCCGGCCCGCTCGGACGTGCGTCAGCCTCTCCGGTCCGCTCCGCGCCCCGGGGACGCGGAGCGCGAGGAGCTGGAGCACATGCTCCTGGCGGGGGGCGCCACCCGCGCCGCGGGCGCCGGTGACAGGTCCCGGGTCGAGGAGCCCGACCAGTGGCGGACGTGCTTCGAGCGCGACCGCGACCGCATCCTCCATGCCCCCGCCTTCCGGCGCCTGGCCGGGAAGACGCAGGTCTTCGTATTCCCCCAGGACCATCAGCGGACTCGCCTCACGCACGCGCTCGAGGTGGCGCAGGTCGCGACGGCCATCGCGGGAGCGTGCCGCATCAACGTCGCCCTCACCGAGGCGATCGCCCTCGGCCACGACTGCGGGCACGGCCCGGGTGGTCACGCCAGCGAGGACGCGCTCGATCCCTACCTGCCCGAAGGTTTCGACCACGCGCCGTGGGGCGCCTTCGTGTCGCTCGCCCCGCTCAACCTGTGCCGGGAGACCGTCGACGGGATCGCCAACCACAGCTGGTCGCGACCGGCCCCCTCGACACCCGAGGGGGAGGTGGTCAGCTGGGCCGACCGCATCGCTTACGTGTGCCACGACTGGGAGGACGCGGTTCACGCCGGCATCGTGGGGCCACACCAGCTCCCCGCATCGGTCCGGCAGCGCTGCGGCGCCCGCAGGAGCACGCAGCTCGGCGCGTTCATCGACGGCGTGGTCTCGGCCACCCTGCGCACGGGCCAGGTCGGCATGGAGGAGGACGTGGCCGAAGCGCTGGCCGCCTTCCGGGCCTGCAACTACGAGCGGATCTACCTGCGCGACGCGTCCGTCCGACAGGGCGACTCTGTGGTCCACGTGCTCCGCGCTCTCGTCGAGCACTTCTCCGACCGTCCCCACCTCGTGGCCGAGTCCGCGGGCAGCGACCCTCTCGACGTCGTCGCGGGCAGCGAGGAGGCCGTTCGCACCGCGGTTACCTATGTGGCCGGTATGACCGACCGTTTCGCCTTCCGCCAGGCCGTGGCGCTGCTCGGTTGGGACCCGGACAAGCTGCCGGCCGGCGTGGACGGCTGAGCGGGCTCAACGGATCAAGCGGGTCTACCGCGGATCAAGCGGGTCTTCCGCGGATCAAGCGGGTCTACAGCGATCGGCCGGGTCAGGCGGGATCGCCGAAATCCGGCGGGCGCTTCCCGGCCAGCGCGGCCACCCCCTCGGCGAAGTCCGCCTGTTGCATCATCACGGCCATACGTGCCGACGCGTCGTCGACCGACGATGCCGCGTCGCGATGGAGGTCGCGGTAGAGCTGCAGCTTGGTTGCGGCGAGTGACGACGGCGACACCTCGGTGGCGAGCCGCACTGCGTACTCGTTCGTGTATGCGGCCAGCTGGTCCGGCGGGAGGACGCGGTTCACCAGGCCCATCTCTGCCGCCTCCTGGGCCAGCACCACCCGGCTCGACAGGAGTAGGTCCGCGGCACGGGTGACGCCGATGAGCCTGGGCAGAAGCCAGGACAGCCCGTACTCCGCCGGCAGGCCGAGCTTGCCGTGCGACGTGGTGAGCTTGGTGTCGCGGGCGGCGAAGCGGAGGTCGCAGTAGCAGGCGAGGACGAACCCCACCCCGGCGGCGGGACCATTGATGGACGCGATGATCGGCTTGGGTATGCCGAAGTGGTAGGCGAAGTCGGCGTCGAACTCGGGAAGCACCCCGTAGCCGGGCTGGGCCACTCCTTCGGCCAAGCCCGCGTCGTACGAGCCCCGCTCGACGTGACCTTCGAGCGCGCGGGTGTCCGCGCCGGCGCAGAAACCGCGGCCAGACCCGGTGACGACGATCACCCGGACCCTGCTGTCAGCGGTGGCCCGCGCCAGCAGCGCGCGGTACTCGGTGTGCATGCGGCCAGTCCACGCGTTCAACCGCTCGGGACGATGCAAAGTGATGGTCGCCACCGCCGCTTTGACTTCGAAGCGCGTCGCCTTCAGCTCGTCGAGCTCCATCGCAACCGTCTACCGATCCCTCGCTGCTAATCGAGCGTGTCGAAGCGGGCGCGCTGCAGGCTCCCGGGCGCGACCTGGCGACCGAACTCGACCACCAGTGGGTCCGACCCGGTGGCGCGCTCGAACGAGGACGCGTCGTCCTCGTTCGACCACAGCGTCACCACGACCCAGTCGCCGTCGCGCCGTGCCGTGGTGCGGCGGAGGAATCCGGGGCGGTTCGGGAAGAGCTCGGTCTGGAGCCTGCGGTCGTGCGCCAAGAACACGTCGTCCTTCACTCCGTCGGCCAGGCGGAACTGGGTGACCTCGACCACGCCCATCGGCTACGCCTGCACCAACATCACGGGATTCCCCTCCGGGTCGATGATGCCGGCGAGCGTGGGCCCGCCCGGCACGTCGAAGGGCTCCGCCACCACGGTGGCGCCCAGGGCAACCGAGCGCTCGAGTGAGGCTCGCAGGTCAGCCACCTGCACGAACAGCGTCACACCCGAGCGCTCGCCTCCTCGGATGTGCCCGGACGGTCCGGGCTCGGGCCCACCGATGCCGGCGGGGATCTCCATGATGGGCAGGTCGCCGATGCGCCAGTTGAACAGCGCGGCGTAGAAGGCGCGCTGGCGCTCGGGGTCCTTCGCCTCTATCTCCCAGTGCACCACCGGCCGGGCCCAGTCTTGGGTCATGTCGCCTCCTGCCGCTCGCGCGCCAACCCTAACCAGGCGGCCGACTCGTCGTGTGTGGATCCACTCCGTCTGATGAACTTGGTCGTCCGGACCACGTCGCGTTCGTCGCTCATGTCGGCCGACGGGTCGTGGACCGGCGGCTCTCGGTCGACTCCATCGCGGCCACGAACGGGCTCGCTCAACCCGGCGGATCGGCTCGACCGCGGCAGACGCGTCTCGACATGGAAGGCGACGCTTTGCCGCCAATGGTGACGCACGGGAACGAGGTCTGGGATTCGGCTGAACCTTTCATTGGAGTGGAGTGAGATGCCTGCTCGCAACGGAGTGAAGATCGTTGAGGCGTTCAAAATTGGGGTTGACGCTCTGCAATGCTGGGCTTATCGTCGATCGTGCGGCGGCGTCGCAGCACTTTCACTTTTGGCGACGCCATGTCTCTGCACACGTGAAGGGCCGACAAATGGAGGGCATTCATATGAGGAAGTCGCTGTTGCCGAAATGGCGGATCACGGCGGTGGGCGTCGTCGCTCTCGGAGGTCTTGGTCTTCTCGGGATCAGCTCCGTACCAGCGTCCGCCGGTTCAGCGGACGTGACGGCGGGTGCTGCAGGCAGCGCGGTAACCGCTGCGGTCCCGGCAGGCGTGACCGTGCATCACTACACCGCGTTCTTGAGCTCAGGCGCCGACTACCACTGGAACGTCTACAGCAACCACACCGCGAAGAGTTCGTACATTCCGCCAGATGGGTTCAAGGGCCACTGGACCTGGTCGAAGAGCGGCGGGACGATCACCTTCTTGGAGACCAACGGCTCGGGTTGCACCTGGTACGCGACGAAGACGTCGACGGGGTACAACAGCCAGGCCGATCCAGGTCTCGCCGTGTGCTCGGGCGTCGACTACACCTGGTACGCGACGAAGAGTTAATCGGTTCGTCCGATTTGGATTTGGCCCCGAGAGAGACCCCGGCACCAAGTCGGCGTCTCTCTCGCGAGCCCGGGCGGTCATGAATACATCGACGTGGTGTGCGTAGCTCTGAGTATCCGAGCGTCCGTCCCGAGCCGGTTGATCGTCACTGGATCGGGCGCTGTGCAGATGGATGTCATCGCCTGAACCACCCGCATGAACAGTTACGGGACCGCCCCGGCTCGTCGGAGCCCGGCGCAGGTCAGCGCAACGTCAGCTCGCGGCGGTAGACGCGGGCCGGACCGAGCGACGCCAGCTTGTCGGCCACGGTGCGGAAGGCCGCTGCCGTCTCGCTGTCCGGATCGACCGCCACCACGGGACGGCCTTCGTCGCCGCCGAGCCGGACGGCGTTGACCAAGGGCACCTGCCCGAGCAGCGGCACGCCCAGATCCTTGGCCAGCGTGGCGCCGCCGCCGGAGCCGAACAGCTCGTAGCGCGTCCCCTCGTCACCGGTGAACCAGCTCATGTTCTCGACCACCCCGCGCACCGAGAGCTTGAGCCGGCGCGCCGCGTAAGCCGAGCGCTGCGCCACCCGCTGGGCCGCGGGCTGCGGTGTCGTGACGACCACGATCTCTGCTCTTGGCATCACCTCGGCCAGGGTGAGCGCGACGTCGCCGGTCCCCGGAGGCATGTCGACGAGTAGGAAGTCAGGGGTTCCCCAGTAGGCGTCGGTGAGGAACTGCTGGACGGCTTTGTGCAACATCGGCCCGCGCCAGATCACGGGCTGGTCGTCGGGCACGAAGAAGCCCATGGAGAGGCAGCGCACGCCGCGGGCCGACGTCGGGATGACGATGTCGCCGAGGATCACCGGGTCGTGGTCCGTGCCGAGCATCTTGGGGACGGAGAAGCCGTAGACGTCGGCGTCGAGCAGCCCGACCCGGTGGCCCGCCTGGGCCAGCGCCACGGCGAGGTTGACCGTCACGGTCGACTTGCCCACGCCGCCCTTGCCCGAGGAGATCCCTATCACCCGGGTCGGCGCCTCCGGCGCCAAGAACGCGGGGGTCGGGGCACTGGCGTGCCCGTGCCCGTGGCCTTGATCGTCGGCGTGGTCGTGCCCGTCGGCCGCGGCCGCGGATCCCTCCATGTCGGCCCGGAGGCGGCGTCGCAGTCGCTCACGCTCGTCGTCGCTCATGGTGACGACGTCGAGCTCCACCTCCTCAATCCCGCGGCACGCCAGGGCGGCGCGGTGAACCTCGTCGGCCAGCTCTTCGGCACCCGGCCAGGCTGCCACGGGCAGCGCGAGCTCGATCCTCGCCCGCCGGCGCCGCTGTCGCACCGAGCGCAGGAGGCCGAGGTCACCGAGCGGGAGACCCAGCTCCGGGTCGACGACGGCACCGAGCGCCGCCTCGAGCTCCGCCTGGTCTGATGCCATGGACTCCCTCGTCTCGAGTGGCTCGCCTCGTTCGCGCTGCGCCAGAGCGGGTGCTCGCACGCGTCGGCCCTGCTGAAGGGCCTGACCGCTCGGTAGACTACCCACCGTGAGCACAGCTCCAGTCACGGTGGAGCCCGGTGTGGGCACCGAGGGCCGGGACGCCACGGGCGGCCGTTTCAGCGCCGCCGTCGCCGCCGTCTCGGCCGCGTTCGGGGACCCGACGAGGCGCGACATCTTCCTCCACGTCCGCGGCACACCCGGGGTCACGGCCAGCGAGGTGGCGACGACCTTCTCGCTGCATCCCAACGTGGCGCGCCATCACCTCGGCCGCCTGGTCGACGGCGGCTATCTGCGCGTGGAGACCGGCCGCAATCCGAGCGGAGCCGGGCGCCCCTCGAAGCGGTACTTCTGCGTCGAGGAGGAGCTCTCGCTCGGTCTCATGCAGCGCCGCGACGATCTCTTGATGCGCCTCCTCGGCGAGGCCATGCGCCGACTCGGGCCGGACGAGGCCGAGGCGATGGCCGCGCACGTGGGCGAGGAGTACGGGCGCTCGCTCGCCTCGCGCATGACTCCGGGCGAAGGCCAACGGACGGTGCGCGCCGCTATGCACGTCGTCGCCGAGACGCTCACCGCACACGGGTTCGCGGCCCATGCCGAGGATCGTGGCGAGACGACGGCGGTCATCGCCGAGCAATGCCCCTTCGGCGATGCCAGCGCCACCAACCCCGTCCTGTGCGCCGTCGACCGCGGCATGGTCAAGGGCCTCCTCGCCGGGCTGTGCGGCAGCGCGGCGCACCAGGCGCTGCCGGTGATCCTGTCCTCACGGGCCCGGGGCGACGACACCTGCGCCGCCTCTGCCTGAGCCCCCGTGGCTCGCGCCTACCTCGATCACGCCAGCACCACACCGCCGCGGCCCGAGGCGCTGGCGGCCGTAACGGAGTGGGCGGGGTGGGCGGCGGCCGACCCCGGTCGCCTCTACGAGGAGGGGCGCATCGTCCGTGACGCGCTCGAGCAGGCGCGCCGGGACGTGGCTGCGCTGCTCGGAGCGGCGCCACGACAGGTCGTGTTCACCTCCGGTGCGACCGAAGCGATCAACGCCGCCATCTTCGGCGCCACCTCCGCCGCCCCGGGCGCACCGGTTCTCTGTGCCGGGGTCGAGCACTCGGCCGTGCGGGACGCCTCGGCGCGTGCCGCGCCCACCGAGGCCCTCGCGGTCGACGCCGATGGCCGCATCGACGTCGAAGCGCTGCGCGTCCGGCTGTCCGCGCCGGCGTCGGCGCGCCCCGCGCTCGTGCACTGCCAGTGGGCCAACCACGAGGTCGGCACGCTCCAGCCGGTGCGCGACGTCGTGGCGCTGTGCCGGGAGTCGGGCGTCACGGTGCACGTCGATGCCGCCGCCGCCTGCGGCCACGTCGAGACGGACCTGGATGCGCTCGGTGCCGACCTGGTCAGCGTCAGCGCCCACAAGCTCGGGGGACTGCCGGGGGCCGGAGCCCTCGTCGTGCGCCGCGGGAGCCGGTTCGCCCCCTTCATCGTCGGCGGCGAGCAGGAGCGGGGGCGGCGGGGCGGCCTCGAGGCCATCCCGGCTCTGCTCGCGTTCGGCGCGGCCGCGGGCGTCCTGGCCGGCACCGGACGGATCCAGGCCGAGGCCGAGATGGCGCGAGCCCAGGTCGACGTCATCAGCCGCGCCGCTCGGGCGGTCGACGCCGTCACCTTGGTCGGTCCGCCCGACCCCGACGCCCGCGTGCCCCACCTCGTCTGCCTTGGCGTGGCCGGCGTGGAGGCCGAGCCGGTGTTGATCGGGCTCGACCGCAGAGGGGTCGCGGTCCACTCCGGATCCGCGTGCTCCTCGGAGAGCATCGAGCCTTCGCCGGTGCTCGAGGCCATGGGAGCCGACCCGAGCCACTCCCTGCGCGTCAGCGTGGGCTGGACGACGACCGCCGCTGACTGCGAGGCGTTCGCCGCCGCGTTCCCCTCGGTCGTGGGCGAGCTGCGCGCGCTCTCTCACGGCGGTTGAGCGGCACGCGCGCTCAGGGCGCGGGAGTCGTGGCGGTACCGAACGCCGCCGGGAGCGGCGTCCCCGCCGACCGGTAGGCGCCGGCGATCAGCGGCGCCGCCTGGGGCAGCTCGGCCGCCGGGGGGTCGTCAGCCAGGAAATCCCCGAACTGGGCCACCGCGGCCTTGGCGTTGTGGTCCTGGTTCTCGAGGATGAGTCCGTAGAAGAGGTGGCCCTGGAAGTAGGAGGATGAGACGCGCACGGCCTTCTCCACCTCCGCCCGCCCGATGCGGACCAGGGCCGGCACGTGCTCGGTCGAACCGAGGTTCCACTCGAGGAAGCCGGCATAGGAGAGCGCGACCGGGTCCGACGGATCTTGGGCCAGGACCTTGTCGTAAATCTCCAACGCCGCCTTTGGATTCTTGGATCCGAGGGGAAGCGCCTGCTGCAGCTCCTGTTCGATCTGTTGGGCCTGCGACAAGGTCACACTGCCCGACGGCGACTGGCCGGGCTGTCTGGCCCGGGCCGAGTGCGTGACGAGGACCACCAGCCCCACGGCGATCAGGAGGCTGGCGGCCACGACGCCGACCCGCCGCCACAACGGCCACCGCCCGGGTGGTGGCGACGCCTCTGTCCCGGCCGTGGCCCGCTCGCCGTCGGCGGTGACGGGTTCGCCGCTCTGGGCCAACTCCGCGTCCGCCTGGGCCAGCTCGGCCTCCACCTCGGCCAGGCGCGCCGTGTCGCGCGCCACCAACAGCGCGTGGTCCTCGTCGGACAGGTCGCCGGCCGTGTGCTCCCGCGCCGCGTCCTGGAGCGAGCGGCGCAAGAAGTCGCGCTCGTCGGCGAGATGCCAGCGCTCGTCTGGGTCGAGTCGAGTCGTCCCTTCCACGGTCATACCGACTCATGCTCACTGACTCGACCCGAGTCCCGCAGCGCATCGAACTGGCGGGAGCGCCGCCAGAACACGAGGCCGACGCCAACAACGGCTCCGGCCCCGAGCACCAACGGGATCAACCAGATCAGGGGGACTCCGCCGGCATCGGGCGGGACGAGCAGGATGGTCTCGCCGTACTCGGAGACGAGCACCTGGTCGATCTGCGCGTTCGAGCGCCCGGCGGCGACCATGTTCTGAATCTCGTGCCGCACCGCGATGGCCGTCGACGCGTTCGACTGGGCCACCGAGATGTCGGTGCACGACGGGCAGCGCACGTTGGCCTCGATGGCGGCAGCGCGCGACGCCCCCGAGGGCGCACCGCGGTCGAACACGCCGCTGCCCACGACGAGCGCCACGGCCAGCACGACCAGAGGCAGCGCCACGCGCACCCACAGCGGGAGGCGGGCCCGACGCTCAGCCATCGGAGCTCGGGCTCCCCGACCTGGGCGGCCGCAGGTACGAGTCGAGGTTCTGGCCCGTGGCCGGGCCGAGGAGCACCGCGCTCACCCGGCCTGCGGGGTCGATCACGAACGTGGTCGGCGGACTGGTCACGCCGTAGCGCGCCGCGATGGCGCCGCCCGGGTCGGCCACGACGGGCCAGAGGTCCCCGTTAGCGACGAGGAAGGCCCGCGCCGAGGACGAGGTGTCGTGGAACACGACGCTCAGCAGGTCCGCACCGCTGGGCTTGTGTGCCTGGTCGTAGGCGAAGCGCGACAGGTCGGGCGCCTCCTGCTGGCACGGCGTGCACCAGCTGGCGAAGAAGTTGACCACCACGTAGTGGCCGCGCAGCGACGACAGCGACGCGTGGCTCCCGCCCAGGAGATCGGCCCCGCTGATCTGCGGCGCGGGGCGGCCGACCAGGGGGCTCGGCACTGCCGTCGCCTCCTGGGGCGTGCGCGTGGCCAGCACGATGCCCACGATGGCGAGCGTGGCCAGCACCGCCCCGGCCACCCAGCGGATCGGATGGCGCCGACGTCGGCTCATGCCGGCCGCACCCGGCGTGCTGCCATCGCGCCCACGGGCTCGTGCTCGTCTTCACGTTCCGGTGCCGCGTCGTCGGGGGCTGACGGCCGCCGAGTGGAGTCCGTGACGAGGCCCGGTGGCGCGGAGGCGGGATCGGTGGCCCGACGCCTCGACCCCGGTACCAGCGCCAGCAGGCCACCGAGGCCCACCAGGAGCCCGCCCGCCCACAGCCAAGCGACGAGTGGCTCGATGACCACCCCGATGGCCACCGATCCCGAGGGCAGGTTGTTGATGGCCAGGTTGCCCGACGACGAACCGAGCCCCCCGACGGCGTCGAAGGTCAGGTAGACGTCGTCGACCACGCTCGAGTCGATGGCCGGGGTGCCGACCACGGCCAGGTTGCCGCCGAAACTGGTCACCGCCGGCTTGAACACGGAGCCGTCGACGGCGACGAGCGCCTCCTGGGCCGAGCGCGACGGCGTGTGCACGGTGCGCAGCCCCTCGAACTCGAAGCGGTGACCGTCGTAGGTGACGGGCACGCCCTGGTGCAGGGCCAGCTCGGCCTGGTGCCGGTAGGAGGTGGCCGCGATGATCCCGACCGCGAGCAGCACGACGCCGAGGTGCACCACCATGCCGCCGTTGGCGCGCCCGACCAGTCCTCGCCACCACCCGACGTGCCGGGTGCGCGCCGCGCCCACCGACAACACGAGGGCGCGGCCCGCGGTGGCGGCCGCCATGGCGCCCAGGCCGAAGCCGACGAGAGCACCCGTACCGCGCAACCCGAACGCCACGCACCCCACGACGGTGAGGACCCCGACCCAGGCCGGGATGGCGAGGCGTTGCCACAGCGCGGCGCCGCTCATCTTGCGCCAGCTGAGCACGGGCGCCACCGCCATGAGGAAGAGGAGGGTCAGGCCGGCCGGCACGGCGACGGTGTCGAAGAAGGGTGCGCCGACCGTCACCTGCTGCTGGGTGACCGCCTCGTAGAGCAGCGGGTACACGGTGCCGAGCAGGACCACGAAGGCGAATCCGACGAGGAGCACGTTGTTGAGGAGGAAGGCCCCCTCCCGACCGAGCGGTGCGTCGATGCCGCCCGGCGAACGGAGCCGGTCGCCCCGCCAGGCGATGAGACCGAAGCCGACGATGATCACGGCGAAGAAGAAGCCGATCAGGATCGGCCCGAGCGACGATTCCGAGAACGCGTGCACCGAGGCGATCACGCCCGAACGGGTGAGGAACGTTCCCAGGATGGTCAGGGAAAAGGTGGCGACCGAGAGGGACAGGTTCCAGACGCGCATCAACCCGCGCCGCTCCTGGACGAGGACCGAGTGCAGGTAGGCCGTCCCACAGAGCCACGGCAGCAGCGCCGCGTTCTCGACGGGGTCCCAGCCCCAGAAGCCGCCCCACCCGAGCACCTGGTAGGACCACCAGGCCCCGAGCACGATGCCCACCGACAGGAACGTGAAGGCGACGAGGGTCCAGCGCCGGCATTCGACCTGCCAACGCTCCCCGACGCGGCCCGTCGCCAGCATGCCGATGGCGAAGGCGAAGGGCACGGTGAAGCCCACGAAGCCGGCGTAGAGGAGGGGCGGATGGACGGCGACGAGCGGGTTGTCCTGGAGCAGTGAGTTCGGGCCGAGCCCCGAGGTCACCCCGGTCACGGTGACGAAGGGGTTCGCCGGCCCGATCATGAGCCCGAAGAAGAACGCGCTGACGGTGTAGAGGACGAGGGTCGCCCAGCGGATCACGGTGTCGCTCCCGGTGTGCCGGTAGCGCCAGACGAATGCCGCCGTGTAGACGGAGAGGAGCAGCCCCCACAGCAGGATGGAACCGGCGAGCGCCGACCAGAGGCCGGTGATCGAGTAGAGGAACGGCGTCACCCGGCTGTTGTTCTCGGCCACGAAGGAGAGCGAGAAGTCGTGCGTGACGAGCGCGTGCTCCATGGCCAGCGTCGCCAGCAGCGCGCCGGCGAGGAGGACGGGGGCGAGCAGGCGGCCGTCGCCGGCCACGCCGGGAACGTTGTCGTTGCTGTTGCCGGTGCCGGTGCCGTTGGCGTTCGCCCCACGCCGGCCCGTGGCCAGGCCCACCGCGATCACGGCTATCCCGGCGACGCTGGCCGCGAAGGCGAGCCAGACGCCGACCGTCCCGACGTGCGCGTCGATCATCAGCAGGCCGCGCCGGTGGCCGGCTTGACCCGGCCCGGGTACTGCGCGGTGTAGGTGGAGGAGTGCTTCACCATGATGGTGTCGGAGACGAAGTTCGTCGAGGTGTCGGAGGCGAAGTGCCCGACGACCACGACGGGGATGCGCGACTGGAAGAGCTGCGGCGGGCTGCCGGTGTTGTCGACGCGGACCGTGTTGGCGCCCTCGCACAGGGCGAAGTCGGCGCCGGCCGCGGTGGCGCGGATGGAGCCGGGGACCACCACCCCCTCCAGCCGGAAGGTCGTCGTGCCGAGCTGCTGGTGGTGGGTGAGCGCCTGGTTGACCGTGTCGAAGTAGTCGAGCGAGCTCCCCAGTCCCTCGACGAGCAGGAACACGAGGGCACCGGCCAGCAGGACGAAGACCACGAGCAGCCTCCTGCTGGTGCGGCGCCGGCGCGGCGCCGGCAGCGCCGGGCCTGAGGCGGGCTCGGCTTGAGGCGGCGTGGGGGGCGGGCTGGTGTCGGTGACGATGTCGCTCACGACCGTCCGCCGTGCCGGGGATCTCCCGCGGCGCCGTCGCGTTCTCGCACCGGCACCTTCGAGGCCCGCAGGGCGCGTTCGAGGCGGCGCCGGCGCGCTACGAGGTACACCGCGTAGGCGAACAGTGTCCCCAGCGCGACGGCGTAGCCGGCGTCGACGTAGCTCACGCGCCGGGTCCTTCGTCCGCGCCGGTCCGGGGGGCCGCGGCGACTCCCACCAGTGCGGGATCGTCGATGGGGGCGTCGTTCTCGCTCCAGCGCTCGGCCAGCGAGACCTCGAGCTCCTCGTCACCCACGGCGTCTTGGAGCACCTCGACCCGGTAGCGCACGCCGAGCAGCCAGACGAAGGCCAAGGAGAACGCCCCGAAGCTGAGCAGCATGGTCCAGAGCATCGATCCGTGGACATGAAGCTCGAACCCCGGATCGAGGATGGTGCCACCCTGGTGCAGGGTCTGCCACCAGTCCACCGAGAAGTGCACCAGCGGCACGTCGACGGCGATGAGGATGGCGGCCACGGCACAGCGGCGGGCCCGGACGTGCGGCTCCGAGGGGACGCGGCGCAACGCCAGATAGCCCAGCTCCAGCAGCAACAAGAGCGCGGTCGTGGTCAGGCGCGCGTCCCAGGTCCACCACACCCCCCATACCGGCCGGCCCCACAGCGAGCCGGTGACGAGCGTGAGGGCGGAGAACACTGCGCCCACCTCGACGGCCGACGCCGCCAGGCGGTCCCAGAAGAACGAACGCGTGCGCGGCCACAGGTAGAGCAGGCTCCCGGCCAACGCGACGCCCCCGGCCCAGTACAGGGCGACGGTGGCGACCGCGGGGTGGACGTAGAGCAAGCGGGCCAGGTTGCCCTGGACGGCGTCGGGAGGCGTGACCCACAGCCCCAGCCATACGGTGGCGGCGAGACTGAGGACCGCGAGAACGCCGACCACGTCGAGCCAGCGCGGTCGCACCCGGTCGGGCGGGAGGCTCACTGCTGCGGGCGCGTTCGGTGCCGTCGTCACGCTGCCTCCTGGAGCGGGCCGTAGAGGACCACTCCGAGGACGAGGTAGATGACCGAGAACGGGACGAGGATCTTCAGCCATTGCGCGCCCGACGAGACGCTGCCGCTCAGTGCCGCCTCCCAGACCTTGGAGCCGGCCAGGAGCACCGGGGCCAGCACCGGCAGCACGAGCAGCGGCAGCAGCGTGTCGCGCACCCGGAGCCCGGCCGACATGGCGCCGTAGAGGACGCCGGCACAGGCCAGCCCGACCGTCGCCACCACACACGACAGCGCGGCGAGCCAGAGCACCTGCACCCGGACATCGAAGAGGAAGGCCACACCGGCCCAGAGGACGAGCTGGAGCACGAGCAGCTGCAGGCCCACCGCTGCGGCCTTGCCCAGGAAGATCCCGGCGGGGTCGATGCCCGAGAGACGCAACCCGTCGCGTGTGCCCTCACCGGACTCGACCGCGACGCTGCGCTGAATGGCGAGCACGGTGGAGAACAAGAGCGCGACCCAGAAGATGCCGGGCGCAGCGTGGTGGAGCGCGGCCTGGTCGGGACCGATGGCGAAGGCGAGCAGGACGAGGACCAGGACGGCGAACGGGACGACCTGCCAGAGCCCGACACGCGAGCGGGCCTCGATGCGCAGGTCCTTGCCGGCGACGAGGACGGCGTCATGCCACATGCGACGCTCCCGCACCCAACCCGCGCCCGGCGCGTGCGGTTGACGGCACCGCGCTGAGGGGAGCGCGCCGGCCCCCCGCCTCCTCGCGCACCACCCTGCCGCCCGCCATGGACACGACGCGGTCGGCCATGGGAACCGAGAGCTGCGGCTCGTGCGAGGACAGCAGTACCGACGCGCCGTCGACCACGGCCTCGGCGACCAGCCGACCCAGGAGCTGGCGCGAAGTGGCGTCGAGCCCGGCGTGCGGCTCGTCGAGCAGCCAGAGGGCCGGGCGACGGGCGACCAGGGCGGCGAGCGCCACCCGACGGCGCTGCCCGGCCGAGAGCCGGCCGGCCGGGGTCGAGCGCAGGCGGCCGGTCAGGCCGAGCCGCTCGAGCGCGCCGTCGGCGGCCGAGGACCGCAGGCCGAGCGCACGGACGGCGAAGCGGACGTTCTCCGCCGCACTGAGCTCGTCGTAGAGGGGGGCGGCGTGGCCGAGAAGACCGACGTGACGGCGCACGGCGGTGTGGTCCGCGGTGAGGTCGACGCCGAGCACCGTGGCCTCGCCGGAGGTGACGGGCAGCAAGCCGGCGCAGGCGCGCAGCAGGCTGGTCTTGCCCGCACCGTTCGGGCCGACCACGACGACCACCTCTCCCGTCTCGAGGGAAAGGTCCACCCCGGCGAGGGCGGGAAAGCGGCCCGCGAGAGCGACCGCGGCGCGGAGTTGGACGACGAGGGCCATGGCCTTGGCCCACCATGGTAGGGGGGCGGGGTCCCGGGGTTCCAAGCGGGCCTCAGGGCGCCGACCACACCCAGGCGTAGGTGAACGGCCAGCCCCGATAGGCCTCCCAGCTGGGCTTGAGCTGGATCAGCCTGTCCCCGACGAGGGCCTCGTGGAGTTCGGCCGTGACCAGCCTCGCGGCGGAGGCGGCCGTGACGTGCTCGCCGGGGAGGTGCAGGTGCGTCTCGATCGCCACCGGACGACCTTCGGGGCCGTCGAAATGCGTCGGCATGCCCACTGCCATGAGGAAGAACGGGTGCACCCCGACGAGCACGAAGGCACCGGCCGGCGCCAGCAGCCGCCGGGCCTCGGCGTAGAGCGGGGCGAGGTCGGGGAGGTGCTCGTCGACCAGGACGCAAGCCACGAGGCCGTAGGCACCGGCATCGAGCCCGGTCCGGCGGACATCCGCTTCGATCAGGCGGTCGTGCAGGTTGCGGCGGCGGGCGAGCTCGAGCATCTCGGGCGTGACGTCGAGGCCGTCGATCGGGAACTCCCCCTTGGTGCGGAGCCACCTGGCGGTGCGGCCGTTGCCACAGCCCAGGTCCGCGGCGCGGGAGACCGCCGGCCAGCGGACCGAGTCGATGCGACCCAGCGGCTCCATATCCATGGAGTCGTCGACGGTGTCGTCGTACGTGGGTGCCCAGGCCGCATAGCCCCGACGCGCCGGGAGCGTCTCGTAATGACGGCGGTCGAAGCGGGTGAAATCGGTCACGTCGACATGGTCGCCCCGGTCCCCTTTACTCGTGGCCCGTCCCCGTCTGCCGCCGGCGATTGAGCTCGCGGGCTCGCTCTTACGGGATCAGGGATTTGAGCCGTTGCCACACGATCTCCAGCGTCTGCCGGTACGACGGAGCCTCAGGGAACAACCCGGGCACTACGGTGTCGTAGCTGTCGGCCATGTCCCGGATTTGGCTTTCGATCCGGTCGAGGCGGTTGGACCTCCCCTTGGCGACGAGCTCGAACTTCACCTGGGCAAGGCGAGCAATGTCGTCGTCCGACGCGGGTTCGCGTTTCAACATCGTCGCCAGGTCAGCAAAGTCTGTCGGCCGCAGCCTCTGGGCGAGGGCTCTGAGCTTCTCAGCCGCCATCTCCGCCATGGCCATCGTCTGAATCTCAAAGTCCTCGTAGAAGGGGGCACCGATTAGCGCCGGAACCGGGTCGTCGACCACGGTCTCGCGATAGCTGACCTCGACTTGGACTGTCGTGCTCGGAAACGTATCGCCGGTGACGGCCACGTTGTCAAAATCGAGGCTGCGTGCTGAATCGGTCTTCGGCTCGTCCGGCGAAAACCTGACGATGTTGCGGATACTGGCCTGGCTGATCGCCTCCGCAACCCGGTCGCCGTCGAGCTTGTGGAGCGGAGGTTCGTGGCGCGTGGCATCGACGTCCTTGCTGAAGCGTAGGAGTCCATAGACGTGGCGGAGGACGAACCCTCCCTTGAAGACCAGCTGTCTCGGAAACGAAGCCGACAGCTGGTTGGCGAGCGTGATGAGCCCGAAGTCGCGCACCGCGGCCTCGAGGCCGCCCGGCATCGCCTCGAGCAAGTCGGCCACTCACTGGCGCCACCCCACAGGCGCCGGGGCCTTTGGGCGCTCACATCAATGCCCGTTCTGGCTCTAGGTGAGTGGTGTGAAACGAGGGGTCGGTATTGGCCGGACGGGCTGTTCGCGAAAGCTACGCCGCCGCACGACGCGGCTGTCGCCGCGGGAGCCGGGCCGGCCAGGCGACCGGGACAGCACCCAGGGACGTCCGCGAGGGCTGCATGTGGTTCAGGCCACCTCCCAACGACCCTCGACGCTGCTTTGCACACCGAGCACGGCCAGACGGGCCAGGTTCGTGGCGGCGGCCAGCAGGCTGAAGTCGGCGCCGACTTTCACGGTGCCGCGGACCCGAGCTCGGCGGCCACCGTGTCGGCGGCGCATGAGGTGGGCGAGCTTTCGCTCCACCTTCGGGCGCGTGGCGCGGTAGTCGTCTTGCCACCCCGGGTCGCGCTGGCGTCGGCGGGCGCGGGCGAGCGCCTCTTCGTGGGCACCGATGCCGATGCTGCGTCCGCCGGGCGACGTGGTGCACTCGGGTCGCAGGGCGCAGGTGGTACAGGCGTCTTTGAAGTACGCCAGGCCGCCGCCTTTGCGCTGAGGGCGGATCGCCACGCTGACACCGGCCGGGCAGGTGACCGTGCCCGCGGTGACGTTGACGTCGAAGTGGTCTTTGGTGAAGAGGCCGCCGGCGGCCACCGGGTTCTGGGTCTTGCACCTCGACTCGATGCCCTCGTCCTCGAGACGCTCTTGGAAGCGCCCGGTCCCATAGGCGTTGTCGCCATAGACGCTGGCCCGCTCATCGTCATCGACCTCCCCGCCATTGTCTTCGGACTCCTCGTCGAGCGCGTGGCGCACCAAGAGTGCTTTCGCTCTCGGCCAAGAGGTCGGCAATGAGGTCCTCGGCCACGGCGGCATCGCCCACGTTGCCCGCGCTGACGACGGTCTCGGTGATGATCTCTGAGTCCGGGTCGACGGCGGCGTGGCCCTTGTAGCCATCGAAGCCCTTGGCCTGGGTCTTGTGGCCATGGCGGGCCTCGGGATCGACCGTCGAGATGACCCGATCAGCCGCCACGCCGCGCACGATGCGAAAGGTGGCGCCTGCGCTCTCTTCGATGTCTTGGCCGACGACGGTGGCGAGCAGAGTGGCGGCCTCGCTCAGGGCGGGGCCGACTTCTTTGCCCTCGAGGACCATGAGGCAGGCGTAGGCGTCCTTGGCCCGACTGTCGACGAGGGCCTCACGGGCGCCGGCGTCGTCCCAGTCGATCTGGGGCTTGGCCGCGCTGGCGTAGTCGTCCCCGCTCTTCATGGCCTCGCGCACGTGGGCGGCCAGTTCGGGGTCGGCCACCTTGAGCACGCCCCGGATGGCCGAGCGGATGAGAGTCACGGTGTCCATGGTGGCCACCGCGTCATAGAGCGGGGTCGAGTCCAAGACGCGCTTGCGTCCGACGAGTCCAGCCTCTTTGGCGGCGTCACGGGTGACGTCGAAGATGCGGTTGGGATGTTCGGAGCGCCGCAGGCGCTCGCGCATGTCGACGAGGACGGTGTGGGCGAAGCTCGTCCACCCCTCAGTGTCGTAACCGCCGGTGCCGGCTGCGTAGCGCCAGCGGTTGTCGAAGCAATAGCGCTCGACCGCCTCGCGGTCAGAGAGCCCTTCGAGGCGCTGGAGCACCATGACCACGGCGACGACCGAGGGCGGCACCGAACGTCGGCCCTTGTCGTCGAAGAGATCGCTGAAGGCCTCGTCGGGGAAGAGCCGATCGCGCTCGCGGTGCAAGAAGACATAGATCGAATGCGCTTCGAGCGTCTCGTCGCAGAACCTCGTCACGTCGTCGAGCAGGTCGCCTTGCTTGTTGGCCACACCGAGCGCCATGGGTCCCTCCGGAGCCGAGAACTACAACGATGTAATTCTCCCAGATCCTGACCCAGAACGCGAATCGAGCCTCACCAGGTCAGCGCGCTTCATGACGCGAAAGACACCACCCACCTAGGAGCGCGTTGACGACGACTCGCCAGTCAGAGTTGAGGGGCCCCTCGGCGACTCCCCGGGGGCGCATCAGCACGGGAGCGCGGTTGTCGCCGATCAGCTCTCGATACGGCGCGGCCGCGGCCGTTCCGAAGAACCGCTCGACCACCAGGCCCACGCGCCACGCCGCCGCACGCGAGTCGTAGCGAATCACCGTCTCAAGCAATCGGTCCAAGAATGCCGGATTCCTTGATGGCGCCATGAGCAACGCGTCCAAGGCCTGTGTGAGGGTGACCGCGTAGCGCGGATGATTCAGCACGTCGACGATGGCGCGCTCTGGAACCGCGTACTGCGGTCGAGCGCCCTCTTCCCATCCCCAAATGTTCGTGCGGTCAGTCAGGAGGAACGTCGCCGTCTGCCCTCGGTACGAGAGCTTCTCGACGCGTTCTGAGACCAACACGATGACTCCAAAGAAGTGCTGGTCGCTCAGTTCGTAGTGCTCAAGCGCCCGGCCACCCGTGATCAGATAGGGCTGGGGCGCAACCGCATCGATCAGGTCCGCCATGTCGATGCCGAGGTGGCCAAGTGCGTCCGGCAGCACGAGCAGGTCCTTGCGAACTCTCACAACTCGCCCTGCCCGGACCAACCGCCCAATAGCCTTCTGAGCCGCTTGGCGGTCACCGGTGCGCTTGACGACCGCGTCGAGGTCATCCGACGGCACCGCCACGCCGCGGCGCCCGGCGTCTACGGCAGCGCGGTGCAGGTCGCGGAGTACTTGGTCCTCAAGTCTCATGGGTACATAGTAGTCAACAAAAGGCACTATTCATACCTTTCACTGTCATAGTTGTACGGAAGGAACTCCGACCTGAAGCTGCCCCTTTGGTGGAGCGGCGCCTCTCCCGGGCCATACAGGCCACTCTTCGCCTTTCGCACAGATCGGGGCTGACTCTGCGCCTCTGAGCTCGCCCGACGGTGTCGTCGTAGGTAGGTGCCCAGGCGGCGTAGCCCCGGCACGCGTGAGCGTCTCGTAGTGACTGCGGTCGAAGCGCACGAAATCGGTCATGTTGGCCTGCTCGTGCCGGTTCCCCGTTGCTCCTGGCGCCCGTCCGAGTCCCCGGCCTGAGCGGTCCGAACGCGACTCGGGCCCGGGGCTCGGGCTCGGGCCCGGGCTCGGGCTCGGGCTCGGGATCAGGCCATGTGCGGCAGGGCGATGACCGGATCGAGGGACGACGAAGTACGGCCCGCCAGCTCGGCTCGGGCGAAGTCGCGCAGCGCCTCCTCGTGGGCGACGAGCAACTCGGCGACGTCCCGCTCGGAGGGATTCAGCTCGCCGATGCGCTGGTAGAGCGGAATGAACTGGCCCGTGATCGCCACCGTGGCCGACATGAGGTCCTCCCACGAGGCGTCGGCCGAGCCTTCGGCGAGCGCGGCGGCGAGGTCGAGCTGCTCCTGGTCGGGCGCCGTCGGGATACCGGCCCGGGTTAGAGCGGGGGCGACCGCCTCCTTGGTGCGACGCTCGAGGGTCTCGAGCACCCGCATGGCGCCGGCGTGATCCGATTCGGACCGGTCGTCGAGGATCACGGCCAGGCGGCCGAACAGGATTTCGCCGAGGACCTCGCCCTGGTAGGCCTGGACCCAGAGCGCCTCGATCCCGTCGTCGTCGGAGAAGATCGGTGGCAGTGCCGTGTCCCCGGTGCCGGCCGGGTCGGAGCCTGCCGCGGTGGTGTCAGTTCCGGTCATGTCGCCCGACGCTATCGCTGCGGCGTCGGCGTGGCACGGGCTGGCGATCCTCGCCGCTCCAGCCGCCGCTGGCCAGGACTCAGCGCGCGTCGGCTCCCAAGGCCGCCCGCAACGCGGCCAGGTCAGCCGCTCCGAAGACCACGCGGTTCTGAGTGGCGACGTAGACGAGGTCGAGGTCGACGCCGGCCTTGGCGATCTGGCGGGTCAGGTCGGCCAGCACACCCGAGCGGTCCTCGACGTCGACCACGACGACCTCGCGCTCCCTGGTGACCGCCAGGGAGGAGATCGCCAGCGCGTGCTTGGCCGCCTCGGGATGGGGCACGAGGATATGGAGCTCGGCCCGCCCACTCCGTCCGAGACAGGTGGCCGAGGCGATGTTGACGCCGGCGTCGCTTATGGCCGCAGCCACCTCGGCCAGCGAGCCCGGAGTGTTCTCGATGTCGATGACCAGATCGAACATCTCACCCTCCACAATCGTTCAGGCACAATCGCTCAGGATCCCGATTCTCTCATCCCTCGAGGCCGCATGAGATCCCGATCGATCGCCGGCTCATGAACGACGAGCTGACGGGGTCGGCCCGGCTAGCCCTCCCTTCGGCGTCTCAGAGGGCCGGCGGGCGCCGGAGCCGCCGGCGCCGCGAGACGACGGCTAGGAGCGCGCCTGCCGCGGTGAGCAGGACACCGATGACGAAGAGCACCGGCGTCATTCCGGTCACGGCGAACGGCGGCCCCGACGGCGTGGTTGCGGCGCTCACCGTCTCCGCCGGTTCACCCGGTGCGACGACGGCTGCGGAGCCGAGAGTGGTAGCCGCCAGGCTGTCTCCGTAGCTGTAGCACCCGGCCGTGACGAGCTGTACCGACGGCGTGACCACCGAGCCATCACCCGAGACCTGCACCGTGCCAGTGCCGGCGACCCCGCCGTAGCTGGCGGAGGTGGTGGGGCAGGCTCCGTTCGATCCCGCGGCCACCGGACCGTAGAGGGTCCAGGTGAGGGTCGCGGTGGGGGCGCCCGCCGGGATGCCGCTGACGGTGACGGAGTCCGAGACGCTCTTGGCACCGCTGGCGGAGGTGGCGAGGGCCGCCTTCGTGGCCAGCGCCGGGGTGTACGGCATGACCTGAGTGACTTCGCCCGAGGTCCCAGCGGCGCTCGTCACTGCGCTGGGGAACGAGCTGCTCGTGAGCGTCGCCACCCAGCTGTAACAACCGAGCGCCGAGAGCTCGACCGGACCGGCGGTGACGTTCGTCGGGGATCCGTCGCTGATGGCGACGGTCCCGGTCTTGACCGTGGCGGCCCCGCTCCAGTCGACCCCGCTGCACCCTTGGGCTCCGGCGGTCACCGGGCCGACGAGGGACCAGGTCAAGGTGCCCGAGTCCAATCCGAGGCCGCTGATGGTGATGTCGTCCGAAGCCGAGCTGAAGGCCGGCAATGTCGCCGCCGACGTCTTGGTCGTGATGGTCGGGCTCACCTCTTGCACCGTCTCACTCGGGGTGCCGGGGGCGAGGGCCACCTCCTGGCTCGTCGCCGATGCCGGGAGCTCGGCGCCGTAGCTGTAACAGCCGGGGCCAGGGAGTGCGGTCGAGGGCGTGGTCTCGGTGCCGTTTCCGGTCACCGACAGGGTGCCGGACTGATCCACATGGGCCGCGAGGTACGGCGACGAACTGGTCGGGCAGGACCCCGCGCTGGTAGGCGTGACCGGTCCGTACAGGGTCCAGGTGAGTGTGTTCGCGGGCGCCCCGGAGGGGAAGCCGCTGAAGCTGTCACTATCGGTGACCGACTCGACGCCGGCACTGATGCTGCTTGCAGCCACCGTTCTGAGGGTGGGCGTGAACGGCTGGACCTGGGTCACCTCGTTCGTCGCCCCTGGACCGACGGTCGCCTGGTAGGGGAAGTCGCCGGGGTCGGACGTGAGGGTGTCCGTCCAGGTGTAGCAACCCACGACGCTGACGGTGACCGGCCCGGTGGTCACGGTGCCGTCGGCCGTGATGTCATCGCTACCCGATGCAGCCGTGGGCGCTCCCGTCCAGGAGACGCTCGCGCACGACCCGCCGACGGGCGCCACGGGCCCGAGGAGCTGCCAGGCCAGGGTCCCCGGGTCGCCCCCGGTCCCGGTGATCTTCACCTGGTCGCTCAACGAGGAGAACGAAGCCGTCGTCGGCGCCGACGTCACGGTGACCAGGGTCGGCGTGCTGGGCGCCACCAGACCGACCTTTGGTGGCTCAGCCGGGAGCGGATGGTTCGAGGGAGTCGTGACGTCGACCGCATTTGTGGCCGCGCTGTTCCACGCCACCTGGTCGACGACGCCCGGAGGCACGTCGACCGTGAAATTCACCGAGAAGCCGCTTCCCGCCGGGTAGGTCCCCGTCGAGGCGAACTCGAGCGCCCGCACCGTGGAGAGGTCGGTCGGCGGAGTCGTCGTCCAGTCGTTGACGCACGTCGGGTTGGCCGAGTCGGGGAAGACCTGGTCGCGGCAGGGATTGGTGGACTGCGAGTACAGGACGGACACACCAACCGGCAATGCTGCCACGGAGGCGAAGACCGGCTGGAACTGGCTGTCGCGCGGGACCGTGTTCTGGCCTTGGCTCACGCCCGTGTCGCCCACGAAGGGGAGGATGTCGTAGATCACCGGCAGGTCCAGCGTGTCGGTGCCGACGTTGGACCATGTGAGCCCGTAGGTCCCGGATCCGCCCGGTGAGGCGTCGCCGATGCCGAGCGCCCCCTTGGGCGCCGGGTCGAGATTGCCCTGCACGGTCTTGGTCAGGTCGAAAGCGGCTCCCGTTCCCAACACGTTGAGGCTGGCGCGGGCCTGGCAATAGTCCTCGCTCGCGTCGCCGTCCCCGTCGAGGTTCTCCGGGTCGGCCGATTCGAAGGTGGACGTGCTCGAGCCGCCACCGACCTGCGTCGGATTGCTGCAGCCAGGGTTGATCTCTTCGGGCGCCAAGCCGAAGAGGAAGATCTGGTCTGTGTTCTTGTAGAGGCCCAGGGCGGTGGGCGTGGTCATCTCCAAGAAGTTCGTCGGCGGGCTGATCGTCCATGCACCGGTGCTCGTGAAATCAGCAGCCGGAATGTCCATTCGGATCAGGTCGCGACCAGTTCCGAGGAAATTGGGCAAATTGAACGCGGTGGCCGTCACGTGTTTGGTGATGGCACCACCCCCCTCTATGAGGGTGAAGGTCCCCGACGAGCTCGGGTTCGCCCAGGTCATTCCGAGAGGGAGCAGGTCGGTGAGCACGACGTTGTGCTCGAGCGGTACAGCGTCGAGGTTGACCGCTCCTTCCAGGTTGAGCACCGTGTTCCCGTGCGGGCCACCCGCCAGGGGTCCGAAGGACTTCGAGATGCCGAGCCCGATCGGCGTCGGCACCGTGAACACGCTGGCGTGCGCCTGAACCGGAGTCAAGGCGGTCCCGTTCAGCATCGGCACCGCGGTGGCGATGTTGTACAGCTGGTTCACGCCGTCGTTCAAGTTGGCCAACGTGATGTCGGTGTACCCCCACATGGTCAGTTGGAGCACGTTGTCCATGAGGGCCGGGTTGGGCGGCAGTTCGATGGTTGCCACCAGGCCGACGTCGGCCTTTGGTATGGAGAAGAAGGCACTGGAAGCGTGCGCACCGACGGACCCGTTCGGCGACAGGGGCACCGTGGTCCCGTCGCTGAGCACGGCCTCAGGCACGAAGCCGCCGGCGATCGCCTGCCCGAGCCCAGTGGAGGATGAGTGCCCGGCACTGGAGACTTCGATGACCTCCGGGTGGAAGGCGGGGTTCGCACAGGGCGCACTGTTGTACGGCTCGGAGCGGTACAGGTTGCCTGTCGCGTTGTTCAAGCAGGGCAGCGGATCGACCACTTGGGTCTGGTACACGCCGACCAGCGAGTAGTCGACCGTGGCCTGGAACGAGGCGGCGGCGGCACCGACCGTGTAGCTCGGCGACGCCGAGGTGGGCACCCAGTTTCCTGGATAGGTCCCCACATACTGATTCGGGCTTACGTTCGGCTCGTCGATTGGGGCCAACGACGTCTTGGAGATGGTCGCGTACCCGGGCGAGCCGGGTCCCGTGGGCGCCTTGTTCACGATTTCGACCGGCACCTGTGCGCTGGTGGACACGGTGATGCCGGCCGGGTTGGTGGCATCGGGGCCGGTGCCCGAGAACGTGGCCTTGTTGATCAGGGGTTGGTCCTGGGGTGGCGGGGCGGGAGTGGGTGCGGTGACCACCACCTTGAAGGAGTTCGGTCCGGCGGCGCCGGCCGCACAGCCTGTCGGCGTGGACGCCGGGGTGGGGAAGGACCAGGTGACGGTGTCGGTGCCCGAGTCGAAGGCCCCGCCGTTGC
The DNA here is from genome assembly GCA_963828505.1 of uncultured Acidimicrobiaceae bacterium. Classification (GTDB taxonomy): domain Bacteria; phylum Actinomycetota; class Acidimicrobiia; order Acidimicrobiales; family RAAP-2; genus Bog-473. The sequence continues at coordinate 129,386 of CAWHFM010000011.1, forward strand.
TGGCCGAAACGAAGGTCGTCCCTGGCGGGAGCGGGTCGACGAGGCTTCCGTCGCTGAGGTAGAGGCTGCCCGGAGCGGCAACGTCGCAGTGGGCCGCGATGGTGTAGGAGATGTCGTCGCCGGCGAGATAGACGCTCCCTCCGTCCGTGGTGGTCTTGTCCACTGACAGGAGCGGCTGGGCCGTGGCCACCGAGTGGGCGGGGGTCGGTGCGGTCACGGTGGGGATGTGGCCCCCCGTCAACGTCGGGAGCAGCGACCACGACGTGTGGTCGGGAGTCACGTCGTTGGGCGGCGTGGCGGTCAGGGAGATGCTGCCGCTGTTCCCGGCCGTGAGCGCTGAATCGCTCAGACCGAGGACGAGGTTGTCGCCCATCACGGTCGGCCCGCTCGTGAGCAGCACCGCTGGACTCGAGTGGGCGGTGAAGGACCAGCTCGGGTCGTTCATCGGCGGGGTCGTCGTGGTGTCCAGCGGGATGGTGACGGTGAGGTTCGGACCGCATTCGGCGTTGCCTTCGCCGCTACACGAAACGTCGATGTCGTAGGTCTGCACGGTCCCCGTCGGGTGCGTCTGGTGCGCGGGTGAGATGGTGATCTCCCCCGTCTGCTGGAGCGGGACGGGAGAAGTGTTCGGCGGTGGGGGCGCCGAGGGACCCCCTGGGTCCACCGGTGAGGCGGAGGCGTTGGCGCTCGCCGTCGCCGCGCCCGCACCCTCGACAGTGAAGGTCGCCTGGTCGGCCTCAGCCGAGGTGGCCGTCCCGCTCGAGAACCCGACAGTCACCGCGTCGGTGGCGGCACCAGGCGCAGTGATGGCGCCAGCCGCGCCGATGGCACCAGCCGCGCTGTTGGCGCCGGCGGCACAGCCAGGAGGCAGATCGGCTGGCGACGAGAAGGACCAGGTGACCGTTCCGTCGGTCGAGTCGAAGACACCGCCATTCGTCGCCGATTGATACGTCGCTGAGGCGGGGAGGTGGTCCACCAGGGTGCCTGACGTCGGCGACTCGTCGCCGAGCGCGGCGTTCGGGTCACACGTCGGAGTCAGGGCGTAGGTCACAATTTCCTTCGAACCCGGCGCCGGGGAGGCGGACGCGGAGAGCGCCGGCTCAAGGGTCGCCGTGGCAGTCGCCGTGGCCGGAGTGGTGGCCGTGACGCTCCCGAGGGCCCCTCCGGCGAGGGTCGGCGTCACCGGCCAGGTGGTGCCGCCCGCCGTGGCGTGGTTTGGTGGCGTCACCGACAGCTGAATCGCTCCGCTGAAACCTCCGACGAACACGGCGTCCGACAGGGGTACGACCAGCTGCTGGCCCCCGTCCCCGTTGGGATCGGGCTGAGGCGTGAGCGGTCCGGCGGGCGAGGAGAGGAGCCCCGGGACGGCGCTGTTGACCGAGTAGGTCCAGGTGCCCATGGGCGGTGCGGTCGACCCGGCGAGTGGGACGGTGACCGTGGTGTTGGGACCACAGGCGACGCCGGCGCTCATGAGGCAGGCCAGCTGAACCGAGTACACGAAGGGAGTGCCGGAGGGCTGGGATGCAGGCGACACGAGGGTGACGGCGACCGACGCGGTAGGACTCGCCGCCACCACCGGTGCCACCACCACAGCCCCGAGGATCGACAAGAAGAGCAACGTCCCGGCGGTGATCGGCGCGAACAACCGCCAACCACGCTGTCGATCTGCGGCGCGTCCACCTGCGGCTCCCAGTCGGTGCCTTGCATGCCTTGCCCGTGCGCCCATCATCAACCCGCCTCTCTCGTCCTCAGGCCTGCCGCGGCACGCACTGGATGTACGCCGAATCCGCCCTTGCCCGTGTGCCCGATCCTCCGGTGTGACGCCGGGAGTGGCGTCCGAATCACCGAGGCTCCATGTGCCCGACACTCATCGTCCGACTCGAACCCTTCCGCGCTGGCTCGCTCGAATTCGAGCGGCTCCTGTGTTCACGCCAATGTAACCAATGTTTACCCTAATCAACGGTCACTAATCCGAGTGTGCCGTCCCGTCACGCTGACCGATGATACCGCCGTTGCGTCGCCGCGACGCTGGCGTTGTCGTCGGGTGGGGCCTCAGCCACGAGTTCCGCTTCCCACTGGTCGGTAGTCTCGCCGGACAGCCATGGCGGTCGTGCTCATCCCAATCCCCGCCCGAGACTTCGACCCGACGGAGGTCGCCGTGACGTGGCAGATCCTGGCGCGGGCGGGGCACCACGTGGTTTTCGCCACCCCGTCGGGGAGGCCGGGTGAGGCGGACGACCTCATGGTCACGGGGCAGGGGCTCGATCCGTGGGGCATGGTGCCGATTCTGCGGCGCGCCACGGTGGTCGGTCGCGTCCTGCGGGCTGACCGCCGCGCCCGGACGGCCTACGACGCGCTGGTCGGGGATGCCGCGTTCCGCTCTCCCGTCCACTGGGCCGAAGCGCGCCGGTCCGATTACGACGCCCTCGTGCTCCCGGGAGGCCACAGGGCCCGGGGCATGCGCGACTACCTCGAAAGCGTGGAGGTGCAGAGGATGGCGGTCGACTCGTTCGGCGCGGGCAAGCCCGTCGGTGCCATCTGCCACGGCGTGCTCGTGGCTGCGCGCGCGCAGAACCCGGCCACGGGCCAGTCTGTCCTCTTCGGCCGACGGACCACAGCCCTCACCTGGACCCTCGAGAGCAAGGCATGGGACATCACGCGGTGGTCACGCTTCTGGGACCCCGACTACTACCGCACCTACATGGAGGAGCCCGGACAACGGGCGGGGTTCATGTCCGTGCAGCAGGAGGTGACCCGGGCGCTGGCCCGGCCCGAAGACTTCGCGGACGTCCCCAAGGGAACGACGGACTACCGGCGCAAGACGAACGGCCGTGCGCGCGACACGCCGACCGACGCCAGGCCGGCCTGGGTGGTGCGCGACGGGACCTACGTCTCGGCGCGCTGGCCCGGGGACGTCCACACCTTCGCGGCCTCGCTCTGCCAGGTCCTGGCGGAGCGCTCGTCGCACCGCGCCTGATCGGAACGGTCGGCGGGGCGAAGAACCTGCGCGCCCGGGGGACCGGCCCCCGGTGCGCAGGTTCCGAAGTCAGGCGGCGGGGATCACCCGCTGCTCGTGGCTGGTCGTCACTTCTATCCGGCGTGGCTTGGCCTTCTCGGCCACCGGGATCACGACCGTGAGGACTCCGTCCTCGTAGTTCGCCTCGATGTTCTCCGAGTCGAGCTGCTTGCCGAGGACGACCCGACGGCTGAAGCTGCCGTGCGGCCGCTCGGCGATCACCGACTTCGTACCCTCGGACTGGAGCGGAGCCGGCCGCTCGGCCGCAATGGTCAGGACGCCGTCTTCGACCGTCAGCTCGACCGAGTCGGGCTTCACGCCGGGCAGGTCCAGCCGCAGCAGGAAGGAGTCCTCCTGGCGGTAGGCATCCATGGGCATCGCCATTGACCGCGGCCCGTTCTGCTGGGCGGCCCAGAGCGGCTGAAACCAGCGGTCGACTCCCCTGAAGGGGTCAGTGCGTACGAGAGCCATGACTCTCACCTCCTTTTTGTGCGCCGTGTGCGCATCGTCTTGTTGGTGACGTCATTTTATGGGTAACACCAGGAATTCTGGCACTCTCACGTCGAGAGTGCCAAAAAATTTCCCCTCAGAGCGGAGGGGTGGATCGCGCTCAACTCTTCGAGAGCCGGCCGAGCCCGACGTTGTTCAGCACGTCCGAGATGTGGTTCGAGATCCAGCCCACGTTGTCGGTCAACAGCAGCACGCCGAAGACGACCAGGATCACGCCCGCGGTCAGCTCGACCGCCCACAGCCAATGCCTCGTGCGCCCCAGCAGGGCGGTGAAGCGGCCGAAGGCCAGGCCCACGAGAACGAACGGCACGGCCAGGCCGAGGGAGTAGGCGAGGAGGAGGAAGGCGCCGCCGGCCAGCGTCCCGTTCCGGCTGGCCAGGCCGAGCACCGCCCCGAGCACGGGGCCGATGCACGGCGTCCAGGCGAAGGCGAAGGCCACGCCCATCACCGGGGCGGCCCAGGCGCCGAGCCGCGACGGGCGCACGTCGAAGCGGTGCTCGCCGGTCACCCGGGTCACGACGCCGAGCGTGCCCGAGCCGGCATGCGCCCACACGCTCGACGGCAATGAGCCGAGCACCATGACCGCGCCGAGAGCGACGATCAGCACTCCGCTGATCTGGGAGAGCACGAAGTGATGCCCGTGCAGCAGGCTGCCGATCCCCGACGCCGTGGCGCCGAGGCCCACGAAGACCACGGTGAACCCGGCCACGAAGAGTCCGATGCCGCGCAGTACGGGCCTCAGGGCGGCCGACGGGGTCATGCCGTCCGGCCCGGCTGCACCCCCAATCGCCCCGTCCTGACCCGATTCGCCGACGCCGACGGCGGCGCCGGCGCCTACGGCGGCGCCGGCCGCCGATCCCGCCGGTACGACCGATACCGCCGACAGCTCCGCCGCCGAGAGGCCCGACACCATGGAGACGTAGCCGGGCACGAGCGGCAGCACGCACGGCGAAACGAAGGACAGGATCCCCGCCCCGAAGGCGACGAGGGCGCCGGCCGGGTCGGCCGAGATGGCGCCGAGTGCGGCAGTGGGGTCGAGCGCGGCCGCCCCCCGGACTACGAGATGCTCTTGCGGACGAGGTCCATGTCGGCCTCGACCATCATGGTCACGAGTTCGGGGAACTCGACCTCGGGCTGCCAGCCCAGGACCTCGTGCGCCTTGGCCGGGTCCCCGACCAGCAGGTCGACCTCGGCCGGCCGCAGGAAGCGCTCGTCGATGACGACGTGCTGCTCCCAGTCCAGCCCGACCACCTCGAAGGCCAGCCGGCACAGCTCGCGTACCGTGTGCGTCTCCCCCGTCGACACGACGTAGTCGTCGGGCGAGTCCTGCTGGAGCATGAGCCACATGGCGCGCACGTAGTCGGCGGCGTAGCCCCAGTCGCGCTGAGAGTCGAGGTTGCCGAGCGCCAGCTTGTCGTCGAGCCTGTGGGCGATCCGCGCCGCGCCGTGGGTCACCTTGCGCGTCACGAACTCGAGGCCGCGCCGCGGCGACTCGTGGTTGAAGAGGATGCCCGACGTCGCGTGCAGGTCGTAGCTCTCGCGGTAGTTGACGGTGATCCAGTGCCCGTAGACCTTGGCCACGCCATAGGGGCTGCGGGGATAGAGCGGCGTCGACTCGCGCTGGGGCACTTCCTGCACCTTGCCGAACATCTCCGAAGAGCTGGCTTGATAGAAGCGGGTCTCGGGGTCGACGAGCCGGATGGCGTCGAGCAGCCGCGTCACCCCCATGGCGGTGGTCTCCCCCGTGAGGACGGGCTGGTGCCACGAGGTCTGCACGAACGACTGGGCGGCCAGGTTGTAGATCTCGGTCGGCCGGTGATCGCGCAGGATGTTGATCAGGGAGACCTCGTCGAGCAGGTCGCCCGAGACCAGCTCGATCTGGTCCTGGATGTGCGCGATGCGCTCGAAGTTCAACGTGCTCGAGCGCCGGACCATACCGATGACGGTGTACCCCTGTGTCAGGAGGAACTCGGCCAGGTACGACCCGTCCTGGCCGGTGACGCCGGTGATCAGTGCCCGCTTGGCCATAGGGGGAGAAACTACCCGAGAGCAGGGCCCGTACAGTGCCGGGCGTGCCCACGGCCTGCCTGGTCTCGTTCCGCCTGGGCGGGGGCGACGGGGTCTCCGTAGAGGCCGCCAAGTGGGCCGACGCGCTCGGAGCCCTGGGCTGGCGGGTCACCACCGTGGCCGGCTCGGGCCCCGTCGATGTGGTGCTGCCGGGCCTTGCCATCGACGCGCCCGAGCCGCCGACCGCCGGCGAAGTGCGCGACGCCCTGGCCCCGGCCGACCTCGTCGTCGTGGAGAACGTCTGCTCCCTCCCCCTCAACCCCGCCGCCGCCGCGGTCACGGCCGTGGCGTGCGCCGGCCGGCCGACGGTGCTCCACCACCACGACCTGCCCTGGCAGCGTCCGCACCTCGCCCACCTCGGTCCTCCCCCCGACGACCCGGCCTGGGCCCACGTCACCATCAACGAGCTGAGCCGCGTGGAGCTGGCCGAACGCGGCATCCGGGCGACGACGGTGTACAACACCTTCGACCCGGACCCTCCGGGAGGCGACCGCGCCGGTACCCGCGCCGCCCTGGGCGCGGCGGCCGACCGGCCGCTCCTCCTGCAGCCGACCCGCGCTCTGCCGCGCAAGAACGTGACGGGGGGACTCTCGCTGGCGGAAGCCGTCGGTGGCACCTACTGGTTGCTCGGGCCGGCCGAGGACGGCTTCGGGCCGGAGCTCAATCGTCTGATGGCCGGGGCGCGTTGCCCGGTGAGGCGCGGGCACGCTGCCGGGCACGTGGGAATGGAAGACGCCTATGCCGCCTGCGACGCTGTGCTGCTCCCGTCGACATGGGAGGGCTTCGGCAACCCGTCGGTGGAGTCCGCCACGCATCGCCGGCCACTCGCCGTCGGGCCCTACCCGGTGAGCCGCGAGCTCCGGGCCTTCGGCTTCCGCTGGTTCGACGCCGACGACCCCGACGCACTCGCCGGCTTCCTCGCGTCGCCGGACGAGTCGCTGCTCGCGCACAATCACGCCGTCGCCGCCACCCACTTCGACCAGGCCGACCTGCCGGGGCGTCTCGCCACCGTGCTCCAGGTCCTCGCGGTACCGGGGCCATAGCTCCGCCTTCTGGTCACGACGGACTCTCCTTTCGGCACCGACCAATACCGAGCGGACCGCCGCGCCCTGATAGCCGTGCGCCATACTCAAGCGTGCCCGAAGCGTGGCGAGGGGCGCAGCAGGCGTCGGCACGATTCGCCGCACAGGCGCTCGATTACGACCGGTACCGGCCGCGCTACCCCGAGGCGGTGTTCGACGCGCTCGTGCGTGAGGCCGGATTGGGTCCGGGCGACGTGGCGGTCGAGATAGGCGCCGGCACCGGTATCGCCACTGTGCCGTTGGTCGAACGCGGACTCGATGTGACCGCGGTCGAGCCGGCACGCGTGCTGGCGGAGGTCGCTGCGTCGAAGCTCGCCGCGTCCAGGCTCTCTGCGTCGAAGCTGGGCGGTCGCGGTCGGGTCGTGGTCGAGCGGTTCGAGGACTGCCCACTGCCCGATCGGGCAAGCCTGCTGGCTGCGTTCAACGCCTGGCACTGGGTCGAACCGTCGATCGCGCTCGATCGCGCCGCGCATCTGCTCCAGGGCGGCGGCAGGCTGGCACTCGTGTGGACCGAGGTGGTGGCTTGGGGTCCCCGACGCTTCGAGGAGCGTTTGGAAGACCTGTTCGGCGCACCCTGGCCGAAGCGATGGGACAACATCCTCGCGTCGCTCGACCCAGTGCTGGAAGATGGGCGTTTCGGCGAGCTCCGGACCTTCCACCACACCTTCGCCCGCACGCTCCATGCCCCGAGCTACGTCGCGGTCACCCGTACCTACGGCGGGCAGCGGAGCGAGGAGCAGTACGAGGCCCTGGAGCGGATGATCGTCGAGGAGTTCGGCGGCTCCATCACCAAGGTGGAGGACGCCGTAGTCCACCTCGCCGAACGGCAATGAGCATTCTCTGAGCCTCACAGCCCCTCCCGGCCCCCGATCCGTACCGTCCCGCGGCCCGTCCAGGCCCACAAACCGTCTCCTCTCCTGCGGATGATCGGCCGGTAACGTGAGATCCATGACCTTGCAGGCTCCGGCGCGGCGGCTGACCGCGGACCAGCGGCGGCAGCAGCTCTTCGCGGTGGCACTCGAGCTGTTCGCCCACCGCGGCTACCGGGCGACCACAATGGACGACATCGCCGACACGGCCGGCGTGACCAAGCCGCTGCTGTACCAGCACTTCTCGTCGAAACGGGCCTTGTACCTGGAGCTGGTCGACTCCATCGCCCGCGAGCTCCTCACGGCGGTGCGCGAGGCGGTCATGGAGGCAGACGGACCACGCCAGCAGGTGGAGCTGGGCTTTGCCGCCTACTTTCGCCTCGTCGTGAGCAAGGAGGCTGAGTTCCGGCTGCTCTACGGCCGCGACCACGCCGACGACCGCGAACTGGGCCGCGCACTGCGCGCGGTGGAGGACGCCATCGCCGAGGCCATCGACCCGCTCATCGCAGCCGGGCTCGACGACGATCACCGGAGGCTCCTGGCCTACGGCATTGTCGGCATGGCCGAGGGTGCCTCGCGTCGTTTCATGGCGGAGCGCCTCGGGGGCGAGGGCGACGGCACGCTGGAGGAGGAAGCCCTGCGGCTGGCCCGCCGCATGGCCGACCTCGCCTGGGCGGGGTTGCGCTCCGTGCACGCCGACTGACTCGAGACCAACGTATCGCCGACTGACTCGAGACCGACGCACCCCGACTGACTCGAGTCGCACCAGGTGTCACACGACGGTCGGATGTCGTCTCAGACGAGAATGATGAGCTGCTGGCACAAGTCCCACAGCTCGCTGGCACAGGCGGCGTAGACGTCGTCCTCCTGACCGGCCGGATCGAGCACGTCATCGGAGTCGCTCAGCTCGGCGCCGGCCAGTCCGAGCGCGTCGATCCGCTCCCGCAACGGCGGCGGCGAGAGGGGCAGGTCACAGCACAGTCGCCGGATGGTCGCGGTCTTCCCGGCGTGCGCCGGATGCACGCGCCGGACGTAGCGCACATGGTCGGCCTCCATGACCACGACGAGCTCGGCCCGGACCAGGTCGGCCGCGTGCACCTGCCGGCTGCGGTGACGGCGGAAGTCGGTGCCCTCGAGCGCGGGGATGCGGTTCAGCGCGGTGCGGGTACGCATGCCCATCGGCTGGCCGTCGATGGAGTGGGTGCCCGCCGTGACGATGTGGAGGGGATCGGGGCGGCCGTTCCTCAGATGCTCGAGCATGAACCCGGCCATGACCGAGCGCGCCGCGTTGCCGGTGCAGAGCACCAAGAGGTCGGTCATCGGTCGGCGTCGCGGGCGTCGGTCATCGGTCGGCGTCGGTCATCGGTCGGCGTCGAGGAGCATGGCCGGGGCGTCGAGGTCGAGCGCGTGCTGGGCGTGGCGGCTGGCGCTGGTGAGGAACATCAAATCGCCGCGCTCGGTGCGCTGCACGACCATGGAGGCGACGATGGCCATCAGGATGCCGGCGAAGGTGTCGCGCCGATAGTCGTGGCGCAGCTGTTCGAGCGAGTAGCCGGTGACCCCCCGGGCGCAGAGCGACTCGTGGTAGTAGGCGAGGAGGTCGGACTCGTGGGCGCGGCGGTCCTCGACGGTGAGGCAGCCGCCGACGAAATAGGCCAGGTCGACCGACCCGCCGCCCCAGGCCAGGGTCTGCCAGTCGACGACCACCGGTCGCGGGTTCCCCGGTTGGAAGAGAAGGTTGTCGAGTCGGAAGTCGCCGTGCGTCGCGGTGCACGGCCCTGTGCGCAGTCGGACCCACGCCGGGAGGTGTTCGGCGAAGAGGCGGCACACGTCCTGGTGCTCCGAAGCAAGGGTGTCGGCGTAGCGCTCCAGGAACCCGGGCAACAGCGAGGACACGAGAGCGTTGAGCATGGTGTCGGTGTCGGGCGAGTTGCGGTTGAGCCAGCCCAACGCGGCCAGGTCCGGGTCCTCCCAGCAGGGCGCGTGCAGACCTGCCATCTCGTCGAGCACCGCGGCTGCGCTGTCGGGGGCGCAGGCTCCTATCTGGTCGCCCTGAACGCCGCCGACGATGTCCTCGAGCAGGAGCGTGAACCATCCGGTCTCGGGCTCGATCTCGGCAGCGTAGGCGTCGGGGACACGGGTGGCGACGCGGCGTGCGACCTCGCGGTAGAAGCGGACCTCTATCTCGTAGGCCCGGAGCGCAAGGCCCGTCGAGCGGCTCTGGTCGTCCGCCGACGCGAACTTGCCCACGACACTGCGTGGGGGTGAGGAGTCGGCAATGGAGGCCATGTTGGCCGGGATGTTGGCCGGGGTCGTCGGGTGCGCTGGTTGCCGGGCTCGTTGCCGCGCCGGCGCGTCGACGGAGAGCGAGAACCGCGTGGTGTCGGCCATCTGCCCGGTGCCGATCGGGCTCATGTCGAAGCCGACGACCGCGGCGTCGGGGCTGAGGACCCCCGAGCCGCGCAGGGTGGTCGTGAGCCAGTCGGGCGTCACGTCGACCGCGCTGCGCAGGAGGGTCGACCGGGTCGGCGATGGGGATGGGTGTTGCGACCAGGATGGAGATCGGGACGGGTCCACGGTGGCGCCGAGACTATTGCCGTCGCAGCCGCCGTCGCCGCTCACGCTGGGCTGTTGCCGCAGTCGTCTCCCGATGCGGCTGTTGCCGGGCGGCACCAACGATCATCCACGGACGGGAGCGGGATGCCCCGGTAGTTCAGGAACCGGAGGGAAGCCGGGGGCGATCCTGACCGGGGCACCCTGCTCCCGTCCGTCAGGGGGGCACTCCAACTTCTAAATACTAGTAATACCATAGTTTTTATCTGGATTGCAAGGGAGGTGGCGTCCGCAGGGCCTTGCTCCACGTCCCCCATAACGCCAGGCCCAAGGCCCAGACCACGAAGAGGGCGACGGTCCACCTCGGTGTCGAGTGCTGCAACAGGAGCCCCGCCACCAGGGGCGCCAGGGCGCCGGTCGAGAGCGCGATGGCGCTACGGACGGATTCCGAGCGGCCGAGCAGGCGGTCCGGAGTGACCGCAATGCGGTACCCGTTGACCACCGAATCGGTGGACGGGATGGCCAGCCCCACCGGGATCAGGCTCACCGCCAGGACGACGGCGCGGGGCCAGACGAGAAAGGCGGCACAGCAAGTCCAGGTCCATATCTCGAGCAGGAAGACGCCGCGAACCGAAAGGATCCGCCGCACCGCGGGCGATACCAGCGAGCCCACGAGGACGCTGGCCGCGAACAGCGCGGTGAGCAGTCCGAGCTCGCCCCCGCGCAGGCCCTGGCCCTGGCCGATGACCACGATGCAGAAGAGGAGACCCGCACCGGTGAAGTTGAGCAGTCCATAGAGCAAAGCGGTCACCCGGAGGAACGCTTGGCGCCAGGTGAACGCCAGCCCCTCTCCTATCCGGGCCCGGAAGGGCACCGACTCCCGCGACCGCTCCTCCTGAAATCGTGCCCGCATGAGCAGCAACGAGACCGTGGAGCAGGCATACGAGCAGGCGTCGGCCACGAAAGGCAGGGCACGGCCGAGCTCGTAGAGGACCCCGCCGAGTGGCGGGCCGACGATGCGTACCGCGGCCTGGCGCCCGCTCTGCGCTCCCGCGGCCTCGGGCAGCTGCTCCGTCGGCACCACAGCCCGCAGTGCCCCGGGGTGGGCGGCCAGGAACACGGCGGTTCCGGCGCCCTCGACGAAGGCGAGGACGACAATGACCCAGTACGACGTGTCCGACAGGGCGAGGCTGGCGGCGAGCGCTCCGATGGCCGCGGCTCGCACGACGTCGGAACCGATCATGAGGGCGCGCCGGCTCCAATGATCGGCCGCCACCCCGGCCGGAAGCGCGAGCAGCGCCATCGGCGCGGTGCGGGCGAACGAGACGAGGCCGGCCTTCAGCGCCGAGTGGGTGAGCGCGAGCACGAGGAGCGGGTAGGCGATGGTGGCGGCCTGGGTGCCGGCGTTCGACAGCAACTGGCCGGCTTGGAGCAGGACGAAGTCGCGGTTGCGGCGGAGCGGGACGCGCGGCGCCGCCGCCGGCTGCTCGGTTTCGGTCTCGGTATCGGGGTCGGGCCCGACGTCCGGCGTCGGCGGTGGTGCGGGTGTCGGCCCCTCTGACCGTGCATCGCCGGATGGCCGCCTGCGCTCTCGTTCAGACACGAGGCTTCGACGCTATCGGCGGGATGTGTCGAGGGATCTCGGCCCCGAGTCGATCACTTTGCATGAGACGTCCCCCGAGCAACCTCCGAACAGTCAACCCGGACCCTCGGACGGCGCGCCATCCCTCACCCGTACGTGCTGGTCTTCCAACAGCCCGCGGGGCGACGGGGAGCGGCACGAACATCGGCGGTTTCACCAACCCACGTGTGAGGCGGCGCCCGACCTTGGTTCCCACATGCAGCAGCGCGTCGGCATCGGGTGCACTCCTTTCGCACTCGTGCGGCCGTAGCGTTCCGGTCATGGACGTGGATGGAGGAAAGGACCGCAGCGGTCCCGCCCATGCCCGCGGGCGACCAGTGCTCCCGCAAAGTGAGGAGAGACTCAGCCAGCTCGGCAGCCAGCTCCCGCCGCCGAGCTCAGACGAGCTCAAGATCGTCTCGGGTCTACGAGCCTCGCGGCGCCGCCGCCACGTCTTCGCGTGGGGAGCAGTGATCGTGGTCGGGGCACTCGTCGCGGGTGCGATCGTCCAATGGGTACGCCCCCTGCCGGACCCGACCGTCCAGACCGCCGACATCCGGCTTCCCGGAGCGGCACCGGTCCTGAACTGGCCCAGCGCGGGCGAAGCGGCAGTCGGTGTCGACGGCGTCGGCACCTTGGGTCAGGTGCACGGCGCCCAGCCCGTCCCGGTGGCGGGTCTGGTCGAAGTCCTGGCCGCCTACGTGGTGCTGTCCGACCACCCGCTGCCGCCGGGCGCAGACGGACCGACGATCCCGGTGACGACCGACACGATCGCCTCGTACCACCTCGGGCTGGTGAGCCAGGAGTCCGAGGTCCCCGTGTCCGCCGGGGAGTCGCTGACCGAGCTCCAAGCCCTCGAGGGCATGCTGGTCGACAACGGAGCCGACATGGCGACGCTCTTGGCCGAGTGGGACGCCACGACTGTCAGCGCCTTCGTGGCCAAGATGAACACCGCTTCAGTCAAGCTCGGTCTCTCCTCGACGCACATCACGGACCCGAGCGGCGTCGACCCGGGCACCACCAGCACGGCCGACGACCTCGTGCGTCTGGGCGAGGCGGCGATGTCCATTCCGGTTCTCCAACAGATCGTCTCGCTGGGCCAGGCCAGCGTGCCCATGAGCCCGGTCGTGTACAACCTCAATTTCGATCTGGGGCGTGACGGGATCGTCGGGATCAAGACGGGATCGGACTCGAGCTCCGGTGGCTGCTACCTCTTCGCGGCGCAGCAGGACATCGACGGCAGGAACGTCACCGTCGTCGGGGCCGTTCTGGGGCAACCGGCCGGGGCGCTCGGACCGAACACCTCTGCGGTCGATGCCGGGGACACGTTGGTGAAAAGTGCCTTCGCCGGCCTCCATCCGTTCACCATCCTCGCTCCGGGCCAGCGCGCGGGAGAGGTCGAGGCGCCATGGGGTGCGACAGCGCCCGTGACGGTGGCCGACCCGGTGAGCGTGATCGGGTGGCCCGGTCTCGCCGTCACCGTCGCAGCAAGCCCGCGCACCTTGGATGCGACCCATAGCTCCATCCGAAGCGGGACCCAAGTCGGGACCCTGCGGGCCGGGTTGGGGCGTGGCTCCACCACCCCGGTGGCACTACGAACCCTCAGTGCGCTGGCGCCGCCCGGGGTGTGGTGGCGCCTGACACGCTGAACGAGCTGGCCTCGGCCGACGAGGAACTGAACTGCCTCTGACCGCCTCTGGTCGGCGGAGAGGGCAAACGGAGGTGACGTGATCGCCGTCTTCGGCAGCCGATCAGATGGCACACGTCTTCGCTCTGCCGGGGTCGGCGACACACCGGCCGCACCGACGCTCTTCCACATCACGTCGTTCTTCTCGTTCTTCGTCATCCGCCTCCTACCACTCGGGTCCAAGTTCCGATCCACCAGCGCCAGTGCCGTACGTCCATGGCACTCACCGAGGAGCAAGCCCATCAGGCCATGGCGCTCAGACACAAGCCGCAACAGGAACGGGCGAATCTGCAGCAATAGGCGAACCGGCACCAACACGCCGACGCGGTGCGGCCCGTGTGCCGACGGGTGGGCCCCAAGGACCGATGGCCGCAGGCCTGCCTCCGATTGACTCCCTCGGCCACCGGCACAACCCACTGTCGTTGGACCCTCGGCTCGGACACCCTCGGTGTCAGGCCCGATGAAACGAGTCCTCTCAGCGGGGTTCCTCCGTCCCCCATCAGACTGAGGCGCTCGACGCAGTCCTTGGAGAGAGACGTAGGCCGAGCCGACCGCGACCGCCGTTCGGTTGCTGTGCGTGTACCGCGGACACGCCACGTTCAGATCACGACCTGAATCGGTAGTCCGAGGCTATGGTGGCCGGAGGCGGAGACCCGTCATCGGCGGGTCGGCACGGCGGGAGGAATCAATGAGCCTTTTGAGCGGGACCCCTACGACCTTTCCGGCTTTTACCGGATCCGGGACGCCTATCACCATTCCCTCCATTCAAGGTGGGTCACTCGGAGTCGGTTCCAATAGTGGCGTCTCAATCGGGTCCTCGAGCGCCGGACTCGTCACAAGCCTCCTCAGCGCGTTCCTCGAGGTCTTCGCCGTCTTGTTCGCCCTCTCGCTCATCGGCGTCTTCGTCATCATCGTCGTGGCCAACAGAGCCGATCCTGATCCGAGCGGGAGACGACCACAATCGGTCTACTTCTTCGCCGTGTCTTTCGTCACGCTAGCGATCGCAATCTTGAGCTCGGCGCTGGTTGTCGGAGGTGTGGTCGTGGCGATTGGTCACACCTCCAATGCCGTCTCGAACGCTGCAGGACGGGCGATCCTCGTGGGAGCCTTGGCCACGTTTGTGAGCGAGTTCGTCCTCTTCACCCACCTACGCCGGGGGCTTCAACTGGCCCGAATCGACAGTGAGCCTCCGGGTCCGTCCCGGCGTGTCGGCCAGAGTTACGTGTCCTCAGTGGCCTTCGTCGCCGTGATGTCACTCCTCGTTCTCTTTGTATTCGTCGTGTACTTGATCTTCGCCGTCGTGTCTCCGGCAACGTTCGGATCCTTTGGAGGCCGAACCGACACAGCTCGTGTGCTCGTGGTGGCCATTTACCTTTGGGTGGCGGCCGGCGTCGTCTTGGCGACGCATCGCAACCTGTTGTCTCCGGGGCTCGAGATATTCAGACGTCCACGTCAGTCGACGGGGTTGGAGCAGTGATTTCTGAGCCTGTGATCGACTAGCCCTCAAACAAGCGATCCCGGCCCGGTAAAGGCGCTCGGACACGTCTGAGGGCGCGTTGCCCGTGGAATCGAGCGGTTGCGCGGCCGTAGATCGCTGATCGGACAGCGTCATCGGATGCGATGAGCGTGATCGGCCGCGTCGGGGACGTCGAGGAACAGAGCCGGCGAGCGGCTCGAGCGTCTCGTGGAGAAAGTGAGTCGCTACAGGGCGTCGAACAGCCGGAAGAACGCGTCGAGCCAGGGGTTCCAGGCGAGCACGCGCCAGCGGACCTGGCGAGCTCCGGTCACGATCTGACAGGGGATGTCGATGAAGGCCGCCCGGAAGGTCTTGAACTCCATCGTGAGCAGGCGGCGGCGCTGCTCGCCGTGGCGCGCGGCCCAGCGTGGCGAGACCGGCAGCAACAAGGCACACCAGGCCTTCAGGCTCCACGCGAGCGCGGCCATGACCATGTAGGCCCAGTTGGCCACCAGCGTGTTCAGCGGGGCGTGCCGGGCGCGGACCTGGCTCTTGAGCTGCGCCATGAGGTTCTCTTGGTCGCAACGCTCGCGGGCGTGGCCGACGACGGCGTCGGTGCTCGTGCTCTTGTCCAGGTTGGTGATGTAGAAGAACCAGCGGTATTCGTGGAACAAGACGTCCTCGCCGCGCTCGACCGAGAGGTCTTTTCTCAGCGCGATGACCCGGTAGTCGCGCTGGCACGCCCCGGGCCGGTAGTCGAACTCACAGACATCCTCGCCGGCGGTGCGCAGCGTCTTGAAGCCCCTCTGGCGCACGACGGCGTCTTTGACCCGGGGGGCCTTGGCCCGCGCCGTGGTCATAATGGCGCGCTCGGCGCGGCCCACGAGCTCGTGGTACATCGCCTCGTCGGTGCCGCCGGCGCGCTCGACCAGGTTCGTCTTGGCGTCGTAGCCGAAGACGAAGTCGACCCCGTCGTCTGACCAGCGGTCGAAGTTGGCGGTGAGGGCGTAGTCGGTGTCGCCGCGCAAGAGCACCTTTGTGAAGCCTCCCTTTCGCACCAGCGCGACGGCGCGGTCCAAGAGCTCGGCCGAGCCCTCGTGCGAGGGCCGGTTGGCCCCGAACTCCTTGAAATACAGCGGTTCTTTGGTGTTGGCGAGCGAGATCAGCAGGGCCGAGTAGCCCCAGACCCCGTGATAGGAGATGTCCATGCCCTCCTTGCACTCGCCGTCGGTCGAGATGATCGAGGCGTCGGCCTCGATCAGCGCGCGCTGGGCGAAGAAGGCGGGCGGCTGGGCGCCCCAGACCTCGAGGCGCGCCGCGTTGATGGCCTCTTGGAGGGCCATCACGTCGTCGGGCTCGAAGCGCCGGCAGAAGTCCCCCGCCGTGGTCGGGTCGGGCAGGCTGTCCACCCCGAGGCCGTCGAGGAACACCGCGTCGCATCGCCTGGCCTCGATGTCCTCGAGGCTCGTCCCGCCGCACAGGGCGTTATAGGCGATGTTGAGCACATGGTCGGACTCGTAATAGGGCCGGTGGATCTGCAAGAGCGCGAGCGAGGCGTCGATCTGGCCGGCCAACCCGGACCACGCGACGAGGCGGGCGATCAGGCCCATGCCGCCATGGGACAGCGCCCTGGTGCGCTCGGCGTACTCGTAGGAGACGTTGGCCCGCCCGAGGACCGCTCTGGTGGCATTGGGCGCCACCGCATCAGCGAGACGCGCGGTGATCTGGCGTCGTTCGCGTTCGAGCCTGCGTCGGAGCTGCCGTGTCGTGACCATCATACCGATAGTATTACTACTCTCGGTACGCCGGTGTGGGATGCTTCTTCGGGAGGTTGCCGTGACCAAGGCGCAAGAGGCGAGGCTGGCGAGCTACGAACGCCGCTATCGCGCGCTCGCCCAGCGCCTGGCCCAGATCGGCTACATGGCGACGGGCAGCGTGGCCCAGCGCTACAACCGCTGCGGCAAGTCCTACTGCGCCTGCCACGGCGACCCGCCCCGCCTGCACGGGCCCTATTGGCACTTCACGGCCAAGGTGGAGGGTAAGACCGTCAACAAGCGGCTCTCTGAGCGCGAGGCGCAGCTCTACCAAGAGTGGATCGCCAATGACCGCACCGCGCGTGCGCTGCTCGTCGAGATGCGCGACGTGGCCGCCCAGGCGCAGGAACTTCTCCTCGCCGAAGAAGCATCGGAGGACTCGAGGCCACGGTCACCCAGCACTTCACCTCAAAGCCGCAGGTCCCCTGCCCGGCGCTCGGGCTGAAAGCCACAAATACCGGGCCGATTCGACATTCCGACCCGTCAGGAGACTGTCTTACGCTTGATCCAGGACTAGCCGGCCGGGTCTATGCGGTCTGCTCCGAGAAGCGAGGTCGGCGTCCGAGCAGCGCCCAACCTGATGCGAAAACCCCCAGCCCGACGAGGATGGCGAACCCGAGCACGGTGTTGGATGAACTCGCGCCTTGGTCGAGCGCGATTCCGGCGCCGATCACCGGGACCGACAGCCCTACGAAGAGTGCGATCAGCAGAGCCGACGTCATGGCAACTCGATCCTGCGGTGCACTGGCTTCGAGCACGATCCCGGTGGTCCCCTTGAACACAGCACCGGCACCAGCACCGATCAGCGCGCCTCCGAGTAAGAACAATGCGAGGCTTGGTGTCGAAAGCCGTACGGAAACGACCAGCAGCACGAGCCCGACAAGCATGGAGACCGTGCCCAGTGTGAGCACGCGTGACGCCTGCAGCCTCGTTGTTGCCAACTGGGACACGACCCCGCAGGAAAACACCAGAAACAGCGTCGCGCCAGAGAGTGCGTGCGACGGATGGTCGAACGTCGTGGCCAAGAAGAGCCCGGACAGTCCCGCAAACAGGCCCATGGCCGAGAAGGCGGAAAGGGTGGCGGCGGCTGCGGGGACCGGAAGCCTGGCTGAGCGCCGCCGGCCGGTCGGCCTTTGCGTCGTGACTCCCAGCGTCGGCGTACCCGTCTCGGGCACAACCGACAGGCCGATCAGGGCAACCGCTCCGAGCCCGACGAACAGGAGGAAGGGCACAGTGAGCGGGTAGCTCCCCCACTGCGCGAGACAGCCGGCAATCAACGGGCCGACTCCGAGCGCGCCGACGTTCACCGACGTGCCGAGGGTCCGGGCACGGACGATGGATGCCTTCGGGTCCGCCCGGAGGCGCAACTCGACGAGGTAGGTGATGGCGGTGCCCGCCGCCAGCCCGACCGACACCCCGGTGAGAAGGCGTCCGATCAGTAGCCCTGGTAGATCCTTCCACGCTGCGAGCACTCCCGCCGCCACCATCATCATCCCGACCGCGCCCAGCATCATGCCCCGGCGCCCGATGCGTGGGGCGATGGAGGAATCCCTCAGCAGCGTGAGTATGGTGCCGCCCGCGAAGATGGCGTAGATCACGGTGATCATGAAGGCCGAGAGGTCATCTCGAGTTCGGTAGATGCCGTAGAGCGGACTCGGCAACGTGGCGAAGGCCATGACGATCAGAAAGGCGAACGCCACGACCCAAAAACCCGAACCGTGTCGCAACCTCTGAGGCGCGGGCGCCGTGGAAGCGTCGGCGCTGGACATCAGGTCTCCTCCCTGCTCGACAGCAGCGGTTACCAGACCCTCATGCCCCCATCGACCACAAGGTCGATGCCGGTCACATAGCTGCTCTCGTCGGACGCGAGGAACAGCGCCACATCCGCCACTTCCTCGGGTTGACCGAACCGACCCAGGAGGGTCCTGTCGCGCATCTGGCGACCGAACTCCTCGTCCTCGAGCTCCCCTCGAGTTGCGTTGCTCTCGATGAAGCCCGGCGAGACGGAGTTGACACGGATCCCGTGCTCGCTTCCCTCCATTGCGAGCTGGCGGGTCATCCCGATGATCGCCGACTTGTTGGTCGTGTGGGCCAACGACGGGAGAAGTTTGAAGCTGAGAGATCCATTGAGAGAGGCCATGTTCAGGACCACGCCGCTGCTGGCCTTCAGGTGGGGCCATGCCGCACGGGTGAGGTAGAACACCAGATCGACCTCATCCCGCCGGGCGGCTTCCCAATCCTCGTCGGTAAAGGTTTCCAGTCGACTGAAATGGGACCGGGCGGCGAGGTTGAACAGCACGTCGATCCGGCCGAACGCATTCACGGCCAGGTCCACCAATTTCACGCATTCGGAAGGTTCGTCGAGACGACACGGCTGCAGCGACACCATCTCGCCACCCGCGGCATGAACCATCTCGAGGGTTGCCGTCGCGGCCTCCACCGTCACGTCGCAGCCAACGACCGATGCGCCCTCGCGGGCGAAGGTCAGGGCCGTGGCACGACCCATGCTCCCACCCGTCCCCGTGATGACGCAGACCTTCCCAGCAAGCCGGCCCGACATGTCAGTGCACGCTCTGAGCCGATGCCGCGAGTTTCTCCGCTTCCGCGACGCCCACCTCGTCGGTGAGCTTCGGAACCTCTCTGAAGTACCAATGGATGACGTCGAGAGCTGGCGCGGCGAGCGACCCAGCCCCGTCGCGGAAGAGCTCGGTGACGACGGCGAGCGCCGTCGTCGGAACCGCGCCTGCATGCGCCAGCCGCTCGATGCCGGTGCGGTGTGCGGTCTGGGACCGTCCGCCGACGGCGTCGGCGACGTACAGCACCTCGTAGCCGTCCTTCAACGCTTGGACGGTTGCGAACGTGAGGCAGATCTCGGTGTGGAGTCCGCCGATGATCAGTCGCTTGCGTCCCGTCGACTTTACGGCTTGGCGAAATGCCTGGTCCTCGAAGGCGTTCATGGAGGACCGATCGATCGGCTCGATCCCATCGAGTTCGGACAGGACCGATGGAAGCGTGGGTCCGTTGAAGCCGAATTGGACGCCCACGGTCGACAAGACGATCGGCATGTTGAATGCCTTGGCCGTTTTGGCCAGCAGGCGAACATGCAGCTCGACCAGGTCGGCGTCCGTTTCCGATCGTATGACCTCGAACATCTCCTTCTGGTAGTCGATCAATACCAGGGCGCAGTCATCAGCAGTCCAGACACCCAGATCCTTGGTCATGTTGCCGTCCTCCTCCTTCTCCGCTCGCCGCACGAGGTCGCCGGCTTTGGGCGTATTGCGGGACGTTCCCCGAAGACCCCAACCGCGCTCAGGCGATCAGTCGCCACTGCAGGATGCCGAGGGCCGTCGTGCGCTTCACCGGGCTGGCTCAAGTTTTCGGAGCTCAGCGTACAGGACTTTATTTGCGTTGGCAAGCAATCTCTGTTGGAAGCTGTCTTCTGGTGAGCTCCGAGCGTCCCCGCGGATGAGCGGTGAACCGACAAGGTTGAGCTGCACCCAGGTCAACGCTTCGCTTCGCCCGGCGAAGCTCTCTACGAGCTGACAGGAACCGGGCCTTAGATCGGCGGTCGGTTCGCCCGGTAGGCTGTACTTTATTTGCTGACGCAATCATCTTCCTGTAGGAAGCCGCGATCAACCATTTCCATGCCGAACGAAGCAACAAGGCGATGGGCGTCGTCTCTTATGGCATCGTTGGGGATCCCCGAGCCGCTGAACGCCTTCGACTGATCGCCGGCGCGCCCAGATAGCGGACGTGCGAACGAACGTCGCTTTGTCATTCCTCGCCGGCTTTCAGAACCTCACCGACTTCGAGCCTGGTCAGCATCACGGTCAGGCGTTCGACACCGTGATCGGTGAGGTACTGTCATGGGGCGCGGCGCTCGCACCGTCGCGCAGGACCGCCAACGCTGCGTGAGGGTGGTAAACGAAGGTGTCAGCACGTAGGGGCTCTCAATCGGGCGTCGATGAACGGAGGGTTCAACTTCGGTCGGCTCAGAACCATCTCCGCAAGGTGGATCCGGTGATCGGACGGCTCATTGAGCAACGCCCGGACTTCGATCCGCATGCGTGGCTGGACGAACTCCCGCCGATGGACCTGTTCGGGTCGCTTCTCTTTCAGATCACCGGCCAACAGCTGTCAGTCGCTGCGAACAGACGAACCATTGAGCGCGTCACGGCGCTCTTCGGAGGACACTTGCCCTCCCCCGACGAGTTATTGGCGGTCGAACCCGGTGCACTGCGAGCTGCGGGACTTTCGTGGCGCAAGGTCGGGACGCTGCGAGATCTGGCCGAACGCCTCTCGGATGGTCGATTGGACACGAAACGTCTTAAGGGGCTGCCAGACGACGAGTTCATCACGGAGCTGACGGCCGTTCCGGGTATCGGGCCGTGGACGGCACAGGGCGCATTGCTCGTTGCCCTCCGACGGGAGGACGTCGTTCTGCCGGGCGATCTCGCATTGCGCAAAGCGGTGCGCAGTGCCTATCGCCTCGATCATCTACCCAGTCAGGAGGAGGTGCTCGAGATCGCCGAGAAATGGCGCCCGTTCCGCAGCCTCGCCACGTCCTATCTCTTCTCCGCCACGCTCGAGCCCGGCAACGTCAAGGCAACGTCATGACCATCCCGGCGCCATGCAACTCAGGGACCGATCGGATTACAGGCGGCATCGATCAGGTTGCGGGAGCCGAGTACTCGTGAGCCGACCTGACGGCGGCTGAACCCCTGGTGCGGTGGTGGTCACGAATCGCCGATCGTTCACATGACCAACACCCGTAAAGCGCGGGTGAACTGCTTTCACCCGTTCAGGAAATCCTGTGGCGGCCGACTGTGCGCCTCCTCACCACTCTTCCATCGCGCCTCGACGCCGACCTGGTGCGGGGAGTAGGACTCACGGCCAGCGAGTACGCAGCCCTTGCGAATCTATCCGATGCGCCCAATCACGAGCTTCGAATGACCGACCTGGCCGAAGCCACCGGACTGTCGGCGAGCCGGACAACACGCCTCGTTGATTGTTTGCAGGAACGCGGCCTGCTGGCCAAAGTTGCCAGTCCCGCCGATGCGCGAAGCATCCGCGCAGAATTGGGTCAAGGGGGATGGCAAAGCTGAAGCTTGCCCGGCAGGTCCACGTGGAGATCGTCCGCAATCGTTTCTTCGACCACATCGACTCTTCGTCGATCAGGCAACTTGTAAACGCTTTGTCCACCGTGGCCCGCCAACTCGAGGACAGCTCGCGGCGAGCCATGAAATAGACATCCTGCGGTTGCCGCCCGAGGATCGGAATCCCCTGGCCCACGGAGTTCGGGCATCGCTGTCCTGGCTGACGCCCTCTGGTAGGTCCGTCCCACAATTGCTTCGATAAGCAAGTTATTCTGAGCAGATGACGAAGGTCGAGCCACTTTCCCCAGCAGAAGAAGCCCTGTGGCGGGCGATCATGCGCATTGTCAAGGTACTGCCTCGATGCCTCGACTCCGACCTGATCCACGGTGCTGGTGTGAGCGCGAGCGATTACACGACGATCATGCATCTGTCCGAGGCACCCAACCGTGAGCTCAGGATGAGCGACCTCGCCAGCGCGACCGGGCTCTCCGCCAGCCGGATGACCCGCCTGGTCGATGATCTTCAATCACGTTCTCTGGTGACGAAGGTGGCGAGCTCGACCGATGCTCGAGGCAATGTGGCGAGACTGACGCCGCGAGGTATGGCGAAGTTGAGGGCAGCCTGGCCTGTGCATCTGTCAAGTGCCCGTAGTCGATTCTTCGATCACATGGACACCACCGAGATCAAGCTCGTTGCGGTTGCAATGTCGGCGGTGGCCGATCAACTCGAGGACGATTAGCTGGCCCTCGACGCGAGGACGCCTGAGGACCGTTCGTGCGCTCTTCCCGGGCACCTCGAGACTGGACTTGCTCATAGTCCCTTCTGAAGTCGGGACGTCAGCACGATGTCCACGACGTCTGGAACCGTGTCCGTTCGTGCCCAATCGCGCTGCAGCTCGCAGGCGAGGGACACCCATCCGATCGGCTGGGCGCCCGCTTGGACGATGCGCTCCAATCCCGCCCGGTGAGCCTCGGGCGACGTGCCGCCCACAGCATCGACGACTGGAAAGACCTCGTAGCCGTCTCGGAGAGCATCGAGAGCTGGGAAGGTGAGGCAGACCTCGGTCCACAACGCCGTCATGATCAGCTTCTTTCGCCCGGCGGCCTCGACCGCCTGTCGGAATTCCACGTCCTCCCACGAATTGATTTGAGTTCGGTCGATCTCCTCGTTGTCCGAGAGGACTTCCTTCAGCTCGGAAAGCGTCGGCGGCTGGCCATTTGCCGCAACGTTCACCGTCGACAAGACAATGGGGAGGTCGTAGGCTTTCGCGAGCCGGGCGACGCTCACGATGTTCCGAATCAGGAGGTCGTGATCCATCGACGTCACTGCGGCTAGTTGGCTCGGTTGGTAGTCGATGACGAGAAGGGAGGCGTTCTGCGGTGTCAAGAGCGGGTCTGTCAGCGGATCACGTATTGGTTCACTGGTCATGGTCCTGGCTCCTCATCCTCGAACCGGCTGGTCCGGCTCGACGGAACAGTAGACATTGATTGCTTGCTAACGCAAGTATACGGCGAGGTGGCGGAACGGGCCGCTCCCCGACGATGCGGAGTACGGCCTGAACGGCTGGACCGCGGTGACCGACCGAGGACGGAGGAACGTGCGGCCGTCATCGTGAGGACGAAGGGCTGTGATTAGGACCTGCGATCACTTCGGCCACCTCCGCTCGTTGCACACCCCGACCTCAGGCGGCGACGAATCCCCGGGATAGGGAAACCACGCCATCGAGCACTTCTTCGGATCCGCCCATTCCCTCATCCGGCCCGACGAACCGTGTGAGGATCGGTACTGTCGTCAGATCGACGAGCGGGCACTTGAGCTCAAAAGGTGCACCGCCCGCTCCTTCGGACCCGTAGGCTCCCGCTGTCATGTCCCTGTTCGACTACGACACTCGGCCTGCGACCCCGGGCGTTGTGTTGGTGGACACGGGGACGTCGGCAGCGGCGTACCGGATCCGCGACTTTCTCAGCCGGAACAGCTGCCAGTACGAATGGGTCGACATCACGGACTCAGAGAGAGTGCGCGCCATTCTCGGAAACGCCGAGCTGGACGCACGATCGCTGCCGGTCTGCGTGCTCCCCGATGGCACTCAGCTCTCCCCCGCAACACTGGAACAGGTGGCAGCCGGCCTCGGAATGATGTCGGGACCATCGCGCTCCGAATACGACCTGACCATTGTGGGGGCAGGCCCAGCCGGTCTCGCTGCCGCGGTCTACGCCGCATCCGAGGGCCTTCGGGCGTTGGTCCTCGAAGCCATAGCTCCCGGCGGCCAGGCGGGTACGACTTCGATGATCGAGAACTACCTGGGGTTTCCCAACGGCATCAGCGGAAGTGAGTTGGCGACCCGCGCCGTCGCCCAGGCCCGTCGATTCGGAGCAGAGATACTCCTGGCCCGACCGTTGGTCGGCATCTCGACGGAGGGCTCTCGGTACGGAGCGCTTCTGTCCGATGGGACGAAAGTTCTCGGACGAACGCTCCTCCTGGCGAGCGGGGTGGAGTGGAGACGTCTGGAAGTACCCGGAATCGAAGAGCTGCTCGGCGCCGGCGTCTACTACGGAGCAGGACCGAGCGAAGCCCTCGGCTGTGCCGGAGCACATGTCGTCGTCGTCGGTGGAGGGAATTCTGCCGGTCAGGCGGTCGTACGGTTCTCCCGTTATGCGATGAAGGTGACACTCCTCGTCCGCGGGCCAGACCTCGCCGCCTCCATGTCGAAGTATCTCATCGACGCGATCGCGGGTATCTCCAATGTCGACGTGCGAACGGGAACCCAGGTTGTGGACGTCACCGCCGAGGGTCACCTGCAGGAGGTTCTGGTCACATCGCCGGGCAGTCAGACTGCGCAACACCTGCGCGCCGACGCCCTGTTCATCTGCATCGGGGGCGAGCCGCGAACCGACGCAGTCGGTGGGACAGGACTCGTGATCGACAATGCCGGCTTCGTCACGACGGGAAGTGATCTGGCCTCGTACCCCCAAGTCACGACAGGATGGGGCATGCCTCGGCCTCCTCTCCCCCTCGAAACGAACCTTCCCGGCCTTTTCGCTGCCGGCGACGTCAGGCGTGGATCGATCAAGCGCTGTGCGGCGGCTGTCGGCGAGGGTTCGATGTCGGTTGCTCTGGTGCACCAAAGGCTGGCGGAGATCGGCGGTGAGTAGCACCGCGATGCCCCGAGACCTCACCGCGCAAGCCGTCACCGAGTTCTCGCAACTCAGCTCACCCGATCGCATCGCTGCTGTCGCGGAAGCCCTCGAGCACAACGGCGTTCGGACCTTCGTGGTCCAGTCGGGCGATGAAGCGAGAACCAAGGTTGATTCGTTGATTCCTCTCGGCGCAGAGGTCTTCAACAACACTTCACGCACGCTCGAATCGATCGGCGTGGCGGATGACATCGAGCGATCCGGACGATACGTGCCGCTCCGTTTGCGCCTCTTCCAGATGGACCGGGAAATGCAGGCTCGCGAAATGCGGATCCTTGCCGCTTCACCCGACTTCGTCGTCGGAAGCGTACACGCCGTGACCGAGGGAGGGTCGTTGCTCGTTGCCTCTGCGAGTGGAAGCCAACTGGGTCCGATCGTGTCTGGAGCCGAACAAGTCATCCTCGTCATCGGGGGTCAGAAGATCGTCCCTGACCTCGAAACCGGGATCCGGCGAATCCTCGAATACTCATTCCCGCTCGAGGACCGGCGGGCACGAGAGGCGTATGGCGTTCCGAGCGGAGTAAACAACATCTTGATCATCAACCACGCGGTTGCGGCTGACCGAATTACCGTGATCCTCGTCCACGAAGCGCTCGGGTTCTGATGCAATCGATTCGGAGGGTCCAGCCCGGCGCACTTAGTGGCAGGACAGAGGGTGGTAACTCGGTCGGCGGCCGGAAGGAGAACACCACTATGGCAAGCTTGCCCGAATTCCTTGAGTGCCTCGGGCAGCACTCACTAGCTACAGATTGCGTCGAATCGGCTGATGCGATGACGCAGAGGGGACGCTAAATGACGGATGAAGAGATCGATACCACGATCCCACCTACTGGTACGGGATGCGTCGAATGTGAGAAGGCCAGCGGTTGGTGGCTCCACCTACGACGGTGCGCGAAATGTGGCCACATCGGATGTTGTGACAACTCTCCCGCCCAGCACGCGACGAAACACGCCCACGAATCAAGCCACCAGATCATCGCGAGCTTCGAGCCTGGCGAGGACTGGTTCTATGACTACCGGACGGACGACTTTTTGACCGGTCCGGCTCTTGCTCCGCCGACTGATCATCCTCTCGATCAACCAGTGCCCGGCCCGAGGGGACGTGTCCCACCCGACTGGCAGCAACGACTGCACTAATAGCGGCTGGTGGCCGTGGGAGTCTCGGATGGACACCTGGGTTCGGAGAAGTGAGCGAATCGACCTCCGAGGCCGCACGGACTCAGCAGGTGCATCGCACCTCTCAGCCGCAAGCAGCGGCAGGACGCCCTGTTGGACGGCGGGAGGCGACCTGGTGGCTTATTGCTCCAACCCGGATCCGTGTTCCATGACCCGTGATCCGCCCTTCCCGGCTATCCACCGGCCTGTCAGCGCCCTTTCGTAGCGCCCGCGTCCGACGAAGCTGACCGCCCAACGAGCCAAGGCGCCGAACCGGTTCTTGAAGCCGGTCAAGAACGCCAGGTGGACCACCAACCACAGTAGCCATCCGACAAAGCCACCTACCTCTACGAAGCCGATCTTTGCCACCGCGCCGAAACGGGAGACCACTGCCAGCGTGCCGAGGTCTCGATACCGGAAGCGCCGCGACGGCTTGCCGTCCAGGCGGCGCCGAATGGTGCGTGCAGCATGCACCCCGGACTGGATGGCGACTTCGGCCACGCCGGGGAGGTCGCGGTCGCCGAGCCCCATGAGGTCCCCGACCACGAAGACTTCGGGATGGCCCGGGAGCGAGCAGTCGGGAGCGACCTCCACTCGGCCGGACCGGTTGAGTTGAGCCCCGGCGCCAGCCGCCAAGTCGGCGCCGATTCCCGCCGCCCGCATTCCGGCCGCCCACACCTTGGTCGCGGCCTCAACGCGCTGGGTCGTCTTGTCTGACTTCGTGATCACCACGCCACGCTCGTCGATGTCCGTCACCATCGCTCCGAGGTGCACCTCGACTCCCATCTGACGCAGGTCCCGTTCGACCCGAAGTGACAGATGAGTCCCCATCGATTGGACCAGATGATCAACACCCTCGACCAGGACGACTCGGGCGTGGCGAGGATCGATGCGCCGGTAGTTGTTCCGCAGCGCCCGCTGAGCGAGCTCTCGGAGCTGCCCGGCCATTTCCACCCCGGTGGGGCCCCCACCAACGATGACGAAGGTCATGAGGCGACGGCGTTCCGCGTCGTCTGTCGCGGCTTCGGCCAGCTCAAACGCTCCAAAGATCCGGCCGCGCAGAGTCAGCGCATCGTCGAGCGATTTCATGGTGCAGACGTAGGGCTTGAACTCCTCGTGTCCGAAGTAGGAGGTCTCGGCACCGCATGCCACGATCAGGCTGTCATATGGGATCTCCATCGAATGTCCGAACTCGTCGGCGTGTACCACACGGGCCTCGACGTCGATCCGTTGCACTTCTGCCATGACCACCCTGGTGTCTGGATACCCGCGGAACACGTCGCGGATCGGTGGGGCGATCTGGCCTTCGGAGAGAATCCCGGTGGCCACCTGATACAGCAACGGCTGAAAGAGGTGATGGTTCCTCCGGTCCAGCAGCGTGACCGAGACGGCAGCCCCCTTGAGGGCGCGGGCAGCGAAGAGACCGCCGAAACCACAGCCGATGATCACGACGTGGTGGCGGAGCTGTGGGTCCGCGTTATTCGCGTTCATGATGCTCCGACGAAGCCGAGAACGAAATCGCTCATGCAAGTATTCGCCTGTGAAGCGAAACTCTGCCTGCCAGGGACCATCGGAATGGACGACCTCCCAATAGCGCTTTGCGATAATCCGGGATCGAAGGCGGTGCGGAGATCTGTCATGATCGTCAATGTCGCAGGGATGATCGGGCTAAATCGGTGAGAGGGGGGGGA
The DNA here is from genome assembly GCA_963828505.1 of uncultured Acidimicrobiaceae bacterium. GTDB lineage: Bacteria > Actinomycetota > Acidimicrobiia > Acidimicrobiales > RAAP-2 > Bog-473. Next base: position 157,197 of record CAWHFM010000011.1, read on the forward strand.
CGGAGCGCCGCTTTGCCGAGAGAAACGGTGGCAAGGGCCGGGATCGGATGATCTGCGAAACCGCCACCCGTCACGATGATGGTGCCGGAGCCGGCGGCCCTCATGGCTGCAGAGGCGACCTGCGTCACGACGATGGCGCCGATGACGTCAACCGCATAGGCCGTCTGCAGGTGCTCGACGCTCGAGCTCAAGAGATTGTCCGGAGCGCCTATGACCGCGTTGTAGATGATGAGCCCGGGCGCGCCCTGCTCTTTGTAGAGCTGCGCCATCCGAGCCCGCAAACCTTCAGGGTCGCTGGCATCTGCCGCGATCGTGTCAATCCGAGCTCCGGTGTCAGCCAGGCTGGAAGCGAGATCGCGGAGTCCGTCCGTGCTGCGAGCCACCAAGGTCACTCGATAGCCGCCGTCGGCGAAGCGACGAGCCACGGCCATGCCGAGACCCGGCCCCGCACCGATCAGCAGGAGGTGGCGGTTGTCGACAGAGGAGCCAGATACTGAGTCGTCGGGCACGAGCCTGCTTCCTTTCGCTTCGAATGTCCTGAGCTGAGGCCTTCACATCTTTGCGTGCCAACCCTGCCAGATGGCGCAATCACGCGCTGCAACCCTTCCGAGGGTGCGGGAATACGCGACAGAGATCATTCGACCGGTGACATCCACGTCCCCACGTCCCACTTGGCGCGTGCTCCCGAAGGGCGCCAAGAGATCTCAACGACCCGACCTCCTCGACCGAGAGCGCCAGGGCCTCTCGCCCGAGTGGCGATCCTCCAACCGCGTCGACGGGGTTGGGAACGTCGGCGGGCCTTCACCGCATGCCGAGGTCGACACGATTCGCAGCCGGATATGTCCTTCGCTATCCATTGCGTACCCACGTGGCTCGGATGCGAATTCATCATCGGGCAATCACATTCGTTGCGAGTGCCGTCTGAAGTCTGTCACCGAGCTATGACCGTCTGAAGGTCCTGTGCCGACTTGGCGACGGCGCGCGCCATCGCGGGATCGCTCATCAGCCGGGACGAATCCGGAGAGACCGGGAGCGCGTCTCGGGCGACCTCCCAGAGCGCAACGCACCACCCCGGCCCCCAGACTGCCGAGGTATAGGCCAACCCCATCAGCTCGGTGCCGTATTGCTCGTAGACCGCTCGTGCCCAGGCCCGGGCCACGTCCCGGGGTCCCGACTTGATTGCCTGGTTGCCCTTGGCGCGAGTGATCCATCCACTGTCGAGGTCGAGAACCGGGACGTCCTCGACCAGCCGGAACATCGAGAGCGTCGCGGAGTTCCGTCGCGTGTCAATCGGCCCGACGCCTGCACCAGAATCGTCTTGGAAATACTCGGCGATCGCTGTGGTAAAGGCCGTCTGGCCCCGAGCAACGTAAATGATCCCTCGATCTTGGACCCGCGCCGGGCGCGCGTGATGGTCGAAGCGGCTCTTGGTCGGCCCGAAGCCCCGGAATGCGTCCCAAGCCAGTGGGTGGTCGCCGCCGACGCTGTGCACTCGGACGAGGCGATCGCCAGGTCTCAGCACGAGGACCTCTTTGGATCTGCCCCTCGTTGTCGGGACGGCAGCTGCGATGGCATCTACATCAGGCGATGGCAGTCGCTCGCTCACATTGTGGGGACAAGCGCTGCGGCAGCTTCAGGATCACCGCCGGTGCGCAGCCACTCGAGTGGGCTCATTGGTTCCTCGTTCACCTCGAGATCGAGGTTCGGTGTGTGGAACCAATGGTCGACGACCAGTGGATGCAACGTTGGGTCGAGGGTCGCCAAGACGGCTTTTAGCCCGCGAATGCTCTTTCGAGTCCTGTTGAACTGCCAGGTGGGATAGAGGCGCTCATCATCGCTCTCGAAGGAATAGAGAGTCCTCTCACCAAGACGTTGGCTGATGCGGCTTCGGTCAACTCCGAGGTATTCGGCCAGCGCCCCATCGCCGGGGATGCTCTGAGCGACGAGCTCGGCATGGGCGATTGCACTTGCCGCCGAGGCCTCGGCCAGCGCCTCAGGATCGAAGTCGGCTCCCACCTCTTCCCAGGCTTCCTTTTCCTCCCCGGGCAGCACCGCCGAACTCCAGGAGTCGACCAGTTGCGTCGCAATACGCAGAACCTGGGTGACGAACCGCTCGCCCACAGGGCTCCGCCCGGCCGCTTCCTTCCAAAGGTGGACAAATGCGGTGTTGGCGGCCGCAGGCACCTGAATGCCGGGTTCCTCCAGATTCGAGGCCATATCTCATACCTCCTAAAGCATTTTAGGACATATGAGATACTATCAGGATCATCCTCAAGCACTCCTCACCTGGCGAAAAATCGCCAAGCGGACTCCGAGACCCCTTGGACGCTTGTTTGCCGGGTCAAATCAGTTGATGTGGATTCCCGAGATCGCCCGGGCGATGACCAGTCGCTGCACCTCTGAGGTCCCCTCGAAGATGGTGTAGATCTTCGAGTCCCGGTGCCACTGCTCTACCGGGTTCTCACGCACGTACCCGTAACCGCCCAGGATCTGAATCGCTTGGTCTGTCACCCACACCGCGTTCTCACCGGCGTAGAGCTTGGACATGGAGCCCTCGCCGTTCTCGAACTTCTTCCCGGTCGCCGCCATGTTCGCGGCGCGGTGCACCAGGAGCCGGGCGGCGTCGGTGTGCATCTTCATGTCGGCCAGCTTGAAGGCGATGGCCTGGTTCTCGATGATGGCCCGCCCGAACTGCCTCCGCTCCTTGGCGTAGTCGAGCGCGTACTCGTAGGCGGCACGGGCGATCCCGACCGCCTGTGCGCCCACGATCGGACGTGACGCCTCGAAGGTGGCCATGGCGGCCTGCGTCGAGGTCTTCTTGCCCTCACGGGCCCGAGCCAGCCGCGTGTCGAGCTTCTCCTTGCCTCCGAGCAGGCAGCGCCCCGGCACCCGGCAGTCGTTCAGGACGACCTCGGCCGTGTGCGAGGCCCGGATGCCCATCTTCTTGAACTTCTGCCCTTGCGCGATCCCCGGCGTGCCCTCGGGCACCACGAAGCTGGCCTGGCCGCGGCTGCCGAGCGAGGGGTCGACCGAGAGCACGAGGACGTGGGTGTTGGCGATGCCGCCGTTGGTGATCCAGGTCTTCGTCCCGTTGAGGACCCACTCGTCCTTGGCCTCGTCGTAGACGGCGCGCGACTTGAGCGAGGAGACGTCCGACCCGGCATCGGGCTCGGACACCCCGAAGGCGGCGAGCTTGACGTCGTCCGGCGTCCCGAAGCACTGCGGGATCCACTCGCCGATCTGTTCGGGCGTCCCGTTGGCGAAGATGCCGGCCACGGCGAGCGTCGAGCCGAAGATGGCCAGCCCGATCCCGGCGTCACCCCAGCTCATCTCCTCGTTGACCAGGCACATCATCAGGCCGGTCGGGTCGGAGAAGCACTGGGCGATGAAGTCGAAGGAGTACAGCCCGATGCCCGCCGCCTCCTTGATGATGGGCCAGGGCGTCTCTTCACGCTCGTCCCATTCGCGGCCCGCCGGCCGCACCACGTTCTCGGCGAACTCGTGGACCCACTTCTGGATCTGAAGCTGGTCCTCGTTCAGCTCGAGCGAGAAATCGGACATCTCGGCCCTCCTTCGCGATATGACGCCCGCCAGTCACGGGCTCTCCGCTGGCGATCGGTTCCGAGGCGACCCTTGGTCTCTCGGCCTTTTTCTATGTTACTCCGCAGTAACCTACTGATCGGTAGCGCCCCACGAATCGTCCTCCAACCAGGGACGACGATGATCCCGCCCCCATTCAGGCTGATCCCCTGCCCCCGCCACTGCCCCGGCTCCGCTCCAGCCCTGCCGCCTCACTTCAGCCCTGCCGCCTGACTGTGGCGAAACGCTCTGCCGCGTCGCGGTGGCCCCCTCCAGCCCGATCCCGCTGAGGCCCCCGCCCTGCCGCCAGGCCCAGACCCAGGCCCAGGCCCAGCCCCGTCGCGCCGAGGCCCCGCCCATCCTCAGCCACGCCGTGGGATGCGGTCAGCGATGGATGGCCGTGCCCGACGGCGTGTCCTCGACGGTCCACCCCAGCGCCACCAGCTCGTCACGCAGGGAGTCGGCCCGGGCGAAGTCCTTGGCTCGGCGTGCCTCGTCGCGTTGGGCGACGAGTCGGCTGGCGGCCTCGTCCACGTCGCCGGACCCACCCCGGAGGGGAACGCCCAGCGCCGCCGCCAGGACGGCTGCGGTCCGGGCCAGCCGGGCCCCTTCGTCCCCGTCGCCGGCGTCGGCCACGGAGTGGGCCGCAGTCACCAGCTCGAAGACACCCGCCAGCGCGCCCGGGGTGTCGAGGTCGTCGTCCATCCGCGTCCTGAACGAGGCGAGCGCAGCGGGGTCCGCATCGCCGGCGTCGCTCGCCTCGACCACGTAGCCGCGGCCGCTCGCGGCCAGCAGGTCCGCGATGCCGAAGCGGCGGGCCAGGGCGTCGAGCCGATCGAGGCCCTTCTCGGCGTCAGCCACGGTCTGCGTCGTGACCTCGATGGGTGAGCGGTAGTGGGCGCGCAACACGAGCAGGCGGTAGGCACGCCCGTCGCTTCGCTCGAGCATGTCGGTGAGCGAGGTGAAGTTCCCGAGCGATTTGGACATCTTCGTACCCTCGACCTCGACCCAGCCGTTGTGAACCCAGTGCCGGGCGAAGTCGCGTCCGTCCGCGATGGCCTGAGCGCGCTCGTTCTCGTGGTGCGGGAAAGCGAGGTCCTGACCGCCGCCGTGGAGATCGAAACCATCGCCCAGGAGGTCCAGCGACATGACCACGCATTCGGTGTGCCAGCCGGGCCGGCCGGCGTGCCACGGCGCCTCCCAGGTGGGTTCACCGGGCTTGGCCTTCTTCCAGAGCGCGAAGTCGAGCGGGGAGCGCTTCTCCTCCACCGCCTCGACCCGGGCGCCGGTGCGCAGCGAGTCGAGGCTCTGGCGGGCCAGCAGCCCGTAGCCCGGGACCTGACCGACGTCGAGATAGACACCGTCTCCCGTCTCGTAGGCCACTTCCCGGGCCAGCAGCTCGCGGACGAGCTCGATCATGTCGTCGACGTACGCCGTGGCATGAGGCGTCTCGTCAGGGCGCAGGACCCCGAGCGCGTCCATCGCCTCCCACCAGCGCGCCTCGAACTCGACGGCCACCTCAGGCTCGGTCCGCTCCTGCTCGGCCGCTCGCTTGATGATGTTGTCGTCGACGTCGGTGACGTTCGAGACGTACCTCACGTCGAGGCCCGTGAAGAGGAGGTACCGGCGCAGCACGTCGAAGACGAGCGACATCCGGCCGTGTCCGAGATGAGGCAGGTCGTAGACGGTCGGGCCGCAGACGTACATCGACACTTCACCCTCGCGGCGGAGCTCGAAAGGCCGGACGGTCCCGGTCGCGGTGTCGTGGAGGCGCAGCACCCAGGTACGGTAACCCGATCATGTCGAGCCCCTTGACCGAGTCGGCACCGAACCCGTCGCCGGCGGCCGCTTCGCCTTCGGCGCCCCGGGTGCCCGAGAAGCCCACGCTCGACGGGCTCGAGCCCCGTTGGTCCGAGGAGTGGGAGCGCGCCGGGACCTACCGCTTCGACCCGGCGGCGACGAGGGCCGAGGTGTTCTCCATCGACACCCCGCCACCGACCGTCTCGGGCTCCCTCCACATGGGGTCCGTCTTCGGGTACGTCCAGACCGACGCCATCGCCCGTTACCGGCGGATGCGGGGCTGGAAGCTCTTCTACCCCATGGGGTGGGACGACAACGGCCTGCCGACCGAGCGCCGGGTGCAGAACTACTACGGCGTGGCATGCGACCCCTCCCTCCCCTACGACCCCGACTTCGTGGCACCCGACACCCCGGCCAAAGACGACGTCCGTATCAGCCGGCCCAACTTCATCGCGCTGTGCCACGAGCTCACGTCTCAGGACGAGCAGGCCTTCGAGGACCTGTGGCGGCGCCTGGGCCTGTCGGTGGACTGGAGCCTGGGCTACGCGACCATCGACGACCGCAGCCGCCGGACGAGCCAGCGCATGTTCCTGCACAACCTGGCCCGCGGCGAGGCCTACACGTCGGAGGCGCCCACGCTCTGGGACGTCGATTACCAGACGGCGGTGGCCCAGGCCGAGATGGAGGACCGCGAGCAACCCGGCGCGTACCACCGCCTGCGCTTCGGCGACATAGAGATCGAGACGACCCGGCCCGAGCTCGTGGCCGCGTGCGTGGCGCTGGTGGCCCACCCCGACGACGAGCGCTACCGCTCCCGGTTCGGTACGACGGTGCGCACCCCGCTCTTCGGGGTGGAGGTCCCGGTGCTCGCCCACCACCTGGCCGAACCCGACAAGGGATCGGGCATCGCCATGATCTGCACCTTCGGCGACGTCACCGACGTGGTCTGGTGGCGCGACCTCGACCTGCCGACCCGCAGCATCGTGACCCGGACCGGCCGCATCGCGCCGACCCCACCGCCGGGCGTGCCCGACGGTGAGGCGTGGCAGGCCATCGCGGGCAAGACGATCAGGCAGGCGCAGCGGGCCATGGTCGAGATGTTGTCCGCTTCGGGGGACATGGTCGGAGAGCCCCGGCCCATTTCGCACCCGGTCAAGTTCTACGAGCGCGGTGACCGGCCGCTCGAGATCGTGACCAGCCGCCAGTGGTTCATCCGCAACGGTGGCAGGGACGAGGAGCTGCGCCGCGCCCTGGTCCAGCGGGGCGACGAGCTGGATTGGCACCCGCCCTACATGCAGGTGCGCTACGCCGACTGGGTCAACGGGTTGAGCGGCGACTGGTTGATCAGCCGCCAGCGCTTCTTCGGCGTGCCCGTGCCCCTCTGGTATCTGCTCGGGCCCGACGGCGAGCCCGAGCACGCAACGCCGCTGCGACCCGACGAGTCGCGCCTGCCCATCGACCCCACGACCGATGTCCCCGACGGCTACCGGGAGGAGCAGCGCGGCGTGCCCGGCGGCTTCGCGGGCGACCCTGACATCATGGACACCTGGGCCACCTCGTCCCTGACCCCCCAGATCGCCTGTGGCTGGACCGACGACCCGGTGCGCTTCGCCGCCACCTTCCCGATGGACCTGCGGCCGCAGGGCTACGAGATCATCCGCACCTGGCTCTTCTCGACCATGCTGCGCTCGCACCAGGAGCACGGCACCGTCCCGTGGAAGCACACCACGATCAACGGCTGGGTCCTCGACCCGGAGCGAAAGAAGATGTCCAAGTCCAAGGGCAACGTCGTCACTCCGATGCCGCTGGTGGAGGAGTTCGGGTCCGACGCCGTGCGCTACTGGGCCTGCAACGGCCGCCCCGGTACCGACACGGCCGTCGACAAGGGGGTCATGAAGATCGGCCGCCGGCTGGCCATCAAGGTGCTGAACGCGTCGAAGTTCGCCCTGGGCCGTCTCGGAGACGGCCCCGTGCCCGGCGTCGAGGCGGTGCGCGAGCCCATCGACGCCGCGCTGCTGGCGCGCCTGGGCCGGCTCGTCGCCGCGGCGACCGAGGCCCACGAGGGATTCGACTATGCCCGTGCGCTGGAGCTGACCGAGACGTTCTTCTGGTCCTTCTGCGACGACTACGTCGAGTTGGTCAAGACGAGGGCCTACGGCGAGGGCACGGCCCCCGGCGCGGCCTCGGCGCAGGCGACGCTGGCCGTGGCCCTCTCGGTCCTGCACCGCCTCTTCGCCCCCTTCCTCCCGTTCGTGACCGAGGAGGTGTGGGGTTGGTGGCAGGACGGTTCGGTGCACCTGGCGCCGTGGCCGGAGCCGGCCGAGGTCGGACCGGCGGCGGGGGGAGACGAGACCGTGCTGGCGGTGGCCGCCGAGGTGCTGGGCGCGGTGCGGCGCGAGAAGACGTCGAACAAGAAGTCGATGCGCGCCCGGGTGGCGCGTCTGACGGTCACCGGCCCCGATGAACTGATCGCGGCGGTCGAGTCGGCGCGCCGCGACCTCGTGGACGCCGGGGGATTGGACGAGGTCGTGTACGCGACGGGCGACGCGCTCGGCGTCGAGGTGGAGCTGGCCGACGAGGTCGCCGCCGGAGGCGGGTGAATCAGGCTTCGCTGGCGATGGTCGCGGCGGCGCGGGCGCCGGTCACGAAGTCGCCCACGGCCGAGGTCGTGGCCTGGCAGCGCAGGGAGGCCAGCACGTCGAAAGCGTGCTGCGCCAGCGGGAGCTCGGCGTAAGCGACCGGTGCCTCGGACACGGCGCGGAGCCGCTCCACGAAGGTGCGGGCGACCTGCACCGGCACGAGCGTGTCGTTGACGCCGTGCAGGACGAAGAACGGCGGCGCGTCGGGACGGACGCGCAGGGTCGGCGAGGCGGAGCGGAACACCTCGGGATGCTCGGCCATGGTCGTCTTCATGACGCTCTTCTCCAGCATCTTGAGCAAACCCGGGCCGTACAGACCCGAACCGTCGGGGTCGCCCGTCATGTCCATCACCCCGTAGAAGGGCACGCAGGCCTGGACCGAGGTGTCGGCGTCCTCGAACCCGGGCTGGTACGACGGGTCGCCGGCGCTGAGCGCGAGCAGCGCGCACAGGTGCCCGCCGGCCGAGCCCCCGCTGACCGCGACGAACGAGGGGTCGCCGCCGTACTCGGCGATGTGCTCCTTGACCCACGCCACCGCCCGCTTGGCGTCGACGATGTGGTCGGGCCACGTCGCCTTGGGGCTCAGCCGGTAGTTGATGGCGACGCACACCCAACCGCGGGCCACCAGCTCGTACATCATGGGCTTGCCCTGCTCGCGCTTGTCGCCGATGATCCACGCGCCGCCGTGTATGTACACCATGACCGGAGCGGGCGGTGCGTTGCCGGGCTTCAGCTTCGAGCGGTAGACGTCGAGGCGGTGCCGGCTCAGCCCGTCGCCGGCGTAGTCGATGTTGTGGACGACGTCGACCGCCCTCGACTTGAACGGGATGGCTCGGGTGACCCGCCACCATTTGCCCCACGTCGGGTCGACCGGGCGGTCGGGCACGGGGAAGGTCTGCGAACGGACCTGGTCGAGCGAGCGGGCGACGACGGCGGCCGCCCTTATGCCGGCGACCCCGAGGCCGAGGAGGCCGAACCACTCGATGACGGCGAGCGCCAGCCCGAGGTAGCCGGCCCATCCGTCGAGAGCCCCGAATTTGATGAACAGGGCCGTGGCGATCATCTGCCAGACGATGTTCTGGAATGCGAGCTCTCCTGCTATCCAGGCCAGCGAGAACGAGAAGATGGTGAACGGCTCCCGCCGGATGGGGCGGTAGGCCATGACCACGGCGACGGCGCCGACCAGGGTGACGGCGAGGAAGGCGTACGGCACGGCATCCATCATCGCCCATGTGGCGCCGGGTAGCCGGGGCAGGATGGATGGCGGGATGGCGGGATGGCGGGATGGCGGGATGGCGGAATGGCGGAAATTGCCGCCGGGTGGCGTGTGATGGGAGGTTATGGCGGCGCGATCGCCGGAAGGAGAGCCGATGGCCCCCGAACGCCTGACCGGGCTCGATGCGAGCTTCCTGTATATGGAGACGCCGACGCTGCACATGCACGTCGCCATGACGGCGGTGTTCGACCCCGCGACAGTCCCGGGCGGGTACTCGTTCCGCCGGGTCCGCCAGCTGATCAACGATCGCATCCCCCTCGTCCCCGTCTTCCAGCGCCGGTTGGTCGAGGTGCCCCTACGGCTCGGCCACCCGGTCTGGGTCGACGATCCCGAGTTCGACATCGACAACCACCTGCGCCGGGCCGCGCTTCCGTCTCCCGGTGGGATGCGCGAGCTGGGCGACTTCGCGGCCGACGTGATCAGCCGGCAGCTCCACCGCGACCGCCCTCTGTGGGAGATGTGGATCGTCGAGGGCGTCGAGGACGGGAAGATCGCGCTCGTGGTCAAGATGCATCACAGCACCATCGACGGCGTCTCGGGTGCCGAGCTGCTCGGGGTGCTCTTCGATGTGGAGCCCGATCCCCCGGTGGACCCGACGCAGAAGCCGGAGCGCCAGCTCGACTCGCGCGTTCCGTCGAACCTCGAGCTGATCTCCCAGGCGGCTGGGGCCGCTCTGATCGCGCCGTTCGAGATGGCACACATCGCATGGCGCACGGCATGGAACGTTCTCGGGGTGCGGCGGGTGCGCCAGGGCCTCTCGGCCAAGGCGGCGCTCCCGCTCACGGCACCGCGCACGTCCATCAATGTCGCCGTCCACTCCCGGCGGCGCGTCGCCTTCGCCGCCGCCAGCCTGGAGGACGTGAAGAAGCTCAAGAACGCCATGGGGACGACGGTCAACGACGTCGTGTTGGCCATGTGCGCCGGGGCGCTGCGGACCTATCTCGAGGCCGGCGACGAGTTGCCCGAGATCCCGCTCGTCTCGGTGGTGCCGGTGTCGGTGACGCCCGACGTGGCCGAGCTGCGCGGCTCCAACAAGGTGTCGGCGATGTTCGTGCAGCTGCCGTGCGAGCTCGACGACCCGCTCGAGCGGCTCATGGCGATCCACGAGGGGACCAAGGGCGCCAAGGAGGAGCACAAGGCGCTCGGAGCCACGACGCTTCAGAACTGGGCTGAGCACGCCAGTCCCAACGTCTTCGCCGCGGCCGCCCGGCTCTACACCGGCATGCGCCTGGCCGACCGACATCGGCCGGTGGCCAATCTGGTGATCTCGAACGTACCCGGACCCCACTTCCCGCTCTATCTCGGCGGAAGCGAGTTGCTGGGCATGTTCCCACTGGGCCCGGTGATGGACGGGATGGGCCTGAACATCACGATCATGAGTTATCAGGGAGTTCTGTACTGGGGGTTCGCCTCCGATCCGCGTGCCGTGCCCCGCCTGTGGGACATCGCGGCCGCCGTTCCCTATGCGCTGGCCGAGCTGATGGAGGCCGCCGGGCTCTCGTCCGAACCCTTCGACGTGCCGATCCACCTCGGTCCGGGCATGCCGCCGACGGCGAACTGGGTCCGCACGGCGGGCAGCACCCCGGAGGAGCGCGCCGGATAGATCCTTCATCTTCGGGATTCGCTGTAGTCCGGTCCGATCTGCTCGGGCGTCGGGTGCCGGTAGCCTGCCTGCCATGACCGTCCGTGAGCTCGGGCACCTCGTCCTCTACGTTCGAGACGTCGAGCGCTCAGCCGCCTTCTACCGTGACGTGGTGGGCTGGCGCCAGATCATGCCGCCTCCTGGTGAGGTGCCGGCAGGGGCCGCGGCATTCTCGTCGGGCCGGACGCACCACGAGCTGCTCCTGATAGAGGTGGGCGAGGACGCCACCCCCATCCCGGCCGGGCGCCGTGTCGGCCTGTACCACTTCGGCCTCAACGTGGGCGACACTGACGACGATCTGCGCGCCGCGCTGGCCCAGGCCCGTGACGCCGGTGCGACCGTGGTCGGAGCGTCGGACCACACGGTGACCCACAGCGTCTACCTGCTCGACCCTGACGGCAATGAGTTAGAGCTCTACGTCGACGTGCCAGGGGTGGACTGGCGATCGGATCCGTCGCTCTTCGCCGCGCCCATCCGACCGCTGTCCCTCTGAGCCTCCCTATGAGGATCGTCCCTGCGCCTGCGGGGGATGTGGATGCTGATGCTGATGCTGATGCTGTGGCTGAGGCGACTGCGGCTCTCCTTGGGGGGAAGGTCGTGGTCGTCCCGACCGACACCGTCTACGGACTGGCAGCACTGCCTGCTTCCGAGGCTGCGGTGCGGTCCGTGTACGCGATCAAGCAACGACCCGGCGAGCTCCACCTTCCCGTGCTGGCCGCCAACTTCGGAGACGTGCGCGCTCTCGGCGTGAAGGTCACCGTCGCGGCGGAGGCGCTCGCAGCTCGCTGGTGGCCCGGGCCGCTGACGATGGCCTTCGGCTTCTCGTCGGGCGCGACCCGGCCCGACTGGCTAGCGACCCGGACCGAGGTCGCGGTGCGGGTCCCCGACCACGAGCTCCTCCGCCGAATCCTGGCCCGGACGGGGCCGCTGTTCGTCACGAGCGCCAACCCGCACGGAGCTCCCACACCCGTGACCGCGTCGGCCGTGGTGGCGGCGCTGAGCGGCAGCCCCGAGGCAGCCGACGCGGTGGCCCTCGTGGTCGACGGGGGCAGCTTGACCGAGGTGCCCTCCACACTGGTGAGCGTGGCCGGTGCCGGTGGCCGTCCCGTCGTCGAGCGCGAGGGTGCGATCCCTGCGACGGCCCTCGACGCCGTGCTCGCGGTGCGACGGTAAGCCATGAGGACACTGCTCGCCATTGAAACCTCCTGCGACGAGACGGCAGCGGCCGTCGTCGCCGAAGACGGAACGGTCCGCTCCTCGGTCGTGGCGAGCCAGACCGAGATGCACGCGGGCTACGGCGGGGTTGTTCCGGAGCTGGCGAGCCGCGCCCACGTCGAGCTGATCAGCTGGGTCGTCGGCCGCGCCCTCGACGAGGGGGCGGTGACCGGTGCCGACCTCGAGGCGGTGGCGGTGACTTCGGGACCCGGTCTCGTCGGTGCCCTCCTAGTCGGCATCGCCAACGCCAAGGGTCTGGCGCTGGGGTGGGGCATCCCGGTGGTGGAGGTGAACCACCTCGAGGCTCATCTCGCCAGCGTGTACCTGGCCGACGCTGATGTCCCCTTCCCCCAGACTGCTCTGCTGGTCTCGGGCGGCCACTGCCTCCTCACCCGCGCGACGGGGCCGGGGCGCTTCGAGTTGCTCGGCGAGACCGCCGACGACTCCATCGGGGAGGCCTACGACAAGGTCGCCCGATTCCTCGGGCTCGGCTATCCGGGCGGTCCTGTGCTCGACCGGCTGGCGTCCGGTGTTCCGGATGTGATCGCCTTCCCCCGCCCGATGCTCGGCGAGGGATACGCCTTCTCCTTCTCGGGTTTGAAGACGGCAGTGGTGAACTTCGTGCGGGCGAATCCCGGCGTCCCGGTCACGGACGTGGCGGCGTCATTCGTGGCCGCCTGCATGGACGTGCTCTGCGCCAAACTCCGGCGGGCCCTGGAGGAGTTCGGCGACCCCGCCATGGCGATCGTCGGCGGGGTCGCAGCCAGTCCGATCCTGCGTGCTCGGGCCAAGACGCTCGCCGACGAATACGGCACGCGGCTGCTGATCCCGCCGCAGTCGATGGCAACCGACAACGCGGCCATGATCGGGATCGCCGGCTGGCACCGGCTCTTGACCGCAGGCCCGAGCGACCCGTCGTTCGGACCCCAGCCGGATTTGCGATTGCAGTTCGCGTAAATGACGCGCCCCGGGGCCGACCGTTCCGTCCCCGATGGCCGTCACCGCCAAGCCCAGAAGCACCGAGAGCCTCGATGCCGGTGCCGATGCCGGTGCCGATGCCGGTGCCGGTGCCGATGCCGGCGTCGGTGTCGGTGCCGGTGCCGGTGCGCTCTCCAACGCCGAGCTGGCCCGCTTGAACGACACCGGGCTCTTGGCCGAGCTGGCCCACACGGCTCGGGCCAAAGAGGCCCTCTCTGGGCGCGAGGCCCAGCTCGGGGGCGAGATCGCCCGGCGCCAAGCCTTCCGGGCCCTCGGAGCCACCTCGTTCGAGGCGTATCTGTGCGGGCACCTCGGGCGCTCTAGCGCCTCGGCGCGTGCGCTCGGCCACGTGGCCGAACGCCTCTTCGATCTGCCCGCGCTCCAAGGTGCGCTCTCGGCGGGCGAGTTGAGCTTCGACCAGGTGCGCTGCGTGGTCGACGTGGCCCGCCCCGAGTCCGACGCCGAGTGGGTGGCTCGGGCCAAGGGTCTTTGCGTGCGTGACCTGGCCGAGCTGGTCCGCCGGGCCAGAGCCGAAGAAGAGGCCGACCATGACGACGAGGAGACGGGCGGGGAAAAGGGCGGGGAGAACGGCGGGGAGAAGGGCGGGGCCGATGACCAGGAGAAGGGCTCTCCTCGGCCCGAGCACGGGGGGAATGGCGAGGAGAACGAGGAGAAGGGCTCTGCTAGGCCCGAGGACGGGGCCGGCTCGCCTCGCCCCGGGGGGCGCCGCCACGGGACCGAGCGCCCGACGCTGCGCTGCAACGACACCACGCTGACCATGACGGCCCAGCTGCCCGTGGCCGACTACGTCGAGCTCAAGGGCACGCTCGAGGCCATGGCGGCGACGATCGGCGGGCGCGAGAGCGACCTCGGCCACGACGAGCGCATGGGGCTGGCCCTGCTCAGCCTGGCCCGGCGCGGCCCGAGCCAGGGCGGCGGCGCTGCCCCGGGCCGGGTCCTCGTGGCCCACGTGGGCCTCGTCGCCCTGCTCGAGCACCACCACCGCCTGCGCGCCGAGCTCGAACGCGCCGGGCTGATCAGCGCCGAGGTGCTCGAGCGCCTGGCCTGTGACGCCGACCGGGTGGTCGCCCTCGACGACGAGGCCGGGCACACGATGTACGAGGGCCGGGCCCAGCGCTTCCCGAGCGACACCCAGCGCCGAGAGCTCTGGCGCCGCGACCGGCACTGTCGCTTCCCGGGCTGTAGCCACAGCACCTACACCAACGTCCACCACATCGAGGCGTGGCGCCCGAGCGGGCGCACCGACCTCGACAATCTGGTCACGCTGTGTCGGCACCACCACCACGAGATCCACTCCAGACGCTGGTCCATGCGCGGCAACGCCAACGTCGAGCTCACCTTCGTCGCCCCGAACGGCGTCACCATGACCTCGCGCCCCTCGCCGCTGTGGCGCAGCGTCGTCGACACCAACTGAGGCTGCGCTGGTCCGAGCACACGGCGGCCGGGGCCGAAAGGACGAACCGGCCAAGCCGGATGCCGCTGGGCGCCGGCCGCGCCCGCCAGCCGCTACCGCGCCGGTTCGGCAACGGGAGGACCAGGGATCAGTCGGTCACGCCTCCGCCATGCGCCGTCCACGGCGCCAGCGTCGCCGCGAACCGAAGAGGAACGACGACAGGTCGAGCAACAACCCCAGCGTGACGATGACCCAGCCGAACCCATCGACACCGCGCCCGGGGCTGTACACCAGCGCATAGAAGAGCGTGGCGTATGGCAGGAACAAGAATCCGAGGAATCCCTCCCATCCTGAATGGAACGCAATCGTCAAGCGGTCCGTGAAGATCCAGAGCAAGAAGATGACGAAGCGGGGTGAGATGGCGGCAATGAGCGCCAGAATGCATCCCACGGCTCAGAGGGGAAGGCCGCCGGTAGCAGCGGCGGTCGACCCGGTGTCCTTGTAGGCGGCAATGGTGCGCTCGGCGATGCGCATCTGATGGACCTCGTCCGCCCCGTCGGCAAATCGAGCCCATCGGGCGTGCTGGAGCATGCTGGCCAACGGGGTGTCGGTCGAGTAGCCAAGAGCGCCATGTACCTGCATGGAGCGGTCGATGATGCGGTTCATGCTGTTGGCGACGAAGTGTTTAGCCATTGAAACCTCGGTCCGGAAGTCCTCCCCGTTGTCGATCTTGAAGGCGGCGTGGAGGACCATCAGCTTGCACTGGTAGAGCTCCATGGCCGAGTCAGCGATCAGCCATTGGACACCCTGCTTCTCAGCAAGAAGCGAGCCGTGGGAGTACCGATTCAGGGCACGGTCCACCATCATGTCGAGGGCGGTCTCCGCTTGGGCGATCCAACGCATGCAGTGGGCCAGTCGCGCTGGACCGAGGCGGTATTGCCCGAGCCGGTGCCCGTTGCCCCGGCCGCCGAGGATCTGTCGGTCATGGATCCGGAGGTCATTGATCACGATCTCCGAGTGACCGGTGGAGCCGTGCATCGTGGCAACTTCCCGCACGTCGTTCCAACCCTCGCATGGCAGATCGACCAGGAAGGCCGTGTTCGCACCGCGGGAACCGGGAGGCACGTCGGGCTCTGTGCGGGCGATGAGAATGGCGAACTGGGCACGGCGCGCGTTCGAGATGAACCACTTGTGACCGTTGATGATCCACTCGTCTCCGTCCTTCTCGGCGCTGGTCTGGATCAAAGTGGGATCTGAGCCCGCCACCTCGGGCTCAGTCATCGCAAAACAGGACATCGCGGTGCCCTCGCAGAGGCGACGCAGATAGTTGTCCTTCTGCTCGTCGGATCCCCAATGCAGGAGGGTGTGCATGTTCCCCTCGTCCGGCGCCATGCAATTGAGGATCCATGGCCCGAGCCGCGTACGGCCCGCCTCGGCCTGGACCATTGCCAGCTCCACGTGCCCGAGGCCCATTCCTCCCCACTCCTTGGGCATATGGGGGAGCCACAGCCCTTGGCGCTTCGCCTCTTCGCGCAGTTCCAAGATTGTCTCGAGGTACTCCCGACGCGAAGTGACGCGATTCTCGTCGTCGAACCCCTCTATCCGCGGTGTCACGGTCTCGCGGATGAAGCTCCGCACCTTCGATCGGATCTCCTCGTGCTCCGGTGCGAGAGTGAAGTCGATGGCCATGACGCCCTCCCTCTTGATCAGTACAGGCCGACGACGTTGCCGTCCTGGTCGATGTCGATCCGTTCCGCGGCCGGACTGTGAGACAGCCCTGGCATCGTCCGCATGTCGCCGCAGACCAGATAGACGAATCCTGCCCCGACGTTGGCCCGGGCTTCGCGCACCGGCAGGCGCCAACCCCGCGGCGCTCCGACCAGGGTCGGGTCGGATGAGATCGACAAGTGCGTCTTCGCGATGCAGATGGGAAGTTCTCCGAACCCAGATCGCTCGTAGAGGTCGAGCTGGCGGGACGCCGCCGGTGCGTAATCCACGCCGTCGGCGCCGTAGACCTCGGTTGCGATCGCCTCGACCTTCGTCCTGAGGCTCGCTCGGTCCTCATAGAGCATCCGGAATTCGCTGGGCTCTTCGCAGGCCTCGACCACCTCCTCGGCCAGCTCGGTCGCACCCTTGCCCCCGTTGACGAAGTGGGTGCAGACAGCGGAGCGCGCTCCCGCCGACGCTGCAATGTCACGGATCACAGCGTGCTCCGATGGGAAGTCCTCGTCGAAGGCATTCACAGCAACGACCGGCGTCACGCCGTGGCGGCGCACGATCCCGATGTGCGCCAGGAGGTTGGCCGCTCCAAGTTGGACCTCTTCGGGGTTCTCTTCGAGCATCGCCGGTGGCAGGGGCCGGCCAGCCACGACCCTATGACGTCCCGAATGAAGCTTGAGGGCGCGAACCGTGGCGACGACGACTGCCGCGTCAGGCACGAGGCCCGAAGTCCTGCACTTGATGTTGAAGAATCGCTCGGCACCCATATCAGCACCGAAGCCGGCTTCCGTGATCAAGTACTCACCGGCATGAATGCCAATGAGATCCGCTACCACGGACGAGTTTCCGTGTGCGATGTTGCCAAAGGGTCCCGCATGCACGAGGACGGGCGTGTTCTCGAGTGTCTGCAGCAGATTGGGCTTCACCGCGTCGCGCATGATCACCGTCATCGCACCCGCTGCCTTCAGCTGCTCGGCCGTGACGGGTTCACCCTGAGACGTGAAGCCCACGACCACTCGTCCGAGTCGCTCCCTCAGGTCGCGCAGCGAGGTCGACAGCGCGAGCACTGCCATCACCTCCGATGCGGCTGTGATGTCGAATCCAGTCTCTCGCGGGATTCCGTCCTGCAGAGTGCCAAGACCGCTGACAATGTTGCGCAGCGATCGATCGTTCACGTCGAGGACTCGCTTCCAGGTGATCGACCGCGGCTCGAACCCGAAGGCGTTCCCCATGTAGAGGTGGTTATCCACCATCGCCGCTAAGAGGTTGTTGGCTGCGGTCACAGCGTGGAGGTCGCCGGTCAAATGAAGGTTCAGGCTCTCGAACGGGACCACCTGGCTGTAGCCGCCACCTGCTGCTCCGCCTTTGATGCCGAACGTCGGGCCCATCGATGCCTGCCGCAGCGCGATCGTGGCCTTGCGCCCAATGCAGGCCATGGCCTGGCCGAGGCCAACAGTGGTGGTCGTCTTGCCCTCCCCTAAGGGGGTGGGGGTAACCGCGGTGACAACGACATAGCGGGCAGGCGGACGGTCGGCCAACGCATCGACAGCGTCAAGGCTGACCTTCGCTACGTGGTGGCCGTACGGCTCCAGCAGGTCCGGATGGAGCCCCATCTGCGCCGCGATCTCTGAAATCGGGCGAAGGGAAGCGCTACGCGCGATCTCTATGGCTGGGGGAACCGGCATCGTGACGATCATGCCAGACGGCTCAGAGGAACCACGAGGAAGGACGATTGTGCTGGTCTTCGAGCGCCCTGGTCCTCGCCCAAACCGATGAGCGCACCTCCGCTCTTGGCCCCGGTACGCATCTCGAAGCCGAACGAGCGAGCGCCAGCGGTCACATCGGGGTTGGGATGCGGCGCAGCACAATGACTAGCGTCTGCAACGAAAGAGAACGAGGAGGAAGGCCATGTCCGAATCGGACGGTGTGTTCATCTACGTCGGGACCTATGCCAGCGAGGTGGACGCGCGAGCGGATTACGACGTCGTGAAGGATCTCCACGCCATGGGGGCAGTCGGAACGTACGACGCGGCGGTTCTCACGAAGGACGACAACGGCAAGATTCACGTCAACAAGGACGAGACTTCGACCCGCCACGGCGCATGGGGCGGCGCAGGAGCAGGAGCCCTGGTCGGGATCTTGTTCCCGCCCTCGATCATCGCCTCCGCCCTGGTCGGCGCGGCGATCGGTGGGGTGGCCGGCCACCTGTGGAAGGGCATGTCACGCGCCGACATCAAGGAGTTCGGCGACGTCATCGACTCGGGCGAAGCGGCACTTGTCATCGTGGGCGAGACGAAGATCGCCGCCTATCTGGACAAGCTGGCCCTCAAAGCACAGAAGAACGTGGTCAAGGAGCTCGACATCGACAAGAAGGACGTGGACAAGGCCGTACAGGATGCGGCAAAGGAGCTCTCCTGACTCGGCGCTGAACGGAGCGGACCGGTTCCATGATCCTTCTGAACATCCTGTCGCTGGTCCTGGGGACCGTCATGGCGCTGGCGATCCTTGGCTCGGCCCTCCAGACCGTGGTCCTTCCCCAGGAGGGCTTCACCCGTTTGTCCCAGGCCGTCATCGCGCTCGTGTACCGCCTGCTGGTCCACCGCTGGCGGAATCAGGCGAGGACAGACCAGCTCCAACGCATGTACGCGCCGGTCGCGCTGGTGAGTCTCCCGCTCGTCTGGATGATCTTCATGGTGGTCGCGTTCACCTTCGTCTTCTGGGGCACAGGTGGACTCGGATGGTCCAAGGCGTTCGAGATCAGCGGATCTTCACTGACGACTCTGGGGTTCTCCGAGCCTGATACGGCTGCTCGCATTTGGCTTGCCTTCGTCGAGGCAACGATCGGGCTCGGGCTCGTCGCCCTCCTCATCAGCTATCTCCCGACGATCTACTCCGCCTACAACGGACGGGAGAAGGGAATCATCCGATTGCGACCGATCGCCGGCACCCCGCCCAACGCCCCCGAACTGCTACAAAGCCTGTATCAAATCGGTGCACTGGACGGTCCGGAGTTCTGGAAGAACCAGTCGGACTGGATCCTCGACTTGCAGCAGACCCACACGGCATTTCCGATCCTCTCCTACTTCCCCGAGACCCACCGGGACCACTCGTGGGTCGCCACCGTCGGGACTCTGCTCGACGCCGCAGCCCTTGTGGCCTCTGCCTCGGAGACCCAGCTGGGCCAGGGCCAAGTGCTGGAGGAGGTCGACAAGGGCCCACTCATGATCCTCGTCTATGGCATACCCGCGTTCGTCCGCATCGCACGGGCCGCGAGCGTGCCACTCCCTGAGCCCCAACGTCTACAGGATCTCGTCGCTCAGTTCGCCGGGCCGCCTCCGACCATCAGCATCGACCGCGACGAGTACCTCCGCGCCATGGACACGCTGTCCCCAGTGGTCAGGATCACGCCGGGACGAGACGAGGCGAGCTGGCTCCGCTTCGCGTGGATGCGCTCGACCTACGAGCCCGCCCTTCGCTCCCTGGCCGCGTTGACCAGGGCCTCACCCGCGATGTGGACGACCGACCGGCCCGCCGCTGTCGTCGGCAAGCCGCGCTTCGTGCGCCGGCGACCGATCGAGATCGACTGGTCTCTCAACGTCGTCGGTTCGAGCCTTACAGGTGGCTGAAGCCGCCCGCCTCTTCCTTGGTCATGGGCACTGTCGTGGGATGGCGGTCGAAGTGAGCGATGGACTCCTCGAAGTGTTGCAAGAGGAGCTCGGCCATATCGCGACTTACGCCCTGGCGTACGAGGATGCGTTGAACCGCGACGTCAGAGACCGCGCCGGTCAGCGGATACGCGGGCACCTGCCATCCTCGGACCCGTAAACGGTCCGCCAAGTCGTACAGCGTGTAGCCCGGGTCTTCGCCCTCGCGTATCCGCCATGCCACCGACGGGATGCCGGTCTCCGGATCGGCGTCGCACAGCAGGTCGAACGGACCGAGCTTCACCACCTCCCTCGCCAGATAGGCCCCGGCCAAATAGCACGCGTCGTGCACCTTGCGGTAGCCCTCGCGGCCCAGCCGGACGAAGTTGTAGTACTGCGCGACGATCTGGCCGGCCGGCCGTGAGAAGTTGATCTGGAACACCGGCATGTCCCCGCCGAGATAGGTGACGTGGAAGACAAGGTCGTCAGGCAGGTCAGCGACATCGCGCCAGAGAACCCATCCGACTCCCAGGGGTGCCAGCCCGAACTTGTGTCCAGACGTGCTGATGGATTTGACGCGAGGGATCCTGAAATCCCACTCGACATCAGGCGCGTTGAACGGCGCCAGAAACGCCCCACTCGCCCCGTCGACGTGGATGTCTACATTGAGCCCGGTCTTTTCCTGCAGGTCGTCCAGCGCCTGTGACAGTTCGAGCACGGGCTCGTACGACCCGGTGTAGGTGACCCCGAAGGTCGGAACGACCATGATGGTGTTCTCGTCGACCCGCTCGAGCATCTGCTCCACGTCCATGGCGTATCGACCAGGAGACATGGGAATTTCGCGCATCTCGACTTCCCAGTAGCGAGCGAACTTGTGCCAGACCACCTGCACGGGGCCGCACACCATGTTCGGTTGCGAGGTGGGCTTGCCAGCGGCTTCCTGCCGAGCCCGCCACCGCCACTTGGCCGCCATTCCACCGAGCATGCACGCCTCGGACGACCCAATGGCCGAGCACCCCACAGCCTCGCAATGAGCCGGAACGTGCCAGAGATCGGCGAGCATCTGGACGCATCGGCGCTCGAGCTCGGCCGTCTGCGGGTATTCGTCCTTGTCGATCAGGTTCTTGTCGATGCACAAGTCCATCAAGCCATGGATCTCGGGCTCCTCCCACGTCTGGCAGAACGTGGCCAGGTTCTGGCGGGCGTTTCCGTCGAGGAGCAGCTCGTCCGAAATCGCCTGGTACGCCAATTCGGCCCTCATCTCACCGTCGGGAAAGAGTCTCGCGGGCAGGCATTCCAGAACTTCGCGATCGGCGTAGAGCGAGTCGAGCAGATCCGATTCCTTCTTGTGCAAGGGCATAACGCTCCCTCCATCCGGTGGTTGCAAGTACCGTAGCGGACCGCCGTGGACCGTCAACGTGTGCGGGCGAAGGGATATCAGCGAAGGGTCTCCCAGACCGCCCAGCCCGTGAGACCGAATAGAACGACAGCGGTCACGATGCGCAGTTTCCTGACGTCGATCAGGCGCAAGAGGCTGTGACCTCCAGCGACGGCGAGAGCGGCCACGCTCCAGAGCGCCAGGACCGCGCCCAACGCGACGGCGAGCGGCTGGTGATAGTGCGCGGCGAGGTTCGCCGTGAGGATCTGTGTCAGGTCGCCCCACTCAGCCATGAAGATCACGACGAACGCGGTCACGGCCACCCTTCGATGCGACGCGACCGGTTGCTCAACGATCGCGTCAGCGCGCCTGGCTTCACGCAAGGCAAGGAGGGCTCCGGCCAGGAACATTGCGGCAACGAACGCACTCAGCACACGTTCAGGAAGCAGGTGGAAGAGGACCACACCGATCGTCACGGCGATCACCACGTGAACGACGAATGCCGCCGCCGCACCCAACCACACGACGAGCGGCCGACCGCGCGTGGACATCACCAGAGATGCGAACATCGTCTTGTCCGGGAGCTCCCCCAAGAAGATGATCGGGTAGACGGCGACCACAACGGAAAGCTGCACTATCAGTCGAACGTAGTTCGCCTGATCGGCGAACGTAGTTCGCCTGATCGGTCTAGGTTGTGCCGTGCGAGGGACCTCGATCGACGGGGAGGGCGTGGCCATGCTGTTAGAGCTGAACGAGGGCCAGTGCGCAGAGCTGCAGCGGCTCCTCGAGGACTCTCTCGGTGACCTGAGTTCGGAGATCGCCGGCACGGACAACGTGGAGTACCGCCAGGGTCTCCGCGAGCGACGCGCCTTGCTCGAGTCCGTCCTCTACCAGCTGGACAACCCCCCACGCACATAGCCCCGTAGGACATCGGCTGGCGGGCTGTCGGCCCGCCGGACACTGGTCCTGGTCGGGAGGCGATGAGCCCGACCAGGACGCGGTGGCGAAGAGGCTCGACCAGGTGGAGACTCGAGCACGTTCGTCCTGTTCCGTAGAGAGGGAGCGCCATGTCAACGTTGCTCGTCGACCGCCTTGAGACTGGGGTCACTCGGATCACATTGAACCGCCCGGAGCGGCTGAACGCGATGAACTCCGAGCTCGTAGCTGACCTCCACGGCGCCCTCGACGCCGCCGCCCGTGACCGCGACTGCCGGGTCGTCGTCCTCACGGGTGCCGGTCGCGGCTTCTGTGCGGGCCTGGACCTCGGCGGCTACGGCCAACCGCCAGACTCCGAAGGGCTCGGCCCGGTCGAGACCGGTTTTGCCACACAGACGCACATCGCGGCACTGGTCCCCCGGCTCCGCTCGCTCCCGCAGCCGGTCATCGCGGCCGTGAATGGGCCGGCAGCGGGCGGTGGTCTCGCGCTCGCGCTGGCTTGTGACGTCCGCATCGCCGCCGCTTCCGCGCGCTTCAACGTCGCCTTCGTGCGACTCGGCATCTCGGGCTGCGACATCGGAGTGAGCTGGCTCTTGCCCCGCCTGGTGGGCGCCTCACGGGCGTGGGAGCTGATGTTGACGGGACGGATCATTGAGGCGGACGAGGCGGACCGGATCGGGCTGCTCCTGCGGGTCGTGCCCGACGGGGAGCTGATGGAGCACGCCCTCGGGACCGCCCGGCTCATCGCGGCCAACAGCCCTTGGGGCGTGCGCATGACCAAGGAGGTCATGTGGTCTCAGCTCGAGGTGGGCTCGCTCCAGGCGGGCATCGACCTGGAGAACCGGACCCAAGTGCTTTCGTCCCACACCGGAGACATGCGAGAGGCCGTGGCGGCGTTCTTGGAGAAGCGACCGCCGAGCTTCGGCGGGTCACCGGTGGCTCGGGTCAGTCCCGAGCGCGAATAGGGATGACCGCCACCTCGGTCGGGGTGCCGTCGCAGCCCTCGGGTGCTCTCGCGAAGGGACGGAAAGGACCAGCTTTGGCGAGCCCAACCCGACCGGCATCCTCACTACCTTGGCGGCCACCATGGTGTTCGTGTCCTCAAGGCGGTGTCGATCGGCCAGTACGGCGTCCGCTCTGGCCATCGTGGTGATTCTGGGACTGCTCGCTTCAGGCTGCTCAGCCGGGCCCGGACCCAGTCCATCGGCCAACCCGACGGCCTCCATAGCACCGTCGCCCGACTACCCCAACTTGTGCGCGCCGGTCGGAGAAGATTCCTCGAGCACCTGCGTCCGACTCGTCCTTGAGGCAATAGACCGCGCTCGGTCCTCTGAGGGTCTCGGGCCGATGCGTCTCCCCGCCGATTTCCCCCGCCTCACCGTGCCCGAGCAGGTCTTCGTTGCCATCGATCGCGAGCGGATCGACCGCGGACTCGCTCCGTTCGCCGGCCTGTCGGAGACACTCGACCGGGCCGCGCAGAGCGCAGCGGACGCCGGCCGCCTGCCAGGCCGCCCGGGTGTCGGAGCGCTGGCGGACGCAGCAGAGTGGATCGGCAACGTCGACAACGGTCTCGATGCCGTCTACGAGTGGATGTACGACGACGGTCCGGGGAGCGGGACACCGAGCTGCTCGGCCAGCAAAAGGTCCGGTTGCTGGGCCGACCGCCGTATCGTGCTGGACCACCTCGGCTCGAGTGGCCTCGTGATGGGTGCTGCCTTCGACCCGGGGGGCGCCGGCACTCCGGGTGCGGCGGACGGATCGTCGCTCGCCGCCACTCTGGCGGTCGAGCCACGGGGGGCGGCGCCCTTCGCTTACACATGGAGCGACGCCACGGCGGCTACGGCGGCAGGCACCCTCACTCCACTGCGCGGCGTACCACCCGACGAATCCCTGACCGGGATGCCAGATCCCAGGGACAACGTGGCCGCCGTGCCCGACTACACACGGTCGTGCGCCTCGAGCGGCATCGACGATTCGGCAGACTGCGTCGCGGCGACGCTCGAGGCCATCAACCACGCCCATGCCCTGGAGGGGGTACGGCCGATGGTGCTCCCGGCCGGTTTTGCACAGATGAGCACTCCGGACCAGCTCTTTATCGTGATCAACCTGGAGCGAGTCGACCGCGGCCTTCCGCCATTTCGCGGGCTCACCACCGCGCTGAACCGCAACGCTCAGCGCGGCGCCGACGACGCGGGAGACCCGCCCGACGCCGGACGCCGCTATGCCCTCGACGATTCCGAATGGGCCGGCGGGTCGGTGAACGGGCTCGACGCCGACTACGGCTGGATGTACGACGACGGGTTCAACAGCGGCAATCTCGACTGCGCCCACCCGGGCGACGCGGGCTGCTGGGGCCACCGCAAGGGAATCCTCGACGATTTCGGGACGGGGCCCGGGCTCGTGATGGGTGCAGCCGTCGACGCATCGAGCGACACGCACTCCGGCGACGTCGGGGGAACGTCCATGGCCGTCACCCTGGCCGCAGCGGGTACCCCGCCGAAGTCGTACATCCTGACCTGGTCACAGGTCGTCGCCACCCTGCCCGCCGGCACCTCCTGACCGACGCGGGGAGCCATAGGTTGGCTCCTCTCGACCGCAGAAGGGGGACCGCGTTGACGGCATCACTCGTGTTCTACGGCGTTCTCGGCGTGGCCAGCACGGGTGCTCGCCTTCGTGGCCAATCGGCGGTTGTTCGCGTCGGGCGTTCCTGCTCCGGGCCGGGTGACGTGTCCTGGATCTTCTTCGTCATGAGCCTCTTCACCAGCTCGGCCTTCTCGGTCGCCCTCTTCCTCGCCTTCATGGAGCCAATTGCGCTACAACGGTTACGCCGGCCGGTCGATGGATCCCGCCGCTTCGAGCACGGCGTAGCCGCAGTTGTAGCCGGGGATGAAGGTCACCCCCGGGCCGCCGTGGCACCCGGCCCCGCAGAGGTAGAGCCCTGAAATCGGAACAGGATTGTCCGGCCAGCCCCGGGACCCGGGGCGAAACGGACCCATGAACTCGGGCTGGAGCAATCCATGCGTGAAGTCACCGCCGGTGCAACCGAACATCAGCTCGTAGGTGTAGGCCGGGTAATTGAGCTGGCGTTCGACGAGGTCCGGGAATCCCGGCGCGACCAGAGCGATCTTCTCCACGATGCGGTCCGCCATCTCGTCGCGAAAACGCGCCTGCTCTTCGTGCCCTGTGCCGACAGGGAGGTAGAAGGCGAAGCTGCTGGCGGCGTGGCGCCCGGGCGGCGCCAGAGACGGGTCGTCGAGGGACGGGATCTGCAGATTGAACGACGGAGCGGACGGCACCTCCCCCCGCATGCACCCTTCGAAGTCAAGCTGCATCTGCTCTGCGGTACCGAAGAACGTCACGTTTCGCGCCATAGAGGTCTCGTTGAGGGCCTCGTAGGGGGCCTGGTACTCGGGCAGCCCGTTCAGGGCAAAGTGGGCCTGAAAGTACAGGGCACGGTGGTCGATGGCTGCAACCCGGCGCTGGAAGGCGTCAGGGAGTTTCTCCGGGTCGAGCAGCTGCGTGAACGTCGCGGTGGGATCGAGGTTTGACACGACGACGGGAGCGGTCACCACCTCTCCTCCTCCGAGTTCCACCCCCTTGACGGCACCAGAGTCGGTGACGATTCGGGCCACCTTCGCGTGACGCCGAAGCTCGCCACCATGCTTTTCGAAAAGGGCCAGGAGGTGCTCGGAGATGGTGCCGATCCCGCCTCGCACCTTGGACATGGTCGCGTCGCCGGGTGAGGCCAGGGCGAAGGCGAGGCAAAGAGCACTGCCCGGAGACCACGGACCACGGCAGGTCGAATTGACGGCCAGAAACGCCAGCATGGCCCGGACGGAGGCATGCGCGACACGGTCAGGCAGGTGGCGATCGACGACGTCCATGACGCTGCCGAACATCGCCACGCGGATGGCCTCCCTTTCGGCCTCGTTCGCAGCGGATGCCCACATCTCATCGAGCGTGCGGGGAGGGCGACGGACATCGAAGCGGCCGATGGCTCGGGCGGGCGCTTCGGCCCATGCGGCGATGTCGGCCATTCCCAGCACGGCGTCCATGCCGATGCGTTCGCCGAGGTGTTCGAGGAGACGCTCGGGGTCCGAGTACAGCACCAGCGGTGGCTGACCATCGATGGGTCCCACGCTGGCAGACTGCACTTCGGGTTCGTAAATCGGGCACGATCCGAGCTCGAGGTCCGTATAGACCTCGTTGGGCACGGGGAACTGGATCGACCCCGCCAGCTCGAATCGGTAGCCCCGTATGAGTTCCGTGTTCGAAGCCATCCCTCCGATGAAGTGGTTCTTCTCCAGGCACAGCACCCGCATGCCCCCGCGCGCCATCACGAAGGCGGCCGTCAAGCCGTTGTGTCCGGCACCGACGACGATGGCGTCGTAGTCAGGCATCGGATCGGGACCTTAATAGGCCCAGACGAGACGTCCATGACGAAGGGTCGATCTCAAGCCGTCGTCGGCGAGCGATCACTGTTCCGAACCCGTTCCCCGTCCGGTCGGTGTGGGGGAGACGGCCGACTGGTGGTGTCGTGCCTGGAGGCGGACCATCCAGTGGGTCGCTTCGGACCGGGCGCTGCGGACCATGGGCGACATGCACCACCCCCTGGAGCTGATCGCAATCCGCGCGCCGCCCTGGACCGTACGACTGCTTGGGGAAGGCGCGCGGCGCCGACCATTGAGCGCGGAAGGATGGGTGTGCGATGGGGCGAGGGAACGAATTGTCACGTTGGTCGGGACTCTCCCGGGGTACCGGCTTGGCGGCTGCATTCGGGTCGGCCGCCGCTTTGTCGTTGTCGACACTGGCGGCACCGGCGGGTGCCAACCCGAGTCCGCCTCCGTTCCTCTCCCACTTCAATACGGTGACCACGGTGGGATCGACGGTCCCGCCCAACGGCGACGTGAACCCATACGGGATCACCACCGTGCCCGCCACCGTCGGTCACCTGGTCGCAGGGGACACCCTGGTCAGCAACTTCAACGCACCGTCCAACTTGCAGGGCACCGGGAATACGATCGTGCAGGTCTCCCCCAGCGGCCAGGTGAGCGTCTTCTCACACATCCACCACAACGGCCTGCCCGGGTCTTGTCCCGGAGGGGTTGGCCTGACCACTGCGCTGGCCGTGCTGAACAGCGGCGACGTGGTCGTGGGCAGCCTGCCCGTGACCGATGCTGGCAAGGGCACGCCCGAGGCCGGCTGCCTCATCGTGCTCGACAGCAACGGCACGCCCGTCGAGACGTGGTCCGGCAACGGCATCAACGGTCCATGGGACCTGGCTGCCGTCCAGTTCGGCGACTTCGCCCAGCTCTTCGTGACGAACGTGCTCAACGGGACCGTCGCAGCGGGCGGCGGAGTGGTGCACCGCGGCACAGTCGTCCGGCTCGATGTAGGCGACCGGTGGGGCCAGACGCCGATCCTTTTCGGGTCGACGACCATTGCCACCGGGTTCCCCGAGGAGCTGAACTCGTCCGCACTCGTGCTGGGTCCGACCGGCGCCGCCCTTGCCCGAGACGGGACGCTGTACGTGGCCGACACCGTCGGGAACCGGATCGCGGCCGTACCCGATGCGCCGTTCCGGCAAGTCCCGGCGACGGGGGG
Source organism: uncultured Acidimicrobiaceae bacterium (assembly GCA_963828505.1). Classification (GTDB taxonomy): domain Bacteria; phylum Actinomycetota; class Acidimicrobiia; order Acidimicrobiales; family RAAP-2; genus Bog-473. Next base: position 185,021 of record CAWHFM010000011.1, read on the forward strand.
CGGAACCACCCTGACCTCGGGCGGCTCTCTCAACAGCCCGCTCGGCATGATGCTCGCCCCTGACGGCGACGTGGTGACGGTCAACGGTGGCGACCCGAACGCCGTCGAGACGAACCCGGAGGGACGTCAGGTCGACACGGTCAAGCTGGATCCCCTCGGCAGCGGCGGGGACCTGTTCGGCCTGACGTTGGCGCCCTACGCCCGCGGCGTCCTCTTCGTCGACGACGGTGACAACACCCTGAAGCTGTTCGGACCGGGCTCCGGCTCCTGAACCCCGCCGAGGCGGTCGATCAGACCAGTCCGGCGTTCGAGGCAGTCGATCAGACCAGTTCGGGCTTCTGGGGATCGACGCGGTAGGCGAGGCGGGTCAAGGTCCTCGAGGCCCGCAACGCCGTCTTCATCGTCGCCAGCCGCGCCTTTGTCAACGCCGACTGCTCCGAAGCAGCCTCGGGGTCGTACCAGTACGTGCGACGGTCGCCGCTGAAGATCTCCGCCGGCTCGACTGTGTAGTAGTAGAGCGCGATCGATCGGCGCATCCCGGCGCTCTCGGTGAGCGCATTCACACCGTGCACCGAGCGGTGGTCCGTCGTGAACATGATGCACGTGCCGAACCTCGGCTCGTAGAGCGCGGCCGGCTTCTCGTCGCCCAGTTCGAAGAGGCACAGCTCGCCCCCGTCACCCGGCTTCCAGTCCGGGTTGAGGAAGAGCAGGAGGTTGGCACGCCGGTACAGCTGGACCCGCGGGTGGTTGTGGAAGTCGGTGTGCGGGAGGAGCTTTCCGCCAGGACCACTCCACTGCAGACCCCCTCCCTCGAGGAACGGGTCGGGGAGGAGGTTGTCGATTCCGGTCAGCGTGGACAGGGCGCGCAAGAAGGCGGGCTCGGAGAGCTCATGGATCATGCGGGCCAGCAGTGGCGGCATGATGCCGAGGTCACGACAGCTGCTCTTCCCGGGCTGGAACTTCGACGAGCGGTCAGCCCAACCCTCCCAGTCCTTGGCCGGGAAGGCCGCCACGATCTCGTCGGGGTCGGCACGAACGAAATCGGTGAACATGGCGTGGGGGAACGGGCGGGCGACCCGGTACCGCTCCACCACCTGCTCGTCGGTGAGCGCGCTGGCGTCGAAAATTGCCACCGGGAGACTATGGCACAGTAAAGGGCGGTTGCCGCCCCCCGCCCTCCTGTTCGGGGCCTCGATTCGCAGCAGATCGACCTGCCGCCGTCCGAGCCGGCCGCAGGGCTCGAATACGGCGACCCGAACTAGCTATCGCTAGCCGCCGAGGATGCCGAGGCTCTCGTCGTGGACGCCCTTGGCCCGGGCTTCGGCGAAGTGCTCGAGCCATTCGCGCATCTCCTCGCTTCCGGACTCGTCTGCCCAGCGCCGCGGCATGGCGGGGAAGGAGTAATCGTCTGGCAGCGGCGGGGGGGCCGGCTGGCGGCGCCGACGCTCGAATGCGCTCTCGACGGCCGAGGCGAGCCGAGCCTCTTTGGACTTGACTTGCGCCTCGTCTCGCTCCTTGAAGGCGGGGAGCACCTCGCGACCGAAGAGCTCGAGTGACTCGCAGATGTCCTCGTGGCGGTTCTTCCCCGCTTGGAGGACAAAGATGACCTGGTCCACGCCGGCCTGCTCGAAGCGCTCGAGGTACTCGCGGACCTGGGGCGGCGTGCCGGTCGCGCCGCGCAGGCCCGTCCTGTCGCCGGCCGCCAGCCTCGCCCCCAGACGCTCCTGGCGCAGTGCCGCCTCGACCTCGGGCGAGAAGCCTCGGACGCCGCGCCGCTCGAGGAACTCAGTCCAAACGTCGGTCGAGCCGGGGCGGTGCTCGCCGAAGACGTAGTAGTGCCCGAGGGAGTAACCGAAGAAATTGCCGCCTTCGAGACCCCGGTCGAGGGCGGTCTGCTCATCTTGGTGGCACATCATCTGCGTGACACAGGCGATGGCGTGATTGACCACCAGACCGACCGGGACGCACGACTCGGCCAGAGTTCTCTCGTAGTCGGCCACCCAGCGCTGCGCTTCCTCGGGGTCGATGAAGGCGAACGTCAACGCGCCGATTCCCTTCTCGGCGGCGAGCAGGATGGTGTCGCGACGTGAGCACGCCACCCAAAGGGGTGGGTGGGGCTTCTGCATCGGCTTGGGAACGACATTGCGAGGCGGCATGCGCACGTACTTCCCGTCGACCCCGGTGAACGGCGTCTCCGTCATGCAGCGCAGTGCGACCTGCAAGCCCTCGAGCCACGCCTCGCGCTTCGTGACGGGGTCGACGAGGAAACCCCCGAGCTCAGCCTCAGAGCCGGACTCGCCCGATCCGAACTCGACCCGACCACCCGAGACGAGATCGAGCGTGGCGACCCGCTCCGCCGTGCGGGCCGGATGGTTGTAACCGGGAGCCGTCTGGATGATGCCATGACCGAGGCGAATGTCGCGGGTGCGTTGGCTGCAAGCGCCCAGGAAGACCTCGGGTGCGGAGGAATGGCTGTACTCCTCCAGAAAGTGGTGTTCGACCTCCCACACCACGTCGAATCCGAGGCGATCGGCCAGCTCGACCTGCTCGAGCGCGTCCTGCAGCAGCTTGTACTCACTCCCCTCCTCCCACGGGCGCGGGAGCTGGTGCTCGTAGAAGATGCCGAACTTCACTGTGCCGGAGTGCCGAGGGCGTGGAACTCGGCCAGGACGTCGGCGCCGTCGCGGCGCCGGGCGCACCAGTACTCGACCTCCGCCAGCGTGGCGGCACGGGCCTGGTCGCGCGCCGTCCCGAGGCTGTTGTCCAGCAGGGGTTCCCAAATGCGGCCGATCATGTCGCTACCCGAGTGGTGCCGACCACCGTCACCGACCCAGGTGCGATCGCGCATCTCGGAGAGCGCGGCCCGAAGGTAGTCGACGTGCGGTGTCTCGTCGGCCCGGATGTACGAGACGAGACGAGCCGGCTCTCCGTCGCCCGCGACGAGCTCGCCGTCGGACAGCCACGCCTCGGCCCAAGCGAAGGTGTGAAACGCCGAGATCTCGATGAAGAGCACCCGTACCATCAGCGTCACCATCGCCTCGAGCTCGGCCGGAATGTCGTCAGGAAGAAGCCGTGCGTCGCCGGCTCCGCCCGGGCCGAAGCCCATCCGGGCCAGCATCGCCTCTATGTCGAGGCTCTCGTCCGGCGGTCCGAACGCGATGTCACGTGCCGCGAACCACATGTCCCGATGACCGGCGACCACGTCGCATCCCGCCTCGTCCCTCCCGTGGGCCTCGAAGAGTCCTCGGCCGAGATGGTCGATGGCAGTGCCCTGCACGTCCTCGACGAAATGGCGTTGGAGGTCCTTCGGCTTGAGGAGCCGGATGTTCGCTCCGTATCCCTCGACGGTGCCGATCCGCGTCAACGTGGCCACAAGAGGCTCGCGGACGCCGGAACGGATCAGGTGGCGGGTCTGCTCGACACTCGGGAACGAACGCTCCCAACGCTCGAGGGGTGCGTCGAGCAGCTCGGTCGAGAAGCGCTCACAGTTCTGTCCGGCCCAGGCGGCAATGGCCGGCACACGAAATCTCGTCCGAGGCGAGACGTACCGTCCGTCGGCGTCGAAGCCGCCGTGGCAGAGGACACCCCCGGCGCGCAACGGCTCATAGACGTCGACGTCGGCCAGCAGCTCCGCCTCGGTGAATTCCACCTGCGCCATGAGCATCCCTCCCGTTTACTCAAGGGTATACACTGCCGCGTATACCTGTCGAGTCGAAGTTGCTCCCACGGGCCGAACGACGCACCGCCATCCTCCACAGCGCGGCGCAGGCCTTCGCGACGTTCGGCTTCGCCCACACGTCCATGGACGACGTCGCAGCGGCCTGTGGCATCACCAAGCTCATCGTCTACCGGCACTTCGAGTCCAAGGAGGAGCTCTACCGCGAGATCCTCGAGCAAGTTTTCCACCAACTCGGGACTGAGCTCGAGGCCGAGCTGGCCCTGCCCACCCACAAGGGACTGGGACCACGAACGCTCCTGACCGTGGCGAGGGACGACCCGGCGGCCTTCTTCCTGCTTTGGCGACACGCATCTCACGAACCGGGGTTCGCGGCTTACACCGACGAACTACGGGCGATCGCGGTGAAGGTGGTCCGAGGTCTGATGGCCATCGACTCCGGGGACGAGTGCCTCGACGCCTGGCGCGCCGACACGTTGTTCGCGTGGCTGGTAGAAGCGACGCTCTCCTGGATGGAGCGAGGCGACCCCGCGAGGGATGAAGAGTTCGTGGAGCGGACGTCTGCCGCGCTCAGCGCGCTGAGGGATGCTCTGTTCCGGTCTCCCCATCCTGGTTGACCCTTTGCTCGGGTGCAGATTTAACCTTGGGACAAGGTGGGCATAGCGTGTAAGGTGCGCGCCTGATCACGGGCGCCGCGTTGCGTTCGCTGATGGCGGTACGTCCGGTTCCAGAGCGAGGAGTGGCCACGATGTCACGCACACACGCGAAATCCACGAGATCCGGCATACGAGCGTTCGCGGCACTGGCGCTGATCGGTTCCTCCGCCGGCATCGTGCTGGCGTCGATGGTCGCCTCCGCGCCACCGGCCGCCGCGCAGTCGTGCGACACCTGGCTCAACATGTCCGGCGGCGCATGGGACACCGGGTCGAACTGGAGCGACAACGCGCCTCCAGGCAGCTCGGAAGACGCCTGCATCACGGCGCCGGGGAGCTACACGGTGACGATCGGCAACGAGACGATCAGCGCGGGAGCGCTCACCGTGGGCGGTTCAGGATCGACGCCGACGCTCTCCATCGGGAACAGTGGCTCGGGCGAGCCCGACATCACCTTCACCAGCGTGAGCAATTCGGGCACCATCGAGTCGGGTTTCGGCGGCTCGCTCACGGTCTCGGGCAACTTCACCAATTCCAGTGGAGCCATGCTAAATGTACCGAACACGGGTTTCGGAGGGACGGCGCTGGACGTCGGCTCGCTGGACAACCAGGGCTCGTTCGAGGTGGACGCGACGAGCACCTACTCGTTGCCGACCTCGGCTTCGACCCTGCTCAACGACAGTACCGGGACGATCTCGGTCGCCAGCGGCACTTCGCTGACCATTACGAGCCCGAGCGGCCAGACCGGGACCGTGACCCAGGACGGTGTGCTGGACAACTCGGGCCAGTTCATCGCCGCGGCAGCGGTGACCGTGAAGGGTGGCAGCATCTGCAACAACGCACTCCAGGTCGGCACGGACGGCCAGGCGGCCACCACCGACGGCCTCGCCTTCGCCAACTCCGTCGGCGCGGGCCCGTCGTGCGGCACGGGAATCCCGACCGACAACGTCTTCATCGCCAACATTGCAGGCTCGCTGAGCGGGAACATCCCCTCCGCCTACACCGTGAGCGTCGGTGACGGTGGGGCGGCGACGGCGAGGATCACCATCCCCTCGGCCATGACCGTCGACGGAATGCTCAACCTCGGTTACGAGGGCAGCTTGTCGTCGACCGCGGCCATCACCAACATGGGCACGATCGACGCCGTCTCCTCGCCGTACACCGGCGAGTCCTTCGACTTGTCCAGCCTGACCAACGAAGGCACCCTCGACATCGACACCCCGTCGACCTACGTCCTGCCCAAGTCGAGCTCCACGTTGGTCAACACATCGAGTGGGACGATCTCGGTCAGCAGCGGCAATTCGCTGACCATTACGAGCCCGAGCGGCCAGACCGGGACCGTGACCCAGGACGGTGTGATCGACAACTCGGGCCAGTTCATCGCCGCGGCAGCGGTGACCGTGAAGGGTGGCAGCATCTGCAACAACGCACTCCAGGTCGGCATGGACGGCCAGGCGGCCACCACCGACGGCCTCGCCTTCGCCAACTCCGTCGGCGCGGGCCCGTCGTGCGGCACGGGAATCCCGACCGACAACGTCTTCATCGCCAACATTGCAGGCTCGCTGAGCGGGAACATCCCCTCCGCCTACACCGTGAGCGTCGGTGACGGTGGGGCGGCGACGGCGAGGATCACCATCCCCTCGGCCATGACCGTCAAGGGGACGCTCAACCTCGGCTACGAGGGCAGCTTGTCGTCGACCGCGGCCATCACCAACATGGGCACGATCGACGCCCTCTCCTCGCCGTACACCGGCGAGTCCTTCGACTTGTCCAGCCTGACCAACGAAGGCGCCCTCGACATCAACACCACGTCGACCTACGTCCTGCCCAACTCGAGCTCCACGCTGGTGAACACGTCGAGCGGGACGATCTCGGTCGGCAGCGCCACCGGTGCGAGCCTGGCCATCTCGAGCCCGAGCGGCAAGCGAGGGACGGTCACCCAGGACGGTGTGATCGACAACTCGGGTGCCATGTCCATGCAGAACCCGCTGACCGTCGACGGGGGAACCGTCTGCGGCAACGAGGTCCAAATAGGCCTCGACGGCCAGTCGGGTGGCAGCCTCGCCTTTGCCAAAACCGTGGCCACGGGCCCGGCGTGCGGCGCCGGCATCCCTACCGACCAGCTGTTCATGGCCAATATCACCAGCACCCTCACCGGAACGGTCCCCAAGGCCTACACGGTGGCCATCGGCGACGGCGGGTCGAGCTTTGCCAACATCACCGCGAGCACCTCGAAGAACCTAGGGACGATCGAACCGGGCTTCGGGGCGACGGTGACGTTCACCGGCAACCTGAAGAACAAGGGCACGCTCGAGGTGCCGGCATCGGGCTACACGACGAACATCGATGTCGGCGGAACGCTGACCAACAAGAAGGATGTCTTGTTCGACGGCGCCACTGCGGTCAGCACCGCCAGCTTCAACAACCAAAATCCCGGCGCCACCGTGGCGGTGGGCGGGTTCGGGGTGAGCCTCATCGGGCCGATGTCGAACGCGGGCGTGCTCTCGATTGAGGCCGGCGGCTCTCTGGCGATCTCGTCGAGCTATCAGCAGGCCAGCACGGCAAAGTTCGAGCCTCAGCTCGCCAGCACTTCGAGCTACGGGGTCCTCAACGTGACCGACGGGGCGAGCGTGGCCGGGACGCTGGCAGCTTCGGACGCCGCCGGCTTCACTCCTCCCTCGGGCTCCACCTATGTGGTGCTCACGTCCGGCGGCCTCGGCGGGACAGCCTTCGAGCACGTGCTGGGCCCGTTCACGGCGCAGTACATCACGAGCGATACCGACGTGCAGCTGACCGCCAATTGAGGAGAGCGACCGCCATCCGAGTTGGACGGCTGGCAGTCGCGTGGATCGTTGGCGGCCTCCCCCGCCGTCCCGGTACCCTGACGTCGACATGGGAGCGCCACCAGGGGCACAACGCAGTGTCGTCGAAGGATTGTTCGAGTGGCCGGCTGATGAGCCGCGCCTGATCGCCTCCAGGTGCGATTCCTGCTCCTTCGTGACTTTTCCGGCCCAGGACGCATGTCCGAGTTGTGGCGGCGACCAGGTCTCTCCCACCACGCTGTCGCGCCGGGGGACCCTGTGGACGTGGACACGGCAGCGCTTCCAACCGAAGAACCCGCCCTACATAGGCCGGGAGTCGCCAGCGGACTTCGTGCCCTACGGCGTCGGCTTCATCGAGCTGCCCGAGGGGCGAGTGGAGGCGAGGATCGCGGGCGAAGCGGACCAAGAACTGCGGATCGGGATGCCGATGGAGTTGACCGTGGTGCCCTTCGCGACCGACGAGGACGGCACCGAGGTGCTGACGTACGCGTTCCGACCCGCATCGGAGAGCTGAGGTTCACATGGACGACGTCGCCATCATCGGGGTCGGGCTCCGGCCGTTCGGACGGTTTCCCGGGGTCTCCGCCATCGAGATGGGTGCTCAGGCCATCCGCCTGGCCCTGGCCGATGCCGGTGTGACCTGGAAGGACGTGCAGTTCGCCTTCGGTGGCAGCTACGAGGTCGACAACCCGGACGCGGTCGTGAACTTCCTGGGCCTCACCGGCCTCCCGTTCACCGACGTCTACAACGGCTGTGCCACCGCGGCGAGCACGCGCTGACGCAGGCGGCCAACACCATCCGCCTCGGCGAGCACGATCTCGGCGTCGCGGTCGGCATGGACAAGCACCTTCCCGGCGCCTTCGCCGCCGATCCCGTCCAGTACGGCGTCGGTGGATGGTACGGCGATACCGGGCTCTTCCTCACGCCCAAGTTCTTCGCCATGAAGATCCAGCGCTACATGCACGACTTCGGGATCACGCCGCAGACGCTGGCGCGAGTGGCGGCCAAGAACTACCGCAACGGCATTCTCAACCCGAATGCCTTCAGGCGACAGGAACTGAGCGTAGAGAAGATCCTCGGATCCCCGATGGTCAACGACCCGCTGACGCAGTACATGTTCTGCTCTCCCGACGAGGGCGCGGCCGCCGTCGTCCTGTGCCGGGCGGATGTTGCCTCTCGCTACTCGTCGAAGCCGATCTACCTGCGGGCGTCCGTCGTGCGGACGCGGAGGCTCGGCGCGTTCGAGGTCCACAGCCCCTGGCTCCCGCTCGAGCGTGCCGACGCACCCACGGTTGACGCCTCGCGCGCCGCGTACGCCATGGCGGGCCTCGGACCCGAGGACGTCGACGTGGTACAGCTCCAGGACACCGACGCGGGAGCAGAGGTGATCCACATGGCCGAGAACGGGTTCTGCAAGGACGGGGAGCAGGAGGCGATGCTGGCCGAGGGTGCGACGGAGATCGGCGGGAGCCTCCCGGTCAACACGGACGGCGGCCTCATCGCCAACGGCGAGCCGATCGGGGCCTCGGGACTGCGCCAGATCCACGAGCTGGTCCTGCAATTGCGCGGCCAGGCCGGGGACCGCCAGGTGCCCGGTACGCCCCGGGTCGGCTACAGCCAGCTCTACGGAGCGCCCGGCACGGCGGGCGTGGCCATCGTGTCGACATGAAATCCTGAGCCAGTACTGCAGATGAGCCCCGACGACGAGCTGGTCCGCGCCGCGCTCTGCCGCCGGCTCGGTCCGATCTCAGGCGTCGAGGTGGCCGAGATCGCTCACACGTCGCCCGGTCCCGACGACGTGGAGGTGGCGGTACGGGCCGCGGCGGTGAACTTCCCCGACGTGCTCATCGTCGCCGGGACCTACCAGGTCAAGCTCGATCCTCCCTTCGTCCCGGGCAGTGAGTTCGCCGGCGACGTGGTAGCGGTCGGGGAGCGGGTCGCGAACGTGCAGATCGGTGACCGCGTTCTTGGCACGGTTTTCGTCGGTGCGTTCGCGGAGCGCGTCGTCCTTCCCGCCCGCTCGCTGCAACCGCTGCCGGGAGGGCTCGACTATGTCGAGGGGTCGGCGTTCCGGGTCGCCTATACGACCGCCTACCACTCGCTGCTGACGATCGGCGAGGCGCAGCCCGGTGACACGGTGGTGGTGCTGGGTGCGGCGGGCGGGGTCGGCCTCGCTGCCGTCGACATCGCCCACCGGCTCGGGATGCGGGTGGTCGCGGTCGCGTCTTCGGCCGAGCGTGTGGCGTTGGCCATGAGCCGGGGGGCTGACGCGGGTGTCGACTACTCCAGCGAGCCGGTGAAGGAGCGCCTGAAGGATCTGACGAGGGGTGGCGCCGACGTCGTCGTCGACCCGGTCGGCGGGGACCTCTCCGAGCAGGCCTTCCGGGCAACGCGGTGGGGCGCGCGGTTCGTGAGCGTGGGTTTTGCCGCCGGCGAGATCCCACGGATCCCCCTCAACCTGGTGCTCCTGAAAGGCGCGCACGTTCGCGGCTTCGAGCTGCGAGGCGTCATGGAGAACGTGCCCGGGGCAGTACGTCGTGGGGACGCCGCGTTGACTCAGTTGGTAGCAGGCGGCATGCGACCATACGTCTCGTCGATTCATCCGCTCGAGCGCGTGAGGGATGCTCTCGGCGAGGTGGCGGGGCGGCGCGCCCTGGGCAAGGTCGTCGTGACCTTCCGCGACGGCGGTGCCTAACATCGGAACGAACAGGAAGAGTGGAGGTACTGAGGTGCGGACGGTCGTCGTCGGAGCATCGAGCGGACTGGGACGCTGCATCGGGGTGGGCCTGGCCAAGCGAGGGGCACAGACCGCGCTCCTGGCCCGCCGGATGGATCGGCTCGAGGCGGCGGCGAAGGAGGCCGGGCCGGGAACGATCGCTCTGGTGTGCGACGTGACGGACCCGGCATCGTGCAACGCCGCCATCGCGGAGGCGGCGGCCGGGCTCGGCGGCATCGACGCACTGGTGTACACGCCGGCGATCGGCCCCCTGGCCAGCCTGGTCGACACCGACGTCGATACGTGGCGTCAGGTCTTCGACACCAACGTGATCGGCGCGGCGCTCGTCACCACGGCCGCCATCCCGCATCTGACGGCCACGAACGGCATCGCCGTGTACCTGTCCTCCGTCAGCGCATCGCTCACCCCGCCCTGGCCGGGTCTCGGCTCCTATGCCGTGAGCAAGGCCGCCCTGGACAAGCTCGTCGAGGCTTGGCGGGCCGAGATCCCGTCGGTCGGATTCACGCGCCTGGTCGTCGGCGACTGCGCCGGAGGGGAAGGTGACGCGATGACGGAGTTCGCCAATCACTGGGACCAGGACCGGGCGGTGCATTTCGCGACGCAGTGGATGGAGCGGAAATACCTGAGCGAATCGCTGATCGAGGTCGACGAGCTCGTCACCGTCGTCGACTCCCTGGTCCGGCACGGGGCCAGCATCAGCATGCCGTCGGTCACGGTGGCGGCTCGCAAGACCACTCCCGCATGAGCGAGCGCCGTTTTCCCTTCCGCACGTGAAGGTCGAGCGGTACCCATACCCGGCTCGGGCGTGGTGGGGCGATATCAAGGTCGCCGAGTCCGACGCGTGCCTCAGCCTGGAATCAGACGGCGAACCACCCGTTCTCTACTTCCCTCGGGACGGGATCGACTTCTCGTGCTTCACGTGGAATGCGTCCGCCGAGATCGAGCGCTGGAGCATCGGGCCCGACGGTGATGACGTGCTGACCGTCGTCGACGACCCGGCCGGGCACGGCACTTTCGACCCCGATCGCGTTCGTGTCGAGGTGTTCGACCGCCTCCCCGGGACGGCGGAGCGAGATGTCACCGTCAAGAGATTCCCCACCTGGGGCGACGCATCGGACCTGGTTTCCGTCCTGGACGTCCGGCCGGATGGCGATCTCCGCTATGTGGGCCTCGCCCGGAGCGACGGGAGACGACCCGTCGTCGAGGGCAGCCAGATGCTGGCGCAGTCCATCGTGGCCGCGGGCCGCCATGCGACGGACCGTCGTCCGGTGTCCGCGGGAATGCTCTTCCTGCGCCCTGCCGACGCCGGCCGCCCGCTGCGTTTCGAGCTCGAGGAGATGAGCGCCGGGCGTACCTTCACCGGCCTGGTCGTCCGGGTGCTTCAGGACGGCCGCTGCTGCGGCGCCGGCACCATCCTCCTCGACACGACTGCGACGGAGGTCATACATCATGAGGTGTCGCCGCCCGACGTGCCGGGCCCCTACGAGTGCCCCCCGTACGATATGGGGGTGACCGGGCGCGACCTCCGGATCGTCGACGGCGCGTACACGGGGGACCCGGATGCGCCCACCGGGCCGCCGACGCTGGACTGCTGGGTCCGGTTCCGTGATGTCCCCGCCGACCCCCTGATTCATGCCGGGCTCCTGGCGCAGTTCACGGGACACATGCCGATCGCCGCCGCCCTCCGGCCCCACGCGGGGATCGGGCAGGATCAGGCGCACCGCACCCTGTCGACGGCGATCAACGCGATCAACCTCTCCACGCACCGAGAGATCAGGGCGGACCAGTGGATGCTCTACCACCACCTCTCCACCTACGCCGGGGATGGCATGACGCACGCCGAATGCCGGGTGCATGCCGAAGGCGGCGAGATGCTCGCGTCCTTCACCGTCGAGGCCATGGTCCGTCCGTTCCCTGGAGCGGACCCCGCCCGGAACGAGCGCACCGCGCTATGAGCCTGACCACTGGTCGCGGGCCTCTGAGCGCCCGGCCGGCCGGCCGCTTCAGCGCTCCGGTACCCGGGGGCGTGGCGTATATCGAGCCCTTCCGGCGCCGCGTCAGGGCGACGAAGGACGGTCGTACCGTGATCGACAGCGAGCGGGTTCTGCTCGTACATCGTCCGGGACGGCCGCCCGTATACGCCTTTCCCGCCGTCGACGTTGGTGGCGACGTCGACGTCGAGAAGATCGTGCCGGAGCCCGACACACCCGGATACGTCTCGGTCGAATGGGACGGTGTCGATGCCTGGTTCGAGGAGGACGAGGAGGTCTTCGGACATCCCCGCAATCCGTATCACCGGGTGGACTGCCTTCGTTCGGGGCGAAAGCTCCTCGTCGAGGCGAACGGGGTGACGCTGGTGGACTGCGCCAGCACATTGGTGGTGTACGAGACGGCGCTCGAGCCTCGCCTCTACGTCGAGCCTTCGTACGTGCGGATGGACCTGCTCCAGCCGAGCGAGACCCACTCGTACTGCCCCTACAAGGGGACGGCTTCCTACTGGACCGCTCACATCGGGAACGCGACGGTCACCGACGTCGCCTGGAGCTATCAGGACCCGCTGCCCGAGTCGTCTCCGTTGGGCGGATTCCTGAGCTTCGACGAGACGCACGTCACGGTCCATCACGACCTCCCTACCCCGGCTGAGCCCCCGGGGCCGGAAATCGGCCACCGCTAATCTGGTGCCGGGCGGGGTCATTTCCCGCTCCGCGCCCACGAGGGAGAACCAGTGGTGGACACGTCGTTCGAGACACTTCTCTACGAGGAGGGGGACGGTGTCGCCGTCGTCACGCTCAACCGACCAGAAGTCTACAACGCCTTCGACCACACCATGTAGCGAGAGCTGCAGGAGCTCTGGACCGCCCTCCGCTCACACGCCGACGTTCGGGTCGTGATCCTGACCGGCGCCGGGGACAAGGCGTTCTGCACCGGTATCGACCGTGAAGAGGCCATCGCGGAGAGCTACCTCGACGACGACGAGGCGCGGGACAGAATGCGCTCCCAGACGGGTTCGGTGTCGACGCCGTTCCAGTACAACGACCCGGGCGTGAACATCAATCCGAAGCAGAACGACCTGTGGAAGCCGGTCATCGCCGCGGAGCACGCGACCTTTTTCGATCCGCACATCACGTACGGCATGGTGGCGGGGTTCGAGTCGATGCACCTCCTCCAGAAGCTCCCGCTGGGCGAGACGCTGCGCGTGGCCCTGCTCGGCGCCCACGAGCGCATGTCCGCCGCCCGCGCCTACCAACTCGGCCTGGTGTCGGAGGTCGTCCCGGCCGCGGACTTACGCCAGCACGCCATGTGGGTGGCACGAGCAATCGCCTCCGCCCCGGCCTGCGCCGTTCAGGGCACGCTCCGCGCCGTGTGGATGGCTCACGAGTCGGCGCGGCGCGAGGCGCTCGCCCAGATGTCCTCCCTCGTCATGCTCGAACGCAGTACGAGAACATCGCCGGCGGCGAGGAGACGTACCAGGCAGCCAGAGTGGAGTGGCGGCCGCGTTAGCTGCTGCCGACGCTCGCCGTCGAGGTGCCGGGGATGTCGGTCCCGCAGTAGGGCTGCGCGGAGACCGTGGTGAAACCGTGCTTCTCGGCCTGCTCGATCCACGTGCACTGCTTGGGAAGGTCGTGCCCGAAGATGGTGGCGTAGTCGATGCTCTGGGGCAGCATGCCGTTGTCGTTGTAGGACTTCAGGCCCCGCAGGTCCTTGATGACGGCGGCCCGGGTCGGGTTCGGGCCTGCCATCTCCAGACCCTTGATCATGAGGTCCGCCCCGGCCCACGCCTCCTCCTGGCCGAAGTTGGCGAACTGGCTCTTGGAGAGGTGCCCGTACTTCTCCATCGCCGCCTGCATCTGCTCTGTGCCCGCGTTGGGCAGGCTCCAGGGCCGGAAGAGGGAGAGGAAGTAGTCACCCTGCACGGCGCTCCAAGCCGGCCCGTTGATGATGTCGGGCTCGTATCCGGTCGCGAACAGCGCCTTGAACTTGACCCCGGCCTGCTTCAGCGCCGTCGCCAGGGCGTAGTTCGAGTTCGAGTCCATGCCCGGCACGATGGCGTTCACGCCGTCCTGCTTGGCCACGAGGGCGGTGCTGGTGAACGCGACGCCGCCGAAGGGGATGGAGGTGTCGAGCACGCCGACCTTGCCTCCCGCGTGCTTGAACGAGTCCGCGCTCTGGACGGCGGCGCGGGCCGAGGACGGGGAGATGCCGTAGCCGTATGAGCCGAGGACCGTGCCGCCGTGCGACTTGAGGAAGTCCCCGATCTGCGTGTTGACGGGGTACTTGGGGTCGACGCTCCCCTCGTCGGAGGCGAACATGTTCGTATACGGCTTCGTCCCCCATTCGGGGCCGTCGTCGTAGGAGCCCGTCACCGGCACGCCCTGCTCGTTCGGGTACTTGGCGGCGAGGAAGAACAGGGGGCTTTGCGACACGATGCCGAATGCCTTGGAGTCGGCTTCCTGGACCGCCGTCGCAATCTCCGAGGGGCTGGTCTGGTCGTCGAGAACCAAGGGGACGAGCTTGTGGCCGTGCACGCCGCCCTCGGCGTTCTGCAGTGCGATGCGAGCGTCGAATCCGGCCGGAGACGTCGAGTTCTCGGAAGCGCCCGGCCCGGTCAGGTCGGTGATGTATGCGACCGTGATCGGCGCCGGTGATGCGGCCGCCGACGTGGTGGTGGCCAGGGCGGCGATGGGCAGGCTCGCGGCTCCTGCCACGAGCGCGGCGGCAAGCCGCCCGACGGTGATGGGGTGACGCATTTCAACCCTCCCAGGGTTCGTCTCGGGTACCCGTGCTGACTGCGTGAACCGAATAGGTATTTTCGGAGAACCGCCATCTCGCTCAGAGCGAGAGCCGTTATTGTAACCCGCTCGTCACGCTGGTGGGGGTCGTCTCGGCTTCACCCAGATAGCGGTCGATGACCTCGGCGCCAGCCTCGGTGGCGAGGCCCGACCAGCCGACGTGGCCCCGGGTGAGGATCAGGCAGCTGTCGGCCATGGCCAGGGCACGGTGCACGAACTGTTCGCTCAGCACCACCGTGATCCCCGACCGTCTGGCTTCCTCGAGACTCTCGAATACGGACTCCGCCACCATGGGAGCGAGGCCCAGGGACATCTCGTCCGCGATGACGAGCTGGGGCGATACGGCCAGAGCCCGAGCCATGGCCAGCATCTGCTGCTCGCCGCCCGAGAGGCTCCCGGCTCGCTGGCCCGTCCGCTTGCCCAGAACCGGGAAGTGCTCGATGGCCCGATCGATCGCCTGCGGCCGGTCCTGACGCCGCTCCTGGGCCACCGCCATACGCAGGTTGTCGATGACCGAGAGTCCGGGGAAGATGCCGCGGCCCTCAGGGATGTACGTGAGCCCGAGCTTGCGGATCTTGTGCGCCGGCATCCCCGTCACGTCCCGCCCCTGGAAGCGCACCCGTCCACCACTGGGGGCGACCAGTCCGGAGACGGCCCGTGCGAGCGTGCTCTTGCCGGCACCGTTGGCACCGAGCACGGCGAGCACGGTGCCGGGTTGCACCTTGAGAGATACCCCGAAGAGCGCCTGGGACGAACCATATGACACATCGAGGTTCTCGACCTCGAGGATCGGGTCGGTCACGTGCCCTCGCCCGCGGGAACTTGGTGCAGTGCCGGCGCGGGCTGACCCAGGCCAGTGCGACCAACGGGCTCACCGTCGCCGAGGTAGGCCGACCGCACCGCCGGATCGTTCCGGATCTCCTCGGGAGAGCCGACGGCGATCCGCTCTCCGAAGTCGAGTACGAAGACGATGCCCGACAAGGCGAGGACCGCGGCGACGTCATGCTCGACGATGACCACGGACAACGGATGCTCGTTGTGGTCCACTATCTGCCGGAACACCGAGAGCAGGTTCTCCGACGCTTTCATGTCCAGCCCCGAGAGTGGCTCGTCGAGGAGGAGAACGTGCGGATCGCTGGCGAGGGCACGTCCGACCTCCACCAGGCGGACGATGCCGAGGGGCAGCGATGCCACAGGCGCCTTGCCCACCCGGGTGAGCTGCAACAGTTCCAGCAACGAGTCGACCCGCTCGGTCTCGGCGCTCGACGGGGGCAGGAGTGAGCGCGGGTCGAACATGTCCCGCCAGAGCCGCTTGGGCGCCGTGCGGGCCCGATACGCCAGGACGAGGTGCTCCCGGACGGTCAGCCCCATGAAGAGCTCAGGCTGCTGGAACGTTCTGGCCAAACCCATGGCTGCTCGGGCCCGGGGTGAGTTGTCGGTGACGTCTGCGCCGCGCAGATGCACCCGACCGGCGTTGGGACGGAGAAGACCCGAGAGCACGGCGAGGAGCGTCGACTTGCCGGCGCCGTTCGGGCCCACCAAGCCAGCGATCTCCCCGGGCTGCACCTCAATGGAGACGTTGGAGAGGGCGGTGAGCCCGCCGAAACGCACGGTCACGCCGTCGGCGGACAACGCCGGCGTGGTCACGTCGGATGCCTCGAGATCGTTCGGAACGGCCGCTGTCGTCACAGGATGGTCCCAGCCACTTGGGGTGCCGGCTCGAGCGAATCGTCTTCGGTGGACGCGGTCGGTGCCTCACCCGACTCTCCGCTCTCGATCAGTGCCGGAGCCCTCCTCACCAACATTCGCCGCAGCCTCCGGCTGTTCTCGGCTAGCGCACCGTCGGGGTACAGCGCGGCCGAGATGGCGCCCAGACCGAAGAGGACCTGGAGCCCGATGGGGAGCCAGGTCACCGAAGAGAAGTAGTACTGGAACAGTGCCGCGGGGAAGACCAGCGTGAGGCCCGCGATGAGCGCGGCCGTGGTGGAGCGCACACCGATCGTCACGAGCACAGCGAGCCAGACCAATCCTGCGAATGTCGCGAACTCGCTGGGCTGGAACGTCGTCTGCGCCAGCGCGAAGAGCGCACCCCCGATCCCGGCGATCGTCGCCGCGAGCGCACCCGCGATCACCTTCATCTGCACGACACTGATCCCCGAGGTCCGCGCTCCGGCCTCGCTCCATCTGGCGGCGTTGAGAGCGAGGCCGGTGGTCGAGCGTCTGAGGTTCACGATGAACAGAGCGATCACCACGAACACGACCAGGCAGAGGTAGGTGAACCCCAAGTCCGACGACGCGAAGCCCGGGCGGTTGAGGGTCAGCCCGAGGCCCTGGTTGACGAACGAAGGTAGGGTGAAGACGAGGCTCTCCATGAGGAGGCCGAAGGTCAGCGTCACGAGCGCCACGTAGAGGTCGCCCAGCCGGATGCTGAGGAAGCCCACGATGGCACCCATCGCCCCGGCGACGAGCCCGCCGACGACTGCCGCGGCGAGAACGGGCCAGCCGTGGTTGTTGGCCAGTTGGGCGGTGGTCAGGGCTCCCACCCCGGCGAAAGTGATCTGGCAGAGCCAGAGCATGCCGCCCTCGCCCGTGACGACGGTCCATGACAAGAAGATGACGGCGTAGGCGAAGGCTTGGGCGAACAGGCCCACCCAGTAACCCTGGACGATAAGTGGAAGGGCCCCGACCGCGATGATGAGCAGCAGTGGACCGGCGTATTTGCCGAGGAAGCCCATCGACGCGGTCTCCGCCAGGTTGTTGGTCGACCCCGCCAGTCGGCTTTCGCCCTGAGGGGTGATGGCCCGGTCGAGCGCACCGCCCCATCCGTCCGACTCCCCTACCTTGCCCCGACGGATCAGGCTGTATATCAGGAACAGGGCGATCACCATGAACGGGACCGCGTCGATGATCTCGGTCGTCCACTGACTCGCCGGCGGCAGCTTCCACTGGAAGAGGGACGTGGCGACACCCATGAGCAGGCCCACGCCGACGGCGACCGGGAGGTTCCGGAGCTTTGCGGCCACGACGGCGGCGAACGAGGCGGCGATGAGGAGCGTGAAGTTGTTGGGGTCGAGGCCGATGATCGGCGCGGCGAGGACGCCGGTCAGCCCGGCGAAGAACGTGGCGACCGCCCAGACTCCGACTGCGATGAGGGTGGGATTGGTGCCCGACAAGTCCGTCATGGCCGGGGAGTCGACCATGGCGCGCACTTTCAAGCCGACCTCGGTGTAGCGCAGTACTCCCGCCCCGATCAAGACGGTCGCCACCACACACGCGTAGACGATGACCTGGTCCATGGTGACGGGGACGCCGAGGAAGTCGAAGACGCGCACCGGCTCCGGCGCCAGGCCAGGCGCCTGCTGAATGGCCTGGTTCCCAAAGACCCATGGAAGTTCGGCGACGGCTGGGATGGCGACGAGCAAACCGATGGTGGCCACGATCTTGATCAACGGCGAGGACAGCCGCAGGAACCGGAAGAGCACGGCGTAGAGGAACACACCGAGGGCAGGGGCGGCGATGACGATGGAGACGATTGCGGCGGGGAGGATCGCCCAGTTGTGCTGGGTGTGGAGGAAGTAATAGAAGCGCGCGATGAAGAACGCGATCGCCCCGAAGGCGAAGTTCAGGATCCCCGACGACGTGTAGGTGATGACCAGGCCGGCCGAGGCGATGGCGTAGATGCCGCCGAGCACCAGGCCGGCGATCACGAACTGCAGCATCCTGCGGGACCCACCCCTTCTCGCCGGTAGGTCGAGCCAGCATTTCTGACATCGACGTCGATACTGATACTAACGAGGTCCCGGACCCCGGTGCACGACGGCACTTTCGGTCTCTGACCTGGGAATTCGGCCCAAGGCCCAGTGGTCTCCCCGGCCTGTGCTCCCTCGGCTCGGGCGATCCCGGGAGGACGATTCTCCGAGCTGGAAATTACCGAACCAGTGGGGTGGAATCCTTCACGGGCTCAGCCCTCGGCGCGCACCTTGTCCTTCTGCGCCGGCACGATGGGCGGTGCCTCCTTCCAGTTCGGGATGCCCGAGTCCTCCTCGGCCACCGGGTACCGGTCTTCGTTCACCCAGGCCCAATGGGAGTGGTTGAGCTCGTGCAGGGTGAAGCAGGCGTTGAGGGCGTTGTAGAAGCCCATGTTGTCGACCGATTGGTTGACCGCCTCCTTGATCAACAGAGCGGTCATCGTCGGCAACTGGGCGATGCGCTGTGCGAACTCGAGCGTCCGGTCGCTTAGGTCGTCGGCTGGGAAGACCTTGCTCACCATCCCCAACGAATGAGCCTCGTCGGCGTCGACCGAATCTCCGGTGAGGAGGAGCTCCTTCGCCTTGCGAGGCCCGAACTCCCACGGGTGGGCGAAGTATTCGACGCCGCACATGCCAAGCCGGGTCCCGACGACATCGGCGAAGCGGGTGCCCTCGGCGGCCACGATCAGGTCGCACGCCCAGAGCAGCATGAGGCCCGCCGCGTAGACGTCGCCGTGCGCCTGCCCGATCGTGATCTTGCGCAGGTTCCGCCACCGCCGTGTGTTGTCGTAGAAGTAGTGCCATTCCTGGAGCATCAGGGCTTCGGAGCCCTTCCTGGTGGCGCCGTTGATCTTCCGCGTCGGATGCTGGTTCGGGCCCGGCATCGCCTCCTCCCTGGAGGCTTTGGATCCGAGATCGTGGCCGGTGGAGAACATCGGTCCCGTCCCGCCCAGGATCACGACCCGCACCTCGTCGTCGGCCTCGGCCTGCAAGAACGCTTCGTTGAGCTCCACGAGCAGACCGCGGTTCTGCGCGTTGCGCGTGTCCGGCCGGTTCAACATGATGCGCACCACACGGCCCGAGTCCAGGGTCTCGTACAGGACGTACTTGTAGTCGGGCATTCGGGCTCCTTCTTCGCTGATGGGTTCCAGCGCGTGACCCTACTGTCGTACCCGGAGCATCTGCATAACCCAGGGTTCGAGCGGCGGCGGGGACGAATCGATCGGGATAGAGCTTCTACGGCACCGCTCTGGTTCGTCGGCTACGACGCAGCACCCACCGGGACTTCGACCTTCATGATCCGGGCCAGGTTCCCGCCCATGATGTTGCGGACATCCCCGGCCGGGAGATCCTCGGGCAGGCGGTCGACGAAGGTGCACGGCTCGGCGAGCCCCTCGGGGTGCGGGTAGTCCGAACCGAAGAGGAGGTGGTCCGCCCCGATGGCGTCGATGAGGACCTCAAAGTTGTCCTCGTGGAAGGGGCTCACGTAGACGCTTCGCTTGAATTGCTCGACCGGGTCGCCGTCGAAGGCCTGCGGCATCTTGCGGTGGACGTCTGCCAGGTGGTCGAGGAACGGCGCCACCCAGTCACCACCGCTCTCGATGGAGGCGACCCGCAGGTCCGGGAACCGGGCCAGTACACCGTGGCATGCGAGCGCGGCCATGGTGTCCTCCACCGGCCGGCCCTTGATCGTCATCATGCGGAACGAGTCGAGCCGGAACGGCAACATCTCCTCTGGACCGGTCCAGTCCGACTGGTAGCGGGAATAGCCGCTGTCGGACGAGTGCATGGCCACGAGGACGTCGGCGTCGACCACCGCCTGCCAGAACGGGTCGAACTCGGGAAAGCCGAACGACCGCGAGCCGCGGGGTGCCGGCACCGGGGCCGGGCGGATCAGGACGGCCTTCGCACCGCGCTCGACCGCCCACTCGAGCTCCTCGATCGCCTTCTCCACGATGGGGAGCGTGATCACGGGCGTCGAGAAGATCCGGTTCTCGTAGTCGAACTGCCACTCCTCGTACATCCACTCGTTCAGCGCGTGGATGGCGGCATGCGTGAGCTCCAGGTCGTCACGCATCCGCTCCTCCAGCAGGCTGGCCAGCGTCGGGAACATCAGCGACTGGTCCACCCCCAGTTCATCCATGAGCTCGATTCGCGGACCAGGCTCGCGGAAACCGGGAAGGCATCGCATCGGCTTTCCGACGATCTCCCGGTACGACTTGCCTTCCGGATTGCCGTTCCGGAAGTACTCCTCCTGGGCGCCCGGGCGCGCGACCACGTCGAACGTCGGGTTCGGGATGTAGTCGCTCACCGTCCCCCGGATCATGATCTTCGTCCGCCCGTGTATTTCGACGTACTCGATGGCGCTCTTGTATCGATCCGGCAGGTGGCGCGTGAACGAGTCCTGCGTCTCGTACATGTGGTTGTCGGCATCGAAGGTGGGAAAGTCGAGTGTTCTGGCCATGTTCGGAAGCTACTCCAATTTTGACTGCGACGTCAATATCAAATACTGATCCGAGCCGGAGCCGCTGTCTCGGACGGGCGAGGCCGGATCGCTTGCGCTGAGGACGTCAGCGGATTTGGACGCATCCCTGACCACCAGCGGTTGCACCCGCCCATGAGCCTTGAGGTCAACGAGGGTAAAGCTGAGTTTGACGGCCGGGCCGGCGCATCCCATCGGCGCGGGCGCTGGCCCGATCGAAGCGCCTCTCGAGCTTCTCGGCGGACACGGCGTCGTCGGTGCGGAGAGAGGACAGCCGGCTCGCCCTTGACCTTCAAGTCGTCGTCCGGTCGAGCAAGTCGTCGCCCGGTCGAGCGAACATGATCTCCATGTCGCGAACGCTCAGCCGTCACTCCAAGGCGTCTACGACCCATGAACGAGTTGTGGCGATTACTCCTCGGCTGTCGCCGTGCCGACGGTGACGAGCGTCGGCGTATTCCTCGCCCTCTTCGACCACCTTTTGGGCGCCGTGTCCACCCCCGCCCATCACGACCAACCCGATAGTGGTTCACCGGCCAGGGGAGCGGCCGCAGGCACTCGCAGCTTGCACGTTGACTGCGATTGCTCGCCGGCCACCGCTGGCCCGGATCTGATTCGGGCCCGCTTTGACGTTCGTGTAGCGTCGCCGCGGAACGAAAGGTGACGGTCGATGAGGGACGCAACGCGAGCACACGAGCCCTTGGTGCTGCACACCATCCCGGCTGCCGTTGCCCGCGGAGCGCAGATCGAGGCTCGGGCGATTGCGGATCAGTTGGACGAGCCCGGCGTGCGCCGACACGAGCTGCTCGGCCTGGTCGACGGGCCCGACGACGTGGTTGTCGAGCATTCAATCGGCTATCCCGGGGATGAACGCGCGACACATGGGTTCCGCCCGGGCCTGGTGGTGAAACTTCGTTCTGCCTTGCGGCGGCTGGCGCCTGCGGTCGTCGTGGCCCACGGCGGAGACCCGCTGAAGTACCTCGTTCCCGCCACCGTCGACAGACGGGTGCCCCTCGTCTATTACGCCATCGGGACCGTAGCGAAGGAGCGCCTCGACCCCGTACGTGAGGCCATGTGGAAGCTTCTCCTGAACCGGGCCGACATGGTGGCGGCGGAGGGACAGGAGGTACTCGAGGAGTGTCGCCAGCGCTTCGGCGTGCCCCTCGCCCGCTCGGTCCTCGCTCCGAACGGCCGCGATCCGAACGAGTTCCACCCCGACCGCAGCTCTCCGCCTCGCGACGTCCCAGTCCTCACCTTCGTGGGAGCTCTCACCACGCAGAAACGTCCCGATCGGTTCATCGCCCTCATCGCCGCCCTGCGCGCCCGAGGGCTTCTCGCTGAAGCGCGGGTCGTGGGCGACGGCCCGTTGCGAGAAGCGCTGGAAGGTCCTGCCACCGAGGCCGCGGTCGAGCTGCTCGGGCGTCGTCGTGACGTCGCCGAGCTGCTCCGAGGCACCGACGTGTTCGTGTTCCCGAGCCTGTGGGCGGGCGAGGGCATGCCCGGTGTGCTCATTGAGGCTGGCCTGAGCAGTGTCCCGGTCGTGGCCACCGCCACTGGCGGCGTCCGCAGCATCGTCCTCGACGGCGACACGGGGTTCGTCGTGAAGGTCGACGACTTCGACGCGCTGGTGGACGCGACCGCCGTCCTCGTCAAGGACGCTGCCCGGCGTCGGGTCATGGGCGCGGCCGCTCGGGAGCACTGCGTGGAGCACTTCAGTCTTTCCGCCGTCGCCGCCACGTGGCGGGGAATCCTCGACCCCCTCTGTCCACGCTCGTCGAATGGCCAGGACGGGATGGACGAACGCGACACGGGTCGCACCTGACCCCTCAGCGCAGAACCAGTACCTCGGCGGGCTGCGTCACCGCCACGCCCGTCGATCTAAATGGATCAATGGATCTTTGCCGACGACGATCAGCGGGTCGTGGGGAACCCCAGGTCGATCCGGCTGGCGTCAGGCTCGGGCCAGCGGGACGTCACCACCTTGGGACGGGTGTAGAAGCGGATCCCCTCGGGCCCGTAGATGGCGGCGTCGCCGAAGAGGGAGTCTTTCCAGCCGCCGAAGGAGTGCGACGCCACTGGAACGGGAATGGGCACGTTGACTCCGACCATGCCAACTTGGATGTCACGTTCGAAACGGCGGGCTGCTCCCCCATCGCTGGTGAAGATGGCGGTCCCGTTGCCGTACCGGTTGGCGTTCACCAGCGCGATCGCATCCTCAAGGGTCGGCACCCGTACGACGCCCAGCACAGGGCCGAAGATCTCGTCGTCATAGACGCGCATGCCGGGCTTCACATCGTCGAGGAGGGAGCAGCCCAGGAAGAAGCCATCGGGACGGGGCGCACCCGACCCGTCGATGACGACCCGCGCCCCCTCGTCCGCGGCGTGCTGCACGTAGCCGCGCACGCGATCGCGGTGCTCAGCCGTGATGAGTGGTCCCATCATGGAGGCAGGGTCGTCGCCGGGACCGACGACGACGCTCGGGATCCGTGTCGCGATCGCCTCGACCAGTTCGTCAGCGACGGAGCCGACCGCCACCACCACGGAGATGGCCATGCACCGCTCGCCCGCCGAGCCGTAGCCGGCCGACACCGCAGCGTCCGCCGCCGACGGCACGTCCGCGTCCGGGAGCACGACCATGTGGTTCTTGGCCCCACCGAGCGCTTGGACCCGTTTGCCGTTGCGGGTGCCGGTCTCGTAGACGTGGCGCGCCACCCCTGTGCTGCCCACGAAGGAAATGGCGCCGACGGCGGGGTGGGCGAGAAGAGCGTCCACGGCCTCGCGGTCGCCCTGCACCACGTTGACCACCCCGTCGGGGAAGCCAGCCCGCCGGACCATGTCGGCGAGGATCAATGAGGGTGAGGGGTCCTTCTCGGAGGGCTTCCAGACGAACGTGTTTCCACAAGCGATGGCATTGGCCATCATCCACATGGGCACCATCACCGGGAAATTGAACGGCGTGATGCCGGCCACCACACCGACGGGCTGCAACACGGTGCGGATGTCGACTCCGGTCGCCACCTCGGATGCTGCGGAACCCTTCAACAGGTGCGGGATGCCGCATGCGAACTCGACGTTCTCGAGTCCCCGAGCCACCTCGCCCCGAGCGTCGTCGAGCACCTTGCCGTGCTCGCGGGTGACGGCTGCCGCTAGCTCGTCCCGGCCGGCGGCGAGCAACTCACGCAGGCGGAAGAGGAGGTTGGTCCTCGTGCTGAGCGACGACGACCCCCAGTCCGCGGCGGTCCTGACGGCCACGGCAACTGCGTCGTCCACCTCGGCCGCTGACGCCAGCGCCACCTCAGCCGTCTGCGTCCCGGACGCGGGATCGAAGACGGGAGCCGTCCGGCCCGATTGACCCTCGACAGCCTCACCGTCGACCCAGTGACCGATCGTCATCGTCCGAACCCTACTGGCCATCAGAGCCGGTACAGCTTGCGGGCGTTCTCACCCATGATCTTGCGCCTCGTGTCGGACGAGAGGGTTGCCATCTTCGTCTCGACCGTCCCGAGCGGGTCCGGGTAGAGACAGGTCGGGTGAGGAAAATCGGTCTCGAAGAGGATGCAGTCCTCGCCGACCGCCTCAATCAACTCGGGCAACTTGTTGCGGTTGTTCTCGAACCAGAACGTGGCGTACAGGTTGCTCGCGAAGTACTCGGACGGCTTCTTCGCCAGCTCCGCGAGCTCCCGAGGCGCGTTCTCCGACATCTCGTAGTCGAGGGCCTCGAGGATGAACGGAATCCACCCGACACCGCTCTCGACGGAGACCATTTTCAAGCCCGGGTAACGGTCGAAGATCCCCGAGAGGATCACGTTCACCACGACGCGCGCGTTGCCGATGAAGAGCAACGTGCCGCCGATGGCCAGCTTGGTGTTGTCCTTGTGCGAGTCCCACGGGTACTTCCCGAAGAACGTCATGGCGGTCACACTGGCGCCGATGTGGAAGTGGACCGGGAGGTGGAGTTCGGTGCATACCTCCCAGAACGGATCCCAGGCCCGGCTGGCCAGGTCGGGCGCGCCGAGGTCCTGGGGATCCGACGTCATGTTCACGCCCCTCGCTCCGAGGCCGGCGACGCGCTTCGCCTCGGCGACGCAGGTGTCGACGTCCCAGGCCGGCATGAGGGGAAGCGGGAGCAGCCGATTGCCCGAGTCGGCCTGAATCTCGGCCATGGCGTCGTTGTAGATCTCCGTGGCCAGCCGGCACAGGGCGGGGTCGTCGACCATGCCGAGGTCCTGCCCTCCCAAGCCGATCGTGCTGGGGAAGATGATCTGGGCGTCGATACCGCACTCGTCGAGCAGGCCGAGGCGGACTTTGGGATCGTGTGCTCCGAGATGGACCTGGTCGAAGTCCCATTCCATCAGGGCGCGATGCGAGCTCTCCTTGGAGCCGTCGCGCGCGATGACCCCCGCCGCGCTGAAACGGCCAACCGGGTGGCCGTCGAACACCCACATGAGCTGGCCGTCGACGTCCTCCACCCGGGGCACCCGGTCACGGAACGCGGCCGGCGCCCTCTTGGTGAAGAGGTCGGGAGGCTCGGACCAGTGCGAGTCGGCGTCAATGACGAGCATATCTTTCAACATCGACGTCGATATTAGGTTATGCCGGACAGATGGGCAAAGCGCTGGAAATAATGGCGAAGCGCTGCGCCGCGAGGTTTGGCGTTCCGCGGACCTCGACGCCGTGGTCGAGAGGCGGCGTCCGGATTCCGGCTGCCGCCGTCCATCGGGACCGCAAGCCCGGCGCGCTGTGTCGTGTTGCAGCCCCGGCGTCGCCAAGACGCCGTGGGGCCGCGTTCCTCGAGCCGCCTAGCTCCCGTTCTTGGGGGAACCCGGCCGGGCGAACATGACGAGAAAGCCGGCCCGACCGAGTGGGTCCACCTTGGCCAGGTCGAGGCCGCAGGAAGCGGCCAGATCGTCCAGGTCCGAACGCCGGTAGCCGTGGACGTGCACGCCGCGGGCCCCGTAGCGGACCTTGCGCAGCTCGAGACGCAGCCCGGGGGCCGGGAACGAGCCGATGACGTGGGAGCTGGCCCGGCCCATACGGCGTAGCAGCTGGCGCGGCTCGTCCACGTAGTCGAATACGCCGAGCGCCACTGCCGCGTCATAGGCGTCGACCTCTTCGATCTCCTCCCAGCCGCGCTGTTCGACGGTGACCTGGCCGGGATGGGCCGAAGCCTCACGTTGGGCGAGGGCGACCATGGCCGGAGCGGGGTCGATCCCGGTCACGTGCACGCCGAGCTCGGTCAGCGGGGAGAAGAGAGGCCCGCTGCCACAACCCACGTCGAGTACCTGGCGGCTGCCCAACGTGTCCACGAGGTGCACCGTCTTGCTCAGACGGTCGAACAGCGGTCCCCGGCCGAGGAGCCTCGACACGTGCTCGCTGCGGTAGAAGGCGGCGAAGCGCGAGGCGCGCTTGTCGAAGTAGCCGTCGAATTCTGCGGACTCAGTTTGCGGCATGGCGACAGGTCTCGCTTCCGTATCGTCTCGTCAGGTCTTGGAAGATGGTGGCGATCCTGCGCCGACCGAGCACCTGCTTGGCCAGTGCGGCGGAGCGCACGTCGCGCACCCCCGGGAGGGTGCCGTCGAAATCGTAGGAGTGGTAGTACAGCACGGCCGATCCCTGATGGCGCGCCACGGCTCGGTTCACGGCGACCGTGGGCAGCAGGCGCTGGTAGCTTCCGCCGCCGACGTGAACGCCGCGCCAGCTCAGCACCGGGAGCTCGGGCAGCGCCGATGATGGCCCGAGGCAGGCAGCGTCGGACACGTAGGCGTAACCGGCCTCGGCCAGGTGCTCCCGGTAGCGCTCCAGCCCGATCCCGGCCGGTACGTCGAAGCGTGGTGACCGGAATCCCGTCACGGGGATCCCGAGAAGGTCCTCGAGCATCTCGCGACCCTGGCGCAACCAGTTGGCGATCCCCTCGGCAGGGAGCCGACCGTGATCGGGGCCGTGGCTGGCGATCTCGTGGCCGGCCGCGGCGAACTCGACCAACGTGGACCGGATCCGCGCTGCGTAGTGTCCGACCACGAACAACGTCACGGCCGGGCGGGCTTCCATGGCACCCAGGCGCTCCAGCAGCGTCCCCAGGCCACCACGGGGATCGAGGTCACGTTGTGGGACATCGTGGCCCAGGACGGACATGCCCTCGTAGAAGTCTTCGACGTCCACCGTCATGCACAGGGAGGTGCTCACGTTGCCGCTGCCAGTTCGCCGTAGACGCTGCGGAGTCGTCCGACGACTTCTTCCTCGGCGAAGCGCTCCCGGACCCGTCGGCGCGCTGCCTGCCCGAGGGCGTTGCGCCGGTCCTCGTCGCCGAGGAGTTCGCGCAGCGTGCTGACGAGGGCGTCGACGTCGCCCCGGAGCACGAGCGTGCCGGACGCGGCGTCGACCACCTCGCGCACTCCCCGGACGTCGTAGGCGACCACCGGGGTGGCCGACGCAGCCGCTTCCATCACGACACGGGGTATGCCCTCGCGATATGACGGTTGGACGACCACGTCCGCCGCCGCCAGATACGGACGGATGTCGTCCACGGCACCGACAAAGGTGACGTAACGAGCGGCGGCGGCGAGGTCCGCCTCGCTGAGGGCATCGCTCTGGTCGGCTTCGGTCGGCCCGACGTGGACGAAATCAGCAGTCCCATGGAGGCGGCGGGCGAGCTCGAGGAAGTCGTCACACCCCTTCTCACGCACCAGCCGACTGACCATCACCACGATCGGCCGCGTCGATTCGATGGCGGGCGTCACGGACTCGAGGAACCGGTCCATGACGATGCCATTGCCGATGAAGCGGATCTTGGAGGCCGGACAGATGTGCACTTCGGGCAGGACGCGCTCGTCTTCACGGCTTTGTACGAGGACGAGATTCGCCCAGGTGCAGCACCATCGCTCGAAAATCCACCCGAGGAGGTTAGCGGTCCGCGTGTTGTCACGGAAAAACAGTGACCCGTGCACGGTGTAGACGGCCGGGGTGCCAGTGAGCCGGGCCGCGGGCAACCCGAGAAATGAGGCCTTGGGCGTGTGGGTCTGCACGAAGTCGAACCGTCGACGCCGCAGGACGCGCCAGATCCGGACGAACGCGCCGAGGTCGGACGGTGCGAACTCCCGCTGAATGGGCACCACTTCGACCGACATGTAGTCCGGCGGGTCGTCGAAGGCGTCCCCGCTCACGACACTCCACGAGATCTCGGGAAGCGAGCGGAGCTGGTTGGCCAACAACAACCTGGCCGTCATCGACGTGGTGACGAGCCGACATCCCCGCAACGTGACCGAGACCCCGGTGTGTTGACCCACCATCCCTCAAATCGTGCACGCGAAGGCACGGGTGGGTCCCGGCCCGCCGGACCAGCGGCCCGAAAAGGGGGATCATACAAGGCGCCGGGAACCCCAGACCGTCGGCGCGCGCTCGAATATCTGCGGCGTGTCGGGACGTCGGGAGCGGCGCGAGATCGACGGGCCCGAGCGGGGTGACGAGCCCCACGGCGGCCCGGTACCGGTTCCGCACCGGGCCGCACCGGGCCGGGCCGGACCGGACCGAGGTGCCCGATCCGCTCGCCCGGACCGGATATGGGGCGCCCGGCCCGGTCATGGTCCGGGTGCCCCGGGACAGGTAGCCCTATCATGAGGGTGCGATGTTCGACAGCGACGTCAATGTCAATATCTGCGTGGCCAGGAGGGGCACGGCCGTCCGTGGCCGCCACCCGCACGTCGGGGCCACCCCCGGCACCGCCCGAGCCGGTGACGTCCGGAGCGCTCCCGCGGCCGGTCGATGCCAGGAGATGGACCCCCCCACATGAGACCGCTCCCCGAGCTGACCCCGACGAACGAATGGTTCTGGACCTCGGGAAAGGACGGCTGCCTGCGCATCCAGTCGTGCGACGACTGCGGGAAGCTCGTCCACCCGCCGACCCCGATCTGCCCGTCGTGCCGCAGCCGGTCGTGGTCGGCCACCGAGGTCTCGGGACGGGCAACGGTCGTCGGGTTCACCGTGAACGCCCACCAGTGGCTTCCGGGGTTCGATGCTCCCTATGTCATCGCCAACGTGGCCCTGGCCGACGACCCGAGCGTCCACCTCACGACGAACATCGTCGGCTCCGAGCCCGACGAGGTGCAGGTCGGGCAGGTGGTCTCGGTCGTCTTCGAGCAGCACGAGGACGTCTGGCTCCCCCTCTTCGAGCTGACCGGGGAGACGGACCCCGTCGACCGGGTGCCCGAACCGCAGCGGCCCATCCCGCGGGCGCCCGTGAGCCAAGAACGCTTCGAGCACAAGGCGGTCCTCAGTGGCATCGGCCGGTCGAAGCTCGGTCGGCGCCTCATGGTCGATCCGCTCTCCCTGGCCGTCGACGCCTGCCTGGCCGCCGTCGCCGACGCCGGGCTCACACTCGACGACATCGACGGGCTCTCGACGTACCCCGGGGGCGTGACGATGGGTATGAGCGAGGGCGGGGTCACCGCGGTGGAGGAGGCACTCCGGATCCGACCGACCTGGCACAACGGTGGCATGGACCTCCCCGGGCCGGGCGGCGCCGTGATCGCCGCCGCCATGGCAGTGGCGACAGGGCTCTGCCGCCACGTCCTCTGTTTTCGCACGGTCTGGGAGTCGACCTTTGCCGCTCTCGGGCTCGGAGGCGCCCGCGGCGGCGGTCGCCGGGTGTCGGGGGCCATGCAGGAGTGGCGCGCCCCGTTCGGCGCGCTCTCCGCCGCGAATTGGATCGGCATCAACGCCAACCAGTACCTGCACCGCTACGGCGCCACCCGCGAGATGCTCGGCCACGTCGCCATCACGGCACGAGCCAACGCGGCGAGGAACCCGTTCGCCATCTACCGCGACCCGATGACGATGGACGACTACATGGCGGCGCGGCCGATCACCTCGCCGTTCGGTCTCTACGACTGCGACGTGCCGTGCGACGGGTCCATCGCCGTCGTCGTCTCGGACGCGTCGGTCGCCGGCGACCTGCCGAAGCCGGCGGTGCGCATCGAAGCAGTCGGTACGCAGATCCTCGAGCGGATCTCGTGGGACCAGGACACCGTGACCCACGAGCCACAGGTCATGGGACAGGCCGCCCACCTCTGGACGCGGACGGGCGTCAGGCCTGCGGACGTGGACGTGGCTCTGCTCTACGACGGCTTCACCTTCAACGCAGTTTCGTGGATCGAGGCGCTGGGGTTCTGCGGGATCGGCGAGGCCCAGCAGTGGATGGACGGGGGGCGGCGCATCGCCCTCGGCGGAGAGCTCCCGCTGAACCCGCACGGCGGCCAGCTCTCGGAGGGCCGGACCCACGGGTTCGGCTTCATCCACGAAGCTGTGCTCCAGCTCCGTCACGAAGCGGACGAGCGCCAGGTGCGCGATGCGAAGACCGCGGTCGTGTCGACCGGGGGCGGGACGCCGTCGGGCGTGCTCCTATTGCAACGACACGGCGTATGAGGAAGGAGGCGGAAGTGTCCACGGCATCCTCGCTTGCGGCCGAACGGCCCAACGGTCCACGCTCGCGCAAGGGGGTGGAGACGCGAGCGCGTCTGGTCGCAGCCGCCAAGGAGGTGTTCGAGCAGGACGGCTTCCTCGATGCGCGCATCTCGGACATCGCCGAGCGGGCCGGCCTCTCCCACGGCTCGTTCTACCACTACTTCGATTCCAAGGAGGAGGTGTTCCGCGAAGTGGCGGCCGAGGTCGAGGAGCGCCTGAGCGAGCCCTTCAACAGCGTCATCTTGGACCCCTCCTCGACCGCGAGCCCCTACGAGCGCATCCGCGAGGCGATTCGCCAGCACCTCGAGAGCTACCGCGACGAGGCGCGGATCATGCGAGTCATTGAGCAGGTGTCACGATTCGACGAACAGGTCAACGCAATGCGGAACGAGCGGCATCGCTACTACGGCGCGCAGGTAGCGGACTCCATCCGCAGCCTCCAGCGCCGGGGGTTCGTCGACCCCGAGCTCGATCCGGTCATCGCCGCAACCGGCCTCGGGGCGATGACCTACCGCTTCCCCGAGATCTGGTTCGTCCAGGGCCTGCTCGAATGCGAGTTCGACGACGGGGTCGACCAGCTGACCCGCCTGTTCGTCAACGCCCTGCGCCTGTCACTGCCGGGCTGATCGCCACTGGCGGGCTTGATCGTCACCTAGCCGGGCTGATCCGGCCCGGCAGCGGTCCCGGTCCCGCTCCCGGCCCTCGCTTCAACCGATCGTTCTCGACTTCCAGTCCAACAGGATCGGAGCCAGCAGCGGCCAGCGCGCGAAGAGGCCTTCGTCGCGCGCCTCTTGGCGCTCGAGCCACTCGCGGTCGCCCCACGGAGGCTCGACCAGCTCGGACCGGGGCAACACCCGCGCCAGTGCCTCCGAAGTCGCCCTGGTGTGATGAGGGTCGCTGACACCGCTGCGGAAGACGAGGGCGGGCACCTCCAGGCGGCGGGCGTCGGTGTCCGAGAGACCGGGCACGGGCTCATCGTCGCGGGGGCAGTACGCGACCATCCAACGCTCCATGGTGGCGACGAACTCGGCCGGCATCTGCTCCAGGATGCGTTCCCGGTTCCGCGGGTTCCGCTCCAGGACCTCGTTCCATTCGTCGAGCCCCGCCACGGCGGCCATACCCTCGGTCCACGCGGCGCGGAGCGATCCCCCGCAATAGTGGGTGGCCAGCGACAACAGCCCGAACGGCCCCCCGCTGATCCACCAGACGGCCACGCCGCGAGCCGCCTCCGGATGGCGTGCCGCGGCGAGCAACGAGACCCGGGCGCCGCCGGAGCCGCCCGTGATCACGGCCGGCGTCATGTCGAGGTGCCCGAGCAGGCCGGCGAGCGCGTCGGCCTGCATGGCCGATTCGGAGCTCCCCATGAAGCAGACGTCCGACTCACCGCAGTTGGGCCTGTCCCAGATCAAGACCGAGTTGCCCTGCTCGGCCAATGCCTCGGCGAGCTGGCGGACGCCGGGGGTGTCCTTGCTGAACCGGCCGCCGGGGGTGATGGCCCAGGGCGTGCCTTCGCCCACGACCTCGTAGGCCAGCGACACGCCACCGATCTCCGCACGCGCCATGCCCGCGGTCCCCTACGAGCCGGTCTGCCGGCTGCGCGGCACGTCGCGGAACGGCACGTCCCGGTCCTCCGAGCGCTCTCGCGGCATGCCCAGCACGCGCTCGCTGATCACGTTGCGCGCCATCTCCGTGGTGCCGCCGCCGATGCTGCCGGTCTGGCGCATGAGGAAGTCCATCCCCGCGTTGGCGGCCGCGCTGTTCTCGTCGAAGGCGGCGGCCGAACCACCGGCGGCGTCGAAGGCCAGGGTGCCGAAGCGGGACGACGTCATGCCCTTGTAGAGCCTGACGACGGCGGCCGACTGGTCTGACATCCTTCCCGTCTTGATGCCCTCGCCGACCCTCCCCATGAGCTCGTTCCCCACGAGCTCGAGCATCCTCGCCTCTCCCACCAGGTCCAGGACCCGAGGGTCGTCGGCGCGACCGGCGGCCCGGGCGGCATCGATCACGGCCCCGACGCCCACGCCGCCGACCGTGGTCCCGAGGGGCGCGCTCGACGTAGGGCGAGTTGTAGAGCATGCGCTCGTGGAACATCCATCGGGTCCCGACCGTCCACCCGTCGTCGACCGCCCCGACCCGGTCCGAGTCCGGGATCCGGACGTCGGTCATGAACTCCTGGCAGAACTCCCGGGATCCGTTGAGCATCTCGATGCGCTGAACCTCGACGCCGGGTTGGTGGATCGGCATCACGAAGACGGTCAGACCGCGGTGCTTCGGCACGTCCCAATTGGTGCGGGCCAGGCAGAGACCCCAGTCCGACCACCAGGCGCCGGTCGTCCACACCTTCGACCCGTTCAGCACCCATTCGTCGCCGTCGCGCACCGCCGTGGTGAGCGCGGCAGCCACGTCGGAGCCGCCGCTCGGCTCAGAGAGGAACTGCATCCAGAGCTCCTCGCCCTTGAGGATGGCCGGGAGGTGACTCTTCTTCTGTTCCTCGGTGCCGAACTCCAACAGCACGATCGCGCAGGGCGAGAGGGTCGGGACCTGGACCCGCCTCGGGTACTCGAACCCGTGGAGCTCCTCGCTGAAGGCACGCTGGTGGGCCGGGGAGAGGCCCTGGCCCCCGTACTCGCGCGGGAAGCAGAGGCCGGCGAAACCGGCGTCGAAGAGCATGCGCTGCAGCGCTCGGTCGTGCGCTACCGCGGCCAATTCCTCGTCCTCGCGCATCACCTGGCGTCCCCATCGCAACTCGTCGACGGTGAGGGGGCGCAGGTTGGCCCGGATGAAGTCACGGGCCCGGCGCCTGAAGTCCTCCACGTCGTCGGTGTGGGTGGCGCTCTCGATGTCGGTCGCCGTCACGCCACCTCCTGTTCCACCGCCGCCCGCTTGCCGACGCTGCGGACGTGGTCGGCCGGGGTGCCGTAGAGAGCCCGGTCGACCGTCAAGCGGCGCAGGTACAGATGGACGTCGTGCTCGAAGGTCATGCCCATCCCTCCGTGGAGCTGTACGCACTCCTGAATGAGCTCCGCGCCGAACTGGCCGATGTACGCCTTCGCCGCACTGGCCAGTTCCGCCGCACCCGCTGCACCCGAGCCCACCGCGCCGAGCGCGGCGTCCGAGACGGCATGGGAGGCCTGGAGCCAGACGAACATGTCGGCGAACCGGTGCTTGAGCGCCTGGTACGAAGCCAGCGGCCGGCCGAACGTGTACCGGTCGAAGGCCCACTCGACGGTCATGTCGAACGCAACCTGCATGGCGCCAACCGACTCGGCACACACCAGTGCGGTCGCCACGAGGAGCTGCCGCTCGATGTCCGCGCCGGCCCCCGCCGGCGGGCCGACGGCCGCCGCCACCGGGACACGGACCCCGTCGAACCGGACCGTGCCGTAGCGTCGGGTCAGGTCGACGGTGCCCAGCCTGCCGACGGTGACTCCCGCCGCC
Source organism: uncultured Acidimicrobiaceae bacterium (assembly GCA_963828505.1). GTDB lineage: Bacteria > Actinomycetota > Acidimicrobiia > Acidimicrobiales > RAAP-2 > Bog-473. The sequence continues at coordinate 218,821 of CAWHFM010000011.1, forward strand.
GTGGCCGGCACCAGCGCCTGGGTGGCGCCCCCGTCTCCCTGCCCGGTGACGAGCAGCACGTCGGCGTCCATGGCCGATTCCACCGGATGGGCTTGCCCGTCGATCACCAGCTCCTCGCCGTCCAACCGGATTTGCACGGGGCTCCGCCACCCGACGCCGCCTTCGATGTCAGGCGCGCACCAGGATGCAACCGAGTCACCCGAGAGCAGCGCCGGCAAGATGTCGGCCGCGACCCCCGCTGTGCCATGCCGACTCAAGGCTGCCGCGACGACGTTGCACGAGACCAGAGGCCCGGGCGCGGCATGGCGCCCGAACTCGTAGGCGATCAGGCCGAGGTCGACCAGTCCCTCACCGCTGATCGTCCCGCCGCCGTGTGCCTCGTCGACGAGGAGCGAGGTCCAGCCGAGCTCGGCTCCCTGCTTCCAGTACCCGCGGTCGAAACCGGCCGGATCGTTCCGCAATTCGCGGATCCTGCTCGGCGGCACCGATTCGTCCAGGAACCGGGCCGTGGTCTCATGGAAGAATTCCTGGTCCGAGGACAGCGTCAACCGCACCGGCAACCCGACTTCCTGCTCGCCCCCTGCGTCCGGTGTGATGAAAGACGCGACTGGGTCACTCGGCGGGCCACGCGATCGACTTGATCTCCAGGTACTGCTCAAACCCGGGCAAACCGTTCTGGCGGCCGATGCCGCTGTGCTTGTAGCCCCCGAAGGGCAGGTCCGGGCCGTAGGGCGCGCCGCCGTTCACTCCTACGCCACCGGTGCGGATACGCCTGGCGACCGCGAGCGATCGTTCCAACGAGCCGGAGAACACGCCGCCCTGGAGGCCGTACTGGCTCTCGTTCGCGATGCGGACGGCGTCGTCCTCGTCCTCGAAGGGGATCACCACGAGCACCGGCCCGAAGATCTCCTCCTGGGCGATGGTCATGGAGTTGTCGACGTCGGTGAAGAGCGTCGGCTCCACCCACCAGCCCTTGGCGAACTCGTCGCCCGACGGGCGGCCACCGCCCACGGCCACCGTGGCGCCCTCGGCCTTGCCCTTCTCGATGTACCCCAGCACGCGCTCTCGCTGCTTGGCCGAGATGAGCGGACCCATCATGACGTCGGGTCGCTGGGGGTCGCCGAAGGGCACCGCGGCGAACAGGCCCTTCATGATCTCCACTCCCTCTTCGTAGCGGGAGCGTGGAAGCAGCATCCGCGTCTGTATGGCGCACCCCTGTCCGGCGTGGAAGCACGCGCCCATGCCGACCAGGGTGGCGGTGCTCAGGTCGGCGTCCTCCAGGATCACGGTGGCCGACTTGCCGCCGAGTTCGAGGAAGACGCGCTTCATCGTGGCTGCACCCTTCTCCATGATCCGACGGCCGACGGCGGTCGAACCGGTGAACGAGATCATGTCGACCTTGGGCGACAGCGTGAGCTCCTCACCGATCAGATGGTCGGACGACGTGACGACGTTGACGACGCCGGGGGGGATGTCGGTCTTCTCGGCGATGACCCGGCCCAGCAACGTCGCGTTCCACGACGTGTCGGGAGCGGGCTTGAGCACCACGGTGTTGCCCGTAGCGAGCGCCTGCCCCAGCTTGTGCGAGGTCACCTCGAAGGGGAAGTTCCACGGGACGATGGCACCTACCACCCCGACCGGCTCGCGCCAGATGCGGCGCGCGTTGACCTGGCCGGTGATCGTCATGGCGTCGGGGAGCACCGTCTCCCACTCGAACTCGTCGATGGTCTTGGCCGGCCATGCGAACGCCTCGGAGATCGGCGCATCCAGCTGCGGCCCGTTCGTGGTCATCCGCGGGCAGCCCACCTCGATGATCAGCTGCTCCCGCAACTCCTCCTGCTCGGCCTGGAGCGCCTCGTGCAGCTGCTCCAGGCAGCGCTTGCGGAACGCGTGGTCGGTCGACCAGTCGGTCTCGTCGAAGGCGCGCCGGGCGGCGTCGATCGCCTCGTGCATCTCCTCGGTCGAGGCGTCTGCCACCTGGCCCACGACTTCCTCGGTGGCCGGGTTGACGTTGTCGAAGGTCTTGCCCGAGCGGGCTTCGGTCAGCTTGCCGTCGATGAACATCCTGGTCTCAGGGTTGACGGTCGGTGTGTCGCTCATGTGCATCCTCTCCGCGGCTGGTCCCTGCGAGCGGCGCGATCGGGCCCGCGCGCCGCCGATTCGAGGTGGCGCAGGCGTCCCGACGCCTCCGTCGGGACCGTATCTGACATTGACGTCGTCGTCAAAAAACTGGATAACATCGGCCCGTGTTCACCATCGACACGTTCGTCGACGCCTTCACCCTCGAACCGGCCGGCCCCGATCGCTACCTGGCGCAGAACCTCCAGCTCGGGCACGCGGTGGTCTTCGGAGGGCAGATCATCGGCCAATCGCTCCTCGCCGGCCTCGCCGGCCACGAGGGGAAGACGGTCAAGACGGTCCACACCGTGTTCGCCCGAGGTGCATCCCCCGATGCCCCTCTCGAGCTGTCCGTCGACCGCATGCACTCGGGTCGGGCCGTGGCCAGCAGCACGGTCACGGTCAGCCAGGGCGACACCCTGTGCGCCCGATCCGTGGTGTTGCTCACCGCACTCGAGCCCGATGTGATCCGGCACGCGGGCACGCCGCCACGGCCGTCGAAACCCGACGACGTCGCCGGCCACATCCGCCAGTCGGCGGCGTTCGAGGTCGGCGTCGTGGGCGATGTCGACATCAACGACCCGGATCAGGTCGGTCCGTCCGAGCTCGACGTGTGGGTCCGCTTCGCCGGCGCGCCGGACGACCCCGGGGTGAACCAGGCGCTGCTCGCGTTCGCCAACGAGGGTTTCCTGATCGGCACGGCCATGCGGCCCCACCCCGGGATCGGACAGAGCCAGGCGCACAAATCGCTCTCGACCGGAGTGCTGAGTCACACGCTCACCTTCCACGAGGCGTACCGTGCCGCCGACTGGCACCTCATGGCACAGCGCAGCCCCTATGCGGGCCACGGCCGCAGCTACGGGGCCGGCGACGTGTTCCGCGCCGACGGCCAGTTGGTGGCCTCGTTCGTGCAGGACGCCATGATCAGAGCCCGCTCCGAAGGTCCGGGAAAACTCTGAGTCTCCCGGCGACGTGCATGACGAGCGAGACCGGTATGACTGGCATGATCGGCGTGGCGGATGCGTTTGATGTGAATGGCGAGACGGGCCTGAACGACGGGCACGGCAGAACCGGAGGTGCTCGGTGACCGCAGTGATGGAAGGTGTGAGAATCCTCGAGGTGGCAGAGCACACGTTCGTGCCGGCGGCCTCTGCGCTCCTGGCCGATTACGGCGCCGAGGTGATCAAGATCGAGCCGATCGAGCGCGGGGACGCCATGCGGGGCCTGGCCGCCGCCGGCGTCGTGTCCATCACTGGTGACGTGCACGCCCTGCTCGAGCACTCGAACCGGGGGAAGCGGAGCCTGGCGCTCGACCTCACGACCGACGAGGGTCTCGACATCCTCCACAAGCTGGCCGCGACGGCGGATGTCTTCTTGACCAACAAGCTCCCCCGCGTACGCAAGAAGCTCAAGATCGAGTTGGAGGACATCCGGGCGGCCAACCCGCAGATCATCTACGTGGCCGGGACCGGGCAGGGCGAGCGCGGTCCCGACGCCGACAAGGGCTCCTACGACTCGTTGGCCTTCTGGTGCCGGGCCGGTGTCGCCATGGGCGGGAAGCCGGCCGACTCGGACCGCGTCCCGGCCCCGCCCGCGCCGGGCTTCGGGGACTCCATCGGCGCCATGACCATCGCCGGCGGCATCATGGGCGCCCTGTACCACCGCGAGAAGACGGGCGAGGCCACCACCGTCGACGTCTCGCTGCTCGGCACCGGGATGTGGGCCATGGGCCAGGCCTTCGCGCTCTCCCTCGTCATGGACGTTCCCTGGCAGGGCCCGCCGGCCTCAGCTGTACGGCAGAACCCGATGGTGAACAACTACCGGACCAAGGACGAGCGGTTCATCTCGCTCTGCTGCTTGCAGGCCGACCGGTACTGGCCGGCCATGTCCGAGGCGATCGGCCGGCCCGAGCTCGGCCACGACGCTCGCTTCCCCGACCACGCCGCCATGCTCGCCCACAGCGCCGAGGTCCAGGAGATCCTGCGCACCGCCTTCGCCGAGCGAACCGTGGCGGAATGGCGCGAGCGCCTGGCCGACTTCCCCGGGCAGTGGTGCGTCGTCCAGGACACCCTCGAGGCGACGGTCGACCCCCAGAGTGTCGCCAACGGGTACATCCAGGACTGCGAGACCGCCTCTGGCACTCCCTTCCGGCTCGTCGCCCCGCCAGCCCAGTTCGGAGGCGAACCCGCGCCGGCGCACCGAGCTCCGGATTACAACGAGCATGGCGATGTCATCCTCGAGGAGCTCGGGATCGACTGGGATACCATCGTGGACCTCAAAGTCCGCTCCGTCGTCGGCTAGAACGCGGTCGGAACCACCTCGAACCGCCAGGAGGGCGTGCACATGGGTCTGTTCGATGCATTTCGCTACGACGGGAAGCGGGTCCTCGTCGTCGGGGGCGCCACCGGGATGGGCGCCGCGGCAGCCGAGCTGGCCCAAGACGCCGGGGGCGAGGTCGTGGTCATGGATTTCGCCGAGGTGAAGCTGCCGGGTGCCAAGGCGATCCACGTGAACCTGGCTGAGAAGGACTCCATCGATGCCGCGGTCGACGAATGTGGCGGACCGGTGCACGCGCTGCTCTCCTGCGCCGGTGTGGCTGACGGCACGCCGGGTATCGAGAAGATCAACTTCGTCGGCCACCGCCACCTGATCGACCGCATGCTGGCGGGAGACATGCTGCCGCGCGGCTCGGCCATCGGCTTCATCTCGTCGGCCGCCGGCCTGGGCTGGGAGGCCAGTTTGGGCGAGATCAAGGAGTACCTCGACACGCCGGACTTCGATTCGGGCTCGGCCTGGGCCATTGAGCACGGCTACGCCGACTACTTCCATTCGAAGCAGGCGGTCTGCGCCTACGTGGCCCGGCAGGCCTATCCGCTCCTCAAGCAGGGCATCCGCATCAACGCCATCTGCCCGGGGCCGACCGACACGCCGCTGGCGCAGGCCAACAAGGAGATGTGGCTGGGCTTCGGGGCCGACTACCGCGAGGAGACGGGCATCGAGGCATCGACTCCGCTCGAGCAGGCCTACCCGCTCGTGTTCCTGTGCAGCGACGCCGCCGCGGCCATCTCCGGCATCACCCTGATCAGCGACGTCGGTTACGTGAGCTCCGGGATCACCGCGTCCTACCCGCCGGCCACGCCGGCGGCGGGCTTCCTGCTCGCACGCAGCTGGGACTGACCACCGAGGAGTCGAACCGTACGGCGGTCTGAAGAGCGGGCCCGCGCCCGGTCGGACGCGAAACAGGGTTCATTCGGGCGCACCGCCCAGTATGTCGTGCCGCTCAGCTCGAGGCGGACGAACTCGGCTTCGGGGCCGGGCGCCAGAACGTCACGAGCAGTCCCGCCGCGCCGAGCCCACCGGCACCGACGGCGATCCAGAAGCCGGGCCACCCCCACAGGTTCTGCAGCGCGGAGACATGCCCGTCGATGCTCCACTGGCCCGGGCCGAGCGTTGCGATGGCCACGGCCGCGAACGTCAGCACCATCACGTATTCCCAGCCCTCACCCGGCCGGAAGATGAAGAAGCCGTTCCTCAGGTGGTTGGTGATCCATGCGACCAGCATGACGCCGACCACGCCCGCCCCGCCGATAGGCGTCAAGAGGCCCAGGACGAGCAGCGCGCCCGCGGCGACTTCCGTGACGCTCGCCGTCCAGGCATGGAGGATGCCGGGGCGCATACCGAGCGACTCGAACCATCGGGACGTGCCGGCGATCTTGCCCCCGCCGATGATGTGGTTGATGCCGTGGGCGAGGAAAACAGCCCCGACGGTGACGCGCAGGATGAGCAGAGCGAGGTCGACCGAGGACGCCGTCGTGCTGGCGAAGAGGAGGTGCATGGCCTGTGGCATACCAGATTCTTACGCCCGTCGCGGGCCGATCCGGGGATCGTTCGACTACTCCAGGAGCTCGTAGAAGGTCATCACGGGGAGCGGATCGAGCTCCAGGGCCTCGCTGATCGCCAGCCGGCCGTCACCGAACCGCGTGACCAGCTCCTGAAGGGTTCCCGCGACGTCCTCGGTTTCGAGGTCGTAGATCGCCATGTACTCCGGCACGGAGCTGTCGGCCTGGACGATCCCGGCGTTGTGAACCTTGTACCTCCGGGCGGAGACGAAGCCCGGGATGGCGCAGATGTCGGGGATGTGCGTCTTGCCGTACCACTCGTTGTACTCGGCCTCTCGACCCGGTTCCGACGGGCGGGACTGGACCACCAGGACGCCCTTGGGCATGCGCAACTCCTTTCGCCCCTTCGGCTCCTCGATTGAACCTGGTCCGCCGAATTCTTCGTACAGATCCGCCGGTTCCTCCCTACAGTAGGGCCCGACCGGGTCCGGCTTTCGGGCCCAACAGCGAAAAGGAGCAGCGATGGCGACGTACGTCCTCGTCCACGGCGGGGGCCATGGCGGGTGGTGCTACCAGCGCGTCGCCCGCATCCTGCGGGGTTCGGGACACGAGGTCTATGCACCGACCTTGTCAGGGCTCGGCGAGCGCGCGCATTTGCTGAGCAAGGACATCGACCTCGACCTGCATGTCCGCGATGTCGTGGAGTTGCTCTTCTACGAGGACCTGCGCGACGTGATCCTGGTGGGCCACAGCTACGGCGGCATGGTGATCACCGGCGTGGCCGACCGCGCCGCGGAGCGCATCGGCCGCATCGTCTACCTCGATGCCGCCAACCCGGTCAACGGCCAGTCGCTCGTCGACGTCGCCGGACCCATCATCGAGGCGACACGCCCGCTCGGGCAGGTGGTAGACGGGGTCGAGCTCGTGCTGCTGCCGGGCCCCGGCGCGGGCAGCTTCTACGGTGTTACGGACCCCGTCGACGTCGCATGGATGGACGAACGACTGACCGGCCATCCGTGGCGCTGCTTCGAGCAGCCGCTCGACCTCACGAACGAGGACGCGCTGTGGGCCATCCCCAGCTACCACATCGTCTGCACCTCGACGCTGGCCACCCGCGACCGCGCGCTGATGGACAAGGCGCGGGCGGCGGATCGCCTGTGGGAGATCGACACGGGCCACGACCTGATGATCACCGAGCCCCAGAAGGTGGCCGATGCCCTGGTCGAGGTGGCGCAGCGGTGACGGACGACCTCGGCACACCCTGTCTCCGCCTCGAGCGTGAGGGCCCGATCGCATGGTGCGTGATCGACCGTCCCGGGGCGCGCAACGCGCTCACACCCGCCATGTACTACGGCATCAAGCGCGCCGTGCGGCTGGTCAACACCGATCCCGAGCTCTCGGCGCTCGTGATCACCGGGACCGGAGACGTCTTCGCCCCCGGCGGTGACCTCGGCGGTCGTTCCGAGGGCGAGGAGGAGGTGCCGCAGGCGGGAGGGCCCGATGTCCTCCCGTTCCTGGCCGTCCGGGACAGCCCGGCACCGGTCATCGCCGCAGTGAACGGGATCTGCCAGGCGGGCGGCCTGTTGATCGCCATGATGGCCGACATCGCCGTGGCCAGCGACCGAGCCACCTTCCGCGTCCCCGAACTGCTCCGCGGTATCCCTGACGCGACCTATGCCGCCGCGCTGCCGGCCCACGTCGGCATCGCCGTCGCACGTGACCTGCTCCTGTCAGCCCGCACCTTCGACGCGGCCGAGGCCCTTCGCATCGGGCTGCTCTCGCGGGTGGTCCCCCACGACGGCTTGCGCGCCGCAGCGACGGAGGCGGCCTTCCAGGTGCTCCGGACCGCTCCGTCCGCTCGGGTCCACGTCAAGCGCATGCTCAACGAGCGCTACGGCGACGTCGACTACCAGACGATGTTCTGGGCCCTGGAGCACTCACCCGAGCCGCGCGAGGGGATGCGCGCCTTCATGGAGAAGCGACGGCCGGAGTGGGTGGTCGAGGACTCCTGAACGGTCCTCGACTTCACGCCGGCGGGAAGCTCACCCGCCGAGCTTGGGCGAGCAGTGCGACCCGGTCGGCTGGGAGGACGTAACCGCCGGCAATGGAGCGATCGAGCGCCGCGGTGTACCGCGCCAAGTAGCGATGGGGAGTCCCATAGAGCGCGGTGAGCACCTGAGGGCTGAACGAGACGGTGGAACCGAAGAGCCCACAGATCACGCTCGAGGCCGAAGCGGGCGCCCCGCTCAGCGTCGAGAGCGGCACGGCGACATCGGGTGGGCGCACCCCGCCGATCACGTTGCCGTAGCGATCGAGCGCCAGAGCGGGCGGCGATGCCTTACGAAGCCGGAACGGCGGGGTGACGGAGGCGGCGTACCGTGTGCCACCCAGCGGACGAAATCGGTGAAGGCGGCTTGGACCACCAGATGCTGCGGACCGGTGTTCACCTCACCGCTGCAGCCGAGGAGGCTCAGTGGAACCGAGCCCAGGATGAACGAGTCCGCGTGCGACGTGCCGGCCACCTCCCAGGTGCGGATCATCCGGGTGTCCGGCTGCTGGGCGGCGGCGTAGCCGAGCTGAATCAGGTCGGTCTGCGTCTCGAACATGAACACCGGCACCGTGAGATCCGTGCGGATCCACACCTTCGACGTCCCGAGTCCGGAGGTGAAGGAAGCGCCGTTGAGCGGGGCCGGGTAGCCGGCCCGGCTGTGGATGAAGATCCCGTCGAAGGCCCGGCTGAGGGGCTCAAGTGTGTCGGCGAAGGTCGTGAGGTAGAAGGCAGACTGCGACTCCCCCACGGCGGCGATGTGCTGGGGCTTCAGCGGTCCGAGTGCCCTCGACCCGGAAGAGCGAAGGCCGAGACCGACCTGGTCGAAGATGTCAAACGCATACTGGTCGCCCGGGTGGTGCAGGCTCCCGTAGCGAGCCGGCTCTTGGTGGACGAGCCCCCGGGCGCGGTACCCGAGGGTGACCCGAGGATCGGCGTCCCGCCTTCGACGCCGAGGGCCTGGGCCGACACGGCAACGTAGGCATCGCCCGAGGCCATCAGCGCCGGATTGAGGTAGTCCCAGTCGGGCGCGGACTCCCCGCCGGAGACGTTCATCCATTCGACGACGACCTTGCCGCTGAACCGGGCCGGGTCCGAGGGCCGCCGGACCAGGATCCGGGTCCGGTAGCCGGCCGACGTGGTCGGCACAATGGACCACCGCCCGTCGGACGGCGTCGAGGTGGCGCGGAAGGCGTGCGCGGTGCCCGAGGCGAAGAATTCCTGCTGCACGTAGCCGTAGGGAGACAGGTCCAGCGGATGCGCCGTGAGCGGCTCTATGACGTGGCCGACCGTGATCGGGCCGGTGAACGTCGCCATGGCCCGGTACAGGTTCTGGTGCTGGGAGGTCGGGACGGCTGCGCCCGACGACGTCGGGATCGCGACCGACGAAACGACCAACGTGAGGATGGCGAGCGGGAGCACCCGGATCAGCAGCCATCGCGGGCCCACCCGCCTCACCCCACCGTGCACCACGCGCGGCCCCCTTTTCCGTCGACGACGGCCGACAGGTTGGTGCCCGCGCAAGAGCGCCCCTTGCCTGGCGACCGGTGCGGGCGGTCGGTCGGGGCGCTGTGAGACGTCCGGTCCGTGTTGGCGGGCGTGTCGTCGGGAGCAGTTAGTGTCCCCCAACCATGGCGACCTCGCTCGAGTTCTGGCTCTTCCTGCCGCAGATGCGCCTCACGATGGATCAGCTCTCGCAGCGGGCCGTCCAAGCGGAGGCGGCGGGCTTCGCCGGCATGGCCGGCATGGACCACATGGCACCACCGCTGGCCGAGAGCTCGCCCATGTTCGACCCCATGATCACCAACGCCTGGCTCGCCACCCAGACCCGGCACCTGAGGGTCGGATCCCTTGTGCTCTGCGACTCGTTCCGGCACCCGGCAGTCCTGGCCCGTGAGGCAGTGTCGCTGGACCACCTCTCCGGCGGGCGCTTCGAGCTCGGCATCGGTTGGGGCTCGGTGCCGGCAGAGCTCGAGACATTCGGAATCGGCAGCACGGAGGCGAAGGTGCGCGTGGGGCGCCTCAAGGAGTCTCTCGAGATCGTCAAGGCGCTCTGGCGCGGCGAGGCGCTCGACTACGACGGCGAGTACTTCACCCTGCGAGGCGCGCAGCAACAGCCCGGACCGCTGGGCCGCATCCCTATCGTCATCGGTGGCGCCGGACGCAAGACGATGGAGCTGGTCGCCGCTCACGCGGATTGGTGGAACGTCCATGTCGGGATCCTCGACAAGCTCGACGAGATGAGGTCGCGCGCCGGCAGCGCCCGCTGCTCGCTACAGGCGCAGGTGGCCTTCGTGCCCTCGGAAGACCGGCGCGAGGAGGTCGCGGCGTTGGCGCGTCGCCGGTTCGGAAGGATGGGCCCCGTGATCGGATCGGCGCCCGAGCTGGTGGACCACTTCGGGTCGTTGGCCGAGCGAGGAGTCGAGCGGGTGTACGTCTGGTTCTCCGACTTCGCTCCGCCGGAGACGCTTTCGACCTTCGGCGAGGAAGTCGTCAGCCCGTTGGATGGCGGATCACGCACTGGGTGACGAGTCCATCCGCGGCCCGGGTCGCGACGTCACGGCCGAGTACCCGGACCGCCGTTGACCCCAAGCTCACCGTGGTTCAACGCGAACGTGTGCGGCATGTCGCACCGACGATCGCCGATGCCATCATTGAGCTGAGTCTCGTGCAGGGGAGTGATGCGGAAGGCGCATGCTGTTGTGATCCAGGTGGAGATCGACCCCGACTCGGACCCGGAGCATCGACATTCGATACTCAACGACTTCGTCCTTCCAGAAGCACGCGCGTGACCGGGGTTCGAGAAGGGGATGTGGATGAACGACGGTGCGGGCACCGGCACGTGTGTCGTGGTTTTCGACACTGAGCCGCACGCCGAGAACGCGGTTGTTTCGCTGACCCGAGCCGGGGGTCCGCCAATCATCGCGAGCGGCGTCCATGAGGTCGAAGTCGAGGCGTAGAGGCGAGCGGAGTGGAGTCCTTCCGTCAGCCGGCAGGGGTGAACTCTAGGTTCAGCCGTTGCAGGCCTCTCAGGATGTAGGTCGGGACGTATTCGTAGTGGCGCTCCCCGGCCGGGCCGTGGGCCGACTCGGAGATGCGGATGTCGGTCATGCGGGCGAGCAGGCGGTCGATGCTGATTCGGGTCTCGGCTCGCGCCAGCGGCCCTCCGGGGCAGGCGTGGGGCCCTCGTCCGAAAGCGAGGTGCTCCTTGGCGTTCGGGCGGTCCATCTGGAAGACGTCAGGATCTTCGAAGCGACGCGGGTCGCGCCCGGCGGCCCCGTTGAGCACCATCAGGGTGGTACCGGGAGGGATCTCGACTCCGCCCACCGTGGCCGCGGTCCGCGAAAGCCGGAAGTCACCCTTGACCGGTCCCTCGAAGCGGAGGCACTCCTCCACGAAACCGGCGATGAGCGTTCGATCCTCCCGCAGACGCTCCTGGATGTCCGGGCGTTCGCCGATCATCTGGAGCGCGGCGCCGAGAAGGCGGACGGTGGTCTCCTGCCCGGCCGAGAACAGGTTGGCTGCGACCCGGACCACGTCGATGACCTCGGGCATGGACCCGTCCGGAAAGGTGGCCGTGGCCAGCCCCGTGAGAACGTCCTGCTGCGGCTCCTTGCGGCGCTCCTCGACGTAGGTCGTGATCCGCTCGTAGAGGAACTCCAGTGGTGAGTGGCTCATCGTCAAGGACCCGGTGCTGCCGAGTCCTTGCTCCCTATGCTGGCCGCCCCCCTGGAGCTCGTGACGGAACCACTCGTAGTCCTCCTCGGGTACGCCGAGGAGCTCGGCGATGACGTAGAGCGTGAACGGCCGGGCGAAGTCCCGGATGAACTCGCACTCGCCCCTCTCGACGAACTCGTCGATCTGGCGGTCGGCATACCGCCACATGAAGTCTTCGTTCTCGCGGAGCCGCTTGGGCGTGATGAGCCGCATGAGGAGACCGCGGTGGGCCTTGTGCTCGGGCGGGTCCATGACCGTGATCTGGTCGCTGAACGGAAGCTCGCCGCGGTGCTGCTCAATCAGCTCGCTCACGTCGTCACCGACGAGCGGGACGGGAAAGCCGGGAAACGGACCGGTGACCGCGTTACACGACGAGAAGTTCGCCGTGTTGGTGAAGACAGAGACTGCTTCCTCGTAGCCCGTCACCATCACCACGTCGTGGTTGGGCTCCTGCTCCACCGGGCACTTGGCGCGCAAGTAGTCGAAATAGGGGTAAGGGTCGACGATCAGCTCGTCGCCCCGGAAGAAATCGATGGTGTCGAACTCCCCCACGGGCCGTCCTTCCGTCTCGCGTTTGAGAGGCTCGCGGAGAACCTCGTTCTTCTCAGGAGAGAGTAACACTGCGTCCGGATCACGGCGCCGGCCTGGCCCGGCGCCCTCCTCAGTCGAAGTCGCCGGACTCAGTCGAAGTCGCCCGCCCGCCGCCGTAACGTCCCGAGAAGGGCGAACAGAGAGCGAGACTCGGCCTCCGTGAGCTCGAGTCTGGTGAAGAGGGACTCGTTGAGAGCGTCCGTCGCCCGCTCCGCCAGCGCGATGCCCTTGTTCGTGATGGCGGCCAGGACCCCTCGGCCGTCGTTGGGGTTCATCCGCCGGCGCACCAGCCGGTCGCGCTCGAGCCGATCGATGGCGTTGGTGACGCTCCCCGCCCCCACCTGGAGGCGCTCGCTGATCTTGCCCAGGGGCAGCTCCCGTTGGCGGCTGAACTGAAGGAGCATCAGGACCTCGTAACGGGCGAACGTCAACCCGAGGGGCCGCACGGCCTCTTCCGCTCGCCCGGAGAGGATCTGCTCGGCCCGGATGACCGAGGTCACGACACCCATGCCCTCCGCCGCGTCGTCCCAGCCGTGCGAGCGCCAATGGCGCATCGCCTCGTCGATCGGGTCGAACGGAAGCCGGCTACGCCTCGGGACGGTCGTCATTCGCTTCGAGACGGGCGAGAGTACTCCGGCGTTCCGGGCCCCGACCGTCGCAACACGCGACGGGTCGGCTCAAGCGACGTGGCGCTCGAAGTAGACGCCGAACACGGTCTCCATAGCCCGCATCGCCTCCCCGACCGTGACCAGCACCCGCGCGGCGTCGACGAGCGCGGGCATGAGGTTGACCGTTGGGTCGGCCGCGTCCGCCGTAATGCGGGCCAGCGCGCCACGGACGGCGTCATCGTCCCGGTCTTGCTTCACCTGTGCCAGGGATTCGAGCTGGATCGTCTCGACCGACGGGTCGATCCGCAGGGTGGAAGGCGCCACGCCATCGTCCTCGACGTAGCCGTTGACGCCGACCTGGATCCACTCCTCACGCGCGATCCTCGACTGGAACCCGTAGGCCGAGTCCGCGATCTCGGAGACGAACCATCCGTCGTCGATGCATGCGAAGACGCCTTCGAGGATGGATCCCGCACCGGCCTCCTGCAGGTGTGCGAATACCTCCTCGGCCTGCCGTTCGAGCGTGTCCGTCAGCTCCTCGACGAACCACGAGCCACCGAGCGGGTCGGCGACGTGCACCACGCCCGACTCCTCGGCGATCACTTGCTGGGTCCGAAGCGCCAGCCGGGCCGCGTGCTCGGTGGGCAGCGCCAGGGCTTCGTCGAAGGAGTCCGTGTGCAGGCTCTGGGTTCCGCCCAGCACGCCGGCCAGTGCCTCGATGGCGACCCGAATCAGGTTCACCTCCGGCTGCTGGGCCGTGAGGGAGACACCCGCGGTCTGGGTATGGAAGCGCAGTTGGGTCGACTTCCCGTCGGTCGCACCGTAGCGGTCCCGCATCCAGTGCGCCCAGATCCGCCTGGCGGCCCGGTACTTGGCGATCTCCTCGAAGAAGTCCATGTGGGCATTGAAGAAAAAGCTGAGCCGTGGGGCGAACTCGTCCACCGAGAGCCCGGCGGCCACGGCCGCCTCGACGTAGGCGAACCCGTTCGCCAGGGTGAATGCGAGTTCTTGAGCCGCGGTCGAACCAGCCTCTCGGATGTGATATCCCGAAATCGACACGGGGTGCCAGCGCGGCATCTCGGCGGCGCAGAAACGCATGACATCCGTCACGAGGCGCACCGACGGACGTGGGGGAAAGACGTACTCCTTCTGGGCTTGATACTCCTTCAAGATGTCGTTCTGGAGCGTTCCCGAGAGGTCGGCGCGCCGTACTCCGGTGCGGTCAGCCACTCCCACGTACATGGCGAGGACGGGTGCTGCGGGCGAGTTGATGGTCATGGACGTCGAGACGGCGCCCAGGTCGATGTCCGAGAAGAGCCGCTCCATGTCGGCCAATGTGTCGACAGCCACACCCGCCCGGCCCACCTCGCCTTTGGCCAGAGGGTCGTCGGAGTCGCGACCGAGCAACGTCGGCATGTCGAACGCCGTCGACAGCCCGTCGCCCCCGGCGCGCAGCAAACCCTTGAAGCGCGCGTTGGTGTCCGCCGCCGTACCGAAGCCGGCGAACTGGCGCATCGTCCACAGCCGCGAGCGGTACATGGACGCGTACGGCCCGCGGGTGTACGGAAATTGCCCCGGTAGCTCCGCCCCCTCCGCCCCGTACACGGGCTCCACGGGGACCCCCGACATCGTCTCGAAGCGCGCGGCGCGGCGCGGCGAACGGTCGAATGCCTCTTGCCAGCGGTCGAGTTCGGCCATGACCTGTCATATTACTTCAATGTCGAAGTATCTACCAGCCGGACGAGCAGGACGAGCAGGACGAGCCTCATGGGGCCGTCCACCGGAGAGGCGTCAGAATGGCCGGAGTGGAGACGGCTGCGGACCCCGACGACGTCAGCGCCCTCGTGGGACCGGATCGCTCCGACGTAGAAGTGCGAGAGCTCTCCATCCCGGGCCGTCACGGGCCTATCCCCGGTCGGGCGTACGAAGGCCGGGTCGGGCGCAGCGGCGCGGCGCTGCTCTGGCTGCACGGCGGAGGGTTCGTCGCGGGGGACCTCGACATGCCTGAAGCCCACTGGGTCAGCCTGGAGCTGGCGGCTCGCGCCATCCCCGTGCTCTCGGTGGACTACCGCAAGAGCGTCGACGGCGTGCACTTCCCCGTACCCTCCGACGACGTGCTCGACGCCTGGCTCTGGGCGACCGACCACACCTCAGACTTCGGCGCGCCAGACGATGGCCTCCATCTCGGGGGAGCGAGCGCAGGAGCCGCGCTCGCGGCGGGCGTCACCAAGAGGCTGCGCGACGGCGCGGGTCTGCTGCCGGCGTCCCTTCTGCTGGTCTACCCGATCGTCCACCCCGAACTTCCGCCGGCGGGCCAGGAACTGATCGCCGCGCTCGACGGATCCGACCAGGAGACCTTCACCCCCGAGCTCGTCCACGACATCAACCTGAACTGGGCCGGTGGAGAGTCGAACCTGGACGACGTCTACGCCTTCGCCGCCAACGGGGAGCTCTCGGGACAGCCGCCCGTCTTCGTGCTCAACTCGGAGATGGACTCGCTCCGCGCGTCGGGAGAGGCCTACGGCGCGCAGCTCGCAGCGGCCGGCGTGCCGGTGCGGGTCGAGTCCGAGCCGGGTTCACGACACGGCCACCTGAACGAACCACTGCTGCCGGCGGCGACGCGCAGCATCGAGCGCATGGCGGCGTGGTTGTCCGGTCGCGGCCCCGTCAGCTGGACGTCGTCTTGAGGACGAGCTTGTTCGACGTCGGGCTCCACGTGTAGACGAACACCGGGCCGTTCCCGTCGTTGTGCCCGCCGCCGTAGTCGAACGTCCCTCCCCCGCCGGGAATGCTGACGTGCGTGAGCGTCTGCCCGCCGTGGAGGAACGTCTTGTCGTTCAGCGTCTTGCCAGCACCCTTGACGATGTCCCCGAGGAGGGCGAGCTGCTGGCATGCGACCTCGGGAGCGGTGTACGTCACCGGGGTGGTCGGGGTCGCCGTCACCGGGCTGTTGATGTTGTCGCTCGGGAACGCTTTCTTGATGGTGGCGACACAGCTCTTCATGGCCGGGTCGTCCCACGTCACGCTGGCGGGCGGGACCGACCCCGCCGTGAGCACGTCTTTGAGGATCGTCTGGGTGTACCCGGCCTTGTTCGCGACGTACGCGTCGAGGTCGGTGTAGTCGGTGGCGATGAACTTCGGGTGGTACGTGCTCTGGTTGTCCTGCAGCGAGGCCGGCCATCCGTTGCCGGAGTTGCCCACGGCGACGACCAGGTCCACTCCGTCGGACTGGAACTTCTGGGCGATGGATTGGTACTCGGCGACCTGCGCCGCCGTGTCGGTGTCCGGAACGCCGTTGACGGCGGTCTGCACCACATCCACGTTCAGCTTCTTGAGCGCCGAGGTCACGAGGCCGAGCTCGACCGTGTCGGCCGAGGTGGCAACCACGCCGACCTTCTTGCCCTTGAAGGCGCCCTCGTGCTCGAAGATGGCCATCTCCTTGGGAACCAGCTCGGTGTCGGAGAGCAGGGTGTTGAACCAGGGCGCGTGGGCGGCGGCGGTTTGCGAGGCACTGAGCGAGGCACCGATGATCGGCGTGTCGTGGGTCTGCACGTAGCAGGCGGTGTCGACCTGCTGGAAGAACCCGATGGCGACGAACACCTTGTCGTCCTCGGTCAGCTGCGTGCACGCCGTCGCGGCACCGGCCGTCCCGAGCGGGTCGACCGGGGCGTACACGGGGACGATCTTGCGGCCGCCGACCCCGCCGTGGGCGTTGATCTGGTCGATCAGGGCGTTGTAGGCGTCGGGGTAGTTCCCCGGATCGACGTTGATGAGGTTCCTGATGGCGGCGACGTCGGGATACGTGATGCCGACCTTGATCGTCTTTGCCGTCACGCCGGGCGCGGACTGGTCCTGTCCGGAGGCTGAGGCGGCTGACGCGCCGCCCGCCGCGCCGAGCTGGAGCAGCCCGGTCGCGGCCGTCAGGAGGACGGCGAGTGATGCGATTGCCTTCCGCATGGTTCCCTTTCCGCAGGTGCGCGTTGCTTGTCTCGTTCCCGTCCCGCCGGTGGCGGGAATACCGGGCGCTCTCCCCGCTCGGGGCGAAGGGCGGGCACAGTGGCACCGAGTCCCCCCTCGACCCACGCCGGAGCGCAGGTAACTCGGGCCGAGCGAAGGATAGGCGCCGGACGCCACGAATTGTCGGCGGCCGTTGAGGCGGACGAATGGCGTCGACGAAGGCCCGCTTCGCCGGTCCACGGCCCGCCTCCACCGTGCGCTCATGTGGCCGGACCGCGGGTCCCGAGGGCGGCGCGGAGGTCCTGTTCCAGGTCCGGGCGGTCCCACATGTCCTCGAGCATCGACTGCAGATTGGGGTGTTGCTGCTCCACGTACTCCATCAGGTTGTCGACGCCGGGGACGAGCCGGTTGACGACGGCTGCGACCCGCTCCCAGGTTTCGGGATCGGACCGGAGGATGAAGAGCGGCGTATCGAGCGCAGAGCCGGCCGCTGAGCGGGCCGAAGGGGCGTACTCCCAGGCGTGCGCGCCCGCCTCCACCACGGCGACCAGCCCGTCGGGGTGTCCCGGCAGGACCACGTCCGCCGTCACGCCCGGCGGGACCTCGACCCGGACGGAACGCTGGTCCTCCGACGCGTCCCACGCCACCTCGATCCGCCCGCGGACGGTGTCGTGCGCCGTGCGCGCCCACGAGAGCCCCCCGCCGGGTTGCGGCGCGATGCGGCACCTGCGGTACCCCGGTTCGATCGGTTCGATGCCGCCGACGACCCGGTGCAGCCAGTCGGCGACGGCGCCGAGCGCGTAGTGGTTGAGCGAGGTCATGCCGGTGGAGTTGAGCGTGCCGTCGGGGAGGACGGAGTCCCAGCGCTCCCAGATCGTCGTCGCGCCCATCGTGAGGGGGTACAGGAAGGAGGGCGGAGTCGTCTGCGTCAGGACGTGGTACGCGACGTCGACGTGTCCGGTGCGGCTGAGCGCAGGCAGCAACCACGGCGTCCCGGCGAAGCCCGTCCCGATGTGGCAGCCCGCCTTGGCCGTGAGCTCGACCAGCCGGCCGGCGGCGTGCCGCTCCTGCTCGGGACTGAGCAGTCCGAAGCAGATGGCCAGCGAATAGGCGGTCTGCGTCTCGTTGGCCACCCGGCCCGACGGGGTCACCCACTCACGACCGAACGCGGCCCTGACCCGCGCCCCCAGCGCGGCGCACCACTCCTCGTCCTCCTCGAGGCCGAGGGCCCGGGCGGCCGCGGACAGCTGATGCAGGGTGCGGCAGAGGTACGCGGTGGCCACCAATCCGGTCTCGGTCTTGGCCTGGCGCGGATTGCCCGGCGGCGCGTCCGGATCGAGCCAGTCCCCGAATTGGAAGCCCCGAGTCCACGAGCCGCTCTCGTCGAGCAGCGGCACCACGGACTCGACGAAGGCCTTCATCGACGGGTACTGGCGGCGGAGCGCAGTCAGGTCGCCGTACTCGACGAACAGGGTCCAGGGCAGGCTGACGGCGACGTCGCCCCAGAGCGCAGTCGGGGTGGAGGGGAGCAAGCGGGTCACGTCGGGCACCACCATCGGCACCGAACCCTGCTCCTGCTGCTCGGCCGCCAGGTCCTCGAGCCACGACGCCAGGAAGGTCCGCACGTCGTAGAGGAACGCGGCGGTCGGGCCGAACGCGTTGATGTCGCCCGTCCACCCGAGCCGCTCGTCGCGCTGGGGGCAGTCCGTGGGGAGGCCGACCGCGTTGCCCCGGAACGACCAGACCACGTTGGCGTGCAACTGGTTCAGCCGCTCGTCCGACGTCTCGAACCAGCCGGTCCGCTCCATGTCGGTGTGCACGACGACGGCGGTGAGGGCGTCGGGTGTGATCTCGCCGGGCCAGCCCTCGACCACGGCGTAGCGGAACCCGTGGAAGGTGAAGGCCGGCTCCCACGTCTCCGGGCCTCCGCCGCGGAGGATGTAGCGGTCGGTGGCGAGGGCCGTGCGGTTCGTCTCGAACTCGGGCTCCCCGCCCACGAGCAGCTCGCAGTGGCGGAGGGTCACCTCCGTTCCCGCCGGGCCCGCCACGGTGAGCCGCACCCATCCGCTCAGCACCTGGCCGAAGTCGACCACCGTCGCGCCGGCGGGTGACGTGAAGACGCGGCTCGCCGGCAGCTCCTGCGTGCGCCGGATGGGAGGCGCACGGCGCGGCGTCAGGGTGCCGAGGTGCCACTCGACCAGCTGCACGGGCTCCCATCCCGCGTCGTCGAAGCCCGCGGCGGCCCAGCCGTCGGGTGCGAGCCGGGCGTCGTAGGACTCGCCGTCGTAGATGCCGTCCTCGAGCCACGCCCCGGTCGAGGTCCGCCAGCGCTCGTCGCTGCACACGCGCTCTTGGCGGTCGCCGTAGTCGAGCTCGAGCTCGACGAACGCGGCGGGCCGGTCCGACCACAGCGCGCGCATGCCCGCGAACCCGATCCGGCCCACGGCCCAGCCCTCGCCGACGACGGCGCCGACGGCGTTGGGACCCTCGACCACCGACGACGTCACGTCGTGTGAGCTCACGACGATGCGGTGGCGGTACGAGGTCCAGCCGGGGCAGAGGACCTCGTCGCCCACCCGCGCCCCGTTGAGGGAGACGTCGACCACCCCGAGCGCGCTGACGTGCAACCGCGCCTGGCGGAGTCCCGCACCCACCTCGAATTCGCGCCGGAAGTACGGGGCGGGTCCCGGCCGTTCGGCGTGGCTCTGCGGTCCGGCGACGAACGACGCGTGCCATTCACTGGGGACCTCGACGGCGGTGGGCACGGGGTCGACCGAGTTGATCCGGCTATCCCGCTCCGCCGTCGGGAGCAGCGGGCGACACCGCCGTCAGAGGCGCGGCCGCGGCCGCCTCGCCTGCCGTCCCCGCCTTTCCGGCCGGCTCGGACGATCCTGGCCGGGCCAGGCCCGCTGGTGCCGTCCCTCCACTGCGGACGATCGCCCGCTCGTCGGTGCCCAGATAGCTGGCAACGACCCTGGGATCGTTTCGGACCTGCTCGGGTTCGCCTTCGGCGATGACCTGTCCCGTCTCCAGGCAATAGACCCGGTCCGAGACCCCCATGATCAGCGGCATGTCGTGTTCGATCAGGAGCACCGAGGCCCGGAGCTCTTTCTTGATGGTCACGATCAGGGGGCCGAAGGCCTCGGTCTCACGCTGGGCCAGGCCGGCCGTCGGCTCGTCGAGGCACAGGACCTTGGCCTCGATGGCGAGCAGGCCGGCGAGCTCGACGACCCGCCGCGTCCCGGTCGAAAGGTCGCTGACGTAATGATCCCGGTAGACCGACAGGCCGAGGAAGTCGACCAGCTCGGCCGCGGCGGCGTGCGCCGCCTTGTTGTGCCGCCGGGCCCGAGGCAGTCCGAGCGCGGTGGAGAGCATGCCCGATCGTCCCTTCGCCTCGAGCGCGATGAGGAGCGTCTCGTTCACCGTGAGCTCGGGGAACAGCGTGGCGGCCTGGAACGTGCGGCCCAGGCCGAGCGACGCCCGGTGGCCGGGTGACCGCTGCGACACGTCCTCGCCCAGGAGGTGGACGGTACCGGTGGACGTGACGAAACCTCCGACGGCGTTCATCAACGTCGACTTCCCGGCGCCGTTGGCGCCGATGAGCCCGACGATCTCGCCGTCGTCGACGTGCAGCGTCGCGCCGTTCACCGCCGCGATGCCCCCGAAGTGGACGCTCAGCTCCGAGACCGAGAGCACGGGCCCGGGCTCGGGCACGGGGTCGGGCGCATTCGCCTTCGCTCCCGCTATCGCCGGTTCCGGCTCCAGCTCCTCCGCATGCCGGCGCACGGCCGCGGGCGCGGCCGTTGGCGCGGGCGCGCTCTCGGGGGCCGGTCGCTTCCCCATGCGCCGCTCCGCCCACACCAGGATGGCGTCGCGCACCCCGTAGGTGATCTGGTTCAGGCCGCGCGGGAAGTAGAGCAGGACGACCAGGAGCCCGATACTCGATGTGAGGAGCCCGACGAGCGCGTTGTTGGGGGCGATGGCGGGGATGCCGATGACGAAGATGGCCCCGATGAGCGCGCCCGAGACCGAACCCATGCCCCCGATCACCACCATGGCGACGAGGTTGAGCGAATCGTTGACCAAGAAGAAGCTCTCGGTGAAGGCGATGTTGGCGAACGCACCGGCGAGGAGCGCGCCGCCGAGGCCCGCCAGCGCGCCGGCGAGCGAGAACGCCTGCAGCTTCACGCGCACGGTCGGCACGGTGTACGCCGCGGCCGCGGTCTCGTTGTCGCGCACCGCCTTGATCCTGCGCCCCACGCCGCTGTCACGGAAGCGGCTCAGCACCACGATGACCAGGCCCAGCACGGCGAGGACGACGTAGTAGTAGGCGAGCTGGCCGTTGAAGGTGATGAACCACAGGCGACCGGGCGGGAAGGGGACGTTGGCCCCGTCCGGCGAGTCCCCCGAGAAGAAGGGCAGGAAGTAGAAGTACTGCTGGGCCGTGAGCGCGAAGACGAAGGTCACGACGGCGAGATACAGGCCGCGGACCCGCAGCGACCCGATGCCGATGCCCAACGCGAGCAGCGCCGAGGCCACCGTCGTGGTGGCGATGGCCACCCAGAAATTCACGCCGTCGTTGACCAGGCGCGCCGCGAACAGGGCAGCGAGGCCGGCGAAGGCCATCTGTCCGAGCGAGAGCTGGCCCAGCCAGCCGGTGAGCACGGTGAGCGACGAGGCGCAGATGGCGAAGGCGAGCACCGCTGTGTAGAGCTGCTGGCGCGACGGCTCGGTCACCACGAGGGGTAGGAGGACGGCGAACAGGCCGAGGAGCAGGATCCCGCCCTTGTCGATGTTGCGGGCCCACCAAATTGAGCGCAGGCGAGCGGGGATCGGGTTGGCCCGGGGCGAGAACGCGAAGACCTGGGAGTCCTCACCCTCCCGCTTGGCGAAGACGACCGCCACGAACACGGCGATGAAGAGCAGCAGGTCCGTGATGCCGGGTACGGCCAGGAAGTTGTAGGTGAGCACGCTCTGAATCACGCCGATGGCCACGGCGGCGAGCACCGCCACGCGGAACGAGCGCATCCCCGCGATCACCGCGGCGGCGAGGGCCTCGGAGAGCGTCTGCGGACCCAGCGTCGCCAGGCCGGCCGCCGTCGACGACTCCCCGGCGATGAGGACGACCGAGAGCGTGGACAGGGCGGCGGCCAGCGCCCACACCATGGTGGAGACCATCTTCGGCGAGATGGCCGACAGCCGCGCCAGCGAGGGGTTCGACGCGCAGGCCTTCACCGTCTTGCCGATCAGGGTGCGGTCGAGGAACCAGATGAGGGCGAGCACGGCGACAGGGACGAGGACGAGCACCGACACGTCCGCCCCGCGCACGCTCACCCCGGCGATGGTCCAGGCGCCGTTGAACGCGCTGGGGTAATGGGCGCTGGCGTCGCTCGGCTCCGGGATCTCTATGGAGATGGCCTGCGCCAGGCCGGCGATGCCGATCGTCGCCACCAGGACGACCACGCGCGGTGCGTTCTTCAACCGCCGGATGACGGTCATTTCGACCGCGGCGCCGAAGACCAGGCCGATGATCAGCGCGATGACGAGGGCTATCCAGAAGGGGACCCCGTACTGGAGCACCAGCAGGGAGAGCGTCACCGCCCCGACCACACCGATGTTGCCGACGGCGAAGTTGATGATCCTCGTCGCCCGGTAGACCAGGACGACGCCCACCGCGATCACCGCGATGGCGAGGCCCTGGACGACGCCGTCGTAGACGATCTGCGAGTTGAGCCAGCCCACGGCCAGCATCAGGCGATGACCTCGCCACCTAGGAACACGGCGCGGGCCAGGTCGTCGCGTTCCATGAGGTCGGCGATGGCGCCCTCGAAGCGCACCTGCCCTTTCTCCATGAAGACGGCACGGTCGGCGATGGCGGCGGCGACGTTGAGGGACTGCTCCACCACGATCATCGTCACGCCTTCGGCCTTGAGCCGCTCGACCACCTCAATGAGCTCCTGCACGACGATGGGAGCGAGCCCGAGGGAGAGCTCGTCGATCATGAGCACCTGCGGGTCGTGCAGCAGGGCGATGGCGAGGGCCAACATCTGCTGCTGGCCGCCCGAGAGCGTGTCGGCGCGGCGGTTCCTCGCCGACTCGAGGGCAGGGAACATGGCCAGGACCCGCTCCATGCGGCGGCGCATGTCGGTCCGGTCCCCCCGGTAGGCGAAGCCGCCCATCTCGAGGTTCTCGTAGATGGTCATCTCGCCGAAGACGCCCCGGCCTCCGGGAAGGAGGTGGATCCCGAGGCGCGACCGCTGCTCGGGGGTGGCGTAGGTGACTGTCCGGCCGTTGAGGCGCACGACGCCGCGGTCGGCGGTCACGAGCCCGGCCGCCACCTTGAGCGCGGTCGACTTCCCGGCGCCGTTGGTGCCGAGGAGAGCGAGGACCTCGCCGCGCCGCACCTCGAAGGCCACGTTGAAGAGGACCTGGACGTGCCCGTAGCTGAAGTCCACGTTGTTGAGCTGGAGGACCGGGATGGACTCGGGGTCCGCCGCCTGGCGCTCGTGCTCCTCCTGCTCCTCTTGGAGCTCGAGGACGACGAGGGAGAGGTCGTTGCGGATGAAGCGGGAGCCCCGGATGATCATGAAGCCGCCGATGATCGTGGTGGGGATCATGACGATGAGCACGGCGGCCCGCGGCCCGAAGGCCTGGTCCAGGCCGGCCGAGAGCACGGCGCCACCGGTGGCCCCGAAGAAGAAGAGGTAGATGGCGCCGACCGCGCCGGTGAGGCCCCGCAGGTGGTACGGCGCGACCGAGGTGAGGACCGGTCCGACCATGGAGAACGCGCTCAGGGTGAGCACGGTCACCATGACGCTGAACACGGCCCAGAGAACGGCGTCGGGCATGAAGTACTGAATCGGCACCAGCACCGCCACGGGCAGGAGCATCTTCCCGATGAGGGCGAGGGCCTGGGCCGGGTCCCGGCGGTAGAGCTTGTCGTAGTAGCGCCCTACGAAGGGCAGCGCCACCAGCACGCCCAGGCTCCCGATGGTGCCGATCAACCCGCGACGGAAGGCGTCGAGACCATACTGCTGCTTCAAGAAGAGGTTCCCGAGCACCGGTGCGGTGAACAGCCCGAAGCCCATGGCCGAGAAGGCGATCAGGCACATCTTCAGGGTGCGGATCTTCAGGATGCGGGCGAACGCCGCCTCGAGCGACGGCGGCACCGGCTGGGTGTTCCCGACCACCTCTCCCAGCACGTCGAGCTTCTCGTGCTGACCGCGGGGGGGCTCACGCAGGCGGAACGCGATGACCGCGACCACGACGATCGGCACGGCCAGGATGTAAAAGGCCCAGCGCCATCCGTTGGGCCCCCCGACCACGGTGGCGATGGTGCCCACCAGGATCGGGCTGAGGGCGGTGGCGATGCCGGTGGCGACGCCCATGCCCGCGTAGATGCGGCCACGCATGCTGATCGGGTAGGTGTCGGCCAGGAGGGACCCGTGCACGCTCTGCGTCGACGCCTGGGACACCCCGGCCCCGAAACGGACACAGAAGAACAGGAAGATGTTGGTCGCCAGCCCCGAGAGGAACACCATGATGCCGAAGAAGAACGTGGCGCAGGCGATGATCGGGGCACGGCGGTACCGGTCGGCCATCCAGCCCATGGGCAGGATTCCGAGCACCAGAAAGGCGCTGGAGATGCCGGCCACGAACACGATGACGCCCGAGCTCACTCGGAACGACGACTGGATGTTGGGTGCGAGCACGCTCAGACCGGAGCTCTGGAGGTTGTCCAGGGCCACGATGAGAGCCAGGATCACGAACGTCGAAGTGCCCGCCTTGCGCAGGCCCTCGCGCAGGGTCGTCCGCTCCTCGCGCGTCCCCGGCAGGAGGTCCTCGGGAAAGAGCACCTCCTCCTCCGCCTTGGACGCGCTGAGACGCTCCTGGGCGGTGTCGGCCAGGAGGCGGGCCAGCTCGGCCGGGCTCTCCCCTCCTTGCGTGGGCCCGTCCGGTACCGGTGTCGTGACGTCGCTCACGGCCGCGCCGACCCCCCGCGACCTCGACCGCGCTGTGGAACCCCCCACGTGTGCACCGGGAGGATGCTAGGCCGACTTCTTCTCACCGGCATGTGCCCCACGCTCACCGGCATGTGCCCACCTCACCTCCGTACGGCCAGTCGGTCGGAGCGCCGGCACGGACCGCTTCGGATCGTTCCCGTCCCGACGATGACTCGATGCCGCCGACGGTGGCCGCCCAGCGGGAGCGGCGGCCCGCGCCCGGCGGCGTCCGGCTCACCGAGCCGGCAGTCTGGCACGGCCGACCGGCTTCTGCAAAGCTTTGCAGCGACGTGCTGAACGAAGACCGACTCCTCCCCTCCGAGCCGGGCACCCGTGCCATGGCGCGGCGCATCTACGAGGGGACGAGGGCGCTGCCCATCGTGAGCCCGCACGGTCACTGCGACCCGGCACAGCTCGCCGACGACGTCGGGTTCGGCGACCCGGCCACCGAGCTGGTGACGCGGGACCATTACCTGTTGCGCATGCTGTACAGCCAGGGGGTCCCCCTCGAGTCGCTCGGCGTCCGGCCGCTCGACGGGAGCCATGCGCAGAGCGACGGCCGGCTCGTCTGGCGTGCATTCGCCGATCACTTCCATCTGTTCCGGGGCACACCGTCGAAGCTCTGGTTGGAGCACACGCTGGCGGAGGTGTTGGGCATCGACGTCCCATTTCGACCCGAGACGGCAGACGCGATCTACGACGACATGTGCGCCCGCCTCCGGCAAGACGAGTTCCGCCCCCGAGCCTTGTTCGAGCGCTCGGGTATCGAGTTCCTGGCGACGACCGACGGTGCCCTCGGCTCGCTCGAACCGCACGCCGCTCTGCGACGCTCCGGCTGGAGAGGCACGGTCGTGCCCACCTTCCGGCCGGACGACGTCGTCGACCCGGACCGTCGCAGCTTCCGCTCGAACGTCGCCGCGTTGGGCCGGCTCACCGACACCGACACGTCGACCTGGAAGGGATACCTGGACGGCATCCGCCTCCGGCGCGACGAATTCATCGCCGCCGGCGCCACGGCCTCCGACCACGGCCACCCGTCATCGGCGACCGCCGACCTCGGCGCACGCGAGGCGGAGGACCTCTTCGCCCGGGTGCTCGGCGACCAACCGAGTCCGGGCGACACGGAGCTCTTCCGCGGCCAGATGCTGCTCCAGATGGCGTCCATGAGTTTGGAGGACGGGCTCGTGCTGCAGCTGCACACCGGGGCGTGGCGCGACCACAACCCGTGGCTCGCGGCGCGCTTCGGCCCCGACCAGGGAGCCGACATGCCCAGAGCGGTCGACTACGTCGGCACCTTGAAGCCACTGCTCGACCGATTCGGGAACGAGACGCGGCTGACCGTGGTGGTCTACACGCTGGACGAGACCACCTACAGCCGCGAACTGGCTCCCCTAGCCGGGCACTACCCCGCGCTCCGCCTGGGGCCGCCGTGGTGGTTCTACGACAGCCCCGAGGGCATCCGCCGGTTCTACCGGCGGGTCGCCGAGACGGCGGGCTTCGCCAACACCGTCGGCTTCAACGACGACGCCCGGTCCCTGCTGACCATCCCCGCCCGCCACGACGTGGCGCGGAGGCTGAACGCGGGCTACCTGGCCGAGCTGGTGGCCGAGCACCGGTTGGACGAAGCCGAGGCCGCCGACCTGGCGGCGGACCTGGCCTACAACCTGGCGCGCCACGCCTTCCGCGTCGGCTCGTGACGCCGGTGGTGATCGCCGGCCTGATGGGCGCCGGCAAGTCCTCCGTCGGGGCCCTCGTCGCCACCGCCACGGGACGGACCTTCGTCGACGTCGACCGCGCCATTGAGGCGGACACCGGCAAGACCGTCCGCCAGCTCTGGGAGGAGGGTGGCGAGCCTGCGTACCGGCATCTCGAGTCGCAGGCGGTGCTGAAGACGCTGGCCGGGGGCGAGGACGTCGTGTTGGCCGCCCCCGGCGGCACGATCCTCGACCCCGCCGTCCG
>CAWHFM010000012.1:0-133481 GCA_963828505.1 uncultured Acidimicrobiaceae bacterium
GAACAGCAGCGTGGCCTTGTCGGCGAAGTCGATCAAGGGCTGGGGCCAGACCCCGAACAGCACGGTCACTCCGGTGCACAGCCCGATGGCCAGCGCGCTCAGTCGCGGCACCGGCACGCGTGCCGGCTGCTCGTCCTCGCCTGCAGGCTCCTCGTCGGCGAGGAGTATCTGCTCGTTGAGCGTCGTCACCGCGGCCGTGGCCGCGGCCGCGCCGGCCGCGGCCATCGCACCCCCGGGGACCGGCGCGTCGCCGCCGCTGCCGCCCGCGGCGGCCGGAGCGCCGACCCCGGTCGACACGGCCGGTCCGGGCTCGGTCAGCGCCTCGGGCTCGCCCAGGCCCCCGCCGGCGTACATCAGCACGGCCACCCGGAGGTAGAAGTAGGCCGCGATGGCGGCGGTCACCATGGCGATCGCGGCCAAGGGGACGTACCCGGCGTCGATCGCCGCGAACACCACCTGGAGCTTGGCCCAGAGGCCGGTGGTGAAGGGTGCGCCCGCCTGGGCCAGGAGCAGCACGGCGAAGACGAACGCCAGCACCGGCTGGCGGCCGGCCAGGCCGCGGTAGCGGGCCAGGTCGTGGTCGCCGTCGCCCTCGCCACCGAGGACGGTGACGACGGCGAAGCTGCCGACGGACATGAACATGTAGGCGAAGAGGTAGTACAGCGACGCGCTGGCTCCCCGCGCCGTCCCGGCGACCACGCCGAGCAGGATGAAGCCGGCGTGGTTGATCGACGAGTACGCCAGCATCCGCTTCACGTCGCGCTGGCGCAGCGCCACCACGGCGCCGAGGACGAGCGTCAGGACGGCCAGGCCGTAGACGACCGGCCTCCAGTCCGTGGCCACCAGGCCGAACGACGACAGCAGGACGCGCAGCATGGCGGCGAAGGCTCCCGCCTTGGCCACCGCGGCCATGAACCCCGTCACCGGGGTCGGCGCTCCCTGGTACACGTCGGGTGTCCACATGTGGAACGGGACCGCCGCCACCTTGAAGGCGAAGCCGACGATGACGAGCGACAGCCCGGCCAGGAGCAACCCGTTGGAGAGGACGACGTTCTTGGAGAGGAAGTCCGAAATCTGGGTCAGGTTGGTCGACCCCGTGGCCCCGTAGACCAGGGCGATCCCGTAGACGAAGATGGCCGACGAGAAGCCGCCGAGGATGAAGTACTTCAGCGCCGCCTCGCCCGACGCCGCCCGGCGGTAGTTGAAGGCGGTGAGCACGTAGAGGGCGATGGAGAGGATCTCGAGCCCGAGGAACACCACGATCAGGTCGTTGGCGATGGCCATGATCATGGCCCCCGACGCCGAGACCATGGCCAGCACGTGGAACTCCGCTCCGTGCACCCCCTCCCGGCGCAGGTAGCCGTCGGCCACCAGCGCGCTCGAGGAGCATGGCGATGGACACCAGCATCATGAAGAGCACGCTGAAGCCGTCCATCACGACCGCCTGCTTCACGTAGGTGTGCGCGCCGTGGTCCTGGACGTCGGTCCACTGCCAGATGGCCACGCCCAGCGCGCCGGCCGAGATGGCGACGGTGGCGATGGTGGCCACCCGGGCCCGCAGCGGGCGGCTGACGAGCGAGGCGATGCCGAGGAGCAGGACGGCGCCGCCGATCATGATGACCGGCGGCATGATGGCCAGCCAGCGGATGGACGGGACCGGGATGGTGCCCGAGGAGGCGTGCGAGGTCGCGTGCGAGGCGGCGAGCAGCGGGGCGATCACTTCGTGCCCTCCACGCCCTTGACCGCCACCGTGGGCTGGTGGTGCCCGGTGCTGGACTCGACGTGGGCGATCAGCTGGTTCACCGACGGGTTGATGCGGTCGAGCACCGGCTTGGGGTACACGCCGAGGAACACGATGAGGATGATGAGGGGCGCCATGACGCAGCGCTCCAGCAGGGCCAGGTCGCGCGTCTTCTCGTCCGCCGGGCGCGGCGCGCCGTGGAAGACCTGCTGGTAGGCCCACAGGAGGTAGATGGCGGCCACGATCACCCCGGCCACGGCGACGACGGCCCACCAGCGGTGGGTGATGAAGGTGCCCGAGAGCACCAGGAACTCGCTCACGAACCCGTTGAGGCCGGGCAGCCCGATGGAGGCCAGCATGGAGACGGTGAACACCGCGGCCAGCACGGGGGCTGCCTTCTGCAGGCCGCGCAGTTCGCCCGCCTGCCAGGTGCCGCGGCGCTGGTAGATGAACCCGATGAGGATGAACAGGGCCGCCACGATCAGCCCGTGGTTCACCATGAGCAGGACACCGCCCGCCAGTCCCTGGGTGCTGATGGCGATGGCACCCAACGCGATGAAGCCGATCTGCGCCAGCGACGAGTACGTGACGAGCCGCTTCAGGTCCCGCTGGGCGCAGGCGACGACGGCGCCGTAGATGATGCCGATCACGGCCAGGGTCAACAGGAGCGGCGCCAGGGTGCGCGTGGCCTGGGGGAAGAGGTTCAGGTCGAAGCGGATGATGCCGTAGGTCCCGAGCTTGGCCAGCACGCCCGAGAGGAGCACCGAGCCCTCCTCGGGCGCCTCGGTGTACGCGTCCGGTGACCAAGTGTGCAGCGGGAAGAGGGGCGCCTTCACGGCGAAGGCGGCGGTGAAGGCCAGGAAGAGGAGGATCTCGGTGCTCGACGACAGGTGCGTCTGCATCAGCGGACCGAGCGAGAACGTCAGGTAGTGGTACTGGGACTGGTGGATGAAGGCCAGGGCCAGGATGCCCACGAGGAGGAAGGCGGAGCCGAGGAAGGTGTAGAGGAAGAACTTGATGGCGGCGTAGGCCCGCCGTTGGTGCCCCCAGCCGGCGATGATGAAGTAGGCCGGCACGAGGGTCAGCTCGAACATGAAGAAGAAGACGATGAGGTCGAGCGACAGGAAGCTACCCATGACCGCCGCTTCGAGCAGGAGGATCCAGGCGAAGTAGACCCGGGCGTTCTCGCGGTTGCGGCCGAGGACGATGGTCAGCGGGAACAGCACCGCGGTCAGCAGCACGAGGAAGATGGAGATCCCGTCGACGCCGAGGTACCAGTGCACGCCCAGGCTGACGCCGGTGTACTCGTGGTCCGTCACCAGCTGGAAGCCGCCGTCGTGCACCTTCATCGCCACCATGGCCGCCACGGCGAAGCCGAGCGTGACCACCGACACGATGAGGGCGAGGGCGTACGTCAGCTCGCGGTTGAAGTTCTTGTCCAGCCCGAGCAGGGCGAGCCCGACGGCGCCCGACCGCCGGCAGCAGGACGAGGACGGTGAGGAAGGGAACGATGTGCATCAGCTCCACCACGTCCGCGAGAGCATGAACGCGATCACCAGGGCCATGCCGAGGGCGATGCCGAGCGCGTAGTTCCGGGCGTACCCGGTCTGCAGCCGGCGGGCCGCGCTGCCCGTGGCGCGAACCAGGTGGGCGGTGCCGTTCACCGCACCGTCGATGACGCGGGTGTCGACGACCCAGGCACAGAAGGCGGCAAGGCGCTGGCTCGGCCGCCCGATGACGGTGTCGTAGGCGTCGTCCCAGTACCAGACGCGCTGGAGGAACGCCGGCTCCAGAGCCGGCTTGTCGACCTCGGAGCCGCGCCAGATCCACGCGGCGACGATCACGCCGATCACGGCCGCCACCGCGTCCAAGGTCCCGAGGACCCACTGGCTCTTGTCACCCAGGTGGTCGTTGTAGAGGTCGCTGGAGAAGACCGGGGCGAGCCAGTTGTTGAGGCTGTGCGTGTGTGCCCACGGCAGGTTGAGCAGCTCGCCGAAGAGGGAGAGGATGGCCAGCACGACGAGGGGGGTCAGCATGATCCAGTTGGACTCGTGCGGCGCGTGGCGCGCCGGCTCCCCGTGCGAGCCGACGGACTCGAAGCGGGGCTCACCGCCGAAGGTCAGGATCTCCAGCCGGCTCATGTAGTAGGCGGTGAGCACCGCGGTCAGCAGCGCCACGATCCACAGCCCCTCGTAATGCGAGTAGGCGTTGTCGAGGACGTCGCCCTTGGCGAAGAAGCCCGAGAGGGGCGGGATGCCGATGATGGCCAGCCAGCCCACGGTGAAGGTGACGGTGGTCCAGCGCATGTAGCGGCGGATCGCCCCCATGCGCTTGAGGTCCTGCTCGTCCTCGAGCCCGTGGATGACCGAGCCGGCCCCGAGGAACAGGAGCGCCTTGAAGAAGGCGTGCATGACCATCAGGAAGATCGCGGCGACGTAGGCCCCCGAGCCGACGGCCAGCATCATGTAGCCGATCTGCGAGACGGTCGAGAAGGCCAGCACCTTCTTGATGTCCTGCTGGGCGCAGGCGATGGTGGCGGCCACGAAGGCCGTGGCGGTGCCGATGACCGCGATGACCGTCATCCCCGAAGAGGTCAGGTGGAGAAGCGGGTTCATGCGACAGAGCAGGTAGACGCCCGCCGTGACCATGGTGGCGGCGTGGATGAGCGCGGAGACCGGCGTGGGGCCCTCCATGGCGTCGGGCAGCCAGTTGAACAGGGGGATCTGGGCCGACTTGCCGGCGGCGGCCAGGAACAGCAGGAGCACGACGGCCGTCGCCGTCCCGCTGCTCACGTGCGAGAGCTGGCCGAAGATGCCGCCGCCGGGGCCGCTCGTCGTACTGGACGGTGCCGGTCTTCTCGAAGAGGAGGAAGATGGCGAGCAGGAACCCGGCGTCGCCGATCCGGTTGTAGATGAAGGCCTTCTTGCCGGCCGAGGCCGCCGCTTCCCGCTCGAACCAGAAGGCGACGAGGAAGTAGGAGCAGACGCCGACGCCCTCCCACCCGACGAACGTCAGCACCAGGTTGTCCGCCAGCACCAGCAGGAGCATGGAGAAGACGAAGAGGTTGAGGTAGACGAAGAACTTGGTGAAGTCCCGGTCCCGCTTCATGTACGCCACCGAGTAGAGGTGGATCAGCGCGCTGACCCCGGTCACGAACATGCACATCGTCATGGAGAGCGGGTCGACCAGCGTTCCGACGGGCACGCTGAGGCCGCCGGAGCTGAACCAGGTCCAGTAGTTGTCGGTGATCAGGCGTTGCGACGAGGGGAGGTCGATCAGGCCGACCAGGACCACGCAGGCCGAGACGAAGGCCCCGGTCACGGCGGCGGTGCCCACCCAGCCGGCCAAGGGGTCGCCCATCCGCCGCCCGAAGGCGAGGAGGACGACGAACCCGGCCAGGGGGAACAGCAGCATGAGGTACGCGACGTGAACCATGCGCGATCAGCCCCGCAACGAGTCCAGGTCGTCGGCGACGGTCGTCGCTCGCCGGCGGTAATTGGTGACCACGATGCCGAGCCCGACCACGACCTCGGCCGCCGCCACCACGAGCACGAAGAAGACGAGCACCTGCCCGCCGATGTCGTTGAGCATGCGGGCGAAGGTGACGAAGGTGAGGTTGGCCGCGTTGAGCATGAGCTCGATGCACATGAACATGATCAGGACGTTGCGCCGGACGAGCAGCCCGATGGCGCCGATGGTGAAGACGACCGCGGCCAGGCCCAGGTACCAGGCTCCCGAGAGGCTCATGCCGGCAGCTCGCTGTCGCTCGCCTCGTCCGGCGACGCCTGCACCGTCGGAGGCCGCCGCGCCAGCACGACCGCGCCCACCACGGCGATGACCAGGAGGGCGGCGGTGGCCTCGAAGGCGAAGAGGTACGTGGTGAACAGCTGCTTGCCCAGCTGGGCCGGTTCGCCGGCGGGAGAACCCGGCCCCGCCACATGGCCCGAGATGGGCCCGACGACCTGACGGGCCCCGGTGACCCAGTGCGCGGTGGCCGCCATGGCCAGGATGCCGAAGAGCGTGATGGCGGAGACGATGAAGGCGAGCGGCCGCTGCCCCGCCAAAGGCTCGACCTCGATGTTCTCGGCCCGGTCGACCCCGAGGAACATGATCACGAACAGGAACAGGACGACGATGGCCCCGGCGTAGACGATGATCTGCACCGCGGCGAGGAAGTCGGCCGCCTGCTCGATGAAGAGCACGGCCACCCCGAAGAGGGTCATCACGAGGCTGAGCGCGGCGTGCACGGGGTTGCGCGACGTGACCACGCCGATCGAACCGACCAGGATGACCGCGGCCGACGCGGCGAAGACCAGGATGTCGGGCCAGGTCGGGCGCGTCGAAGCCAGGAGGAGGGCGGTGTGGTCCACTCAGGCGCTCCCTTCCGAGCCGGCCGCCCCGGTTCCCGGACCTCCCGGCGCGGCGGCGCCCGCCTTCGCCGCCTTGGCCTCCGCCTTGGCCTCCTTGCCTCCGCCTTGGCCTCCTTGTCCTCCGCCTTGGCCACCTTGCGCGTGGCGCGCAGCTCCTTCATCCGTGCCCGCGTGGCCTCGAGCTTCTTCTTGTTGCGCTCCGCCCCCTTCTGGGCCCGCCAGACCCTGCCCTGCATGCCCCGGTGCGCCAAGGGGATGTCCTCGTCGAGCAGGTGGGTCTCGAGCACCTCGCGCAGCGGCTTGGTCCCGGTCGCCTCGTCGTCGCGCCGGCCGGACTGGCCGCCCTCGGGCGTGCGCACGCCGTAGCCGAGCTCGCCCTCCCACTGCACCTGCCCTTCGTAGGCGGCGTTGCCCGATGGTGAGGTGGCACGCATCCAACCCGACGTCATGAGGTCGTCGCCCTCGCGCCAGTCCTCCCACGGCAGCCGTTTGGGCGTGCCGTCGTCGTTCACCAGGAGCTCTTCCTTGGTGTAGATGGCGTCGGAGCGGTTGGTGAAGGAGAACTCGAACAGCTTGGACTCGGTGATGGCCTCGGTCGGGCACGCTTCCACGCAGAGGTCGCAATGGATGCAGCGCAGGTAGTTGATCTCGTAGACGTAGCCGTACCGCTCGCCCGGCGAGACCGGGTGGTCCGGAGGGTTGTCCAGGCCGCGCACGTAGATGCAGTCGGCCGGGCACACCCCGGCGCAGAGCTCGCAGCCGATGCACTTCTCCATGCCGTCCTCGTACCGGTTGAGGACGTGGCGGCCGTGCTGGCGCGGCTGCTTGGGCTTCTTCTCCTCGGGGTACATCCGCGTCACCCGCGGCCGGGTCAGGTGCTGGAAGGTCAGCTTGAAGCCACCGAGGAACGACAGCTGGTCCTTGACCTCGTCGCCGATGCCCACTACGCGTCACCCCCTGGAACGGGCTCCCTCGGGAGCGCCACCGGCCGGAACGGCTGGGTCACCCGGCGCCCGACGGCGGGGATGACCATGTCCTCCTCGCTGCGGCCGGAGCCGAGATCGTTGGCCCGGAGCAGCAGGAAGGCCGCCCCGACGAGGACGGGGAGCAGGATCAGCCCGGCCCAGCCCCAGGTGATGATGGCCGCCACCATCAGCAGCCAGCCCAACGCGAGGGGGATCAGGCGCTTCCAGCCCAGGTCCATCAGCTGGTCGTAGCGCAGCCGCGGCAACGCGGCCCGGAACCAGACGTAAATGAAGCAGAACGCGACGGTCTTGAGCAGGAAGTAGATGATCGGCATGTAGATGCTCGCCCCGGGGATGTGGAAGATGTACCCGTTGGGGCCGCCGAAGAAGAGGGTCACCACGATGGCCGACATGCAGATGGTGTTCATGAACTCGGCCAGGAAGAACAGGCCGAAGCGGATGGACGAGTACTCCGTGTGGAAGCCGCCCACCAGCTCCTGTTCGGCCTCGGTCAGGTCGAACGGCGGCCGGGTCAGCTCGGCCGTGATGGCGATCATGAAGAAGATGAAGGGCAGGAAGCCGAGCCGGATGAGGTTCCAGTTCCAGAAGCCGTCGGCTTGCGACGCCACGATGGCCCGGGTGGAGAGGGAGCGGCTCACCAGCACGACCATCACCGTGGTCATGCCGAGCGCCGCCTCGTAGGAGATGACCTGAGCCGAGGCGCGCACCGATCCGAGCAGCGGGTACTTCGATCCCGAGGACCATCCGGCCAGCATCACGCCGTACACCGCGATGCCCGACATGGCCAGGACGAGGAGGATCCCCATGGGCGGGTCGGCCACCTGCAGCTCGAAGGTGTGGCTGCCGATCGTGATCACGCCGCCCACCGGCACCACGGTGAAGACGAGCACGGCGGGGATCACCGAGAGGTACGGAGCGAGCTTGAAGACGAAGGAGTCCGCCCGGTCGGGCAGCAGGTCCTCTTTGAACACGAGCTTGGTGCCGTCGGCCAGGGTCTGGAGCAGCCCCCACGGGCCGGCCCGGTTGGGCCCGATCCGGCTCTGCATGTCCGAAATCACCTTGCGCTCGAACCAGATCATGAGCGCCGTCGCCACCAGCAGCGCCACGAACGCCACCAGGCACTTGATGATCACGATGAGCCAGACCTGCCAGTTCAGGCCGAAGTAGAAGAGCGGGTCGCCGTTGCCGTTGTCCGCGCTGTGGGTGAGCACCGTCGGGCCGAGGTTCGACGCCGCCTGGTGCACCGCGGCACCGGCGTTCGAGGTCGAAGCGAGGACGGCGGCGATCACACCGACTCCATCCGCACGTCGGTCACCGGCCTCCGGCTGTCGATGAGGGTGGCCACGGCGTTGCCGGGGACGCTCTCCCCGCCCGGCACGTTGAAGTCGATGGCGACGACGCCCCGCGGCACCCCGTCGTCGGGCTCGGCCGCCAGCACCAGCTCGCCCCGGGCCGAGCGCACCCGCACGCGGTCGCCTGCGTCGGTGCCGAGACGGTCGAGGTCGTAGGGGTTGGCCCGCGCCACCAGCGGCGGCACCAGCGGTGTGAGCGAGGGCGACCCGGTCACCGAGCTCCCGGCGTCGTAGAGACGTCGGCCGGCGACCAGCCGCAGCGCGTAGTTGTCGGCCTTGGGCACGTGCATGGGCTCGGGCCCCTCGCCGCTGCGGTACGACAGCAGCGGGGGCGGGGTCCCCAGCGCGGCAGCACGGGCGAGCGCCGGCACGCTGCCGCCGGTGCCCACACGCGGCGGCGCGCCCTGGCGCTCGACGGACTCGACCCCGGGTAGAGCGATCGGGTCGATGGGCGACACGTCGGGGTGGTGGTCGTCGGGGCCGAGCGGCACCACGATGCCGTCGTGGGCCGCGTCGGAGTGCAGCACCTCCTGGGTCATCCCGGCGTATGCCGGGGCGGTGCCCTCGAGCTCGTCCGCCAGGTCGGACATGCTCCGGACGCCGAGGTCGGCGCCGAGCGCGGCCGCCAGCTCGGCCGCGATCATCCAGTCGGGCCAGGCGAAGCCGGGCGCGGTGAGCTTGGGCCCGAGCCGGCTGACCCGCCCCTCCATGTTGGTCGTGGTCCCGGGGCGTTCGTGCGCCACCGCGCACGGCAACACCACGTCGGCGTGGTCGTCGACCGACTGCGAGGGGTGGCCGGTCACAGCCACGAGGAAGTGGCCCGACGACAGCGCCTTGGCCGCCACCGAGTGGTCGGGGAAGTCGCTCAGCGGGTCGGCGCCGAGCAGGATCAGGGCGCGCACGCCGGCGTCGCCGTCCTGCCCCTCCTCACCGGCCATGGAGGCCAGGATCGCCGCAGTGTCGCGGCCGGTCCGCTCGGGCACCGCGCCCCAGGCCGCGGTGAAACGCTCCCGCCCCGCATCGAGCGACACCCGACCCGGCAGGATGCCCGGGGCGAGTCCCATGTCGAGGGCGCCGAAGACGTTGCCCCGGCGCAGGGCGGGGAGGAACCTGGCCCCGGGCAGCGCGTCGGCCAGCGTCCGCAGGGCCTCGGCTGCCACCTCGCCCGCCTCGGCGTAGGAGGGCCGGCCGGCGACGACGACGACGCCGTCCCCGTGCGGGTGAGCCGTCAGGATGTCCCGGGCCGCCTCCAGCGCGCCCGGCGCCAGGGCGCTGCCCTCGTGGTGGCTCCCGAGCGCCGCCGCCGCGGCGTCATCCCCGGTCAGTGCCCGGGCCACCAGCGGTGCGTCGCCGGGTCGCAGACCGAGCCGGACCGTCGCGAGCGGGGTGAGTGCGGTCGGGGTGGGCGAAATCTCGACCAGCGCCGTCCCGGCCGCCACCGCGGCGCGCAGGCGCAGGAAGAGAACCGGCAGCTCCTCGCGCAGGTCGCCGGCCACGACGACGAGCACCGGTGCCGCGCCGGCCTGGTCGATGGTGGCCCGGGGCAACCCGAGCACCAACTCGCCCGGGAGGCCGTCGCCGAGCTGCGCGTCGACGGAATCGGTCCTGATGATGCCCTTGGCCAGCTTGGCCCAGGCGTACGCCGACTCGTTGGTCAGGCGCGCCCCGCCGATCACGCCCACCGCGCCAGGGCCGCCGGCGTCGGTCGCCGCCGAGATCCCCGCTGCGGCGGCGGCGAGCGCCTCGCCCCAACTGACCGGGACCAGCTCTCCCTCCTTGCGTA
Source organism: uncultured Acidimicrobiaceae bacterium (assembly GCA_963828505.1). Classification (GTDB taxonomy): domain Bacteria; phylum Actinomycetota; class Acidimicrobiia; order Acidimicrobiales; family RAAP-2; genus Bog-473. Next base: position 10,233 of record CAWHFM010000012.1, read on the forward strand.
CCCGCGGTTCGACCAGGCGCCCGTGCTCGAAGCGCCTCGTCTCGCGGACCTCGCCGAGGAACTGGCCCCGGCTCACGCCGAGGCTCACCACCTGGGAGGCGGTGGCCGGTGCGACGTCGACGGCCTCGTCGGCCAACTCGCTCGGCAGCGGCCCGGCGTCCACCTCGTCCCCGTTGACGGACTCGTAGGCGAAGCGGCCCTTGTCGCAGAGCCAGCCGTGGTTCACCGGCTCCGAGTCGATCCCCAGCAGGCCGCGTCAGCCGGTTCGACGACGACTGCACCGCCACCCGGCACCCGACCGAGCAGGTGGTGCACGTCGACTCGACCTGGTCGAGGTCCCACGGCCTCGCCGTGAACCGGTACGGCGTCGCGGTCAGCGCGCCGACGGGGCAGATCTGCACCGTGTTGCCGCTGAAGTAGGACGAGAACGGTTCGGTGGGGAAGGTCGCCACTTCGACCGACTCGCCCCGGCCGGCGAAGTCGATCTGGGCTTCACCCGCCACGTCGGACGGCGAAGCGGGTGCAGCGCGCGCACTGGATGCAACGCTCGCGGTCGAGCAGGACCAGGTCGGAGATGGCGATGGGCTTCTCGAAGTGGCGCTTCTCCTCGAGGAACCGGCTCTCCCCCGGTCCGTAGGCCAGAGTCTGGTCCTGCAGCGGGCACTCGCCGCCCTTGTCGCACACCGGGCAGTCGAGAGGGTGGTTGGCGAGCAGGAACTCGAGCACCCCGTCCTGGGCCTTCTTCACCTTGTCCGACGTGGTGTCGACCACCATGCCGTCGGCCGCCTCAATGAAGCAGGCCGGCTGGAGCGTCGCCCCACGGGGACCGTCGACCTCGACCAGGCACATCCGGCACATGCCGACGGGCGTCATGCGCGGGTGGTAGCAGAAGCGGGGGATGTAGGTCCCCGCCCGCTCCGCCGCCGCGATGAGCAGTTCCCCCTTGGCCGCGTTCACGCTGCGGCCGTCGAGGGTGAAGGTGAGCGCGGCCTGGCGCGCCGGGTCGTTGGCGGTGGCGTCAGTCAAAGGGGCACCCGCCTTCCTTGACGTGGACGAGGAACTCGTCGCGGAACATGCGGATGCCCGAGGCTATGGACGAAGGGATCGACGGGCCGAGCACGCAGATGGTCGTCTGCTGCGGCGGCCAGGCCACTCCGGGCGAGATGTTGTCGCACAGGTCCATCAAGAGGTCGAGGTCCTCCTCGCGGCCCTCCCCGTTCTCCAGCCTCCACATGATGCGCTCGAGCCAGCCCGAACCCTCCCGGCACGGCGTACACTGCCCGCACGACTCACGGGCGAAGAATTTGGTGATGCGCCACGCCGCCCGCACCATGCAGGTGGCCGAGTCCATCACCACGACCGATCCGGAGCCGAGCATGGAGCCGGCCGCGGCCACTTCGTCCTGCCCGAGCGGCAGGTCGACCTGGTCCGGGCCGAACCAGGGCGCGGACACGCCGCCGGGAATGAAGGCCTTGAGCGCGTTGGCGCCACGGATGCCGCCGCCGAGCACCGGCGCGTAGATCAGGTCACGAAACGTGGTCTTGACCATCTCCAGCTCGTAGTTCCCGGGATTGCGCACGTGGCCGGCCAGGGCGAAGAGCCGGGTCCCGGTCGAGCGACCCTCCCCGAGGGCGGCGAAGGCGGCGCCGCCGTTGGTGATGATCCATGGGATGTTCGACATGGTCTCGACGTTGTTGACCACGGTCGGCTCGCCGTAGAGGCCGATCGACGGCGGGGAAGTACGGCGGCTTGATGCGCGGGAAGCCGCGCTTGCCCTCGAGCGATTCGAGCAGCGCGGTCTCCTCGCCACAGATGTACGCGCCCGCCCCGGGGTGGACGACGACGTCGACGGAGAACCCGGACCCGAAGATGTCCGCCCCCACTGCACCGTGGTCGTACGCCTCGTTGAGCGCCTGCTGCAGCCGCTCGAGCCCCAGCGCGAACTCGCCCCGGATGTAGATGAAAACCTGGCTCACCGAGAGCGCGTAGGCCGAGATCAGCACGCCCTCGAGGAGCTGGTGCGGGTCGCGCTCGATCAGCAGGTGGTCCTTGAACGTGGCCGGCTCCGACTCGTCGCCGTTCACGACGAGGTAGGTGACCGGGTTCTTGCGCAGCATCGACCACTTCCGGCCGGCGGGGAACCCGGCGCCACCCCGACCGAGCAGGCTGGCCGCGTCGACCTCGGCCGCCACCGCCTCGGGCGTCATGGCCAGTGCCTTGCGCCAGGCCTCGTAGCCGCCCGTGGCCAGGTACCGCTCCATGGTGTACGAGTCGTCGTCGCCGAGGCGCGACGTGATGATCTTCGGCGCGTCGGTGATGGCCATCAGGCCGCGCCGCCTCCGGCACCCGCCGGTGCGGCGGCCCTCGAGGCCTGCGCCTCGGCCATCGCCGCCCGCTCGCGCGCCACGACGGCGCGGTCGGCCTGGAGGCCCACGCTGCGCCGCACCCGGATCAGCGTGCCGTGCGGCGGCACCGTGTCGGAGAGCGCGCCGGAGCGCAGGTCCCCGACCAGGCGGTCGAAGCTCTCCGGCGACTGCGCGCCGACATAGCGGTGGTTGACCTGGACGCACGGCGTGCGGTCGCAGTCGGCCAGGCACTCGGACTCCTCGAGCGTGAAGACGCCGTCGGTCGTCGTGCCGCCGGCGCGCACGCCCAGAGCCGACTCGGCGTGCTGAAGCAGCTCGAGCGCGCCGCCGAGCAGGCAGGCGACGTTGGTGCACACCGACACGACGTAGGTGCCGACCGGCTCGGTGTGCAACATGTCGTAGAACGTGGCGGTCCCGCGCACCTCGGCCGCCGTCACGCCGCACAGCTCGGCGATCTCGGTCATGGCCTCGGGGCGCAGCCAGCCATCCTGCTCCTGCGCCAGGTGGCAGAGCGGGATGAGGGCCGAGCGCGGCTGCGGGTAGAGGTCGACCAGCTCCTTGGCCCGGGCCACGATGTCGGGGCGCAGGTGGCTCACCGGTCCACCTCGCCCATCACCGGGTCGACCGAGGAGATCACGGCGACGGCGTCGGCCATCAGCCCGCCCCGCAGCAGCAGCGGCAACGCCTGCAGGTTGAGGAAGCTCGGGGCGCGGATGTGCATGCGGTACGGCTTCGACGTGCCGTCGGAGACCAGGTAGCAACCGAGCTCGCCCCGGGGCGACTCGATGGCCACGTACACCTCGCCCTCGGGCACCCGGAAGCCCTCGGTGAAGATCTTGAAGTGGTGGATCAGCGCCTCCATGCTCTCGTCGATGCGGGCGCGCGGCGGTGGGGTGACCTTCCGGTCCTGCACCCGGTAGTCGCCCGGCGGCATCATCTCGGCGATCTGGCGGATCATGCGGATCGACTCGCGGATCTCGTTGAGGCGCACCGAGTACCGGTCGAAGTTGTCCCCGTAGCGGCCCACGATCACGTCGAAGTCGAGCTTGTCGTAGGCCAGGTAGGGCATGGTGCGACGCAGGTCCCACGGCACGCCGGTCGAGCGCAGGATGGGCCCGGTGACCGAGAGCGCGAGCGCCTCCTCGGCCGTGATGTTGCCCACGCCCTCGGTCCGGTCGCGGAAGATGGGCTGCCCGGTGAGGAGCTCGTCGTACTCGAACGTGCGGGCCAGCACGGTCTCGCAGATGATGTCGACGTCGTCCTCCCATCCGTCGGGCAGGTCGGCCGCGACGCCGCCCGGGCGGATGTAGTTCGTGTTCATCCGCAGCCCGGTCGTCTTCTCGAAGAAGGTGAGCACCATCTCGCGCTCGCGGAACCCGTAGATCATCATGGAGGTGGATCCGAGGTCCATGCCGTTGGTCGCCATCCACATCAGGTGCGACGACACCCGGTTCAGCTCGGTCATCAGCATGCGGATCCACGTAGCCCTCGGCGGCAGCTCCAGGCCGAGCAACGCCTCGGTGGCGAGCGAGAAGACCAACTCGTTGTGCAGCGGTGCGAGGTAGTCCATGCGGGTGACGTTGGTCGAGCCCTGGACGTAGGTCAGCTCCTCGCCCGTCTTCTCCATGCCGGTGTGCAGGTACCCGATGATCGGCTTGGTGCGCAGCACCGTCTCCCCGTCGAGCTCGAGCATGAGCCGCAGGACCCCGTGGGTCGAGGGGTGCTGCGGTCCCATGTTGATGATCATCGTCTGGTCGTCGCGGCGCTCCAGGTCGATGTCGTTGGGGTTGACGTAGCCGCCCTCGGGCAGGCGCAACACCGCGCCCACCTCCTGGCGGAGCTCCGGCGCGCTGGTCGTGCCGCGCGGCAACAGCTCCTGGGCGCCCTCGGAGGTCTCGGCCACGAAGAAACGCTCCTCGGCCGCCCGGTGCGAGGCCTCGTCGGGCTCCAGGCCGAAATCGGGTTCCTGCTCCAGCTCCAGGCCCGACTCCTTCCCTGCCCCTTGCTCGTCGTGCTCCTTGTTCTCGTCGTGCTCGTCGTGCTCGGTCATCTGGGGCCTGGCGCCTCCTTGAATTGCACCGGCACGCGCCCCACGCCGTAGTCCTTGCGCAGGGGGTGGCCCTCCCAGTCCTCGGGCATCAGGATGCGGGTCATGTCCGGATGGCCGGCGAAGACGATGCCGACCAAGTCGTACGCCTCGCGCTCCATGGCGTCGGCTCCGGGGTAGACGTCGACGACGCTGTCGACCACCGGGTCGTCCTCGGGCACCTGCACGCGCACCCGCACGCGCTGGCGCATGGAAAGCGAGAGCAGGTTCACCACCACCTCGAAGCGCTCGGGCGCGACGCCCTCGGGCAGCGACCGCCCGGGATGGGTCAGGTAGTCGACCGCGCACAGGTCGGCGCAGGACTCGAACCCGGCGTCGCGGAACGCCGCCACCATGGGGTGGTAGGTGTCGCGATGCGGGAAGGCCAGCTGGTCCACCAGCCGGTCGGACAGGCGGGGTACTTCGGGCAGCACGCTGCTCGGTGCGGCGGCGGGTACGGCGGTCGGGCTGGCCTCGCTCACCGCGGCGTGGCCACCCGCACCGCGTCGGGTACGGCCGGGACCCAGCCGCCCGTCGCCTGCTCGCCGGCCGGGATGGACGAACCGGGGCGGCGCGTGATCTCGCCCGTCCGGATCTTCTCGTGCAGGGTCAGGATGGCGTGCAGCAGCGTCTCGGGCGAGGGCGGGCAGCCGGGGGCGTAGACATCGACGGGCACGATCTGGTCGACGCCCTGCACGATGGCGTAGTTGTTGAACATGCCGCCGGTCGAGGCGCAGACGCCCATGGAGATGACCCACTTGGGCTCCATCATCTGGTCGTAGACCTGGCGCAGCACCGGCGCCATCTTCTGGGACACGCGGCCCGCCACGATCATCAGGTCGGCCTGGCGGGGCGAGGCCCGGAACACCTCCATGCCGAGCCGGCTGATGTCGTAATCGGCCGCTCCCACCGACATCATCTCTATGGCGCAGCACGCCAAGCCGAAGGTCGCCGGCCACACGCTGTTGCGGCGCGCCCACTTGACCAGGTCCTCCATGCGGCCGGTCAGGAAGTTGTGCTGGAGGTCCTCGAACCCCATGCCTCAGGCCGCCTCACCCGGCGTCGGGCGCGCCGCGCTGATGCGCGTGATGGTCGACTCCGAGGTCCGGCTCGGCATGCCCGGTTGCAACGTCTTGGGCGGCCCCCAGGTCAAAGCGCCGTTGGAGATGAGGTAGACGAACGACACGAACACGATGGCGGCGAAGACGATCACTTCGACCAGGCCGAACGTGCCGATCTGGTGGAACACCACGGCCCAGGGGTAGAGGAACACGATCTCGATGTCGAAGATGATGAAGATCATGGAGACCAGGTAGAAGCGAACGGGGAAGCGCTGCGGAGGCTCCACGTTCGGCACGATGCCGCACTCGTAGGGCGCCAGCTTCGCCGCGCTGGGCTTCTTCCTCGGTGCCAGCATGGCGGAGGACACCAGCGAGAACACGGTGAACGCGAAGGCGAGCACCGCCATGATGAGGATGGGGAGGTACTGGTCCACGGTGATCCGTTTCTACCATGCAGCCCCTGCTGGGAGCACATCCACGAGCCGCCGGGACGGGCCGGGCCGCGGGCCTACGATGCGATCGTGACGCCACCCGACGAGCAACCCCCCGCCGGCGCGCCGGACCAGGCCGCGACGACCGGGCCTTCCCCCAAGCGGCCCCGGCGCCGAGCGCCCGAAACGGTCCACGACGTCGTGGTGGTCGGGGCCGGACCGGCCGGCGCCTCGTGCGGCTACTGGCTGGCCGACGCCGGGTGGGACGTGGTCGTGGTGGAGAAGAAGGAGTTCCCCCGCGAGAAGACGTGCGGCGACGGGCTGACGCCCCGCGCCGTGCGCCAGCTGGCCGACATGGGACTCGAGGATGCGCTGCGCGACTCGCACCGTTACAGCGGGCTGCGCGCCTTCGGCTTCGGCCAGTCGATCGAGATGCAGTGGCCCGAGCACCCCAACTTCCCCGGCTACGGCTACACCATCACCCGCCACGACCTCGACGGGCTGGTGGCCGCACGCGCCGCCGAGGCCGGCGCCACCCTGCAGCAGGGGACCGAGGTCACGGCCCTCGTCGAGGACGAGAGCGCCCCACCGGCCGCGCTGCCCACCCTGACCGGGGTCACGATCAAACCGAAGGGGTCCGCCCGCGCCCGCACCCTCAAGGCGCGCTTCGTGGTGGTGGCCGACGGTTCGAACTCCCGGATCGGCCGCATGCTCGGCACCTCGCGCCACCGCGAGCTGCCGCTCGGCATGGCCCTGCGCGGCTACTACCGGTCGGACCGCCACGACGACACCTTCATTGAGTCGCACCTCGACATCCGCGACGCCGAGGGCACCGTCGTCCCCGGCTACGGCTGGATCTTCCCCATGGGCGACGGCCGGGTCAACGTCGGCGTCGGCCTGCTCTCCACCGAGCAGCGGTGGAAGGGCATCAACACCTCCAACCTGATGGACACCTTCGTCGCCTACGCGCCGGCGTCGTGGGGACTGGCCCCCGAGACCAGCCTCGGCGCCCCGACCGGAGGCAAGCTCCCCATGGGGCTCTCGGTGGGTCCGCGTGCCGGCGGCAACGTGATCGTGGCGGGCGACGCCGCCGGGGTGATCAACCCTTTCAACGGGGAGGGCATCTCCTACGGCTACGAGACCGGGCGCCTGGCGGCCGCCGCCCTCGGCCATGCGCTGACCGGCGGCGGCGAGCAGGCCCTGCTCGACTACGACCGCAGCCTCACCGCCGCGTACGGGACGTACTACAAGGTGGCCCGGGCCTTCGTGCACCTGATTTCGCACCCCGAGGCGATGAAGGCGTGCGTCAGCGTGGGCATGCGGTCCGAGCTGGTCATGAACCAGCTGCTGCGGATCATGGCCAACCTCATGCGGCCGGACTCGACCGGACCGGCCGAGCTCGGCTACCGGGCACTCGAGCTCATCTCGCGCCTGCTGCCCGACCCGGACGCGCCCGAGAACTGGGCCGCCTGAACCGCGGGAGCCGCGCCGTGTCCCCGCGGGCACCCCCTCAGCGCAGCAGGGCGCGCAGGGCCGCACCGTCGGCGCGTAGCGCCTCGTCGCTCAGCGCGGGCGTCGCCGCCACGTCGAACGCCGCCGCCTCCAGCGGACCTCCGGCGCTCGGGTCTTCGAGCGGCCGCGGGACGAGGTGGACGTGGAGGTGCGGCACGCCGTTGCCCAGGTGTAACCAATTCATCTTGGCCGGGCGGGACCGCCGCTCGACCGCGGCCGCCACCCGCGCCACGTCGCCCCAGAAACCGGCCGCCTCCTCGGCGGACAACTCGGTGGGCTCCGCCACGTGACGGCCCTTCCACACCACGTAGGCGTAGCCCGGCCGGACCGGGTAGCGCCCGAGGAACGCGTCCGACCATTGCCCTTCGTACACCCGGACGCCGAACGGCCTCAGTTCGTCGCCGGCGGGCGCGCACATGGGACATCCCTCGCCGCGCCGCATCGCCTCGAAGTGCTCCGGCCACGCCCGTGGGTCCGCCACGCCCGCCAGTCTCGCGGTCCCGCCGCGCGCCGGTTTCCCCCCGGGGGTCAGCCGGATCGGACCTCGACCTGCGCGCTCACCTCGGCCGCCGCCTCCCCCGCCGTCTCGACCACGCGCGCCAAGAGGGCGTCGTCGTGGGCGAACCCGGGGAACATCACCTCGTAGGGCCCTGGGGCGAGCGCCACCCCCCGGCGCAGCATGGCGTGGAAGAACCGGGGGTAAAGCCCGTTCCCGGCCAGCGACCTCGCGGCCTCGTAGTCGGCCGGCGCCACGACGGGGTCCGTGCCCGGGGAGGCGAGGAACAGCCCCGCCAGCGGTCCGACGCACGGCGCCACGGCGCGCAGACCGCCATCGGCGATCGCCCCCTCCAGGGCGCGGGCGAAGCGCCCCACCCGCTCGCCCAGGTCGGCGTAGCCCGAGGGTTCGACGTGGCCCAGCACGGCCAGGCCGGCCGCGGTGGCCAGCGGGTTCCCCGACAGCGTGCCCGCCTGGTACACCGGTCCGCCCGGCGCGAGCTCGGCCATCAGGTCGCGGCGGCCGCCGAACGCGCCGACGGGAAGCCCGCCGCCGATCACCTTGCCGAAGCACCAGAGGTCCGGCGTCACTCCCGACCAGGCGGTGGCCCCGCCCGGGCCGAGCCGGAACCCGGTGATGACCTCGTCGAAGATCAGCAGCGCGCCGGCGGCGTCGCAGGCTTCCCGCAGGCGCTCGAGGAACCCGGGCGCGGGCGCCACCAGGTTCATGTTCGCCGCGATCGGCTCGACGATGACGCAGGCCGTCGACCGGTCGAGCTCGGGGACGGCGTTGTAGGGCACGACCGCGGTGTCGGCGACCGCGCCGGCCGACACGCCGGCGGACCCGGGGAGGCCGAGCATCGCCACGCCGCTACCCCCGCCGGCGAGGAGCCCGTCGGAGTGCCCGTGGTAACAGCCGTCGAACTTGACCACGCGGTCCCGGCCGGTGGCGCCGCGCGCCAGGCGCACCGCGCTCATGGCCGCCTCGGTTCCCGAGGAGACCAGCCGGACCTGCTCGCACCCGGGCACGCGCTCGCAGACGGCCTCGGCCAGGAGGACCTCGCCCGGCGTGGGAGCGCCGAAGGTGGTTCCCAGCCGCGCCGCCGCGGCGACCGCCGCGGTGACGACCGGGTGGGCGTGTCCGAGCAGGACGGCGCCGTAGGACTGGACGAGGTCGACGTAGCGCGCACCCTCGGCGTCGGTCACGAAAGCGCCCTCGCCCGAGACGACCGTGTACGGCGTGCCGCCGACCGACGCGAAGGAGCGCACCGGTGAGTCCACCCCGCCGGGGATGACGCGCTCCGCCCGTTCGAACCACGCCGCGTTCGACGGCGCCGGTCGGTCAGCCACCGAGCGCCTCGGCCACCTCTGCGGCGAAGTAGGTGAGGACGAAGTCCGCCCCGGCCCGCTTGATCGCGGTGAGCTGTTCCAGCGCGACGGCTGTTCCGTCGAGGTAGCCCGCGGCTGCGGCCGCCTTGACCATGGCGTACTCGCCGCTCACGTGGTACGCCGCCATCGGGACGCGCACGTTCGGGCGCGCCGCGGCCAGGACGTCGAGGGAGGTCATGGCGGGCTTGACCATGATCATGTCGGCGCCCTCGGCCAGGTCGAGCTCAATCTCGGCCAGCGCCTCGCGGTGGTTGTGCGGATCCTGCTGGTATGCCCGCCGGTCACCCCCGCCGGCGATGGACACGTCGACGGCCTCGCGGAACGGGCCGTAGAGCGCGGACGCGTACTTCGACGCGTAGGCCAGGATGGCGACCTGCTCGTGGCCCGCCCCGTCGAGCGCCGCGCGTATGGCCGCCACCTGGCCGTCCATCATCCCGCTCGGGGCGACCACGTCTGCCCCCGCCTCGGCCTGGGCCAGCGCCACGCGCCGGTAGAGCTCGAGCGTCTCGTCGTTGAGGACCTCGCCCCCCGGGCCGAGCACGCCGCAGTGCCCGTGGTCGGTGTACTCGTCGAGACAGAGGTCGGCCATGAGGACGAGCTCGTCTCCCACCGCGTCGCGCACAGCCCGCAGGGCCACTTGCACCAGGCCCGACGGGTCCCAGGCGCCGCTGCCGCGGTCGTCCTTCACCGCGGGCACACCGAAGAGGATCAGTCCCGGCAGCCCGAGCGACACCAGCCGCTTCGCCTCGAGCACGAGGGAGTCCACCGTGTGCTGTACCTCGCCGGGCATCGACCGGATGGGGGCTGGCGCGTCGATGCCCTCGCGCACGAACAGGGGCGCCACCAGGTCGTCGACGCCGAGCCGCGCCTCGGCCACGAGACGCCGGATGGCCGGGGTGCGCCGGAGCCGGCGCATGCGTCGCACCGGGAAGCCTGAGGGGCCCCCGGGCGCCATGTCGGGCGCGAGGTCGGGAGTGCTCTTCTGACGCACGCTCTCGGCGACCATCGACGTCCAGACTACGGGGTGGCGTCGGCGCGGCCGAAGTGGTCGACCAGCTCGGCCAGGATCCCCTCGGTGGACGCACCCCACGCCTCGTGGACGCCGGAGAAGCCGGCGGCGCGAGCCGCCTCGGCCGTGGTCGGCCCGATGCAGACCACGTGTCGCGGGGCGGGGACGGCAGCACCGTCCGGCGCCCGGAGCTCTCTGAAGGCGCGCACCGACGAGGTCGCGGTGAACACCACGGCGTCGGCCGCAGAGACCCGCGCCAGCACCTCGGGCTCGGGCGCCCTGACGGGGACCGTCCGGTAGGCCGTGACCCGGTCCACCGACCAGCCCTTCGCGGCCAGCCCCTCGGCGATCGTGTCGGGAGCGATGTCAGCGCACGCAAAGAGGACACGGTCGGCGCCGGGATCGGTTTCGGGGAACTCCTCGACGAGGCCGCGGGCACTGTGCTCGGCCGGCACGAGATCCGGCTCGATCCCGGCCATGCGGAACGCGTCGGCGGTCGCCGGCCCGAGCGCGGCGACGAGGACCGGCGCCAGGGCGCGGGCGTCTCGCAGTTCGGCCACGAAGCGGTCGACGGCGTTGGCCGAGGTCACGACGAGCCAGGCGTAGTCCCCGATGGTCGCCGCCGCGGCGCGCAACGCCGCTCCGCCGTCGCCGGCGTCGACCTGGCGGGTGAGCGGGAGGGAGACAACGGACGCTCCGGCGCGCTCGAGCGCGTCGACCAGGTGCGCGGCCCGCTGTCCCGAGCGAGTCGCCACGACGGTGCGCCCCGCCAGCGAGCCGGCTCGGGTAGATGCGGCGCCCGCGCCACCTGCGCCACCTGCGCCACCTGCGCCTGTCGGGCCGGGCGCGCCCAGCGCCGCCACCGGGCCGACGACGATCACCGCCGGCGCGTCGACCTGAACCGAGCCGAGCTGGCCGAGCGTCGTGCGCACTACGCGCTCGGCGGGGCCGGTCCCCCGTTCGATCACGGCCACGGGGGTGCCGGGGTCCCGTCCACCCGCGACGAGCTCGTCGGCGATGGCGGCGCGCGTATTCACCCCCATGAGCACGACCAGGGTGCCACCGGCCCGGGCCAGCGCGTCCCAGTCCACGGCGCCGGGCGTGCCGACGTCGGCGCCTACCCGGCCGGTCACCACCGTGACCGACGAGGCCAGACCACGCTGCGTCACCGGGATGCCGACCGCGGCCGGCACGCCGAAGGCGGAGGTCACGCCGGGCACGACCTCCCAGTCGATGCCCGCGTCGCGCAGGACCTCGACCTCCTCGCCGCCGCGGCCGAACACGAAGGGATCCCCGCCCTTGAGCCGGACCACGACTCCGTCGCTGCGCCCGTATTGGACCAGCAGGCGGGCGATCTGGTCCTGGCGGTCTCCTCCCGCCGCATCCGGCTCCTTGCCCACGTCCACCATCAGCGCGTCCGGGGGTGCCAGGTCGAGGACGGCCCGGCTGACCAGGCGATCGTGTAGGACGACGTCGGCCCGGGCGAGCAACCGGGCGCCGCGCCGGGTGAGCAATCCGGGGTCGCCCGGTCCGGCGCCCACCAGGTAGACGGTCACGCCAACTCGAAGCCGTCGATGGACGTGCCGCCGCCGTCCACCAACAGAGCGCGGGCGACCGCCGCCCCCACCAGTTCGGGCTCGTCCCCGGTCTCGTCCGCCGTCACCACGGTTCGCCCGTCGCCGCTGGCGACCAGGCCCCGCACCCGCACGGCGCCGCCCGGTTCGCCGAGCGCTTCGGCCCACGCCGCGACGGGCGCCGAGCAACTCCCGCCGAGCTCGGCCAACACGGCGCGCTCGGCGCGCAGGGCGCGGTGGGTCGCCGGGTCGTCGAGCGCCGCCAGCAGCCGCCGCGCCTCTCCGTCCGCGGCGCGGCACTGCACGGCGAGGGCGCCCTGCCCGGCCTGGGGCAGCATGTCGACCGGGTCGAGCACGTCGGCCAGCCGGCTCGACCAACCCAGGCGGTCCATGGCCGCCACCGCGACCACGACGGCGTGGACGTCGCCGGACTCGCCGATCGACACCCGCCGGGCCATGTTGCCGCGCACGTCGGTGAAGACCAGGTCCGGCCGGAGCCAGGCCAGCTGGGCGCGCCGGCGCGCCGAGCCGGTGCCCACGACACCGCCCGCGGGGAGGTCGGCCAACGTGCAGCCGACCAGTCCGTCGCGCGGGTCGGCTCGCGGGGGCACGGCCGCGATCACGAGGTCTCCGTCCATGGTGGAGGGAAGGTCCTTGGCGGAGTGCACCGCGGCGTCGGCGCGGCCGTCGCGCAGGGCCGCCTCCACCTCGCCCACGAAGACCCCCTGGCCCCCGAGGCGGTCGAGCGGCGTCGACGCGTTCTCGTCCCCTCGGGTGCGCACGACGACGACCTCGATTTCGAGGCCCGGATGGGACGCCCGCAGCGCGTCGGCGACCGTCTCGGTCTGGTGCCGGGCGAGCGGCGAGCCGCGGCTGGCCAGGCGGAACGTTCCCACGTGGTGAGTGTCCCATGGCCCGGCCGCGGGGAGCGACCGGCGACGTCCCGTGGGGAGCGACCGGCGTCGTCCCGCGGGGAGCGACCGGCGTCGTCCCGCCGGTACCGGTCAGGCGGCAGCGGCGCGGCGGACCCGTGGCTACAGGTCGAAGAGGATGCGGAGGGCCTCGACCAGGCGCTCGCCCCGAGGCGTGCCGGCCGTCTCCTTCAACAAGACGGTGGGCTCGTGGAGCATCTTCGCCATGGCGGCGCGCGAGGCCAGGTCGACCTGCTCCCACTCCGACTCGGTGAGGTCGGCCAGCTGGGCCCGGTGACGCTCGAGCTCGGCCACCCGGAGCGACTCGAGCCGCGAGCGCAAGGAGGCGATGATCGGCGCCGCGCCGCGCTGGCGGCTGGCCGTGCGGTAGCGCTCGACCTCCTCGCTCACGATGGCGCGGGCCGCCACCGACTCCTCGGCGCGGTCGCCCAGGGCGCGCGCCACCAACGCGCTGAGCGCGTCCATGTCGTGCAGGGTCACACCCCGCAGTTCCGCCACGGCGGGGTCCACGTTGCGCGGCACGCCCAGGTCGATCACGAGCCGGGGTGCGGCAATGCCGTCGGCGTCGGCGAAGTCGGCGACGCTCAGCACATGCGACTCGGCGGCGACGGCGGCCAGCACCACGTCGGCGGCCACCAGCTCCTCCTTCACCCGACTCAGCGGCGCCGCCCGCATGACGGGTCGACCTCCTGCGGCCTGCCGCACCAGCGCCTCCGCCCGGGCGAACGAGCGGTTGACGACGACGACCGAGCGCGGCGCGTCCTCGGCCGGGATCTCCGAGAGGGCGCGGCACACGCCGAGGCCCATCTCGCCGGCGCCCACCACGACGACCCGCATGTCGCGCAGGCCCTGGCGATCGTCCCCCCGGGCCACGGTGACGGCGGCGTAGGCGAAGGACGTCGTCCCCTTCCCGATCCCCGTCTCCGTCCGGACGCGCTTGCCCGTCTGGAGGGCATGGCGGAACAGCGCGGAGAGGACGGGCCCGCAGGTCCCCTCCTCCTGGGCCCGCTCGTAGGCGCGGCGGACCTGGCCCACGACCTCGCTCTCGCCCGTGACGGCCGACTCCAGGCCCGAGGTCACCGCGAACAGGTGCGACGTGACGTCATCGTCGAAGCGGATGCTGGCATGAGCCGAGAGCTCCTCGGTCGACACGTCCGAGTGGTCGGAGAGGACCTCGAAGATCTCCGCCACCGCATCGTGGAAGCGGTCGACCACGGCGTACACCTCGGTGCGGAGGCAGGTCGAGAGCACCACCGCCTCCTGCACGTTGCGGCGGTGCCCGAGCGCGCTCAGCACCTTGTGCAGGTCGCCGTCGGCGACGGTCGCCGCCTCGAGCAACGGCAGCGGAGCCTGCGTGTGCTGCAGCCCTACGACGACGACGGACACCTCTGCCTCCTGGGTCGGCTCCAATTGTGGCGGTCGTGCGGCCGACCCCGCCAGTCACCGTCTGTGCGGGTGCCGCGAGCGGTCCCGACTCTGTCGGCTTCCCCCTGTCGTCGCGGGCTCACCGCCGGCCCGGGGCGCGGCGGGTCGGGCTCAGGCCAGCTCCGAGCCGGGGGACAGGCCGACGGCCCGCACCAGCGGCACGGGCGTGCCCCCGCCGCCCTCGACCGCCCGGGTCCCGCCGTCGTGGCGAGCGCGGTAGAAGCCCAGGACCTGGAGCTCTATGGAGAGGTCCACGTAGCGGATGTGCACCTCGGATGGGACCACCAGCACGCGGGGCGCGAAGTTCAGCAGCGACGACGCCCCGGCGCCCACCAGGAGATCGGCCGCCTGTTGGGCCGCCCATCCCGGCGTCGTGATGACGCCGAGGTCGAGCCCCTCGGAAGGGGTGAGCGCCGCCAGCTCGTCCATGTGGCGCACCGTGATGCCCCGGATGTCCTCGCCGACGACCCGGGGGTCGACGTCGAAGAGGGCGGCGATGTGACAGCCCCGGGAGGCGAAACCGGTCGAATTCGTCAGGGCCCGGCCGAGATTGCCGATGCCGACGATGGCCACCGACCAGTCCTCGTCGACGCCGAGGGCGCGGTCGATCTGCGCGATGACGATCTCCGGGTCGTAGCCGGTGCCCCTCGTCCCGAAGGAGCCGAGCAGCGACAGGTCCTTGCGCACCTTGGCCGCGTTGACCCGCGCCGCGGCGGCGAGTTGCTCGGACGACACCGTCGTGGTGCCGTTGCGAGCCAGCTCGGCCAGGATCCGCTGGTACACCGGGAGCCGGAGGACGGTGGCTTCTGGGATCCGCCTGGGCAACGAGGGTGGCTCGAGGCTCATCGCGTCGGATGGTACCGAGGGCCCTCGTCCCGGCACCAAACCGGCTGCGTGGCGGCTGCGGCCGAGCACCGTCACCAGGCCAGGACGACGAGCTCGCCCGCGGCGACGTTGAGCCACGTCGCGGCCGACGCCTCCCGGGCCACGACGGCCAGGTGGCCGTTGGCGTCGACCAGCAGCCCGAGCTCCCCCGGTGCGAGGTCGGAGAACGCGTCGACGCGATGCAGGTGCATGCCGTCGGGCACCATGGCGGCGGCGAGCGCCAGCGCGTCGGGGAGGTCGGGGCCCGGCGCCAGCGAGACCAGCTCGACCGGGCCCGACGAGGAAAGCCCGACCGCCTGGGCATCGGACTCGGTCGCCGCCAGCTGAAGGTTGCCGTAGCGATCGACCCAGGTCACCTCGGCGCGCAGGCAGGCCCGCCCATCATCGAGACGGCCGGTGTCGACGACCCCGTCGATCAGGCGCACCAGCGACGCGGGGTCGACCGGTTCCCCCAGGCTGTCGAGGGCTGCGCCGACGCACAGGGCCGCCGCGGCGGGTGCGAAGACGTCGCGCCCGTCGAAGGTCCGACCTGGGGTGGCCTGCTCCGGCTGCTCCCCCTGCTCCCCCTGCTCCGGCGCGTACGCCGGCTCCCGCAGCTGCACGGCCCGTGCCATCGGGACTCCGCCACCTGCCGCCTCCGCCGCCGCCACCAGCAACCCGTTGTCGGGACCCACGAAGGAGAGGGGCGCATCAGGCCGGGCGACCTCGAGCGCGATGGCTCGGCGCGACGTCCCGACCCCGGGGTCGACCACCGCCAACACGACGCCGCGGCCGAGATACGGGACCGCCCGCACCAGGGTGTGGCTGCCGGCTCGGACGTCGAAGGGCGGGATCTCGTGTGTGAGGTCGATCACGGTGGCTCCGGGGGCGAGGGCCGCGATCACGGCGTGCACGACCCCGGCGAACTCGTCCTGGGTCCCGAAGTCCGAGAGGAAGAAAACGGTTGGCGCGGGCCGGCCCGACACGCTCAGGTGGCCCGACTGCTCATGCGATCAGCGCTGCAGGCTCCGGGCCCGCTCGGTCGCCGCCGCGACGGCCTCCATGAAGGCGGAGCGCACCGCCTTCGCCTCGAGACTGCGGATGCCCGCGGCCGTGGTACCGGCCGGGGAGGTGACCTCGGCCCGCAGGGCGTCGGGGTCGCGGCCCGTCTCGCGCATGAGGGCGGCCGAGCCCGCCATGGTCTCGACGACGAGCGTGCGGCTCACCTCCCGGGTCAACCCCATCTGGACCCCCGCCTCCATGAGCGCCTCGGCCACCAGGAACAAGTAGGCGGGTCCCGACCCCGACAAGCCGGTGACCGCATCGAGCTGGCGCTCGGGGAGGCGGACCACGGTCCCGACCGCCGACATCACCTCCTCGGCCCAGGCCAGGTCGGCCGAGGTGGCGAAGGAGCCGCCCGAGATGGCGGTGACCCCGGCGCCGACCAGCGCCGGGGTGTTGGGCATGGCCCGGACGACGGCCGGCTCTCCCCCGAGCGCCGCCTCGAGCCTCTGGCTCGGAACGCCGGCAACGATGGAGAGCAGTCGGTTCACGCCGGTAACGGCCAACGACCGGCAGGCGGACTCGGCCACGTCGGGTTTGACCGCCAGGACGGCACCCGCGACCCGCTCTCCCGCCGCGCCGCTGAGCAGGCCCGGCTCCGGTGCGCCGACCACCGCCAGGCCCGGGTGCAGTGCCTGGAGCTCGTCTCGCCGTCCGGCGTCTGGTTCGACCACGGCCAGGTCCCCGACGTCGGCCCACCCGGAGCGCAGGAGCCCCCCGACCAGTGCGGCACCCATCCGGCCGCCGCCGACGACCAGCAGGCTCGTCACGTCGTCGACCTCGACCTCGGTCTCGACCTCGACACCCCAGGGACGATAACGAGTTGGGGCCCGGTGCGCCCCTGGACCGGTACCACCTGCCCCGCCGGACCGGGCCCGACCGACTGGTTGGCGACGCGGCCGGGGGCACCCGGACGCCCGCAGTCAGCGACGCGGGCGGCGGCGGTAGGTGGCGGGGTGGCCCATGGTCATGGCCGTAGGGAAGTGATCGTCGGTGTAGATCACCGACGATCCGGCGATGCGGTCGAGCTCGTCGTCGTCGACCAGACGGGCCGGGACCCGGCCGACCAGGTACACCGCGTCCTCGGGGCCCAGCGCGAAGCACATGCCGAAGAGGTGGGTATTGCGACGCATCAGGTAGGCGTAGACGTCCTCTTTGTTGGCCTCGGGCGCCGGCATGAACTGGGCCTCGTGGTGGAGCGTCCGCTGCTTGAGCGTGAACCACACGGTGATGAAGTCCTTCTCGTCACCCTTGAAGCGGAGATACCACTGGAACGACGCGGTGCGGTCGGTCACCTCCTGGCGCTCGGCTGCCACCAGGAAGCCGCCGGAGGCCAACTCCCGTTCGGCCCACGCATCGATGCGGGCGACCGCCGCCGCCATCTCCTCCTCCTCGGGGAGGTCGACCAGCGGCACCGGGACGAGGCGGACCGGCGCTCAGCTGCACTCGACGAGCCGGCCCGCGGCCAGCTCGTCGTGCAGCTCCACCAGCGCCGTCGCTGCGGCCCGCCAGGTGTAGCGGCGGGCCCGCAGCACCGAGGCGGTGGACAGGCGCTCGGCGGCCAGCGGCTCGTCGAAGACCCGGCGCACCGCCGCCGCGTAGGCGCGCGGGTCGGGGTCGTCGACCAGGAAGCCCGTGTGCTCGTGGTCGACCAGCGTGGTCAGGCCGCCGACGGCGGAGGCCACCACCGGGGTGCCGCACGCCGCCGCCTCGAGGGCGACCAACCCGAAGGACTCCGAGCGGCTCGGCACGATGCACACGTCCGCGGCCCGGTAGTAGGACGACAGCAGTTCGTGCGGCTGCGGCGCGACGACGTGCACCCGGTCGCGCACGCCCCTGGCGTCGGCGACGTCGGCGAGCGCGCCGAACGCCTTCTCCCCGTGCGGCCCGCTCGGGCCGCCGACGACGACGAGGTGGTAGTCGGCCCCGGGATCGCGGCGCCCGGGGTGCCCGGCGCCCGCCGAGGCGTGCAGCTCCGCCAGCGTCTCGACGGCCACGTCGGCGCACTTGAGCGGCTGGATACGGCCGACGAACAGCAGCAGGCGCCCGTCCTCGGGCAGCCCGAGGGCGCGGCGAGCCTGGGGGCGGTGACCCGGACCGAAGAAGGCGTGGTCCACGCCCGGCGCCACGATGCGGATGCGGCCGGGTTCGCCGCCGTAGAGCGATGCGATCTGGTCGGCCTCGACCGAGCACGAGGCCAGCACGGCGTCGGAGCACTCGATGATGTTCGCCTCGGCCTCGGCCCGGCGGTGCGGCATGTCGGCCTGGACCTCTTCGGGCACGGCTTCGGCCTTGACCCGATCCAGCGTGTGGAACGTGCACACGAGCGGCAGCTCGAGCTCGTGCTTGATCACGTGGCCCGACAACCCGGACAGCCAGTAATTGGCATGGATGGAGGTGTAGGGACCACCGCCCCCGTCCGCCGGACCGGCGCCGGCGGCCATCAGCTCGAGGACCCGGGAGGTGAACTCGTCGACGAAGGCGGGGAGCGCCTCCTTGGGCACGGCGTGCAGCGGACCGGCGGGGACGTGGTGGACCCGCAGACCCGGCTCGATGTCGACGGTGGCCGGGAGGTCGGGCGACCAGGCCCTCGTGAAGACGTCGCAGGCGACGCCGGTGCGCGCCAACGCGGCGGCGAGCTCCCGGACGTAGACGTTCATGCCGCCTCCGTCACCGGTGCCGGGCTGGGCCAGCGGCGACGTGTGCAGGGAGAGGACGGCGAGGCGGCGCATGGCGGCTGAGAGCCTACCGGGGGCGCTGATTTCGGCTCCGGACTCGGTCGGGGTTCCCGGGTCAGGGTGAGTCGGATGTGCTCTGGCGGGGCGCTCAGGCGCCGGTGATCAGGCGGAGGCGAGGCGGAAGTGGCTGCGCTCGGGCGGAGGCGATCAGGCGGAAGTGGCTGCGCTCGGGCGCTCGACGGGAGGTCTGGTGGTCTTGGCCCGAGGTCTGGTCGTCCCGGCTGGACCTTCCCGCACAGTTGGAGGCGACGGCTCCGGCGACGGGGCGGACGGATCGACCGAGGAGGGATCGGGGGCAGAGGGATCGGGGGCAGAGGGATCGGGGGCAGAGGGATCGGGGGCAGAGGGATCGGGGGCAGAGGGATCGGGGGCAGAGGGATCGGCTGCGGTCGGATCCGCGGCAGGCCGGGTCGCGTGCTCCTCCTCGTACTCTCGGCGGAACGAGAGGTAGATGCGGACGAGTGCCTGCTTCTGCTCCTCGCTGATGCTCTGGTCCACCATGATCGCCCGGGTCAGGTCGGGTGATCCTGAGGGTGGCTCGAGGATGCCGGCCTGGACGTAGAGCGTTTCGGCGGAGATGCGCAGTGCCTTGGCGATCTGCTGGAGAATCTCGGCCGAAGGCCGGCGCAGCCCGCGCTCGATCTGGCTCAGGTAAGGGTTCGAGATCCCGGCGAGTTCCGAGAGCCGCCTCAGCGACAACCGAGCCGAGCCACGCTGCTCGCGGATGAAGGCCCCGAGATCGTGCCAACGGTCCTTGGGATCCGTGCTCACTCCTGCAAGCGTACCGCCGGTCCTTGTTTCTTCTCAGGTCCGGTCCTTGTTCCTTCTCAGGTGAGGTGCCGGCGGAGTCGCACCGGCCTTCGCGTCCCTGGTCGCACGCTCGGCGGCGAAGCGGTCCAAGCGTCGCGAGTCTCTGTTGGCACCCGTCCGGGTTCGGGTATGGTCCAGCACGGACCCCCGAAGCACACCCGAACGAGGAGACCCCGATGGCCGTGTACACCCTGCCCGACCTGCCCTACGACTACGCGGCTCTGGAGCCGCACGTGTCGGCCCAGATCATGGAGCTCCACCACGACAAGCACCACGCCGCGTACGTGACGGGCGCGAACCAGACGCTGGAGAAGCTCGAAGCCGCCCGGGACGGCGACGACTTCGGTGCCATCGTGGGACTCGAGAAGGCGCTCGCCTTCCACACGTCCGGGCACGTGCTGCACTCCATCTTCTGGAAGAACCAGAGCCCCGATGGCGGCGACAAGCCCGAAGGCGCGCTTGGTTCGGCCATCGACGAGAACTTCGGTTCGTTCGACAAGTTCAAGGCGCAGATGACGCAGGCGACCTCCACCATCCAGGGGTCGGGCTGGGGTGCGCTCGCCTACGAGCCTCTGGCCGGCCGATTGAACGTGGAGCAGATCTACGACCACCAGTCCAACATCGGACAAGGTTCCGTTCCGCTCCTGGTCTTCGACGCTTGGGAGCACGCCTTCTACCTGCAGTACAAGAACGTGAAGGCGGACTTCTTCACTGCGCTGTGGAACGTCGTGAACTGGCCCGACGTGGCGGCGCGCCTCGAAGCGGCCAAGAGCCTGAAGATCCCCGGCTGAGCCGGACCCGCTCAGAGCGAGAGCGGCAGGTGCTGCTCGCAACGCGTGAGCGTCGGGTCCTCCTCGAGCGAAGCGTCGAGGATCGGCGCCCCGCAGGTGGCACACGACCCGTAGGCACCGTCGCTGAGACGTGCCAACGCCTCGTCCACCGAATTAAGGACGGCGCCGGCGCGGGTGAGCTCTGATTCGTAGCGCTCGTCCACACGACGAGAGGCTACTGGACCCCAGGCCACAGGCATCGGAAGCTGCGCCGGGACTGCGCCGGGAGGTGGTCGGAGTGGGTGCTGCCTCCACCCGGACCACCTCGGCTTCCTAATGTGACGCCGTGACCTCCCAAGGTGACGGACGGACGACGGACGGTTCCCCGGTCGATCTCGCAGGTCAGATCGCGCTCGTCGGCTCGCGCCTGGCCGTGCCGTGCATCGACGGCTCCCAGCGGCCCTACCGCGACCTCGACTGCGCCGCGTCGACCCCGGCGATGGCCGCAGTGGCGGACCGGGTGGCCGAATTCCTGCCGTGGTACTCGAGCGTCCACCGTGGCGCCGGCTACAAGTCTCGCCGGGCCACGGCCGAGTACGAGGACGCCCGCGAGGAGGTGCATCGCTTCACCGGGAGACCTTCGGGAGGCGACGACGTCGTGGTCCTGGTGCGGAACACGACCGAGGCCATCAACCACCTCGCCTACCGCCTCGACCTGCGGCTCGACGACGTCGTCGCGACCACGGTGGTCGAGCACCACGCCAACCTTCTGCCCTGGGGCCGGATGGCCCGCCGGCGCTGGGTCGAGTGCGGGCGCGACGGCACCTTCGATGTGGAGGACGTCGCGGCGGTGCTCGACGAGCAGCCCCGCCCCGTCCTGCTGGCCCTGACCGGCGCGTCGAACGTGACCGGCTGGGTGCCGCCCGTCGCAGAGATCTGTGCCGAGGCGCACCAGCGCGGCATCCCGGTCGTGCTCGATGCGGCGCAGCTCGCTCCGCACCGCCCGCTGCCGCTCGAGCCGGACTTCTTGGCCTTCAGCGGCCACAAGCTGTACGCGCCCTTCGGCGCGGGGGCCCTGGTGGGGCCGAGGCGCGCCTTCGAGACGGGTGACCCGTTCCTGGCCGGAGGTGGTGCGGTCGACCTCGTCGACCTCGACGAGGTGATCTGGACGGAGCCACCCGAGCGCGAGGAGGCAGGCTCGCCGAACGTAGTGGGAGCGGTCGCCTTCGGCGCAGCCATGCGCGAACTGCAACGGATCGGCTGGGACGCCGTGCACGCCCATGAGGCGTCGCTGTCGGCGCGGCTGCACGAGGGCCTGCGCGGCATGGACGGCGTCCGCGTGCTCGGACCGGAGCCCGGGTCGGGTGCGGACCTGCTGGCCGTCGCCGCCTTCACCGTCGAGGGGATGCACCACGCG
The DNA here is from genome assembly GCA_963828505.1 of uncultured Acidimicrobiaceae bacterium. Classification (GTDB taxonomy): domain Bacteria; phylum Actinomycetota; class Acidimicrobiia; order Acidimicrobiales; family RAAP-2; genus Bog-473. The sequence goes on from CAWHFM010000012.1 coordinate 32,174, forward strand.
CTCGTCGCGGCGCGGCTGAGCGCCGAGTTCGCCATCGGCGTCCGCCACGGGTGCTTCTGCGCGCACCCCTACCTCGTCCGCCTGCTCGGTGTGGGGGCCGAAGGGATGGCCCGTGCCCGCGCCGCGGTGCGCCGCGGTGAGCGCGGCGCGATCCCGGGCGCCGTACGGGCCAGCTGCGGACTCGGGACCACGACTGAGGATGTCGACGCACTGCTCGACGCCGTGCACGCCCTGACCGCAGGCCGGTTGGCGCCGGTCACCTACGTGCAGGACCCGGTCACGGGAGATTTCTGGCCCGACGGCGACACCCGCGGCTGGAGCGGGGCGGAGCGACCGGCCGGGGCCGCATGCGCCCGCGGCTGACCGGCGGACCGTCGCGCCGGCGGGCTGCCTGCGTGCTGGCCCTGGCCGTCGCCGTTCCGGCGCTCGCCGGCTGCTCCTCGGCGGGCGGCGGCACGTCCGCGACCGATGTGGCCTGGGTGGCCACCGATGCGTCGGTGACGCTGCCCGGCTCGGGGCTCACACCGGTCGACCTCGAACAGGGTCGCCCCGAGGCGCCGGTCCTCGTGGGCAGCCTGCCCTCGGCTCTCGCCTACACAGCAGGCGACGCCGGCCTGCTCGTCGTGGCGCAGGGCGACGACACGCTGTCCGAGATCGATCCCACCACGCACGACGTGGTTCGCTCGGTCGGCGTCGGGATCGAGCCCGACGCCGTGGCGGTCGCCCCAGGCGGGACCGGAGGCAAGGGGGTCGCCCTGGTCGCCAACTTCGACTCGGACTCGGTGACACCGGTCGATCTCGGCACGTGGCGGGCCGGCCGGCCCGTCCCGGTGGGCAGGCAACCGGTGGCCGTCGCAGTCTCGTCGGAGGGCCCGGGCGCCGGGACCGCGTTCGTGGCCGACTTCGGCAACGACGAGGTGACGCCGCTCAGCCTGCCGTCGCTCCGTCCCGGACCGCCGATCGCGGTCGGTCCCGGCCCGCAAGCTCTCGCCGTCTCCGGGGGTTACGTACTAGTTGGGAACTTCGGCGATCACACGCTCACCGCTCTCGACGCGACGACCCGCCACGTCGTCACCACAGTGCCACTCCCCTTCAACCCGACGGGACTCGCGGCGTCGCCCTCGGGCACGGTCTACGCCTGTGGTGGCGCCGCCGTGGCCCCGGTGTCGGTCACGGGATTCGGTCCCGTGGTGGGCGCTCCCGTGGCGCTGCCCGATGTCGCCCAGGGCATAGCTCTGGACCGGCGAGCCACCACGGCGTGGGTCACCATGCAGGGGGGCTCCATGATCGCCGTCGACTTGGCGCGCCACACGCTGGGGAGGCGGATCACGCTGCACGGCGTTCCGTCCGCCATCGTCGTCGGCCCGGGCTGACCGGCGCCGAGAATCCGGCCCGGCGGGCATACACACCCGTAGCAATCTCGGGCCGGTTGGTACATACTTGCGCCAATCGTGAAATCACGACGTCGGTCGAGATACGGCATTTCGATTCGAAGGCGGAAAGGAGACGCGATGACTCTCTGGTCGCGCGCAGCAGCGTCCGGTCGCAACATTGTGGTTGTTCTCTGCGCTGGGCTCGCCGCAACCCTCGGGCTGGTGGTGCTGGGCGCACAGCCGGCGGCGGCCGTGCCGAGGCTCGGCGGCACCCAATGGCTCCTGTACTGGAATTGGCAGGGTGAGGTGCAAAAGGGCCCGTGCGCCCTCCTGTTCGACGCCAACGGGACCTTGGCCGGTGACCACGACGGCAATTGCAGCTCGACCACGGGCTGGTGGCAGCTCAGGGGGGCGACTCTCAACTTCCAGCTGGCTCACTCGTGCCAGTCGCAGTGGACGGCGAAATACGACACCTCCAACAACGAGTTCGACAACGGCACGATGGACGCGTACGGACCGAGCTGCGGTGGCGACTCCGGGACCTTCTGGCTGTCCACGGCGGGACGCATCGACGCGATCACCTTCAACGGGACCGCCGCGGCGCCCTCGATCGAGATCACCGGGCAGCTGTTCGGGACCGAACCAGCATCAGCGCTCGTGCCGCGAGCGTGCGCGGCCACCGGCGACGACTTCCCCGGGAACCCCTTCTACCTCAACGACGTCAGCGCCGGGTGGTCCGCTGGGATGACCGGGGACTGCATCGGCCTTCAAGTCGGCAAGTACCACACGACGAAGATCGTCTACACGTTCGGCAGCTACTACGACCGCTCTGCGTCCGACGTGCTCAGCGCCGGTGACCAGCTCACCGTCGGGGTGCACTCCCGCACCATGCTCGCCTACGTCGACGGGTTCTCAGGAAGCGCGGGGACGAACGACGCCTCGCCGGACGGGGTGTATTCACCGGCCACGACCTGAGCCGGACAGCCGCAACCCGACCTGGAGCGGCACAGCTCCAACGGCCCGTGAGGTCTCCTGCGTAACCCTTCATGCGCTGGCGTACACGGCGCGGGCGCGGAAGCGCAGCGGGCGCTCGGCCAGCTCCTCGAGGTAGTGCGCGGTCCACCCGGCGACGCGGGAAACGGCGAAGAGCGTGCGGCCGGTGTCGGGCGGCATCCCGGTACCCCAGCTCAACGCGGCCAGCGCGAGGTCACAATTCGGGGCGGGGACATCGTGCGCCTCGGCCAGCGACACCACCTCGCGCACCAGCGCGCGCCGGTCCTCATCCAACAACGGCTCGGCCAGTTCCATGAGCGCGCCGTAGCGCGGGTCGCCGCTCGTGTAGACGGTGTGACCGAAACCGGGCACGCGGCCGCGCTCACGCACGACATCGTCGAGGGCGCGTATGGCGCCGTCGCGCTCGGCCATGGCCAGGAGCTCGTACGCCTGCTGGCTGGCCCCCCCGTGTAGCGGCCCGGCGAGCGTGGCCAGGCCGGCAAGCAGCGCGTCGTAGGGGTCGGCGCGGACCGACCCCGCCACGCGCACTGCCATGGTGGAGGCGGCCAGCTCGTGGTCCGCCATGAGCACGAGGGCGGCGTTCACGGCGGCCGTCGGCACCGGAACGGACGCGTCAGCGCCGAGGCGGCCCGCGAGCCTCGACGCCAAGGACCTGGCGGGCGTGGGCTCGTCGCCTTGCGCCGGGGCGGCCGCGGGCTCACCCACGACGTCGACCAGCGCGGCCGCCATGCGACGCGCGGCACGGGCCACGGATTCGGGCCGGCGGTCGGAGCGCAGCGGGTCGGTGGCGCCGCACATGACCAGCGCCCAGCGCATGCGGTCCATGGTCGTCGCGAGGGGGCAGGTCCCCAGCTCCGGGGCGGACCAGTCGCCGCGCTCCCGGGACTGCCAGAGCCATTCGGCCACGTCCTCGAAGGGCGAGCAGGCGGCGAGCTCGGTGGCGGCGTGGCCGCGGTAAATGGGTCCGCGCTCTTGATGGAGCCGGGTCACCGCGGTGGTGACGGTGGCGAGCCTGGTGGTGGTACGGCCCTCCCGCCTCCGGGCGGCCAGCGTCTCGACCTCGCCCAGGTCGAAGAGGCTGCCCCGGGTAGCCGGGTCCCGCTGAGACTCGAGCAGGCCGCGGCTGACGTAGGCGTAGAGCGTCGGGACCTTGACCCCGAGACGCCGGGCGGCCTCCTCTGTCGTCAACATGCGGTCCACGTGGAGCAATCTAGTGTGGTGACATTGACTTGATCAATGTTTACAGAGGGCCCGTGAGCAGGCAGAGTGGGCCTATGAAGACGATCGTGCGAGACCTCATGACCACCCCCGCCCTGACCTGCGGGTCGGGAGACACGCTGGCCGACGCGGCCCGGGAGATGCAGGAAGCCGACACCGGGTCGGTCGTGGTCACCGACGGCGGCAAGGTGGCCGGCATCCTGACCGAGCGCGACCTCCTGCGCGCCGCGGCCGCGGTGGCCGACCCGGGCCGGGAGTCGGTGCGACTCTGGATGACGGCCCAACCCGACGTGCTCGGCCCCGACGAGCGGGTCGACGCCGCCTGGGCCAGCCTCACCTCGCACCACTACCGGCACCTCCCGGTAGTCGAAGCCGGCGCATGCGTCGGCGTGGTGTCGCTCCGCGACCTCATGGGGGTGGCACGCATCCGACCCGCAGCCGAGACGAGCGGGGACGTCCCGGCCGGGCTCGAAGGAGTCGTCGTGGCCGAGACCACCGTCGGGGACGTGCGGGGGCAGGAGGGTTTCTTCCACTACCGGCAGTACTCGGCGGTAGAGCTGGCGGAGTCGAGGACACTCGAGGACGTCTGGTACCTGCTCTTCCGGGGGGAGCTTCCCCGCGCCGAGGCGTCGGCCGCGTTCGCGGCAGAGATCCGGCGGCGCCGGGTCATGCCGCCCGGACTTTCCACGTTGCTGCCCGCCCTGGCCCAGCGGGGTGCGCCACTCGACGTGTTGCGCACGGCGGTCTCGCTCCTGGGGGCGGAGCTCGGATGGCGGCCAACCCACGACATCGAGGCCAACGAGCTCGAGGACCAGGCTCTCGGCTTGTGCGCGGTTGTCCCAACCATCCTCGCCGCGGCGTACCGGCTGCGGCAGGGTGAGGAGCCGCTTGAGCCGCGCCACGACCTCGGCGCGGTGGCCAACTACCTCTTCATGCTCACCGGCCAGGAGCCGACCGAGGCGCACGCGCGGGCGATTGAGCAATACATGATCCTGACCATCGATCACGGCTTCAACGCCTCGACGTTCACCGCCCGCGTGGTCACCTCGACGGGAGCCGACCTCGGCGCGGCGATCGTGGCGGCCATCGGCGCGCTTTCGGGACCGCTGCACGGCGGTGCTCCGAGCCGGGCGCTCGACATGCTCGACGCCATCGGCTCGCCTGACCGAGCCGATGCCTACGTGCGAGACGCGGTGTTGCGCGGAGAACGCATCATGGGTTTCGGCCACCGCGTCTACAAGACCGACGACCCGCGCTCGGTCCTGCTGCGCTCGGTCTCCGAGCATCTCGGCGGCCCGCTGGTCGAGTTCTCCCAGGCGGTGGAGCGGACGACGGTCGACGTGCTGGCCGAGCTCAAGCCCGGGCGGCAGCTGTACACCAACGTCGAGTTCTACGCCGGCGTCGTCATGCACACTTGCGGCATCCCGCGCGAGATGTTCACCCCGACCTTCGCCTGCGGTCGCACCATCGGCTGGTGCACCCACGTGATGGAACAGGCATCGCACAACCGGCTGATCCGCCCCGCCGCCCGCTACGTCGGGCCGCCCCCTCCCCAACCGGTGCCGGCGCCGTGACGGCTCCCGCCGGGCGCCCCGCCTAGGCCCGTTAACGCGACCGGGTGCCGGACGCGAGCCCGTGGCCAGCGGGCGACCTGGCGGCCGGGGCTCGGCAGAAACCCGACTATCCTGGTCGGACTTCTCCGGTTTATCGGTTCTCCAGGAGGGCAGGAACGTCGTGATGGTGGACGTCGGCACTGGCCATCGCGTTCGGCCTCCGCTTCATGACCTTCGTGCTCGCCTACGGCTTCGTGGCACGGGTTCTGGCCGGACCCCGGTTGAGCCCGCTGGGCCTCTTCGTGACCCGGGTCGTCACGCCCCGAGTCGGACTGCCCGAGCGACCGGTGCCCGGGCCACCCAAGCGGTTCGCCCAAGGTATCGGGGCGGCGTTCTCGCTGACGGCGCTGGTCCTGACCGTTCTCGGCTTCTGGACGGCGGCCGAGGTCGTGCTCGGTCTGCTGGCCGCCGCCGCGTTCTTGGAGTCGGCCTTCGCCGTGTGCCTGGGCTGCATGGCCTTCGGGCTGTTGATGCGCGGCGGGGTCGTGCCTGCGGAGGTCTGCGAGCGCTGCCACGACATCTGGGCCGACGACGTCGGGACCGCCTTGCCGGCGGCCTGACGTTCTCTCCGGTCGGGCGCTACTCGTAGAGGAGGACGCCGCGGATGTTCTTGCCGTCGCGCATGTCCTGATAGCCCTGGTTGACGTCGCCCAGCTTGTAGGTGGTCGTGATCATGGAGTCGAGGTCGAGCTGGCCTTCGCGGTAGAGCTTGAGCAGCTTCGGGATGTCGGAGTGGATGTTGGCCGATCCGAAGATGCTCCCCACGACCTGCTTCTCCATGATCGTCAGGTACATGAGGTTCATCGTGACCTCGTTCTCCATCATGGGGTGGATGTTGGTCACGACCACCCGCCCTCGCTTGGCCGTCAGCCCGAGGATCGACTGCATCATCGCCCCGGAACCGACGCCCATGGCGCAGATCACCTTGTCGCACATGCGGCCCCATGTCTCCTGCTCGACGAGGGCGAAGGCCTCATCGACCGAGGAGGCCACGTGGGTAGCCCCGAAGGACGGGGCCAGCTCGCGCTTGAGGGGCACGGGATCGATGGCAAAGATCATCTCGGCGCCGGCGAGGCGGGCGCCCTGGACGGCGGATGCGCCGATCCCTCCGATCCCGATCACCGCGACGTAGTCGCCCGGACGCACGTCGGCGGCATAGACGGCAGATCCCCACCCCGTCGTCACGCCACAGCCGACGAGGCAGGCCTTGTCGAGGGGGATGTCGTCGAGGATCTTCACGCAGGACGCCTGGTTCACCACCGAGTACTTGGCGAAGGTGCCGAGGCAGACCATGGACGTGACGTCCTGACCGCGAGCGTGGTGACGCACCGTGCCGTCCATCTGGCGGCCCGACATGAGCGCGGCGCCCTGATCGCACAGGTTGGAGTGGCCGGTGGCGCACGAGGGACACTTGCCGCAGGCGGGGACGAAGCCGAGGACGACATGATCGCCCGGGGCCAGTCCGGTCACACCAGGACCGACCTCCTCGACCACTCCTGCTCCCTCGTGACCGCCGATGACCGGGAGCGGGACCGGCATGTCCCCCGTCACGAGGTGTTCGTCGGAGTGGCACATGCCCGACGCCGCCAGACGGATGAGCAGCTCGCCCTCCTTCGGCTCATCGAGCTCTATGGGCTCCACGCTCCATCCGGCGTGGCGCTCCCACAGGATGGCGGCTTCGGTTTCCACGGGTGCCTCCAGGGATCGGGGTGCGACAGTTCGGGGAAGGCTACCGGCCAGGACGCGTCCGCCGCGGGCCCGTACATTGCCATGTCGTGGAGGGACTGGTGATCAGCGTCGGCGACCCCCACGCTGGCGACGTGCAGGAGCTCGTGGCTCGGCACCTCGCCTTCGCCCGGGCCACGTCACCGCCCGAGGGGGTCCACGCCCTGGCGGCAGACGACCTGGCGCAGAAGGCTTCACTGACCGTGTACTGCGCCCGGGCGGGCGGGCGGCTCCTCGCCATCGGTGCCCTGCGCGAGCTCGACCCGCACCACGGCGAGATCAAATCGATGCACACGGCACCCGGAGCTCGGCGGAGCGGCGTAGGCCGTGCCGTCGTGGCCTATCTCGTCGGTGAGGCCCAGGCCCGCGGCTATCGCCGCCTCAGCCTCGAGACCGGTGCCCAGGACGCGTTCGCTCCGGCGCGTGCGCTCTACGCCTCCTGCGGTTTCGTCGAATGCGGGCCGTTCGATTCGTACCTGGACAGCCCGTGGAGCGTGTTCATGACTCGGGAGCTGTGCTGAGCCGAAGACCCCGAGACGGACAGACCGCGGCGGACAAACCTCGGCGGCTCACGGCCCGGGCGACGCGTGAGCCACGGCCACCTGCTGCGGGAACGCCGCCGCTATCCCCGACAGCCCCGCCGTCGAGCGGTCGAAACCGAAGGCATGTCGGAGCTGCGCCGTCACCGCCTGCCTGATCACCGGCCACTCGGTCGGAGGGGAAACGTCCGGTGCCTTGCACCCGTCGGTGGCCAGCGGCACCAGGGACGCGGGGATCGGTAGATGGAGCGCGGCGGCGATGGCAAGGAGGCCGCCTTGTCCACTGCCGACCTCGCACAGGTCGGCGAAGACCAGGTGCCCCGCCCCGCGCAGCAGGATCAGCCGCTTGGGCCTCCGCATCCGCCCGTAGGCGACGACGATGGAGCGGGGATTTGCCACGTGATCGTTGGTCCCGACCATGAGCAGGCCCGGCTGGTGCGGGACGATGCTCCCCGCGCCCGACGACGTCTGGCCGAACGAGCCCACGGTGGCGCCAGCCAACCCGATGAAGGTCGTCACCCGCGGATCGACGGCGGCCAGCGCCTCGACCGCCGCGCCGCCCGCCGAGTGGCCCACCGCGCCGATGAGCGTCGTGTCGACATGGTGGTGGAACGGGCTCGACGCGGACGCGTTCTCCGACCCCATGACGCGCGATCGTCGCCTTGAGGTCGCCGACGTCGGTCGTCTTCTTCGGACCGGCGCCACCCCCGAGGACTTCGGTCAGGTCGCGGCTGAGGTGGTCCGGGGCCGCGACGACGAACCCCCAGGATGCCAACCTCGCGGTGAGGAAGGTCGACTGGTCCCGGAACCCGGCGTAGCCGTGGCTGAACAGAACGAGGGGGAACCGCCCGGGCGCGACCGCGACCCCGCGGACGCCTCCGCTCGGATAGGTCACGGCGAAACCGGCCGGAACGAGCTTCTTCAGCGCGGGCGGGAGCCAGTCCACGACGTCGTAGGTGGCCTCGGTCCCGTTGGCCACGCTCGCCTTGGTCGCCGGGTACCACACCTCCACCGGCGCGCCGTTCGTCGGCAAGGCCAGGGTCGTCTCGCCGACGCCGAACGGGCCCGGCTGGGTGAAGCTCCTGGCGCTCAGGTGCGCGACGACGGGCACCGTGTCCCCGTGCACGATCGCCGTCCCCGGGTCCCCCCCGTGCAGCGTGTTCGTCTGGGCCGCCGCCGGCCCCCCGACCAAGAGCACCGACGCCATCACGGCCATGACTCCGGCTGTGCCCCGGAAAAAGCGTGCTGCGTTGTGGCTCATCGTGAAAACACGACTGGTGCTGAACCTCATGACAGGCGGGGACTCTAGGCGGACGGTGTCAGGTGGCGATGGCCCGCCGGCACGATGGCCTGACACACCGCGGTGCGATGATCAGGCTCATGCCCATGAATACGCGCTCGGTGACCAGCGAACGTGACGGCCTGCTGGCTTTTCTCGAGCAGCAGCGACAGGCCGCCCGCAACGCCTGCTTCGGACTGAGCGAAGAGCAGGCGCATCGCGAGCCGACTGCGAGCAGCTTGAGCCTCGGCGGCCTGATCAAGCACCTGACCTATGGCGAACGGACCTGGGTGGAGCGGGTCGAAGGGCGTGGGCCCGAGCAGGGCGGGGACCAGGGTGAGGCGATGGCCGAGTACTTCGGGACCTTCCGGCTCTCGGAGAGCGAGACCCTGAGCTGGGCGCTCTCCGAGTACGCCGCGGTGGCGGCCGTAACCGAACAGGTGGTCGGCGACATGGACGACCTGGGCCGCCGAGTCGAGCTGACGCCTGCGCCGTGGCTCCCCGATCCCGAAGGCTGCACCGTGCGTTGGGTGATCCTGCACCTCGTGGAGGAGACCGCCCGCCACGCCGGGCACGCCGACATCCTCCGCGAGGCCCTCGACGGGGGCCTGAGCGGCCCGCTGATGGCCGCGGTCGAGGGCTGGCCCGAGGACGGCTGGATCAAGCCCTGGCGGCCGGCTGACTGACCGGTCGGCGCGCCGGCTCAGCGACCGAACGTCGCGATCAGAAGCCCGCGCGCCTTCACGTGGAACCTCAGGTTGAATCCGACATAGGCCGGCGACGAGTCGGCGTCGGCATCGAGCTTCTCGGTATCCACGGCATGCACCGCGAACACGTACCGGTGGGGAAGATCTCCCGGCGGCGGCGCGGCACCCCCGAAATCACGGGCTCCGTAGTCGTTGCGCGCGTGGACGGCGCCGGGGGGAAGGCCCGGCATGTCGCCCGAACCGGCTCCCGCCGGCAGTTCGGTCACGTCGCCGGGGATGTCGAAGAGAACCCAGTGCCAGAAGCCGCACCCGGTCGGCGCGTCCGGATCGAAGCACGTGACGGCGTACGCCTTGGTCTCGGGCGGTGCGCCCGACCAGCCGAGCTGTGGTGACGTGTTGCCGCCGCTGAGGCCCATGCCGTTGAAGACCTGAGCCTGGGGAAGAGTCCCCCCGTCTTGGAGATCCGTGCTGGTGACGTTCAGCGGGGGCACCGGTGGCAGGAAGTCGTAGGGCAGCGGCGGGCGTGAGACGTCGGTCACGGTGCCTCCTTGTCCTTGGTCGTGGCGCACCGCCCGTGGCGCGAGCGGCCGGTCGGAACGTCAGCGTAGGCCAAGCGCGTCCGAAGCGGCGTGGCTCGCGCCGAGTCCTCGTTGAGCCAGTCCCGGGTTGGTGCGAAGTCGTCCGTGTCGGTGAGGACCCGCATGAAGGCGACGTCGGTCAAGGGGTCCGAGGGCTCCTTCACCTTCACGCTGCCAGTGCCACGACCGGCGAGGAACGTGTCGATCACGCGTTCGTGGGTCAGGTCGTCGGAGTGGTCCCTGACCCGGTGGAAGCCCGCCATGTCCGAGGAGACCTCCGCGGCCGCAGCGGTACGCCGCAGTCTCGCCATGCGGGCGGCCAAGGCCGGTCCTGCCCCTGGTCAGTGAGGTGTGAGACCTCCGTCGACGATGAGGACCTGCCCGGTGATGTAGCTGCCCGCGTCCGAGCAGAGCAGGAGCGCGGGACCGACCATCTCGTCGGGATGGGCTGCCCGCTTCATGAAGCAGGCGTTCTTCATGGACTCCACCGCCTCGGGCGGATTGTTGCGGACCATGTCGGTGTCCACCGTCCCCGGGGCCAGGGCGTTGACACGGATCCCCTTGGCCGCGTACACCGCCGCCATCGACCTGGTCATCGACATCAGCCCGGACTTGGCGGCGGCGTACATGGCGGTGTTGGCCGAGAAGAGAAATGCGCCGGCAGAGACGACGTTGAGGACGGCGGCGTTGCCGGACGATTCCAAGTGGGGCAGCGCGCGCTCGACGAGGAACACCGGGCCCCGGAGGTTCGTCGCCGCCACCCTGTCCCACGCGTCCACGGTCAGGTGTCCGAGGGGGAGGGTCAGCGCGTTGGCGGCATTGTTCACGACGATGTCGAGCCGGCCAAAGGTCTCCACCGTACGGTCGACGAGCGCAGCGCTCGACTCGATGTCCCCCATGTGCGTCGGCACGCCCAGGGCATCGCCGCCCATTGAGCGGAGGTGGCGTTCGACGCGCTGACAGGCGTCCGCCTTCCTGCTGGCGACGACCACGCTCGCTCCCGCCGCGAGGAAGCCCTCGGCAATGGCCAGCCCGATGCCTCTCGTGCCGCCGGTGACGATCGCCACCCGCCCGCGTAGGTCGTGGAGACGCCCGAGCTTCTCCCTGTCCATTTCCCTCCTCACGCCGTGTCGAGTCGTGTTCGACTCTCGCCGCGGGGTCGGTCGGCCCCTCGGCTCCGGATGACGGTCAGATCATGCCCGAAGGGTGGGGAGCGCCCCTCGGTTCGGACGTCACCCACCCACCCGCCCGGCAGGAAACATAACGTTGTTCTATGGTCTCAACCCACGGCCTGCCCCTCCCATACGGTCGGCCCCGGTGATGACGGCGGCATCCCAGAGCAGGGTACGCGGCGGGGACAACCGGGCACGGCTGCTCCAGCTCGGTGCCGCGCTCTTCTCGAGCCAGGGCTACGCCCAGATATCGGTTCGGGACCTGGCCGCGAGGCTCGGCGTCAGCACGGGTGCGATCTACTCGAACTTCCGGAGCAAGGGTGATCTCCTGGCCGAGATCCTCGAAGTTCGAGTGCGTGAGGACATGGAGCGCTCCCAGAGGTCGCCACCCGACCTCTGGCTTCCTGAGGCTGCCCACGACAACTTCCTCAGGCTGCCCGAACGACAGCAGATGCGAGCCCTCCTACTGGAGGCGGGTGCCGCGGCGCGGACGGACCACGAGCTGCGTGACAGCCTGAAGCCGACGCTCACCGCGCTCATCGGCCGCTCAATCGGTGACTACCGCGCCTGGCAGCAGTTGGGGAAGGTCGACCCAAGACTCGACATGGCCGACCTCGTGACGCTCCTGTGGTCGATTGAGCTCGGAGTCGGAGTGCTCGAGGCGCAGGGCGCCGTCCGGTCGAGGCCCGCCGCGCTGGCGGACTTCGTCGGGACCATGCTCCAGCGGCTCGAGGAGAAATCGGGCCAGCCCCCCGAAGACGGTCGGAGGAAACTCGGACGCGTCGGGCTCGAGAGGCGCCGGAAGACATCCGCCCCCACGGCCCGTGGCCGCCGGGAACGCCGTTCACCCGGCCCTCGAGCTCTCGAATCGACGGCGCCCGGGACGCCGGAGAAGCTCGTGAACGTGGCCATGGAGCTCTTTGCCGAAAAGGGGTACGCCGCGGTGAGCGTTCGAGACATCGGACGGGCGTCGGGGCTCACCACGGGCTCGCTCTACGGGAACTTCGCCAACAAGGCGGACCTGTTGGTCGCGGCGATTGAGCTCCGACTCGCCCGCCACCTCGAGCTGCTTCGGGCCGATCTTGTCCGATCCGGATCACCTGCGGACATGATTCAGTACGGCCTCCAGGGCTTCTCGGGCCGGGCGGGGTTGCGAGCCCTCATCATCGAGGGTGCCGCTGCGGCGCGCGCCGATCGCGACGTCCACGACCGATTGCGCGAGGGAGAGCGGCAACACCAAGAGTCCTGGGTCGAAAGTTTCGCAACCTGGCTCCACACCAACGGGATCGTCGCATCGTTCGACCCGTGGACCGCGGTCACATTGCTGTGGTCCGCCGAACTCGGTCTCGGTCTCTTCGAGGCGTTGGACCTCTACACCCCGCCGCCGGCCGCGCTCGCCACCCTCTTCGGCCTGTGCTTCGGGCTCGCCGGCCTGGAGCCTCCGGCGAGCCATCCGCCGCGACGAGGCGCCGGCGGGCAGCCCGGTCGTTGAACGCAGCTGGACCGGAAGCCGCCTACGCGGACGCGATCGGGTTCCCCTCGAGGTCACGCACGGTCAGGCCGAGCTCGGCGATCAGATCGAGGCTGATGTGCTCGAGACCGGTCCGCTCGGGGGCGCAGTCGCACAGGGCCACGACCGCTTCGACCATCTCCTCCATCGACTCGATCTGGTCGGCCGACAGCGCCGACCCGACGAGCACCTCCGCACCTTCACTCAGAACCGCAGCCCGCGGCTCGACCGTGTTGATCCGAACACCACGTCCGGCCAGCTCGGCTGCGAGCGCGTTCGTCATGCGGTTCAGCGCCGCCTTCGACGCGCCGTAGACCCCGGTGGTCGACCCCAGGACGCCGAGGTTGAAGGGCGGACGCCAGGGCCGCGCCGTCGCGCTCGACACGTTGACCACCCAGCCCTCGCCTCGTTGGAGCATGGAGGGCAGCACGGTCTGGGCCAGGTCCATCGGGGCGTGCACGTTCACCTCGAACGACAGACGGCGTCGGCGCAGCGGATAATCGGCAACGGTCTGGTAGATGGCAGCCGCTGCGTCGTTGACCAGGATGTCGATCGGGCCTCCGAGTTCCTGTACGGCCTCGGGCACGATGCGGGCCCGGTCGTCCGCGTCGGCCAGGTCGGCCCTGATCACGGCCACGGTGCCGCCGAAGCGCCCGAGGTGACCGGCCGTTTCGCGCAGGGAGCCGGCGAGCGTCGGGTGCTGATCGGCGGTGCGGGCGGTGATGGCCACGTCCGCGCCCTCGGCGGCGAGCCGGCGGGCCACGGCGGCCCCGATGCCGCGGCTCGCTCCGGTCACGACGGCCCGCCGCCCGCGGAAGCGCTTCCCGGCGGTCACGGCCGGACCAACGCCGGCCGGCGTATGGCGTCTCGCGACGGGCACGCGTCGAAGTCGTGGAGGTTGGAGGAATCGAGGTACCGGCGGTACTGGTCGTGGTCGCCGCGGGCACGGCCGTCGGCCGAGACCAGGACGATCCGCTGCGGGGGCGGCGCGCTCACGTGAGGAACTCCTCCGCTGTCTCCCAGATGTAGTCGATGTCGTCGTCGGCCAGCCCGTGGTTGGACGGCAGCACCAATCCCTGTTCCATGACCCGGTCCGCGTTGGGAAGCCCACCGGCCGGGACCCGGATGCCCGCGTCGCGGAAGGCCGGTTGCCGGGTCACGTTCCCCGTCCAGACCATGCGGGTGTCCACGCCGTGCGCCTCCATGTGCTGCTGCAGTGCCGAGCGCCGCACTCCGGATTCGGGCCTGATGAGGACCGGGAACATGTGCCACGCCGTGTCGAGCTCCGCCGTCGTGCGGGGCAGGACGAACACGTCGGGACGCTGCGAAAAGTGCTCGGCCAGACGGGCGAAGTTCCGCTTGCGTGCCGCCAGGTTCTCCCCCAGCTTCTCGAGCTGGACCAGCCCGAAGGCCGCGGCGAGCTCCGACGGTTCGAAGTTCCACCCGACGGCGTCGAAGATGAACAGGTTGTCGTACTCGATGTCACCGTCGATCGTGGAGAAGAATCGGGAAACGGAACCCTTCTGCGACCCGAAGAGCTGGACCTCGGACCGGCGGCCCCAGCGACGCAGCAGCAGGCAGCGGTCGGACAGCTCGTCCTCGTCGACGCACACCATGCCTCCGGTGCCCGCCGCGGTGATGATGTGGCTGAGCGCGAACGACGTCACGGAGATGTGGGAGCGGGTCCCGGTCGGCGTACCGCGGAGCGTGGCTCCAAGAGCGTCACACGAGTCCTCGACGACGCGGAGCCCGTGCTTGTCGGCCATCGCCCGGACGGCGTCCCAATCCGGGGCGTTCCCGATCAGGTTGGGCAGGAGTACGGCCTTCGTGCGCGGCCCGACCATCTCCTCCAGCGCGCCCACGTCGACGTTGTAGGTGTCCGGTTCGACGTCGACCACCGCCACGCCGGCACCGGCGCGGACGAGCGGCGCGATGTCCGTCGAGAAAGTCACGGCCGAGGTCACGACCTCGTCGCCCGGCTCGAGATTTAGCAGCTCGACGGCGAGGTAGAGCGCGGAGGACCCGGAATTGCACATGATGCCGCGTCGCTTGCCGAAGAGCTCGGCGATGCCCCGCTCGAAGGCGCGCACGTTCTTTCCTATGCGGAGTGCCTGGGGCCCGCCCCGCAGCACGTCGGTCACGGCCTGGAGTTCACGGTCGTCGTGCACGCTCCCGGCGTAGGGGATTCGCCGCTCCGATCTCATGGCGCCACATTCAGATCGAAAACCCGCACGGCACTATCGCGGAGGAAGCCGGGCCAGACGTGATCCCGGAACGGGATCCTGGGAAGGTCGTTGAAGATCCGTTGGAGGCTGAGCCCCATCGAGTCGTAACCCGCGTCCATCACCTTGCCGGCGCCTCGGGTGTTGCCATACTCCAGGATCTCTCGTTGTTGTCGGCGTCCTTGGCCAGCCGGCGCAACGACACGATTCTGTCCCGGGCTGGACCGGCCGGGGAAGCCGATCATGAAATCCACCACACCGACATCCGTCGGCATCATGGGCGGGACCCAATGCGGTCGTCGTTGCGGTAGGGGACGCGGCGCAAACCGTCGACGAACCGCGGCAGGAGCATCGCCAGCTGACGGCGGTCGGTCACGGGCCAGTCCGAGAGGACGTCGGCCATGTGACGCTCGCCGACCAGGCCGAGGCGATGTCTGACCTTCGCCCCTTCGGGAGTCACCCGGACCACGACGACCCGGCCGTCCTGAGCGTCCCTCGTCCGCTCGACGAGACCGTCTTGTTGCAGCAGCCGTATCTGTCGACCCGCTGCGGCCGGGTCCATGTGGGTCAATCGGGCGAGCTCGCCAATCGTCAGGTCTCCCTCCTCCTGGAGCCGGCGCAGGAGGGAGAAACCCGGCTGGGAGACGACGACTCCGGCGGCTGCCGCTCTCTGTGCGTGCACCTTGCGGCTCGAGTACAGGCGCAGCAACTGCTCGATCGCCCGCTCCATGACGTCCAGGTCCGTGGCGGCCCGCTCGTCGCGGGCCTTCGTCGAGGTGCGTGACGGCGCCATCGCCGCATGCTACCGATATTTGTATGAATCAGTCAACTATTTCTGCACTTGGCCGGTGGTCCCGTTGACCGCCGGCCGAAGAGCTGCGCCAGAGACAATTCGTTGCGAGCCCTGTTCTCGGACCTGAGGGCGGCCGATCGGCGCCAGATGCAACCCGAACGGAACCAGCCAGCCAGACCGGGTCCCGCAAGACCGCCCGTCACTATGGTGACCCAGCCCGCGACTCGAAGATCGGAGAGCTCACATGGCCGTCGTTGAACTCGAGCGACCCGAAACGGGGGTCGCGCTGCTGAGGATGAACCGGCCAGAACGACTAAACGCGATCAACTTCGAGCTCGTGTCGGAGCTTCACGATGCCCTCGACGACTTTGCGGCGGACGATTCCTGCAAGGTCATCGTCCTCACGGGGAGCGGCCGGGCCTTCTGCAGCGGTCTCGACCTGAAGGAATGGGGCGTACCCCCTGCGGTCGGCGACCACCCGCAGCGGCGCGCCGGTTCCACCGGGCAGTCCTTCATGTCCTCGCTCACGGCGCACCCGAGGCGCACACCGCAGATCGTCGTGGCCTCGGTCAACGGCCCGGCGTTCGGGGGCGGCTTTGCGCTGAGCCTGGCCTGCGACCTGAGGATCGCCTCGGGCGCCGCGTCGTTCTGCGCCGCGTTCATCCGCACCGGCCTGACGGGCGCCGATTTCGGCATCAGTTACTTCCTGCCCCGCCTCATCGGCGCTTCGCGAGCCTTCGACCTCATGGTCACCGGTCGTTCCGTGGACGCCGAGACAGCGCGGCAGATGGGCATCGTGTCCCAAGCCTTCACCGGCCAGGAGCTCGGCCACGCCACACTCGACCTCGCCCGCGGGATCGCCGGTTCCACGGCGGTGGGTTTGCGCATGACCAAGGAGGTCATGTGGGCCAACCTCGATGCCGCCAACCTCGACGCGTGCCTCGCGCTCGAGAACCGCAACCAGGACCTGGCCGGTTCGACCGCCGAAGTGCAGGAGTACATGAGGCGCTATCGCGAGGGGTTCTGATCCCGGGATCGGGAGCCCCGGCCCCGATCACCCGGACAGTGCGAGGGTTCGGGGTTGCCGTATGATAACAACGTCATCCTAGAGGGGCGAAGACCGGCGAACGGGCCACGAGCGCAGACCACGTCGCGCGGAACGGGTAGGGAACCAGGACTGCGCCGCACCGGCCGACCACATGTTGTCGGCTCGCGCGGGTAATGATTACGTCGCACGGGCTCGGCCCGGTCCACGAGGCGGGGGACCTGCCTCCGGAGGAGGGGGACAGAAACGGTGGAAGGCATGAAAGACGGTCGATGCGCAACGGCGCACCACATGCGGCGGACGCGCCGGACATCGAGCCAGACCGTGGCTCGCTTCGGGCGGAAGGGCGCGCCCCTGCTGGTCGCGCTCATCGCGGTGGTGGGGACGTCCGTCGGTTTCCAGACGGCGGCAACGGCGTCGGTCCGTTCTTCGAGCGCCCCGGCGACCAACGGAGAGTGGCCCGGCGTCGGCAAGATCTGTGAACCAGGCCCGGGGGGTGCGTCGAGCGTCCGGGGGGTCGGACCGAAGAGCATCCACATCGCGGTCTTCAACGACGCCTCCAACACGGTGCAGCCGGGGCTCGAGATCGAGTTCCTCCAGCAGGCCAAGGCGTTCGCGGCGTGGTGCAACGCCTCGGGCGGCATCCACGGGCGCCAGATAGTGATCGACAACCGGGACGCCGCCCTGTTCAACGCGGCGCAGGAGGCGAGCCAGTCCTGCCAGAGCGATTTCATGGCGGTCGGCGGCGGTATGGCGCTCGACCAGCCCTCGGTGTCGATCCGCGAGCATTGCGGACTCGGCCAGATCAGTGGCTACACGGTCTCGCTTGCCTCGGAGAGCGCGACCGACCAGGTGAACCCCAACAACATCAACCCGGCCATCGCCGCCGGGGGTCCGTTCGCCGTGCTCGCCAAGAAGTACCCGCAGGCGGTCAAGAAGGCGGCCATGGGAGCTCAGAACGACGCGTCCGTGATCCAGTCCGAACGCAAGTTCGAGTACGCCGCCGAAGCCGAGGGATGGCACGTCGGCGACTTCCAGATTCCGCCCATTGAGGTGACCGACTGGTCGCCGTACATCCAGGACCTCCAGTCCAAGGGAGTCGAGGCGGTCTGGCCGTCGGCCGACGGCGGCGCCATCGCTCCGTACCTTCAGTCCATGGCGACCGCCGGCTACAAGCCGTCCTTCATCGCGCTCGGGAACCAGTTCTACAACCAGGCGACGGTCAAAGCGGTCGCAAGCGTGCCCTCACCGCCGGTCTACGTCGCGACGGGCTGGTGGCCTCTCGAGATGGCCTCCCAAAATCCGTCCGCCGAACAGCTCCTCAAGTTGATGCACACATACGGTAAGGGCGACACCATCGACTTCGACGACGAGGAGGGCGCGGAATCGTGGCTGCTCTGGGCGAAGTCCGCCTCCGCGTGCGGCTCCAACCTCACCGTGTCCTGCGTATTGAGCCACGCCGCGTCGGAGAAGAACTGGAGCGCCGGTGGCATTCAGGCCCCTGTCGCCCAATTGAAGGCATCGAACGCGAATCCCGTGCCATCGCCGTGCTTCGCGATGCTCCAGGCCGAACCGAACAAGTTCGTGTACGACAAGGCGCTCACGCAACCGACTCAGTCGATCTGGAACTGCAACCCGAAGAACAACGTCCACCTGACCTCGCAGCAGGTGGCGTCGCTCAGCGGATAGGACGGTCAGCTCCTCCGGCTCGGATAGCGGAATGATCCGAGATTGATGCGGCCAGGCAATCCCGCGGGACAAGCCGCGTGAGCGGGCTCCGCGCCAGTTTCAGGAGGCCACGGCGGCAATGAATGCCCCCACGTACGCCACGGCGAACAGGACGGGTACCCACCGCTCGATGTGGGTGAGGGGCCAATAGCGGCGCGGGTCCCGGCCCTGACCCAACGCGGACCACTCGGCCGACCAGAACGGTGAGGCGGGCAACCTTTCCTCCATCGCCCCGATGACGGCGTACTTCGCGCTGTTGAGCTGCCGATAGGACCGGAGGAGCCAGTACCAGAGCGCGCACTCCGAGAGAAGCGCGACGAGCGGGAACACCAAGAACGCCTTGCTGGTCCTCGGGTGCAGGTCCCCGATCACACCGATCGCGGTGAAGACGGCGGTGTTGAGCGTCAGGAAGAAGGTGTTGGCATTCGCTCGCCGCGCACTCACCCTGTCCGCCATCTCCACGCAGGTCAAGTACTGCTCCAGGACCGTCTTCGCAGATCCGGCTTGGTCCCGATCGTCAGCAGCTCGGCTGGAATCGTTCCACAGGTGCCCTCGCACCTCGTCGACGGTCGCTGGGATCTCCCGGCCGAAGTAGGCGATCAACGGAGGACGAAGGGTACCCACGCGGCCACTGTACTTCTGAGGTCGTGTCGTAAGGTCTCTTTCGGGACTGTCGATCCGGGCTTACGAGGCTCTCGTGGCGATTATTCGGTCTGCTGCAGCAGGCCTGAATCGAGGTGGTAGATGAAGCCACCCACCTGAACGTCATTCAGGTAGAGGAAGGAACGAATCCGTTGGACGTCGCGTGCCAGAGACTCCCGAACGTCCTTCGTCGTGAGAAATGACAGGCTTCGTGTGTCGGGACCGCCGGTCGCGGCGACGGCGCGGTGAACATCGTTCTCGGCGTCAACGGTCATCCGACAGTCGGTATGCGGAACGACCATCACGCGGTTCACGCCGAGCAGGTAGGAAGCCAGGACGAGCGTGCGGAGCACGTCGTCGGTCACTCGCGCGCCCGCGTTGCGCAAGATCTTGGCGTCCCCGGGAGCGAGGCCCAGCATCCGTAGCGGATCAATCCGAGAGTCCATGCAGGTCACAACAGCAAGCCCCCGTCGTGCCCGACCCTTCAGGTGCGCATCTCGATAGCTGGCGCTGAACTGTTGGTTGGCCGCCAACACATCTGAAAATGGGCTTTCGGTATCCACGGTTGACCTCCGGGCAGCTATGTTGCTGAGTCGCTCGTGGCCTCGTCCAATTCCCGGCCGCCCTCAGGCATCCCGTTCCTCGACAAAGGGCGCGAATCTTCAGCAAACACAGTGGCTGGAAGACTCCTCCTTTCGCTCTGGACTAACCATGGCAGAATAGGAGAGGACGCACGAGGAGGTATGGAGTGATGTTGCGACGGGCGGTAGTTGTAGTGGGCGGCCTCGCCATGGCGACGAGCTTGGGGCTGGCAGGAGTCGGCGTGGCCTCGGCCGCAGTCCCCGCACTCAAGGTGAAGCCGGGCTCGCAGTGGACGCTCGAGTACCACGGTGTCGAAGGAACCGGCGGCTGCGAAGTCGACCGCATGGCGTCGAATGGAACCTTCACCTCAGACCTATACGGCGACTCGGGCACGTGGTCTGGTGGCGGCTCGACGATCACCATGACGTGGACCGCGGGGGACGACAGTGGCGTGACCTTCTCCGGCACGTTCACGAAGACGCCGACAAAGGAGTACAAAGGCTCCTTCAACACCGGATTCACGGCCGCGCTCGTCAAGGGCGTGCATTCGTTCAAGGGGCAGCACTGCTGAGGTCGTGAACTCAGCAAACCCGGTGCCGAAGGATTCGAGGATGTGACATCGGCCGGATATTCGCGTTCATTCATGCAGGTCCCCGACCACGCCAGCTGAGATTCGGATATGGCCTGGCCCGGGCACATGCTCGGTGTCCCAGCAGGGCAGACTGTCAGCAGTGGAGCAGCACCCGGATGTCCGCTACGCACGCAACGGAAAGGTGCACCTGGCCTACCGGGTGCACGGGTCTCACCCCGTGGGCCTGTTGCTGTACCCGGGGGCACCGTTCCTGCCCATGGAGAGCGTGGATGAGGAGCCACACTTCCGTCGGGTTCTGGAGCGTCTGTGTTCGTTCGCTCGGGTCGTACAGTTCGACGCTCGCGGCATCGGGTTATCCGACCCGGTGTCGCCGACCGAGCCACCCACGCTCGAGCAGTGGGTCGATGACGCAATCTGCGTCCTCGATACCTGTGGATGCGACGAGGTTGTGCTCTTCGCTCCCCGTGACTCCACGCTGCAGGCGGTCATGCTGGCCACCGCCCATCCCGGACGCGTGTCCAAGTTGGTGATCGTGAATGGGTTCGCCCGTTTCCGGAGAGCCAACGACTACCCGGTGGGCATTCCGGACGATGTTCTCGACGCTTTCATAGAGTCGAGCATCGAAGGCGTCCCCAGTGCGGTCACAACCGTCGCCGATGACTTCCTCACCCTGGGCGCCCCCAGCGTGGCCGCAGATCCGGTCTTCCGGGAGTGGTGGGACCGCGCCGGGCGACAAGGGGCCAGCCCGGCGACGGCAAGGACCATGCTGACGGTGGCCTATGCGGCGGACGTACGACCGCTTCTGTCGTCGATCTCGGCGCCCACCCTCATTCTTCACCGCCGCGACGAGCAAGTGTTCCGTTTTGGACATGGGCGATACCTGGCCGACCACATCCCGACTGCGAGGTTGGTGGAGCTGCCAGGAGCAGACTCGCTCTACTGGGTCGGTGACACCAGCCACTTGCTGGACGAGGTGGAGGAGTTCGTGACCGGCACGCGGCTGGCGCGTCGGCCCGACTCGGTCATCGCGACCATCCTCGTCTCCGACATCGTGGGGTCCACGGAGACACTGGCCCGGGTCGGCCAGGACCAGTGGCGCGACATGCTCGATCGCCATGATGCTGCCGTACGGCGCCAACTCGAGCGCTTCGGCGGCCGCGAGGTCAAGACGACCGGCGACGGATTCCTCGTAACCTTCGACGGACCGGCACGCGCCGTGACCTGTGCGCAGGCCATCCGGGACGCCGCCGCTCAGATGGGTATGGATATCCGAGTCGGTCTTCATACTGGCCAGATAGCTCTGCGGGGCGATGACATCGCAGGCATGGCCGTCCACATCGCGGCCAGGGTCGAAGCTCTTGCGAGTCCGGGTGAGGTGCTCGCATCCCGTACCGTCGTCGACCTGATCGTTGGTTCGGGCATTGAGTTCGAGGATCGAGGCGAGCACGAACTCAAGGGCGTGCCGGGGTCCTGGAGGGTCTTCGCCGTGACGGGTTGAGGCGCAACGCTCTTCGGATCCCAGTCTCAGTAGTCGAGCGGTTCCTGACCGGTCACCATGGGACTCAGTGGGGCGGAGCATCCCACCTCAGCCAGACTGGCGGCACCATGCCCTCGGAAGAACTACCTGCATGGACGGCCCCTCAGCCCGTCCCAGTAGCCGAGAACGGATGCTGATGCGATAATCGACGCGTGCCGGAAGAGGGCCACATGTATGGAGAGCGAGTGTGGTTCTACGACACTCGGGGGACGGTCCGCCGGATGGGTGTCTCGGCTCACGCGGTCGATTCCACTGTGGTGATCTCGCTGTGGCAGGGCGACATCTGCACGGGTACCTTCCGCCTTTCCGCCAACGATGCGGCAGGTCTCATATCGACGCTGGCCTACGGGATGACTGAGACGCTCCCCCGTCAGCCACCCGATTCCGGTCACACGCCGAACCCACTCGGCCAGATCTGGTCGCGGATCTATCGCCGCTTGAGTGTTCGCCCTTCGGGTCCGATCAACAATCCCCTTCGGCTGCTCAAGTAAGTCGACTCCGTGTCGGCCGTGCGGAGGCGGAGTGCGGCGGAATAGGAGAGATGGACCGTGCGCCCGGCTGAGACCTGATCCGCCATCCCCGCGGTAGCGGCTTGGTGATGCCGGATGGATCAGGTAAGTCCGGAGCTCCTCAACGACTGAACCCTTTTCTCATCCACCAGCAGCGGAAAGGTCGCGGAAGTGGTGACGACCATGAGCGTTGACGTGGCCAATGAGGGTGATGAAGCTGACGTTGTTGAGCACTCCGGAGTCGTAGTCGCCGCCTACCTGTACGTTCAGGACTGCTCCGCCGTTGCCCACGCTGTCGTTCTCCGTGATCTGGGGGTGGAGACTGCTCGGGATCGTGGTCGTGTAACTCACGTTCTTGGACGTGATCACGTGATTCGAGTAGCACCAGTGGACGGTGATCGTCACGTCGTCTCCCGGCTGCCAATAGAACTGGCCCATCGAGTAGTAGCCACCGTCACCGGTGAAGACTGCCTTCTTGCAGCCACTTGGAAACGAAGTGCTCCCCTTGACCGAGTTTGCGGACGCCGCCACAGTGCTCGACAGAACGAGACTCACGACTACCGCCACGCCAACACCAATCCACCGCCGTCTCACGACTCCGTACCTCCCGACCGACACCCACCTCTGTGTCCGAACAGGCTAACCCACGGGGTCAGCGGTGGACCTCGTGCCTCGGCGGCGCGCGACGTCTCGCCGCGTCGGTCCCACCGATTGGAGAAAAGTCGAATTCTGGAACATGTCGGAGATGTCGGCTCTCACTTCGGAGCCAGAGCGGGGAGCCCCGGTCTCGATGCGGACACCCTGGGTCGAGCACTTGGGATCCGGTATTGCGACAGATGGCGGTTCAGTTCACCTCCGGGCGCTCACTTCGAACGTCGAACCCTGTTTCATGAGAAGGTCTGACGACTGCAAAAGGGGAGCAGATGAGTGATATTCATATTGCCAGGCCGGTCAAAACACGTCGCCACATTGGTCAAGCGATCAGTCTTCGCGGGTTGCGAGCCGATATGGCGAGGGCCGACGGAATCAATGCCAAGATTGCCGTCTTCCTCACCAACATCGTTGGATCAATGTGGTGCGCTTACGTGTTTGCGGTCATCGCTTTGATTGGATTACGGCCCGCACTGAAGCCAGGAGGCGAGGGTATCATTGCGTGGATTGCGCAGACGTTCCTTCAATTGGTACTACTGTCGGTCATCATGGTCGGCCAGAATGTGCAGAGTGTGGCGAGTGATATCCGGTCGCAGCATACCTACGATGACACGGTACAGATTCTCGATCGGCTCGACATCCATACCGAAGGTGGGCTCAAGGATCTGGCTGATCGAATAGACGGTTTGGAAACCGTGGTGAAGCAACAAAGTAAATGATTGTGCGGCGACACCTGAGCTCAGCTCAGCTCAGCTCAGGCCTTTGTTGAACATTTGCGTCTGTCTGGCCGCCACGTCGCCGCCAAGCTCCTTCGACGTCGCGGTCTATCCGCCGTGTCGTATTCGCAAGCGCATCGTCGCAGGTAGCTTGATCTCTCACCAGCTTGGGCAAACCGGCGGCGCGGCCTTCGAGCCAGTCCACGAGAGGGTTTCCGTTGCCATCCTCCGGACACCGTGACGAGTGAGGAGAACCTCCGACACGGTCAGAGGCTGAGCGTCGTCAGGTCCTCGCCGACAGTGACGCGACCCTGGTAGCCCCCATCGCGGAGATCCTGTACGAATGGTCGACATCGCCGGGCGCCTCCGGCGGGGGGATCAGATGGGTGAGGACGACGTGCGGCACGCCGACGTGAGCAGCCATCTCGCCGAGCTCGACGGTGTCGGCGTGGTAGTTGAAGATCGTCGCGAAGACCGTGCCGGCGATCAGCGGACGCATCGCCGATGTCCGGCATGCCTCGTGCACGAGCACGTCGGCACCCAGCGACAGCTGCTCGACCTCCCGGCACACGCGAGTGTCCCCGGAGATTACGACGATCACTCCACCATTTTGTTGCCAATGGCATCGCCATTTGCCTGCTTGGCCAGAGGCGCTTGACGCGGTCATGACAAATGTCACGAGCCTGTCTTGACCGATCTCACTACCTGACGCCGCTCCAACCACTCATCATGGGCGCCATGGTGAGTGAAGAGCTTGAGCACACGGTAGCGGCAATCACGACAACCGGCGTGACGAAGTCCTATGGCGAAGTTCTGGCCGTGCGCGGGGTCGACCTGGTGGTCGCACCGGGGGAAACCGTCGCCCTGCTGGGCCCGAACGGCGCCGGGAAGACCACGACGATCGACATGATCCTGGGCCTCACTCGGCCCGACGCCGGCACCGTGTCCATCTTCGGCGCGACACCGCACGCCGCCGTCCAACGAGGCTGGGTGGGCGGCATGCTCCAGACCGGGTCGCCGCTGGACCACTTGAAGGTTCGCGAGCTGGTGACGCTTATGGCGTCGTACTACCCGAACCCACTCGACCTCGATGACGTGCTCTCCCAGACCGGAGTCGCCGAGTTCGCCGACCAATGGACCAATCGACTGTCGGGCGGGCAGGCCCAGCGAGTCCGTTTCGCCACGGCGCTGGTCGCCAACCCGGACCTTCTGATTCTCGATGAGCCCACGGCAGCGATCGACGTCGAAGGGCGCCGCCAGTTCTGGGCCACCATGGGCGGGGTCGCCGCTGAAGGTAAGACGGTCATCTTCGCGACGCACTACCTCGAAGAGGCGGATACGAACGCCGACCGGATTGTCCTCATGGCACACGGCCAGATCGTCGCCGACGGCGCCGCCACCGAGATCAAGGCCAACGTCGGCCGGCGCACAGTGCGCGCCACCCTTCCCGATATCGAGGTCGCCTTGCTGCAACGGTTGCCGGGGGTGCTCAGCGCCAAGCGACACGGGATCACGGTCACGCTGTCCTGCTCGGACGCCGACGCCGCAACGAACGCTCTCTTGCGCACCTTCCCGGGAGTGCGGGACCTGGAGGTGCACGGAAGCAGCCTCGAGGACGCGTTCTTCGACCTGACCATAGACCGGCCACCCGACAACCACCACAATATGAACGACGAGGTGATTCGATGACCACCACGACCATCCATTTGCGCACCGAGGTGCTACGTACGTTTCGCAATCGCCGCATGTTGATCTTCACCCTCGGGCTGCCGCTTGTGCTGCTCTTCACGGTCGGGGGAACAAATCGGCACACCACCACGGCTGGGATCTCGTTCCCGCTGTACTTCACGGCCGCCATGGCCGCCTACGGCGCGCTCTTCGCTGTCTTCTCGCCCGGGTCACGCATCGCAGTGGACCGGGCCTCGGGCTGGACTCGCCACATGCGGATCACGCCGCTGCGGGCGCGCACCTACTTCCTGGCCAAGGTCGTGGCCGCGTACGTCGTCGTGCTCCCGACGCTGGCATTGGTCTATGCGGCCGGCGCATCGCTCGGCGTGCATCTCGGCACGGCCCAATGGCTGGAGATGACGGGTCTGCTACTGGTCGCTCTTGTTCCGTTCGTACTGATGGGGATCATCGTGGGCCACCTGATCAGCGTGGAGGCGTTGGCGCCGACGGTCGGAAGCCTGGTGGTCGTCTTCGCCCTCTTCGGAGGCGCTTACGGCAACTTCTTCCACAACGGAGCGATGTTGACTGCGACCAAGCTCCTGCCCTCGTTCTGGATGGTGCGATCCGGCCAGGCTGCCCTGGGCGGCGGCTGGCCCATTGAGGGATGGCTGGTCGTGGCCGTCTGGGGCCTGGTCCTCGTCCCGGTTGCGTACGTCGTCTACCGTAGAGACACCAGTCGGGTCTGAGACGTTCATGCCGACACCGCTACTTTGTACGGGCGTGGACAGCGATGTCGGGGTGTCCAACCCCCAAGAGGCGGAGTGGATGCGGGTCCAGCTCCGCTGGTCTCGAGGGTGGCGCCGGCTGTTCCTAACGACCGTATTTCTCGTATATCTGGTGTTCGTGGGCCAGGCGATCAGCCAGCACCCCCAGGACCGCATCGTCGGGTACGTCGCGCTCGGCGTCTTCGTGGTCGCCTATTACGCTCTGGCGATTCAGGCCTGGCGCCCGGCGTCATCGCCCTTCTGGCGTTCCTGGAAGTTCTGGATTCCCTACATCGTTCTCTACGCAGGTGTCGTTGCGGTCTTGCCGTCGGCTCACGCCACGGGATTCGTCTTGTGTCTCTACATCGCAGCGATAAGCGTGGCCCGGTTCGGCGTCCGAGCGGCGGCCCTGATCGTCGGAGTGCTGGCGCTGGCTGCCCTCTTCGTCCCCGTGACGATCCAGCCGTGGCACACCGACCTCGCGACGTCGTTCGGCGACGTGACCCCGCTCGGTATCCTGATCGTCGGCATCGTCACCTTCGGCGTCATCCAGGTGCAGCGAGCCAACCGTGGTCTCAGCGAGGCGCGCGCCCAGATCGTCCGACTATCGGCTGAGAACGAGCGAACCAGGATTGCCCGTGACCTCCACGACCTGCTCGGGCACTCGCTCACGACCATCACGGTGAAGGCCGGCCTCGCCCGACGGCTCGGTGAGACCGACCCTGAACGAGCGATCGAGGAGATCGCCGAAGTCGAGGAGCTGTCACGACGCGCCCTCGGCGAGGTGCGGGGCGTCGTGTCCAACTACCGCGAGGTTACCCTGGCCAGCGAACTCGCTCGGGCACGGGAGCTCTTGAGGGCTTCGGGAGTCGAGGCCGATCTCCCGACGGCAATCGACGCCGTCGACGGCGACCTCCAGGAGCTCTTCGGGTGGGTCCTCCGCGAGGGCATCACGAACATCGTCCGCCACTCCCGCGCCAACACCTGCACCGTGGTGCTGTCGCCCACCTCCGTCGAAATCAGGGACGACGGGATCGGGGGTCCAATGGGTAGCGGAAATGGTCTGGCCGGGCTCAAAGAACGAGTCGCCGCGATAGGCGCCACGCTGGACGCGGGCCCAAGGGAGCCTTGTGGCTGGCGGCTCCGCGTGGCCGTCGATCGCGCAATCGTCAAAACACCGTGACCGTTCGCCTACTGCTTGCTGACGACCAGGAGCTGGTTCGTACCGCACTGGGGGCCCTACTCGACCTGGAAGAAGACTTCGAGGTCGTCGCCAGCGTCGGCCGTGGCGACGAGGTCGCCGAGGCTGCGACCAAGCACCGACCCGATGTCGCTCTGCTCGACATCGAGATGCCGGGCCTCGATGGCCTTTCCGTCGCTGCGGTGTTGACGGCTCAGGTCCCTGGGTGCCGATCGGTCATACTCACCACCTTTGGCCGCGCCGGCTACCTGCGCCGCGCCATGGAGGCCGGCGCGGTCGGCTTCGTGGTCAAGGATGCGCCCGCGGAGGCGCTGGGCGACACCATCCGGCGCGTCATGGCCGGAGAGCGCGTCGTCGATCCCGCTCTCGCCGCGTCGGCCCTCGCGGCCGGTGACTCGCCGCTGACCCCCAGGGAGCGCGACGTACTGACCGTCACCCGGACCGGGGCCAGCGTCGCCGAGATCGCCCGCAAGCTCTACCTCTCCGAGGGGACGGTGCGGAATTATCTCTCGGCGGCCATTGCCAAGACTGGGGCGCGCAACCGCCAGGACGCCCTCCGCATAGCCGAACAGCAGGGTTGGCTCTAGGAGCCCCGAAAAGAAACCCGTGCGCGTCCAGCCAGTCTTGAGCGTTCTCTTGCGCTCGTCGCGAAGTCGGAGTCCACGACGTTTCGATGGCAGCCCACTAGCAGATCACGCCATCTCGGCTTGCATGTGACGGGCAGCCCTTTCTCAAGGCTGCTGGCTTCCCGAGCGAGATCATGAAGCTGCTTCAAGGATCCAGGCGATGAGGGTACTGGCAACAAGATGGAGACGCTCAGGTCGAACAGGCGGTCAGGACTGCGGATCTCTGTCAGGGGAGGCGCAAGAGCGCACCTGGAGGCGATCTTCGTACCGCATTGGTCGTCTGGACCAATGCGTGGCCATCGATCTCCGACGAGGTGTTGTCGCACCCGCCTTCGTGACGGCTCTGATACTGAGCCACGACAGAGTGGACCGGAAGATGCCCGCCAGATCGGGTGACCACCTCGAGACCGGACCATCGGACAGAAACCGCTGGGTCGTCGCAGTCGGCAAATACCTCTGACCAGACCACCGGATCCTTGATGGTCTCGCCGGGAGCGTCGAGACATCGGACCAGGGTGTCGTCCACCCAGCCGGCCCATCCTCCAGCTGCCCGGCAGATCCGGAGCCGATATGAGCGGTCGGGCTCCCAATCGAAATCGCGCGTGTTCGGATTGGCGAACGAGCTGGGCAGATTCGATGTTCCGCCCGACAACTCCGCGCCGGAAGGTCCATAGCCGCCCCAGTTGACGTGGCGCAGCCTCCCGGGGGGATCAGCACCCCATTGGAGCCCGAGGTGCGCCCCGGCCCCACTGCTGAAGGACACCTGTAGTGCCCAGAAGTACAGGCGCGGCACACTCGGTAGCGCCGGCACGGCCAACCGCACCGACGCCTCGACCAGCTCTTCGTCGGTCGGCACCTCCCACAACAAGTGGAGGGAGGAGGCGCCGTTCGTCGACGGTGGCCTTCCAGCCACGCCGGGCCCACCACCGAAGCGAGTGACGCCACGACGAATCAGCCCCGACCAACGGCCGCCGCTCTCATCCATGGGACCAGTCCACCATGTGCGACGAGTCACACAGTGGACAGCGCGCCCACTACTTCGGAGAGTTTCAGGAAAGCATGCTCCGCACCGCCGGCGATCGGGGGGCGCCGGTCACAGCCGAGAGATGGTTTGACGGTCCGCTGGCCGAGAGCGGCTGGGCGATGTCCTCGAGCGACTGCTGCTCGGCATCGAGGCCGAAAAAGATCTCGACGACTCCGCCGATCAGCATCACGCCGGCCCCGATGAGGTAACCGATGAAAAGTCTGAAGTGATCCTGCCCATTGCCGATGAGCTCCCCATAGAGCCAGGGGCCGAAGGCGCCGAAGCTCTGGGCGATGGCGAAGAAGACAGCGATGGCTTTGGCCCTTACCTCGATCGGGAAGATCTCACTCACGGTCAGGTAGGCGGACGACGCGCCGGCCGAGGCGAAGAAGAAGATCACACACCAGCACGCCGTCTGGGTCACGGCGTTGAGGACGCCGGCGTTGAACAGGACGGCGCTGAAGGCGAGGAGACCACCGGACAGGATATAAGTGCCGGCGATCATCTTCCGACGCCCGATGGTGTCGAAGAGATGCCCGAGAGTGAGCGGGCCGACGAGATTCCCCAGAGCGAAGAAGATGAAGTAATAGGCAGTGTCCGTGGCCGGAACGTCGTAGATCTTGGTAAGCACCAACGCATAGGTGAAGAAGATGGCGTTGTAGAGGAACGACTGGGTGATCATCAGGGTGGCCCCGAGAATGGCCCGCCTCGGGTAATGGACGAAGAGCGTTCGGGCCAGAGCGACGAAACCGATGTTGCTGGCCGGAGTGATCTCGATGGCTTTGGACTCATCGACGTCACCGAGGGTGCCGCCGCTGTCTTTGGCGAGCTGCTCGATTTCGTCCACGGCCCGCTCAGCCTCCTCTTCTCGACCGTGCATGAGGAGCCATCGTGGGCTTTCAGGAAGGTTCTTGCGGACGAAGAGGATGACGAAGCCCAGCACCGGGCCGAACAGGAAGGCAACCCGCCACGAGTAACTGGCGGGGAGGTGGTTCACGACGAGGATGGTGAGCACCGTGGCGATGAGGGCACCGCCCCAATAGGTACCGTTCACGGCGATGTCCACCCGGCCCCGGTACTTGGCCGGTATGAGTTCATCGATTGCCGAGTTGATTGCTGCGTACTCACCACCGATCCCCATACCGGCGATGAACCGGGTGGCCCAGAGCCAGTAGGCCCAGCCCGGCGAGTGCCCGAGGGTCAGAGCAGTGAGCACGCCGCCGAGCAGGTACACACTCAACGTGATCATGAACAGGTTGCGGCGGCCGAACTTGTCGGACATCCGGCCGAAGAACAGGGCCCCGACCACCTCGCCCAGTAGGTACACAGTACCCACGGCGAAGGCCACCTCGGAGGAGGAGAGGTTGAGGGCTTGTTTCTGGCTGATGAGACCTTCGGCGTTGCTGGCGATAGTGATCTCGAGGCCGTCCAGCACCCAGGCCACGCCCAGAGCGACGACCAAGCGGGTGTGGAACCGTGACCAACCAAGGCGGTCGAGCCGGGCCGGGATGAGACTCCGGATCGCCCCCTCGGGCGGACGCTCTCGGTTCGGCCGTCCCGGTGCTTCCGTACTGATTGTTGCTGCCACGTCCCCTCCCCCTTCAGACCGACCCTCCGAACGTCATTTACCCAGAATTCTCTCTTCACACACCGTCTTTTGGGGAGCGGCTCCAGAGCCGTCCGTTTCGCGTGCCGGATAGCCACACACGGTGGCGATGACCAGAATCCTTGATCCCGCTCGACCCAGAATTTCAGGATCGTCGACGCCTGGCGCACCTGAGATCGACGCAGCCGATCTTCGTTGTACGAATTTGATCGAATGCGTCATCCCAGTGGGAGTTCCCGTGACAGCGAGGTCGACGTAACAAGACGAGCGTCAAGGGAGCGGGCCCTTTTCCCATCGTGAACCTTCTGACCCGGTCTCCGCGACCGACAGGCCTTCAGTCGTCGCGCGCTCTCGGTCGAGGCATCGTGGCTCGACCGAGAGCGTGACCGCATTGTGAGGAGTCCGCCGCATGGCGGGTTCGGGCGCTCGGTCCCGATGTGTCCAATGGTTGCGATCCGGATCGTGCTGTGCAGTGTCCACTTTTGCGGTGGCAGTCGGCACGGCCGATGAAAGCGGCGAGCACGGCCCGACTGCCCGCGAGCCGTTGGCGGTCACCTCGAGCCCTTTCTGTTCCACGGTGTCCAGCACGCTCGCGAACCCCTCCGGGGCGCGCCCCATCCGTCGAGAACTAGTCGTTACAGCCGCGCTGAGGCCATATGCAATGCAGAAACCTGCGGCCACGGCTCGGTCGTGGAGGTCACGATCTTCACCTTGGCGCAGGCTACGAAATCCGCCGAGTTCGTTGTAGAGATCGGCGCTGAAGCCAATGCTGGCGCCATGAATCGGATCGCGTTCAGCCGCATAGCGCTCTGTCCACCGCCGTATCGTGGCGCTGTCCTCGGTGACGCGGACCCTGCCCGCCCACAGATCCGCGCCAGCGCGATCGAGCGTCCACCTGGGCCGTGAGCCAGTCCTGCGGCACACGGGAATCGGCGTCAGTGGTCGCCAGCCAGATCTGCGCCGGATCCTTCTCCGTCCAGTGTGCCAAAAGTGCCAGACTCCCCGCCCGGCGGGCTAGTCCAACACTCCGGCATTCTTGGCGAATTACCAGCGCGCCGAATCGAGCGGCCCAAGAACGGGCGATAGCGGAGCTGCCGTCGCCGCAATTGTCGAGGACGACGGCCACCAGGCGTGGGGTTGACGGTGGGAGCGCATCCAATGCCGGCTCTAGTGCCTGTAGTGCACCTGGCAGCAACTCCTCCTCGTCATGGACGGGCAACACGACACCCACGGCGCCGATCACGCGCGGAGCGCCCTGCCGGCTCACCGTCGTTCCCATATGTCGAGGACAAAGGCGTCTTCGATGTGGTGCACCACGGTGGCGAGTCCTGGGGTCTCTGCGATGATTCGGTGACTGCTCTCGCCGGTGAGGGGGTAGTTGGTCTCACCGCGCCAGTGGACACCCACGACATGGGCTCCCAGCTCGGTCGTGTCCATGACACATGCCATGACACAACCGAGGTCGGTCACGTCGAAGTAGTACGCGATCTCACTGAGGACCACAAGGTCGAAGTGACCAGCTGGCCACTGGTCGGGAATGGAGCGCTGCTCGACGCAGACGTGGGGCGTTCTTCGGAGCCGGGCTTCGGCCCGCTCCAGGGCGGAGGGGATGATGTCGCTCGAGAGCAGGCGGTCACAGCGGGTAGCAAGCAACTCTGTGAGCACTCCTATGGAGCACCCCGGCTCGTAAGCCGAGCGATAGCGTGACCGGGGGAGGCTGGCGACCGTCAAGGCGTACTTCCGCTGTTCGTACAGGCTGCTCTCGAATTCCCAGGGATCGGCGTGGTCGCGGTACATCTGTTCGAAGTATGAGCGGCTTGTCGACGTCATAGCTCCGTCTCGATGAACACCTCGAAGGGTCGCCAGAATCGCCGCAGTACGGAGTCGGCCAAGAGCGCTCCCCCGCCATGGTCGGAACCGAGGGGTCTGATCTGCGAGGTGAAGGCGTAGGTCGCCCAGCGCTTGCGTGCGATTTGTCGCCGTTCAAGATCTAGTCGACGACATTGGCGCCACGGCATGACGGCATCATCCGGGGTTGCCCAGTGCCAGGTCCAGACCAAGTACTCGAGGACACGTGAGCGGGTCAAGCGAGCGGCGGCCACCGCAGCGTGGCCGCTCGCATCGTGATCGGGGTGACCGTCCCATCGCCATGGGCTGAGGCAGAGGTCGTCGGGACCGAGCAGGCGACCGAGCACGTTTGTAAGTTGC
The DNA here is from genome assembly GCA_963828505.1 of uncultured Acidimicrobiaceae bacterium. Lineage (GTDB taxonomy): Bacteria > Actinomycetota > Acidimicrobiia > Acidimicrobiales > RAAP-2 > Bog-473. The sequence continues at coordinate 65,016 of CAWHFM010000012.1, forward strand.
GGGACCTGTTCTGCCACGGCTCCGTCGGGAAAGCGAAGCCGCCGAACATCCACGGAGCCACAACCCAGCCGGTCGAGAGCAACCCGCGTCTCACTGCAACGCGCCGCAGCGAGATCGCATCCCAGAGCACGCGCTCCGGGGTGTGAAGCCTCGCCATCGGTGACGGCCAGCACCACCGTTTCTACACCGATCCGATCCATGTGTTGGAGCAAGCCCCCGGCCCCGAGGACCTCGTCATCGGGGTGCGGGGCCACGACAACCAGTCGACGGGGTCGCCGCTGGTGCAGGGGACGGAGGGCGGCGAGTTGCCTCGCTCCCAGCCAGGTTCTCTCGTCTGTCCCAGGGTTCTGGTCATCCACGACTAACTCCACGGCCAGCCCTCACATGCGATATGGCCGAGCACGTTGGCGTCCTGTGGCCCGTGGTATTGAGCCAGATACACGTAGAGATCGGCCGCTCGTCGGGCCTGCTCTGGATCGAGGCACAGAGGCCGCGCGCCGCCCGCCGCGGCGGTGTGCGCAAGAACCTGCTGCGCGGCGTGGTGCACGGCGTGACGAATGACAAGGGCCCGTCGTTTCGCCGCCCCGGTTCCGTCGTCGGGATCGGCATCGATCTCCCGCGCCGCCTGCTCGATCGCCCGGCGCATCAGATCGATGTGGGCGACGGCATGTCCGAGCTCGACTAGGACGAGCTCCGATGGATGTGGGCCGACACTTCGCACCACGTGCTCCATGAGGCCACGGGCGCCGCCGTACCAGCAAGCAGCGACTCCAGTCCCACCGAACCAGAACCCGGGGCGCTCGAGGTAGAAGTTGGGGGGGCCGACGGCACGGCTCGTCGGCACGGGCGGCCCTCCGAATTCAAGGGTGTGGCTCAGCGAATCAGCCATGCCGACCGCGGGCCACGACCCGGGATGGACCCCCACGACGTTCTCTGTCACCGAGACGTCGAAGAGCCGGTATCCATCGTCGCATTCAGCCGTGACGAGTGCTCGGTCGATACTCATGCTGCCTGAGCAAAAGGGCTTCGCTCCCGCCAGGCGCCATGCATCGGCAACCAAGTGCGCAGTGACACCGCCGGCACGTGGGCGCGCGGCCCAGACCCCATAGGTTGCTCCTGAGTTGGGCTCATGCTGTGCTTCGGCCAGGATGGCCAACGCATCGATGTGACCCTCGACCAATCGAGCAAGCGACAGGTCGCGCGCGGCCCAATCGGCCAGCGCCGCGAACCGGGCAGGCGTACCGCCCGAGCCCGGCTTCGGAAGGCCGGCTCCGCATCCTGCCGCGATCTCTCTAAGCTCCAACCATGGTTTCAACGCGCTACCTCTTGAATCGGGTCGGGTGACATCGGGTCCGATGACTGAGCCGTGCTTTCCATATGAGAGCAATACCCGGCCAAGCCGGTACCGACACGTCCGTTGCCAGTTCGTCGCTCAGGAATCTTCGATACCCGGCGCGAAGCGATCGCACACGCGTAGAGCGAGGCCAGGTTCTGCAAGGACCAGTATCAAGAGCAACACCAGCAGTATTTGGCCCATATCGTCGGCTCTCCAAATCGCTTCGCGCATAATTCCTGCGGCAACAAGTCCAGCTGCCGGTCAGTAGGTTCCCGCGCACGGTGCCGTGCCTCATGTGCGTTCCTGACAGAAGCTCCGGAGTCAATCACCGAACGGCTGAGCCTCCGCCTCGACGCTCACACTTACATTGAAAACGAGACCAAACCGACCCAGGTCGACCTGGTAATCGTGGTCGGCTCGTAACCGGCTTCCCGCACAAAAGTCTTGCCCAAAGAGTCCCGGCACGGAGACGTGGTCATGATGGTGCGAGGGCAAGCTCAGCCCATACCACCTTCGCATCGGAAGTTGTTTCGACTCCCCAGGAGATCGCGAGGTCGGCGACGAGGCTCAGACCCCAACCGGCCTGAGCCGCCCGTGACGAGTCACCGACCGTCGACATAGTCGGGTCGGCGTCTCGGACCGTGACCCGCAACAATTGCTGCGCAGGTAGAGGGCGGATCCCAACGGAGAACGCAGAGCCAGCATGGACCACTGCATTCGTCGCGAGCTCCGACACCACGAGGGCCACCTCATCGACTAGATCTTCATCGGCGTGGCCCAATTGCCGAAGGGCATCGCGCACAAACGTGCGCGCCGCCGCGGGTGCGCCCAGTTCGGGCGCAAAGTCGGCTGTCTTCTCGCTCACCCCTGCGGGCGGATGAGAAGGGCGATGGTGAGGTGCTCTCGCCACAATGGATGAATGGAGGTGACAGATCTGCCGCAATGCCTCAGCGTGTTCATTCCCCGTGACCGACGCCCTCGGATAGCTGCAAACGAGCGAGAACTTCCGACTCTCGGCGAGGTCATTCCACAACGATTCCAGTTCGATAGCGGCCAGCACATCACCTGCATCCCAGAGGAGGGCCACCATTTCGCCGTAGACGTGCACCGGACGACCCGCCTCGAATGCTTCGTCCAGGGTGGCCTCAAGAACGGAACGAAAGATTTTCCGGTCGATCTGGCCTTCCACCATGAACTCCGTCATCGTCGAAGCCGCATCAAACATCAAGAGCCGGCCGGAGCTACGGGCCTCGACTACTTCGACCCCGGCGAGCTCAAGCTCGGCTTCGAAAGCCTGACGATGTGTCTCTGAGGCGATAACGACCGAAGTCTCCTGCGCTCGAATTACACGCGCAAGGTGCTGACCCACCACCTCGAATAGATCGACCTCTCGCTCGTAGAATTGAACAACGTGATCGCCACCCTCGAGTGCGATGTCTCTCAGGTCGATGGTCATTTCCGCTCCAATGAGCACTGCGATGAATGTGTATCCAGACCGGCCGCCGCTGCTATGTCGGAACTGCCCGGCCCGACGATTCGATGGTTCAAGAGCCCTCGAGCTCCCAGGCACTGCCGCGATACCTGCGACCCAGGCCGCTCGCTCTCGGGCCCGATCCGAGGCGGTTCGTCGCAGCGCCCCATCGCCGCCACTTCATTCAGCGAATCGGAAGCCACTCCGGGTGACGCTCCACCGTCAGTCTCGGATGTGCCGTCAACGAACCCAAGGAGTCGGAGCACCCTCTCCACGATTGGCAGAGATGAGCGAAACTCGGTCGAGGCGAATCCCCGGCCCGCAAGGACGATGCGGCTGAGACATCCAACCCCCATGAACTGGGCCTCGGAAAGGTCCACGACCAGCGAGCGCCCTGATCCAAGGCAAAGGTCATCGAGCGCCTCCTGAAGAGCCGGTTCGCTGACCAGGTCGAATTCCCCTGTCAGCCGAAGAACGATCGCTTGCGGAGGTTCCTCGTAGATGTCGATGGCAAAAGTCTCGAAATCCATGGCCGCTCCTCCCATCATTCCACTACCGGTTCTCGATGGCGCCACGGGAACTGTAGAACTTTGGCGTGGGTTGTACAACTCTTGCGTATGTTCATGCCTTGCAGCCATCCGATTCTTCTGCGATACCTTCTCAAATCATCGATGATGGGCTATCCTGTGCGAATGATGGACGATCGCGACGGCATCTACAGCATCGGTGCGGTCGTCAAGATGCTCGGCGTGCCCGCACAGACGCTCCGCAGCTGGGAGGACCGCTACCACCAGATCGTCCCCGAACGAAGCGCCGGCGGACAGCGGCTCTACACCCGTGACCAGGTCGACCAGCTCCGATTCGTCCTGGGAGAACTCGATCGCGGCATGCAGCCGGCGGATGCTCATCGCCTGCTCGGAGAGCGAAGGCGCTACCCGATTGAACCCCGCCCGGGCGAAGAACAGCCGGTCACGATTCTCATTGCCGAGCGGGATCCGTTTGCCGCTGAGTACTCGGAGTACTTCTTGCGGACCGAGGGGTACGCCGTCCACGTATCGTTCGACTTCGAAGCTGCTCGGGCCATCCTCAAAGAGGATCCACCAAACGTCGCGGTAATCGATCTGCTGATCTCCGGCGGAGCCGGACTGGATCTGTGCCGATTGGCGCAGACTGGAGGGGCAGCTCGGGTCCTCGCGGTATCGACGCTCGACTCACGAGACCAGGCTCTAGAGGTCGGGGCCGACGCGTTCTTGTTGAAACCCCTCGATCCACTCCAGTTCGTCTCGACCGTTCGGGACCTCCTAGGGACAAGTGCCTATCTCCGCCGCTCGGTCCGGGTGCCGTGACTGACCGACTCGCGAGCGGCTCACCTCGCCTCGACACCGTGCTCGGGGGCGGCATTCTCTGCAACTCGATCAACCTCATCATGGGTCGCCCCGGCACGGGCAAGACGATCCTCGCCCAGCAGTACCTGTTCCACAATGCGACAACCGAACGACCCGCTCTCTATCTCTCGACGGTATCTGAGCCTCTGGAGAAAATTCTTCGGTACGGTCAATCGCTGACATACTTCGACACCAACGTCGTGGGGTCGAGCGTCATCTACGAGGACCTCGGCCAAATGCTGACCGACGGCGGGCTCGAGAGTGTGCTCAAGCAGGTGATCGGGCTACTCCGCGAACGCCGTCCCGCCCTCTTGGTGATCGACAGCTTCAAGGCGTTGCGAGCTTTCGCTCCCGATGATGGCGAGTTTCGCCGGTTCCTCCATGAACTTGCCGGTCACCTGTCGGCGGCCCAGATCACCTCTTTTTGGGTCGGTGAGTACGGCAAAGCCGAGGCAACCGAGGCCCCGGAATTCGCCGTGGCCGACGCTATCGTCTCGCTCGATTTTGAGCGAGTTGGCGACAGAGAAAGCCGTGTCCTCCAAGTATTGAAACTGCGCGGTAGCGGGTTCACTTCGGGCAAGCACGCATACCGGGTCTCGCCCGACGGCATTGTTATCTTTCCCCGTCTCGCCGATCATGCCGAGGGCGATACCTATGACTACCGGTCGGAACGGATCTCCTCGGGAGTTTCTCTCCTCGACGACATGCTGTCGGACGGCTATTGGCGTGGAGCCTCGACACTCGTCGCCGGACCATCTGGGTCCGGAAAGACACTCATCGCGCTGCACTTCGTCCTCTCGGGTGCCGACCATGGTGAGCAGGGGATCTACGCAACGTTCCAGGAGAATCCGGTACAGCTGGAGCGCATTGTCCAGGGCTTTTCTTGGTCACTCGACAACCCCAAGATCGAACTCTTGTTCCGCCCGCCCGTCGATCTCTATGTCGATGAATGGGTCTATGAGATCCTCGACGCGATCGAGCGAACCGGAGCAACCCGGCTGGCCATCGATAGCCTCGGGGACCTCCGCGTCGCTTGCGGCGACGAACTCCGATTCCGGGAGTACATTTATTCCCTTCTGCAGCGATGCGCCCGGAAAAACATCAGCGTGATCATGACCCAGGAAGCCTCGGAGCTCTTCGGCTTGACGCGGCTCTCGGAGTTTGGGATCTCTCACGTCTCGGACAATGTGGTGCTCCTCCAGTTCCTGCGGGGAGAGTCCGAAGTGAAACGGGCCATCACGGTGCTCAAGACGCGAGGCAGCGCCCACGATCCGTTAATTCGCCAGTTCGAGATCACCTCTGCGGGATTCACGTTTGGCGACCGGTTCCTGTCTGACCAGAGCCTGCTCTAGTGTTTACATTTTCCGCGACCTGGTACACGTCCGTTTGGGCCATGTCCTTGCGGGTATGACCTCATGCAGTCAAGCGGGCATCCGCAGCCACTGGAATCCGAAAGCGTGTCCAATCCGGGCACCCAGGAAAGGGGAATGATCATGGTCATCATCTTGCTTGCTCTTTTGGTGTTGATTCTTTTTGGTGCAGGATTTGCCGTTCACTTGTTGTGGATTGCGGCCGTCGTACTCGCGGTTGTCTGGGTCGCCAGCTTCGCTCTCAGTCGCGGGGAGGGCGCCCGCCGCGGTTCGCTCCGTCGATAACCGCTGAAGAGCGGCGGTTTCCACGGTCGACATAGATCTGAGGAGTTGGCCTGAGTCGCACTCGCCGGTCGCTCGCAGGCGAACACTGAGCTCTGTATCGGTAGAAGCGGCTGTTCCGAGACTGAGGGGGTCTGCGTCGCCTCGATGTGACGTATTCCTAGCTTCCTCGCGACTGCATGCATCCGCCAATGTGGCCCGCACACCCTTGCGAGTCACTCAATTCTCTCGACTCTTCGAGCGAGTTCGAGCCCCTGCCTCTGTCGCATCTCGTACATCGGAGCCGACGACACTCCACTTGGCGGAGTTCCGTTTCGGTTGCCTTCGTTGAGGGTATCGATTGCTCCCGCGAGCGTTTGGAATTCAGTCTGCCTCACGCATCGTCTCCACCCGCTGCGAAAGGCATGTCATGGCCCGACCCCGAACTGGTAAGACTCCGAGCTCAACCCGTCGCAAGCCACTGCTTTCTCGTGGCGTCCCCGAGGACGCAGTAGCTCCGGAGTGGGCCCAGGGCGGCGAGACGCTCACGACCGCGACGGGCGTTCCCGTCGATGACACGGACAACAGCTTGCGCGTCGGTGAACGAGGACCCACGCTGCTCGAGGACTTCCACCTACGCGAGAAGGTCATGCACTTCGACCATGAGAGGATCCCCGAGCGCGTCGTACATGCCAGAGGAGCGGGCGCCCACGGCATCTTTCGACTCACCCGGTCTCTCGAGAAGCTGACCTGCGCACCGATCCTCGGCGATACTTCGGTGGACACGCCGGTCTTCGCCCGCTTCTCGACCGTGGCTGGTTCTCGAGGATCGGCGGACACCGCCCGAGACGTGCGCGGATTTGCGGTGCGGTTCTATACCGGAGAAGGCAACTGGGATCTGGTCGGCAACAACATACCGGTGTTCTTCATCCAGGACGGGATCAAGTTCCCCGATTTGATCCATGCCGCCAAACCCGAGCCTGACAGGGAGATTCCCCAAGCCCAGACCGCTCACGACACATTCTGGGATTTCGTTTCGCTCACTCCTGAGTCCACCCACATGCTGATGTGGATCATGTCCGACCGGGCCATTCCCCGTTCCTTTCGGACTATGGAGGGATTCGGGGTCCACACCTTCCGCTTGGTGAATGCCCGCGGGAAGACGACCTTGGTGAAATTCCACTGGAAGCCCGTAGCTGGCTTGGCCTCTTTGGTGTGGGAGGAATCCCAGAAGCTCGGGGGGATCGATCCAGATTTTCACCGCCGGGATCTCTGGCAGTCCATCGAGCGGGGTACCTTCCCCGAATGGGACTTCGGGGTCCAGGTATTTCCCGATACCGAGGATCAGATGTTCGAGGGGATCGATCTTCTCGATCCCACCAAGCTCGTGCCCGAGGAGCTGGCGCCGGTCGAAACCATCGGTCGCCTCACGCTGAATCGGAATCCGACCAACTACTTCTCGGAAACGGAGCAGGTCGCCTTCTGCACGAGCCACGTGCCTCGGGGCATCGATTTCACCGATGATCCGCTCCTCCAAGCCAGGAACTTCTCCTATCTCGATACCCAGCTCACCCGGCTGGGAGGGCCCAATTTCGACCAGCTTCCCATCAACCGTCCCCATTCGCCGGTGAACACAACCCAGCGGGACGGTTTCGGACAACAGGCGGTGGCGAAAGGAATCGCTGCGTACAATCCGAACTCTCTCGCGGGTGGCTGCCCCTTCCCAGGCGGGGTGGAGGGATACGTCCATGTCCCCCGACCCGTGGCCGGGGCAAAGATGCGGGTCCGCGCTCAGTCGTTCTCCGACCACTTCTCTCAAGCCACACTCTTCTGGGAAAGCATGAGTCCGCCTGAAAGAGAGCACATCATTGCTGCCTTCTCCTTCGAGTTGGGCAAGTGCTTGAGTCAGGAGATCAAAGATCGGATGCTCGAGAATCTTGCCCATGTGGATGGCACCTTGACCGCAGGTGTTGCCTCGAGCTTGGGAAAACCTGCTCCCAGGGGCAGGCCGGCGAAAAATGTCAACCCGTCACCTGCACTCTCCCTTCTTCCGACTGAGCCATCGCCCATCACCGGGAGGGTCGTCGGTGTCTTCGCTGCTGACGGCGTGGATGGAGCCGGCGTAGCTGCCCTCAGCGGCGCTCTGGAACGTGCGGGAGCGTCCGCCGTAATCGTCGGGCCTCACGGCGGAAGCATCGACGGAGACTCCGGCCCTGTCGAGGTGACCAAGAGTGCACTGACCACACAACCGGTGGAGTACGACGCCGTCGTCGTCGCTGGGGGGGAAGGAGCTGAAACGCTGTCTGCCGACCCCTATATGGCGGTCAATCTCGGTGAATCGTACCGACACGGCAAGACCATCGCCGCGTGGGGCCAAGGTGTCGACGTCCTCCAAGCCTGCTCAATTTCTCCGGAAGCTCCCGGGATCGTTGTCGGCCCAAGCCCGAATCGCGCGTTCATCAAGGAGCTCGTTGAAGCAATCGGATGGCATCGCCACTGGGATCGGTAGATGGTCTGATGTCGCTACCGCCGCCCGTGGGAATCCCCGGTCTTCGTTGCAAAGGACTGACGCGGTGGATCAGAGGCGCAGGGACTTGGGATGCTCGTCGACGCGGTCCGCTCCGATCCCGACGACTCGCCCACGAACGAGGAAGTGCCGTACACGCCCGAGCATCATCAGCCCTCCGCCGAACAGCTGTGCAACCGTCTCCGAAGCTCACACAGAGCGGATCCTCTGCGGTGATGGGCGGGTACGGCTGAATCGGCGATGGGGATCGCGACGGGTCTGAAACCGGAGCCCTGAAGCGACAAGGGACCGTATTCGCGCCCTATCAGGGCATGCGAGCGCTCGAACCGAGACTGACTTCCATGATCGTACCGGTAAGCACCCCGGGGTCTTGGACCAAGTACATCACGGCGCGGGTGACGTCCTCGGCTTCGATCCAAGGCTTGGCGATCGGATTGTTACGAGTCCACCGCCGAACTACTTCTTCGGGTACCTCGCTGTCAGGATCGGGTTGCAGCATCGGAGTGCGCACCGCGCAAGGGCACACCACGTTGACGGTGATCCCGTCGTTCGCCACCTCAAGGGCCAAGGACTTTGCCAGGCCGATGACGCCCCACTTGGTGGCGTTGTAGGCGGATTGGCCCTTGATCCCCATACGGCCGCCCATCGACGCCGTGACGACGATCCGACCCCAACGCTGTTCCAACATGGGAGGTACCACGGCCCGGAGCGTAGTGAACACCCCGGTGAGGTTGGTAGCGAGCATCTCCGCCCACGACTCGTCCGTGACATCGACAAACGGGCCAATGGAAACGATGCCGGCATTGGCCAATGCAATGTCGATCCGGCCGAACTCCTCCAACGTGTGCTCGACTCCGGCATTGACCTGGCTCGCGTCGCTCACGTCGACCGACCGAGAAAGGCACCGTCGACCTCTCTCGTTCACCAGTTTGGCCGTCAGGTCAAGATCCTCCTGCGTACCGAGTGCATAGGTAAGCGATGACATCGGCCCCGGCACGTCCCACGCCACGATGTCGGATCCTTCTGACGCCAACGCGAGCGCATGCGCCCTTCCTTGTCCCCGGGCTGCTCCGGTGATGAGAGCCACTTTCCCGTCAAGCGATCCCATGGTCGGTCACTGTACCCGGCGGGGTCAGATCACTACACGCTGCCGCGTCCGTACCTTCGCTGCGAATCGTCAATGAAGGACGCTGCTGCGATCGAGTTGCGATGTCTCCGTCAGTGGCCCTGGCTTTCCCGTCGCGGTTCTGGACTCCCAACATGCCGACATTCCCAAAGGAAGGGGGATCATTGTGTTCGTCATCCCGCCACCAGTCCTGCGGGACCTTGGCCGAGCGGAGGTTCGAATGAACCCCTGGATAGGTTGGTCGGCCTCCCCACCCACGACGACACGAACCACGTCACCGGATTGGATGGGGACTCGACGACGAGTGGATCGCTTCCGACGTAAGACGCCCACTCACGTCATCTCAACAGCTACCGGCCGCGCCGGGCACTCCCGAAGCCGCTCACCCAGAGTACGCGTAGGGGTGAGGTCGCCTTGACCACAGGTGAGGGCACCTCTACCTTTTGCATGTAGTCGGACAGGTGGGATCAGGACGCTGCCGTGCGAACACCCATAGGGAGGGATCTGCCATGGCAGACTCACAGAAGAAGTACACGCTCATCTCGGCCGATGGCCACCTCAACGAGCCTCGGGACGTATGGACGTCGCGGGTGGCCGAGAAGGACAAGGACCGGGTGCCGCGTGTGGACCGGCTACCTGACGGAGACGGGTGGGTGTTCCCTGGCTACGACACCACGCTCCCCTTCAGCTGGGGTGCGACGGCCGGGCGCCGCCCAGAGGACATGGGCCAATGGTGTACCTACGAAGACATCAATCCCGGCAGCTTCGACCCTGTCGCCCGGGTCAAGGAGATGCAGGAGGACGGGGTCGATGCCGAGCTGATCTTCGGGTCCAACAACCCGCGCACCTTCGTGGCCGGCCACGAGGACGCCGCCCTCCACCATGAGATGATCCGGGCATACAACGACTTCATGTCCGAGTTCTGCTCGACCGCCCCTGATCGGCTCGGTGGTACTGCACTCCTCCCGAATCGTGGGGTGGAGGGATGCCTCAAGGAGATTGAGAGGCTCTCCCGCATGACCGGGTTCGTGGCCTTCCTCATGCAGCGCTACCCGAGCGGGGAGCCGTCCATCACGCCCGAAGACGATGCGGTTTGGGAGGCGATCGAGGCCAGCGGCAAGCCACTAACGATCCATGTAGGCCTGGTCGAGGGGAAGATGGGCCAGCGCACGGTGGCCACAAATCTTCCCGGCACCGGCCACTTCTATGATGCACCGAAGCGGATGCTGCAATTCATCTTCGCCGGAGTACTCGACCGGTTTCCCAAGCTTCGCATCCCGTTCATTGAGGTCGATTGCGGGTGGATCCCGTACTTCGAGAGCCAATGCGACGACAACTTCCTGCGCCACCGGAGGGCGTCCCTGCGCGACTCCAAACTGACCCGTCTACCCAGCGAGTACATGCAGGAGTTCTTTCCCGCCTCGTTCATTACCGACCCATTTGCCGTCGATAATCGCGCCCGCGTCGGCGTGCACCGGATGCTTTGGTCGAGCGACTACCCCCATATCACGACGGACTGGCCGCTGTCGTGGAAGACGATCAACGCCACGTTCGCCGACGTTCCGCCAAGTGAGAAGCACGCCATCCTGTGTGGCAATTCCCTCAAGCTCTTCAAGTTCGACCAGCTCGGGAGCACCTGACCCCTTGCCGGCGAGCAGCACGGACCCAGTCGGCCGCACCCGAGCCAGCACTTTTGTCATAAGCATCACGCCGTTCACCGAAGACGGTGCCATGGACGAGGTCGCCCTGCGGGGGCACCTCAGGCGCATGGCCGCCGCCGGTATCGGCGTCTACCTGGGCGGCGGTGGCAGCGGCGAGGGCTACGTGCTCTCGCCGGACGAGACGAGGCGATTGCTACAGATCGGTGTGGAGGAACTGCAAGGGAAGGTGCCGGTTCGCGCCATGGGCGTCGAACCGCGCACGTCGCTCGACATGATCGAGTATCTGGTGATGGTCAGCGACATCGGAGTCGACGCCGCCCAGATCTACTCTCTCGACCAGGGGCACGGCCACCGGCCGACCTCGGACGAGATCCATCGGTACTTCGATGACGTGCTGCGGGCGATCGACTTTCCCGCCGTGCTCTCCACCCATCAATCGGTCGGTTACCAAGTGCCGATACCCATGCTCATCGAATTCGCCGATCGGTTCGACCACCTGATCGGAATCAACCTCAGCCACCAGGATCTGGGCTATCTCAGCGCCGTGATAGATGCGCTGGGGGACCGTCTGGAGATCCATGTCGGCGGGCCCCATCTGGCGCTGACCGCGCTCTCGCTCGGCGGCACCGGGTACCTGAGCTCCGAGGGCAACCTGGCGCCCACTCTCAGCGTCGGACTGATCGACGCCTACCGGGAAAACGACGCGTGGCGCATGACAGACTTCTACGGAAAACTGCTCCGGCTGTCGGGCAGCTTGTATGCCGCCGGCGGGATACGGGCCACCAAGGCCGCCCTCAATGCGCTGAGGCTGCCGGGCGGCTTTCCCCGCTTACCCCAGCTGCCGGTGCCAGACGCGAGCGTCCCGCCCCTGCTCGAGACGATCGGGCGATTGGGTATCGGGAGTATCGAGGGCTGGGGTAACCGTTGACCGGGAGCGGAGACACCTTCCCGCTCAATGAGCGAGTTGTGGTAATCAACGGCGCTCCTTCGCCTCAGAGATCACCGACCCCGTCGGCCGCCAGCTCAGCCGCCTGGCGTCGTCGGATATCGGCCCGGAGCTCGCCCTTGGCCACCTTGTCCCCCGATGAGCGGGGCAGGTCACCGAGCTGGACCAGCCGCTCGGGATACCACTCACGGCTCACCCCGCGGGAGGCCAAGAACGCGGTGATATCGGACAGGGTGACGGGGACATCGCCTCGCGTCGACACGTAGACGCAGACCCTCTCCCCGAAGATGTCGTCCGGCATGGAAACGGCGGCGACCAGCGCCACATCGGGATGCTCGGAGATCTCCGCTTCGAGCGCTGGCGCACTGATGTTCTTCCCAGCCCGGATGATGATGTCCGACGTGCGGCCGACGACCCGCAGGTAGCCGGAGTCGTCGATTTCGACCACGTCACCCATGCGCATCCAGCCGTCTTCGGTGAACAACTCGGCGTTGGCCGCTTCGTCGTCGTAGTAAGCGACGCAGTTCGCCGGCCCCTTGCACGCCGGTACACCCACCCGCGGTGACGACGTAACAGGATCGCCCCGATCGCCGAGGACCCGCACTTGCATGGCGTCGATGACGCGGCCCGCCGTGCCTAGGCGCTGTTCACGCGAATCGGTGAGCGTCGTCCTGCTGAGCGCACCCGTTTCGTTGGAGCCGTAAAATTGGAGCACCCTGGCGCCTGTGCGCTGCTCGAACGCCGCCGCCCGAGCAGGGGGAACGGCTTCGCCTCCCGTGAACAGGACGCGCAGCGACGTCAGGTCCAGCCCGTCCAGGCGAGGCGAGTTCAGCATCATGATGAATTGGGTACTCACGCAGGCCAGCACCGATACCCGGCGGGTGGCCATGGCGATGAGCACCTGCTCGACCTCGAATCTGGGGGTGACGACCGTTGGACAGCCGAGCACGCTCGGCGAGAAGTGCGCCGTCCACAGCCCGAACCCGAAGGGAGCCGGCACGGCGCTGAAGAAGATGTCCTCGGGAGTGAGCTGGCCCGCTTCCACTGCCAACTGGTGGAAGTAGAACCAGCGGTTCGCCGTGTGCATCACACATTTGGGCAACCCAGTGGTACCCGAGGTGGAGTTGAGCATGAACAGGTCATCAGGTCCGAGGGCCCGGCCCGTCAGGACTCTGGCCACCTCGCCTTCATCGGGTGGCGGGACGGGGATTCCGTCGACTACCGCCGTCGCCGCTTCGGGCGACAGCACATCAGGCACCACGATGTGGCGCAGCCCCCGCAGGCTTTCCGAGCGCAACGACTCCACCAGTTCGCCGGCCGGACGCTCCTGGAAATGCTCGTGGGTGAGCAGTACTGTCGCGCCTGTCCGGCGCAGGAGATGGCGTATCTCCGCCTGCCCGGCTCGCGACCCCAACCCGACCACCACCAGTCCTGCCTTCTCGGCGGCCAGGAAGGCCGTGTGAACCGTGGCTCCGTCCGGCAGGATCACCCCCATCTTTGTTCCCGAGTCGAGCCCGGCGCGCGCCAGGACGGCGGCAAGCTCGGACGAGCGCCGGTCGTATTGGGCCCAGGTCAGCGCGCGGTCTTCGGACGGGCCGGCCACGATGTACGCCGGTTGGTCGGGACGTGACGCTGCATGGCCGGCCACAACATCGGCCAGGGTGCGGGTGCCCCACCAGCCCGCCTCCACGTAGGCCTCGATGTCCGACTGGTCGAACATCTTCAGTCGCTACCCAAGAGGCGGTCGACGATCTCGTACTTCTTGGTCTTGCCCGATGCCGTCAGCGGAAGGGAGTCGAGGATCTCGAGCTGCTCGGGCAGTTTGTACGTGGCCAGCCCGCAGACACGTAGGCGCTCGACCATGGTGGCAAATTCCAACTTCGTGCCGGACGCCAGCACCACACACGCGCAGACGCGCTCGCCCAACCTTTGGTGGGGAAGGCCGACAACGGCCGCCCGATCCACCTCGGGGAAGTCCAAGAGGAGGTCCTCGATCTCTCGTGGCGTGATGTTCAGTCCTCCCCGGATAATGATCTCCTTCTTGCGGCCGACCACCGTCAGATAGCCGTCCTCGTCCATAGTGGCCAGGTCACCGGATCGAACCCACCCGCCCGGAGCGAAGGTGGCGGCCGTTCGCTCGGGGTCGCGGTAGAAGCCGACACACGTATTGGGACCTCGCACGAGAATCTCTCCAGCCACGCCGCGGGGGCAGACACACCCGTCGTCGTCGCGCAGCTCGACCTCGACGCCGGTGAGCGCCACTCCGTCGGTGCCGGTGGTTTTGTCGACGGGACTTGAAGGCCGGTTCCAGGTCGCCACCAACACTTCGGTCGACCCGTAGAGACGAAGGACCCCGATCCCACACGCCGCGGCGCGCCGGACAAGGTCAGGTGGGACGGGCGCGCCGCCGCAGCCGAACCGGGTCATGGAGCTGAGCTGGTCACCTCCCCGGCGCTCGGCCTCAGCCACCACATCCTGCAGGAAGGTCGTGGAGGCCAAGGTGTAGCTGGCCCGGTGGGCGGCGATCAGGTCGCAGGCAACCGCAGCGTCCCAGCGGTCCTGGAGCACAAGCGCCAACCCGTGATAGATCGCCAGGCGGACCCCGTAATTGAAGCCCGTCGAATGCCCGATGGGCGACGGCATCCACACGACATCGGTTTCGTCGAGCCCGAGATCCTGCCGCGCCACCCGGACGCTGAAGTTGGCCGTCTCCTCGGTGTGCATGATCGCCTTGGGGGCCGCTTCGGTACCCGAGGTGAAGATCAACTCGGAGACCGAGTCGGACCGTTCGTCCTCGCGGCGGCGAGCGCCCGCTGCCGCGGCCCCGCCGCTTCCGTCAGGGGCCAGGGTGTCGGCGAACCATACAGTGGGGACGTGGGTCGCCTGCGCCGTGGCGGGACGCCCGTCGGCGACCACCACGTGGACCGCGAAAGGGGCCGACTCTGCAATGACCAGCCGCGATTCGGCGAGATGGTCGTGGCCGCGATAGAGGGCCGGAGTGCACAGCACCTTCGACTGGGCGACCTCAAGGGCGTGGAGCAGCTCGCGGCGCCGGTAGATGGGGAGCAGGGGGTTGATGACCCCACCCACCCGTTGGGTCGCCAGTGCGATCACCACGAACTCATAGCAGTTGGGCAGCTGGATCGACACGACGTCGCCGTCGCCCACCCCCCCATCACCAAGCCAGAGGGCGAACAGGGCGACGTCGCGCTCGAGCTCGGCATACGTGTGGACCGCCTTCCCGTCACGGTCGACGACGGCCACGCGCGCTGGGTCTGCCCCGGCCACCGCTTCGAGGCGGCCCGAAAGGGTCGTGGAGTCCCACCGCCCATCCCCGCGGTAGGAGGCACCACGCTGCGGGTCGGTCACCATGTCGCGGAATATCAACCGCTCCCTCCTCATGGACGAACCTGGTCGTGTGCCACTCCGGGTACTCCCCCTTCTCGCCGCCGGCCGCCCGTTGGTCCACCCCACCGCGTTGTCGATTCGCCCGATGAGTGGACTGCCGATGGCCGTGCGCTGCCGATGATGGTTGTCCACCTGGGGCCGGCTGTCCAGGACACGGATCCGCGCTGCTCGTGATCGGTAAGGCCCGGGCGTCGGCCGATTCCTTGCGCAGCGTCCGCTACTTCCGTGGCCGAAGCTCGCCGATCTTGCTGCGGTGGCTGGTCGAAACCATTGGTCTAGCGGTCGGCGGTCAGGATCAGGGCCGAACCATCCATGAGCGCCCCCGACGTCACGACGACCACATCGTGCCGCGGCGCTTGGCGCGTACCCCCCCGTCCCTGTACCTGGAGCACTGCCTCGGCCACCGTATTCATCCCGTGTACATAGCCTTCGGCCAGCAAACCACCACCCGTATTGGTAGGCATCCGCCCGTCGAGTGCAGACCCGCCCGAGCGCACGAACGCCCCGGACCCTCCCCGCTCGCACAGTCCCAATCCCTCTAGCCCCATCAAGACGGTACTGGTGAAGCAGTCGTAGATCTCCGCCACATCCACATCCTCCGGGCGCACGCCGGCCCGTCCGAACAGCTCGTCCCGCAGCCAGCTCGTGTAGTTGCGCGTGTAGTCCTGCCATAGCAGATGGTCGCCGATGTCCAGGCCGGGATGGGGGCCGGCCCGGTAGCAACCTGAAGCCACCACCGCAGGTGGGTGCGGTAGATCGCGGGCCCGCTCCAACGACGTCACGACTACCGCACAGGCCCCATCGACCTCGACGGTGCAATCGGAGCGGCGGAACGGATCGACCACGTAGGGCTCCGACAGGTATTCGGCCAACCCGAGGGGCTGACGGCGCACCGCCCGCTCATTGGCCTCGGCATAGACGCGCTGGCTCACGGCCACTGCCCCGAGATCCTCGGGGCCTTGTCCCGTCTCGTAGAGGAAGCGCTGGGCCCACATGCCCACGTACATCATGTAGGCCCCGTACCCGATCGGGTAGCGGTACTGCCCACCCGTCCCGGCGAACTGCATTGATCCGACCCGGGCGCCCGAGCGGCCGTTGAGCGCGCGGTAGACCACCACCACCTCGGCGTCGCCCCTGGCCACAATCTGGGCCCCCTGCCACACCAGAAGGCAGGGGGCTTGGCCGCCAAGCTGGAGATCGAGGACGCTGCGTAGTGCCCCCATGCCGAGAGTGCTCGAGACGGCGACGCAGGGCACCGAGTCGTCCGAGACCATGAAACTACCCATGGCGTCGACGTCTCGGAGACGTAGGCCGGCATCCTCGACGGCGTTGGCAACCGCCTCGGCGGCCAACGACAGGACGCCGCAACCCGAGGCGCGGCTGAAAGGCGTGAAGCCGATGCCGGTCACGGCCGCCACCCGACCGGGCCCGTGCGCCGTGCCCGTCACGCCGGGTGAGGATCCGCGGCGAAGTACAGCTCGGTCCAGGAGGAATGGTCCCTGAACCGTGCGGTCACCCCGGCCCCGATGGCCAGAGGAAGCTGCGATTCGACACGGCCCAGGAGTCGTGGGCCCTCGTCCAGTTCCACGGTGGCCACGGTATAGGGGAGTTCGGCCCCATAGCCGGGTGAGACGGCCACGTGGGCCGTCACGAACGAGTAGACGACACCTCGGCCGGCCGATTCGATCTCCACGAAGGTGCGGGCCGCGCACCAAGGACAGCGCGGCATCGGAGGGTGCCGCGGACGCCGGCACCCTCCGCACAGCTGAAGAAGGATGCGATGCTCCCGCAGACCTTGCCACCAGGCCGCGCTGTCGGGGTCACGCTGGGGAGCTATCCCGTCCACGCGTTCGGCGGGGTCGATCGTGGTCACCGGCCCCGAAAGCGCGGCGTGCGCTTCTCGAGAAAGGCCGCCAACCCCTCGGGTGCGTCCTCCGAGGTGAGGCAGTAGTAGGCGTTTCGCTCCCTTTCGAAGCGGAGTCCACTCGAGATGTCCCCGTTGGAAGCCCATACGCCTTGGAGGACCGCTTTGGCATTGGTCACGGCGAGGGGGCTCTTGGCTGCCACCTGGCGGGCGAAGGTCAACCCGCTCTCTAGGAGTGCCTCGTCGTCCACGCAGCGGACAGCCAGTCCCCACTCGACTGCCTCCTCGGCCGAGAGGGACCGTCCGGAGAAGATCAGCTCTGATGCGCGTTGCAGTCCGATGACGCGTGGGAGCAGCGTAAGCACACCGCCTCCACCCATCTGGCCGAAGTTGAGATGCCCGTCGGATAGGCGCGCGCTGCGGGCCACCAGTGCGAAATCGCAGTTGAGCAGCAGCTCCAGCCCTCCGGCCGCGGTCACCCCATTGACCAGGCCGACCACGGGGAACGGCAAGTCACGAAGACTCCCGAACACTCGATGGACGTCAGCCACGAAGCGGGGGAACGCGCTGGGGTCGCGCTGCAGCGCCACGTAGCTTTTGAGATCCCCCCCGGCGCTGAAGGCTCGACCGGCACCGGTCAGGAGCACGCAACACACATCGTCTCGCCGGCCTACGCCGTCGATGACCGAATGGAGCTGCCTCAGCATGTCCGAGTCGATGGCGTTCAGGGAGTCCGGACGGGACAGCGTGACCAGCACGGCCACGGCCGAGGCGTCCGCCCCCCGGCCCTCGGCGCCGAGATGGAACTCCTCAACCAGCACGGATGGTTCCGACAAAGGCTCGTTCATCGCCACCTTCATTATCACGCCAGCGCGTCGCGATCGGGTGAGCGTGGGGCGCCGAGGAGACGGCACCCACGTCCGTCCCCTCGGCCGCGGGGACTAAAGATGGCCTCGTTGAAGGCGGAACACCGTTTGGATCTCGACTTTGAATCGCGCCTCAAGCGCTGAGCGACTGTGCCGGTTGCAACGGCGGGATCGTGGTCGTCAACGAGTGGACGGGCAGCGTGGGCAAGACCATCACCCCGGCCTCGGCCGACGCCAGAGGCCCCATCGCCGCCGACGCCACCCATCTGGCTCGTCGGCGGCAATCCGATCAGCGACCTCTTTGAGGACGAGGTGGCGAGCGGCACGCTCCTCAAGACGGTGACCACCGGCGACGTCACCTACTCCGGGCGAACGTCGACGACGGAACCCACCTCTGGGTCACTGACCCGATGACCAACACCCTCAGCGAATGTAAGGCATCGGGGACCTTCGTCCTGATCCTGAACGACCCCGCCTACGGGTTCGACTCCCCGTTGTCCCTCTCCGACGACGACGGTGTCGACGTCTGGGTCGCCAACGGCTACAGCCCTGACGCCGTACCCAACAACTCCCTGACCGAAATCTCCGCCTCGACTGGCGTCCTGATCAAATACTTGTCCGGGTGACGGGCGGGTACGCCTGGCGACCGACCCGGATGCGCGAGAGCGATCGCCTTACGGACACGATCCCCACATTAGACCGCTCTAACGTGGAAGGGGGGGAGACCGCGCCCCGCCTATCGCTTTACCCCACGCCCAGGCTGGAGGTTGTGCTCCATACGCAGGCAGAGAAGTGGTGCACATCTGTAACACGAAGACATGCACCGAAACCTCTGGAGATACGGTAAACAACGATTTGTTCGATGCTCAAATCTGGCCGCATACGAATAGGTTGGCCTTGTTGCACGAAATGGATGCGAATCGGCCTATTGCACACCGTTGCACGACGACATGCGTGTTCTCAGCCACGTCCCTTGTATGGCCGTCGAGTATTTGTCTGCATCAGCCACGCGCGGCAGGAGGATTTACACAGTCACCAGCGGTTGCCCGTAGGGTCCTCGTGCTGCTGTAGGGAGCTCCCCCCTGACGTCGTTAGGGTTTGGTCTGGGTTCGGCGCACCGCCGCATCCTCCGAATGGATGGGAAGGTTGCCATGCGTGTGTTGCTGGTGGGAGCGGGTGGGGTGGGAACGGCGTTTGCTCGGACCGCCGCTCGACGCGAGGCTTTTGAACATCTGGTCGTCGCCGACCATGTGTTGGACCGGGCGCAACGAGCAGCGCAGTCCGCTAGTGATCGATTCACCGCAGTTGCCCTGGACGCCAGTGATGAGAAGGCCGTGGGCGATCTTCTGCGAGCTCAACGTTGTGATGTGCTCGTGAACGCAGTCGACCCGAGGTTCGTAATGCCGCTGTTCCGCAGTGCTCTGGCTGCGGATGTGAACTATCTCGATATGGCGATGTCGCTCTCTCACCCTCACTCTCGAGATCCATACTCACAGCCGGGCGTAAAACTCGGCGATGAACAGTTTGCCTTGGCCGACCAGTGGGAGAATAAGGGTCTATTGGCGCTCGTCGGCATGGGGGTTGAACCAGGCTTGTCGGACGTCTTCGCGCGGTACGCGTCCGACTACCTATTCTCGTCAATCGACGAGATCGGGATACGTGACGGCGCCAACTTGGTGGTCGAAGGCTATGACTTCGCACCCACCTTCTCTATTTGGACCACGATCGAGGAATGCTTGAACCCCCCGATCATCTGGGAGCAGGATCGGGGCTGGTACACGACTGAGCCCTTTAGCGAACTTGAGGTGTTCGATTTCCCCGCCGGGATCGGCCCCGTCGAGTGCGTCAACGTTGAGCACGAGGAAGTCCTTCTGGTCCCACGATGGATCGACGCCAAACGGGTGACGTTCAAGTACGGCCTGGGCGAAGAATTCATCAGGATCCTCGAGACCCTACACAAGCTCGGCCTCGACTCCACGCTCCCGGTTGATGTGGAGGGAGCGAAAGTCTCTCCCCGTGACGTTGTTGCCGCCTGTCTTCCTGATCCAGCCGAGCTCGGCGACAATATGCATGGCGTCACGTGCGCTGGCACCTGGGTGTCTGGAACCGGCAAAGACGGGGCTCGCCGCGAGGTGTATCTATATCAGGTTGTCGACAACGCCTGGTCCATGAGCGAATACGGATCGCAGGCCGTCGTATGGCAAACGGCAATCAACCCCCTCGTGGCGCTGGAGCTTGTCGACTCCGGAACTTGGTCAGGTGTGGGAATCCTCGGCCCGGAGGCTTTTCCGGCCGATCCCTTCCTGGACCTGCTCGACCAGAGTGGGGCACCGTGGGCGGTGGATGAGCGAACACCACGCTAAGTGTGGCGGACTTTGGTCCATGAGCGGGCACGAGGGTCGCCAACGCAGCGTGTCGTCTCAGACACGCTCCGCCACGCCTCCATCCGTGTGACGATGGACGTCTACGGCCACCTGCTAGCGCCCTCATGCATGCATGCCGCAGAGGCGATGCATCGCGCACTTTGGCTGAGCGAACTGCCGGACTTCGACCCGTTGGCTTCACAAACGGAGCCGACGACGGAGGCAGTGGACCTCTGAACAGCGACTACGTGGGCCGCCCGGGTCTCGACCCCGGCACCTTGGGATGAAAAGTCCAGGTCAAGTCGTTGCAGCGTGAGCCTTTCCGTGGCATCACGTCGCGAAGCCGCAGGTGCTAACCAAAATGAGCGAGGGTTGCCAGGTACGGACAGAGACGGCGTGAGAGGCACTGCAACACGGCTGTTGGGACAGGCGCCCCTCCAGGGTGGTCATTAGTGAGGTATCAAATCAAGACCCTGCGCCAGAGATGCCCGAGCAGCGCCTCGAACTGGGCGCTGGTAGCCGTGCCCGGATGATCATTTGCCGGTCGTAGCGCATACATCTTTTCGTGGGCAGATCCACAGCGCGGCCATCCGACGTTCCGCGCTAACAGACACGGGGAAAGGACCACTAGGCCTTGGCGTGACGAGCGCTATGCGCTTGGCGCAGCTTCAACAACAATCGGCGCTCGCACTTAACGAAGTCCGGGTGAGGCTCGAACTTGTGCGAGAGAACGCCTGGTGGCACAACTCGCGCCCGACGCGGACGACAGGGAGCTCGCCGGGACGTCGACATCACACAGGCGAAGGACGCTGTCAGCCCTCGCTTCCTGCCACCATGTCCGTTGACACTCTGTGCCACCTCGATGCGAGCGCGCCGACGGCGTTTCTGATAACGAGAGAAGCCCCGATCAGAGGCAAAGGGCCTAGCTCGAAGCTGAAACGGTCGTTCTCACCCAGTTCGAGCAGGCTCGTGACAACGAGACAATAGGTGATCGTGAGCCACAGCGCCGCAACGAAGGCGGCAGTCGAAGGATCCTCTCGTCGTATCCGGATCCATGCAAACGGGAGCCCGAGAATGGCAAGGGTGTCGATCAACAGCTCCGTGTAAGAGAGCTGGTCGGGCAGAATCCTGGCGCTCGTAAAGACGGCGATGTAGGCGCTCAACGTGTCGACGATCGGTTGCGCCAGGATGTACCGATCGTAGAATCGGACAAACGGGCCCACTGAATTCCATGGTGGCGTCCCAACGAATGCCTGGTCTGGTGGAGTGACCCACAGCTCGCCCGCCACGACCAGGCTGTTCTCGAATATGCCCGGCCTAGCAAGGATCAGCGCCAAATCGTCATGCAAGTACTCCTGGGAGACCTTGACGAAGATGAGGTTGTTGAAGTTGATCGCTCCACTCGATTTGAACTCCTCGTCAAGCGCTGGGACACCCGTCTTCGGGAGCGGACCGGCGACGCCGCGATAGGCCACCGGCGAGTTCCAGTCCGGGATCAGCGCGATCGGAGTGAGCGTCTTGTCGTGCACCAGCTGCCTCAACTGTGATGGAGGAACCTTGACCAAAGTCGGCCGGGCGAGGTTCATCCCAACCCAGCTGCTCGTCGTCAGTGTTCCGAACATCATGTAGTCCTTCACACCGAGGGACACGACGAGAATCAGGGGGATGGCCGCAACGGTGCAGATGCTCCGCCACCGCGAACGGAGGAGGAGGCACAGGGCACCGATCAGGAGCAGGAGCCACACGATTTGGTAATGGCTGTTCATGAACACGATGCCTGCAAAGCACAAGCACGCCAAGAGACCGGCGAGCGCCTGCTCGCGGCGTAGGAAGCGTAAGAGGAGCCAGAACCCCACCGTCAGCAGCGCCATGGTGGGATACGAGTTCGAATAGCTCGACCCGTAGAGCCAGTAGGCCGGATCGCAGATGACGAACACCACGACGACTCCAGCGGCGATGAATGGCGGGATCTGCAGGTCGAAAAGTAGGAGATACGTCACAATGACGACCACGAAACCGAGCACGGTCCAGAGGCAGACGATGAGGACGTTCGCCAGCCCGGTCGGCAGCTTCAGGAAGATCCCGGAGATGAGATTGTAGAGCGGAGGCTGGCTTTGGAGGTGCCAAACGCTCGAGATCAGGTGCGTCTTGAGGAGGCGAACGTCGAGCAGCTGCCAGGAGGTGTTCCCACGGAGCCCCGAATATGAGTAGCGGAGACCGGCGAAGTAGAGGGCGATCCGGGAAGCGACGAAAGAGGCGATAACGAGGATGAGAGGCAGCCTCGACTGGTTGGTCTTTTCCGAGAACCCTCGCCTCGATGACGGACGATCTTCCGACACCGAAGAGGGTCGTCCCGTAATCAGACCGGTGTTTCCGCTCATGAGACGGGACGCGGGTGGCGGTACCCGCGGAGCCGGCGGTCCTCAGTGACCAACCGCCATCCTTGCTCGACCGCGGTCGCAGAGATGAGGCGGTCGGCGGGGCCTCCGGGAATCGACACCAGCCGGGCCGCGGCCGTGTCCGCTATGGCCGCTGTGATCGTGACAGTCACCGTACGGACCTCTTCGGCGAGTCTGTAGAGCCAGCGCCGAACCCGAACGGCCCAGGTTGTCCGATCGTGGCGCGCTCGCCAGGCGAAATCGAACCACGTGATGGGGTTGACCGCGGGTTCCCGAGCGCCCTCGATCTCCCGTGCCGCCTCGCTCAGCCGGTCAGGTTTCGCCGACAACCGATCGATCATGCGGGAATCGAACGGTAACGTGGTCATTGACCGTCCCATCCGGTCATATGTCCACCATACCGGTCAGTTCTGTCCTTACGCTTTTCGTCTCTAATGGAAACCGTGGACCTTACAATCTTGCGACATCATGCTGGCGGCGCCCCCGCAGCGTGTTCCCACGCATTGCGCCACCGTGCGCCCCGGCAGGAGATTCCGTTCGTGGGCCGCCCGGGTCTCGATCCCGGCGCGCTGGGATTAAAAGTGCTGGTCAAGTCGTCACGCCATGAGTCTTCCCGTTGCACCAGATCTCAAAATCGCTGGTGCAAGCAATAACGAGCGACGGTGCGAGCGACGCACTGAAACGACACGAGACGGAGTGCAACACCGTTGTTGGGACCGGGCCCCTTCCGTTGTCGTGGTTGGTGAAGTGCCAGTCGAGACAATCCGCCGAGTTGCCGCTCGTCTTGGCGCCTACACCCGGTCCGAATGGAGCTGCCACACGGGGCCGTATGGACCATGTGAGCTAGACGGCGAATCTGCGGGTGCCCGTCCCCGTGCGCATAGCCCAACCGGTCACCTACGGGCATCCGTCCCGTAGGTACGTCGTGACCGCATCGATCGAATCCAGTATGGCTCCTTCGAGATAGAGCGCGTCGAACACCTCTTCGCCGAGCAGAATCCGAAGGCGGTCATGGTCTCGATCACGAAGGAAGGCGTCCGTTGGAGTATGGGCCTGCCCCGTGAAGCAGGCGTCCGCGGCGCCGTGCAGGCGAGCCGCTCGCTGCGGTGCATCCCCCGAGGTGCTTATGGCCAACAACAAAACGGCGTTACGACTTATGAGTAAGTACACAGCGGAGGAGATCCTGCCTCGGCTGAAGCCGCACAGCGCACCACTTCCCTTTCATCGATGATGTCGGGATCTGGCCGATTGGCATGAAGATGGGCGCGAGCTCGCATCATGAGCGCCCGTTCCCTTCCTTCACAGTGAATCGATTACACAAGTGATCAAACTTCTTGGGATAGACGTCCCCGGATGCTCGTCGCGTATGGGTGGCACCGCGCGGCACTGAAGGACTTAATCCACCACCTGGACTTGACCTGGACTGAAGGTCTGGGGGAGCTTTCTTCCGACGCAAAATCTGACAAGGTGATGTGGAACCGGAGGAGGGAGACTTGGCGGTCACCGAGACCATCACGGTCCTGTTCACCGACCTGGTCGGCTCGACCGAGATCAGCTACGCGATCAGCCCGGACGCCTCGGACGAGCTGCTGCGGGCTCACTTCTCGGTGCTGCGTCGAGCCATTGCCAGCTCCGGCGGGGTCGAAGTCAAGGGCCTCGGCGACGGGGTCATGGTCGTGTTCCGCAGCACCTCTGCCGCCCTAGCGTGCGCCGTGGCTATGCAGCAAGCCGTCCACCGTGACAATGTCGGCGCCGGCCATCAGCTGGGACTACGCATCGGACTCAGCGTTGGAGAGGCGACGTTTGATTCCAATGACTACTACGGCGACCCAGTGATAGAAGCGGCTCGTCTCTGTGGCCACGCCGATGCCGGCCAGATCCTGGCCACGGACGCCGTTCGGGTGATGGGCGGACGGCGCAGCCCCTACATTTTCGAGCGGCTCGGTGCGATCGAGTTGAAGGGCATCCCGGAGCCCCTGGGGGTTCTCGACGTCCAGTGGGAGCCGTTCGATGAAGTCACGGGCGAGACTGGCGTGCCGCTCCCCGCTCGGTTCATGCATGTGCCGCTCACCGGAGTCGTCGCCCGCGACACCGAGGCGGCACTGCTGACCGACGCTTACAAGCGAGCGGCAGCCGGAGAAGGGCGTGCCGTAGTCCTCGTGTCGGGTGACGCCGGTGTCGGGAAGACGACACTCGTCGCGGAGGCCGCCCGGCAAGCTGCAAAGGAGGGAGCATGCGTGCTCCTTGGACGTTGCCAGGAAGACGTCAGCGCGTCATACTCGCCTTTCGTCGAGGCTCTGCAGCATTACGTGGCGCACGCGCCTGAACACGTGCTCCGAACTCACGTCGAGGCGCACGGCGGCGACATCGCCTCGATGGTCCCCGCGCTCCATCAACGGCTGATGGCAGTTCCGCCACCGACGAAGACGGATCCCGACACCGAGCGCTACCTCCTCTACGGAGCGGTGGCGGGACTTCTGACGGCCGCCTCCACACTCCAACCAACCGTGCTCGTCCTCGACGACATGCAATGGTCGGACAGTCAAAGCCTGAGACTCCTGCGTCATGTCGTCACCACCGTCGAGTCGGCACGGTTGCTCGTGCTCGGGACGTTTCGGGACACCGAGCTCTCGCCTTCAAACTCTCTGCGCGATCTCCTCGGTGCCCTGCAGCGCGAACCAAATATCAGCCGGATCGAGTTGAAGGGCTTCGATGACACCGGTGTGCTCGCATTTATGGAGGCAGCAGCCGGGCAACGCCTCGACGAGGCCGCGACGGATCTCGCCCATGCACTCCGCCTCGAGACCGAAGGCAACCCGTTCTTCGTCGGAGAGGTGTTGCGGAGCCTCATGGAGACCGGCGCTATCCACCAGGATGATCGTGGCCGTTGGACGGTGACAGGGGAAATGTCCGAGATGGTGCTGCCCAACAGCGTGCGAGAAGTCATCTCCGCCCGCGTCGGCCGGCTCGGTGCACAAGCAGGTCGAGTCCTTTCCATGGCTGCAGTCATCGGACGGGACTTCGACTTCGACCTGCTCGACGCGGTGACTGAGCTCGGCCAGGAGGAGGTTCTCGACGTCCTCGACGGTGCGAGCGGCGCCGCGCTCGTACGCGAGGTTCCTGAGGTACCGGGGCGCTACAGCTTCTCGCACGCTTTGACCCAGCAGACTTTGTACCAGGGCCTACCGAGGGTCCGTCGAACTCGGGCCCATCGGCAGGTAGCCGAAGCCATCGAGGCGACCGTCGGACAGGCGCCGGGGGCGCGGGTGGGTGAACTGGCCCACCACTGGCTCAGCGCAAGCCAACCAACCAACGCGACCAAGGCCATCGGCTACGCCCGCCAGGCAGGCGAGGCCGCCTTGGCCGCGTTGGCCCCCGACGACGCAGTCCGGTATTTCTCCCGGGCGCTCCAGCTGGCGGAGATGGTGCCGGAGGACGACCCCTTGGTCGGCTGTGACCTGCGTCTGGCCTTGGGCGAAGCACAACGCCAGGCCGGGCTGCCGGACTTCCGGGAGACGTTCCTCGACGCCGCACACCGAGCCCAAGAGCTCGACGCAACGGACCGCCTGGTGGCCGCCGCGTTAGGGAACAGCCGCGGCTTCTTCAGTTCGATCGGGGTCATCGACGCGGACAAGGTCGCCGTGTTGGAGTCCGCGCTCGATGCCCTCTGCGATGACGACGGACGCGAGCGAGCCCTCCTCCTGGCCACGCTGTGCAGCGAGCTCGCCCTGGGCACGACGCTGGACCAGCGTCAGGATTTGGCCGACGCCGCCAGGGCAATGGCGCGGCGGGTAGGGGATCCGGACACAGTCATCCGCACGCTGAACTTGGTCTGCGACCCGCTCCAGGTCCCTTCCACCCTCCACGAGCGCATGGTCGATGCAAAGGAAGCTCTGGAGTTGTCGGAGCTCTTGGGAGACCCGGACCTGCTCTTCTGGACGGGCGCCTACAGCCGATTGGCCGCGGTGCAAGCTGGTGACTTCGAGATGGCGCGTCGCTGTCTTGCGACCATGCGCGCCGTAGACAGGGGACTTCGCCAGCCTACGATGAGGTGGGTCACCCTATTCAACGAAGCCGCCGATGCGCTCTTGGATGGGGATCCCGATCGAGCCGAACAGCTCGCCACGGCTGCGCTGGAGATCGGCACGGAGAGCGGACAGCCCGATGCTTTCGGCTTCTACGGTGCCGAGATGATCGGCGTCCGCCGCCAACAGGGGCGCTACGGCGAGCTCGTCCCATTGATCGAGCAGATCGCAGCCGAGAACCCGGCACTACCGGTGTTCCGTGCGACGCTGGCCGAAGGACATATGGAGGCCGGCAATGTCGACACGGCTCGCCAAATGCTCGAAGCTGCGGCCGCGGACCTCACTTCATTGCCCTACGACGTCGTCTGGATCTTTGCTGTGGCCTCGTACGCAGACGTTGCCACCGAATTGTGCGCCGAAGCACCGGCTCGGCTGCTCCTGGATCTGCTCGCGCCTTTCGAAGACCAGGTTCTCTGCATCGGGGCGACGGCCGGAAGTCCGGTGGCGTATTACTGCGGCAGCCTTGAGTCGGTGCTCGGCCGCTATGGAGAGGCCGAGAGGCACTTCGCCAAGGCCGCCGAGCTCAACGCCAGAGGTCAGATGGAGTTCGCTGCCGCCGCCACCAACCTGCGGTGGGGCCGCATGCTCTCGGCTCGCGGCGACCCAGGCGATCTCGAACGGGCCCGCGATCTTCTTGCGCAATCCCACGACGCCGCCGCGACCCGCGGGTACGTCAGCATCGCCCGGCGAGCCACTGCGGCGTTGTCTGATCTGGACTGACGCGCCCCGAATCTCGGCACGAAAGCGGCGTCCGCGTTGTCGAACCGCTGCCCCTGGCCGGGATGGAAGCGGACGGTACGATCGACCCTCAAGGGCGTTTGACGTTGCGAGTTGCCGTACTGGCGTCCCCTGGTTACCGCTTTCCAACATCGCCACCCAGTGAGTCTCCGGCGTGCACTGATCGATTCCGCTGCCGGTCATGGGAAGTCATCGCGCTGCGCCCGAAGCCATCTCCCGAGGAGGCCGCACCGGCCGGTGCTGGCGAATGGTGCACGACACCCGGCTGCAGGCGATGCACTGCGGCTCACGGCCGTCGTGGACCGGGCGATGGCTCGCACCGTCTGGCGAGTGTTGGTGGTGGGGTGTGCAGCTGCCCGGACCCCTGGACGGGTAGACGGGCCTGCGGAAGTTCGGGCGTGGTCCGAAGCCGAGCCGTTGAGGCAGGGTGCTCACTCCAGGCGTAGGTCTCCACTCGGCTCGCATCCGCGGGTTTGTCCTTGGCATGCGGGATGCGGCTCTCGATTACATCGGTCGCTGGTGCCGCACCGCCGACCGCAGCCTGCGGGACGGCTCGGCTGTGGCCGTCTGTCGCGCCATCTCCCTCGCGCTTCTTCCGAGCGATCACCGTGGAGTAGACACCGCCAGTCGCCGAGACGAGTTTGGATATTGGGGTGATAAGCGGGACAGCGTCCTTGTTGATCACTCGCTGTTGCCGCCGCCGGTGTTTCCGGTGCCGACGCCGGGCGTCCCAGTCTCGCCGGCGTCGCCGGAACTGCTGGGTCCAGAGCGTGTGAGAAGGACGGCAGTGCTAATTCCGAGGACGGCAGCCAAGATGAACAGCGCGAACCCGATGCGTCTGGCTGTCGTGCGTTCCGTGCCTTCACAGTCTCGTAAGGCTGCGTGCAGGGTGGCCCTTTTCAAAAATGGCCATCTATCAAATGGGCCGCCCGGGTCTCGATCCCGGCACCTTGGGATTAAAAGTCCAGGTCAGGATGTTGCAGTCTGAGTCTTGTCGTTGCACTACGTCTCAAAACCGCAGGTACGAGACAGGATGAGCGAGGGTACCGGCGACGACGTGAAACGGCGTGAGACACGGTGAGATGCCCATGTTGGGACCGAGTTGGGACCGGAACCACATCGACTGCGTCGACGCGTTCTGAGCGGCACTTCTTCAGCTGGCAGACCGCGTCAACGCGGAAACGGGGCCGTGCTCTCTAGCCTGCAAGGCCGATCACGAAGCCGAAGTTGTCCTGTCCGACCGAGCGCCGGAGAGTACGTACGACCGATTCGGCATCGTCGTATGGTCCAGCGACGTACGTCGGTTTGCCGTGACGCCCGAATCGAATCGGACTCGGACCCGACCAAGTACCGAAGTGCCCAACGCAAGCATCGAAGTCTGGGTGCGGTTTGAAGCCCAGCATGCGAGCAAACTCAATCGCACCGAAGACGAGATGCTGAGCGAGTTCGAGTGGAATGTCGAGGGGCGGACGGCCGTAGACGGCGTAGATGTCTCGTTTGAAGTCAGCCAGCTGGTCGCGGCGCATGGTTCGCGGACCGATGGCGTTCTTCACCCCGAGACAGTGGGTGTCGACGAGGACGCAGCAGACCGAGGCCTTGCCGTAGCGGGCTTCGCGAGCGACGACCACGTTGACCAGGCCCGCGCAGCCGTCCGACGGTGCCCCGCGAGGCCATTCGAGGTGGCCAGCGACGTCCAGCTCGTCGCCCCATCCCTGATTGACCCAACAGCCGACGAGCGCGGACTCGCTGGGATTCGCTTCTTCCTCGGCTGCCACTTGGCGCAAAAGTGGTGTCACGACTGCCGGCCGGACGCGGAGCGAGCGTGCGATCGCTTTGGGTGAGCGGCCCTTCCTCCGAAGTTCACGGACTCGGTCGAGCAACTCAGAGTCGGTCATAGACACTTCGTATCATCGAGGCGCTCACCAGGCGCGGATCCCTCGCACACAAAGATGCGCCGAGTTGCGGCGACCGTCACGTCACGTTGGTGAATCCGACGGCACTGCACTCTT
This sequence comes from uncultured Acidimicrobiaceae bacterium, assembly GCA_963828505.1. GTDB lineage: Bacteria > Actinomycetota > Acidimicrobiia > Acidimicrobiales > RAAP-2 > Bog-473. The sequence goes on from CAWHFM010000012.1 coordinate 94,831, forward strand.
CGCCGGCGAAACCCGGAGGATGTCTCTGGGCGAAGGTGTCATCGGGGCACGGGCGACTCACGGGTAGACGATTCCAACCTCGACGAGCTGCCAGCCCTGTTTGGTCTGTGCCAGCGAGGCGTAGAAGGACCAGCCGACCTGTGCCAGATCGCTGGCTGCCCTAGGAACCTTGAGCGGGCCGACCCCGCTTTCGAAGTGCAGAATACCGGGCTCCACTCGCTCGATCGTGTGGTAGTCCTCGACGTAGTCCTCGTCATCGACGGCGTGCGTATTGACGTCGGCCTGACGAGCCAGGTCGAAGAGCATGCCGGAAAGGCGCTCGGCACGGGGCAAGTCCCGGGCGGCTTCCCCGCCCCTCTCGACCACCTCGGCCACGTCGTCAACGTCGATGTAGCCGCCCTCCCCGAGCCACTTGGCCAGCTTCTTGGTGACCGTGCCGGCGGATCGAAGCAACTCCGCGCCGGCGATCACCTTGCGCACCATGAAGTAATCGAGGAACTCGGGAATGCCGGCCACAAGTTCGGGGGCGCCGAAGAGGTGGACGAATGCCTCTTCATCGTTGGCGTATGCGGCGTGGAAGCGATCTTGGGCCGCTTGGTCGAGGTGCTGGTAGCCGTAGTTATTCAGGCACGATCGGAGGAGGTCGACCACGGAGCGGTAGTTGGCCAGGGTCCGCTCGGATAGCCGCGCGCCCTGATCGGCCAGGAACCGGTCCAACAGCTCCTCGATGTTCTCCGAGACGGCGCGGTCGCTATCCACGGTGCTGGGGCTCTGGTCCAGGCAAGGAGGTGACCACGGCGTCGGGACGAAGATCATCGACCCGATCTGCCAATAGAAGCCGGAACCGCCAACCTTCGTAACCCTCGAGTCCGCGGCCGAGCTCCTCCCAGGATAGCTTGCGCCCGTCGATAACCACGTCATAGGGGACACCCACCTCCGACGAAGAGTCGTCGCACCACTCCAGCCGGCCCTCGACCACGTCGTCGGCGACCACCCAGCCCGGGCGGTGCCGGTTGGGCTCGAGGAACCGGCGGGCGAAGTCCGCCTCGGCCAGATCTCGCAGCCGGGCCACGAGCAGTGCGTCGTCGGCGTCGTAGCTTCCCAGCACGGCGCGGTGATAGCCCTCGCCGGGTGGGACGCCGGTTTCCTCGAGCTCCACCTCGACCCCGGTCGGAGCCCGCCACAGACGGAAGCGGAGCATCCGGTTCCGACCATCCGGGTCGGTGAGGTAAATCGGCGGCGGTGGGTCGGGGAGCCGGGGAAAACCGGTGTGTTCGGATACCCGGCGGTCGAAGCAGCGATCGCAGAGCGCCGCGTCACCGAGGTGGGCCCGCACATCCGTCGACCCGCAGTCCTGACAGAGGAGGTCCGGCATCTTCTTGACCCTATTCCGCGAGCTTGAGTTCAGACCCGACGGCCTTGAGCAGCCTCATTGCCGCCGTAACGAGCTCGAGGTGCGGGGGCTGGCGTCTACGGGATCCGGGCGACCAAGTCGTTTGCCCATGCCACCGCGGCATCGAGGTCGGGCAGCACGCCCAAACCCGCAGCCGCTTCTGCATAGATCGTGTCCCAGCCCTCGTGGGCGACCACCGTCGGAGGCCAACCCTGTGCGCGACGAGAGGTGAAGAGGCGTCTCGCGGTTGCACCGACCGCGGCGAGGTCGATCTCCTCCTCTTGGTCGAGGATCTGCAGGTCGACTAGATCATGGGCGCGGTCGTTGCCGCCACGCGGACCGACCGACGTACACGCGTGGAGTTTTTGTGCCACCTGATGGTCGAGTGCCATTACCGGGATGGGTTGTGGCATCTCGAGTCCGAGGTCCTCGAAGAGATCGACGATGTCTGAGGCGATCCGGAGTTCGTAGTGATCGGTGCTCCCGACTTCGTCGTGACCGAGCTCGAAGGTCACGCTCAGCCAGTGGCGGCTTCGATAAGCGAGCATGATCCTGTACGGCACCATCACGTAGGGCTCGGGAACTCCCTCGGGCCGTATGCCTTGCTCCTCTTGCACGGCGCGGTGAACCCGCCCCAGCCGTCAGCCAAACGCTCCTGCAGAACTTCGATGTACTGCCCCACATCCGACGCCGCGGGCCGTGCCAGATCGAAGTCCGGTGTAAAGCGGCTGAGCCCCTCTCCAACACGCAACTTGATCCCGGTTCCGCCCTTGAGCACCCCCGAGGGGATCATTTGCCCGACAACCGTGTTGGCCACGGCGCGCTGGACTCTGCGCAGCGGTCGCTGCTGCGCGGTTACGAGATTATTGATCCGAGCGTTGAGCGAGGTAAGACTGATTGGCGGTTCTCGCCTGGCGCTCATGCGTGGGCACCGACGGCCTCGAGGACGCGTCGCTCGGCCTTCTTCACGAGAAGCCCCCGCCGTGCGGCCTCCTTGGTCGCCTCGACAAGCCGCTCGCGCATGATCGTGTCCTTGCAGTCGATCAGCGCTCGCTCGACGGTGGCCGAGGGGATGCCTTCGTAGACCGTAGTGTCCTTCGGCCCCACCGGTTCTCGGACCACCTCGATGAAAGCGGGAAGTTGGCCCCGGACCCGCCGATCGGTACCTACCCGGATCTTGCGCGGGTTCACGAGACCGAGGTCGTGGAGGAGCAGGACGGCGTCGCGGGTGAGATGGGCCCCGGGGCCAACCGCCAGGACGGCCTCCATGAGCTGGTCGTGACCGGTGGCGGGAACCTCATCAAAGCGGTACACACCCCGGGCAACGTGGCGCAGCCCGCCTCGCTGAGCCAGCTTGCGAAGCTCGACGGCGGGCACGCCGAGGCCTTCAGCGTCACGTGTTGTGACGTAGCCGTACTGGTCCTGGGCGCGCTCGAGAAGGCGCCGGCGATAGGTCTGTGCGAGTGCCAATCGTGATGTCCCTTCCTGGCGGCTCCGTACCGTTTTCAGTACGTTTCTGCCAGGGCAAGTTTAGCCGGTTCCGTACCGTTTTCGGTACGGTCACGCCATCACTGACACACGGAGAACGTGAGGGGATCGCAACTGTTGGGACCGAGAGAAAGGCCCATTCAGATTTGCGATGGGACACCCTTTTGACCAGGGGCTTCGTGGGCCGCCCGGGTCTCGATCCCGGCACCTTGGGATTAAAAGTCCAGGTCACGGCGTAGCAGTATGAGTCTCCCAGTTGCATCGCGTCTCAAAAACCGCTGTGCAAGCGAGAACGAACCACGTTGGCGGCGACGGCCTGAGACGGCCTGAGACGGCCTGAGACGCAGAGCAACACGGTTGTTGGGACTGGCGCCATTCCGCTGTGAGGATTCCGGCACTTCCGTGCAGCCGTTTCGGAGTTTCCGAACGCCTCCGGGAAATGGGGCATCGGAGGCCGCGTATCAGTCGACGCTTGGGTCTAGTTATGGATCCCTTGGGAGCGGAGCGGGCTCTGGAGGCCCGCTGCCTCCGATGCGCCCAGAAGCTGCGCCATGAACCTCAGTGTCTCCATGAGGTATCAAGCAGAATCCTGTGTGGGTGCCCTTTTGCAGCGTCGCCCAACTCAATTGATCGTGCGCTCCCTGCCGACCCAGTGCTGGGCGCGCAGCTCACGCTTCAGCACCTTCATGGCACCCGACAGCGGGAGGGGCTCGGAGCGAAACTCGATTGTCTTCGGCACCTTGTATCCGGCGATCCACTCGCGGGCGTGATCCGTGAGCTCCTGCTCGGTAACCACTTGCCCTGTACGGAGGACGACGACGGCGTGGACCGCCTCACCCCACTGGTCGTCCGGAATGCCTATAACAGCCGCCTGCTGGACGGCAGGATGGCTGGCGAGGGCGTTCTCCACCTCGGTTGAGTACACGTTCTCACCACCGGTGACAATCATGTCCTTGACCCGGTCAACCAGGAAGAGGTAGCCGTCCTCGTCCCGGTATCCGGCGTCCCCCGTGTGGTACCAGCCGTCGCGGACCGCAGCCGCCGTCGCCTCTGGCTGCTCCCAGTACCTGACCATCACGTTGGCGCCCCGCACACAGACCTCTCCGGTGTCCCCCGTCGACAGTGTTCGACCTAGGGGGTCCTGGATCGAGAGCTCGACCCCCATGACCGGATAGCCAGCGGACCGCAAGTACGTTTCACCCTTGCGGTGCTCCTCGGGACCGAGCATGGTCACGACTGAGCACGCCTCGGTCATGCCATAGCCCTGCCAGATGTTCATATTCGGGTACATGCCGAGCAGGATCTCGAGCAGCGCCTGAGGCATGGGCGAGGCGCCGTAGACCAGGTCATTGAGGCCGGCGAGGCGATCGGGCCGGAAGTCGGGATGCGCCAGAGTGAGGCCGATCATCGTCGGCACCATGGCCGTGATCGTGGGCCGGTACGCCTCAATTGCCTCCATGACCGCCTTTGGCTCGAATATCGGCAGGATCACGATGTGCCCACCGATCGCAGGTCCTCCGACCACCGCATAGATGGACGCGGCGTGGAACATCGGTGTCTGCATCAGACTCACTGTGTCGCGACCAAGTTTGATGGCCATCATGATGTGATAGGCGTTCAAGATCTCGGCCCGCTGGTCGTGCAATACGCCCTTGGGCATACCGGTGGTGCCGCCGGTGTACATGAGTACTGCGGGGTCGGTCTCCTCCCCCTCGTCCGGTATCACCGATCTACCCGTGGCCAGCAGCTCATCGAAGGTCGCCGAGTGGGGGACGTCGCCCTCTCCGATGAGGACAACGTGCTCGAGCCCGGCTTCATCCTTGATGGCGTCGATCAGCGGGGCGAAGACCGCGTCGACGAAGCACGTTCTTGTCCCCGAGTCGCGTAGGACATGGACAAGCTCCTTCGGCGCGAAGCGGAGGTTGAGGGGATTGACCACGCCGCCCCCGAGAAACCCAGCGTGATAGAGCTCCAGGTACTCCGGCGAGTTGAGAGCCATAACGGCGAACCGGTCGGTGCGCTCGAGACCCAGACCCTGCAGACCGCCAATCAGATGGCTAACCCGGTTGAGGTGCTCGGCATAGGTGGTCGAGAATCCGGTCGATGCGTTGGTGGCGCAGGGCCTGTCCGCATTTCGGGAGACGGCTGGCAGCAGTAGCCGGTGGTAAACGAGTTCCTTCATGCGATCGAACTGAGCCGGACGGCGGTCGAGACATTGGGTGCGTTAATGGTCATATGGCCCTTCCCATGGTTGGCGACTCACCGTAGGCGACCGGCGAGTGGGCGAACCGTCGCGGCCAACTTGGCGACTGGATCGCACGCACAATCGAGAACAGGGCTGATTGAGCAAGGCCTCGTTGTTGGGGAGCGGTCCCGGCCCTAACGCCAATCGGTTGCACAAACAATCCACATTCTTGGGATCGCCATCCGCGGGATCCTCGTCGGGCTTGGGTGGCATCCCGCGGCACCAATAGGGACGGTCTGCAACCTGGACTGAAGGTCCGGAGATCCCCTCTCCCGACGCGAAGTCCGACAAGCTGATGTGCAGTGGTGTGGTGTCCGGGATATCAGAACCGAGCGCGCAGACGGCCAGCGCGGAAAAGGTTGGCCATCAGTTGATCGATGACGGCGAGCGGCTCTCCGCTGTCACGGTCCGAAGCCGCGTGGGCCTGTTGTCAGCATCTTCGATCGGTCGTTGGACTGGGAGCAAGACGTAGCACCCTCGAGGACAGATTCCTCTGCCATTCATGCGGCGCCTATGAACTTCCCTCCACGGTCACGGCCTACGACGCCGCGTATGTCGCACTTGGCGAAGCGGTGGATCGCGAGCTCCTCACTGCCGACGATCGGCTCTCGAGGGCTCCTGGGGTCAGATGTCGCATACGCTTACGCCGCTGATCAACAGCTGAAACGTGGTGAGACGCACTGCAACGCCGTTGTTGGACCGCCGCTGCCGGTAATCGATAGTGAACTGACAAATCAAGACGTTGCAGTGACGTATCTTAGCCATCTCGTTGCGTGAGGTCTCAAGACCCCGGTGCAAACGAGGATGACGGAGGGTGAGGGCGTGGGACTGAGACGGCTGAGACGCAATGCGGCTCTTCGGATTCTGGCGGGGTGCCCCATCACCGACGACACCCAGGACAAAGGCACCCTGGATGAAGGTTGTCGGCGTTTGCTCAGGGATGCATTTCGATCCGCCATGAGCCCGGATCCATGATCAACCGTCGACGAGGACCGGCCTGACCCATGTCTCCGTCGTCATAGGCGACGTCGCCTTGCCACAGAGCGGTCATCACACCCCCGTGGATACGAATGCGGGTGGAAAACCGCTCCGGTTCGCGTGAGCGAGCGGCGGCTGTAGCCCCTTGCACGTCGGTCTGGTCTCTCAGCCACCACAGAGTCGCGAACGTGGGAGGTGCCATGTCCATTTGGGCAGCGTTGACCCGCGCGATCGCCGTCGCCGGCGTCATCCACTCGGACCGATGGATCTCCAGTTTGTCGACCACCACTGCGCTCCCGTCGTTCCGTACCTCAATGAGGAAGAACCAGGTGGCGAAGCGTTTCGCGCCGCCAAGCGGGGGTACCCAGAACGAGAAGGGCACCAGGTCAGACGGGTCGAGGTCGAGCGATGCCTCTTCAGCCGCTTCGCGCACGGCCGCAGCTCGAGCTGCATTCATCTCGACCTCAGCATCGTCGCCAACCACCGAGCCAGAGTCTTCAGGGTCAACCCGGCCGCCGGGAAAGACCCACATGTTCCCGAACTGTCCGCGTGAGTTGCGCTGGAGCAGGAGTACCTCCATACCAGCGGGGCTCTGCCGGAGTGGGATCACCGTGGCCGCTGGTATCAGTCCCGCTTCAGCTACTAGCCCCTCAACGTTTGAGGCCGACCCGCCGCTGCTCACGCCCTCGTACTCGTTCGACATCTAAAAACCGTACTTCCGGTTACGTCGTCTCAGCCCCCCAACCCCGATTTTGGCGGAAGTGGCCAAAGGAACGACCGTCCGCCAAGTCGGATGGGTGCTCCCCGCTGAAATCCGAAGATCCCGCAATGCGACACACTTGTTGGGACAGGCGAAACGGCGTGAGACGCGGTGCAACACGGTTCTTGGGACCGGTGCCGTTCCGTGGACTCTTCAATCGCAGTACGCACCGCGGAGATGGCGGACGAAGTTCTCCCCAATTGTTGGGACCGGAGTTGGCACAATGGGAAAGATTCCTGCCGAATCACCCTCTGAGCTGGTGGGCCGCCCGGGTCTCGATCCCGGCACCTTGGGATTAAAAGTCCCCTGCTCTTCCGGATGAGCTAGCGGCCCGGGACTGCACGATAACGGCTGGCCAGACCTGGAGCAGTCACGGCCACGCGGTCGAATAGTACGGGGCGGGCCCCGAAGGGCCCGCCCCGTACTACCTGTTTGGACCTTCGTACGTGTTAACCGACCGCCATGCCGGCGACGTCCGTCACTCCGGATCCCCCCAGGCTGCCCTCGAACTCAGCGGAACCGAACGTGAAGATCCCGCCGTCGGTGGCCACCAACCAGTAGCCCTTACCGTCCGGGGTCGCAGCCATGCCGACGACCGGCTGGTTCAGGTGCAGGCTCCCCGTCGAGCCGTAGAAGCCGGCGTCACCGAAGGTGAAGATCCCGCCGTCGGAAGCCACCAGCCAATACCCGTGACCGTCGGGAGTGGCGGCCATGCCGACGACCGGCTTGTTCAGGTGCAGGCTCCCCGTCGAGCCGTAGAAGCCGGCGTCACCGAAGGCGAAAATCCCGCCGTCGGAAGCCACCAGCCAATACCCGTGACCGTCGGGAGTTGCGGCCATGCCGACGACCGGCTTGTTCAGGTGCAGGCTCCCCGTCGAGCCGTAGAAGCCGGCGTCACCGAAGGCGAAAATCCCGCCGTCGGAAGCCACCAGCCAATACCCGTGACCGTCGGGAGTGGCGGCCATACCCACGACAGGCTGGTTCAGGTGCAAGCTGCCCGTCGAGCCGTAGAAGCCAGCGTCACCGTTGGCGAAGACGCCTCCGTCCGACCCGGTCATCCAGTAGCCTGCGCCGTCCGGTGTGGTCGCCATGCCAACGATTGGCTCGTTCAGGTTCAAGTTGGATGGACCGTCGAGGTACGTCAGATAGTTGTCGTTGCCGAACCCCGCGAGCTCTGCCTGCTGCCCGTATACGTAGTACCCGGCTCCCGGATCCGTCGGAAAGATGTTGTACACGATGGTTCCCGAGATCTCGAACTGAGCGTTTGTGCAGTCGAGCTGCAACGCGACGGCCTGTACGGGATTCGAACCCGATGTGTACTGGTACTGGTCGAGCTCGACATCCGCATCTGCGGGACCACCATTGGAAAACTCACCACAGGAGGCGCCGCCAGCCGAGACGGTCATCGCGCCACCGATATTGGAGTAGAAACTGCCGGCTTGGAGTCCCGGATCGCCTACCACCATTGTGAAGGATCCACCGTTCGGCCCGGAGGCGTTCCCGTAGGACATGCACAGCGGATGCAGTGCGCCCGTGTTGCAGTCGTTGTTCTGCGAATAGGTGGGGGCAACGTTCGACCACGAGTACACCGCCGTCGCGTTGGTCGCGAGGTCGGTGACCAGGAAGTTGGCGAGCGTCAGCCGTTGTCCACTCTGGTCGTCGTGTCCATTCGCACTCGCCACCGAGGTTCTCGAAACACCACTCGTGTGTGGGTCGAAGCGCCCGATAGCGTTGCCGGGAGCGGCGATGATGCCAACGAGCAACACCGCGCCACAGACGCCGACGGTCATAGATCTGATCCGACCGATCGGACTTCCAACATCATGCTCATGTCCGTCCATTTGCTTCTCTCCTTCGTGTGAGTACCAATCGACGCAGCCGCCTCACCGAGCAGAGCCGCTCGGAACGCCACCTCACCGAGAGGTACGCCGTATTTGTACGCGTGCACTCAGGATCCACGCGCAGCGAGGCACGTTACGGAGCTCCGGTAACGGGCGGGTAAGGCCAAGCGCTGCTTCGTGCGTCTGCGCCGGCTCATCTGATTCGCACACGATCGACCACGATGAGGCCGCAGCGGCCCGACCATTCAAAACCGGGCGGGCATCACCGAGCTCTCCTCCACGCGATCGGGCCGGACTCAGACCGTGCCGGCCCGAGGCATTCCGCTTCGCTGCCGGCTCCGGGTCCGTCCGATCCCCTGCGAAGAGCAAAGGCTCCATTAGGAGGCGGCCGGCCAGGGCACCTGGACGTACAGGGGCGGCTGCCAGCAGCCGACCCGCAACGCCAGGATCTGGGCGATGCCGGGTCCGGGATCTCTCACCACGCTGTCCCGCTCTTCGTGAACGCTCGAACATATTTCCCGGAGCCGAAGCACCGTCTCTGCACCACACCCGCCCGGCGTCTGCGTGCAAATCCCCTTAGGGTCGATGCTGTTCAAGGTTTCTACCTGCATCGGATTGGGCCTTTCTCTCGTATCTCCGCTCTCTTGTTTACAGACGTGCAGTAATCCCGCAGTAAGCGTTTTGCCACGTGTCTGGGCGTCAACCGTCGGGATTGGTTTGCGCCTTACCGGCCCATTACCGGAGCCACCTAGGGTGCGCTTCGGGCGATGGCTGTCGACCCGGCACAGCATCGACGTGTCGGCGTTCTGTCCGGTCTCGTGCGGTACAGCCCCGGCGACAGATGTGGACCCGCGCCACATGAGGACCGGATCGGGTAGGCGACTGTAGGAGGGCGGCTAGTGACGGCGACTCCGCCTCGGGCGACTGGAGTCGAGCGCACCCGAGTGAGCGCGCAACGGCGCTCGACGCCGTCCAAGGTCAAGCTCGCGAGAAGAGGATCCCGCCGGTCGGCGACCGCGCGCGCATCGGGCGCCCAGAAAGGCTGTCGAACCCGAGGTCGACCTGTTCCGGATCCTCGGGGGTCCGTCAGTCTCGGCCCGCCACGCCGTATTCGCTAGGAACACCCACTGACCGGATGCCGGAGCGCGGCCGCGGCTGCCACGGGCTTCACGCGCTCGTGTCGATGGCCATGGGATGTCGCGGCTGGTAGACGCCGATCTGGCCGCCGCCGGGAAGGTCGATTCTCGTCACGGACCCCCACCGCGCCTCTTCGACCTCGGAGCAGGCCACGCCTTTGGCTGCGAGTGTCTTCATCTCGCCGGCGAGATCGTCGCACATCATGTACAGATCTGCGCCCGTGGTTTCGGCGGGGTGGACCGCAACCTCGGCCGGCGGCAGGCGGAAGATCAACCATCCGCCCCCGGCGTCCACCGAGTCGAGCCCGAGCACCGTCGCCAGGAAGGAGCGATCGGCGTCGGCGTCCTTGCTGAACAGAATCAGGTGAGCACCAAAGATCATGTGTACATCCTGATGAACTGAAGGTGCGCAGGCAATGCCGGGCCGCCACGCGTCTCAGTGACGTTCCGAGACTGGAGCGGTGCAGTACGGCGCTGGGGCGGCGCCCGCAGATCAGAACACGAAGTCCTCACCGGTCGCCCGGACGGTGATGTCGGCGATGGCCACGCCTGCGGGCTGGTCGATGACGTAGACGATCTGTGCCGCCAGCTCCTCGGGCGAGATGGCCCAGTACCGGACGTCGTCGGGATCCTGCATGGCGGCATCCATGGCGCCGAACCGGCTGGTCATGCGCTCCACGTTGTGGCCGGCCAGTGGCATCGCCGCGGCCAGGTCGATGATGCCGCCCAGCAGGCCCGTGCCCGGGACACCGGTCGGCCGCACCACCGTCACCTTGATCTTCCCTTGCGCCTCGACACGCAGGGCGTTGGTCAGGGTGATGACGGCCGCCTTCGTCGCGGCGTAGACGGCGGCGCCGGCGACGCCGTAGTTCCCGTAGATGGAGGCGATGTTTACGATGTGGCCGCTGCCCTGGCGCACCATGTGGTCGTAGACGGCGCAGATCCCGTGGAGGACGCCCTTCAGGTTGATGTCGATGCAGCGGTCCCACGCATCGGCCGCGCGCTCGTGATCAGCCAGGAAGGCAAGCGGCATCACCCCCGCGTTGTTCACGAGGACGTCGACCCGGCCGTGCTCTTCGACGACCTGGTCGACGGCGGCCTGGACGGCCATGCGGTCCGTGACGTCGACGACCCGGCAGCCCTCATCGTCGCGCACGTCGAACCCGACGACCGTCGCACCACGCTCGGACAACATCCGCGACGTGAGGAGGCCGAAACCTCCGGCGGCGCCCGTGACGACCGCGACCTTTCCCTCGACATGCGACACGACGACCTCCGTTCCCTGTGACGTGTGACGTGTGACGTGTGACCCGACGGTCAGTCCCGGCCGATATCCGCCAGACGCGGCACAACCGGACCCCATGACTCCTCGAGCCATCGCGAGGGGTCGGGTCCCGTCGAACGCACCACGACGGTGTCGGCGCCGGCCGTCGCCAGGGCCTCGGCATGGCGCACGATGGCGTCCGCACCGGCGTCCTCGGGCGAGTTGGCCAGCACCGTCACCTCAATCTCAGCGGGGTCGCGGCCGACAGCCTCGCAGTGGCCGCGCAGCACCCCGACCTTGTGCTCCACCGTCGAGGCATCGCCGATGAAGTTGCAGGCATCCGCGTACTGCGCCACGAGTCGCAACGTCTTGCGCTCGCCGCCACCACCGATGAGGATACGCGGGCGCGGCCGGCTGACCGGCCTCGGCGAGCACAGTGTTTCGGCCAGCCGGTAGTGCTTCCCCTCGAACGGTCCGTCGTCGTCGCTCCACATCTGCTGGCAGATCCGCAGAGTCTCCTCGAGCCGCTCGTAGCGCTCGCGCAGCGGGGGGAACGGCACCCCGAGCCCGAGGTGCTCGCGCTCGTACCAGGCCGCACCCAGTCCGAGCTCGGCCCGCCCACCCGAGAGGACGTCGAGGGTCGTCACGGTCTTGGCCAACAGGCCCGGGTGGCGATAGGTGACCCCGCCGACGAGCAGCCGGAAGCGCAGGTGCTCGGTCTTGGCCGCAGCGAACGAGAGCGTGGTGTACCCCTCGAGCATCGGCTCCTCCGCTGGCCACAGGAACTCCATCTGGAACCAGTGGTCCATCACCGACAGGGTGCGCACCCCGATCGCCTCGGCGGTCTGAGCCAGCGAGGCCCAGGTGGGCCCGATCGATTCGGGGCCTCCCGGCCAGGTGAAACGCGGGACGTGGACGTCGACGTGCATGGGTCCTCCTTCGGAGGCGAAGGGTAGCCGCGTCACCCCCGAGCACGTCCGACCCGGCCCCGGATGCCTCGACCTGATTACGCTCGTTGCATGCCGCGGCCGGCGAGCACGATGTCGGTGACGGAGATCGCGGACACGGAGGACCCGGTCCTGCGGAACCTCCTCATTACCCAGCGCTACCACGACTTCGCGGTCGCCCTGCGTGACGGCGGCGCCGGGGTGGATGCGACCTGGTGTGCGTTCGCCGTCTGGGCCTCCAAGACCGCTGGCGCCACCATTCGCGGCGAGGTACTCCCGGTGCGAGCCCGGGAGCTCTTCGAACAGCACGACAAAGCGGCCGGCGGTGTCGTGGCGCGGTTCAACCACATGGTCGTGGACATGGTGCGCAAGAGGCTCTCGCACGACCACCTGGCACAGGTGGCGCAGTCGGTCACGGCCGACGTCTCCAAGTCCATCGCTGACGGCAACCAGCTCGTCTTCGCCGAGCTGGCACCCCTCTTCACCGTTCTGCTCGACGCGAGGGCGTCGTCGCCCGAGCCCAGCCGGGACGCGCTCATCGCCGCACTCAATCCCGCGCTCTCCTCGCTCGAGGACATCCGGGATGCCGCCGGTGTCGCCGACGCCTTCCGCGGCTACGTCGACGCTCTGTGCTCCCCCGGTGGGCGCGCGCCCACCGTCCTCCGGGCGAACGTGCTGGCGGTGGCCCACGAGCAGCAGCGCCTGCAACCGAAGATCGACGATGCCCTGAGCGCCGCCGTCACCGACACCATCAAGAAGGTGATCGAGGAGGACGTCGTCCACCACGTGCCGACCGGGGAGGCGCGCCGGCTGCTCGACGGGGCGACCGACGAGGTGTGCCAGGCCATGGACAAGGCGTGGGACACGGCCCTGACCGAGACCATCATGCAGCTGGCGACCAAGACCGAGACCTTCGACCTGCGCCAGAACGTCCCACCGCTTCCCGGCGGGATGTTCCCGCCAGAGCTGAAGATCCTCACCGGAACTGATGCCGCCGCCACGCTGGAGGCGTGGGACAGAACGGGCGGGACGGGCGCGCCCTCGGGCGCCCACGATTGGGCCGACCTGCACGACCGGATGAACTTCATCGTCAACCTGTTCCGCTCGCGTCAGCGCGAAGCCGCCCTCTTCGAGAAGCCGTTCACCGACGACCAGACGGCCGCGCTCGACCGCGGCGAAAAGCCCGAGGGACCTTACTGACCGCCCGCGCCCGGCCTGGTCGGGGGATGGAAGTTCCAGCGCGTCGCCAGCGACGTCGGCACCTCGAAGGCCGGCCGGCCGCCGTAACGCTCGGCCCCCACGGCGAGCGCCAGCATGCCGAAGCCGATCCGGCTGGAGAGCCCGGCCAGGAGGCGGCGGTGCAGCCGCTCGGCCGACGTGAGCCGGGTCAGGCCGGCCAGCGGACGGAAGAACACCCGCGTCCAATCGGAAGGCGGTACCCCGAGGATGTCCGCCGTGGTGTCACCGACGTAGAAGCGCACCGTCGTGGCGGGCATACCGCGCACCCCGGGCGGGCAGAGCTGGCGGCCCTGGTCGAGCAGGGCTGCGGTCAGGTCCTTCCCGGCCTCGCTCGGTCCGAACTGGCGCCGGCGGACCTCGGGCATGAGCGGGCGCGTCTGCGCCCGGGTCAGGGGCAACAGATCGGGGCGCACCCCGAGGTGGTACCCGACGAGCGACCAGGCGAAGAGGTAATCGTCGGCCTCTTCCTCGGTGTAGACGACGCCGGTACGGTCGAACACCTCGAACACGACCTCGGTGAAGGTCAGAAGCGTCTCGAGCAGGTCCTCTTGGTTTATCGGCGTACCCCACGCGGGGTCCCACTCCGCTTGGGCCCGAGGGTCGTTGAGGATGAGCCAGCGCACCGCCGCGTGCATGAGACGCACGTGGCGCACGTCGGAGAAGCCGTGGGCGCCGTACTCGAGGCCGCCGGACTCCATCACGTCGAGATGGAATTGCGCCGTCTCGTTGAGCCGCCGCTTGGCGTCCGTCTCGAGCCGGGCCGTCAGCCCGAGGACCTGCACGCCGCGGCAGCAGGCGTAGGCGGAGGGAAGCGCGGCGGCGTAGAGCGCGGTGAACACGTGGGACCCCCAGCGGGCGAAGCACTCCTGACCGGCGGCCACGCCCTCCGGCTCGGCCCACGCCGGCGGTTCGTGGCGGGCGGCGAGATACGTCGCCAGCTTCGGGTCCATCTGCTCCTTCTGCTGCACGACGAGCGAGCGGAAGGCGGACGAGGCGTCGCCGGTGCCGCGGAACAGGTCGGCCACGACTTGGTCCGCCTCGGGGTCCCCGACGCGGCGGAGGCTGTCGAGGAACGCGTCGTCGAAGTCCGGCGATGTCACCGCGTCGCCAGCGCGGCGCGTGCCGCGTCGAGGCCGAGGCTCGGCCCACCGGAGGCGAGCCGGGCCGACAGCGCCTCGAGATCACGCCGCACGTCGGGCGGGGAGCCGTGGAGCTGTGCCCATTCGGTCAGCGCCCGCAGCTCCAGCATGCGGGCGCCCTGGGCCCGGGCAACGGCGACGGCCGCCGCATAGTCGCTGGCCGCGGCCGCACCCTGGCCGGCACGCGCGCGAAGCCCCGCCCGCACGCGCAGGAGGGCAGATTCGCAGAACCGCTCCCCCGAGGCGCCCATGGTCGCCGCCGCGTCGGCCAGCAGAGCGAAGGCCCGGTCCAACCCCACGCGCTCGTCGTCGGCCAGGACCATGAGGAAGTAGGGCCGAAGCAGCGGGCCGGGCACCTCAGGCTCCTCGTCGCCTTCGCCGGCCCACCAGAGCAGCGAGCGAGCCCACTGCCGCCATTGCCGCGTGCTGACCTCGTCCGAGAGGTCCCACGCCTCGCGGCACAGTCGTACGACGGTGTCCCGGTCCCCGTCGAGCTGGGCCATGACGGCGAACGTCACCGCGACGACGGCCACGGCCTGGGGGACGGCGCGGTTGCGGGCGAGGGTGAGGGCGTCCTCGGCGACCTCCCGGGCCAGCGCCGCCTCTCCCGTCAGCCAGCAGGCGAGCGCGCTGGCGACCCGGGGCGCGACCAAAGCGAGGAGCTCGACCGACTGCACGGGCGCCAGAGCGGCCAAGCTCTCCTCGAGCGGGAGGCCGCTGTCGGCGGAGGCGACGCGCATGCGCGCCAGGCCGTCGCCCACCTCGCCCTGCCAGATTTGCACCGTGGCCTCGAACATGGCGATGACGTGGAGGAACCATTGTTCGCCCAGCGCCTCGGCCTCCTGGCGCGCCCGGGCGAGGATGGCGCCGAGCTGGTCGTAGGCCGCGCTGGCCTGCCACCACGGTACCAGCACCATGTAATTGCGCAGCAGTGTGGTCCGGTCGCCCAGCTGGCGCGCCAGCTCCTCCACCCGCTCGGACTCGGTCAGGGTCTCGGGATGGGCCTGGTCCACGGCGGTCAGGCAGATGACGAGCCGACTCCGCGACTTGAGCTCGGTCCGGTCGCGCTCGTCTTCGGGCAGCCGCGGCAGCAGACGCAGTACCTCGCGCTCGTGCCCGGCCGCTTCCTGAAAGCGCGCGTTCTTGCGGGCGTTGCGGCCTGCCTGCTGCCACAGTGATACCGCCTCGACCGCCCGGCCGGCCGCGCCGAGATGGTAGGCGGCGATCTCGGGCCGGGACTGCGCCAAACCGCTCTCGAGGTACATGCTCCCGACCGCGCCGTGGATACGCACTCGGTCTGGCCGCATGACCGAGCGGTAGGACGCCTCGTGGAACAGGGCGTGGCGGAATTGCAACACCTCCGCCTGCCCCTCGACCGGCTCGACGACGGCGTGGTCGATCAGGCTGATCAGGTTCGAATTAAGGCAGGCCTCGTCCATTCCCGCCGCGGCCACCAGGACGGGCCGCTCGAACGTGCGCCCGATCACCGAGGCCGACTGGGCCACCTGCCTGGCGTCGCCGAGGCGGTCGAGCCGGGCCGCGATCACCTCGGTGATGGAGCTGGGCATCGGCACGGCCGGGTCGGGCTCACGCTCGGCCACGGAGCGGACCAGCTCCTCGAGGAACAGCGGTACCCCGTCGGCCCGCGCCACCAGCGCTTCGCGGGTCTCCGGATTGAGCTCGGACGACCCCGGCAGCCGTCCCAGCAGGTGGCGCGCCGCTTCGGCGCTCAGCCCCACGAGGGCGTGGTGCGCATCGGGCCGAAAGTTCGGGTCCTCGGCGAGTTCGGGCCGGCTCGTGACGAGCACGAGCATCGGGCGCCCGCCCCTGGCCATCAGTTGCGCCGCCTCCAGCGTGCTCGGGTCGGCCCAGTGGCCGTCCTCCACCACCAAGAGCGCGGGTCCTGCCGCGACGAGCTCGTCGGCCCACGGCGCGACCTCGAGCGGCGTGGCCGGTGTCTCCCCCATGACGGCGCCGAAGGGATGCAGCGGGCTGAGCGACTCGCGGCGACTGCAGTAGACGGTCCGCACCGGGTGCCCCCGGCCTTCGAGGTCCCGGGCGAACTCCAGGACCTGGCGTGACTTGCCGATGCCCGGCTCTCCCGTGAGGAGCGCGAGCCGGGCCGTCGCGCCCGGCCCTGCCACTCCGGTCCACTGCTCCTCCAGCCAGTCCGCCGTGGCGGGTCGCCGCACGAAGGCGGCGAGCGGCTTCGCCTCGAGACGGTGACGTGCGGCGCGGCGGCGCACGACGACGTACCCCGGCGTCGGCTTGGGAATCCCGTTGAGCGAGAGCAATCCGAGGGACTCCAGGTCGAAGTAGCCGAGGACGAGCTCCGCCGTGTCACCGCTGATCACGACCTGGCCGGGCCGGCCGACGGACTGCAGGCGCGAGGCGATATGCGGCACCTGTCCCCACACGTCGGGCGGCCGGTCGTTGCCCCCTGCCGTCACGGAGGCGACCACGACTTCGCCGGTGTGGATGCCCACCCGGGCTTGGAGGTCGGCGAGCCCGAGCTCGGCTGGGAGCTCCCGGGTGAGCTTCGCCACCTCGACGACGACGCCCAGTGCGGCGTCCACCGCGTCCCGGCTCGCCGACTCGACCGCGATCGGGTATCCGAAGTAGATCACCGCCCCGTCGCCCTGGAACTGCGACACCATGCCGCCGTGCGCCCGGACGACGGAGGCGACGCGGTGCTGGTACGCGTCGAGCACCTCTCGCCAGTCCTCGGGGTCCAGGGCCGACGCCAGCGCGGTCGAATCCGCCAGGTCGGTGAAGACGACCGTGAGCTGCCGCCGCTCGTCCGGCCCCACCTCCACCGGGAAGGGCGAGTTGGCCGACGAGACCGTCACCGCCCGACCCCCGGATCCGCGCGCCCCAACCCGCTCCCCAAGGGTGCTGACACGGATGAAATATACGCCCAACCAGCGTTCGGACGGATGCGGAGGGCGCCGCCCCGGCATCGTCCATTCCCCCGGACCCGCGCGCGTTCTCTAGGCTGCCCCCCGTGCGAACCGGAGCCGGGTGGCGAGCAGCGGCCTTCGTGACCATCGGTCTGGCCTTGGCGCCGGCCGTCGGCCTGGCGTGGAACAGCGGGTTCGGCCCTGCGGCATCGGCCGCGGCCGTCGCCCAGCCGCCGACCCTCGTCACGCCCGAGTCCACGACGTCCACGACGACTCCCACGACGACCTCCAGCACATCGACGTCCACCACGACCACCACCACGACGGCGCCCCCTTCCACGACGACCACGAGCAACCCGACGACCACGACCACGAGCCACCCAACGACAGACCACGATCGCGCCGGCCTCGTCCTCGTCGAGCTCGGTCCCGTGGGGGTGGATCGTCCTGGCCGTCGTGATCGTCGCGTTGGCCGTCGTGGTCGCACTGCTCATCGCCCGCTCCCGACGTCAGGGACGGGAGGCGGAGTGGCGGCGGTCGACACTGGCGGCGGTCGCGGCAGCAGAGTTGGCCCGCGACCTCGTCCTCAACCAGTCTCCGTCGGACGACGCCCAACGCCGCGCCAGCGTGACCGCTCAGGTCGACGAGGCGGCAGGCGCGCTGGAGCAGCTCGCCGGCGTCGCCGTCGACGAATCCGAAGGAACCCTGAGCAGCCGGAGCGCCGAGAGCCTGCGGGGCCTGTCCTTCGCGGTGGAGGCCGACCACCTCCTGCACTCCGGCGGCGAGCCTCCGACCGGGGCGCAACTGGCAGCGGCCGACGAGGCCCGCCGTCGCCGCCAGGCCGAAGTCGACGCGGCGTTGGGCCGGCTGAAGCAGGCCATCAGGCCGCCGCCGGCTTCGAATAGACGCTGAGCGGACTCGCTCCCGCCCCGTTCAGCCCGCGATCAGAGCCTGTCCGACCTGGCGGACCGTGTCCGCCGTCCCGGTCGGCATGTTGAAGATGCAGTAGTCGACGCCCGCCTCGGCCAGCTCCTCCATGCGGGCCGCCAGGTCGTCGAGCGTGCCGACGTCGGAACCCGACGGCTCTTCGCCGGTCACCTGGCGCAGGAAATCCTTCGTGGCGGCGGTCTCCTCGGCGTCCGCGGTGAGCACGAGCGTGCTCAACCTGCTCACCGTGACCTCGGAGGGGTCGCGGCCTGCGTCGGCGCAGTGCCGACGCAGGACCTCCACCTTGTGCGCCACGGTCGCCGGATCGCCGACGATGTTGCACATGTCGGCGTACTGCGCCACCAGCTTGAGCGTCCGCTTTTCGCCGCCACCGCCGACCAGGATCGGCGGCCCGCCGGGCTGGACCGGCCTCGGCTCGTTGCGCGCCTCGTGGATGCGGTAGTAGTTCCCATCGAAGCTGGGCGCTTCCTCGGTGAACATGGCCCGGCAGATCTGCAGCGCCTCCTCCAACCGGTCGAGCCGCTCGCCTACCGGCGGGAAGTCGAAGCCGAGCCCCTCGTGCTCGACTTCGTACCACGCGCCGCCGATGCCGAGGATGGCCCGGCCCGCGCTGATGATGTCGAGGGTGGTCACGATCTTGGCCAGGTGCGCCGGGTTGCGATACGTGACACCGGTCACCATGGTGCCGAGACGGACCCGTTCGGTCCGCGCCGCCAGCGCGCCGAGCAACGTGTAGGAGTCCAGCATGGGCTGACTCGGCCCGCCCATCGGGGGCAGTTGGTAGAAGTGGTCCATCACCCAGACGGACTCGTAGCCCGTCTCCTCGGCCGCGGTTGCCCTCGCCACCACCTCGTCGAAGAGGTCGCCCGGCGACGGGCCCGGGTTGAAGTTGGGGATCTGGAGTCCGAATCGCATGGGACCCGAAGCTACCGGGTGTCGCTCAGCTCCAGCCCTGCCGCCGGCGCAGCCAGGCCAGGGCCACCTCGCCCTGCGCCGCCTGGAACGGGCGGATGGTGGGCAACCCGGGCGGAGCCGGGCGGAGGGAATGCGACACGAAGTACCCGCCCACCGCGGCGAGGAGGGCGCTGACCGCATCGGGATCGCTGCGCCCCGACGGCTGGTGTCCGGAGAGCAGGACCGCGGGAGGCGGGCCACCCTCGAGCACGACCGAGGGCGCCCAGACCACCACTCGAAGGCGGGGTTGCCCACGGCGCCGTGCGGCCAGTCGACGAAGACGACGCCGTCCCTCGTGAGCAGCACGTTGTCGGAGCGGACGTCGCCGTGCACCAGGGTCGGTCCCTGGCAGGCCGCGGGCCAGCCGAATTCCAGTTCAGCCAGCTCGCCCAGGTGGGCGCGCGCCCATGGGTCGAGGCCGGCGGGCGGCTCGTCCAGGGCGGCGAGCATGGCCCAGCCGCCGAAGTTGCGCCGCTCGTAGACGTCGAGCGGCTCAAGGGACGGCGCCGGGCTCGGGGTCAGCTCGTCGTGCATGGCGGCGAGCGCTTCGACCACCAGCGCCAGCTCGCCGGCGTCCCAAGGATGGCGCGGCGGGTGGCCGTCGACCGCGTCGAAGGCCAGGGCGACCCAGTCCCCGTCGTCGTACGTCTCGACGAGGCGCGGCAGCCGCGGCGAGCGCGGCAATGTGGCAGAGATCTCCGCTTCGCGCCGGTGCAGGCCCGGCGAGTCGGGGTTGAGCTCGAGCCCGACGGCCTTGACGAAGACCGAGCGGTCGGGCCACTCGAGGATGGACGTCGCTCCGGGGGAGAAACCGCCCGGCAGGTCGCGCACGCCATCGGGCGCGCCTCCGCCGAGCCCGGCCGCCCACGCCTGCACCGGAACCGGCACCCGGGTCCACGGCAGGTGGACGCCGGCCGCCGGTCCGGTGGAGACCGTCACGATGCGGCGGCTCCCGCAGCGTCGAGCGCTTCCACGATGCTCGCCACGAGGCGGCGCGCCGAATCGGCGCTGAGCTCCACCGCGACGCGCGCCCCGGGCCCCCGGACCGGGTCGGCGAAGTCGATGTTGAGCGTGTGGTCGAAGGGGGCGTGGAAGGGGTGGTCGAAGTACACGTTGGCCGAGGTGACGCGGAACCAGCCCTGCGCCCCCTTGGCGCTGCCGGCGACGTCGGTGCGCACGGTGAGGTAGGAGCACATGGTCAGGCCCCCAGGTGTGCGCCGAAGAAGTCGAAGACGCGCTGCCACCCGTCGACGGCGGCCTCGGGCCGGTACGCCGTGCGGTCGACGGTGAAGAACGCATGGCCTGCGCCGTCGTAGCGATGGAACTCGTAGTCCTTGCCGGCGTCCTTCAACGCCGCCTCGAGCTCGTCGACCTGTTCGGGGTTGGGGAACACGTCGTCGTTGCCGAAGAGGCCGAGCAACGGGCAGTCGAGCTCCGCCACGCGGCCGACCAGTGGCGTGACCTTGAGCGGGAAGCCCTCCGGCGGGGTGCCGACCACGAAGGCGCCGTAACAGTCGACCGCGGCGTCGACCGGCAGGCTGATCGCGGTGAGGAACGCGTGCCGCCCGCCCGAGCAGTAGCCGATGACGCCGACCTTGCCGTTGCTCGTCGGGAGGGCGCGCAACGCACTCAGAGCACCCTTGGCGTCGCCCACGAACTGCTCGTCGGGGACGCCGCCCGCCTCGCGTGCGGCGGCCGCGGCGTCGTCGGGATCCTCATGGAGCCCCTGGCGCGCGTAGAGGTTGGGACAGAGGGCGTTGTAGCCGTGGGCGGCGAAGCGGCGCGTGATCTCCTTGGTGCCCGAATCCCAGCCGGGAAGATGATGGATCACGATCACCCCGCCACGGCGTGCCTCGCCGGCGGGGAGCGCTTGGTAGGCGTTGACCTCAGCGCCGGCGTGGCCGGTGATCATGACGTTGCCGGTCGTCATGGCCTCTTCGGGTGCGGGCATGCGGGCAGCCTCCTCTTGATATCGGTTCAAATCGGATTCGTATCGGGTTCGTTCGATCCGCCCCGGTGCAGCTGCGCCGCTGCGGGGCACCCCACTATGGCGCGCCCTACGGGTCCCCGCTCGGCCGGACCGCCATGATGGGCGCCGTGCGACGGACGGTTCTCGCGCTGGTGCTCGGGTTGGGCTTGGCCGCCGGCCTTCCGGCGAGCGGAGGCGGCGCCGCCGCGCCGTCCGTGCGGACGCTCCTCGGTCCCGGGCAGCTGGACGCGCCGGGCGGCCTGGCGCGCAGTGCGGCCGGGGACCTCTTCGTGGCCGACACCGGTCATTGCCGGATCCTGGTGCTGGCGCCGCGGGCGTCGACGTTCGACGGACTGCGGCTCCGGCCCGGCCGGCCCGCCGTCCTGGCCGGCGGGAGCTGTTCGGGGAAGGGGTCCATCGGCTATCCGAGCGCGGTGGCGGTCGACGGGCGGGACGACGTCTTCATCGACCTGGCCACGTCGGCCAGGGTGGACGAGGTGCGGGCCGGCGGCGCCGCGGGCCGGCCCGCGCCGGTACCGGTGCTCGGGACGGGGCAGTCCGGGTTCAACGGTGACGGGCGGTCCGGGACGGCGACGGAGCTCGACCACCCGGCGGGGATCGCCGTCGATGCCGCCGGTGACCTGTTCGTCGCCGACACTGCGAACTGCCGGGTGCGGGTGCTGCCGGCGCGCCGCGGCACCATCCTCGGACAGCCGGTCACGGCCGGTCGAGTGGTGACGGTGGCGGGCACGGGCGTGTGCGGCACGGCCGGGCAGGGGGGTCCCGCCGCCGAGGCGCAGTTGTCGAGTCCGGTCGCCGTCGCCATCGATGCCCGTGGGGACCTGCTGGTGGCCGACAGCGGCGACCAGTCGGTGCTGTTGAAGGCGGCGCAGGGAGGGACCTTCTACGGCACGTCCGTCGGCACGGGCGACATCGGCGTGGTGCTCGGCGGAACGGGGAGCTATGGGCCGTATCTCGCCGACGGGGAGTCCGCCACCGGCATCGCGGCGGAGCTCGACGACCCTCGTGCATTGGCGGTCGGCCCGACCGGTGCGCTCTTCGTCACCGACGGTTTCATGCACGCCATCCGCGTCGTGCCCGCCACCACCGGCCTGCTGCTCGGACGTTCCATGAGCGCGGGCGATCTGTACACCGCGGCGGGCCAGCTGCCGGTGAAGACGGCGTCGGGGTTGGGGGACGGCACGCGCTGGATCCTCACCCGGATGGGGACGCCGGTCGGCATCGCCGTCTCGCCGTCGGGGGCCGTGACCTACAGCGACGGCAGCCTCGACACCGTGCGCGTGGTGGGCGGGTGAGAGACCCGTGAGCGGCGTGCGTTTCGGCCGGCGCACCTTCCTCGCCTCGTCGGCCGGGGTGGCGGCGGCCGCCGTCGCGGCACGCGCCGGTGCGGACGCTTCCGGCGCGGCGTCGCCCGGCGCGTCCGGGCTGCACGCGGGGGGTCTGACGGTGAACGGGCTCGTGAACCCCGTCGGTGTCGATCCCGACGGGTGTTCGTTCGCCTGGACCCTCCGGGCCGCGGGGCGCGACGTCCGGCAGACCGGCTACCGCATCCGGGTGATGCGGGCCGACCCCGGGCGGCGGGGGACGGTCTGGGACAGCGGGCCGGTGCTCTCGGCCCGCCAGGCCTTCGTCGCCTACGGCGGTCACGCGCTCGGCGCCCGACGCCTCCTACGAGTGGACGGTGCAGGCTCGGGGGCAGGCCGAGCAGTGGGGGCCGGTATCGGCGGCGGGCCGCTTCACCACCACGCTGCGCGACCGGGACTGGACCGCGCTGTGGCTCCGCCCCGCCGCTTCCTCCATGCAGCCGGACCGGGTGACGTACCTGCGGACCGAGGTCACCCCGCCCGGGGGCGCGCTGGCGCGGGCCACGGTCTACCTGGCGGCGGCGCACACCTACCGCTTCTTCGTGGACGGGGCCGCGGTCGACGCGTGGCCGAGCTTCTGCTACCCCGACGAGCAGTACGCGCGCGCCGTCGACCTCACCGGCATGGTGGCGGGCGGCAGGACCAGCGCTCTCGGCGTGCTGCACCGCTGGTACGGGGCGGGCAAGGGCCGGCCGGCGTCCGCGCCCGGGCTCATCGTCCAGCTCTCGCTGTGGTACGAGGACGGCCGTCACGTCGTCTTCGGCTCCGACGCCAGCTGGCGGGAGCGGCCGGCCGAGTGGTTGCCGTCGCCACAGCGCAATTCCGACGCCTGCGACTTCGTCGAGTGGATCGACGCCCGCGACCAACCCACGGGGTGGGACCTCACCGGCTACGACGACGGGACCTGGCCGCGGACCACCGTCGCCGGTCCAGCCGGGACGGCGCCGTTCACCCGGACATGCGCCCAACGCACCCGCATCACGGAGCACGTGGTGTCGCCGGCGCGTGTCCGCACCCTCGGATCGGCCACGGGCCCGCGCTCGGTGGTCGTCGACTTCGGCGCGGTCTACCCGGCGCGCCCGCGCGTCGAGTTCACGTCCGGTCAGGCGGGCGCGACCGTGGCCATGCACGCCGGGTACCTGCTCGATCCCGACGGCGCCGTCTCGACGACCCACGGGACCCAAGGCACGAACCTCTCCTACTCCTACGTGATGCGCGACGGGGCGCAGACCTTCGAGGCGTTCTCCTACCTCGGCTTCCGCTACCTCCAGATCGACGGCGCACCGGGTCCGATTCAGCCGGGCCAGGTGCACGCGCTGGCGCGTCACGCCGCCATGCCCGAGGTCCCGGCGGCGACGTTCACCAGCAGCGACCCCCGGCTCGACGCCGTGTGGGCCCTCAACGCACGCTCGTGCCGGTACTGCTGTCACGAGCAGTTCGTCGACACCCCCACCCGGGAGAAGGCGCAATTCCTCTGGGACGCGGCGAACGAGTCCGAGGCGGTCATGCACGCCTACGGCGAGCAGAACCTGTCGTGGCAGGGGCTGCGAGACGTGGCCCGCGGCCAGGCGCGGTTCTGGCCCGACGGGCGGGTCAACGTCGTCTACCCGTACGGCTTCGGAGCCCGCGACATCCCGACCTTCACCGAGCGCTACCCGGAGTGGCTGTGGCGCTACTACCTCTCGACCGGCGACCGCGACACCGCGGTGGGTCTCTACCCGAGCGCGGCGCGGGTCGGCGACTGGCTGTGGGGAGCACGTCGGCCCGGCACCGGGTTGCTCTACGGGCTGGCCGACGTGCCCGAGGGTGATCCCTTCTACGGGTACGACCTGGCGGTGGCCGCCGACACGGCGAGCAACGTCCTCGGGGTCAACGCGCTCAACCGGATCGCGCAGCTGGCCGACCTGGCCGGCGACACGCCCGGCGCGACGCGCCTGCGGACTCGGGCCGCGCTGCTGACGGGCGCCGTGAACGCCCGCCTCGTGCGCGCCGACGGGACCTACGTCGACGGCGTCGACGCGGACGGAGCGCCGAGCCGCCACGCCTCGCAGGAGGCGAACGCGCTCGCCCTCGCCTACGGGGTCGTCCCAGCGGCCGCCGTGGCCCGGGTGGGCGCCTACGTGGCCTCGCTCGGCCTTCAGGTCGGCCCGAACCACGGGCTCGAGCTGATGCGCGGGTTGGCCGCCGCCGACCGTCCGGCCGACATGGTCCGGCTGCTCACGGACGCCTCGGTGCCGGGCTGGGCCCACATCCTGGCGGCGGGCGGCACCTTCACGTGGGAGACCTGGACGCCGAGCGACCTCATCGGCGACTCCATGTCCCACGGGTGGGGTTCGTCCGCGCTCGTCACCATGCAGGAGACCCTGCTCGGCGTCTCGTCGATGGAACCCGATCCCGACGGCACGGTACGGGTGACCGTGGCTCCGCCGAGGGGGGCGCTGACGCACGCGGCCGGGTCGGTGCCGACGGTCGCCGGACCGCTGGAGCTGTCGTGGGAGCGCAGGGCCGGCGGGAGCGGCATCGACCTGGAGCTCACGGTGCCGGCCAACGCCGCGGCGGTCGTGCACCTGCCGGCGACCGACGCCACCAAGGTGCGCGAGGGCGGCGTCGCCGCCGGCCGCGCCCGCGGCGTCTCGGTGTACTCCATGGCGGACGGGACCGCGGTGCTCGGGGTCGGGGGCGGGGAGTACCACTTCTCGACCGCCTGAGGCGACCGTTCTCCCTCGGCGCACGGCCGAGCTCGGCCTCGTGCCACGAGGTCGAAGCAGAAGGGCTGGGCAGGTGGTGGATGGCGAGGCCGAAGCGGCGGATGGAAGACATGGAAGACATGGAAGACATGGAAGGGGTGACGGCGCTCCCCCGGGACGGCCCGGCAGGTCGGCCCGGGCCGAGTACCTGAGGCGCCGGTCGGCCGACGACACCCGCCGGCGCGACCGCTTCGGTCCGCTGGCGCCGCTCGTCGGCCTCCTGGCCGGACCGAGGGCCTCCACCGACGCCTGGGACCGAGGGGCGGAGGGCGAGGAGCAAGTGGGGCGGGTGCTCGACCACGCGGTCGGCGCCGGCGGATGGGTCCTCCACGACCGCTCGGTGCCGGGGACGCGGGCCAACATCGACCACCTCGTGGTCGTCCGCTCGGGTGTCTGGGTGATCGACTCCAAGCACTACCGCGGCAGGATCGAGCGGCACCGCTCGGGCCTGCTCGCCCTGAGGACGGGCCTCTTCGTGGCCGGGCGCGACGCCGGGCGGCTCGTGGATGCGGCGGAGCGTCAACGCGCCCGGGTGGAACGCGCGCTCGCCCGCCACGTGCCGGTGCGGGCCGCGCTGTGCTTCACCGGCGCTCGCTGGCCGCCGTTGGCCCGGCCCTTCTCGCTCGACGGCGTCCTCGTCACCTGGCCCGCCGCGCTGGGCCGGACGCTGCGCGCGCCTGGACCCCTCGGCGCGGCCGAACGGGCACGGCTCGCCGACCAGCTGTCACGGTCCTTCCCGCCCTATGGAGGTTGAGCGCAGCGGAACGCAGCGCACCCAGCCTGCGCCGCGGCGGAGCTCAGCCCGGCGCTTCGGGCCGAAGCAGCGGGAAGAGGATCACGTCGCGGATCGACGTCACCTCGGCCACGAGCATGACCAGGCGGTCGATGCCGATGCCGATGCCCGATGTCGGGGGCAGGCCGTACTCGAGCGCGCGTACGAAGATGCGGTCGGCCGGATGCGCCTCGAGGTCGCCCGACGCCGCCGCGGCCGAGGTGGCCCGGAAACGCTCCTCTTGTTCCTCGGGCACGTTCAGCTCGCTGTAGCCGTTGGCCAGCTCCCTACCGTCGACCACCAACTGGAAGCGGTCGGCCATGGCTGGGTCGTCCGGCCGGTGCCGCGCCAGCGGGCTGACCTCGACCGGGAAGCCGCAGATGAATTCAGGATCGGAGACCTGAGGCTGGAGCACCGTGTCGTAGAGCTCGAAGATCAGCTTTCCCGAGCCCCATTCGGGGAGATACGGCACGTGCTGGGCGTCGCACACGGCCCGGATGAGGCCGACGTCGTCGGTCGGGTGGAGTCGCTGGCCGACGGCCTCTTCCAAGAGGTCGAGCAGCTCGTGGCGGGGCCACGGCGGGGTCAGGTCGACCTTGCGGTCACCGAAGGTGAACGAGAGCCGCCCGACCGCAGCCCGCGCCGCGGCGACCATGACGCGCTCGGTCAGGTCCATGCCGTCGTGCACGTCGCCGAAAGCCTGGTACGCCTCGAGCGTCGTGAACTCGGGACTGTGTCGCGTGTCGATGCCCTCGTTGCGGAAGTTGCGCGAAATCTCGAAGACGCGTTCGTAGCCGCCGACCACGAGGCGCTTCAAGAACAGCTCCGGGGCGATGCGCAGGCTCAGATCGATGTCGAGCGCGTTGGAGTGGGTCCGGAACGGCCTGGCGATGGCACCACCGGCCAGGCTCTGGAGGACGGGCGTCTCGACCTCGACGAACCCCGCCTCGGCCATCGACGACCTCAAGGAGGCGAGCGTCTTGAACCGGATGTCGAAGACGCGCCGCGAGTCGGCGTTGGCCAGCAGGTCGACCTCGCGCTGGCGGTACCTGGTGTCCTCGTCGTTGAGTCCGTGCCACTTGTCCGGCAAGGGACGGACGGCCTTGGACAGCATGGACAACGAGACGACGTCGACCGACAACTCACCCCGGCGGCTCGTCACCACCTCGCCCGTCGCGCCGACCCAGTCCCCCAGGTCGAGGGCGTCGCGGACGGCGGTGGCGTCGTCGCCGAGCTCGGCCGCGCTCATCAGCAGTTGGATGCCGCCACTCACGTCTTGCAACGTGGCGAAGACCAGCTTGCCGTGGCCCCGGATGCTCGCCACCCGTCCGGCCACGCTCACCTCCGCGCCCGTCCGCGTGTCCGGTCCGAGATCGGCGTAGCGCTCATGCAGCTGTGCCGCGGTGTCGGTCCGGTCGAAGCGCAACGGATAGGGATCGAGACCGCGACGGCGCAGCCCGTCGCGCTTGGCCCGCCGCTCCTCGACCAGCGCGTCGCCGGAGGACCCGCGCTCGGACCCGGACGCGCGCTCGGTGCCTTCCTCCACCTCGACCCTCCTCGACCGCTCGGACGGCGGTCCACGTGCGAACTCGGAACGGTCAGCTTACCGACGTCGGGGTCGCTCCCCGGGAGAGGACGGTCGACTGCCGGCACCCTCTCCTGCGTGTTCACGCGTCGACCACCCCGTCGGGTCGCCGCCGGTCACGAAATTCGGTGCCCCGCTATGGTCACGGGGCGTCGGCGTCACTGCACCCGGCCGGAGACGAGGCGCCGGAGGGCGAGGGTCGTGGAGCCAGCACGACGTGGCGACGCGCGGCATAGGCGCCCGAAAAGGGCGCGACGACGATCGGAGGTTGATGGACATGAGCGACGGCGATCCGGGCTCGCCCGGACGATGGAGCAGCCGATGAGCCGCGTCGAGGTCGAGGACGCCGCGCCCGGCGTGCGGGTCGTGACCTTCGCCCGGCCCGAAGTGCGCAACGCGTTCGACACCGCCATGTACCTGCAGGTGACCTCGGCCCTGCGCGCCGCGGACGACGACGAAGGGGTGGGTGCCGTCGTGCTCACCGGAAGCGGCAGCGCGTTCACCTCGGGCCAGGACCTGGCCGAGATGGCCGCCATGGCCACCGGCACGGCCGTGGAGGGCGCGGGCGGCGGCTTCGTCGGGCTGCTCGAACTGC
This sequence comes from uncultured Acidimicrobiaceae bacterium, assembly GCA_963828505.1. Classification (GTDB taxonomy): domain Bacteria; phylum Actinomycetota; class Acidimicrobiia; order Acidimicrobiales; family RAAP-2; genus Bog-473. The sequence goes on from CAWHFM010000012.1 coordinate 123,116, forward strand.
TCACCGACATGTCGGTGCCCCTGCTCGCCGCGGTGAACGGCGTCGCGGTGGGTCTGGGGTTCACCATTCTCGGGCATTGCGACCTCGTCCTGGTCGACCCCGCCGCCCGGCTGCGCGTGCCCTTCGCCGAGCTCGGGGTGCCGCCCGAGGCCGCCAGCACCCTCCTCTTCCCCGCCGCCATGGGCTGGCAGCGTGCCGCGCGCATCCTGCTCACCTCCGACTGGGTCGGGGCGGCCGAGCTGGTGGAGCTCGGCTTGGCGCTGAAGGTGAGCGAGCCCGGCGCGGTACTGGGGGAGACCGTCGCCCTGGCGGCGCGGATCGCGTCGCACCCGCGCCCCGCCACCCGCGCCGCCGTGTCTCTCATGCGGGCGGCCCGGCGCGACGCCGTCCTGGACGCCAACCGCCGGGAGCAGGGCGCGTTCGGCGCCATCCTCGGAGGCGCGGCGCAGTCGGGCACCCTGGCCGAGTTCGCCGCCAAGCGCCCGCCGGCCTGACGGTGCGGCTCGGCATCACCGCCGCCCTCACCGACCTCGACATCGCACCAGCCGAGCTGGCGATGATGGTGGAGGGGCTCGGCTTCGACTCGTTCTGGCTCCCCGAGCACACCCATCTGCCGGTGCGCGAGGACGTGCCGCCCGCCCTCGTCGAGGGGGTGCGCCTCGACGACTACAAGCGCTGCGTGGATCCGCTCGTGGCGCTGGCCATGGCTGCCGCGGTGACTGAGAGGATCGGGCTCGGGACCGGAGTCCTGCTCGTGGCTCAGCACGACCCGATCCTGCTGGCCAAGCAGGTGGCGACGCTCGACTCCCTGTCGAACGGGCGCGTCACGCTCGGCGTGGGCTTCGGGTGGAACCGGACCGAAGCGGAGGACCACGGGGTCGACTTCGACCGGCGGCGCACCGTCGTGCGCGAGCACCTCGCTGCCGCGGAGGCCATCTGGTCGAACGAGCAGGCCGAGTTCCACGGCGAGTTCGTGGACTTCGGCCCCACCTGGTCGTGGCCCAAGCCGGTGCAGCAGCCGCGGGTACGCACGCTGGTCGGCGGGGGCGCGAGCGACACGGTGCTGGCCGCGGTGGCCGAGAGCGCGGACGGATGGATCCCCATCGGCGGCGGCGGGCTGGCCGGTGCCCTGCCCCGGCTCCGCCACCTGGCCGAAGCGGCCGGGCGGGATCCGGGCCTCCTCGACGTGGTCCCCTTCGGCACGATCGCCGGCGTGGCCAAGCTCGAGCACTTCGCCCGTCTCGGCGTCGCCGAGGTCGTGCTCCGCCTCCGCGCCGGCCCGGCTCTAGATGTGCGGGCCGAGATCGAGTCGCTGGCGCCCTTGGTCGAACGCGCCGCCGCCCTGGGGCCGAGCTGATCGGATCCCGAGGTGGAGCTCAGTACCGCGGGAGGGCGACGAAGGCCACCACGTAGGCGAACAGCGCCGCGCCCACCAGGGTGCAGGCGTGGAAGACCTCGTGGAAGCCGAAGACCGCCGGCCATGGGTCCGGCCGCTTCCGCGAATAGACGACCGCCCCCGCCGTGTACGCCGCGCCGGCGGCCAGCATGAGCACGAAACCGCCCGCTCCGAGGCTCCGCCAGAGCTGTGGTGCCACGACGACCGGGCACCACCCGACGACCACATAGGGGACCGCCACGACCCATTGCGGCGCGTCCAACCAGAGCTGACGCAGCGCGATGCCGGCCGCCGCGCCCGTCCACACCATGGCCAGCACGAGCGCTTGGGCCCAGCCGTTCAGCGCCAGCACCGACACGGCCGTCGACGTCCCGGCGATGCCGACGAAGATCGCGCTGTGGTCGGCTCGGCGCATGCGACGCCATGCGCGCGCCGACCAGCGCACCCGGTGAAAGGCGGCGCTGGTGCCGAACATGATCAGCATGCCCGCCACGTACACGGCGAGGGCCGCCTTGGCCTCGGCGTCGGGACCCGCCGCGATCAGGAACGGACCGGCAACCAGCCAGGCCACGAACGCGCCCAGGTGGAGCCATCCCCGCAGGAGGGGTCGGCGGCCCAGGTTGTCGGCCTCGCGGCCCTGCTCGCCCTGGGTCAGGGGCGAGGTCTCGACGTCGGCGCTCGGCACGGATCGATCCACTAGACCTGGGGGTCCAGACGGTCGGCCTGCTCGACCTCGCTCCGGGAGATCCCGAGCAGGTACAGGATGGCGTCGAGGTAGGGCACGCTCAATGCGGTGTCGGCGGCGCGACGCACGAGCGGTTTGGCGTTGAAGGCGATGCCGAGCCCGGCCACCGCGAGCATGTCGAGGTCGTTCGCGCCGTCGCCCACCGCCACGGTGCGGGCCAGCGGCACTCCGGCGGCGCGGGCGAAGCGCTCCAGGGCCGCCGCCTTGCCGGCCCGGTCCAGCACCTCGCCCGCCAGCTCTCCGGTGACCACCCCGTCCTTCAGGACGAGCTCGTTCGCCGCCAGGTGGTCGATACCGAGGTCGGTGACGACCGCGCCCACCACCTGGGTGAAGCCCCCGCTGACCACGGCCAGCTCGTAGCCGAGCCGTTTGAGCGTGCGCACCAGCGTGCGGGCACCCGGCGCCAGGACGACCGCGGCGCGGACCGCGTCGAGGTCGGACCGGGTCAGCCCGGCCAGCAACCGGACTCTCCGGCGCAGCGCGTCGGCGAAGTCGAGCTCGCCGGCCATGGTGGCCGCCGTCACGGCGGCTACCTCGGCGCCGCAGCCCCGCCGCTCGGCCAGGAGATCGACGACCTCCCCCTGCAGCAGGGTCGAGTCGGCGTCCATCACGATCAGGTGCTTGGCCCGGCGGTGCAAACCGGCCGCCTGGACCGCGATGTCGACCTCTCTGCGCACCGCCTCACCGGCGAGGTCCCGTCGCAGCGCCTCGAGGTCGGCCCCCGACACGGTGAGCTCGTAGGAGTGCACGGGATACGCCGACAGCCGGACGATGCGCTCGATGTTACCGCCGTGGCGCGCGATGCACCCCGTGACACCCGACAAGGTGGCCGCGTCGATCTCGGGTGCCAGCACCGTGACCAGGTGCCGTTCGGCCCCTCCGGTCGTGTCCGCCTCCGAGAGCGGCTCTATGGCCACCTCGACACCCGTGCCCTCGAGGTGCTGCGCCAGGGCTTCGTCGAGGGCGCCCGCGCGCTCGGGCGCCATGGCGGCCTCCACGCACAGCAACAGGCGCCCGTGCAGGCGCACCTGCTCCACGTCGTCGACGTCGACACCTCGCCCGGCCAGGGCGGCGAAGAGGCGCTCGGCGATGCCCGGCCCGTCCTGGCCGCTCACCGTCACCAAATGTGGCGACGGCACGCTTCGGGCACTCACCGCGTCGAGTGGTCCTCGACCGCGACCCAGCCCTCCCCCTCGACCCAGCGGCGCACGACACGCGCCGGGACACCGGCGACGACGCAGCGGTCGGGGACGTCGCCGCGCACCACCGCCCCCGCCGCCACCACGACGTGCTCGCCGATCCGCGCTCCGGGCAGGATGACGGCGTTGGCGCCGAGCCAGCTGCCGGAGCCGATGTGGACCGCCGCCTCGGTCGGCCACTGCCGCCCGATCGGTTCGACCGGATCGAGGTAGGTGTGGTTCTGGTCCGTGATGTAGACGTAAGGGCCGGTCTGGATGTCGTCACCGATCACGATCTCCCAGTGGCCGACGATGTGCGAACCCCGCCCGATGATGCAGCGGCTCCCGATTGACACCACGGGATCGGTCGGCATCTCCTGGCCTGGCGCCATGCCGGCGGTGATGCTCGTCCCGGGCCCGACGATCGTCCCCGCCCCCACGTGGATCAGGTGCTCGTTGTAGATGGAGCCCTGAGGGAACATCAGGCACGCCTTCTCCCCCAGTCGCCCGAAGCGCCGGCCGCGGGGGTCGGCCGGACCGATGGCCCCGAGCTCGCACGCCGCGTCCCATCCGGCGTGGACCAGCCGCGTCGCGGCACGGCGCACGGGGGCGGGGAGCAACCTGGTCCGGCTCACCACGGCATCGTAGGGGTCCGCCGCCTATGGGAACGAAGCCCTGGTGACGTAAACTTTTCGCGTGTTGGACCAGTCCGCGGGCGGCGGCGGCGACCCTGTCCCGGCATCAGGGGACCCCGCCCCCCCACCGTCGGGAGGCCCTGAGCTCACCCGCCGTCGTTTCCTCCAGTTCTCGGCGCTGGGCGCGGTCGGCGCCGTGGCGGCGCCCCCGCACCTCCCGACGCGCCGGGTCCCGGCGCGCGCCGGGCGCCGGGTCGAGCCGCCCGACCCGCTGGTCGTCGACTCCGCCCTGCCCAGTGGCGTCATGGTCCCCACCGCACCCTGGATCGTCGCCGAGAACAAGAAGCCCGGCACTCTCGACTGGATCTGCAACGTGAACCAGCCCGAGCACACGCTGGAGGGTTTCTCCAGCCAGGTGAGCGCCGCCCGCGGTGACGACGTCGCCGTCTTCGTGAAGACCACCGGTCGCGCCGTCCAGGTGCAGGCGTACCGCATGGGTTACTACCAAGGACTCGGCGGACGCCTGGTGTGGCAGAGCGACATGGTGAAGGCGGGGGCACAGCCCGGTCCCGAGGTGAGCCTCCTGGGCACGGTCAGGTGCCCGTGGTCGCCCACCCTCACCTTCGCCGTCAGCGAGCACTGGCCTCCGGGCTGCTACCTGCTCAAGCTCGTCAACGACGTCGGGCAGGAACAGTTCGTCCCCCTCACCGTGCGCGACGACGCCTCCATGGCGTCGTTCGTGTTCCAGAACTCCGTCACCACCTGGCAGGCCTACAACCTCTGGGGGGACTACAGCCTCTACTACGGTCCGACGCTGAGCGGTGGACAGGCCTTCGCCAGGCGCGCCCGAGCCGTCTCCTACGACCGCCCCTACCCGCAGACGTGGGCGTCGGGCGCGGCCGACTTCGTGGGCAACGAGCTGCCGCTGCTCTTCCACATGGAGAGCCTGGGGCTCGACATGACCTACTGGACCGACGTCGACCTCCACGCCCACCCGGAACGCCTGGCCCGGCACCGCTGCCTCTTCAGCCTGGGACACGACGAGTACTGGTCCCGGCCCATGCGCGACGGCGCGTCGAATGCCCTCGCCGCCGGCATGAACTTCGCCTTCCTCGGCGCCAACGCCTGCTACCGGCAGATCCGGTTGGACCAGACGTCCGTCGGTCCGAACCGCCTGCAGGTCTGCTACAAGTCCGCCGCCGAGGACCCGCTCGCCTCCGAGCAGCCCTCGCTCACCACCGTCGACTGGAACCAGGCGCCGCTGAACGAGCCCGAGTCCGAGCTCGTCGGCGCCATGTACCAGTCGGTGGGGGCGGCGGCGGACATGGTGGTGACGGATTCGTCCTCGTGGTTCTTCCACGGCTGCAACCTGAAGGACGGCCACGCCTTCCCCGAGGTGATCCTGGGCGAGTACGACCGCTACGTGCCGTCGCTCCCGGGCCCGTCCAACCTCGACGTCCTGGCTCACTCGCCCGTCCCCGGCCAGCGCAACTGGTCCGACCTGACCTCTTACACCGCTCCGGGCAACGGCGGCGGCGTCCTGGCGAGCGGCTCGGCGTCCTTCGTGGCGCAGCTCTCGACCACAGGGATCATCCCGCCCAACGTGGTGCCCGGACCATGGCCCGGGGTGTCCGAAGTGTTCCGCCGGGCCATGGAGAACCTGTACGGCCGCTTCGGTCTCGGCCCCGCCACCACCTACGGCAGCTCCGGTGGAACCTGGCGCGCCGTCTACTCCGGAGCCGCCGCCTCGGCTGCCTCGGCCGCCGGCACCGCATCCGCCTGACCCCTCGCGGGCGGTCCGCTTGACGCCAATTTCGGCTCCCGCACCTCTACCATCGTGCCCCAGACATGACGAACCCCCACCATCACCGCGCCCGGGCGGGCCAGCCGCTCACCTGGGTGGTGATGGCGGTCGGCCTGGCCGGGATCCTGCTCGCCGCCTGCTCCTCGCCCGATCACAAGGACGCGGCACCGAAGCCCACGCCGAAGTCGACCACGACCAGTACCACGAGCGCACCGCCGCAGCTGTGCCCGCTGACCGGCGAGCCGGCACCGGGGGGAACCGTCCCCCAACGCCCGGCCATGGCGGTCAAGATCGACAACTACCCGGCCGGCCGGCCCCAGGCCGGTATGGACAAGGCGGACATCGTCTTCGAGGAGCCGGTCGAGGGCGGCATCACCCGGTACGCCGCCGTGTTCCAGTGCCAGGACGCGGCACTGGTCGGGCCGGTGCGCTCCGCTCGCAACATCGACATCGGCATCCTCGGCCAGCTGGGCAACCCGCTCGAGGCCCACGTCGGCGGCATCAACCCGGTCATCGCCAACATCGACGCCTCTCCCATCGTCAACGTGGACATCGGTGACAACGGTGCCCTCATGATCCACCCGCCGGGCTCCGTACCGCCGGACTCCGACTTCACCTCGACCGCCCTCGTCTACGGCACCCACCCGACCATGACGACGCCCCCCCAGCCGCTGTTCGCGTACTCGGTGGCCCTCCCCGCCGGCGGGTCGCCCGTGTCGACGGTCAACATCGACTACTCGGGCACCTCCAACGTCACCTGGAAGTACAACGCGGCGAACAAGACCTTCCTGCGCTACTACAACGCCACGACGCCGGACATGCTCAAGAACGGGGTGCAGAACGCCGCGGCGAACGTGGTCGTGCAGTACGTGCAGATCAGCTACGGCCCCTGGGTCGAGAACTCCGAGGGCGGCCTCGAGGTGCAGGCCGACCTCTACCCCGACGCCAGCGGCACGGCCGAGATCTACCGCAACGGCGAAGCCTTCGCGGCCACGTGGCACCGCTCGACGCTCGCCTCGCCGACACAATTCGTGAACGCGGCGGGCCAGGTCATCCCGCTCCAGCCCGGCCAGACCTGGGTCGAGCTGGTGCCCTCGAGCATCATCGCCACCACGACGCCGTAGCCTTCCGCTCAGCCGCCACCGGGCTTGCGCGCCACCAGCGCCAGCAGCAGGCAGTCCTCGACGGCGGAGTACACGCCGGGGTGCGCACTCGCCTCGGTCTCGTCGAAGACGCCCGCGGCGACGCCCCGACGCATCAGGTTGAGCCCCTTGCACTCGGTGACCTCGAAGCCGGCCGCCGTGAGCTTGGCCACCAGCTGGCCGGCGGCGTACTCCACCTCGTGGTCGTCGTTCATCAGCTCGGCCGAACGGAGCCGCCACACCGGCCCGTTCGGCGTGTCGAGGCAGAACCACCCGCCGGGCGCCAGCACCCGGAAGGCTTCTCGCACCACGGCGTCGCCCTCGGCCTCGCTCACGTGCTCAATCGACTGCCCGCTGTAGACGAGATCGAACGAGCCGTCCTCGTAGCGGCCCAGGTCGACCATGGAGTGGAAGGTGAACTCCACCGGCCCGAGCTCGCTCTGCACGGTCGCCCCGGTCGACCCGCCCCGGTAGATCTCGTGGCGCTGGTCGACCGGGAGGTCGACCACGACGAGCCGCTCGAAGGGGTAGGGGTAGCCGAGGTGCACCAGGGCACCGTCGGCAAAACCCTGATGGGTGCCACCCAGGTCCAGGATGCGTGAGGCGGTGGGCAATCCGGCGACGAACTCGCTCCGGCTCACGTGCATGGAGAGCAGGACGTCGCGGATCGGAACACTCCGGCGCAGCTCCTCGGAATGGACGAGCGCTTCGGTCACTCCGTGGCGCGACAACTCGCCGTTGGCCAACCGGGCGCTGTACTCCTCTCCGCCCGCAGCGTCGGGTTCGCGGTCGAGGATCACGTTGTAGGCGAGCCGCACCGACTGCTTGGGTGGGAGGTAGCGGTACGGCACGGTGGGCAGCCGGTCGAGCAGCCGATAGGCGCGCTGCTTCCAACCCCGGCTTGGCATCACCCCATTGTTGCTGGTGGCAAAGGTCCCCGGCGGCGCCGGCAGTGATGACCCAGCCGCTGCCGCGGCTCAGTCGAAGGGCACTGGCGAACGTCCAGGGCTCAGACGCGAAGCCCTCCGGACGGGTCACCCGTGCAGTGACCGGCCCGGAGGCTTCGGTGCCCTGGGAGGCAGATTGTCAGCTGTCGATCGTGATGGGGAGGTCGTCGGGATCGACGACGCCCAGCTCGGCCGCCGGGTCCTCCTTCGGGGCCAGGTGGGCGCGCACCCGGTCATCGATCTCGGCCATCAGCTGCGGGTTCTCCGAGAGGAAGGTCTTCACGTTCTCGCGGCCCTGACCGAGCTGCTCACCCTCATAGGTGAACCACGCGCCTGACTTCTTGACGAAGCCGAGGTCGAGGGCGACGTCGAGAAGCGATCCTTCCCGGCTGATCCCCTTGCCGTACATGATGTCGAACTCGGCCTGCTTGAACGGCGCCGAGCACTTGTTCTTGGCCACCTTGACCCGGGTGCGGTTCCCGATCACCTCGGTGCCGTCCTTGATCGCCTCGATGCGTCGGATGTCGAGACGAATGGAGGAATAGAACTTGAGGGCTCGGCCACCGGGGGTGACCTCGGGTGAGCCCCACATGACACCGATCTTCTCCCGCAACTGGTTGATGAAGATGGCGATGGTGCTCGACTTGGACAGCGTGCCGGTCAGCTTGCGCAGGGCCTGGGACATCAGTCGGGCCTGCAGGCCGACGTGGGTGTCGCCCATCTCGCCCTCGATCTCGGCCCGCGGTGTGAGCGCCGCGACCGAGTCGATCACGAGCACGTCGAGCGCGCCCGATCGGATCAGCATGTCGGCGATCTCGAGCGCCTGCTCTCCGGTGTCGGGCTGCGAGATCAGGAGGTCGTCGACGTTGACCCCGATGGCGCGGGCGTAGACGGGATCCATGGCGTGTTCGGCGTCGATGTAGGCGCAGATGCCGCCGTTGCGCTGCGCCTCGGCCACGACGTGCATGGCGAGGGTCGACTTCCCGGAGGACTCGGGCCCGTAGACCTCGACGATGCGGCCCCGGGGAAGTCCGCCGATGCCGAGGGCGAGGTCCAGCGAGAGCGCACCGGTGGGGATCGACTCGATGTTCATGCTCACGTTGTCCCCCATGCGCATGATGGAGCCCTTGCCGAACTGCTTCTCGATCTGGCCCAGCGCCGCGTCGAGCGCCTTCTCCCGATCCATTCCGGCCATCCTGTTCTCTCCTCTTGTCATCCGCTTCTCTTCCGCTGTCCTGTGACCGACCCGCCGGCGACTCGCCTGCCGGGGACCTTGCTCGTCACCCTGCTCGTCTTCGTGGACCTTGCTCGTCACCTGCTCGTGACCCTATGGCAGGGGTGTGACGACTTCGGCGGGCGGCGGGGCGACGGGTCCGACTATAACGAACGTGTGTTCGCCAGCCGCGGACCCTGGCCACGGTCGGCGCCGTCGCTGAGAACGGTCGGACGGGTCCGCCCGGAACCGCCCAATTTCGCCGCCTGCCCGTGCGAGGATGTCGGGGTCGCCGGGCTGGGCCGCTCGGGCGCACACGCCACGGTCCAGGACCCGGAACCCCCGGCGGAGCGGCACGCACCGCCCCCCGACCCCCGCCGGGACCCAGGAGAATGAAGGTCATGTCGCGCACATCGATCCGCCGCCACGCCACCGCCACCGCCGCCGCCGTCGTGCTCCCCGTGGCGGCGTTCGCGCTGGCCACGCTCGCGGCCGAGATCCCCGCCGCTGCGAGCCCGAGCGGCAAGCCCGCCCCCGCAGCCGAGTACACCGCCACCATCAAGGCCACCCACGGCCACGGCGTCCACTTCGTCTCCACCGCGACCGAGAGCGGCACCACCATCCACGTCGTGGGCGACGCCGGGGCCACCTCGGGCACCCAGACCATCACGGTGAAGCGGGGATCGGTGGACGAGCACGTACAGGTCGTCCGTGTCGGGCCGACTGGATACGTCGACGCCAACGACGCCGCGCTCCGCAACGTGATCGGGCTCACGTCCGCCCAGTCGTCGAAGTACGCCGGCCGGTGGCTGTCCTTCCCGACCTCGAACACGGCCTTGGACGCACTCATCGGCGGCCTGCTGAATTCGGACGTGGCCAGCGAGCTCCAGATGCGGGGGCCGTACTTCTACGTGCCGAGCACGACGATCGGTGGGCAGGCGACCATCGGGATCCGCGGACGGTGTCGAGCGGAGCGGCCAGGGAGTCCGCCAGATCCTCTACGTGACCGCGACCGGTGCGGCCCTGCCGGTGAAGGAGGAGACGAACCCCGGCCAACCGAAGGGTTCGTCGGCCATCCACGGCGCCTTGGCGTTCTCGGACTGGGGCGAGAAGAAGACGGTGACGGCCCCCGCGCACGCGGTCTCGCTGCTCAAGGTGGCCGATGGGTCGACGTCCGGCAAATCGACGCCAAGCATCAAGAGCTAACCCCGTACGCTCGGACACATGGCCCCGTGCGGTCCAAAGGCAACCCTGTGCGGTCGAACAGCTGACGCCGTGCGGTCGAAAGGCTGATCGAGTGGCGCCC
>CAWHFM010000013.1:0-199898 GCA_963828505.1 uncultured Acidimicrobiaceae bacterium
TTAACGTCTTTTCCGAAAAAATATGGTGTATTTTCAATGTTTACTGAGCCGTATGGCCGCCATGGGTATCATACTGGGTAACAAAGTCGAATAAGCCGCTAGCCGCAGATAATGCGGGTATGGGGCGGGTATATTCATTGATCGAAGATGAACAGCCCCAACGGGATAGCACGCGGGCATCAATAACCGCGCGGGTATCGTGGCCATAACCGCACTACGTCGACCGCGGTCAAGGCGATCAGCAAAATCCGAATCGCCATGCGCGTTGCGACTAGGTAGAGGCGAAGGCGGTAGCGTGTCGGGCGTGTCATGCCGCCCTCGCTAACAGGTCCAACCGATAATCATGCTCGGCAAGGCATCTGGCTGGCGTCGCGTGCGCGGGTCAGGTTGACCATGTCTGAAGAGTGCCGTCTGGACTGCGGACCGGGCATCTTTCGGCCAGTCAGGATCGGGCACGACCGTATAGGCGCCGAAGGTCATCTGTAACGGCTGTTTTGACCCTTGATTTATAAGGCCTAAAACAGGATGTAACGGCTCGTTGGCTACCTTGGTACCTAATGAGCCGTTACATGCGTTCTGCAGCCTCTGTAACGGCTCCGGCAGGGGCTTCCTGGTGCGATGGTCGCGGACGCGACAGGCGTCAGAGCAGTAGCGCCTTTGCTGCCTGTGACCGATCCTAGGAGTTACGCTGAAGGTCTTCGGACAACCAATGCGACTGCACGTCCGCGTTAAGGCGTCGGTCATGAAATAAGCTCCAATGAAAACTGAGTAAGTCAAAACGCCATGGCCCAATCAATGATGACCTTGACCGAGTGGCTGGTTGAGGCGGGTGTGCAAAACTATCGACCTGCGAGAAGCGGTTTCCGTTGCGACGCTCCGCACCGCATGATCGCGTTAGCCGCTATTGAAGTGCCGCTTCGCTTTTCTTGAAGCCATCCGCTCGACGCCTACGGCTTTAGCCATGACCGCATGGTCCGCCTTCTCGTTGGGATCCGAGATGACGTTCCGCTTCCGGCCATTTGCATCTTTGAGAATGCCGATCTCGGTCCACGGCGCTTTCGTGTGCAATGTGGGGTTCATCGCTATCATGCTTCGTTGACGCTCGGCTTCACGCATATTCCAGCCGAAATAATTCCACGTTGGTGAAGCGGCCCCTGCGGGGTACACCGCCGGTACGCCCCGCAGGCCAAGCACCGGCTGCCGGACGCCGGTGTAGAAGCAGTGGGCGGGCGATAGCAGGGAGACGGGTCAATGAGCCCAGAAGAGTTTCAGTTCGCAACCGCCGCTCCAGAAGACAATCGGAAACTGATAGCAGCGGGCAAACTTCAGAAATGGGACGTGATTAAATGGGCCGTTACCGTGAACGTAGCACTAGCGACTGCATTCATTGCCCTTTTGCAGCACCCTGGAATTGGCAAATTGTGGTACTGTGCACTGGCAGGTTTGGTTGCGTTCGTCGCCTTCGCACTAATGCTGCACTATAACGACCGACTGATGAACACCCGGAATGACGCCAAGGCCACATACGACTACCTCCTCCGCAATAATATCGATGTAAGAACAGATTCTAGGCAAACCGCCGGTTGTGGCCACATGGTATCACGACAAGCAGGAACTAATCGTCTTCACGTTTATACTTTTACTGTCACTTTTGCCGGTCTTGATCATTATCATTGGGGGGGGTAAGTCGATAAAGTGAGTTGGCACGACATTCCGTCACGGACGCTTACTGAGGTTCAAGAAGAAGGACGTGGTTAGTGCTGTCGATAGACCACGACTTGAGGCGTTCAAGGAATGATAACCCGAGAAGTAGACTACCCTGCATAATAGCTACGCCACCCGTAACGTTCCCGATAACTATATCGCCTGGTTTAGCGACCTAATTGTGAACCTATACGTTTTATGTGTTGAGCCGTCAGCCAAAACGTACGTTTGTTCGCCGATAATGTTCTATATTGTACGGTTCCTTTTCGCCTCAATGTCAAAAAGACGTTGAGCGGCACGCTCGACATCAGCGGCGCCACTGTCGATTGTAAAGTCGAGCGTGATGGCACCATTTATCTCGACCGGTACAACAAATGTGCCGCCAACCTTTTGCATCGGCACCTGTCTTACTGAAGGACCAGTCCGATCTCCTTCTATTGCCCGTTCATCGACGCCATGAGCATCCGTGAAGTCAACGAAGTAAGCGTTCCCAACTCTTTTGCGATATGTTCCCACGACACGACAACGCTGGTTGTCCTCGCAAAGCCCTTTGAAGGGGCTATGGCCCGCACCGCCCCACAGTAAATAGCAGGTATAATCGCCATCTTCCCCCTTGATGCTTGAAAGGGAGTTGCCGTCGGTGTCGTCTGATAATGTCGTTGAAGCTTAATTCTTGCTCGTCACGAGTAGCGTAGGTACTGAGGAAGCCGACACATGTGATCGGCTTGTCTTGTATGTTGTCGGGTAAAATACCACATTCTCAGCAGGTTGCCGTCGACCCACATGATTGTGCTGATGGAGGCGGCCCCTGTTGCCAACCTGCTTGACGAGGTAGCGTACCACCTTTGACGGAGTGCCATTGGCGCTCACCTCGTGGTCGTAGACCTTAACGCCGACTATATGCGACGGAGACGCATGGTTCTCATTATCCCTGTAATTACCGTCGAGGCGCATGACGAGCGGGTTCTTGCCGTCTCGCGTGGTGCAGCGATGGTAATCCAGCATGTCGACGTGCGTCTTGGTATAGGGCCGCACCATCTGCCGCCGAGGGCAGCCGGTAGCTTAGCCGCGTGGGCCGTCGCGCGACGGAACATCAGAACTCCGGCCACGGCAGTCATCATCTTCTTCATTCTTATCGCGCCCAAGGGTCAAGGAGAGACCAAAGACGAAATGGCTTCGCGCCGTCGTTGCCCTCATCGCTTTCGAGGCACCACCAGCAATGGCTTTCTATACCGAACATATAGTGCCAAAAGAGAAGGCCCTTGCAAGTCCGAAGTCTCCGCACGTCGGCGTCGACGCCAAGGCTTATCGCCGTGGGATATCGCATTGCTGATTATAGCGGCGCTCTGTTGAATTTCACCGTTGGCTTGGTCGTCGCGGCCGTCGGCTCTCTCTGTTCGCAATGATGCATCTGGCAATATGCGTCGCGGCCTATCTTGTGATGACCGTCGCGATCGTGGTTCATCAGCGTCGGCAACGGCTGAATTCGTTCTGACTCGGCGTTTCGAGGTCTCGCTCAAGCCAAGCGACCATAAAGTCGGCAAATGCTTCATGTCTGCGTTCCAAATCATATGAGCGCCCACACGATCGCAGACATGACAAACACGACAATGCCGATGGCGATGAGAATATCGAGGATCACCAAGTGTCCCTCATCTGCAGGAATAAAGCGTCGCAGCCATTGATGAATTGGCGACTGCGAGCGGCGTATTGTGGATCATCTGCGGCCTAGGGCATTTCGGCATGATATCCGGTGAGTGCCAAGTGTCATTTCAGGCCGCGTCAGCTCGAGATGGTGCTGGCCTAGGAACATGCGTAGTTCCTCAACGACCGCTGCCGCGGCTTCGAGATATGAGTTGGAGGTGCTCTAGCTTCAACTCTACGTCGACCGCGATCTCCGCGACGTTCCTTTTGTTCTTTCGCATTTACCGCGCTCCCTTCGGTTTGCCGCCGTGCGCTTGATCTGTGGTGAATGACCCACGCATCGAAGCGCGGTGTTTCTCGTTCTCGATGCGTTGCTTTTCGATGATGGACCACTTCAATCCGTGAAGCGGGAATAAGTAGGCCGTTTGCCGCTGCAGGTCGGCGACCTGCTTTTGCAGTTCAGCAGTATCTTCGTTAACTGGCATGATGATTACCTCTTCGGTTCGTTGGTATCCACGGTGGGTCGATAACGGCCATATCCGCCGAAATCGTCCTTTGTCGGCGCCTGCTTCTCCGGCACGGGCGTGAAGCCTTTGCGGAAGATTTCGCGGCGGCTGATTGCGCCGGCTCCGGTATGGCTACCTTCATTCAAGCTGCCGCCTGGCGCAGGTTGATTTTCGATTGGTGGTTTTGCGGATCGTTTATCTGTTGAATAATTAGGTCCAGTCAGAACTGTTTGACTTCGTATTGGTGCCGGATGTGCCGGCGCTGTGATTAAAAAAAGCGACCGGAGTCCCCACTCCGCTCAGAAAGGGAGCCCGGTCGCAGGTGCCGACGCCCATGAACGAAGCAGCGTCGGAGTGCGTGAAAGGGCGAGCACCGCCGCAGAAAACGCCGGGTTGGACCGACTCGATAGGAACGGCGATGCCCTACGCCATGCGGGAGACTGGCATCACCCGCACGGCGATCTGGAATAGTTCGGCGTGCCCAGGCGTGTTGGGTCCGTCACGCCGATGCGCTCGCCGGGTTACTAAGCCGCAACGCCAGTCGCTCAGGTTATCAAGCTGATGACCGCACATCGCTTGCGCAACGTCGTGCATCCGCGTCCCTTCAACAAAGAACCGAATGCGTGAGGCCCGTGAAGGTTGGCACGGACCATTGCAAGCGCGGCCAATGGACTGAAGAACGCGTTGCCAAAGTTTGAGGTGCGGACTCGACACTCAGCCACGATATGTCGAGCCCGCGGAGCGCACAGCGGGACAGCATTGAGGCGGGGGCGCCGGACCGCTTTTGCGCAAGGCACCGGCTAGCAACCAAGAAGACCGGCGCCGTCATGCCGCCATTGCCAGGACACCAGGAAGGGAGGGAGATCAGATCAGGGATTGTCAATGCCCAGCCCCTTGAAAAATTGTTGCGAGAGCGGCCGTCCGATAGAGATGTTTAGATTTGGGAAAGCGAGAAATGCAACGAAACAAAACGCGCGCGCACAGGGCTCACACACACACCACCACACACACACACACACACACACACACACACACCACCAAAAAAAAAAAAAAAAAAAAAAAAAAAAAAAAAAAAAAAAAAAAAAAAAAAACAAAGCCCCGGATCACACACACACACACACACACAAGTCCACAGTACGTATTGCTCAGGATCGGCGTGTCGATGCGGTTGCACAGCGCGATGAACTGCCCTCCCTTCTGCGCTTCGGGCGAGAAGAGGATGCCGTTGTTGGCCAGCACCCCGATCGGGTAGCCGCCCAGCGAGCCCCACCCGCAGACCAGCTGGGGCCCGTAGGACTCCTTGAACTCCTCGAAGCGCGACCCGTCGAGGACCCGGGCCAGGATCTCGCGCGTGTCGAAGGGGACGCGCACGTCCACCGGAGCGACACCGAGCAGCTCCTCGGCTGCATACAGAGGTTCGTCCGCCGCGTCGACGGGTGCGGGACCGAGGCGGCGCCAATGCAGGTGGGCCACGATGGCGCGCGCCATGCGTAGCGCGTCGGCCTCGTCGCGGGCCAGGTAGTCGCACAGGCCCGAGGTCTGGGCGTGCATGCGTGCGCCGCCGAGCTCCTCCTCGTCGGCCTCCTCGCCGATGGCCATCTTCACCAGCGGCGGCCCGCCCAGGAAGACCCGGGCGCGGTCCTCGACCATGACCGTGTAGTCGCTCATGCCCGGCAGGTAGGCGCCCCCGGCGGTCGAGGAACCGAACACGACGCAGACCGTCGGGATCCCTTGCGCCGAGAGCTGGGTGAGGCGCCGGAACTGCTCGCCGCCGGGAACGAAGACGTCGGCCTGGCGCGGCAGGTCGGCCCCGCCGGACTCGACCAGGATGACGACCGGCAGCCGGTTCTCCTCCGCCACGTCCATGGCGCGCAGCAGCTTGCGGATGGTGGTCGGGCTCGTGGTGCCGCCACGCACCGTGGGGTCGCTCCCGATCACGACGCACTGGGTGTGCGCAATCTCGGCCAGGGCCACGACCACGCCGCCCCCCACCGGATCGCCCGTGTGCAGCCCGGCGAGCGGGCACAGCTCGAGCACGGGCGTGCCGGGATCGACCAGGGCCTCGAGGCGCTCTCGCACCATGAGCTTGCCCCGGGCTCGATGCCGCTCGACGTAGCGCGGCCCCCCGCCCGCGAGCAGCCCGTCGTGGAGAGCTCGCACGTCGTCGGCCATCTTCTGCATGGCGCGCGCATTGGCCACGAACTCCTCGCTCGACGTGGCCAGGCGGGTGCGCAGCGCCGTGCTCACGGCCGCGTGTCCTTCACTGCTCGGTGTCGCTCACTGCTCGGTGTCGCTCACTGCTCGGTGTCCCAGGCCGGCCGGCGCTTCTCCATGAACGCGGCCATCCCCTCGGCCGCCTCCTCGCCGGCGAAAAGCTCGGCCGAACGCCGCGCCGCGTACTCCAGCCCCTGCTCGAATCCTTCGGCCGGCAACGTCCGCAGCAGCTCCTTGGTGGCCCGAACCGCGCCGGGCGAACCCTGGCGGATCGCCCGCGCCCGCGCGCCGACCCACTCGTCGAGCGCGGCCCCGTCGGGGACGACCGCGGTCAGGAGACCGGCCGCCGCCGCCTCGGCCGCGGTGAACGACTCGCCGGTCAGGACAGCGCGAGCGAGGAAGCGCGGCTCGGCCACGCGCAGCGCCGGGACGAGGATCATGGCCGGCGCCACGCCGACGCGGACTTCGCTGAAGCCGAAGGTGGCCGCTTCGGGCGCCACCGCCATGTCCGCGGCGGCGATCAACCCGAGCCCGCCGGCCCGCGCCGCGCCGTTGACCCGGGCGATCACGGGCACCGGGCACTCCACCAGGGTCCGGAGGATGTCGGGCATGCGGTTGGGTGCGGCGGCTCCCCGCTCGGAGAGGTCCGCACCCGAGCAGAACACGGTCCCGGCGCCGGTCAGCACCACCAGGCGCACGGCGCGGTCGTCGGCCGCCTCCCCCAGCGCGTCGGCCAGTTCGTTCAGCAGGCGGGACGACAGCGCGTTGCGGTTCGTCGGCGAATCGAGCGTCACGGTGCGCACGCCGTCCACGTCCCGCACATCGACCAGGCGATCGCCCACGGATGGGGAGTGTAGGGGGGTCCTGGCGGGGTGCAACGAATCGGCCGGCGGACTGGGGCGGGGGCTCGGCGGTGACGCCGCCGAAGTACGTCAGGACGTCGTCGACCGGGTCCGGGCTGCCCCTCACCGGCGGGGCAGCCGATGCCAGAGAGCGGCTGCCGGAGTGGACTGCCAAACTGGCCTCGTGCGCGGGGAGAGGGGAACGAAGGCTCCGCCCCGCCTCCTGCTGGTGGGACTCGTAGCGACGATCGTCGTCGTAGCGACCCTGGCCGGCGTCGGCGCTGCCGTCGGTGCGAGCAATCCGGCCCGTTCCAAGGCTCGGTTGGTGACCATCGACGTGCCCGCCCCAGAGGGCGAAATCGCCTCGAAGTGGCTCAACTATCCAGCTCCGCCCCGGGCAAACGTTCTCCTACCGCCCGGGTACAACCGCCGGAAGCACTATCCCCTGGTCGTCTTCCTCAACGGGCTCGACTTCAACTACAACTCGTACGCCGAGTACGGGCTGACAAAGCCGTTCGTCGATCTGGGGGCGATCGTGGTCATGCCCGAAGGTGGCAACGGCTGGTACGCGGACTGGTGGAACGACGGCCAGCGCGGCAGCCCCTCGTGGGAGAGCTACGAGCTCCAGACCGTGATCCCGACCATCCTGGCCCGCTACCCCGTCCTCCCGCAGCGTCGATATCACGCCCTCATCGGCATATCCATGGGGGGACTCGGCGCGGTGTACCTCGGTGGGCGGCTGCCCGGCTTCTTCGGGTCCGTGGCCACACTTTCGGGATTCGTGGATACCCAGTACTTGGCGACAGCCATGCAGCCGGCCATGGCGGTCTTCTCGGACGCTGCGCCCAACGGCGACAGCGACCCCGATCCGATCTACGGGCCACCCGAAGGTTTCTACGCCAGCGGGCACAACCCGGCGCTCCTGGTGAGGAACCTGGCGCAGACGCGGGTGTTCGAGAGCACCGGCACGGGCGTCCCGTACAAATCCGACCCCGAACCCACCCAAGACGCGATCTCGGAGGAGCGCAACGTCATCTACCCCATGAACGTGCGTTACCACGAAGACCTCGTCGCCGCCGGAATCGACGTCACGTACCAGGTCCACCCTGGAGACCACGACATCCCGAACTTCCAGAACGAGATCGAGGCCATGCTCAAATGGGGTCTCTTCGAGCCGGTCGTCACGGACCCGGTGTCCTGGACCAACCAGACCGTCGCCACCAGCGGGCAATTGTGGGACGTCGATTATCGCTTTGCCAACCCACCGACGCGAGTCGTGACATTCGCGCAACATGGGACCACGTTGTCGATCGGCGCCGCGGGGTCGGCTGTCACGATCACCACGGCCACGGGTTGCACCATCGACACCAGCACTCCCGCCACCGTCCATCTACCGAGCCGAACACTGGTTTCCCCCCGCCGGCCGGACAGCGTCGGTCAGAAGGCGTGTCGCTGATCCCGCATGGTCGCGTCGCCTGGCCGGGGACAATTCTCGAGCTCGGCGACGACTCTCGAGCTTGGCGACGACCCGGGGTCGAGCAGCTTCTCGAGAGGTCTTCGGCCCGTCCTTGGCCCCTGCTTTCTGGTCACTCGACCGACGGAAACCCGAGGAGTCCCCGAAATTCGCGGTGGTACCGTGGGCCGGTGATCGAGACCGACGAGCACCAGCTCTTCCGCAAGACGCTGCGTGACCTCTTCGAGCGCGAGATAGAGCCGCACGTGGACGAGTGGGAGGCGGCCCGCACCTTCCCCGCCCACGAGCTGTTCCCGAAGCTGGCCGCTCTCGGCCTCTTCGGCCTCGAGTACGAGGAGGCCTACGGCGGCATGGCGGCGGACCACACCTTCACCATGATTGCCGGGGAGGAGCTGGGACGGATCAGCTGCGGCGGAGTTCCGATGGCCATCGCGGTCCAGATGTCGATGGCCACGCCGGCCCTTGCGCACTACGGGTCGCCCGAGCTGAAGGCGGCGTATCTCGCACCGGCCATCCGGGGCGAGGTCGTCACCTCCATCGCCGTCACGGAGCCCGATGCCGGGAGCGACGTCGCGGGCATCCGCACCCGGGCCGTCCGCGACGGCGACGAGTGGGTGATCAACGGCTCCAAGCTCTTCATCACCAACGGCACGCAGGCGGACTGGCTCTGCCTGCTGGCGCGGACCTCGGACGAGCCGGGCGCGCGCGGCATGTCGCTCATCGTCGTGCCGACGGCGCTCGAAGGCGTGGCGGTCTCCCGCAAGCTGGAAAAGCTCGGGATGTGGTCGAGCGACACGGCCGAGCTCTCCTTCACCGACGTGCGCGTCCCGGCGGCCAACACGATCGGCGAAGCCGGCCGCGGCTTCCAGCAGCAAATGGCGCAGTTCCAGGCGGAGCGCCTCATCACCTTCTACAAGGAGGTGGGCTCCATTGAGCTGGCTTTGGACCGCACCCGGAACTACCTGCGCGATCGCCGCGCTTTCGGCGCCCCGCTGCTGGCCAACCAGCACCTCCAGTTCGTCCTGGCGGAGCTCTCGGCCCGTCATGACGTGCTCAAGCACTACGCCCGGACGGCGGCTGACGCCGTGCTGCGCGGCGAAGACGCGACCCGATACGCCACCATCGGCAAGCTGCTGGGCTCCCGCCTCCAGCGCGAGGTGGCGGACTGCGCGGTGCAGTTCCACGGCGGCATGGGGTACATGGACGAGAACTGGACGTCGCGCTACTTCCGCGATACGCGGCTCGACTCCATCGGCGCCGGCGCCGACGAGGTCATGTTGCGCATCCTCGCCCGCATGGACGGGTACGAGGTGAGCTGAACTTCTGTCAAGGCTATTTCTCTGAGCCTCGGGTTCTCTGAGCCTCAGGTCGGGAACACAGTCACGGACTCGCCCTCGTAGTTCGCCACCCAGACGTCGGTCCCGTCGGAGGAGATGGCATCGGGATCGTCGAACCCGTATTTCGAGGCCTTGATCACCCTTACCGGGGCCGCTCCCGAGGCGCTCAGCTCGGTCACCGAGTTGTCGCCGTTCGCCACCCAGACGTCGGTCCCGTCGGAGGAGACGGCGTGGGGAGCGTGGAACCCGTAGCTCGAGCCCGAGATGATCCGGACCAGGGCGCCCGTCGAGGCGCTCAGCTCGCTCACCGAATGGCCGCCGCCGTTCGCCACCCAGACATGGGTGCCGTCGGAGGAGACGGCGTCGGGTCGTTCGAACCCGCATCCGCAGCGCCAGTCCACCCGGACCAGGTTGCCCGTCGAGGCGCTCAGTTCGGTCACCACGCCGCCCTGGTCGAGGCTGACGATCCAAACGTGGGTCCCGTCGGAGGAGATGGCGTCGGGAGTGTGGAACTCGTACTTCGAGCCCGAGATGAATCGGACCAGGGCGCCCGTCGAGGCGCTCAGCTCGGTCACCGAATGGCCACTCGCGTTCGCCACCCAGACATCGGTCCCGTCGGAGGAGATTGCTTCGGGTGCACCGAATGCGTAGCTCGAGCCCGAGATGACCTGGACCAGGGCGCCCGTCGAGGCGCTCAGCTCGGTCACCGAGTTGCCGCCGTTCGCCACCCAGACGTGCGTCCCGTCGGAGGAGATGGCGTCGGGACCATCGAAGCCGTAGCTCGAGCCCGAGATGACCTGTACCAGGGCGCCCGTCGAAGCATTCACCTCGGTCACCGATTCGCCGTCGGGGTTCGCCACCCAGACGTGGATCCCGTCGGAGGAGATGGCGGCGGGAGCATCGAAGCCGTAGCTCGAGCCCGAGATGACCTGGACCAGGGCGCCCGTCGAGGCTCTCAGCTCGGTCACCGAGTTGCCGTCGAAGTTCGCCACCCAGACGTGGGTCCCGTCGGAAGCGATGGCGACCGGATCGGAGAACCCGTACCTCGAGCCCGAGATGACCTGGACCAGGGCGCCCGTCGAGGCGCTCAGCTCGGTCACCGAGTTGTCGTAGTCGTTCGCCACCCAGACGTGGGTCCCGTCGGAGGAGATGGCCTCGGGAGTGTGGAACCCGTTGCTCGAGCCCGAGATGACCTGGACCAGGGCGCCCGTCGAGGCGCTCAGCTCCGTCACGTCGCCGTCCGTGTTGCCGTAATAGTTCGCCACCCAGACGTCGGTCCCATCCGAAGAGATACCGTCGGGACCGGAGAACCCGTAGCTCGAGCCCGAGACGACCTGGACCAGGGCGCCCGTCGAGGCGCTCAGCTCGGTCACCGAGTCGCCTGTCTCGTTCGCCACCCAGACGTCGGTGCCGTCGGAGGAGATGCCGTCGGGATACTGGAGCCCGTAGCTCGAGCCCGAGATGACCTGGACCAGGGCGCCCGTCGAGGCGCTCAGCTCGGTCACGGAGTTGCCGTAACGGTTCGCCACCCAGACGTCGGTGCCATCGGAGGAGATGGCCCAAGGAGAGCCGAACCGATACATCGAGCCCGAGATGACCTGGACCAGGGCGCCCGTCGCCGCGTTCAGCTCGGTCACCGAGTCCCCCGCGAAGTTCGCCACCCAGACCTCGGTCCCATCCGAAGAGATGGCGACGGGATAGTCGAACCCATACTTCGAGCCCGCGACGACCTGGACCAGGGCGCCCGTCACCGCGCTCAACTCGGTCACCGAGTTGCCCTCGGAGTTCGCCACCCAGACGTCGGTCCTGTCGGAGGAGACGGCGTTGGGTTGACCGAATCCCCACCCCAACACCTGCGTTCCGCTGACCGCAGGGTCTGTGTCGACCCCGGCGGCTGCGGTCAACGAAATGCCCAGTCCTCCGGTCAGTGATGCTGCCGTGAGGGCGAACACGGCACAGAATCGGAACGCTCGCAGTGTTGGACGTATCAGCCCCGACATGGCAGGCCCCCTCTTCTGCCCACTATTTCGAGTCTGCGCCGTGGGCATCACCGCTACGACGGACACTGTTGCATGTGTTGATCATGTTTGCTTGCGTCGATCATTCCGTCTGACGGCCGGTGTCGCCATGGACGGCGTCGCAGTCGCAACTCCGCTCTTTTCGGCCAGCATGAGCTCACGCTTGGTCGCAAATCGATTGCACCATCGGGCTGGCCGTCCCAGCATGAACCGACGAGGTAATGCTGCGCATCCTCGCCCGCATGGACCCCTACGACGTGAGCTGAATTGCTGTCACGGCTGTTCCTGTGAGACCTCAGGTCGGGAGAACAGTCACGGACTCGCCCTCGTAGTTCGCCACCCAGACGTCGGTCCCGTCCGAGGAAATGGCGTCGGGATGGTTGAACCCGTTCTTCGAGGCCTTGATCACCCTTACCGGGGACCCTCCCGAGGCGTTGAGCTCGGTCACCGAGTTGCCGTTGCCGTTCGCCACCCAGACGTCGATCCCGTCCGAGGAGATGGCGTTGGGATGGCCGAACCCGTAGCCCGAGCCCGAGATGATCCGGACCAGGGCGCCCGTCGAGGCGCTCAGCTCGCTCACCGAATGGCCGCCGCCGTTCGCCACCCAGACATCGGTCCCGTCGGAGGAGACGGCGCCGGGTCGGTCGAACCCGCATCCGCAGCGCCAGTCCACCCGGATCAGGGCGCCCGTCGAGGCGCTCAGCTCGGTTACCACACCCCCCTGGTTGACGCTCGTGATCCAGACGTGGGTCCCGTCGGAGGAGATGGCGTCGGGAGTGTGGAAGTCGTACGTCGAGCCCGAGATGACCCGGACCAGGGCGCCCGTCGAGGCGCTCAGCTCGCTCACCGAATGGCCCTCCCCGTTCGCCACCCAGACGTCGGTCCCGTCAGAAGAGATACCGTCGGGACCGGAGAACCCGTAGCTCGAGCCCGAGATGACCTGGACCAGGGCGCCCGTCTTCGCGCTGAGTTCGGTCACGTTGCCGCCGAAATAGTTCGCCACCCAGACGTGGGTCCCGTCGGAGGAGATTGCCTCGGGACCATCGAAGCCGTAGCTCGAGCCCGAGATGACCTGGACGAGCGCGCCGGTCGACGCGCTCAGCTCGCTCACTGAGCTGCCGTAGTCGTTCGCCACCCAGACGTGGGTGCCGTCGGAAGAGATGGCGTCTGGAGCATCGAAGCGGTAGCTCGAGCCCGGGATGAGCTGGACCAGGTGGCCCGTCGAGGCGCTGAGTTCGGTCACCGAATTGCCGTTGGAGTTCGCCACCCAGACGTGGGTGCCGTCGGAAGCGACGGCGACGGGTTGGGAGAACCCGTATCTCGAGCCCGAGATGACCTGGACCAAGGCGCCCGTCGAGGCGCTCAGCTCCGTCACGTCCGTGTTGCCGTAATAGTTCACCACCCAGACGTCGGTCCCGTCAGAAGAGATACCGTCGGGACCGGAGAACCCGTAGCTCGAGCCCGAGATGACCTGGACCAGTGCGCCCGTCGACGCGCTGAGTTCGGTCACGTCGCCGTCCGAGTTGCCGTAATAGTTCGCTACCCAGACGTCGGTCCCATCCGAAGAGATACCGTCGGGACCGGAGAACCCGTAGCTCGAGCCCGAGATGACCTGGACCAGTGCGCCTGTCGACGCGCTCGAGCTCTGTCACCGAGCCGCCCGTCTCGTTCGCCACCCAGACGTCGGTCCCGTCGGAGGAGATGCCGTCTGGATACTGGAACCCGTAGCTCGAAGCGGAGATGACCTGGACCAGAGCGCCCGTCGAGGCGCTCAGCTCGGTCACGGAGTTGCCGTAACGGTTCGCCACCCAGACGTTGGTGCCGTCGGAGGAGATGGCCCACGGAGAGTCGAACCCGTACATCGAACCCGAGATGACCTGAACCAGGGCGCCCGTCGCCGCGTTCAGCTCGGTCACCGAGTCCCCGCCGAAGTTCGCCACCCAGACCTCGGTCCCATCCGAAGAAATGGCGACGGGATAGTGGAACCCATACTTCGACCGCGAGATGACCTGAACCAGGGCGCCCGTCGCCGCGTTCAGCTCTGTCACCGAGTTGCCGCCGGAGTTCGCCACCCAGAGGTCGGTCCCGTCGGAAGAGACGGCGTTGGGTTGACCGAATCCCCACCCCAACACCTGCGTCCCGCCGACCGCAGGGCCTGTGTCGACCCCAGCGGCTGAGGTCAACGAAATGCCCAGCCCTCCGGTGAGTGACGCTGCCGTCAGGGCAAACAGGGCGAGGCATCGGAACGCTCGCAGTGTTGGACGTATCCGCCTCGACATGACTGGCCCCCTCTTCTGCCCACTATTTCGAGTCCACGCCGTGGGCATCACCGCTACCACGGACACTCTTGCATGTGTCGATCATGTTTGCTTGCGTCCATCATCCCGCCTGCCCGTCGGCGAAATCCGACAAGGCTCCTTGGTGTGAGATGACACCATGGAACTGAGACGGGTCCGATTGAGCGATCCCGAGGCGGAGCCACTGCTCGTCGGACTGACGGGCGAGTACGACTCGCGTTACGGCGAGAACGTCGAGATGACAAGGACCCACGAGGGTGAGTTCGATCCTCCGGACGGCCTCTTCGTCGTCCTCATGGTTGGGCAGCTCACCGCTTCGGGGGGAGGCTTCCGTCGCCATGACCACGACACCTGTGAGGTCAAGCGGATGTGGACGAGCCCGCACTACCGCCGGCGTAGGCTGGCGACGTTCGTCCTGGGCGCCCTCGAGGACGCAGCCCGGCAAGCCGGTTACGCCCGATTGATTCTCGAGACCGGATCTCGCCAACCCGAGGCTGCGGCACTCTACGCCAGGCGGGGTTACCGTCGGATCGGGTTCTACGGTCACTACCCGGACGCGATCGCCTTCAGCGTCGATCTGTCCGCGCGCTGACACGGGCGGCACCGCAGGGCTTGATCCGGTTCGGCGGACGGTTGTCTCGTGTCGATCAGCCGCGATGAATCGAAGCTCGTTGCCGACGACCCGGTTCCGCTCTCCTCTCATCTCCCTCTGGGTGCCGCCTTCGATCCGATTGACCCGACGCGATCATCCGATGCGACGGAACAGGGCCTGTCCGCCGCCGCTGGCGAGGAGGCGGCGATCCTCGGACCAGACGCGACCCGTCCAGGCCAACATGCCGTGCTGGGCCAGAGGGGAGTGCGCGTCGAGCAGGACCCACTCCGACTCGTGGCCCGGGCCGTGGAAGGCGGCGTAGAGGTCGAGGCTCGGTGCGATGTAGCCAGGGTCGAGGTAGGCGTGCGGCCGTGAGCCCGACGGCCAGCTCCCCACGTCGAGGACCACCAGCGAGCGTGCCGCGTCCAGCCAAGGATCGTCGAAGGTAGCCGTCGGGCGGTAGCGCACCCAGTTGCGCCACGTCGGCGGGAGCGGGCCCGACGGCGGCCAGGGCCCGTCTTCGGGTGAGCGCTGGTCGAAGTTGTCCCAGAAAGCGAACCGCGGCCGCCGCCCCGGATCGGAGTCGTTCGCCTCTGTGTCGTAAACCCGCGGGCGGAGCTCGTCGGGGTCCGGGACCTCCGGCGGCCGCTCGTCGTGGTGCTCCAGCCCCTCGACGTCGCCCACCGACCACACCATGGCCTCGAGCACGGGGATCCCCTCTTGGGTGAGGGAGACCCGCTGGGACGTCACCGTGCGGCCGGAGCGCAGTGCGGCGACCTCGACCTCGACCGGCCCGAACGCGGCGACGGACAAGTAGTGGCAGTAGAAGCTGACCGGGCGCACCTGCGGGCTCTCGACCCCAGCCGCCCGGAGGGCAACGGCGGCGACGTACCCGCCGCAGGGCCCCCAGATCTCCCAGTCCGAGTCGAGCGACGCCCGGTACCGTCCACCGCCGAGATCCTCGACCGCCGTGTCGTGGTCGAGGTCACCCACGCGCGGCGCGAGACTCCCAATCGGCGCGGTGCAGGTCCATCACCGTCACCAGCTCTCCGCTTTCGGTCGCGATGCCGGTTTCGCTCGGCGCGAACCCCAGGTGCTCCATCACGCGGCCCGATGCCACGTTCTCCGGCTCGTAGATGCTGACGATGCGATTCAGCCCGGCCGGGCCGAAGCCGTATTCGAGTGCCGCCGCGCCCGCCTCGGTGGCCAGACCGCGGCCGCGGAAGGGTTCGGCCAGGCGCCAGCCCACCTCGACCGCAGGCAGGATCTGGGGCAAGAAGTGCGGGACGGCGAGGCCCGCCCACCCGATGAGCCGGCCGGTCTCACGCTCCTCCACGGCCTCGACGCCGAAGCCGTCGCTCTCGTAGCGCGCGATCACGCGGTCGAGGAACCGCTCGGTGTTCTCCGCCGACATGGGGCCGCGGAGCGGGTACCACCAGAAGGACGGGTCGGCGTGGATCGGCACCAGGTCGTCGAAGTCGCCGCGTTCGAACGGCCGGAGCACGAGGCGCTCGGTGGTAAGTGTGGGGATGCGGGGGTCCGTCACGGCGTCGTCTCCGATCTCATCGCTCGGCTCTCATCGCCCGGCCCTCATCAGAGAGGAAGTCCGGGCGCGTCGGCCAACGAGGGGTCGCGACCCGGCCGGGCCGTGGGCGCGAACAGCTGCTCGGGACGGAAGGAACGGACGGAGCGGTCGCCGGCGCGGCCGCCGACCACCTCGACCCAGGTCTCCCCCGTGTCGCTGTTGGTGACGTGGGCCACGAACTCCCACGAGGCGGCACGCAGCCGCGTACCCTCGACCCGGACCGGGTCGCCCGGACGCAGGCCCGCCCAACTGGTGGTGCGGCGCAGGTCAGCCACGGGCGGGCCGGAACATGCCACGGGCGGGCGGGAACATGTGGCTTCTTTTCTACCGCATGGCTGTTGTGCCCGAGCACCTCGGCCGGGTCTGCCCGAGGACCGGGCCCGGTCCTGTGGGCGCCCCAGCCGGCGGCGAACCCAGCCCCGGTCACGGGGGACTCGGCGCCGGGCATCAGCCCGCGCCGAACAACCCGGCCGTATCCTGAGCGCGATGGCGCTCGACCTGCCGCGAACCCTCACGCCTTCGAAGGTGACCGCGTTCACGCGGTGTCCCCTGGCCTTTCGCTTCACGGCCATCGAGCGCCGGCCCGAGCCTCCCACGCCGGCCAAGGTCAAGGGCACGCTCGTCCACGGCGCGCTCGAGGGGCTGTTCTGGAACCACTCCGAGGGCGCGCGGACCCGGGCCGCCGCGGAGCACGAGCTCGACCGGGCCTGGGAGGCGCTCCAGGAGGACCCCGAGTTCGCCGGTCTCGAGCTCGACCCGGCCGACGCTCCGGCCTTCCTCGACGACGCTCGGACCCTGGTCGACAACTACTTCGCCCTCGAGGACCCGAACTCCGTGCGGGCGGTCGGGGTGGAGCTAGGAGTCGAGATGACGGTCGACGGGATGCGCCTGCGCGGCAAGATCGACCGGCTCGACATCGGACCCGACGGCTCGCTCAGGGTCGTCGACTACAAGACGGGCCGGGCCCCGTCGGAGCGCTACGAACGGGGCAGCCTCGTCGGTGTCCAGATGTACGCGCTCTTGTGCGAGAGCGCGCTGGGGCGCGCACCCGTCGAGGTCCGGCTCCTCCACCTGCGCGAGCCGATCGCCATCACGGCCGTAGCCAGCGAGCAGACGATCCGCGGCCAACGGCGTCGCACTGTCGCCGTATGGTCGGCGATCGAGCGGGCGTGCGGTGCGGAAGACTTCCGGCCCCAGGTCGGCCCCCTGTGCAACCACTGCCACTTCAAGGGGGACTGCCCGGCCTTTGCCGCGGCAGCACCGTCGACGGCCGCGTGAACACCGTCGACCTGAACCAGGTCGATCAGGTGGTGGACGCCGCCTTCGAGCCCTTCCGCGGGCGGCCGGGCGTCGACCAGGCGGCCGCCGTCGTCTCGAACCTGGCCGACTACGGCTTGGTCTGGGTGGCCCTCGCGCTCTTCAAGGCCCGTCGACGTGGGCCTGCACGACGGCGGGCCGTGGTCGCGCTCGGGGCGGCCGGTGTGTCGTCGCTGCTGGTGAGTCGGACGGTGAAGGCGGCGATCGAGCGAGAGCGGCCCGACGACCACCTGGCCGCCGTAGTCCGCACCCCTTCGACCAGCAGCTTCCCGAGCGGACACACCCTGGCCGCCTTCTGCACGGCGTTCGTCCTGGCCGACAGCGACGCCCAAACCGCGGCCAACGTGGCGTTCGCGTCCACGGTAGCCGTGAGCAGGATCCACCTGCGGGCCCATCATCCGACCGACGTGATCGGCGGAGCGGCCATCGGCTCGGTCCTCGGTCTGGGTCTGCGCCCCCTGGTCAATCTCGTTACACCCGGCGCCCGAGGCCGCGGGCTGTCGCGGCGAGGAATGCGCTCGGACCAGCGGCGGTTGATCACGGTGTGAAGCCCTTTGCCCTGACCTTTGACTACCGCTGCCCGTTCGCCCGCAACGCCCATGAGCACGTGGCCGCCGCCTTGGCCGACGGAGCCGGGTGGGACGTGACCTTCCTGCCCTTCTCGTTGAGCCAGGTCCACGTACCCGAGGGCGGCACCCCGGTCTGGGAGGACCCGGAGAAGGCCGGCGACCTGCTCGCCTTGTCCTCCGGCCTCGTCGTGCGCGACCAGTACCCGGACCAGTTCCTCAATGCGCACATCGCGCTGTTCGCGGCGCGCCACGACGAGGGCCGCGACCTCCGCGAGGCCGCTGTCGTCGCGGACGTGCTCGAGAAGGCCGGCGTCCCCGGTGACAAGGTTGTGGCCGAGGTGGAGTCGGGTGCCGTCACGGACGTCGTGCGACAGGCCCACGAGGAGGCCGTACGGGAGTGGGGGGTCTTCGGCGTGCCCACCTTCGTCGTCGGCGATCGGGCCGTGTTCGTGCGCCTGACCACCCGCCCCCAAGGGGACGCGGCGTCGGCCCGGCGCAGTATCGAGGGCGTGCTGGCGCTGTTCGACGAGCACCCGGAGCTGAACGAGTTCAAGACAACGTCGATCCGGCGCTGAGGCGTCGGCCCTCGCCGCCCGCCACCTGAGCCGGAACGTTCAGGAGCGGGCGAGCTCGCTCAAGAGCGCGAAGCCGCGGGCGCGCTGATCCGCGTCGCCGATCACCGCCGCGACGAAGTCGGTCGCGCCGGCGTCGGCCAGGTCACGGATCGATTGGGCGACGCGCTCTTCGTCGCCCACGAAGGCGATCTCGCCGGCCCCGCGTGCCCCCTCCTTCTCCAGCATGGCCTTGTACGAGGGCAGGTTCGGGTAGATGGAGAACTCCTGGTCGATTGTGGCCCGCGCCGCGTCCGAGTCGGACGTAACCGCCACCGGCAGCGACACGACGACGCGCGGTTCGGGCCGTCCCGCGGTCGCGGCCGCCTGTCGGATGAGGGGCGAGATGTGCGAGCCGACCGTGCCCGTGCCCGTCATCCAGGTGATGGTGCCGTCGGCCAGCGTTCCCGCCAGTTCGAGCATGGTGGGGCCGAGTGCGGCGAGGAGGACGGGCGGCGCGGTCGTGCCGCGGATGTCGAGCGGGGCGAACGCGTTCGTGGTCACCCGCTCACCCGTGCTCTGCGGCGCCTCTCCGTGCAGCAGAGGCACGAGGGAGGCCAGGTACTCGCGCATGTAGGAAGCGGGCTTCTCGTAGCTCAGCCCCCACATCCCCTCGACCACGACCTGGTGGGAGAGCCCGATGCCGAGGAGCAGGCGGTCCCCGGTGGCCGCCTGCACCGTCAACGCCTGCTGCGCCAGCATCATCGGATGGCGGGGGTGGACCGGCACGACACCGGTCCCCAACCCGATGCCCGGAACCTGCGTGCCCGCCGCGGCCAGCCAGGTCAGCGCATCAGGGCCGAAGATCTGCACGGCGAACGCGTGGTCGAAGCCGGCATCGGCGAAATCGCGCAGTTGGGACACCGTCGCGTCGAACGGCTTGTCCACGTCCAACAGTGCTCCGATGCGCAACGGCTTGGCCATGGCAGTCGATCCTCCTCGCCTAGTGTCCTGAATGTGCCCGCCCCAGTGTCTACGCCAATCGCGACGCGGGGGCGAGTGACCTGAGCCGCTGCGACATCGGGTTCGTAGGCGCGGGCCAGCTGGCGCGGATGGCGGGCGAAGCGGCCAGCACGCTCGGGCTCTCCATGGCGGTGCTGGCGTCGCACCGAGACGACGCCGCGATCGCGGTCGCGGCCGAGGTCGTGTTGGGCACGCCGTGGGTGGCCTCGGACCTGCGCCGCGCTCGCTGACCGGTCTCGCGTGATCACGTTCGACCACGAGCAGGTCGACCTCGAGTTGATCGGGGCGCTCGCCGACAGCGGTGTGCCCGTACGGCCGGGTCCCGCCACGCTGGAGCTGGCGGTCGACAAGGCCACGATGCGCTCCGTCCTCGACGAGGCGGGCGTCCCCGTCCCCACCTACAGGGTCGTGGAGCCCGGCCCGGGCGCGTCGGACGCCGTGGCCGCGTTCGCTTCGGCTCAGGGCTGGCCGCTCGTGCTCAAGGCGGCGCGTGGCGGCTACGACGGCAAGGGCGTGTGGACGGTGGCCGACCTGGCGCAAGCCGAGGCGGTCCTGGCCCAGATCGACGGCCGCGCCGTCGTCGAGGAGCTGGTCCCGCTCCAGGCCGAGCTGGCGGTCATGGTGGCCCGGCGGCCCTCGGGAGAAACGGTGGCGTGGCCCGCGGTCGAGACGACGCAGGTCGGCGGCGTGTGCCGGGAGGTGCTGGTGCCAGGGCGCCTCGATCCGGAGGTGACTTTGGCGGCTTCGGCCATCGGGGAGCGGGTGGCGGCGATCGCCGGTGCAGAGGGCGTCATGGCGGTGGAGCTCTTCTGGTCGGGGGGACGCCTCCTGGTCAACGAGGTGGCGACGCGGCCCCACAACTCCGGGCACTGGACGATGGAGGGATCCGCCACCTCCCAGTTCGAGAACCACGTCCGGGCCGTGCTCGACCTGCCCTTGGGATCCACGGCGCTCCAATATCCCCACGTGGCGAGCGTGAACGTCTTCGGCGGCTCGAGCGGCGAGGACCCGTCCGCCCTGCTGGCCCACGGGCTGGCGGTCGAGGGCGCCCACGTGCACCTTTATGGCAAAGAGGCGCGGCCGGGACGCAAACTGGGACACGTGACCGTCTGCGGACCCGACCCCGAGCTGGCCCGCGCCCGGGCCTGGTCGGCGGCGCTCGCCCTCGGCACGGCGGTGCCCGACGGCGTGGAGCTGCCGATAGGGGTGGCGTCATGAGCGTCGCAGAAGGAGGACGCCCCCTCGTCGCCGTCGTGATGGGCAGCTCCTCGGACCTCACCGTCATGCAGGGCGCCGTCGACGTGCTCGCCGAGTTCGACGTGGCCCACGAGGTGAGGGTGGTCTCGGCCCACCGCACCCCCGACGACATGATCGCGTTCGGTCACGCCGCGGCGGTTCGTGGCCTGCGGGTGATCGTGGCGGGTGCCGGCGGGGCCGCCCACCTGCCCGGGATGCTGGCCTCGGTCACGAGGCTCCCCGTGATCGGGGTCCCGGTGGCGCTGTCCAACCTCGACGGCCTCGACTCGCTGCTCTCCATTGTGCAGATGCCCAAGGGAGTGCCCGTGGCCACCATGGCGGTCAACGGGGCTCGCAACGCAGGCCTGATGGCGGTGAGGATCCTGGCGCTGGAGGACACCGCGCTGGCTGCCAGAATGGACGGGTTCCAGTTGGAAATCGCAGCGGACGCGCGTGCTCAGGATGCGGACGTGTCCGGAGGAGCAGCGCATCATGAGTGAGCCGAACCTGGCTCAGCGGTTGGGGTACTCGGGCGAGGCCAAGCTCGTCATCGTCAACGCCGACGATCTCGGCTCCTGCCACTCGGCCAACGTCGGGGTCTTCGAGTGCCTGGCCACGGGGACGGTGACCAGCGCCACGCTCATGGTGCCCTGCCCGTGGGCACGCGAAGCCAGCAGCCGGTACCGAGGGGAGGACGTGGGCGTCCACCTCACCGTGACGGCGGAGTACGAGCTCTACCGCTGGGGTCCGATCACCCATGCGCCCTCGCTCCTCGGCGGTGACGGCGGATTCCCACGCACGGTCGAGGACGTGTGGGACCACGCCGACCTCGACGAGGTACGGCGGGAGTGTCGGGCCCAGATAGAGCGGGCGATCCTGTGGGGCTTCGATGTGAGCCACCTCGACGCGCACATGGGCACCATGCAGTTGCGGCCAGAGTTCTTCGACGTCTACCTGGAGCTGGCGCTCGATTTCGGCCTCCCGCTGCGCATGACGGGCCCGGCGGTCGAGCGCTACGCCGGCTTCCCGGCCCGCGCCGTCGCTGCCGATGCCGGCGCCGTCTTCACCGACCATCTGCGGCTCGTGCCCGGCGTCGGATCGCGCCACGTCTTCAAGAAGGACATGGCGACGCTCCGTCCGGGTGTGACCGAATTCTTCCTGCATCCCGCCGTCGACAGCGCGGAGTTGCGCTCACTCGCCCCCGACGACTGGGAGTCGAGGGTGGACGACCACCGGATGATCTGCGACGAGAGCTGGGTGCGCGAGGCGCTGGACGAGGCCGGAGCGACCCTGATCGGGTACCGGCCGCTACGCGAGCTGGCGCGAGCAGGCGGCCGAGCCGGCAGCTGAGTGGCCCGGACCGTCGTCACCGTGGCGCTGCTCGGCGTGCTGGCCACGGCCATCATCCTCGTGCTGCTACAGAGCGCGGGCGTCATCAACTGGAGCTTCCTCGGGCCGACGGCCTGAGCGTGGCCGACGTCCCGGGTGGGTTCAGGCCGATCGCACCCCGGCGAAGAGGTCGTCCTCGGTGACGTCGGTCGGGCCGACCCTGCTCTGCGCCAGGCGGAACTCGTCGACGGGGTGGATGCCGCGCAGCACCTCGGGCGGGAGGCCGAACCAGAACGGGGAGGTCGGGTCGACCTGGGTGGCGTGCGCCTTGAGCGCCTCGCCGCGGATGTGGTTGAACTCGCCCACGTCGATGGAGGTCGTGTAGGGCTCGGTGCGCGTCATGCGGGCCATCCACTTCTCGTCGAACGGCGACTTGATCCCGAGCTCCTCGAACTTGGCCTGCATCTCACGGAAGCGCTCGCCCGACCACACCGAGTAGTAGAGCTTGGCCGGAGTGTACGGAGTCCCGGCATCCCGGAAGCGGTCCGGATCACCGGCGGAGTCGAAAGCCAGAACGGAAATCTCGTGGACCCGGATGTGGTCCGGGTGGGGGTACTCGGTCTGGTTGTCGCCGTAGGTGACGATGACCTGGGGCCGCTCGCGGCGGATCACCTCGACCAGGCGTCCGACCGCCTCGTCGAGCGGGGCCTGGGCGAACGAGTCCGGCCGGGCGTTGGCCTCGGTGCCGGGCATGCCCGAATCCCGGTAGCCCAACAGGACCGTCTCGTCGTAGCCGATGATGTCGGTGGCCGCCTTGAGCTCGGCCATGCGGACCCGGCCGATGTCGGCCCGGACCTCCGGGGTGTCCATGGCGGGGTTCAGGATGTCGCCCTCCTCGCCGCCGGTGCAGCAGACCAGGACGGTGCGGACGCCGTCGGCGTGGTAGCGGGCGACGGTCGGCGCCCCCTTGGACGCCTCGTCGTCGGGGTGCGCATGGACGCAGAGCAGGCAAAGACGATCGGCCACCGGCGTGACCTTACCGGGGGCGGCACGGCCGCCCAGCCGAACCACGCCGGCCGGGCCCACCCCTCCCCCGCTGGGCCTTATGCTCGTATTCCATGGCAGGCACGTTCAGTCGGATCCGAGACATCTTTCGGTCCAAGGCGAACAAGGCCCTCGACAAGATGGAGGACCCGCGGGACACGCTGGACCTGTCGTACGAGAAGCAGCTCGAGCAGCTCCAGAAGGTCCGCCGCGGTGTGGCGGACGTGGCGACGGCGCGCAAGCGGATCGAGTTGCAGGCCCAGGCGTTGCAGAAGCAGGCCGACAAGCTGCAGAACCAGGCCAAGGCCGCCCTGGGGCAGGGCAACGAGGACCTGGCCCGTGAGGCCCTGTCCCGGCGGGCCCTGCTCGGCGAGCAGCTGGCCGAGCTCAAGACGCAGCACGACCAGATCACCGAGCAGGAGCAGAAGCTGGTCCAGACCTCCCAGGAGCTCCAGTCCCGGGTCGAGCGCTTCCGGACGCAGAAGGAGACGCTGAAGGCGTCGTACACGGCGGCCGAGGCGCAGACGAAGGTGGGCGAGGCCGTCTCGGGGATCTCCACCTCCATGGGCTCGGCCGGTGCCACCATGCAGCGGGCCCAGGACAAGATCGCAGGGATGCAGGCGCGTGCGGGCGCCATCGACGAGCTGTTGGCCTCGGGCGCGCTGGACGACCTCACCACGCCGAACGACGACATCCAGCGCGAGCTCGACAAGGTGTCGTCGAACTCCCAGGTCGACAACGAGCTGGCGGCCCTCAAGGCCGAGCTCGGGACCGGGGGGGCCGATGCGGCTGCCCTGCCGGCCGCTGACTCGACCGGAGCGGGCGACGGAGGGAGCAGCGAAGGGAGCGAGGTGGGAGGAGCCTGATGGCCATCTCTCGGAACATCAAGCCGGACCGCGGGTTGACGACCCGCATGTTCCTGACCGGGTTCCTCCTGGTCCTGCTCTACGGCGCGGTCATCGGGGTCCTGATCGCGGTGGGGCTCTCATTCGTCTTCGTCCTGGTCATCGCGGCGGTGCTCCTCTTCTGCCAGTACTGGTTCAGCGACAAGATCGCCATGTACGCCATGCACGCCAAGGAGGTCACGCCGGAGCAGGCGCCGCAGCTGCACGGGGTGATCGACCGCCTGTGCGCGCTGGCCGACATGCCCAAGCCCAGGGTGGCCATTGCGCAGACCGACGTGCCGAACGCCTTCGCCACCGGGCGCAGCCCCAAGGCCGCCGTCGTCTGCGCCACGACGGGCCTGCTGCGGCGGCTCGACGAGCCCGAAGTCGAAGCCGTGCTGGCGCACGAGATCTCGCACGTGGCGCACCGGGACGTGGCCGTGATGACCATCGCCAGCGGTCTCGGGATGATCGCCGGGCTGCTGACCCGGGTGATGTTCTACTCGGAGATCTTCGGCGGCGGCCGCGGCGGGGGGAACAACCAGCAGAGCCAGGCCGCCCTGGTCGAGATGATCGTGTTGCTGGTCTCGATCATCGTCTACGTCATCAGCTTCCTCCTCACCATGGCGCTCTCGCGCTATCGAGAGCTGGCGGCGGACCGCTCGGGCGCGCTCCTGATCGGTCGTCCCTCCCAGCTGGCGTCGGCCCTGGTCAAGATCTCAGGCGAAATGGGCCGCATCCCCACGCGGGACCTGCGCGCCGCCGAGCCGTTCAACGCCTTCTTCTTCGCCCCGGCCGTGGCCAACGGCGCCACGCAGGGTGGCGGCGGGGGCTTCAGCATCGGCCAGCTCTTCCGCACCCACCCCACGCTCGAGCGCCGGCTGGCCCAGCTCGAGTCGCTCGAGCACCAGCTCGGCCAGGCGAGCTGATCGGCGGCGGCGGGCCAGACGGAGGTGGGGCTCCTCGATACCATTCTCGGGCGGACCAAGCCGGTGCGCGCCAACCTCGACGCGCTGTTCGCCCTGCCCACGGCCGCCCTCACGTTGCAGAGCGCGGGCGGCCTGGTGTCGTCCGGCCACGCCGGTGTGTGCTGGAAGCCGGCTGCCGGCCAGGTGGCGGCCGACACGCAGAAGGAGGTAGCCGAGCTCGTCGGCGACGGCTTCAGCCAGGCCGTCGACTCCTTCGACTACGGCTGGCTGCTCGTCGACGACCCCTCCGACTTCGAGGAGCTGGTGACCAAGGTCCACATGGCCAACGCGACGCTGCAGGAGAACGGATGGGGGCCACAGCTCCTGGCCTCGGTCTTCGGCTTCGTTCCCGGGCCCGACGCACCCCGCGACGCCAAGGCGTTCCGGCTCGTGTACCTCTTCAAGCGCGGGACGTTCTACCCCTTCGCCCCGGTGGACGCGGCGAAGGAACGGCGCGACACCGAGTTGGAGCTGCGCGTCCGCACCATGGTCGGCGCCGATCTACCGGTGGAGCCCGACCTGTCGCGATGGTTCCCAATGTGGGACATGCCGGTCTCGTGATGGCGAGATCGTGAGCGGGAGCGGGACCGGGACCGGGGCGCCCGAACGGATGATCGCCCTGGAGGGGGCGGTCAATTTCCGCGACCTGGGTGGCTACGCCGCCGACCACGCCCACCGGACGCGCTGGCGGGTCCTGTTCCGGGCCGACGGGCTCGGGGAGCTGACCGAAGACGACCTGGCCATGATGCGGGCGCTCGGCATCCGCACGGTCCTGGACCTGCGCTCGGGCGGAGAGCTCGAACAGAGCCGCTTCGACGTGGCCGCACACCCGGTCTCGTTCCACCACCTGCCCTTCATTCAGACGATCCCGGACCCAGAGGAGTTCGACCGGCGCCCGGACCTGCTCCAATCGCAGTATCTCGAGATGCTCGACACGTCGGGCGACCAGATCGTGGCGGCGCTCCGCGTCCTGGCGTCTCCCGACGCGTTGCCGGCCGTCTTCCACTGCACGGCGGGCAAGGACCGGACCGGCCTGCTGTCGGCCATCGTCCTGTCGCTGGTCGGGGTGCCCGACGAGACGGTCGTGGCCGACTATGCGCTGAGCGCGGCCGCCATGGACCGGCTGCGCGAGAAGATCATCCGCAAGTACCCCGAAAGCGAAGAGCGGCTGAACACCATCGACGGCGTCTTCACCGCCGAGCCCGACAAGATGGAGGTGCTCCTCGACTACGCGCGCCGGCGCTACGGCTCGTTGGAGTCGTACGTCGCCAGCCTCGGGGCGGAACCTGGGCTCGTGCCCGCACTTCGTCAGGCGCTGCTCGAACCGGTGGAGCGCTGATCCGGCGGAACCGCTGATCCGGCCTGACTCCTCGAAGCGGTCACCGTACGAGCCCGCCACCGGTCTTGGGCCGGGTGAGCTACGGAACGAGGACGCGGCGCAGCCCGGAAGGCTCGGGAGCGCTCCAGGCCTCCTCGACGTCGGCGAGTGGCACCGGGCGAGCGTTGATCACGACGGTCCCACGATCGATCTCGTCGACCAGTGATGGGAGCTCAGCCAGGTAGACCCCGGTCGACACGGCTCCTTGGCCGTTGCCCTGGATTCGCAGGTTCGCCGAACGGAGCGCGACAGACGGCAGCTCGATGGTGGGGCCGGCCACTGCGCCGATCTGGACCCAGTTCAGGGCTCGACTGCGATCCGCCCTGGCCTCGAGGATGGCCATCATGGCCGTGACCGCTGGGGCGGCCCAGAGGTAGTCGACCACGATGTCGACCTCGGCGGCGATGCCCGCCAGGCGTTCAGCGGTGGCATCGCCGTCGTCGGTCAGCGCGACGACGTCATCCGCCCCGACGGCACGAAGTTCGGCCAGGCGTTCGGGGTTCCGGCCGGCACCGACGACACGGCCGGCACCGAGGTGCTTGGCGATCTGGACCGCCATCGCACCCGCGTTGCCGGTGGCACCGAGCACGAGGACCGACTGGCCGGGCCGGAGGGGGACGCGACGGCGAAGGGCGA
Organism: uncultured Acidimicrobiaceae bacterium; assembly: GCA_963828505.1. Taxonomy (GTDB): domain Bacteria; phylum Actinomycetota; class Acidimicrobiia; order Acidimicrobiales; family RAAP-2; genus Bog-473. The sequence goes on from CAWHFM010000013.1 coordinate 27,149, forward strand.
CCCAGGACGACATGGCCGGGTTCATGGCCGCGGCGACCTTGATCACGTCGACGTCCTCCGGCAGCGGAACCACCCGGCGCAGGTCGACGAGCGCCCGCTCGGCCATGGAACCCCAGACGTCGTCCGGGCTGACGAAGTACACGCGCTTGCCGTCTTGGAGGCGTCCCACGCCGTCGACCCCGGGGATCATGGGCAGGGTGCCGGTGCTGGTGTAGTGGCGGCCCGCCGCGTCGGTTCGGACCCGAGGGTGCAGTCCGGCGGCCAGGACGTCGACGAGGACCTGATCGGGTCCGGTGGGCTCGGGGGTGTCGTAGACCTCGTAGCGGGGAGGTTGGTCGAAGGATCGGACCACGGCTGCGTGCATGCTCATGTCGGGTTGACCTCCAGCGTGCCTTGCGGCCCTTTTCAGTTGGTGACCCCACCTACGATAGTTCGTATCCCCAACTAATTGACTACACTGAAAGGCGTGCCCGTGCCGGACCGCCCTGTTGTGAAGGACCGCCCTGTTGTGACGGACCGCCCTGTTGTGACGGACCGCCCTGTTGTGACGGACCGCCCTGTTGTGACGGACCGCCCTGTTGTGACGGACCGCCCTGTTGTGACGGACCGCCCTGTTGTCCTGACGCCTCTCCCCGGCGAGGCCGACCTCGGTCTCGTGGATGGCCTGGCTCAGCTCACCTTCACGGTGCAGGGCACGCTCGGACGAGTCGCCGCGGCGCACGGCATGTCGGTGGTCCAAGGCCGCCTCCTCGGAATCCTGCGGGATCGGCGTCCCACGCTCAAGGAGCTGGCGGGGTTGTTACAGCTCGACAAGTCGAGCGTGACCGGGTTGGTCGATCGCGCCGAGCAGAGCGGCCTGGTGGAGCGCAGTCCCTCTCCCGACGACGGTCGGAGCGTGCGGGTGAGCATCACCGCGGCTGGGCAGGACCTCGTCGACCTGGCGACGTCTGCCTTCGAGAGCGAAATGGCGGACCTCGTCGGCGATCTGAGCCCGGCACAACGCAGCCGGCTCTCGGCGGCCGCCACCGTCGTCGTCGCCCGGGACGCCCGGCGCCGTGGGATCGACATCTTCGACGTCAACGGGGCGCCGACCAAGGCCACGATGACGGTGTCGAGATGAGTGTCGAGATCAGAGTCCAGATGAGCAAGAGCTGCGACTGACTTACAGCTCAGCTCCTGTTCACGCGCAGGACGCGGCGCGACGGGCACGACCGGGCACCGACGACGAGCTGCCCTGAGCGACCGGCTCCGCCTTCACGGCTCCCGGGGGTCGGGACGCAGGCGGTCGATGGCGCCGGCCAGGGCCAGGTCCAGCACGGTGATGCCGCCCGAGTCGTGGGTGGAGAGTGCCAGGTTGACGCGGTTCCACCGGATGTCGATGTCGGGATGGTGGTTGGCCGCCTCGGCCGTCGCCCCCACGGCGTTGACGAAGGCGAGCGCGGCCGCGAAATCGTGCAGGTGGACCGAGGTCTTGAGCTCGCTCCCCTCGCGGGACCACTGCAGGCCCTGCTCCTCCAGGGCCGCGTCGACCTCGTTCGGAAGCAGGATGGGCTCTCTCACGGGTGGGTCATCTCCTCGGGCCGCACCGCGGCGTCGAACTGCTCGGCGCTGAGGAGGCCGAGCTCGAGGGCCGCCTCGCGCAGAGTTGTCCCCTCGGCGTGCGCCTTCTTCGCCACCTTGGCGGCGTTGTCGTACCCGATGATCGGGTTCAGCGCGGTCACGAGCATCAGCGAATTCCGCAGGTGCTGTTCGATCTGCTGGTAGTTCGGCCGCAGACCCTCGACGGCGAACTCGCGGAAGCCGCGGCAGGCGTCCGTCATGAGCGCGATCGACTGCATGACGTTGTAGGCGATGACGGGCTTGCACACGTTGAGCTCGAGGTTGCCCCGGCTGCCCGCGTTGGCCACGGCGACATCGTTGCCCAACACCTGGATCCCCACCATGATCATGGCCTCGCTCTGAGTCGGGTTGACCTTGCCGGGCATGATGGACGAGCCCGGCTCGTTCTCGGGCAGGGACAGCTCCCCGAGCCCGCTCCGCGGGCCCGAGGCCAACCAGCGCAGGTCGTCGGCGATCTTCATGAGCGACGCGGCCAGGGTACGCAGCGCACCGTGCGCGAAGACGAGCGCATCGTGCGCGGCGAGGGCGGCGAACTTGTTCGGCGCGCTCACGAAGGGAAGGCCGGTCGCGTCGGCGATGGCCCGGGCCACCCGCTGGCCGAACTCGGGGTGCGTGTTGAGCCCGGTTCCGACCGCGGTGCCGCCGAGCGCCAGCTCGTAGAGCCCGGGGAGGGTCACCTCGATGCGCTCCACGTCAGCGTCGACTTGGGCCACGTAGCCCGAGAACTCCTGCCCGAGCGTGAGCGGAACGGCATCCATGAGGTGGGTGCGCCCGATCTTCGTGACCTGGGCGAAGGCTTCCTCCTTGTCGTGGAGCGCGTCGCGCAGCGCCCGCACCGAGGGCAGCAGCCGGTGCACGATCTCCTCGACGGCGGCGATGTGCATCGCCGTAGGGAACGTGTCGTTGGACGACTGCGACATGTTCACGTGGTCGTTGGGGTGGATCGGCTGCTTGGAACCCATCACCCCGCCCGCCAGCTCAATGGCCCGGTTCGAGATGACCTCGTTGGCGTTCATGTTGGTCTGGGTGCCGCTTCCCGTCTGCCAGATCCGGAGCGGGAAGTGCTCGTCGAGCGCGCCCTTCGCCACCTCGGAGGCCGCCTGCTCAATCAGGCCGGCCAGGTTGGCGTCGAGCCGGCCGAGGTCACGGTTGACCTCGGCCGCCGCACCCTTGAGCACACCGAAGGCCCGGATGAGTGGCTTGGGCATGGTCTCGATGCCGATGTCGAAGTGGTGGAGCGAACGCTGTGTCTGGGCCCCCCAGTAGCGGTCGGCGGGTACCTCGATCTCCCCCATGGAGTCGCTCTCGGTGCGGGTGGCGGGCGCGGTCGTCATCGCCTCGCAGCTTACGTCGGGGTCGGTGCACCGAGGCTCGAGGCAAGCGTGACCCGGAACCGACTCGGCGACGCGTTGGGCGACGGCGCGCTCAGCTGCTCGGGGGATGGTCGTCCGGGCACGCCCCCGGTGGGTCGTTGTAGTCGGAGTCACCGGTCCAGCTGCCCTGCACCCAGGCGGGGTCGGCCGGGGCGAGCTTGAAGAGTGCGGTCATATCCGTCAGCAGCGCCTGCGCGTAGCGGGCGGCTCCCTCCGCACAGAGGTGGACGTGGTCCAGCTTGCGCACCCTGATCCACTGGTCGAGCGCGGTGTGGGGATCGTTCCCCGGCGGGAGCCACGTCGAGTACTTGCCGTGCCAGAGCAGGGAGCTCGCCATTGGGAGGTACATCACCCGCCCCGGGAACCGCCGGGTCATGCTCTCGGCGATCCGGTTCCAGGCGATGTTCCCGAGAAACCGTTCCCGGTAGGCGGCGTGCGCCTGCGGGTCTGCTCCCTTGACGACGGGACCTTCTGTGGGGAACTGGGTGAAGATCACGCCTTCGACGCCGTTGCCGGGCGCCAGCAGGGTGGCCACGGCACGGCGGAGCAGCTTCGTGTATTGGATCGGTTGGTGCAGCGCGTTGGGCGTGGTCGGCCCGTAGTCGTCCCAGCTCCACGTGGCCACGATGAGTTGTGGTCGGTTCAGCCGGATGACCTGGGGGAACACTTGGGGCCAGTCCTTCGCGTTCTCGAGCCCGAACCCCAAGACGGTGTCGATGGAGACGACCCCCTCGCCCGTGGAATCGAGCGCGGCCCTGATGCCGAAGGACGCGTCGTGCATGACCGAGTCCCCGAGGATCGTCACGCGGAGCGGGTTGGCAGGAGTGGGTGCCACCGCGAGTCGGATCGGTTGCTGCCCCTCGTACCCGCCCGCTCCGGGCACCGTGCTTCCCGGAGGGGTCGCCACGTGCGCCGTGCTGGCGACCGGGCCCGGGTCCGCCACTGACGGCGCTGTCGCCACGACGATCAGGACGGCCGTCAGCACCCCGGCGAGCGGCGCGGCCCAAGCCCGGACCCACCCGTGGAAGCGAGCCCGTCGGATGGGCCGCTCCACCAGGTAGTAGCTCGCGGTCGACAACACGAGGGTGGCCCCGATTCGGGCCAGGTCGAGTGGTACCGGCGCCAGACCGGTGCGAGCACCGTTGAGATACACGATGACCGGCCAGTGCCACAGGTAGACGCCGTAGGAGATCGTCCCGACGAAGAGAAGCGGGCGCGCCGCGAGCAGGCGGGAGAACGCACCCGGCTGCACGAGGCGCGCGTCGGCGACGACGACCGCGGCCAGCACGGCGCACACGAGGAACCCGCCGCGGAACATGTAGTCCTTGGGCAAGCCGGCCGGCGTGCCGGCCGTCACCCAGAACACGACGAGCGCGGCTCCCGCCACGGGACCGGCGACGTGGAGCGTGCGCCGTGCCGTCGGACCGGGCTGGGGCCTCGATGCCGCCACGAAGGCGAGGGCGGCGCCGGCCATGAGGTCGAAGAGCCGGGTATCGGTGCCGTAGTAGACGCGCGACGGATCCACACCGGGGTGAAAAAGAACCGCCATGGCGATGGTGGATCCCAGTCCGAGCACCACGGCGAGGGCGACTCCGGCGCGGCGCCACCACTGGCGCGTCACGTGCAGGAGGAGCAGGAGCACGGGCGGCCACACCAGGTAGAACTGCTCCTCGATCGCCAACGACCAGGTGTGCTGGAGCGGCGACGGCGTCGAGAACTGTGCGAAGTACGACTGGTGGGCGTAAATCAGGTGCCAGTTGTTGACGTAGAGCAGCGTCGCGAGGGCTTCCCCGCGGAGTCCGGCCAGGTCGAGCAGTCCGTTCGCACCCGGCCCGCCGAACCTCGCGTTGAGCACGACGTACAACGCCAGCGCGGCCAGAACCAGGAAGAGCGCCGGCAGCAGCCGCCGGGCGCGTCGCCCCCAGAACGCGACGAGGTTGATGCGGCTCGCACCCACCCACTCCTCGAGCAGCAGCGTGGTGATGAGGAACCCGGACAGGACGAAGAACAGATCGACGCCGAGGTAGCCGCCCGAGGCCCAACCGAGCTGGAGGTGGTAGGCCACCACGGCGGCCACGGCCACACCGCGCAGGCCCGTGAGCGCGGGCAGCTGCCGGCCTGTGACGGCTGTCGGCGCGCCCGTGTCCCGTACCTCGCGTCCGGTGCCAGCTGAGCGGGCTCCGCCCCCGCCGGCGGTAGCGGTCAGATCGGTCAGGTCGGTCACGCCGGCCGGACCCGTTGGAGGCGGCACTCGCCCTCGACGGGGTCGTCCGTCCCGAACACCAGCACGTCGACGAGCGCCGCCGCGCTCTCGAGTGCGGAGCCGGCTCCGCTTCCGGTGTCGGAGCCGGAGCCGGAGCCGGAGCCGGAGCCGGTGAGGTCGAGTGCGAGCCACGGGCTGTCGCGGCCAGGCGGGAGGGGCCGGTTCACCGCACCGGGCACCGGGTAGCGGGGCCCGGTGCCGCGCGCGACGCCATGGCGCCACATGGCGCGGCAGATGGCGATCGCCTCGACGGTCCCGTCGTCGAAGGGCGGCAGCAGGCACAGGACGGCGCGTCCTCGGCAGACGTGGTCGAGGGCGGTCAGGTCCCGCGCCAGCACGGAGGGATGCCGGCCGTCTTCCTCGACGCTCAACGCCGCCCCGAGCAGTCCGCCGGGGACCGTGTCGACCAGCCCCGCGGCCAGGACGATCGGGTCGCCCAGGGGCCCGGGGCGAACGATCACGGCTTCCACCCCTTCGGTCGCGGCGCGCCGCGCCTCCTCACGCAGGCGCGTTACGTCGCCGGCCGGCACGAACCGTCCCCTCACGGTGTCGCAGACTAGGGCCCATCGGGCGCCGAACCGATGCAGCATTGGGCGCCGGGTACGTGTCGGCCGGAGCCGGCCCGGTCGTCAGGAGAGGAGGTGATCTGCCCCGCGGAGTGCCTTCTCCACCCACCACGACAGCTCGTCGCCCGGCCCGCTGAGCGCCTTCTCCCAGCCGAATTGGAGCATGCACCCCAGGAGCTCGAGGAAGAGCGCGGCGTCCCACCAGCCGCCGGTGTCCACGCCGTGGTCCTCGAGCGCCGTCCGATAGGTGCGGATGGCGTCGTCCTTGGATTCAGGCAGGAGCGCGGAGTTCAAGGCGAGGTACCACGAGAGGTCGGCGAGTGGGGAGGCCTCGCCTGGAGCTTCGCCGAAGTCGAGCAAGACCGTACGGCCGTCCGGGTCGGGGTGGCTGCCGAGGTTGGCTGCCTTCCAGTCCCCGTGGACGAGGGTGTGCGGCACCCCCCTCAGGGCGTCCACGAGCGGCGAGGGGTCCCGGAGCAGCGGCAGCACGGCGTCGGCCAGCCGGGGCGCGTGCTCGGGCAGGAGCGGCCAGCCTTGCGCCATGACCCTCGGCACGAGCGCGTCTCCCCCGCTCGCCGCTTCCGCCGCGGCAACCGCCGGAGAGAACATGAGATAGCGGCGGTCGAGCGAGGTCAGACCGACGTCGTCGCTCCAGTCCCACATCGCCGCGTGCATCGCTGCCATGTGGTCGAGGAGGCGCGCGTGGAGCTCGGGGCTGAACCGAACGTCGGGATCGAGCAGGGTGTCGCCCACGTCGCGCAGCAGGACCAAACCCTCGGTTCCGTCGTGGGCCGCCGCGACCACGGCGTGGTCGATGACCGGTGGCAGCCGGTCCAGCAGGCCGCTCTCCCACAGCCGTACGTAGGAGAGGCCCGGGTCGCCCGCGGCCCGGAGCAGCCAATCGTCGCGCGGATCCTGGTGCTTCAGGACGAACTCCACCCCGTCGACGGCCAGACGTTCGAAGCGGGCGCCCGATTTGGTGTCGTCGGGTACCCACGGCCGTCGATGCTCGGCGCGAGCGAGCAAATCGTCCAGGCGCGGATGCGGCGTGGACGTGGACGTGGACGTGGACGTCACCGGCTCACCCGCTTCCCGACCACCTCTCCATTCCTGTTGTTCCGTCGCTCCCATCCTTCCGCAGCCTGGCCGGCGCCGCTCGGTGGCGCCGCTCGGTGGCGCGGAGCCGATCAGGTCCGCACCCACCATCCACCGTCGTCGTGGGCCAGTCCGTCCCCGGAGAGCCGCTCCAGCGCGCTGCACGTCGCCGCGAGGCCCAGACCGCTCAGCTCGGCCAGGCGGTCGACCAGCGTCGGTTCGTCGCTCAGCACGTCGTGGATCCGCCGCTCGGGCGTCCCCGCCGGGGGCGAGGCTGCACCCGATGGATTCCGGCGCGCCGGGATGGTGACCGGTGCGCCGCAGAGCGACAGCGCGACGAGGACGTCCGCTGCTGCGCACACCGGGAAGGCACCCTCGGCCAGGAGGGCGTTCGTGCCATCCGAGGTCGGGCTGCGAATGGAGCCCGGCACGGCACCCACCGCCACGCCCCGGGCGAGCGCCGCGTCGACGGTGTGACGGGAGCCGCCGCCGGGCCGGCTCTCGACGACGACCACGACGTCGCTCAGCGCGGCGAGGAGACGGTTGCGCGTCGGGAACCTCCACTTCTCGGTGCCGACTCCGGCGGGCGATTCGGAGACGATCGCGCCATGTTCGGCCACACGCGCCCAGAGGCGGGCATGACGCCGCGGGTAGGGATCGTCGAGGCCGCCCGCCACCACTGCGACCGGCGGCGTACCCGCGGCGCACGCCCCCTCGTGCGCCGCACCGTCGATCCCGAGGGCCAACCCGGAGATCACGCTGACGCCGGCGGCGGAGAGCTCCGCCCCCAACTGCGCCGCGACGCCCAGGCCGTAGCGGGTCGGGCTGCGGGTCCCGACGATCGCCACAGTCGGCGCGCCCTGAAGCACGGCCGCCTCGCCGAGGCAGAACAGGACCGGTGGAGGTTGGGGATCGCTCCGCAGTCGAGCGGGGTAGGCCGGGTTCTGCGGGAGCACGACCGATATCCCCAAGCGTGCGTGCGCCTCCCACGCCGCGGCAACGGTGCTGGTGCCGGTGTCGGAACTCGTATGGCGCGACCACGCCACGGAGGGCGGATCCTGGGCCAGCATGGTGCGCAGCGTGGCGGGTCCGAGGCCGGGCACGCTGGCCAGGGCGATCGCGTAGGCCTCCTCGGGCAGGTTCTCGTGCGGCACGTTCTCCTGGGACGCGATCACTGCAGCACCGCGGCCCGAGCCGAGCGCAGCGAGAGCGCCTCGCTCACGTGCGCGAAAGACACGTCTTTTTCCCCGCTCAAATCGGCCAGCGTGCGGGCCACTCCTGTCACCTTGGCCAAGCCCCTCGCGCTGAGCTCGCCGGCCTGCAGCTTGGAGGCCAACAAGGCGGTGGCCTCGTCCCGCAGCGGCGGCGGAGGCGACGAGACGCGCTCCCGCTCGTCGGCGCGGGCGCGAGCGACCGCGACGCGCGCCGCGACGTCGGCGGTGGATTCCGCCGGCTGGCGTGAGAGCAGCTGCACCGGATCGGGCCGGGCCAAGGGCACGACGAGGTCGAACCGATCGAGCAGGGGTGCCGACAGCCGGCGCCGGTAACGGGCGCGGGCGGCCGCTGTGCACGCGCAAGCGCCCAGGTACACACCCTCACCGCAAGGGCACGGGTTCATAGCGGCCACCAGGAGGAAGGCCGCCGGAAAAGTGACGGTGCCGCCGGCGCGGCTCACCCTGATCGCACCCTCTTCGAGCGGCTGACGGAGTGCCTCGAGCGCAGGCACGGGAAACTCGCCCAGCTCATCGAGGAACAGGACGCCGTGAGTCGCCATGCTGACCTCACCGGGCCGGAGCGACCAGCTGCCGCCGCCAATTAACGACACGATGGAAGCCAGGTGGTGCGGGGCCCGGAAGGGGGCACGGCCGACGAGCGCGCCCGCGGGGAGCGCGCAACCTGCCGCCGAATGTACGCGTGTCACCGTGAGGGACTCGTCGGGGTTGAGCGGGGGCAAGAGCCCGGGGAGCCGCTCGGCCAGCATCGTCTTGCCCGAACCGGGCGGCCCGATCATCAAGAGATGGTGCGCACCGGCGGCCGCCACCTCGAGGGCGCGCCGGCCAAGAGCCTGGCCGCGCACGTCGGCCAGGTCGGGTACCGGACCGGTGTCGACATCGGGCGGTGCCGGTGGCGGTGGCGGCCATGCGGACTGGCCGCGGAGCACCCGGGCCAGCTCGGCCAGCGTTTCCACCCCGTGGGCCTGCTCGCCGCGCACGAACGCCGCCTCGCGCAGGTCACAGAGGGGCACGACGAGGCCCGACGGCGCCGTGGCGTCGGCCAAGGCGATCATGCCCGGGACGTGACGGAGTGCCCCGTTGAGGCCGAGCTCGCCGCAGAACGCCAGCCCCTCGGTGCAGGCCGGGCTGATCTCGCCGGTGGCGACGAGGAGGCCGACGGCGATGGGCAGGTCGAGGCCCGCCCCGCCTTTGCGCACACCCGACGGGGCCAGGTTGACGGTGACCCGGCGGAGGGGCCAGGGCAGGCCGCTCGAGAGGACGGCGGCGCGCACGCGGTCGCGTGCCTCTCGGACGGCCGCGTCAGGAAGCCCGACGATGGTAAAGCCGGGCAACCCGTTCGACACGTGGACCTCGACCGAGACGGGACGGCCGACGGCGCCCGAGAGGGTGGCGGACGCGATGGCGGCGAGCATGCGTGAGAACGGTCGGGCTCTGAAAGGCCTCTCCCACACGGGTTGGCTCGAAGGGTCCGAAAACTCGATTGGGCTGATCAGGCGGCGTAATACTCGTTGGTCAGGCCGCCCGGGATCTGCTGCCGGCGGATGTTTGTGATCGTCGCCGGCGTTGAGCTCGTGGAAGGGACCGCGGACGCAACGCAAGGCTGCGGTGCGACCGGTGCTCGTTGTAGTGGCGGACGTAGCGATCGAGCACTCGTCGGAGGTGGCGCTCGTTGACGATGAGGAGACGGTCGCTGCATTCCGATCGCACCGTGCGCACGAAGCGCTCAGTGACGGCGTTTGCATTGGGCGCCACACGGGACTCGGCAGGATTCTCGCTCCTTCGCCCTGCCACTCCGCATCGAAGCCCGGACCGAGCTTGCCGTCGCGGTCACGCAACAGGTACTTGACGGTGACGCAGGCGTCGCGGACGTCCGCTGTCACGTTGCGGGCGCACTGGGTGACCCAATCCCGGGCCGGGTTGGTCGTGATGCCCGCGAGGAAGACGCGTCGCGTCCCGTGATGGATGAAGAACAGCAATACAGTCGCCACGGGGAGACCGTGTCGACCGCGAAGAGGTCGCACGCCACAACGGAGGCGGCCTGCCGGCGCAGGAACTGGCGCCAGGTGACCGAGGGCGCCGCGGAGCGGGGTCGATGCCGTGGGTCCTGAGCACCTCGGCGATCGTTGTTGCTGGCACCTGATGCCCGAAGCTGAGCAGCTCACCTTGGAGGCGCTGGAATCCCCAGGTCGCGTTGTCGGTGGCAAGACGCACGATCAGCGTGGCGAGCTCGTCGGCGATCGGTGGCCGGCCGAGATTGTGCTGGGGATACGTCCCGTGCCTCGCGGCGAAGCGCCGCTGCCCACGAAGCAACGTCTCAACTCGCACGCCGAACGCTGAACGCCGACCAGCGCTCCCTCGGCAGAAACCCGCTCAGCGCGGCGAGAAGGGCCCGATCGGCCGGCTCGAGGCGGGGCCGCGGCGGCGTCGCAGGATCTCAAGATCGTGGCGCAGCACCAGGATCTCGGTCTCCTTGGACTCCCTGCGCCGGAGGACGAGCACCACGAGCGAGAGCACCCGGCGCCCGGCGAGGTAGGCGAACCACCACAGCGGGGGACGGAAACGATTGAGCCGGCGCACTGCGAGGGCGCACCGTAGTCGGATCCATAGCGGATGAACACCCCTTGTCAGCAGTCTGATCGTGTTTTCGGACCGTACGGCCTCATAGGCCACGATCGTGCCCTTGAGCACGGTCCAGGCTCGACGAGGGAGCGCTGCCACGGGCGACCTCATCACCGACAGCACAGTGGCACCGCTACCCCTCTGTTTGTTTGCCCGATCCCAAGTGTTGCTCCTGCGCCGAATGAGGACGTTGTCCCCTAGCAGATTGTCCCCTGGACGGCAGAAGGACGAAGGCGCAACATTGGCTACATGGGCAACTTCGCACGATCGTGTCGATGGCTCCGACCAGTTGGCGTGGTGAGCACATTGCACTCAAGGAGGGCGAACGCCTTTGATCGTTTCGTCCATAGAGCGAAGTCCCGGGCTCCGATGTGGTCCATAGCGTCCGCAAAGACCGATGCTCTCTACCACCGGACGCCCAGACTTGTATGGCTCGGGATGGTCGTCATGTTCGTCGCTGCCTTGCTCCCCGCCATGGCTGCCCCGGCGAGCGCGACCAGCGGAGGTGTGATCTCGAACCACCGCAGCCCGAGCATCAGCGACCCCGAGGGCATCACCACCGGATCTGACGGCAACTTGTGGTTCACCGACGTCGGAAATAACTCTATCGGTCGAATTACACCGAGCGGCGCCGTTACAGAATTTCAGCGATCCCCGGATCAGCAACCCTCTTTCGATCGTATCGGGCCCAGATGGAGCGCTGTGGTTCACAAACCAGAGCTCGTCTCCGGGGATCCCTGGGTCGATTGGAAGGATCACGACCTCCGGAAAGATAACGATTTTCGCGTACCCCAGCATCACGAACCCGGGCTGGATGACGGTCGGCCCTGACCGAGCCCTGTGGTTCACCGATGGCCAGTTCATCGATCGGATCACCACTTCGGGATTGTTAACGACGTACCACGATTCGGCGGCCGACGACCTATATGGGATTACCACTGGACCCGATGGAGCGCTGTGGTTCACCGATTTGAATGGCGACTCCATCGGGCGTATCACGACCGCGGGCGCGATCACCACCTACACGAGTCCCAGCGTCCACGGTCCAGCACTGATCACCCCAGGTCCCGACGGAGCCCTCTGGTTCACGGACTTCAGTGGCGACACCATCGGGCGGATAACTACGTCCGGGGTAATCACGACGTACACAGATCCTTCCATCGACCAACCGTTCGGTATCGTCAACGGAAACGACGGAGCCCTCTGGTTCACAAATTTCGTCGGCTCCTCCAACTCGATCGGTCGGATCACCACAACTGGAACCATCTCGAACTTCTCCAACTTGACCGTCAGTGATCCGTTCGCAATCATCGGTGGGCCAGACGGGGCGCTCTGGTTCACGAACAGAACAAACGGAGGGTTAGCCGGATCGATCGGACGTGTCACAACCGGCCTAACAAGCTGGCCCCCGGAGATTCTTTCGGCAAGCGCAAGGACCTTTACTGCCGGTGACCCGGGCTCCTTGACGATATCGACCAGCGCCTCCCCCACGGCCGCCATCTCCGAATCCGGGACCCTGCCGCCCGGGGTCAACTTCGTCGACAACGGTGTCGGTACCGCCACTCTGAGCGGTACCGCAGACGCTTCGTCGGCAGGAACCTATCCGATTACCTTCACGGCGAGCAACGGAGTACTCCCCAATGCGATACAGCAGTTCAGCCTGACAGTGACGACGCCGGTGGCGCCATCCTTTCTTTCTCTCGACAGCGACACATCCGTCGCTGGCGACCCCGTGCTATTCACGTTTGTTGCCGATGGGACTCCAACGCCGAACCTCTCAGAATCCGGCGCCCTGCCAACCGGGGTCACCTTCACCGACTACGGTCACGGTACCGCCGACCTTGACGGAACGCCCGCTTCAGGCACCGGCGGGGTATATCCCATCGTCGTAACTGCCTCAAACGGCGTTAGGCCCGACGCCAGCCAGAACTTCTCCCTAACGGTGAACGAGGCGCCAACCATTACATCCGCAAACAACGCTACGTTCACGGTCGGATCGTTCGGCACCTTCACCGTAACGGCCACGGGCTTTCCCGCGCCTACGCTCGCAGAGAACAATCCACTCCCGACGGGCGTCACCTTCACGGACAATGGCAATGGCACCGGCACGTTGTCCGGGGTGCCAGAGGGGACCGGGGGGCAGGCCTTAATCGACTTTGTTGCAACGAACGGTGTCAATGGCGCCAACCAGGACTTCACTCTGACGGTCGATCAGTCGCCCAGCATTACGTCGGCCTCCAGAGTCACGTTCAGTCATCTCCGAGAGGAAGGCTTCAAGATTCGGACTACCGGCTACCCGACTCCAGCGATATCGGAGACTGGAGCGCTCCCACCGGGCTTGATATTCAAAGACGAGCAGGATGGAATCGCCCAGATCAAAGGAAGGGCTGCGTTTGCGAAGGGAAAATATGTCGTGACAATCACCGCGTCGAATGGGGTCTTACCCCCCGCAACCCAGGTCCTGACGATCAAGGTGACGTGAGCCTGTAGGTGCCGAAGATGTCATCCGCCCGGTCGGAGTGAAGGTTCCGACGATGCTGGGCCGGCGATCAACTGGTCCCATGTGGCTTCATGACATCAAACGATCGGGAGGTGGGCGTTTTTCCTGAAGAATGTGATGTCGCCTCCAGCAGAGTCTGTATGTGAGACCCCTCAAGACGCCGACTCTCGCGAGCCGGAGCAGACCTGTGCGTCGGTGACGTAGGCTCCATCGAAGGATTTTGTTCGTTCCGAAAATCGTCACGGACCAGCGGAAACCGCGAGGAGGCAGACGATGCGTAGGATCAGAACCGACCGCAGTTTTCTGCGTCAGGCGACTGCGGTCGCCACTCTTGTGCTCGCCGGGGTTGTATGGCCTCTGGCAGTCGGGGCGTCCGCCAAGCCGCCGGCACTGAGCGGCCCACAAGTCTTTGGCTGGGGTTTCAATTCCCCCCTCGGTGTTTCGTCCGACGGCACTCATGTGTGGGTCGCCAATGTCCAGGGTAACAGCGTGACCGAGCTGGACGCCTCCGACGGGGCGCTGGTTCAGGTGCTGAAGGGCAAAAAGTATGGCTTCGCCAGTCCTCGTTCCATCTCCTCTGACGGCACCCACGTGTGGGTCACCGACTCAGACGGTGTCAGCGTGACCGAGCTGGACGCTTCCACCGGCGCGCTCGTGCAGGTCATCAGAGGTTCGAGCTATGGCTTCTACTTCCCCGACGAAATCTCCTCGGACGGAAGTCACGTGTGGGTCACCAATGCTAGCAATAGCGTGACTGAGCTCAACGCGTCCACCGGGACACTGGTCCAGGTGCTGAAGGACAAAAAGGGCACAAACTATGGCTTCGACAACCCCGACGCCATCTCTTCGGACGGGAGTCACGTGTGGGTAGCCAATATCGAGACTGAATCTCCCGGCGGTAACAGTGTGACCGAGCTCGACGCCTCGACAGGCGCGCTTTTGGGGGTGCTGTCTGCCTCGAGCTATGGCTTCGACGACCCCGACGCTATCTCCTCCGACGGCACCGACGTGTGGGTCGCCAACGGCGCGGGTAACAGCGTGACCGAGCTGGATGCCTCGACCGGCGCGCTCGTGCAGGTGCTGTCCGCCTCCAGCTTCGGCTTCGACGACCCCGACGCTGTCTCCTCCGACGGCGCCCATGTGTGGGTCGCCAACGGGGCGGGTAACAGCGTGACCGAGCTGGATGCCTCGACCGGCGCGCTCGTGCAGGTGCTATCCGCCTCCAGCTTCGGCTTCGACGACCCCGACGCTGTCTCGTCAGACGGCACCGACGTGTGGGTCGGCAATGGCGGAGGTAACAGCGTCACCGAGCTGCATGCGTCGACAGGAGCGCTCGCACAGCTGATCTCGGGTTCAAGTTATGGATTCGACGACCCCGACGCTGTCTCGTCAGACGGCACCCATGTCTGGGTCGCCAATGGCGCAGATAACAGCGTGACCGAGCTTGACGCCTCCACCGGCGCGCTCGTGCAGGTGCTGTCTGCCTCCAGCTATGGCTTCGATGACCCCGACGCTGTCTCGTCAGACGGCACCCACGTATGGGTCGTCAATGACGGAGGTAACAGCGTCACCGAACTCGACGGCTCCACCGGCGCGCTCGTGCAGGTGCTGTCTGCCTCCAGCTATGGCTTCGATAACCCCGACGCCATCTCGTCCGACGGCACCCACGTATGGGTGGCCAATTTCGAAGGCGGCAGCGTGACCGAGCTCGATGCCTCCACCGGCGCCCTCGTACAGGTGCTGTCCGCGTCCACCTATGACTTCTACACTCCTGACGCCATCTCCTCCGACGGCCACCACGTGTGGGTCGCCAATGAGGGAAGCAGTAGAGTGACCGAGCTGAAAGCATCGACGGGCGCGCTGGTCAGGGCGCTCAAGGGCTCCATGTACCGCTTCGACGAACCGGACTCCATCTCGTCCGATGGAACGCACGTGTGGGTTGCCAACAAGGAAGACGTGGTGGGAGCGCCGGGCGACGCGGTGACCGAACTCAACGCCTTCAACGGGGCGCCCGTCAAGGTGATCGCCGGCTCTGGGTACCATTTCACCTACCTCACAGGCGTCTCCTCCGACGGAACTCACGTGTGGGTCGCGAGCGGCGGAGGGAAGAGCGTAACGGAGCTCGCTGCCTCCACCGGGGCGTTTATGAAGGTCCTGAAGGGCTCCACGTACGGCTTCGACCAACCAGAGGCCATCTCGTCGGACGGCAACGACGTATGGGTCACGAACCCGCCAATGCAAACGGTGACGGGGCTCCCGGCGACCTGACAGGTCCCAGGCTGGAGCGCGAATCCGAGCTGGATCCACGCGAGAAGAGATCCCAGCACATTGCTCGATCGGGGTGCGTCGATGGGCACCGGAGTTAGGGCCAATGTGCACCGACGTATGGGTCCCGATGGTCGCGAGCCCATATGTCGAGATGCTTCGCCAGATGAGTAGCGAGGCCGCCGCCCTTCGGAAAGTTGGACTTGCGCACGAAGACGACCGGCACACACGGCGCGTCGCTGCTCTGGCGACTTTCAAGGAGTCGGACGAAATCAGCAAAGTTCTCCGTCACAATGAGTCGATCCTGGAGCACGGCGAATTCGAATACATCGTCATCGGCAGCGCCGGCGAGCTCCACGTCGTGGACCGACACGGCGTCGTGGCCCAGCTCGCTGAGCCGTTGGGCCACGGTCCGCGGGAGCATCTCGTCCAGCAGCCACCTCACGAAGAGAGCAGGCGTTCTCGGCGATCGATGCGTTCGCGGAGTTGTTCTGCGGCCAGATCGTCGGCGGCGATCCGATCCTCCACCTCGCTCGGATTGGCCCCATAGAAGTCGATGGCCAATCGGATGTGTGCTGGAGAAAGCGCGAGTTCGTCGGCCAGCGCCCGTACGCGCCGTTCATCCTTGCCCGGCATCTGCTTGAGCGCCCGGATGATCTCCCAGACATCGGGACCGCCTACGACTGCCGCCCTCCTGCCTGTGGGTCCATCCCGGTAGACGATGCCTGGAAAGCGACGGGTCTTCAAGCCCTCATCGAGAATGGTGGCGACCAAAGTGGTTGCCGACGCCCCTGTTGAGGTGGCCTCGTCGTCGAGACGTTCGAGGAGCTCTTCAGGAAGGCGAAACGATGTAGGACGGGGCATGGTCACTCCTGTAGTGCGTCTGCACTACATTGTAGTGCACTCTGAACGTTTCGCCCACAGCGCATATCCCCCAAATACCGCCCACCCAGAAACTGCAGGGTGGCCCCAAAAGTGGAGGCACCCACCCGACGGTGCCCGGAACCGAGACCGCCGACAGTGGCCTCTGGGGACATTAAGCAACCCTGGGGGTGGCAAGGCTGACCTCACCGGGCCGCAGCGACCAGCTGCCGCCACCGACCAGCGACACGATGGAAGCCAGGTGGTGCGGCGCCCGGAACGGTGCGCGGCCGACGAGCGCGCTCCCGGGCAGCGCTCCGCCCGCGGCCGAATGCACGCGTGTCACCGTGAGGGCTTCGTTGGGGCTGAGCGGAGGCAGGAGTCCGGGGAGCCGTTCGGCCAACATCGTCTTGCCCGAACCGGGCGGCCCGATCATCAAGAGATGGTGCGGGCCGGCAGCCGCCACCTCGAGGGCGCGCCGGCCGAAGGCCTGGCCGCGCACGTCCGAGAGATCGGGTACCGGTCCGCCGTCGCTCTCGGTCGGGGCCGGCGGTGGTGCCGGCCACGCCGACTGACCCCGCAGTACGCGGGCCAGCTCGGCCAGCGTCTCGGCCCCGTGGGCCTGCTCGCCACGCACGAGGGCCGCCTCGCGCAGGTCGCACAGGGGCACGACGAGGCCGGACGGCGCCGTGGCGTCGGCCAGGGCGATCATGCCCGGGACGTGACGGAGCGACCCGTTAAGGCCGAGCTCGCCGCAAAAGGCCAGCCCCTCGGTGCTCGTCGGGCTGATCTCGCCCGTGGCGACGAGCAGGCCGACGGCGATGGGAAGGTCGAGGCCCGCCCCGCCCTTGCGCACGCCCGACGGAGCAAGGTTCACGGTGACGCGGCGTAGCGGCCACGGCAAGCCGCTCGAGAGGACGGCGGCGCGCACGCGATCGCGTGCCTCTCGGACAGCTGCGTCGGGCAAGCCGACGATGGTGAATCCGGGCAGCCCGTTCGACACATGGACCTCGACCGAGACGGGACGTCCGAGAGCGCCGTTGAGTGTGGCGGACGCGACGGCGGCGAGCATGCGTGAGAACGGTCGGGCTCGGAGCTCGAAGGAACGTCCGTGTCCATGACTCGCCGTCATGCGACAGTGGGAGCCTCTTCCTGAGTCGATCGTGTGCATGTTCTCGTCCGGCTGATCTCGCTCTCAAGGAGATCCGAAAGAGCGTCCGAGACGGCGTCATTGCCTGGCACCCGGATCGACTCCATCGGAGCCAAAGAGAGCTAGAGGATTCCATTGACCTCATCGAAGCGACCAACATTGAGGTCCACACTGTCACCGGAGGTGACTGCGACCTCTCTTCTCCACATGGTCGACTTTTCGCACGGATACTTGGTGCGGTAGCTCGCCATGAGTCGGAGGATGAGAGTCGTCGAATCACCAGAAAATGGCCGAACTAGCCCAGCAGGGCAAGCGAAGCGGTGGCGGTACTCGTGGCTACGGCTACAACGCGCAACACACCGAGATCGTTCCGAGCGAAGGCACCATCGTCAAGGAGGCCGCTGAACGTGTCCTTGCCGGAGACTCGCTTCGCTCGGTCTGCGCTGATCTCATCGAGCGCGGTGTGCCAACCGTAAAAGGTGGCCCATGGACCACGACCGTATTGCGGACGCTGCCTATGTCAGGACGAATCTCGGGGCAGCGTGAACACCAGGGCGAGATCGTTGCAGTAGGTATCCGGCCAGCCATCATCACCCCCGGCCACACTGACGTAAGGTCACCAAAATTCGCAAATTTTCGCGACCCCGATCGGTCAGCGGCACCACCATGAGGCGCCAACGGAGTCGAGAAACGAAACCATTCACCACCCAGACCTCCCGACGATCCGTCTACGCGTCGCCATTTCCACCTCACAACCCGACGAACGGCTTCTCCCGGCGAGCGCCTGACCTCGAAATGAGACGTGACGCCTAGTATTCGCCGATGGACGGCGGGGCCTTGATCGCTCTAGTTTTCCGTCTCAACGAGACGCCCCAGCCAGCAGGCGGAACCGATTGGCCGGCGTGGCTCACTGCCATCGGCACGCTCGTGCTCGCTTTCGGCGTCCTCCTCGGTGCTCGCCAATTGAGCGAAGCCCGGATCGGCCGTCTCACCGAAGCAGCCGCCGAGGTGTCCCGACGCTGGGATGGAGACGATCTCATCGCGGCACGGAATGCGATCAACCAATTCGACTCCGAGACCGCCCTGCGGGATGCCGTCGTAAAGGCCATGGGAATCGGGAGTGAGGTCGCGAACCCTGACCAGACATCTGACGTTCGTGCCGATGAGCAGCACGCCGACGGTGACGCCGAGGGAGACATCGACAACAACGCCGCCAACGGGGACGTCGTGGACCTCGACCTCCTCTTCAGGGAACCGAACTTCTTCGACGATCTCGGCGCTCAGGAACTCCTGAGCGGGATCAGCCTCCAATGGATCGAATTCACTATGAAGGACATCGTGATCGACCGATGGAAGCTCTGGCAGCCCACCGTCAAAGCACTCAGGGACGCAGAAACCTCGATACCCCCTGTGTACGGGAACTTCGAACGGCTTGTCGACAGATTGAGGGGCGAGCGGTTGGGCCCCTGGGAACGGTCGAAGCGCGCCATCTGGACGTGGCTCGTCCGACGGCTGGACTACTAGCCCTCGGACGGTTGGTGCTGGGCCTCGGGCGGCCGCGGCGCAGCCTGCGGGCGTGGGGGAACCGGCCTCTGACGCCTCTCAGCAGGATTCCTCATCACGGTTGGATCCTAACCGACACCGGCTGCGTCTCCTACGGGGCTTGATGATGACCGAGGTCGGAGGACCCGTCCGCCGGCCCACTACGACTTGTCGGTGCCGAGAACGCTATCCGCAGCCCCTGCGCTGGATTTTGACAGAGGAGTCCCGGTCTGGCGAGCAACCTGGCGATGGACCGAAGGTCACCTCCACTGGGGCAATCGAGGGCAGCGATCAGCGGGTCGTCATGGCCTTCTCCGGCCAGGTCGTCTTTCCCACGCCCGGGGGCTGCCGTGCCGTGGCGCAGCTGGGAACGAGGAGCCGAAGTACGCCGGCTTGAGGGTGAACCACCGGCCCGTCCAGCCCACCCCTACTCCGATCCGCCTGATCGGCTCCCGGGCCAGCCTGCGCCCCTCCCGTTTGTCTCGGACATTTCCATTTCTTAGCCCCAGGCCCATTCTCCAGCCCCAGGGTCCGCAAACCCGCCCGGACGGACGTGGGGCGGCGGGCTGGCTGGGGCGGCCGTCGCGGCCCGGGGTCCGTGACCAGCGTCAGCAAGACCCAGCTGCCGCCGACCCCAGCAGTGAGCACCAGGAAAGGCCCGCCCTCACACCGCCGGTGGGAGCTGCGGCTTCCGAGTCAGGGGACATTGAGCAACTCCGTGGGTGGCAAGGCTGACCTCACCGGGCCGCAGCGACCAGCTACCGCCGCCGACCAGCGACACGATGGAAGCCAGGTGGTGCGGCGCCCGGAACGGGGCGCGACCGACGAGCGCGCCCGCGGGGAGCGCTCCGCCGGCGGCTGAATGGACGCGTGTCACCGTGAGAGCCTCATCGGGGCTGAGCGGGGGCAGGAGACCCGGGAGCCGTTCAGCCAGCATCGTCTTGCCCGAACCGGGAGGCCCGATCATCAAGAGATGGTGCGGGCCGGCAGCCGCCACCTCGAGGGCGCGCCGGCCGAAGGCCTGGCCGCGCACATCCGCCAAGTCGGGTACCGGCCCGGCGTCGCTCTCGGTCGGGGCGGGCGGCGGAGGCGGCCAGGCGGACTGTCCCCGGAGCACCCGGGCCAACTCGGCCAGCGTGTCCACTCCGTGAGCCTGCTCGCCGCGCACGAGCGCGGCCTCGCGCAGGTCGCACAAGGGCACGACGAGACCTGACGGCGCCGTAGCGTCGGCCAGGGCGATCATGCCCGGGACATGACGCAGCGACCCGTTGAGGCCGAGCTCGCCGCAGAACGCCAGCCCCTCGGTGCAGGCGGGGTTGATCTCGCCGGTGGCGACGAGCAGGCCGACGGCGCTGGGCAGGTCGAGGCCCGCCCCGCCCTTGCGCACGCCTGAGGGGGCCAGGTTGACCGTAACCCTCCGGAGGGGCCAGGGCAGACCGCTCGAGAGGACGGCGGCACGGACGCGGTCGCGTGCTTCTCGGACGGCGGCGTCGGGGAGACCGACGATGGTGAACCCGGGCAGCCCGTTCGACACGTGTACCTCGACCGAGACGGGACGTCCGAGGGCTCCGTTGAGCGTGGCGGACGCGACGGCGGCGAGCATGCGTGAGAACGGTCGGCGTTATCGGTGCCTGTACCTCCGCGCCTGGCGAGGTACAGGCACCTTGTGACCGACGAAACAGAAGACGGTGCACCTCTTCGGCCGCGCAGCCGACCAGTACGACGCGGGCCGTCCGGCACAGCGAGCGCGGCCTCTCTCCAACCGTGAGGTGTCGCTACGGGAGCACTTCGACGACCTGATGGTCGTCACAGACGTCTACTCATTCATGTTGGTCCTCGACTCTCCAGCCATTGCCCGGAGGTGGCAGCACTTTTCTGACCACCACCGAACCTCCGGCCCGTCATTCGGGAGCTTCCTGCTTTCGGGGTGGACGAGCGACCTCCATCACTCCCACGTGGCGCTTGCCACTCCTGTAGGCGCGACGGCCTCGAGGATTACGGGCGCCTCATGTATTCAAGATCCTTCAGGAATGTCTGCTTCGTCTCAGTGATGCTGCCTCGCTGCGGGTCCGCCGCAGTGCAACGCTCCATTTGTTCACGAGCCGACGCGCGACCGAGACGGGTAGTCCACTTTCTTCTGTTCATCGAGAAAATCCGCTGAACTCCCCGGATTCGGGCGACGATTTCTTCTTCAAGGCAGCGAAGACTGGATCAACGTCGATCCAATCCGATGGCCGCTCCATCTCGGAGTCTTGATGACTAAAAGCTCGCCTCAGGCTTTGCACCGCCTGACTGGCGATATTCCATTTATCCTCCTCCTTGGTACAATGCTCAAAGGCGATGCCGTACAGGCATGCGGTGTTATATGCCGCCTGCGAGGAAGGTGTCCGACATTGCCATGGGAGCCAGCGCGTTCTCGACGCATGTGTGCCGGGTTTCGATCTTCGGGCTCCTGACGCTGGCTTTCGGACTGGATTCTTGATCCAGATCCCGGAGTTTTCAAGCAGGGACTTGATCTCAACAGGCTCACCCACCACCGCCTCCACAATACGAAGGGCTCTTCTCGCATTAGACTTTTCACTGTCCTCAATGCGACTCGTCGTAGACCAATTGGACCCCTCACTGTCCGCTATGCAACGGCGAACGGTTATGTACAGCTCGGCCACCCGCACCCCATCATGAAAGCGCTGTCGTGTGGTCAGCCCGAAGTATTGGATCCATATCGCCCGCTCATCTCGGTGCCGGAGTGACGCCCAGGCCAGCCTCCAAAGCATCAATTGCTTTCGGATTTCGAGGAGTTCCTTCTGGGCCGTCCTCAGGAGGGCCAGCGTGAGATTATGGAGCTCGGCTTTGTTCGCGGACTCCGCGGTGAGCTTACAACGGTCGAAGTTTTCCAATGCAGAATACTCATCGTCGGGTTGCCCGTCAGGCGGCACGGTTGCCTCACAACGGTCGAGTATTCGTAGGCTCTCGCGAAGCGTCTCGGCATCGGGCGATGTCCATTTGGAAACATCCCCCTTGGCGACCATTTCGAGAGACTTTGCGACCATTTCGAGAGACATGGCGAGCCGGTAACGGCCGCGGAAGAAGCGAGGATAATCCTCGCGGTTTCTCGCATGAAGCGATAGCGCCTTCACATGCTGATGATCACCTTGAAGATCGCAAAGCTGGGCGAGTTCGTATCTCGATACACCAGACTGCAGCCGACATTTTTCTAGAGTTTGAATTTGCTTCTTCCGGACGCTCGTGACGTCGTCAGGCGATGAAGGAACGATTCGCTGTTCCCTCGTAATCAGCAAGGCAGCGATGTCCTCGCCGTCGACGGCGCCATAACACCAGGGGGGCGTTGTCGGATCGTCTTGGAAGATGCTCCAAGCAACATAACCGGCAACCACTTCGGCGGCCTGCTCGAAAGTCGACGCGATCAACGTTTGGGTGGCGATTGTTCCTCCAGTCCGATGGTCTTCGAGGTCGACCGTCACTCTGGTGGGACCTTCTTTCTCGCCAGGGGGGTTCTGATTGGGCTCAAGCCAGACACGAACCTGGTACCGGCGGGGCCTCGGCCACAGCATCCCGAAAAACTCGACGACTGCACCGGCCAGGCCGCTGCCGGTGACTCCGGAGTTCTCGACGATTGACGCAAGCCCCATGGCCCTGGTGCCACCGGGAAGGATCGCGGGGGCTCGCACCTCGACTGCAGGTAGCCGGAACTTGAGTTCGCGGACGAGTGCGTCATGGCGGAGCTGCAGATCGGTCAAGGCTTCGTCGGGCGTGCCGTTCGCCTGCTTGGCGCTTTGCTCGCCTTTGAGGGCTGACGTATCAACGGTGGGCGGCTGGCAATGCATCGCCCATACCTCAAGTTCACGGTACCCGAAAATGAGGAGGCCACATATGATGAGCCATCCGAATCGGCCGGGTGGGTGAGCCGGCATTACCGGCTGGAAGAAGGCGACGCTGAGGTCACTGAAGCCTCGTGTGAATGAATTCACGAGGTCGGTGGGCGCATGGGCCGCGTGGACCACGCCATATCGGGTGACGAGCACAACCACGGCCGTCGCCAGGGCGGCCGTGACGAACCGGAGCGTGCGTACGGTGAAGTGATAGGCGACAAAGCCCAACAACACTGAGGCTGTCACGACTACTAGCCATACGAGCCACGGATTCATGCTGTTCCTCCGAGCCTGCGCTTCCAATCCCAGGTCACAGTAGCTTCACGCCCTGATGTGAGAAGTACTTGCAGCGGGCCGTGTAAATCACGGTTGAAAAGAGCAGCACCAGCTCGGGTCCCGATTGGGGATTCGTTCCCAATAGCCAGTAGCTGTGCCAAGTCTTCCCGACCGGTCACACCCCGTTATCGGGTTCCCAGCACATGGCTCGCTCGGGTTGCACCGATCGTCACCGGAGTTTACGGCCAACGTGCACCGACGTATGGGTCCCGATGGTCACGAGCCCATATGTCGAGATGCTTTCGCCAGATGAGTAGCGAGGCCGCCGCCCTTCGGAAAGTTGGACTTGCGAACGAAGACGACCGGCACACGCGGCGCGTCGCTGCTCCCGCAGCTTTCGAGGAGTCGGACGAAATCAGCAAAGTTCTCCGTCACGATGAGTCGATCCTGGAGCACCGCGAATTCGAATACATCGTCATCGGCGGCGGGTGTCAGCTCGACGTCGTGGACCGACACGGCGCCGTGGCCCAGCTCGCTGAGCCGCAGGGCCACGGTCCGCGGGAGCATCTCGTCCAGCAGCCACCTCACGAAGAAAGCAGGCGTTCCCGGCGATCGATGCTCTCGCGGAGTTGTTCTGCGGCCAGATCGTCGGCGGCGATCCGATCCTCCACCTCGCTCGGGGTGGCCCCGTAGAAGTCGATGGCCAATCGGATGTGTGCTGCAGAAAGCGCGACTTCGTCGGCCAGCGCCCGTACGTGCCGTTCATCCTTGCTCGGCATCTGCTTGAGGGCCCGGATGATCTCCCAGACATCGGGACCGCCTAGGACTGCCGCTCTCCTGCCTGTGGGTCCGTCCCGGTAAACGATGCCTGGAAAGCGTCGGGTCTTCAAGCCCTCATCGAGAATGGCGGCGACCAAAGTGGTTGCAGACGCCCCTGCTGAGGTGGCCTCGTCGTCGAGACGTTCGAGGAGCTCCTCAGGAAGGCGAAGCGATGTGGGACGGGGCATGGTCAACTCCTGTAGTGCGTCCGCACTACAGGAGCGCTCTGAATACTTCGCCCATGACGCATGTCCCCGGATATGGCCCACCCGAGAAACTTCCGTGTCGCCCAAACGGGAAGGTGGCACCGGCGTCTAGCCCCCCACCGACGAGAACCGCACTCAGCCCAATCAGTCAGATCGTGTCTAGGGACATTGCCTCGCCGTGGAAGTCGCGAGCCTGACTTCGCCCGGCCGCAGCGACCAGCTAGCGCCGCCGACCAGCGACACGATGGAAGCCAGGTGGTGCGGGGCCCGGAAGGGCCCGCGGCCGACGAGCGCGCCTGCGGGGAGCGCCCAACCCGCGGCCGAGTGGACACGTGTGACCGTGAGGGCCTCGTCGGGGTTGAGCGGGGGCAGAAGACCGGGGAGCCGCTCGGCCAGCATCGTCTTGCCCGAACCCGGTGGCCCGATCATCAAGAGATGGTGCGAGCCGGCGGCCGCCACCTCGAGGGCGCGCCGGCCGAGAGCCTGGCCCCTGGCTCCCCTGATGACAACGAGATAACCAGCTGCTCTTGCCGCCGACTACTGCGCCGTCAGCGACTCGGACGCGGCACGAATCTTTGGCGACCCGGCCTCACGCGCCGGGACGCTTTCAGCGGAACTACACCGCGGCGAAACGGTGGCTCGGATCGGAACCGAGCTGTTTGCCCTGCGCTTTCTGAACAACCGATCGACCATCTGATTTCGCTTGGTCAGGACTTCGCTAGAGCGACGCTGCCCCGCCGACACCGAACCTACGACGCCAGCGGCATGACCAGATCGTGCCCACTTCGGCTTTGTCCGACGTCGAAATACGGCGGACGACCTTGGCGCCAGTGACAGGTTGGCCTAAGCCCGGGACATCTGCCACTGCTTCGACGACATCGGGTCCTGCTGATCCTCGATCGATACGTCACCGTAGAAGGCGAATCTCATGGTGTGGCCTCCTTCTTCAGTTGGTCAGTCCGCGCATGCGCAAGAAGCGCGTCCCCGGACCGAACGTCCTTGCCTACTCCGGGCAACCGGAGCAGTTGCGCGGGCCCGGTGGTGGTGATTGGTTGACACGACGGCACCTACCGGGCGTCGCCAGAACTTCGAGCACGCCCGGAGAACGTGCGGGAGGTCGAGATGGATCGACGCTGGCGGAGTCGAAAGCCCAGGGGAATCGGGCGCATCGTTTTGGTCCTGAGCACCCTGGCGACCGGTTTGGTCCTCTTCGCACCGTCGCAGGCCTCTGCCTACCCGCCAGCCGTGACGGTGACCAGCGACCCGGGGACCCCCGTCCGGTCCTGCAGTGATCGTCGAGATGCGGCCGATGGAGTTGTTGGCGGCGCTGGCCTAACCCGAGTACCCCCCTCACCCTTCGGGGAGCGACCGTGAGCTGCGTGACCTTCGACGACGGGGTCGCCACCATCACCGGGCAGGTGTACCTTCCTACGGGTTCAGAGAATGTCGTGGCCCAGGTCGGCGCAGGAAACGAGCTCGCGCTCTCCTATGCACCTGACATCTACTCGGTCTCGTCAGGATGCTGGGCTCCCACGGGCTCGCCGGAGCTCACTCCACTGGCGAGCGGCGCGATCGACATCGAACTGGGCGACACTCCGTCGGTGTCGGCCGATCAGATCCTCGGCGCTGGCGAGTATGACAATCTCTTCGGCATCGAGACGCAGGGCACCGGAAACATGGCGCAGGGCGCATTGTTCTTCTATCAGAAGGATTGGCCAACCTCCCATTCCCCTTGGACGGCGCAGAGCGCAGTTGTGACGTGCGTGTCGATCGACGGCGCCGCGGCCATGGTCACCGGGAAGGTGACGGACGGATCAAAAAAGGAGACGGTCGTCGCGGTGCTGGGTTCCAGTCCGCCAGCGCTCACGGTCGCCACGGGCACGTCGGTCTCTCGGGCCTCTCCCGGGTGCGACGTTACGCAGAAGGCGGCAAAACCGTTGAAGTACGGGGGAGACATCGAAATCGGTTCTTGAGCGCTCGGCCAGGGCTACCTTCACTACCGCTGCCGACAGCGGGGACAAGCCTGTGCCCAGCCCCGCCGGACCAACGTCGAGCTCCTACGGGCCGCCCTGTTGAGGTTGCGGCTCATCGGCCACGACGTGGAACTGTAGGCCGCCACCCTGTAGGTGCCGAGAATGTCATCCGCCCGGGCTCAGCTGGACTTTCGTTGGAGTGAAGGTTGGGACGATGCTGGGGCCATGACACTGTCCTTCCTGTATTTAGCGTTCGTCCGAATCGTGCAGGTACTCCGGCTCTCCCCCCTGGTGTCGCCCGCCACGTTCAATGACGACGAAGGCGACGCGTTGCGTGAGCATGAGTTCGTAAACGTGCTGACGCCGTGGTGGTCGTTTTCGATGGCGTGATCGTCAGGCTGTCGCCGTGAGCGCAGTTACTCGGCCGTCACCTCGGTGACGGCGGCCCGGGTCGATGACTCGTCGACGATGCCCTTGGATTCGGCGAACGCCGCGACCAGTGACTGGACAGCCAGGTTGTTGACCGCCCGTGGCAGTCCTCGGGACACCTGGTGGATGAGGGCGAGCGCGTCGTCGGAGAACAAGGTGTCGGATCGTCCGGCCAGCTTGAGGTGGTGAGCGACGTAGTCGGCCGTCTCGCCCTGTTCCATCCCGGTCATCGAGTAGCGCAGGGCCACGCGCTGATCGAGGGCGGCGAAGGCACCGAGGCGGATCCGGCGGCGCAAGGTGGGCTGGCCGACCAAGAGGCACGCGAAGGGGGCGTGGCTGTCCATCTGGGCGTTCGTCAAGAGACGGATCCCCTCGAGCTGTTCGGCATCGAGCAGGTGCGCCTCGTCCATGATGAGGACCACCCGGCGTCCGCGCTCGTGTTCCTCGGTGGCCAGGGCCTCTTGGGCTTGGGGAATGAGCGAGGCCCGGTGGAACCGGGGGGTCCCCCCGAGCGTGGACACGACGCTCGAGTACAGTCCCCGGGCTCCGACGGTGGGGTTGCCGAGATAGATGACGCTGTGGCGACTGGCATCGATGCCGGCCAGCGCAGAGCGCAGGGCGACGGTCTTTCCCGAACCGACTTCGCCGGTGACGACTCCGAGCGCCGCTTCGTCGATGCACCAGGTGATCCGGGCCACCGCTTCGGCGTGGGAACGATGCGCGTGCAGCATCGAGGGGGCCAGGTCCTTGGAGAAGGGCATGCGGGAAAAGCCCCAGTGGGCCCGGAGGCGCTCGATGGTCATGGTGCGATCTCCTTGTCGTTGTGCTCGGTGTCGTTGTGCTCGGTGTCGTTGTGCTCGGTGTCGTTGTGCTCGGTGTCGTTGTGCTCGGTGTCGTTGTGCTCGGTGTCGTTGTCCTGCGTGGTGCTGTCGCTCGGATAGGGATGCTCGGAGCCGTCGAAGGCCAGTTGGGCGTAGTTGATGGACCCGGCCAGCTCGGCCTCGCGCCGTTCGGCCAACAGGCCCAGGTAGTCGATGCCGGTGGGTGCGGGAGCAGGGGCCGCCTCGGGCCGCGCCTGGGGGTGCGAGTGCCGGCCGATGGTGACCGGGAGCCCCTGGCCCATGGAGCGGCCCTGGAAGCGGATCTCGACGGTGGTGAGGTCGAAGGGGTCGAAGACCACCTCGACGCGCGACCCCACCAGCGCCGCGTCGACCTCGAAGGTGTTCGAGTGCAACGAGACCGTGGCCGTCTTGGTCACCGTGCGGACTTCTGACCACAAGAAGGCCTCGTGGAGCGCCGCTGGGGTGGGCAGCACCTGAAGTGCTCCGGCCAAGAGCCGCTCGATTGGGGCCTCGCCGGTTTCTGAATGGACCCGGCGGTGATAGACGGTCTCGACCCAGGCGCTGAAGAGCCGGTTGAGCTCGGCCACGTCGGCCGGCGGCCGGGCCTCGATCTCGACGAGGAACTGGATGCGCACGGTCTCGAAGACCCGCTCGATCTTCCCCCGGCCCTGGGGTTTACCCGGCCGAGAATGCACCAGGCGGATCCCGAGGCTGGCACACGCCCGCAGGAGCTGCTTGGAGACCATGGCGGAGCCGTTGTCGAGATAGCAGGCACGGGGAACACCGCGTGATGCGAGCGCGGTGCGAAACGCCGCCTCGAGCCGGACCGTGTCCTCGGAGAGCCCGAAGCGATAGCCCACCAGGGCGCGCGAGTGGTCGTCGATGAAGGCGAACATTCTGTGGAATCTGATTTGTCAAGTCCTCTTGGCCCGTCGAGTCGGTCGAATACGTACGTTCGGAAGGGTCGTGGCCGTGCATGCGGCGCCGAGTGACTTGGGCGTCGGACCTGCAGGACTCGGGACCTCGCTCAGCCGATCGGCGAGCGCTCCGAGCGCTTCGCGGCCATCCTCCACCGTGGCGCGTTCGTCATCGGTGAGAGGCAAGGCGACGAGCATGCGCTGGAGGTTCTCCTTGCCCTCGAGGAGCTGGGCGCGACTCGAGAGCTTTGGGACGTAGAAGTCGCAGCGGGCACACGCCATCCGGTGAGGGCACTGCTCGAAGAAGCTGTAGCTGCAGTAGCCATGACCGAGGTCGTAGTGCTGCCAGGGTTCCCCGTCGCCGGCGCGTCCTGAGGTGACGGCCTCCCGGTCGAGGAGGACTTCGATCGTCCGCAGGTTGCGAGCGAAGTAGCCGGCCTCGCTGTAGGCCTTTGTCAAGGTGGTCGGACTGATCTTCGCGTAGTGCTGGGTGCTCGCCGGGCTGCGGTGTCCGAGCCAGGCCTGCAGCTCGAACAGCGTCATCGGCTCCTTCGCGTTGTAGAGCTGACTGGCGATGGTGGAGCGGGCCCGATGGCTCGTGATTTTGCCGCGCACGTCGGTCCTTGGAATGCCGGCCTTGACGCACAAGGCGGGGATGATCGTCCGGTTGAGGTAGCTGCGAGCCACCGGCTGGGCGCGGACGGCGAAGCAGATGTCGACGAACTCGGCGGTCTTGTTGTCGAGGGTCTTCGGCTGGGACGGTCGGACGTGCTGCCAGGCTTCGATGGCCTGGCCGAGAAGGGGGTCGACCGGCTTGGTGAACGCGGTGCCGGTCTTGTGCACGGGCACGTCGAGCAGGCAGACGGCCTCTTCGGCGAGGACGTCGGGAGCATCAGGTCTGATCGGGTGCCCGTCGTGACGCCAGCGGACGCACCCGACGCGCAGCCGGGTGATCTCGTCGGAGCGCAGGCCGCTGAAGAGCCAGGTGAGCGTCACCGCCCGAATGAGCTCCATCGGGTAGTACGTGTCAGCAGAGCTGCCCGGCAGGTCACTGGGCTCGAGGTTGAGCCCAGCCCACAAGAGCTTGGCCCACTGGTCATCCGCGATCACCCGAGGGTCGGTCGCGATGAGCGCGGCGACGCTGCGCGGGACGGCGAGAACGCGGGCGGGGTCGAAGCGACGGGGAATCCACTCCCACTCCTGGCAGTCGCGGAAGAAGGTCCTGGTCGCCATCAAGAGGTGCGCCTTGGTGCGCGGCGAGATCGGCCTGCCCTCCCGACCGGCCAGCGCGTCGCGCCGCTGCACGTAATCGCCGACCGACATGCGGTCGATCGCCGCCACCCACGACGCGCAGGTCTGGCGCGTCCACTGGGCGGGCTCGGTGATGTCGGGATGGGTTGCTGCGAGCCAGCGTCCCGCCTTGGCCATGATGGTGCGGATGATGGAACGGACCTTCGGGGTAAGCGTCGAGGTCGCGTGCCAGCGCTCGACCCAACTGGTCCAGTCCGGATGCGCGCCTTCGATGAGCGGGGTGGCGTTGTAGCCGGCGCGCACCGGCGCATCGCAGTGCCCCAGAGACGCGACGCCGCGCTGGAGGGCATAGAGGATAGGCAGCTGGTAGCGGCTCGTTGCCGGATGGGCCCGAAGGCGGGCGAAGGCCTCGGTGCTCAAGTCCTCGAGAGAGGGGCTGCGATTAACGAGCAGCGCCTGGCTCACGACGCCTCGGAGGTGGTGGCGAGCCACCTGCGGGATCCGATAGCCCCAGGCGTCGAGCGTCGCTGCCACCTCGGTGATCGAGGCCTCGACGGCGTCGGCGCCGAAGACGAGCGTGGCGAGGTGCAAGCGGTTGAACGTCCCGAGCTGCTCGAAGCGGTCGAAGCCTGAGACCAGGTAGGAGAGGGCGACAGCGAAGGGACGGACCGTGGTCTCGGTCGAAAGCGACTGGCCGGCTCGGAATTCCTCGGCGCTCGCGCCGAGCAGTCCGGCCCACTCGTCTGTGCTCCAGGCCCACCAGCAACGATCGAGCGCCATGCAGTGCTCGATCACGAGCCCCACCGCGTGCAGACCGGCCCGGCGGTGACGGACGTCATCACGGTGGCGTAGGGCAACGCGGGCGGCGTCGAGCGGCTCGACCAGGCGGGTGAGCGCCTTCCACGACGTCGCCGTGCGGCGCGGGATGCCCTGGGCTCGGTTGCGCCGAAGGCCCATCGGTCCGAGCGTCTCCACTGCGGCACGCTCGTCAGCGGTGAACGTGCCCGAGCGGTCGAAGCCACCGAGATCGACGCCAGTCCACCGTGCGCGGCGCGGCTCCTCGCTGACAACGGCTGGAACAGCGCTCGGGTTCACCGCCCACCTCCGTCGACGCCCTCTGCGGTGAGCAGGCTGATCCGCCAGGCATGGATCTCGGTCATGCTCCGGTTGAGCTTGTCGGAGAGCTCCCGACCCGAGAGGTGGATGTAGCGCAGCGTCGTGTCCGTGCTCGCATGCCCGGCGAAGGTGGCGATCGCGTGCAGCTCCCAGCCCATGCGAGCGAGATCGGTCAAGCAGAGGTGCCGCGTCGTGTGCGTGGAGAACCCCGGGACCCCAGCGGCAAGCGCCACCCGGCGCACGACCTTCGACCAGGTCCACAGGCTGAGCGGCTCGGCCCGGTTGCGCCGCGACTCCGACAAGAACAACGGGCCTCGGTTCTTGCTGATGCTGGCTCGGTGCTCGAGGTAGGAAGCGAGCAACACGCCCGTCGTCGCGGAGTAGGGGATGGCGCGTCCGCGCCGGGTCTTGGTCGTCTCAGGCCGGACCCGCACCATGCGGTGCGCCGGGTCGAGGTCGTCGGTGCGAAGCGAGCACAGCTCCTCTCGGCGCAGCGCCGCGTCATAGGCGAGGGCGAGCATGAGGCGGTTGCGGGCCGGCTCGCGGGAGAAGACGGCGAGGATGTCCAGCCACTGCTGCTCGCTCGGGATCCACGGCAGCTTGACGAGCCGCGGCACGAGCCCCCGTCCGCCGATTCCCGGAGCGTGGCGAGCGCCATAGCGGCCACGGCCGACCGGGTTGGAGTCGCGTAAGCCTTCTTCGACCAAGAAGTCGTAGAACAAGCGCACCGGAACGAGGCGCTGCTGGAGCGTGGCGTTGGCGAGGCCGCGCCCTGAGTCGAGCGACAGCGTGTTCGCCCCGTGGCGACTCGGGCGGCTCGTCAGCTCCCGGACGAAGGCTGCGACCTGCGCCCGACCGGCAGTGAGGGGGTCACTGCCGTCGTGCTCGCAGAGCTCGAGGTACTCAGCAAGCCCGCGCGCGTACGCGTCGATCGTCCGCGGCGACCGGCCGAGATCCGCCCATATCCGCAGCCACTCGGCCGCACGCTCGTTTCGGCCGAGGACCGGCCACCTCTCCTCCAGTGCCATTGGCAAGGCGCAGTCGACCTCTTTCTCAGTTCGTGGGATACGGAGGGCTTATTCAACCCCGCCGCTTGATTCCACGTAACTAATAGGTAGGTCTTGCGCCCGGCGATGAGCGGGCCGTGGAGGGCGTCGCCGGTCCACAGGTCGCCCGGCGCTGCGGCCTCGAAGCGGCCGAAGGCTTGCGGTGGTGACCCGTCGGGACGGGTGTTGAGCCCGAGCCGGGCGAAATGACGCTGCACCGTGCGCTCCGAGGGACCGGTCCCCTCGGTGGTGCGGATGATCTGGGTCACCTGGGCGGCGGTGCGCCGCGGCACCTCGCGCTTGAGGGCCTCGGCCAGATCCAGCAGCCGTTGCTCGGTCACCGGCTCGCCGGTGCGCGACGTCGGTGCCAGCGCCTCGAAGCCACCGGAGCGATAGGCCCGGATCCAGCGATCAAGCGTCCCGCGCCCGATGCGGACCGACCTGCCGGCAGGGCCGGTGTGCGTCCGGGCGGCCAATTGGCGCACCAACAGGCCGCGCTGGCGGATGGTGAGCGTCTCGTCAGCCGCTTCGCGGATCAGTGAATAGCGGAAGAGCGCGACGTTTCGTTGCGCCTCGTTCATCGGGATCGAACCTCCTCGTTGTGGTCGAAGAGAGGACCATTGCCGCTCACACGGGCTGCGCCCAGGGTGAGCTCGTGTTGGCAAGCAGGCCTCCACCGCTGACCACACAGGCCAGCGACCACGCGGAGCGGGGCCCGAAGCGGCGGACCGCCACGATGCCGAACACGCCGATGGCCTCGACGGCGTCTGAGAACACCGATCCTCCGGCGAAGCGCCGGTCGTGGCCCGGGTCGAGGGCGTGGGCCCAGCGGGTGAAGTGCTCGCCGATCTCGACTGCCATCTCCGCGAACCGACGCAGCCAGCCGCGCACGGTCGAGGCCGGGCGTCCCAGCTCGACTGCGATCTTGCGGTGGCCCCGGCCCTGGGCCTTCATGGTCAACGCCGTGCCGATGATCTCGGCTGCATCGCGCCGGCGGGCCAAAGTGTCTTCGGGCACCAAGATGTGGGTGCCAGTGCACGACCTGCAGATCGACCGGCGGAACCGGCGTCGCTCGGTCCGGACCAAGAGGCGAACCTCACGTTCGACGCCGTGCCCCCAGGGCCCCAGGACGGCACCGCAATCCGGGCAGCTCAGCCGGCCACCTTTCAGCTCCATCTCGACGGTTGGCCCGTCAGTCCCTACGATGAGCACAGCGGAGCTCCGGCTTCGTCAGGAAGGGCCCTCTCGCGTATCCCTCGAAAGATCTTGCGAGGGGGTCCTTGCGCGTTCAGATCCCGTTCAGGCTGGCGCTCGACAGCGATCCGCAGCAAGCCTGGCTGGGTGCCGGCGCATCTTCACTGAACACGGCGCCGCCAGGATGCCCATCAAGTCGTGATCACGCTCCCTGACGTCAACCTGCCTCTTCGTGAACAACGAGCGCGGCGCTACACACCTGTCGGGGAAAGATTGATTAATTGTGAGGTTCCGTATCGAGGGTTTGCCGCGAGCACAAGGAATGGGATCATGAGATCGGAAGCGCCCGAGTAACAAGTGTCGCCCTCGCCGTAACCGTAGCGTTGCGCCTTCCTACTGACCACGGCCAGCACGTTCGAACCGTAAGTCCAGTGGCTGGACAGCCTCTGGTAGCGCCGCTTTCCGTTCTCGGCTCTTTCCGCGGATCGAACTGCAGTGGTGTTGCTGCTTCACACCTCGGCGGCCCGCAGCGGCACGTATCTGCATCCGGCTCCAGCGGTCAGGTCGCATTAAGGTCAAACGGTGAACGAGGAAATTCTAACTACGTAGTTAATTCCGAACTGGTAGGCGCACTCATTGAGCGATCCGGAAACTCCCACTGTGAGCTCGGAATTGCCGCCCGTCATCTGGATGGTGCCTTCCACCCCCGAAGCAGCGCTAACACCAAGAAATGTTGGACAAGCGCCCGGTGGAGTGTCTGACGCTTCTCGAACGATCCAATGGGTCGACTTGCCGTTGGTCCAGTGGATGACGTAGGCCGAAGCTCCTTTTCGTGCTGCGGAAACGAGACCCGTCGAGGTTATCTTCGCCAGCGAGGAAGAACCGGTGCAGCCAAAAATGGTTGACACCGGATCTGTCGTAATTATGGTGCCGTTATTACATGTGACAGTCACAGGAGGACTGCTCCCAGTGGCTTGTGAGCCGTTCAGAACCAGGACTGCTATTGGAGCGATCGGAACCACAAGGGCTGTGATTGCCACCAACGAAAGCTTTCGTATCATTTCCTAACCACCTCCCGTAATCGGTATTGGAACAACTGTTATATACTCTTCGCGCCGAGGCCGTTCTCGAATTCGACGACGCCGCCGGTAACAAATGCAGCGTACGGAGGAGTGGTAATGGCCGGGTAACGCCTCCGGCCGCCATGGTCCTTCTATATTCGAAATGCGACCGCTTCGAGCGTGTCGAGTACTGACTGCGCCGAATCATGCTTGAAGTGACCAACCCCCGGAGACGGTTCGCCCCCGGGGCTTTATCGCAACGATCAGACGTCTACGGGCCGAGGCAGTCGATGCCGTTCCAAATCGGAACGACTCCCTTGACCACCTGGCCGGTGAGGCCGGGACCAACGTGGTAAGTGCCCACGTACTCCTTGACCGGCGTCTTCGTGAAGGTGCCCTTGAAGCTCGTACCCGCGATTCCTCCGGCCGTCCACGTGATCTTGAGAGTTGAACCTCCGCCGCGCCACGTGCCGGAGTTACCGTCATTGTCCGTGACGGTGAAGTTCGACTGGAAGGTGAGAATTGCGCACCCGCCGGTGTTGACTTCTTCAGTCCACTGCGATCCTGGCTTGACGTGGAGCGCAGGAGACGCCGCCGACGTCGCTCCTGCTCCCGCCGATCCGATACTCGCCGTCATGGCCAGACCTCCTGCCAATACTGCTACCCGTCGCAACACAGTTGCCCCCTTCGTCATCGCCTGAGGAAGACCACCTCCCGCGGCGTCCGGTTGATGTTCACTGCGATCATAAGAAAGAGCGGTAATGGCCGGGTAATGCGCAGCCATCCGCAACGTGCGCGACATGTCACTCGCCGACGAGTCAAGGCAGCACCTCGGCGAGGGAGGTGGGTCCAATGGGCAGAACGCGGTTACTCCTCGCAGCGGCGCAGTCTTGGCGTCTGGTGTGAGCTTCGGTGTGCGAGCGTTGGCGCAAGGGTCGAACGTGACCTACTGCGCCTGCCTGACGGCGGGAGCGCTCAGTCGGGTCGGCGCTACTTCTACCACCGGACCTACCCACATGGTCGGCCCGGCCGGCCGGGCATCCCGCAGGTACCACTACCCTCATCGTCCGCCTGGCGAAAGAGAACCGATCTTGGGGTTACGGGCGGATCCAGGGCGAGCTCGCCACGATGGGAATCGCGATCCCCCCCCTTGAGCGTCTGGGAGATCCTGAAGCGCCACGACGTCGAGCCCTCGCCGCGGAGGGGCCAACCTGGGCGGAGTTCCTCGCAGCGCAGGCGCAGGGCCGGCTCGCCTGCGACTTCTTCAGCGTCGACACGGTGCTCCTCCGTCGGCTCTACGTGCTCTTCTTCATCCACCACGACACGCGCCTCGTGCGGATCGCTGGCGTGACGACTAAGCCGGCCACCGACTGGGTAACCCAGCAGGCTCGTAACTTCTGCACAGAGCTCGCTGAACAGGTCGCTGGTGTCAAGTTCCTGATCCGTGACCGAGACACGAAGTTCAGTAGGCCTTCCCCCGTCAGCCGGACAGGTTGATGTTGGGTTGATGGTACGTCTTGATGGGCGCGATGTGCCCGGTGGTTGGTGCGACCCGGTTGCTTTGCGGGCCTCTGCGGCGATCTGAGCGTACGGTTTCACGCCGCCTAGGCGCTGGTCGTGACCGTCGAGCGGTAGTGGCGCAGTTCCCACTCGATGGGCGGGATTCCTCCGAGCGAACGATGCAGGCGCACCGCGTTGTAGTGGTTGATCCAGGTGATGATGGCCCGACGCGCTTCGGCCCTCGAGGCGAAGCGACAGCGGCTCACGAGCTCACGCTTGAGGGAGGCCCATAGGCTTTCGGCCACCGCGTTGTCCAGGCACGACCCGGTGCGCCCCGACGACTGTTCGATGCCGTGGCGATCGCAGAGGCCTCGGAACTCGCGCGACATGTACTGGGACCCGCGGTCGTGGTTAAACCGAAATCGGTTTAACCACGATTATGCCGAAGTTCGCGTTAAGCCGAAGAATCGTCGATTGGCCTGTGTCTGAGGTTTGTTCGGCTGATTCCTCGGCTTAACGGTTCGCTGTTATCGCAGACTGTAGAGGACCTCGAGTGTGTCATCGCTGAGCTCTTCGCACGCCACGGCTGTGATCGCGGGGGTGGCCGCGTTGATGGCCTCTCGCATCATGTCCAAGGTCGCGAAGGCGTAGAACGCTGCGGTGGTCGAGGCGTTCTCGTGGCCGAGGAGGCGCATGATGATGGGTAGCGGTATGCCCTGCTGGTAGAGGTCCATGGCCTTGGTCTTGCGCAGCATGTGGCAGTGGACCTTGCACGGAATCGAGGGGCAGGTGCTGCGTGCGGTTGCGGCGGCTTCCTTCAGCACAGCCGAGACGGTGTCGACCGAGAGCTGGGTCGGCTGCCCGTGGTGCAGGCTGTAGAAAAGCGGGCGCCTGGCAGGCAGTTTGGCCCGGTCCGGATGGAACTCGTCGAGATAGACGCGCAAGTGCTCGATTGTCTTGGCGGTCAGCGGGACGGTACGGGTCTTGCTCCTCTTGCCGGTGAGGCTGAGATGGCCCGGCGCGCCAAGATGGAGGTCTTGGAGGGTTAGGCCGGTGATCTCGCCGACGCGCGCCGCGGTGTCATAGAGCAAGATGAGCAACATCCGATTCCGGCGCGACTTGCCCGTTGTCCCGCTGGACGCGCCGAGGACAGCTTGGGTCTCGGTGCCGCTGAGGTACTCGATCGGTGTTCGCGGGCTAGCTGGTGGTTTCAGGGTCTTGGCTGCCTGGCTCAGCGCGACCAACGTGATGTCCTCCTGTGCTGCGTAGGCCAGGAACGCTTTCATGGTGCTGAGCCGCAGCGCAATCGTTCGGGGCGCGTAGCCCCGGTGCTCGAGCATCCAGGCCAGCCACGCCTTGAGGTATCGGCGCTCGAAGTGCTCGAAGCTGACGTGGGTGCGATCGATGTGCTCGATCTGGGTGAGGTAATCGAGGAAGCATTCCAGGCTGATTCGGTAGGCCTCGATCGTCTTGGGCGTGAGCCCTTGGACTTTGGGCATGTAGCCGTGGAGGTAGTCCCTGGCGAAGCTGAAGAAGTTCGGGGCGTCGGTGTTCGGGTCGCGTTTCATCAGAATCCGACCTCGGGCAGGACCCATCCACCCTGGCGGGTGATGTCGGCGTAGGCGTCCATGAAGTCCGGAGAGGTGTGGACGTAGTAGTAGGTCGATTCCAAGGTGGCGTGCCCCATGTAGCGCGACAGGTAGGGCAACAGCGCAGCGACGTCCTTTCCGTCCCTCATCCACCGTTCGATGTTGGCGTAGGCGAAGTGGTGGCGGAAGTCGTAGGGCCGCGGTGGCGTGCCGCCGTTGGGTCGTGTCAGCTGGGCCTGGTCCCAGATTCGGTTGAACACCGTCCCGACCGATGTCCCTGTGACCGGGCGGCCGGTGGAGGAGACGAAGAAGGTCTGACGTCTCGAGAAAGGTTGGCGCGATGCCCGATCGCAGGCGTTCACGACGTCGAGGACCTCCCGTGTCAGGGGCAGCCTGCGGCTTCGCTTGCCTTTGGAGCACACGACGTCGATGTGCCCAGCGGCCAGGTCGACGTGCTCGCGCAGCAGTGCTCGGGCCTCGCCGGTTCTCATCCCGCAGCAGTGCATCAGCGCGAAGAAAGCCTCCGCCTGCCACTTCCAGGGGGACTGAGCATCAAGGCGAGCCGCGGCGGCGAAGAATGACTCGATCTCGTGTGCGCTCAGGAGATAGGGGTGGGCCGGAACGAACGGTGCCTTCCAGCGCTCCGACAGCACGTAGGCGTCCGTGTTCTCGTGGGCATGCAGCCATCGGCCAAAGTCGCGGATATAGGACATCCACGACCGGTAGCGGCCTGAGCGGGCCAACTGCTCGCGCACCCATCCTTCGACGGTGTCGCGGTCGAAGACCCGCCGGTCGTGCTCGGTGCAGTAGGCGTCGAACCTCTTCAGATACCAGATCCGCGAAGACCCGTAGCACCCCATCTTCTCCTTGAACTCGAGGTAGGCATCCAACTGGGGGGTGAACACGCTGGTGAAGCCGTGGGCGCTCATGACCGGGCACCTTCGGGCAAAGGGAGCACACACTCGAGCAGGCGGTGCTCGTCGACGCTCATGTAGGTGTTCGTCGACTCGGGGTCGGCGTGCCCGAGCACCGCCGAGATCGTCGGCAGCCCAACCCCGGCGCGCAGCAGCCGGGATGCGGCACTGTGACGTAAAAGACGGGTCCGGGCCTTTACGTTGGACAATCCGGCCCTCGAGAACGTGTCTACTGTCACCCGGTAGATGGAGGCGTGGTCGGCCAGGCCGACGTGCGGCGCCTTCGATCGCAAGAACACGTGATCGTCGCCCGAGTCGGGCCGTTCGTCGACGATGTACTCGGCGAGGCGGGCTGCCACCAGCGACGCCAGCGGCAAGGTCAGGGGGTTTTTGGTCTTCTGCTGGATGATCCCGATCGTCTTGGCATGCCAGTCGATGTCGCCCAGTCGTAAGCCCGCGATGTCGCAGGCTCGCATCCCTGTCGTCAGCGCGAGCAGAGTGATCGCCGCATCCCGAGCACTGACGATCCCCGACGCGCACGCTTGGACGACCAGCTCCTGGTCCGTGTCGCTAAGAACCGGAAGGATCCCGTGGGATCGTTTGGCGCCGAGCAGACCCAGCGCGTCGACCAGATCGCTGCGCCCGCTGAACTTCAAGAACGGACGGAAGTTCGAGATCACCCAGGGCAAGGACGAGACCGCCCACCTTTCCAACAAGGACTCGAAGAACCCCAGAATGCTGGCGCCGTCAGCGGCGTCCAAACAGCAGCCGCCCTGTGCCTCCAAGAAGACCAGGTAGGCCTGCGCCACCCTTCCATAGGCCGCCCGAGTCTCGGGCGCCAGATCACGATCCTCCATGTCCATCTCCCAGGAGGCAAGCAGCCCGGCGAACTCGCTCGACTGGGGCCGAGCACCCCCGCCGCCGCGTGTACGAGGCGCAAGGTCCACCCGTCCTGTAGTCACGTAGGCATCGAACAGCCCGACCAGTCGGCTGTAGTCGAAGCGTCGCTGCGCACTGAACTGGCCCGTGCGCGGGCTGATAGTCATCGAGGCGAAGCCGGCCCCCAACGAGGGGGTGTAGGCGCCGCCGTGACCATCGACGAAAGCCGACAGTGCCCTGATTGACTTCTCATATTGGCCGATCGTCGACTCCATGTAGTCAGCTGCACGCAGCTCAGCGACGACCGCCGCACCGACCTGTTCCACCGTCGTATCCATGGATCTCTCCTTCACAAGTGTCTGGACACGGCGGACGC
Source organism: uncultured Acidimicrobiaceae bacterium (assembly GCA_963828505.1). Lineage (GTDB taxonomy): Bacteria > Actinomycetota > Acidimicrobiia > Acidimicrobiales > RAAP-2 > Bog-473. The sequence continues at coordinate 66,516 of CAWHFM010000013.1, forward strand.
TAATGAGGGACCGGCGAACCGTTAAGCCAAGGAATCAGCCGAACAAACCTCAGACACAGGCCAATCGACGATTCTTCGGCTTAACGCGAACTTCGGCATAATCGTGGTGGAAGATCATGCCGGCGACGTCGCCGCCCCTCGTCTCAACGGCCATGTCCATGGCGCTGGCCACCAGCTCGGTGCGCATGTGATCGGCCAGAGCGAAGCCGAGAATGCGACGAGAGCCGATGTCTTCGACGTCGGCTACGTAGAGCCAGCCCTCCGCCGTCGGCACATACGTGATGTCGCCACAGGACCGCACCCCCGGAGCGCCGAGCGAGAAGTCCCGCTTGACCAGGTCGGGCAGCGGCGGGGCGCTGAGGTCGGGAATGGTGGTCCGACACTTCTTGCGCCGGCCGTCTTGGGCGTAGAGGCCGTAGATCGCCATCAGGCGCTCGACGCGCTTGTGGTTGACGCAGTAGCCCCGCCGGGTGAGCTCGTCGGTCATCCGCGGCGATCCATGGGTGTCGTCGTGGCCCAAGTGGATCTCGTAGATCTCGTTGACGAGGAGCGCCTCGTCCCACTCGGCGCCTGTTGGACCGGTGGTCACCTTGGCCACCCAGTCGTAATAGGACGAGGCGGAGACCTCGGCCACGGTGCACGCCGCGGCGACAGGGAAGTCCTCGGCCTTTCGGGCGTCGATCCAGTGATAACGCGACACCGGTCCGACTCCCTCACCCAAAAGGCCATTGCTTTTTTCAACAGGTCCCGCTCGATGGTCAGGCGCTTGACCTCACGGCGCAACCGGGCGTTCTCCTCGCGGATCTCAGTCGTCGTCCCCTCGCGCTCCCCGCGGTCGATGCGTTCTTGGCGCACCCAGTTGCCCAGCGTCTGCTCGACAAGGCCCAGTTCACGGGCCACATCGGAGATCGTGCGGTGCTGGTCGATGACCAGGGACGCCGCGTCTCGGCGGAACTCTTTGGGATACCTACCCCGGCGTTTGACCGGCTCGGGATTCTTCTCTGTCACCGTTGGCATGACTACCTCCTATTCGAGGTGTCCGGCCAACGGGGGAAGGTCAAGCGGCTCCTTCGGCGCCGTGTTTGCGGCAGAAGGCATCAGGATCATCAAGACCCCTGTCCTTGCACCACACACGAATATCATCGCCCAGCGATTCGTGGGCACCGCTCGGCAAGAGTGCCTTGACCGCATGCTCATCCTCAGAAGGCGTCACCTCGAAGCCGTGCTCGGCGAGTACATCGAGCACTACAACTCGCACCGACCGCACCGGTCCCTCAACCAGCGCCCACCATCCAAGGCCGAAGTGACTCGCGGCCCGATCGGCAACTTCAACGCCTCACGGCTCCGACGATCCGACGTCCTCGGTGGCCTCATCCACGAGTACCGACTCGTCGCGTGAACTGCGCGGACGGGTTTGCGGCACCCACAGGATCGTTATGCTAAGGGAACGCCCCTCGGAACTCCGGCGTAAGGTGCGCACGTTCGGGCGCCACAGTCGAGCGGTAGAGGAACGAGCGGTGAGAGGCGGCTCAGTAGGTGAAGTGGTCGGCGGCGGTCTTCACCGATGTCCCGCCGGCGGTGGTGACCGTTACGTTCACGGTACTGCCATCCCGGCTGCTGCTGCGGAGGTCGATAGACCCGAGCTGACGAGGCGCCGCCAGGGCGGCACTTCGTGACGGCGTTCACCGGCACCCCTCACCACACTGATCCTCGGAGTGATAGCCATACGGTCTGAGTGATCGGAGATATTGAGTCGTTCACATTGGCTCTGGGTGGTTCTGGCCCTCAACCTCGTTCTGGTCGGCTCCTGGTGGCAGTTGGCATCGGGGCCAACTCCTTGGGTGTCCTCGCCGAGGGGGCGCCGACTACCTGGCCGATACGGCCGCCATCGGCGTCTGCCTGCTCACCACCTGGATCTCGGAACGACCTCCGACCGTGCGCTCCTCCCTCTCTCCCAGGACCGGATTGCCGGGAGAGAGGATCCCCAGAGGTCTCGAGAAATTCGGCCTCAGAACCTTTCGCTGTGACTGCCATTAGTCGTAGCGTGGGACCCGACAGGTCGCCTCCTCCGACACTGCGCCGGCGGAGTCGAAGGAATTGGGGGTGGACATGTACGCAGCGGACCGCTCGACGTGGACCTCGTCCGAAGCGCCTCCCCGGCGATGGTGGCGCGGCGCCCTTGTCGCCCTGGCGACCGTCGGGAGCTTCCTCGTCCCGACGCTCCGGGGGCCGACGGCGTCCGCCAACCCACCGACACTGGTCCCGAACGGAGCTCCGACCGATGTCGTGTTCTCGACGGGACAGACGAGCAAGACGTACGTTTACCAGGCGACGGCAGGGCAGTACCTCACCCTCGACATCGCCAACGGCAGCTGGTCGAGCGAGATCGGCGCTGAGCTCAAGCTCTACGATCCCGACGACAACTTCGTCATCTACACGTACTTCGGCCACACCGGGTGGACCGGCGAGGTCGGTCCCCTTCTCGCGGGCACCTACACCTTCGACCTCACCGCGACGAGCGAGTCCACGCCGGAGTCGGCCGAATTTTACTTCGCCACGGACCAGACTGGCGTGCTGCCCACGAACGCGACCACGTTCCAGTTCGCCACGCAGGAGCCGGGTCAGTATGCCCGGTACCAGTTCAACGCCACCGCCGGCCAGACGTTCACGATGAACTCGACAGGCGACTTTGCCGCCGAATGCGACGTAACGATGTATCTCTTCAACCCTTCCGGAACGAACGAACAATACAGCTGCACCGGAAGCAGCGGGTACTTCGACTACGCCATACCGACGAGCGGCACCTGGACGATGTACATCGTCAATCCCGACATCGAGAGCGGGACGGTCATCCTGAACGCGACGCTGAACCCCGAGCCCGGAGCGTTCGGCTACGTGTGGGCAAATGAGCCGACCTCGACCAAGTACAAACCGGAGAAGGTCTACTCGAAGAACTCGACGGGCGCGCTCAACTCCGTCGTCCGCAACGGGGTGGGCAACTATGTGGTGACCTTCCCCGGCCTGGCGGGCACCAGCGCCAATGGCGGTACCGTCGACGTGACGGGCTACGAGACGAGTGGCTATTGCAAGGCGGCCGGTTGGCGCACGATCGGCACCGCCGTCGCTTTGAACGTCGTGTGCTTCGCCCCAGGAGGTGTTTCGGACGATGCCGAATTTGACGCGCTCTTCGCCGCCAGCGGCTCGTCGGCTCCAGCAGATCTGAGCTACCTGTGGGCGAACGAACCTACCGAAACAAGCTACACGCCGAGCACGATTTACCAGTTCAACAGTGGAGCCGGCGCCGACACGGTCGCCCGCAACGGAACCGGCGAGTACACCGTGAGCATCCCCGACATCGGTGTCAACGCCGGTACTGTCAAGGTCACCGGCTACAACGACGATCCGACGAACTGCGACGTCCAAGGCTGGGGCGGTTCACCAACGCTTGAGGTCTCCGTTTTTTGCAATGACGCCAGCGGTGGCGCCGCCGACGCCTACTTCTCGATGACCTGGGCGAACGAGACGTCCCTGCTCGGGACGGCGGGAGGCAAGTGGGGCTATGTGTGGGCGAACGAGCCGACCGCCGCGTCGTACACCCCCGACCCGACCTTCCAAGCCAGCTCGGGGAACCACGTCGTCAATACGGTTAGCCGTTCCGGCGTCGGGTCCTACACCGTCGACTTCCCTACGCTCAGCGGGAAGAAAGGGGACGTGCAGGTCACCGCCTATGACACGACCGACGTCTGCAACACATCAGGCTGGGGCAGCGACGGCGCCGGCGGGGCGGTCGTCTCTGTCAACTGCTACAACACCGCCGGCGCACCGGCAGACTCCTACTTCACTGCCCAGTACATCGCGTAGAAATCGGCGGTGCCCGGCGTGGGTGCAGCAGCACCCGCCCAAGTGCAACGACGGGCTGCTTGCCAACAGCTGACGAGCGACATGGAACTCCAAGAGGTCCTCTATCTGGCGGGTCGGCTCCTTTCGACCTGTGGGTGCCGAGAATCCCATCCGTCCAGCTCAGGCCACTAGTCGATACTCGTGGATGAGGCACCCGAGGATGTCGGCACGTCGGAGCATTCCGACGTCGACGTCGGTGATCGGCGACGGTGTTGACCGCGAATCCCTTCGACTCCATGAGCTCCTTGACCGCTGCGCCCAGCACCCGGGGAGCCTCGCCCGCGGAAGGCGGGGTCGAGGCGGTTCTTAGGAGGCTCTTCCCGACGTCTGGCTGGCATCAAAGACGGTGGCGACGCTGAAGCCTCGAATGACCGGCGTTCTCGTCTCGGTCTCAGCGACCCCCGGCTTTTCCCCTCGGCGCAACGCCCGCACCTTGCCCTCGGCATCACGAGCCAGCCGGCGTGTCGCTCGCATGGGAGCCAAGACGGCATAACCGTGCTGTCCACGTTCGACGCTGCGTCCGAAGGCCCGCCACGTCTCGAATCCTGCGAAGGACGTCGGCGTCGGCTCGGGAACGCGACCTTCCTCATACGCTCTCGCATGCTGAGCGAAGATCAACATCACGTTGTTGGCCGAGTAATCGTGCAGCGTGGCCTCGAAATCGAGGAACGTTCGCCAATCTTCCCCCGGTGACCAAGTAGGCGACCGCGGTGGCGAGCACCTCTTGCGCCGCGGCCACCTTCGCCGCGGCCCGCTCGCGATAGTGATCTTTCGTGAGCTTTTCCATCATCGGGCCTCTCCGGGGAATTCGTCATCCCCTCGGCACGTAGGTGACCGCTGACCATCACCAGCCCCTTGAACCCCACGGGGGGCTCGTGGTCAGGGTTCGACCCAATTGACGCAACCCTCACGCATTGGGGCGATGATCATGACCGCGGCCCAACCCGCCCACCGGGCCGAACTCGCTGCTCTTGCCGCCGACTACTGCGCCGTCAGCGACTCGGACACGGCACGAATCTTTGGCGACCCGGCCTCACGCGCCGGAACGCTTTCAGCGGAACTACACCGCGGCGAAACGGTGGCTCGGATCGGAACCGAGCTGTTTGCCCTGCGCTTTCTGAACAACCGATCGACCATCTGATTTCGCTTGGTCAGGACTTCGCTAGAGCGAGGCTGCTCCGCGGACACTGAACTCACGACCCCGGCGCCATGACCAGATCGTGCCGCATTCGAAACGCCTCGGAGGCACAATGCCTTGCAACGGGAGCTGAGCTCGCTCCTCCTCGGCGCCCTCAGAGCATCTCGACACGAGCGCCGAGTGCGACGCCCGCAGGCACCACGGGGATAGTCCGGGGAGCCAGGGAAGCCCCACTCGATAGCCACAGTCGCGGACAGTCGCCGTGCGTTCAGAGTACGAGCCAAGGCTGACCCACCGCCGTCGCGATCGCCGCAGCCCGACGCTTTGCATCTTCCGATTCGCGACCGTTCAGGGCTCGGCCGGTGGCGGATCGGACTCTGCGATGGCGTCTGAAGCGCCACGGCTGACCGCGGGCGACACGGCGCAACTCACGCTTCACTCCTGAACACAGGCCATTGGACCGACTGTTGCTACTCAGGTTATCGGCGGCTCCTCCACCTCTCCCGGGGGAAGTGTGCCCGTGGCGACCTCCCAGCCCATGGCGGCGATACGGGCGCTTAGCACCTTGGCGATGCCGAGACCGATGCCCGCCGCGGCCGCCCATAGCAGGGCGTCGAGCCATGAGAACCTGGCGTTGGTGGGGTCGAACGGCGAAGGGGCGGCGGCGTCCTTGCGGATGGCCTGGTACCCGGCCCTCATGAGCTTCCGGGCGAGAAGGCCGCCCAACAGGCCGATGCCGGTGGAGACCAGTTTCCACATCCGCACGCGCGTCACGCTCAGAATCTACCTTGTCGTCATTTTCGTCGCGAGGGTCGTTCTCGCTCGTGGATCGAAATGTCCACAACACGCGCCTACTCGAGCCCGCCTGTTCAACCCCAGGTTCGGATAGCTTGGGCACCACGACATTGATGCGAATGCCAGCAGTGCACGTCGCCCGACCCGGGGTTCGTTCTGCTTGAGACCAGCATCCCAGGCAATGCGACGTCCGTCCGCCAGCGGCTGTTGACCCGCTCCAAGTCGTGATCTCCCCACGTGCGGCGGACGACGAGCCTCCCGAGAAGCTACGGTTTGGCTCAGGTTGCCCAAAGTTGGTGGTTCCGAGGCCGAGCCGATCTACTTCGACGAGCCTCAAATCGCTTAGCGCCTGCGCACCCCAAGTTCTTTGGGACGATGAGGGCGGCGACGCCCACACCGGCGATGAGATCGCATCTGAGCCAGCGACCAGGTCCATGGTATTCACGACCGACGATGCTCATGCCTACATCGCCGAGGTTCGTTGGCAGTTCGCCAAAACGATGCCGCAGTGGCCACATGAGGAAACCGTTCGCGAGTGGCGGCAAGATCTGGAGCGGGAGTTCTTCGAGTTTGTGGCGCCGATCCGCGGCGACGGCAGCGTCAAGCCCTGGCAACGGGACGCCGCTACTCCGCGGTACCACCACACCTACCTCGAGCTCGACTGCACGGAGTACTGGACCATGGGGGCGCCCGTACCTGACACGACCGTGATCAACCAGGCGCACCTTGAGCAGCCAGAGTCCACGCTCTCGGGCGTGAGCTCATCACATCCCTGAACCTGTCAGGGTGCGCGTCCGTCGACGCGAAACTTATTGGCGCCCCGCAGTATTTGGCGCGTGCCCGGGGTGAGGATCCGTCGAATGCCCTGCCTATGACTCAAGCCCTAACAGGCACCACCCTCCCCCGCACCGCGTCGATAACGCGCCAACCGGCCATCAGGGGCACCCCGAACGTCGCGGAGCCGGGGGAATTGCACCCCCCCCCAGCTCCCACAGATCCCGGCGTGACAGTCTCCCGTACCGGGCTCTTCTCATCCGTCAGTCGGTCAATAGGTGCGGACCAAGTTCCCTTGGGAGGACAGGCCGGGCTGTCGATCGAGCACTTGGAGCAATCCACGCCCACAACGATCCTCTCGTCCATGCTCCCTCCATAGTGTCGCCCCATGATGCCCCGCCTGCCGCAGGATTCGCCCGGACCCGACCCCTATCCCTCCCGGCTCGTCGTAACCGGTGAGCTTGGGCGTCGATTTTTCTCCGGTCGTATACCGACCCGAGGCGCTGAAACAACGGGAGGCGCTTACCTGATGGGCTACCCGAAATCGACGCCATCGAGAGGTACCGCGGGCGTGATGTCTGGAAGGCGTCGCATCCGAAACGAGTTGGCAAACCCGAGAAGTCCAGCGATGGCGGGGACGAGGAGTGCGAACTGAAGGGAGCGGTTCCGGGCCTCGGTATTGACGGCGAGGACTGCACTCTGGACGTTCTGGGGCTCGCTGGCGATCTGCTGCTGGAGCTGCGTATTGCTCATGATCTCCGCGTCCGTCTCCATGTAGGCGGCGATCTGCTGCTGCTGGGCCGCGGGTATCGCGGTGCTCGAGTAGGTCAGGTGGGTGAAGCTCAGTGCTAGGACCCAGAGCATGAGCCCGCCGGCCACCGCGAGCCCGAATGACAGACCGAACGAACCGGCGGCGGAGTTCACCCCAGCGGCTTCGCTGACCCGTTCCTCGGCGATGGGAGCGAGAGTGAAGTTGTTGAGCTGGGAGACCAGCAGACCGAGCCCGGAGCCGGCAATCAGCAGCGGGATCACGAGGTACCAGCCCGAGTCCACTCTCGGCACTAGAGGGATGATGGCCGCGATGCCGACGGTGCTCAGGGCGAACCCGGCGAGCACGATGTTGGCTGGGCGACGCTTGCCCGCCTTGCGGCCTGCGAGGAGCGCCATCCCGAACATGGAGAGCGACAGCGGTGCTAGGGAGAGGCCGGCTTGCATGGCGTTGTACTCCAGCGTCATCTGCAAGAAGAGCGGCAGGGCGATCATGGCGCCGCCGAGAGTGATCTGCTGAAGCATCTGCTGGGAGATTCCGATGCGGAAGTTCAAATGCTTGAACAGGTCGGGGTCCAAGAGGGTGGGCTTCCCGCGGCGTTTGCGCAGGACGAGCCAGTAGGCGAACGCCGCGAGGGCAACGGCGCCGATGGCAATGATGAGGCCCACGTAGGCACCGCCCTCCTGCCAGACCAAGATGCCAAGGACGACGCCCCCCATGCCCACGACCGAGAGGACCGCGCCCACGAGGTCGATCTTGCGCGGCCCCGTGTAGGGCACGTCCTTGACGAGGCGGATCTGGGACAACACGACGAGAATGATGACGACCTCGAGTCCGAACCCGACACGCCAGGACAGATAGGTGGTGACGAACCCGCCGAGGAGCGGGCCAACGGCGGCGGCGATCGCCGCTGAGGCGCCGACGAGCGCGTACGCCTTCTTCTGGGCTGCCCCGGTGAAGTTGCCGTGGATGAGCGACTGCATGGCCGGCAACAAGAGGGAGGCGCCGAGGCCGCCGATGATCGCCCAGAAGACGATGACTGTGGCTAGGTTCTGAGTCAGAGTCATCGCCAGGGCACCAACGGCGTAGGCGAGCAGGCCGACAACGTAGGCACGCTTTCGGCCCATGAGATCGCCCATCTTCGAGTTGATGAGGATGAAAGCAGCGGAGACCAAGGCCTCTAGGGCGATCGCAGACTGGACGCCGCTCGCGGTCGTATGGAGATCCCTGACCACAGCGGAGATCGACACGTTCATGAACGAGGTATCCACGACGAGGACGAACATCGCCGCGGCCAACAGAAGCGCCAGCCGCGGGTTCGACCCGCTCTCGGCCTGCACGGCATCTTCGGGTTCGGCACTCATGCCGACTCGGAACCCTAGTCGGGAGTCTTTTGGAGCTCTCCGGGTAGCTCAAACATTTAGACGGCGTGGGTCGGGCTTGACCGAGGCGTCCGGCTTTGCCGCGGTTACCGAGCTGGACTTCTTTGGCTCCCTTGACTTTCCCCATGGGGCGGGTCGGACCGCTTCAGCACCGACCTCCAGACCCAGACCGTCACCGGTCCGGCCGGCCAGCGCGTCGCCATCAACCCCGCCGGTGACGGCGGCGCACGGGCTTCGTTCAAGGTCCACTGCAAGGACTGCCCGCTGCGCCGAGCTCGCGAGAGCGACGCTGCTTCGCCGAAATTGAACTACCGCGGCAGCGGCATGACCAGATCGTGCCGCATTACGACCACCCAGAATCACAATGTCTTGCGCACGGAGCTGAGCTCGCCCCTCCTCGATGCCCTCGGACCATCTCGACAAGAGCGCCGAGTGCTGCGCCCCCTAGCCTCGATCATTCGTCCGGCCCCAGTACGACGGCCTCACTGTTGTCGATCGGCATCTCGAAGCGATGACTGCACCGTGAGGGCACCGGGGGCGTGCAGGGTCCCGAGTTCTCGGTTGCTCTGCGTTGTCGCGCCCTGCGGAATCGCGTCGGGGTCGGGCGCCGGGACCCGCTCCGCTATGGGAACGCGGCGCGTAGACGCGCAAAGGCGGCGGCAAGTTCGTCCGCCCAGGGCCAGGACTCGTCGAGATGCATGACGAGGTCTCGCCCGCGGTGAGCGAGGACGGCGGCGACGTGGAGGACCCGGGTGCGCATGGTCTTAGGTTCGGCCTTGGCCAGTGCACCGTCGAAACAGGTCATCTGGCTCCAGGCCAACAGTGCGCCGGCGATGAGCGAGACCGCCACCCAGGCCTGATTGGCGCAAAAGCCCTCGAAGGGCAGGTTGGCCAGCCCGCAGGCTTTCCAACAGCGCACCCGGTCCTCGACGCGGGCGTGGCCGCGGTGGCGCAGCTCGAGGGCGGCGATGTCGGCGCCCACCGTGTTGGTGATGAAGCAGGTGTGGCGCCATCCCGCGTGCGTGTCGAAGAGGGAGAGCTGGGCGCCCGGGTGCGGGCGTTCGCGCCGACAGATCACCCGCATGCTCTCGGGCCAGCCCTTGACCTCGTAGAGCTCGGTGAGCTCGATGACCTCGGCGCCCTCTCGGATCCCCCCGTCGAGCTCTCTCGCGCGCACCCAGTCCTCCTCTTGGGCCAACAACAAGGCGTCACGAACAGAACCGCTGATGGGAAAGCCGATCGAGTAGTCGAAGTTGGCATCGCTGAGGGATTGGACGAAGCGATGCGTGGCCCCGGCCGAGTCGGCCCGGACCAAGATGGGGTGGAGCACCAGCGCGGGGTCGTCGCCTTCTTCGTGGCCGAGCGCGTACTCCGCGGGCACACTGCGCACGGCCTGCTCGAGGAGTTCGAGGTGGTCGTCGGTGTCGTTGGGCGCAGCGTTTCCCGGTCGCAACATGGCGGCCAAGGTTTCGTTGGTGTTGTCGCACCACACGGCGATGGGGTTGAACCCGAAGCCGCGTTTGTACGTGGCCGCGGCGTCCTCCTTTTCCGAGTGCACATCGAGCAGGGTCGAGTCGAAGTCCCAGATCATCGGGCCCACCGGCGGCTCCGCCGCCCAGACGCGCGTACGAGCCGCCGCCACGGCCAGCGGGATGGCCCGCAGCTCTGCGGCGGTCGTGGCGTGCACGGCCCGCCAGGCTGTTGCCACCGAAGCCACCGGGCCGAACAGCTCCTCTTGCTCTTTGAGCGCCGCGAGGTCGGCCAGGCAGTCCGCGCCGTCCGCGATGGCGACGCCGAGATGGGTGAGCACGACGCCCGGATCATGGGTGTGCCAGTTGATCCCGCACTCGGCCATGGCATCTGACATGGCCTCGGTCAACCCGGCGCGATCGGCCAGTTCGGCCAAGAGCGCGGCACCGGCGTGAGACACGAGGTTCTTGCCGTCGGGCATCACTTTGGCGCGACGGACCGATCGACTACGGTGCACTTTCAAGGAGCCCTCCGGTTCTGGTTCGAATGTGTGTGTGGCAACAAACATTCTTCCAGGCGGGAGGGCTTTTTACGCGGACGTTCGCACCGCGCGATCAGGGGCCGCGCGAATTATCGAGGTTAGGGCGCGATGGGGGCACCCCCGCCATTGCGCCGGGCCTCGATGCACAACTGGCCGGACGTGTCTAGTTCACCGTGAAGGCTGTAGCCGTCACCACCTCGATCTTCCCGGTGGTCGCCCTCAAGGGCACCTTCACCTTGATCTTGGTGGCTGTGTCACTGGTGATGGTCCCCTTCACCCCGTTGAAGGTGACCTTGGTCGCTCCCGAGAGGTTGGTGCCCTTGATGGTGACGACTGTCCCCACCGATCCACCGGCCGATGGCGCCTGGGGTGGTGGCCGGGCTGGACTGAACGGTCACGCCGTCGAGACGGTCACGCCGTCGAGCACGGTTCGCTGAATGCCCGTAGCGCCGCTGTCGACGACTCGGATCGAGGTCAGTGTCTGCCTTTTAAAGACAACTGGCAACACGATGTGCTGCATGTCCAGAAATCCTTGCCGTCCGTTGATCGGGGAGGCGTCTACGGAGTAGACGTTGATGGTCGACGTCCCGTTGATCGAACCCACACAGCACCAGCCACGAATATCCGAGTTGAAAACAAGGTGGTCGGTGTACTTCGCTCCTCCGGACCCTTTGAAAACCAGGGCCGTGTAGGAACCGGACGAACCCCAGTACGTGTTGATGAGGGTATAGACGTCGGTGGCTCCATGGATGTTCACCCGGGTGGTGATGCTGACCTTGCCAGCCCCTCCCCCGGACGCCTCATAGCCGTTCCACGCCTGGAAGCCGGCAGCGTTCGACCGGATGTTGAACGGTATGCCGCCGAGAGTCACCGAACCCACGGGGCCGCCGGGAAAATACGTGCCCCTCGCCCCGTCCGGATCCGTTTCCGGCGCGACCCAAGTGAAATTGGCCTTATGAGAAAAATTCACGGAAGAATAGGCCGCGTCGCCGCTAGCTTCGGCTTGAGAGTCGGGTCCTGAACATTTGAGGCAAGTTTTGCATCAAGCTGCGAGGCGGCCCGCGCCGATGAGGCGGTCAAGCTCGCGCTCGTAGGCGTGCCAGGCGGCGGCGAGCGGGCGCGGCGCCGGTGGAGTGGGCTTTGCCAGTTGGGCCAGATCGGTGAGGGCTGGCACCACGACGCGGGTGGCGAGCTGGGTGAAGAAGGCGCTTATGCGAAGACCCTGTGGAGTGACCCGATAGGTGTGGGACCCTTCGATTCGTTCGATGAGGCCCTTCAACCGCAGGCGCCGCAGGTCATAGGTGGCCTGGGCCGAGGAATAGTCCGAGCGCCAGTGGACGGCCATCTGGGTGCGCAAGGACTTGTTGGTCAGTCCGCCGATGACGTGGGAGAAGGCGTCCAGCGAGCCGAACAACGCGGTGGTGCGGGGGTCACCGAAGCGCAGCGCCGGAGCCCTCTGGCCGTCGTGGACACTCGGGAGCACGATCGATTCGAGCGTGGCGGGGTCAGGGAGGCCGGGTCGCCCCTCTCCGAGTGCAGCGAGGAAGCGGGCGTTGGTGGCGGCCCCGACACGTCGTAGCGCTCTCCAGTTCTCTGCGCTGAGGGTCTTGTGCAGGGCGAAGTCAACCGAAACCCGCACACGTTCATTTGTCCCGAAACCACCTGGAAGCTGGGACTTCCTGCTCTGTCCGAGGGTCGTTGACTTTCGAGGTATCACCGACAACTGTTAGGTGTCACCTAGCAAATCGAGGCAGGAGGAAGGTGTGCAGGCAACACGGGCCGGGCTCCGGGTCGTTCAGGGCAGCGCGCAGGCAACTAGTGGTGAGTCGGTTGACCCGGAACGCTTCCAGGCTGACTGTGTCGAGGCGTACGTGGCTTCGTGGGTGGCCCGTGGCTTCAGCCAGGTGACGATCGACAGCGGGACCAGTCGGCTCGAGCGGGTGCTGGACGCGGTCGGCAAGCCCGCGTGGGACGTGACCCGAGACGACATGGACCGGGTGGTAGGAGCCTGGGTGGCTGCCGGCATCGCGGCCTCGACCCGACGCGGATATGTGCAGGCATTCAAGGGCTTCCACAAGTTCTTGGTGGCTCGCAAGGCGCCGAGCATTGAGGCCGCCTTCGGGGTTCGCCTGGAGAGCCCACTGGATGAGTTCAACGCCGCCCGCCACGTGGGAAACGAGTCGGCATCGGCGAAGGCTCCGCCGACGGCGGAACGAATGGAGGAGTTCTTCGAGTTCTTGCGAGATCGGATCGCCACCGCCCGCAAGTTCGGCTCGGCGGGACGGGACTACGCGTTGTTCCGCACCCTGTATCACACCGGCGTGCGGGCCGAGGAGTCCGCCGCCCTCGAACTGGGGGATCTGCATTTCGGTCGCGGTCCGTTCGGCAAGCTCCACGTGCGTTTCGGCAAGGGCGCCAAGACATCGGGGCCACGCCCGAGATGGGTGCCCATGTTGGACGGGTTGGACCTGATCCTGCGCTGGTTCCTTGACGACGTCCGCACCCGGTTCCCTGACTCCAAGGCGCTGTTCTGTGATGAGGGAGGAGGCCGGCTGCACCGGGGCACCATCCGCAACCGTCTCCGCCATCTCCTAGAGCTCGAGGGGCGACCGGAGGAGGAGCGCTTCACTCCTCACGGCTTGCGGCACGCGTGCGCGACCCACAACTACGAGCGAGGCGTCGACCTTGTTGCTATTCAGCAGATGCTCGGGCACTGGCAGGTAGGAACGACGATGCGGTACGTGACGCCGTCGGCGACGTTCATCGAGGACGCCTATCGCCGAGCGGTGTCAGACACGTTGGGCAAGCTTGAGGAGGGCAACGATGGACATTAGGTGGAAGCTGCGGATGACGGCCGCCCAGCACGAGGTGTGGACCGGCGCTCAGTTGCGGCGGCTGCTGGCCGAGCGGGCGGGGCTGGAGCTGTCTTCTGTATCGGTGTCCGCGTTGTTCACCAAGACGCCGTCGCAAGTGAAGCTGGCGACGCTCGCCGCGCTGTGCACCGCGCTTGAGTGCAGTCCCAACGACCTCCTCGACGTTGATATCACCCCCGTCACCCCGAGGGCCAAGCCTGCGAGATCTTCTCGCCAGCCGCCGAAAGTGGCACACGGGCGATCCATGCCCCCGCGGTGAGCCCTCGGGCGGCGTGTGTGGACTGCGGTGCACCGGTCCGTCCCCTCGATCGGGTTCGATGCAGCCGATGTCACCGCAAGGCGGAGCCCGACCGCCCCTGTGGCGGATGTGGGCGGCGGCTTGTCATTGTGGGACGGGGCCTGTGTGAGTTGTGCTGGCAGAAAGACCCTGAACGGCTCCTTCGTCAAGCGGAACGGATCGTGGCCCGGCTGGAGGACCCGCCAGTGTGGTTCTCCGACTTCGTCGACTACGCGGCGGCGCGCAACTGCGTTGGCCGAACGTCGCTGATGATCGGCCGTCTCGGCCGCATGCTCGCCGAGCCGGGACCGACCAACCCTCAGGCTCTCCTGGACCGCACCCGCCAACACGGTCCCTCCGCGGCCGCGCTGGCCCGCACGCTGGAGGGCTTCTTCGTCGATGCCGGCTTGGCCTTCCCACTCGACCACGACGCCCAACGGTGGGCCGGCCGGCGGCGGCGACGGATCGATGAGACCCCCGAACCGCTTCGGCCTGCACTTGGCCGCTTCGCCGACGCCCAGGTAGCCGGTCAGCAGCGCGCCCGACGGGCCGGGACTCGACCCCGCAGCGACCTCACCATCATCGAAGACCTCGCCATCGTTCGCGACCTGGCCCGCCTGATGATCGACGACCGCGCCAAGAGCGACTGGGCCAGCACCGAAACGGGCGACATCGAGGCGTTCCTGGCCCAACGGCCTCTCAGCCGGGCCCGGCGCCTGAGCACACTGAGGCCCTTCTTCCGCTGGGCCAAAGCCAACCGCGTCGTGCTGGTCGACCCCACCAAGGGCGTCTCTGCCAATCGCCACCGAGCTCCGCGTTCGGTGATCCTCAGCGTCGCCGAACAGCGTCGGCTGTTCCTCCGCTGGACCTCCGACCCCGACGCCCATCCCCACGAGTGCCTCGTCGGCTTGCTGGCGCTGCTGCACGCCGCCTCATCGACAGAGCTACGCGAGCTGAGGGTGTCCGACATCAACTTCACCGGGCGCACGGTCAGGCTCGGTCGTCGTCGCCATCGCGTCCCCCTCGATCCGGCTACATGGACCGCGCTGCAGCGCTGCCTCGATCACCGCGAGCAGCTCAGCACGCAGAACCCGCACGTGATCGTTACCCACATCACCCGGACCCGCACGACCCCGGCATCGGACCAGTACTTGTGGCGAGTATTCGCTCCCTCGGACATAACGTCTCGGCCCCTGCGGGCCACCCGTCTGGTGGACCTGGTCGCCAAGCTCGATCCCAAGGTGGTGGCCGAAGCGGTCGGCATGGCCCCGGCCGGGATCCTTCCCTATGCCGCTGACCAAGTGCAGGACGTTCGACTGTTGTCGAACGTGTGAACGTTAGGTGCGACCTTGCATACGTTCGCCCGAACCTGTGCGCTTTGGCGGCGTTGTTCACGGTGGTCTCGACGCGAAGCGCCCGGCCTTCTTTCAGATAGGCCTTGGCCTTCGAGGACTTGTAGTGGATCTGGAGCTGGGGGGCGACATCACGGGTGATGATCTCGGTGGCGAAGCGCCCCGGGGTCTTGGACCGGCCCCGATTGACCACTCTGCGATCGACGACGAGGGAGACCCGCTCGGGACGGCCGAGGTCGAGGTGGTCGCCGATGGCCGCCTCGAACCAGGCTCGGGCCCGGCGCGGCTGGTCGAACACCGCGGTGTCGGAGACCTCGAGCTGGGCGATGGAGAAGGACCAATCGAACCCGGCCCGTCGATCGTGCGCGCACAGCGGATCGGGGACGACGGCCATCATGCGGGCCAAGAGAGCGTGCAGATGGCCCGCACCGAGGCGGGCGCAGATGCGGTGCGCCGCGGCGGGGTCTTCGACGGCACGCAACCCGTTGTCGAGGGCGTCGAAGCCGATGCCGGCCTTGGCCAGCTGGCATTTGGCCCACTCATGTCCGTTGGCACAGCACCACAGCGGGTAGGGCGCGTACGTGGAGTATTTGATGAAGGCCGGGCCCCATTCGGAGTCGGAGAAGTAGAAGTACCAGTGGTCGGGCACCGAGGACTGGCGGCGCCAGGTGAAGTGGGGGTGACCCCGGCGATGGGCATCGTGGGTGGCGTCGACGTAGCCCCGCCACGACGAGGTCCGCTCCTGGGCCTTGCCGACGAGCACCAGACCGGAGCGGCCGGTCAACGACGCCTCGTCTTGGTAGGGGCGTGCCATGTCTTCTTTGGACTGGCCTCTCTTGAAGCGGACCACAGGCACCCCGGTGCGTTCCTCGAGCTCGGCGAGCTCGGCGACGAGCCGTTCGTGATTGCGCTGGAGCAGCATTGGCGAGGGGATGGTGCCACCTCGATTGAGGAGGAACTTGACCACCCCCCCTTCGTATTGGAGCCCCTGGACGTAACCCCGCACGCCGATGCGGTCCACCGAAGTACAGCGAAAGCTCACGTGCTCGTCCAGTAGCGTGGCCACGGTCCCCATGGCGACCTCCTCTCCGACCGTTGCAGCGGTCGATCAGTTGTGTGTCGAGGAGGACGTTATGGGGACCCTCGCGTCCGTGCTGGGTTGCTCCGCACCAGCGATGGGCGCAGGGCCGGCTTGGCCGGCCCGTCACCGGCTCCTTACGAAACAGGTCGCCCAGCCGCGAGCGAGCTCAGACCGGGCCAGACACCTACAACGGTGAGTTCACACGCCGACGACGTATGGTCTGAGATCGCTCGCTAACGCTAGCCGCCGAGAGAGGCATTGCCGCAAATAGGCAAAGGGCCATGCTGACCGCGAACGCCATGCTGACCGCCAACGCGCCGCGGAATCGTCGAGGATGGCGATCTTCGCGGTGCCACCTGCTCACGTGGCCCAATCGGTTTGGTTTCCGCCCAATCGGATCCATATCGCCTCGCCTCCGCCTGGTTCGTCAGCGCATTCACCCTGACGTAAATCGGCGACCGCACAAGTGGATGATGCAGCGATCCAAGCTCGGAGCAAAGGTCAGCACCCCGTGAGGGCGTCAGCGACAACATAGTAGGTAGGGGTCCTAGGTGCAACCAGCGTTGGACCCGGCCCGGGTCACCCGACTCTTCGAAGGCGCGTGACCTGATAAGAGCTTGCCCTCTTCAAAGAGTGGCCCATCATTGGTCTGTCCGCTGTCCTCATTCCCGACAATTTCCTCGAAAGGACTTGCAATCATCCATAGGAGCATCGGATCGGTGGGACAGGCCGTCTAGGCCTGGATCAAGCGTAAGACAGTCTCCTGACGGGTCGGAATGTCGAATCGGCCCGGTATTTGTGGCTTTCAGCCCGAGCGCCGGGCAGGGGACCTGCGGCTTTGAGGTGAAGTGCTGGGTGACCGTGGCCTCGAGTCCTCCGATGCTTCTTCGGCGAGGAGAAGTTCCTGCGCCTGGGCGGCCACGTCGCGCATCTCGACGAGCAGCGCACGCGCGGTGCGGTCATTGGCGATCCACTCTTGGTAGAGCTGCGCCTCGCGCTCAGAGAGCCGCTTGTTGACGGTCTTACCCTCCACCTTGGCCGTGAAGTGCCAATAGGGCCCGTGCAGGCGGGGCGGGTCGCCGTGGCAGGCGCAGTAGGACTTGCCGCAGCGGTTGTAGCGCTGGGCCACGCTGCCCGTCGCCATGTAGCCGATCTGGGCCAGGCGCTGGGCGAGCGCGCGATAGCGGCGTTCGTAGCTCGCCAGCCTCGCCTCTTGCGCCTTGGTCACGGCAACCTCCCGAAGAAGCATCCCACACCGGCGTACCGAGAGTAGTAATACTATCGGTATGATGGTCACGACACGGCAGCTCCGACGCAGGCTCGAACGCGAACGACGCCAGATCACCGCGCGTCTCGCTGATGCGGTGGCGCCCAATGCCACCAGAGCGGTCCTCGGGCGGGCCAACGTCTCCTACGAGTACGCCGAGCGCACCAGGGCGCTGTCCCATGGCGGCATGGGCCTGATCGCCCGCCTCGTCGCGTGGTCCGGGTTGGCCGGCCAGATCGACGCCTCGCTCGCGCTCTTGCAGATCCACCGGCCCTATTACGAGTCCGACCATGTGCTCAACATCGCCTATAACGCCCTGTGCGGCGGGACGAGCCTCGAGGACATCGAGGCCAGGCGATGCGACGCGGTGTTCCTCGACGGCCTCGGGGTGGACAGCCTGCCCGACCCGACCACGGCGGGGGACTTCTGCCGGCGCTTCGAGCCCGACGACGTGATGGCCCTCCAAGAGGCCATCAACGCGGCGCGCCTCGAGGTCTGGGGCGCCCAGCCGCCCGCCTTCTTCGCCCAGCGCGCGCTGATCGAGGCCGACGCCTCGATCATCTCGACCGACGGCGAGTGCAAGGAGGGCATGGACATCTCCTATCACGGGGTCTGGGGCTACTCGGCCCTGCTGATCTCGCTCGCCAACACCAAAGAACCGCTGTATTTCAAGGAGTTCGGGGCCAACCGGCCCTCGCACGAGGGCTCGGCCGAGCTCTTGGACCGCGCCGTCGCGCTGGTGCGAAAGGGAGGCTTCACAAAGGTGCTCTTGCGCGGCGACACCGACTACGCCCTCACCGCCAACTTCGACCGCTGGTCAGACGACGGGGTCGACTTCGTCTTCGGCTACGACGCCAAGACGAACCTGGTCGAGCGCGCCGGCGGCACCGACGAGGCGATGTACCACGAGCTCGTGGGCCGCGCCGAGCGCGCCATTATGACCACGGAGCGGGCCAAGGCCCCCCGGGTCAAAGACGCCGTCGTGCGCCAGAGGGGCTTCAAGACGCTGCGCACCGCCGGCGAGGATGTCTGTGAGTTCGACTACCGGCCCGGGGCGTGCCAGCGCGACTACCGGGTCATCGCGCTGAGAAAAGACCTCTCGGTCGAGCGCGGCGAGGACGTCTTGTTCCACGAATACCGCTGGTTCTTCTACATCACCAACCTGGACAAGAGCACGAGCACCGACGCCGTCGTCGGCCACGCCCGCGAGCGTTGCGACCAAGAGAACCTCATGGCGCAGCTCAAGAGCCAGGTCCGCGCCCTGCACGCCCCGCTGAACACGCTGGTGGCCAACTGGGCCTACATGGTCATGGCCGCGCTCGCGTGGAGCCTGAAGGCCTGGTGTGCCTTGTTGCTGCCGGTCTCGCCACGCTGGGCCGCGCGCCACGGCGAGCAGCGCCGCCGCCTGCTCACGATGGAGTTCAAGACCTTCCGGGCGGCCTTCATCGACATCCCCTGTCAGATCGTGACCGGAGCTCGCCCGGTCCGCTGGCGCGTGCTCGCCTGGAACCCCTGGCTCGACGCGTTCTTCGGGCTGTTCGACGCCCTGTAGCGACTCACTTTCTCCACGAGACGCTCGAGCCGCTCGCCGGCTCTGTTCCTCGACGTCCCCGACGCGGCCGATCACGCTCATCGCATCCGATGACGCTGTCCGATCAGCGATCTACGGCCGCGCAACCGCTCGATTCCACGGGCAACGCGCCCTCAGACGTGTCCGAGCGCCTTTACCGGGCCGGGATCGCTTGTTTGAGGTCTAGGTACGGACAGGCCTGGTTCCCGTGGGACGGGCCTGGGTGATCCTTTGCTCATCGACACGAGCACCACGTCCCCACGAGACCTATCCTGGGTCGCCGTACGAGCCGCTGGTTCGTGAGGTCGGATACAACCCCCCGGCTTGGCGGCTCATGGGAGGTTGGCCATATGGTGACGGACGGTACCTGGCACCGACGAGGGTTGGCGATTGTCGCTGCGACAACCGTCATCGGTTCCCTCACCATCTGGGTCACTCAAGTGGCGATCGCGACACCCGTGACCGCTCCAACGGTCGAAGCGTCCCCGTATTTTGCTGGCGCCGTCACGACCCCCCCGCTGATGCACACGGGGGGTGAAGGGACTGGGAAGTTCTATACCGAGTCTGGGAAGGTGAGTTTCATCGTGCCGACGGTGACCTGCCCGCCGAGCCAGGTCACGTCCTACGCCGTCATTCAAATTATGGAAGCCGCGCAGTACGAAACAGGTCTCGCTGCGCTCTATCTCGACTGCGGATCGGGCACACTCAGCGCTGATATGTTTACATACGTCGAAGCGGACGGGACTCCGACCTCTGGAGGATGTGCCATGGTCTCTGTCGTTCCGGGCGACTCGATCAGCTTCTCCGAAAACGATTCCATACATTGGATAAGTAACGGGCAAATCCCGACGGGGATAATCGGAGTGTCAGCGGTCGACAGCACGAATGGAGAATCCAGCGGGTGCTCCAGCCTTATCGTGTCTATGCCCGACGGCCCTGTCTACACCGGCATATGTCAAGGGCTGCACAACACTGGGCCAGTTCCTCCGAATGCACCGCCTCCCCCGCCGTCGTTGGGATGCGGATCGACCAAAGTCTCTGCCTTCACGCCCCTTTCCTTTTCCGGCGTTCAGGTTGACAACAAGCCCATCTGGAAATGGCCGACGCACGAGTACGACATGTACAGGTATCGCCAAGTCGGGTCCACCCTTAAACCCGTAGAGCAAGTCCAAACGCAGAGGGTCGACAATGCATTGGACTTCACTTTCCTGCACCATTGAACCCTCGACCGTGGATCAAAGCCAGGGTCGCCGAAGTTCTACGGAAACCCCCTTTGGAACCGGCCCCCACGATGAGAGCGTCCCCGATCGCCGGTTCAGTGAGACCCGTCAGCGATGATGCTGTTCCGATCTTGAGTGCAGATGACCGATGACATCAGCCCGAGTTTCTAATCCCTTGCTCCGTCCACATCGCTTTGGGTCACCCGAATCGAACGCGGCCAGCCCTGGGCAGCCGAGAGCCGGACCCAATAGGCGTCCCCGTCGAAGGAGATCCATGACACCGTAGGGGGTGATCCCTCGGATCCGGATAGCGCGAGAGGATTGGACCGGTACTTTGGGTCGATTCGATAGCCGCGAAGCGGGTGGTGAATTTCGGCGGTGCAATTTCCACCAGCACGACCCCGAGCCCGCCACGACAACTTCGCCAGTTTCTTCATGGGCTCCTTCTTCCGGTTCGGCACCCTTGCTTGAGAGTCTACGTCTTCATCTCAGGATGTCGGGTCCGGGAAGGTTCTGATGGGGTGTCTCCGAACACCGGCTGGGGGATAGTGCTCGGTCCGCCTGAACCCTCCGACATCATCTGGCGGCACCACTTGAGTTGAGCCAGATCGGCAGGGCGTGGCCCGTCAAGCATCGAGGCCCACCGGCTACCGCAGCGATCGTGCGTCCTGTGACCATGTCACCACAGATCACCGTGACTACTGGCTCCCCAACAGAAGGTCGAGGACGCTTTGCGCGCGATGCGCTGCGATCGCAGAGACGGCGATTTGCGGCCTTGCTGCCAGGTTTGGCGAGCGATGCATGGGATGCGCAGAGCCGCTGCGCCAAGTGGAGCGTTCACGAGGTGGTACGTCATCTCTGCGATATGACGGAAAGGTCTACAGCCCTACTCCGGGGCGCGTCTCTAGAGGAGGTCGAGACCCAGGACATGGACCCACGAACCGCCCCGGTTAGCTGGCTATCTCACTCTATGGGTGAGGCCCCTTACGACACCCTCGCTGTCCTGGAGGAGGCCACGGTCAAGCTGCTCTCTGGGGTCGACCGCCCTGTGGACACCGCAGCCGATGTCCAGTGGTAGTACGGGACCGTGCCATGGAGCATCGCCGCGCTCCACGTGTTTTGGGACGCGTGGATCCACGAACGTGACATCCTCATCTCCTTGGGACACTCCCAGGAGTAGCCCGCGCTCGAATCACGAGCTGCCGCCACCTATGGGCTATTGATGGCGGGTTTGCCCACGCTTGCCTGGGCGCGTCGCTTGACGAAAGGATCGTCCTTGTTGGAGATGGCGGTGGTGTGTTCGCGCTCGAGGCGTATTCCGACAAGCAACACCGTCGGCAGTTCACAATGGCCGGCTACGCCGCCGAGGGCACGATCACGATCACGCTGGACGCTGACACCGGGTACAGGGAGGAGCAACTTGGCGGCACGCCCTACAACGCCGTTGACTCCCTCGTCGGCCGAGAGCCCGAGCTCAACGAGGTCCTGAACGGACCGCCCGAAGGCGTGCAGCGGCTCGGCATGCTGCGAGCCTTCATGCTTGCGCCTGTCTCCTGAGACCTGACAGTCCGCCGGGAGGGGGTGCCAGCCCGCGGCACCTGGGGAGACCGCCGACGCGTGGCTCGCCGACCTTCTCCGGCTGGCGCCTCGGTAACGGGGCCGAAGGTGTCTCGGTCCGCCGGGCTGGGGTGCCATGCGGAATGGCTCGGCCCAGTCCACAGAGTGGCACGGTGGCATGATTTGTCGCCATGAGGCTGGAACCGCCCGAGCGGACCCGGGAGTACCGCAATCACCACCTCGACAGCACACGTTGGGACCAGTTCGTACCACGCGACGACGACATCTTCGTTACGACGGCGTACAAGGCCGGCACGACATGGACGCAACGTATCCTCGCCGCCCTGATTCTCGGGCCGGGTCCTTTGCGTGCGACACTGGCCGAAATCTCACCGTGGATCGATGCTCGATTCGTTGGACCGGTGCAACCGATCCTCGACCGTCTTGAAGCACAGCGTCATCGCAGGTTTATAAAGAGCCATCTTGCCGCCGATGGTCTGCGGTTTTTTCCCCAGGCGAAGTACATCGTCGTTGGCCGCGACACCCGCGACGTCTTCATGTCGTTGTTCAATCACTATTCGTCCTACACCGACCGGATGTACCAACTGTTCAATGACTCCGATCGACCAGGACCGGAGTTCCCGCGCTGCCCGCCAACGCCGGGTGAGCTGTGGCCGCGGTGGGTGAGCGAAGGATGGTTCGAGTGGGAGCCCGATGGCTGGCCGTATTGGTCGCACCACCACCACCTGTCGACCTGGTGGGAGGCGCGGGCGCTTCCTAATGTCTTGTTCGTCCACTTCGGTGATCTCAAAGCCGACCCTGAGTGTGAGATACGGCGGATCGCCCAATTCTGCGACATCGAGGTCCGTGAGAATTCCTGGCCTGCTTTGGTCGCAACGGTTGGATTCGAAGCCATGCGCAATGAAGCACGTGGCACCGAAGACCCAATGACGATGACGTGGAAGGGTGGTGCAGACAGCTTTTTCTACAAGGGCGACGGTGGTCGATGGCGCGGCGTGTTGGCCCCCGACGATCTCGCGCTCTATGAGATAGCGGGCTCCGCTCTCGATCCGGCATTACGAATGTGGCTCGAGGGCGGGCGCCACGCCGTTGGCATCTGAATTGTAAGGGGGCTCATAACTGGGAGTCCCACAACGCCGGGCTGGTGGGAGCACCGAAGGAATACAGTCGTACCTCAGGAGGCGATACATATGGAGCTTGTCCATGAGTTCGACTACTACGGGACGCTGAAACCACCCGTGGTCTTCGGAAGCCGCATGTTCCTCGAAGTAACGGAAGGAAGGGTCACGGGAAAGCGGCTAAACGGACAGCTGTTGTCCGGTGGCGGAGACTGGATCGTGCTCGGCACGGACGGATGGGGGCAGGTCGACGTCCGAGGCCAGATCGGCACCGACGACGGGGCCTTCATCTACACGCACTACACCGGCCTGCTCGAGCTCAACGACAAGGTGATGACCGCAACCACCAACGGTTCTGGAACCGACTGGGGCGACCAGTACTTCAGGACTACGCCCCGGTTCGAGACCGGCGACGAACGCTACAGGTGGTTGACCACTAGCCTCTTCGTTGCGGAGGGCCGCCTCAAAGAAGGTGGCGGTATCGACTACCGGGTTTACCGCATCACGTGAAGTCGCAAGCGCCCATGGAAGGCACCACGCCGGCCTTTCCCTCGCTGATGGACTGTCCCGAAAACCCGACAGAAGCAGCCCTGCGAGTAGCCCCGTTCGCCGGGCTGGGGTGCCACCCTGCGGCACTCTCGGGGCAGTCTGCGCTACACGGGTGCGTCTCGCATCGGGAGGAAGCCGCAAGGCGTCTCAGCACAACGCCTCAACTCGCCACCAACCTTCTCAAAAACAAGGATCGAACCGACCCCATTCTGATCGACTATTGGCACGACCATTCGGCCCCCGTCTAACAACTGACTCGACCACGCTGTTGCAACTTCACTTGCACCAGTCGTAACTATGAGTCGGTCGTACGGTGCCCGCGGCGTCCAGCCATCTCGACCGTCGCCGACAACCACCTTGATCTGGTCGAAGCCCAGTCGGGCGAGGATCTGTCCCGCACTCTTCGCGAGATCCGGTTCAAGCTACACGCTGACTACCGCGCCGCCAGTTCCGCACAGCACTCCAAGTAGCGCAGCGTTGTACCCAGTGCCAGTCCCAATCTCAAGAACATGGTGCCCTTGCCACACCTCTAGCTGTTCCAGCATGGTGGCGACAATCTTTGGTTGTGAGACTGAACTGATCGGACGCCTGTCCTTGGCGTGCTTAACCATCACAGCGTCTTCGACGTACGCGCCATCAACCTCAACCAGTGGAACGAAGAGGTGACGAGGGACTGTGGCCATGGCCTGCTCCACGGCAGGTGTGATCAGCACACCGGCCTCTTTCAGGCGGTCCACCATCTGTTTGCGCAGGACTGTCGCTGCTTCGCTCATCGAGGACCAATGCTGCCGGACGATCTCAACACGGGCAAAAACGGTCGGAGACGGCACCTGCCCCCACGCGCCGGTTATGCAAGCCACTTCGACCGGTACGGTCACGCCTTACTTGCCGTGGCCGCCCAACCGAATTCGTTCGTCTTGACCTCGACGCCTCGGAACCCGACTGACACCAGGCGGGCCGGCAACTGATCCGGGTCGATCGGGTTGTAGGTATCGCCCTCGTGACCCGCAGCAAGTTGGACACTGGCCAAGCTGTCTCCGGCCACCAGGACGCCTCCAGGTCGGAGAACACGAAGCACCTCTGCGAGCAAACGATCCTGCAACTCTCGGGTCGCCACGTGGTGGAGCATGGTAAAGCAGGCTGCGCCGCTGAACCGGCTGTCGGGGAAGTCGAGAGCCGTGGCGTCACCAACGACGATGGTCACGCCAGCACTGCCGGCGAACCTTTCCTTCAGCATGGCCGCGAGCTCCTGGTCGATTTCGACTGCCGTCAGGCTCGGCAGCCGTTCACCCAAGACATCGGTGGTGGCCCCGTAGCCGGGTCCCACCTCCAGCACGTCGTCGCCCAGGTCAATGTCCCCTAAAGCCCACGGGAGGATGGCGTCGCGCACCACCGTCCTCCACTCATCGCTCCCGCACTTCCTGTGGTTTTCGTTCACGGGGTAAGTCTCCCCGACCCCACTCGGTACGTGCCGATGTGGTCTCTCCATGTGAAGGGGTGCCCATGTATAGCGCCGGGATGGTGGGTCATGTCGACCGTGTCGGAGATACTTTTCAGGTGAAGTTCATTCTTCTCCACAGCCCGGTCGTCGGTCCCTCGACGTGGAAGTGGGTGGCAGAGGCGCTGAGCAATGCCGGGAGCGATGTTGTGGTCCCAGATCTCGTCTCGGCAGCGTTGTCCGGTCATCCAATGAAGTTCGCCGAGACCGCCATCAGGTCGTCCGGATCGGGTGACGCCGTCCTCGTAGGACACAGCGGAGCTGGCGCGCTGCTGCCCCTGATCAGTGAAGGTCTCGCGATTCGACCAAGTCTCACGATATTCGTCGATGCGGGTCTGCCACCCTGCAAAGGCTCGTTTACCGCAGGTGGCAACTTTCTCGGGACACTGCGGGAGCTGTCGACGGACGGGATGCTACCCAGGTGGTCCGATTGGTGGGCTCCGGGTGTCTTGGAGTCACTGGTCCCCGATGATGACAAGCGGGAAGTGGTTGAACGCGAGCTCCCCGAAATACCGCTCCGTTTCTATGAATCGCCGATCGAGGTGCCGGAGGGATGGTGCGCTCGCTCAGGTGCCTACGTGTTGCTCAGCGAGGGCTATCGAGACGACGCAAACAATGCATCTGTCCTTGGCTGGCCGGTTGTCACTCGACTCGGACAGCACCTCGACATCATTTGCGATTCAGAGGCGATTGCCGGCATCCTCCTCGAGATCAGTACATGCCCCTAAGGGCTCACCGATTGACTGATTGCGCAATCGTGTAGTTCCAGTCGCCGTGGAACTTGTGCGGCCTTTAGAGGCAGAGCTGCCAGCTCGGCGGCGCTGACCTTGGTGCCGGTCTCGTAATAGTTGAGGTCCTCTTCGGCGCGGATCTTGAGGCCCTTGGACGTGGTCGTGTTCGAGATCAGCTCGACGATGGTCCGATAGGACACGAGGGGGCGACCGCGCCAGTTCAAGGAGATGAAGCTGAACATCTTGTGCTCGATCTTGTTCCACTTCGACGTTCCCGGTGGGTAGTGCACGACGGTGATCTCGAGGCCGGTCTCTTGGGCCAGCTGGGCCAGCTCGACCTTCCACAACTTGACCCGGTAGCCGTTGGATCCGCCGGCATCGGCGGTGATCAAGAGCTTGGTGGCGCTGGGGAACCGGGGAGCTCCCATCGAGCGCCACCAGCGCCGGATGGCCTCGACCGCGAAGGTGGCGGTGTCGGCGCTGTCGCCGACCGAGACCCAGCCCTCGTCGTTGGCCAGGTCGTAGACGCCGTAGGGGACGGCCCGGCCCAACTCGGGGTCGACGAAGTCATGGGTCTTGGTCCGCGTCGGCTCGCCGGTGGGGTGCCATTCGGCTCCGCCCTTGGAGTACTCGCCCACGATCTCCTTCTTCTTGGTGTCGACGCTGATCACCGGCTGGCCCGCCTTCATGAAGCGGCCCACCTCTTTGTTCAAGTAGACGAACTGGGCGTCTCGGTCGGGGTGGGCCTTTCCCTCCTTTTGCTTGGAAGGAGCCTGGAGCGAGTAGCCGATGGATCGGAGTATCCGCCCGACGGTGTCGTCGGTGATCTTGAACCCCTGGCGCACCAGCTCGGTGGCCAAGTGGCCCGTCGACTTGGACGTCCAGCGCAGATACGACATCGGGTTGCCCCGGGTTTCTGGATGCACCAGCTCGTCAAGGGCCTCGAGCAGACCGGGCTGCTTGTCCTCGGCCTTGATGTCGCCCCCGCCCGGTGCTCGTTGGCGCTCTGTGGGCTGAATGCCCTCGCTCACCTCGCGTTCGGCTTTGATCACCGTGTTGCGGCTCATGCCCGAAGCCTCGGCCACCGCGCTCTTGCCACCGCGTCCGAGACCCTCGGCCATGGCACCGGCCACCACGCGGCGTTGCAGCTCGTTCAGATGGGGCAGGACCACCTCGAAGAATCGCGCGAGCTCATCCCGGCTGGCCTCCACCAGGCCACTCTACATCGCGCGTACTAAATATCGGAGGACCCACCCTAAATGTCCAATAGGCGTGAACCGGGGTGACTGGCCGGACGGGGTGCCACCGTCTCAAGCAGGCACTTCTGGGCGGACCAGAGTGGTTCTACCTGTCGGAGGTCACAGCGCAATTTCTGGATAGAGCGGGTGTCGTGTCAGCAGGTCAGCAACCTTCGAGCGTGCGGTGCGGGCGATGCGCTCCTCGAGGCGGAACTGCACGAGCGAGGGTTTGCCCTTGCTTGGTCCGGATGTCACGACGCCGGCGGAGCTGGCACGGAGAACAGCGGCGACAACCTGGGCAATTTCGTGCATCTCGTTGGCACCCATGCCGAGCGTAGTGACGGCGGGTGTGCCCAGTCGCAGGCCGCTCGTGTACCAGTACCCGTTCGTCTCGTCGGGTACGACGTTGCGGTTCAAGGTAATGCCCGCGGCTCGCAACGCCGCCTCTGCTTGGCGCCCGTTGAGCCCGAACCTGCGGACATCGACGAGTACGAGGTGGTTGTCTGTTCCGCCGGTCACCACAGGAATGCCACCGGCGACCAGACCCTGTGCGAGCGCCCGCGCGTTGTCGACTACTGCTTCTGCGTACTGGCGAAACGACGGCTGCGCCGCCTCAGATAGGGCTACGGCCTTGGCGGCCATGACATGCGGAAGTGGACCACCGAGTACCAGCGGACAGCCGCGGTCGACGAACTCGGCGAGGTCGCCCTGGCAGAGCACCATCCCGCCGCGTGGACCGCGCAGCGTCTTATGCGTCGTAGTGGTCACGATGTGGGCGTGAGGGACTGGGTCGTAGTCACCGGTGAGCACCTTGCCGGCGACTAGGCCGGCGAAGTGCGCCATGTCGACCATGAACGTTGCGCCGACCTCATCCGCGATTTCTCGTAGCACACGGAAGTTCACGAGCCGGGGGTAGGAGCTATAACCGGCGATGAGAATCAACGGCCGTTCTTCGTGCGCTCGCTGCCGGACCACGTCGTAGTCCAACAGGAAGGTGTCGGGGTCGACGCTGTAGGAACGGTGGCGGAAGAGTTTCCCGGAGATGTTGGGACGGAAGCCGTGAGTAAGGTGACCGCCCGCTTGGAGCGACATCCCCAGCAACCTTTGGTTGCCGAGCTGCTGGCGCACCATCTCCCAGTCCTCATCGGACAGATCGTTCACGTGGCGTGCCGCGAGGCGTTGCAGGGCCGGCGACTCCACTCGCTGAGACAGGACCGCCCAGAACGCGACCAGGTTGGCGTCGATCCCACTGTGCGGCTGTGAATACGCGTGGTCGGCGCCGAAGAGGGCACAGGCCAGTTCGTTCGTCCGCGACTCGACCGTGTCGACGTTGTCACACCCGGCATAGAGACGATGACCGGGCGCGCCCTCGGCGTACTTGTCGCTCAGCCAGTTCCCCATCGCCAACAGCACCGCTGGGCTCGCAAAGTTCTCGCTGGCGATCAGCTTGAGGTGACTGCGCTGGTCGCCCAGCTCTTGCACGACAGCCTCAGCGACGCCTGGTTCGAGACGAGCGACCACATCAAGAGCGGCGGCGAACCCGATCGTCTCGACTGAGAGCCCTTCGGTGGAGATCCCGAATCGCGAGAGGTATGTCTCCAACAACCTGCCGACGGCCACATTGAGCTCCTTGCTGTCCAACGGCCCAGGCGCTCGGCACGGCTCGAAGGTCGCTCCCCGGTGGTTGACTCCACCTTGCAACGCCAGTCACGACCTCAACCACGAGGGTACCGGGGAACGCGCCGACACGTCGACAAGCCCACCCCACGCGGCGCAGACACCGAGAGGCTGTCCCCCAACGCCGGGTGCCGGGACCGTCCTGATCCCGCGGGCTCCGGCTCGTTCTGCAGGTTCTGTCGACGAGCTGGGCGAGCTGACCAGTTCGGCCCGACGACCTCCGCGTTGGCGGCTCGGACCCGTTCGGCCAGTTCACGGTCGGCCGTGACCACGACCACGTCTCGATTTGGCCTCGGCGATGGCGGCGAGCATGTCGTCGCCCTCGTCGGGCGCATGGATAACCTCCACGCCCCACCTCCGCCTCATCGGCTTCCGCCCGCGCTTCGGCCCTCGAGGCTCACTTGGACTTTTGGGTCGATGACCTCGCCACCTCAATTGCATTCGTGGAGCAACTCGGAGGGACGGTCTTGGATCAGCACAGCTTTGAAGAATGGACAATTGCTGTGATGGCAGACCCGGAGGGAATCGAATTCTGCCTCGTCGGCCGGAACTAGGCATGTTGCCGACGGCGTCGTGCGTAGCCCGATCCATACTCCGTCTGTAACCGAGGCCTTCCTAGCCACTTCAGCCGCCAAACTGCCCCCTAACAGCCGGCATGGTGTCGTAGTAGCGTTCCCCTCGGGTCGAGTCAGTATCGGAGGTCGGCGAGGACTCCGTAGTGGTCCGAGAGTTGGAGCCGGTCGTCCGGTACGACGCCGAGCAGCTCGCAGTGCGTGGGGTGTCCCACCCCTCCAAGTCGCGGCCACGCCGACAACACGTAGTCGAATCGTCGATCTGGGTACAGCGCGACTGCCGCCAAAGGATTGCGGTTGGACCAAGTTATGCCAGCAGTTCCGTCTCCTGCAACCTCCCAGGCGTCGTAGAACACCAGTCCCGGTTCTGCTGTGGCACTGTGTCCGGTGAGCATACGGATCTCGTCGGAGTCGGGTCCGGCATTGAAGTCTCCGCACACCACTATCGGGTGGTGACGGTTGGTGGTCGAAGAAATGAGTCGGGCAAGGTCCCGGACTTGCGCCTGACGCACGATGCTCGCACCAAGCGGGTAGTCCAGCATCACGGCAAAGAACTGAACGGGCCCCCGGTCGCCTCCGATCGTGACGGCCAGCACCTCTCCCACTCCAGAATCATCCTCTCCTCGTAGCTTTCGGCGTTCGACAATCTCGAGCGGCCAGCGGGAAACCAGACCGATGCCCGAAACCCAATCGCCCTGGTCCCAGTCGCCGGCGAAGACGTGATGTTCCACGCCTAGTGTGCTGTCCGGCTGAAGGGGCGTGAAAGTCGTGGGTTCATGCGCTTACCCCCTCGTTGATAGTGCCGCAGTAGCCGGCCAGCCGCTCGAGGATCTGTTCCGCGCTCTTGTGCCACACGAAGGGCTTCGGGTCCTCGTTCCATACGTCGACCCATGCCTGGATGTCGGTGGCGAGTTCCTTGGCGCTCGTGTGCGCCGATCGCTTGAGCTTCTTGGTCGTGAGGGCCGAGAACCAGCGCTCGACGAGGTTCATCCACGAGCCGTACGTCGGGGTGAAGTGGAGGTGGAAGCGGCGGTGGCGGAGCAGCCAGCGCTGCACCTTGGGCGTCTTGTGAGTCGAGAGGTTGTCCAAGATCACGTGCACGTCGAGCTCGGCTGGGACTTCACGGTCGATCTTGTTCAAAAAGGCGATGAAGTCGTTCTGATTGTGGCTTTTCGGATGTCGGAGATGACGGTGCCACGCGCGATGTCGAGCGCAGCGAAAAGATCGACGGTGCCGTGACGCTCGTAGTCATGCGTTGCCCGCTGGGGCGTCGTGGGCAGCAACGGCAACGTCGGAGCTGTGCGGTTGAGCGCCTGGATCTGCGGCTTCTCGTCGACGGCGAAGACCGCGGCGGCCTCGGGCGGGTTCATGTAGAGGCCGACGAGGTCACGGACCTTTTCGATCAGATCGGGGTCCGGCGATACCTTGAAACTGTCCTGGTGCCAGGGCTTCAACCCGAAGGCCCGCCAGATCTCGGCCACGGTGGTCTTGGAGATCCCGTGTTTGGCCGCCAACCCCCTGGTCGACCAGTGCGTGTCTGCCCCAGGAGCGGACTCGAGCGTGTCGACGACGACCGCTTCGATCGTCTCATCCGCGATGGTGCGTGCCGCGCCCGGACGAGGCGCATCGCAGAGTCCTTCGAGCCGGTCGGCGGCGAAGCGATGACGCCACTTCGACACCGTCGTCGGGTGCACCCGCTCGGCGGCGGCGATCGCTTGATTGGTCATCCCCTCCGCGCAGGCCAGCACGATGAGACTGCGCAGGGCGAGAGCTTGGGCCGAAGAGTGCCGACGCACCCAACGCTGCAGCGTCTCGCGTTCGGTGTCGCTCAGCTCGATGACAACGGTCGGACGTCCCCGTGTGGACATGGCACCTCCCATGGTGGCTCACACAGGAGAACGCGACCGGAGGGACAAAATTCCCGGATCGGGGTAATTTCTCAGTCAATCAGCCGGACAGCACACTAGCCGGGCGGCAATGAGCTTGGCCTGCGTTGTCTCGGCGCTCGACCAGGACTCGACCAGGCAGATGATGTCGGGATTCGCCGCGGCCAACGATTTCTCGATTGCCGCTTGTCGCTCCTCCCATTGCCCGTAGCGGCCCCGTACGTTCCAAGTCACGGCCCGAAGACTCGACTCAACGACGGACCCGTAGGGCGCATACTGATCGAAGCTCACCTCCGCAGTTTGCCCGATTTGACGAGCTCGGAGCAGTGAGATGCCAGCTACCGGGGAGGGTCAACAGCTCCAAATATCTCAGATCTCGGGGTGCCTCAGTTTGTCGGGCCGGGGTCGCATTCGATTCAGCCACGACCTCCTCAATGATCGCCATTCCACTGGCTCACCGTTATCGCCCACTCCATCCTTCGTCCGACCTCGGCGGGAGCCTCCACCTCGTCATCGACTGTTCTTAGCAGGCGAAAACCCAAGCCACGGGGGACGCCGGCACTGGCAAGATTCGCTTCATCGCAGTGGATGTGGACCTCCTCCATCCCGGTCAACTGAAAAGCGACCGTCGTCAGGGCACGGGCAGCGGCTGAGGCGATGCCGCGTCGGAGCCAGCCCGCCCTGACCCAGTAGCCGATTTCGATCCGACCAGGGCCCAGCCGAGGATGTAGACCAGCTCCACCGACCAGCGTGGTCACAGCGAGGTTCCAAATCGCGTAGTCGTAGTTGTCGCCACGGTCGAAGGCCTCAATCGAGTGGGCAATGAAGTCGCCCAGCCCTTGCTCCAAAGGCTCTACCGAAGCCCACACCAGCCATGGACTCAGGTGATCGGTGCTGGTTGATACTGCCTCAAAGAGCGCCTGCAGCTCGCCACCTCGATACCTCCGCAACACGATCGGAGGGTCTTCGATTCTCTCGGGCGGTGCGCTGGGCATTGACTCCAAGTCTGCCGTCTTGCGCCCTCTGGCGCCTGACCCCATGCGCCGGCTCGCGGGCATGCCTGCCGTTCTCCAAACGTCTTGGTCACCTGCTCCGTGCCGGGTGGATCCCACCCCATCGCGAGCCGGTTGTTCAGGCGCTGGGCGTGACCGGGCTGACGTTGTAGCGCAGTTCTCCGCTCGACACGTCTATGTCGTAATACTCGACGCCTGTCTCCACCTGCGGGTCGTCCGCGTCGAAGGCGACGGCGATCTTATTCGCGGCGTTGCGGACGATATCGAGGGTCAGCTCGGTCGCGGCCGCAGGACCCAGAGCGTCCACGACCTGCTCGCCGAGCCCGGGCGGCCACCGAATCGGCTGCCACACGAAGGCATCCACGACCTGGAGGGCCAGGGCCTGGGCGTCGGAGATACCGCTCGGATCCCTGTCGTCGAACAGATCGCTCCCACCTGCCAGATCGATGGCACTCACGCTTCTGCGGGACTGGCAGAGCCGGCAGTCGTGGGCTCTCGCCCCGCGGAGCCTGACCAGTTCGGAGGTGACCGGATCGAGGACTGACAGTTTGGCCACTTCGATGAGAAATCCTTCGTGGGCCACCCAGGGATCGGTCTCGGCAGAAGTCGGGATCCGACGCCATTCTTCGCCGAACATCTCGCGCCAGGCGGCATCGGCGCGAATCATCATGTCCTCGGTCCATACGGCAAGGACGAAGGCTGGGGCACCGGCACCGAGTTCGGCCAGCCCGGCTGCTCGAACATCAGTGGTCATGGATGCCACATCGACGACCATCTGTTCGGCGAAGGTCACGGCGTCAGATCTCGGAACCTCACGAAGACCCGGATACAGGCTGGCCCGAACGATCGCACGGGCCTGCTCAGTCAGGTCTCTCGGCGTGGTCGAGGCGACGGCGTCGATCAATTCGTCCCATGCGGTGAAGGCCACGGGCGCCTGCTCTCGGGCGATCACAATTTTCGACCCTACTGGTCATTTGACGCGTCATGAAGCCCCACAGGCTGCCCAGACAGATACAACCGCCCCGGCCGCCGGGAATGAGTCGATCGTCACAGGGCGAGCCGGACTTGCCAAGAGTGATCGTCAGGAAGCAGGCCCTGAAGCCGACGAGAGCCGCAGTTCCCGTCGCCTGTCCTTCATTGACCACACCTCCCGAGTACGTACGACTGAACGGGCATGAGGAGCGGGCGTCAACCAGACCTCACGTTTGCCCTGGCCAGGGATCCATACGCCAGTCGTAGTTCTGCGACTTCGGCCCACGGACCAGAACCCCACTCGTCTGTCGGATTTCGTCAGGGACATTAAGCGACTCTGGGAGTGCCGAGACTGACCTCACCGGGCCGCAGCGACCAGCTACCGCCGCCGACCAACGACACGATGGAAGCCAGGGTGGTGCGGGGCCCGGACGGCGCGCGGCCAGCGAGCGCGCCCGGGGGGAGCGCGCAACCCGCGGCCGAGTGGACGCGCGTCACCGTGAGGGCCTCGTCGGGACTGAGCGGGGGCAAGAGACCCGGGAGCCGTTCGGCCAGCATCGTCTTGCCCGAACCGGGCGGCCCGATGATGAGCAGATTGGTGCGGGCCGGCGGCGGCCACCTCGAGGGCGCGCCGGCCGAGGGCCTGGCCGCGCTCGTCGGAGAGATCGTGGACCGTCCCGGCGTCGACCTCGGTCGGGCCGGCGGTGGTGGCGGCCATCCGCATTGACCCCGAAGCACCCGCGCCAGCTCGGCCAGCGTCTCCACCCCGTGGGCTTCCTCGCCACGCACCGGCGCCGCCTCGCGCACGCCGCACAGGGGCACGACGAGACCGGACGGAGCCGTGGCGTCGGCCAGGGCGATCATGCCCGGGACGTGACGGAGGGACCCGTTGAGTCCGAGCTCGCCGCAGAAGGCCAGCCCCTCGGTGAGCCCGCCGCCCTTTCCGTCGCCGCCGGCGACAAACTGAGAACATGACAAGCCGGATCGCGGTGATCTCCATCGACGCTATCGACCCCAAGCGCGTGGCAGAGTTCTGGTGCGCCGCGCTTGGCTGGGAACTTCATAATCTCGACGCCACCGGAGCCGATATTGGCCCACCCGATGGTTCGTGGCCGAAGATCGAGTTCGGACGTGTGCCTGAGGAGAAAGCGGTAAAGAACCGCCTCCATCTGGACCTTCGTCCTGATGGAACAACCCAACGCGATGAGCTACACCGTCTGTTGGACCTGGGCGCCCGAATGGTCGACGTGGGTCAGACGTCCGACAGTACTTGGATTGTGCTTGCTGATCCTGAGGGGAATGAGTTCTGTCTGTTGTCGCGTTCCGTCCAGGAGCTTCGTGAAGGCCACTAGATCGAAGAATATGCCCGAACTCGCCTTTGGCCTCGGTCTCGCATTCAGAAGTGCCGATGCAGGTTGGATGTGGGTGCGTCCCAGGCGGCGCTCACCGAGAGCCCGCTCCGCACCTACAGCTAAGCGGAGGCGACGTGTACGCGTGGGCTGGCTATCGCTCCTACAGCTCTCGATGTGACCCGGTTGCCGGAACTGTGATGCGCGACCGAACCCTAGAGCGCTCAAATTGGCTGGCCTGGCGTCTTTAGCCGCATCTCCCCGCACAGCGGATCGTTCCGCATCCTCTGCTCCCACCGCTTGAAGGAGTGAACGCTACGGCAGTGCACGTTGACCAAGCTGCTCCGTGGTGCCGAACGTCTTGCCACGTCCGATTCACTTACATCGGGGTGGAAGGTCTGTTCGGCAACGAAGCTTATACCTGCTTAAGTCCAGAGCTCCATGGAGATTGCGGTAGGGACCGCCCTTTCGGGCGGCCCCCCGCACAGATCCCAGCGTGCACTCCTAATGCACTGGGCTCCTGCCTCAGGTCCGAGCGTCGAAGCGCACGTTCGGGAAGGGATGCTGCACACGGGTCGGGGGTATCCACCGCTGGACGTAGAGGCTCATCCGCTTCCAGTTCACCCGGGTGCGCTGGCTGCGGCCCCGGAGGGCCTTGAACCAGTGCCGGATCACCTGAGTGCGGAATGCCGCCACGGCGTCGGTGTTGCCGGGCACGGCGTAGTAGGCGAGATGGCCTCGCACCACTGAGCCGAGCCACTCCCCTTGTTCGGGAACGGGGTAGTGCCGGCGTTGCTTGATCTGGTCTTTGACCTCGGCAAGCTTCGCCCGCATCCGCTTCGAGATTGTCTTTCGCTTCAGCCAGAACCGCCCGTTCTTGGTCTTCCCGCAGTAGTGCGTGAACCCCAAGAAATCGAATGTCTCGGGCTTCCCGTCGCCCCGGGCGGCACGGTTCCGGGCGGCGTTACGCCCGAACTCGATGAGCCTGGTCTTGTCGGGATGCAGCTCCAGACCGAACTTCGTGAACCTTTCACGGAGGTCGGCGAGGAACCGCTCGGCGTCGGACTTGTGCTCGAACCCGGCCACAAAGTCGTCAGCAAACCTCACGATGACAACGTCACCATGGGCGTGCCGCTTCCTCCATTGCCGGACCCATCGGTCGAGGACGTAATGGAGGTAGATGTTGGCGAGCAACGGTGAGACTGATGCCCCCTGGGGGGCACCGGTCTCGCTCGCCATCCACTCCCCGTCTTCGATCACCCCTGCGTTCAACCACTTTCGGATGAGCCGCAGGACCCGCTTGTCCGCTATGCGGTGCTCGAGGAACCGTGTCAGCCAATCGTGATCGAGATTGGTGAAGAACTCCTTGACGTCGGCGTCGAGCACCCAGTTCACCTTCTTCCGCTCGATCCCGACTGTGAGGGCGTCGAGCGCATCGTGCGGTCGGCGCCCCGGTCGGAACCCGTAGGAGAAGCCCAGGAAATCCACCTCGTAGATGGCGTTGAGCACCTCGACGACGGCCCGCTGGAGGATCTTGTCCTCCAGCGTGGCGATGCCGAGCGGCCGGAGCCGCCCGTGCGCCTTCTCGATGTACGCCCTGCGAGACGGGCTTGCCCGGTACGCCCCGCTGTTGACCCGAGCGAGCAGTCCCTGGAGGTTCTCTTCCAGGTTCTGCCCGTAGGCGTCCCACGTCACCCCGTCGATCCCCGGTGCAGCCAAGGGGCGGATCGCCCAGTAGGCCGCCCGGAGGCGATCGAGGTCGACGTGGTGTAGCAAGGCGGTGAACCGTGCATCCTTGTCCTTGCGTGCTGCTTCGCGCACACGATCCAACCCGCTTGACACGTCGGGCCCGGCACTGCGTCCGGGACGTGTTGAGCCGTCCGTGTTCCCCTTGGCCAGCCCCCTTTCCTCCACCGCCTCCGCTGCCGGTCGCCCGGTGTTGTTCGGCGGCTTCGCAGGTAGTACGGGGCTGTCAGACTTCCCACGCTCGTACATCTCAGGATTGCGGCCTTGGCCTTGCCCGAGCGGCCCGGCGGGCGATCAGCCCGAGGGGCGAGTGTGGGATCTCCCGGTTCTCGCGCATGGAGACTCCGTACATGCACAGGTTCTTCGACCGGGCGGGGTCCGACGGCAACTTGCGATGACGCTGCCGCCGATATGGCCTTCCGCTTCTTTCGACAGCGTCGGCACCCCGAATGCACCTATTTCCCGGCTCAATAGCCCAGCCTGCACGTACCCCTGTCAACGCTTCGCCGCCGTCCTTGCGGACGTCGACGCATGACTCGGGGCCATCGTGGGTCGCTACCCCTTCAACGTGGAGCGTTCTCATCTCCTTCTCCATGCCGGTTTATCCCGGCGCTCCGAAAGTCAGGGAGCGACGCCGGACTCTCCCAGATCTGTGGCCTTGCCCAGAGTGCGCCACCGCCCATGTACCAGGTGGTCTTTGTGCCGCACGGGAAGGTCCAAACCGACACCGAGAGCCTCCGCCAAGGTTGTCTTGCCCGATCCGAGCGCCGCGCCTACCAGCACGGCCAAAGGCGGTCGATCCGACATAGCGGGACCGTATCTCAGACAGGGAGCAGCATGACCCGTACGCGGGGACTGGGTGTCACCTCGGACCGGCGTCATGAGTGTCGTCGTACGACGCGTCGGGTAGACAGGGAAAATGTCTTCGCCCACGATCAGTCTACGCTCCGTTGTGTTCGATTGCCCCGACCCGCCAGCGCTTGCGACCTTCTACGCAGATCTTTTGAATGGGCAGTTGGATATCACTAATCCCCAATGGTGTGAGGTACATGTCGGAGATCCGTCGTTCAAGCTGGCGTTCCAGTTGGCAACGCCTTACTTCCCTCCGGAATGGCCAGGCGGTACGCCCCAACAGCTTCATCTCGACCTGACCGTGTCTGACCTCGGGGCGGCTTGTCTCCGGGCTGCCGAGCTTGGTGCAGTCGTGCTCACCGGCCGGGTCGAGGAGCCCGGCTGCATCTGGGTAGTCCATTCCGATCCAGTCGGCCATCCGTTCTGTCTCTGTGAGCAGCGTTAGAGAGAGGTCTCAACTCCACGCTCTGAGGTTTCCGCATACCGCCGGGGTAAAGAGCGGGTCAATCACCCTCGACGAAGTCGACTCTCGCGAGTGGGCTTCCCTGGATCCACTCGTTGAGTTCAGCTCGTGGCCACTCGCTTTCGTCGCTACGACGTTCATTGAATTGGTCAACGAGCGACCCGAGCAACCTGCGGCGTTCTGACTCATCGGTGATCTCAGTGGCGACCGCAGGCAGGTCGGCCACGACGCCGTGCTTGAGATGGAACGTGAAGTGCGGCTCGGCGCTCAGATTCGCCAGCCAGTCTCGGCGACGCGGTGCCGGGATCCCGCTCAGGTAGATGGAATCTTCAATCCGGTAAAAAACGATTTCGATCCGTCGCGGACTTCCTGAACTCCGGCCTGTCGTCGTGATGTCGATCGTGCGATCCTCCATCGTTGAGGATGGGCCGATTGCTAGCGCATTGCGAACGTCGTCGCGCATCACGAGGTCCCGCGATGTCCGAAGCGCATAGTCATCTTCCTTCTCGCATCGGTGGAGCACGGTCCGCGCTGTGATGGAGGCCTCGGTCTGCCCAGCGCGTCCACGAGCTTGCGCCAGCCTTTTGCGATTTGCTGTCCCCTCCCGGCTTGCGCTTCCGCCATCCCCGCCACCGAGGCTCGCAGGTGTGTTGGCGCCTCGGCAGCGGGGTCGGGAGCCTCAGCCTCACTGTCGTGCTCCCGATTGGGCTCGCCATCGGCCGGGGCCATGAGCCCCGAGACTACCCAGCCTTGTTGTCCGCGACTTCGAAGAGCCGATCAGGCACCGGAGGTGCCCCACTCTCCGGTGCTGAGGCAAACGGTTCGCAAGCGAGAGGATTGCCTTCGGCTCGTTTGGTGACTGAGCTAAGAGTGCTCGGGTAGATATGCCTGCTTCATATGATGCGATCGCTGACTGGTACGAGAATGACTTTCTCGGCGACCGGTCTGAAGACGGGCTGCCGGTCAGCGATCCCATCGGTGTCGATGGATCTCTATGCGAACTCCTCGGCCGCGGTGTCGGCGCTTCTCTAGAGATCGGGTGGCACCGGGACACACGCTGGTCGGATTCGCAGTCTGGGATGGTTGCCCGTTGGCGTTGACCTCTCGACCGGAATGCTGCGGCAGGGCGCTTCGCGCAAGTCGCAGAGAGGCACGACCAGGCCCGACGGCGCCGTGGCGTCGGCCAGGGTGATCATGCCCCGGACGTGACGCAGCGACCCGTTGAGTCCGAGCTCGCCGCAGAACGCCAGCCCCTCGGTGCAGGCCGGGATGATCTCGCCGGTGGCGACGAGAAGGCCCACGGCGATGGGAAGGTCGAGGCCAGCGCCACCCTTGCGCACGCCCGACGGGGCCAGTTTCACCGTGACCCGCCGGAAGGGCCAGGGCAGCCCGCTCGAGAGCACGGCGGCGCGCACGCGGTCGCCTGCCTCCCGGACGGCTGCGTCGGGCAGGCCGACGATGGTGAACCCGGCCAGCCCGTTCGACACATGAACCTCGACCGAGACGGGACGTCCGAGGGCTCCCTTGAGCGTGGCTGACGCGACGGCAGCGAGCATGCGTGAGAACGGTCGGGCTCACGGGAAGGCTTTTCCCACCCGGGCCGGCCTACGGTGATCCGTCACGCGGTACGTGAGGCGAACGGGGTGCAGTGCCTCTTCGACCGCGCAGCGCTGGCGCGAACGGCGTCTCCCACCGAGATGCAGCCGAGCCGCAGGGGCTCGAACATCGCCTTTTGCCCTGGCAGCCAAGTGGCAATGAAATACCGACCCTGACTGGGGAAAAACGTTGTGATTCCTACAACACGGTCGAGATGATGGGACGATGTTCGAACCCCGCCGGAGCATCGCTGGTGTCGAGCAATCCTGGCGACGACCCGAGGCAGGAGAGGCTGTCGAGACATAGCCGCTCCTTTTCCGCCTCGATTGCACCTGCCGGCTGGGTGATCCTCGTGCAGGCCACCACGCTGTCGCGGCGGACATCGAGGCCGCCGACCTTGTCCCGGATCTGCTTCATCGTCTCCACCTGCTTCATCGTCTCCCTCCTGGTCATTGACGTCTTCGGAGGCCGACGGGAGAGGACCACGGGTGAAACGGAGTCTCGGGTTCGTGCACGGAGCGACAATCTCCGGTCCCCACGGTCCAGCGCCACACTATTTTCACGCTCGCAGTGGCAAAAAACACTCGGCGACCTGACCGCAGCCCGGGAATCTTGAAAGCGCCGACGTGGCTTTGGCGCTGGGCGGAGCCATAGACGACGTTCCCGACGCACTGGGGAATCCGAGCACTTTTGACAAGCGACGGTGACACGCCGGAATCGGTGAAGACGGCGCGCTAACTGAATGTGGTCGTGGCGATGCCGGCCTCGCGGAGCTGACAGAATAGGACGTCGGAGCCGAGACCGACGAGGCGGGAGGGACATGAAGATTCGACGGGCGGTAGTAGCGGCGACCGGGCTCGCTATGGCCATGACCTTCGGAATGGCGGGGACTGGCGTGGCGACGGCCGCTGCGCCGGCGCTCCACATCCACAATGGCTCGCAATGAACAGCTGAGTTTGGCGACCAGGGCGGGTGCGAGGTCGATACCTTCGCTTCGAACGGCACCTTCACCGGCCACGACGGCGACGCCGGTACCTGGAGTGGTGGCGGCAAGACGCTGAGCATGACTTGGACTATGGGTCCGGCGAAAGGACTCGGCTTCCGCGGCACTTTCACCAAGACGCCGAAGGAGGAGTACAAATACACCATGAACGGTGTCACAAGCCGGGTCGTTCAAGGAGTCCACTCGTACAAGAGGGAGACCGGCTGAAGGTCTGATCGGCACGGACGAGACGCCCTCACGGGCCAGTCTCGGACCAGGACAGCGACGAACTCATCGGACGGAGCCGGACCAGGAGGGCGGTTCGGATTGTCGGATTGTCCGCTCCATATACGGCGGCGTGGAAGCGCAGTTCCGTAAACTGGTCCAGGTGGCCATGGCATCGCTGGCGGGACGAGTTGCAATCGTGACGGGGGTGAGTCGACGGGCGGGAATCGGCTTTGTCTTGGCGCGAGAACTACTCGACGCAGGAATGAGTGTCCTCGTCCAGTCCTGGACGCCGCATGATGACGAAATGCCGTGGGGTCGTGATTCGATCGGGGTCACCGGTCTCATCGGAGAACTGCGTCAGCACGGACACCTCGAACACGTCGAAGCCGACTTCGCGCGCACCGAAGCCCCGGCAGAGGTGGTTGACCTGGCGATGCAGCTCTTTGGTCACGTTGACGCCCTCATCGCGAACCATGCCACAAGCGCCGGAAGGCAGTCGCTGACCGACCTGACAGCGCAGGACCTTGACCTCAGTTGGGCAGTCAACGCACGCGCCAGCGTCTTACTGACTCAGGCATACGCAGCACAGCACGACGATGAACGCCCGGGGGGACGGGTGGTCCTGTTCACATCGGGTCAGCACCTCGCGCCCATGGCGCGGGAAATCCCGTACGCGATCAGTAAGGGTGCGATCCAACAGATAACGCTGACCTTGGCCGATGCCCTGGCCGACCGCGGCATCACCGTCAACTGCGTCAATCCAGGCCCGACTGACACGGGATGGGCTGACCCGCAAGTCTTCGACTGGGTTCGGCACGCACTGCCTGCTGGGCGCTGGGGTTCTGCCGACGACGTCGCCCGCCTTGTGTCCTGGCTGGTGTCCGATGACAGCGCTTGGATCACAGGACAAGTCATTAACTCGGAGGGTGGATTCCGTCGCTGGAAGATGTAGCTGGAAGATGTAGCTGACTTGGCCGACAGTAGGTAATCGCCATAATTGATCCCACGCCTCGACCGCATCGAGCCGGATTCTCCAGAGGTCGGCTGCGCTATCAAGATCAGACGTTTCGCACAATGCGATGTACGAGCGGCATTGCTTCACCGCCGCGGCCTGGCGGTCCGGGCAATCCAAAGAGAGTCCAGATGTTTGCCAACAGCTCGGGTAGGTGGAGCCTTGCTTCCGGGTGACGCATCCGAATGATCCGCTCCGCCCACGCGCGGTCCTCGATGGCGGAACCGATGCGCGCTGAATCCCAAAAAGCCAATACCTTTAGCGGCGCCACCGCTACGAGGAAACCGAGTACGCCGTGCCCTGCACTGTCGACGCCGGGCGTCTGTGGCGAACGATCATCAACTGGCGTTCGACGGATCGGCCGACGACGCCCACGCAAGAACCACCCTCAAGCATGAGGACTGCGGCGAGCCCCGAATGCGGATCGAGGCAGACCTTGAACCCGCCGTTCGCCTGGGGCAGTCGATGGCTGCGATCGGCGGGTCGTCATGGCCTTCTACGACCAGGTCGTCTTTCCCACGCCCGGCTGCTGCCAAGCCGTTGCGCAGCTGGGGAACGAGGACCCGAAGTACGCCAGCTTCACGGTAAAACCGCCGGTCGGTCCAGGCCACCCTGCTCAGGTCCGCCTGATCGGCTCCCGGGCCAGCCTACGCGGTCCTCCTTTGTCTCGCTGACGGTAACCGACCAACCGCCCAGACCGCCGGTCCGGGGCTACCCCAGCCGAGTCGCGGTGATCAGGACGGTCTCGAAGTTCATGACGAACGAACCGCCGTGATCGTCGATCGCCGCGCCGATGGCTTCGAACAGACGGTCTCGGACTGCTCGTTCGAGGGCGGCGTGATCGCTCCGTGACATGAGCTGGCCCACCCACTCATCCCGCTGGTAGGACCGCGTCCAGGGGAACCACTTCTCTGTCGGCGCACCGAAGTCAGGCACCGCTGAGATTGCGTCGATCTCCGAGCCGAGCCCGGTCTTCATGTCGGAAGACCGGTCGGCCGCGTACCCCCGGAACAGACGGTGGCCGCCGGGCGGCACGACACTCGCGTACACCTCCTCCAGAGCATCGGCCAGATCGTCGGGCTGACACCCCGCGTTCCAGATCAGACAAAGCTTGCCGCCCGGCCGCAGCACAGAGCCCGCCCTGGCGGTGGCGATAGGGAGGTCGAGCCAGTGCCAGGCCTGCGCCGAGGTCACCCGGTCGAAAGTGCGACCAGCAGCGTCCCAGGCTTCGAAGGCCGCGATCTCCACGTCGACCCCATGACCGCGGGCGATCTCAGCCATTCGCGGACCGAGTTCCACGCCAAGCACCTTGGCGCCACGCTTGGCAATCTGCCGTGAAGCAATCCCGGTGCCACAACCCACGTCGAGAACGTCCAGTCCCATAGGCACCGGACCGAGCAGCTCGTCGATCACGGCATCGGGATAGGCCGGCCGGAACCGGTCGTATGCCTCAGCTTGCTGGTCGAACAACCTCGAACGTTGCCGAGCCAGAGGGCGCGCTGCCAAACGGTCGCGTTCGTCGCTGGTGTCCACAGACGCCAGCCTGCCCCATAACACCGGCGGCCCTGAGCGTGGTTATGCGTGGCATCGTTCACAGACCTCTGCGCCACGTCTCCAGAGACAACCTCTCCGGCGAACACCGTGAACGCTGCCCGATTGACATCGTCGGCGGGAGGTGTAATCTACAACCAAATGGTTGTAGATTATCTCGAGCGCGAGAAACAGACCGATCGGTTGTTTTTCGCGCTCAGCGACGCAACAAGGCGCGACATCGTCACGCGAACTCTCGACCGTGAGCGCTCCGTCAGCGAGCTCGGCCGGCTGTATCCGATCAGCCTCACTGCGGTGCAGAAGCACGTCGAGGTCCTGGTCCACGCCGGCCTGGTCTCAAAGCACCGGAGCGGACGGGAACAACTCGTGCGCGGCGAGGTCAACCAACTTCGCCGCGCACACGAACTCCTCGATGAATTCGAAACGGTGTGGCGGGCCCGCCTCGAACGCTTTGAAGACGTCCTCAACGAAACCACTGGGAAGGAAAGCGGATGACCGTTTGGAGTGTCGACAAGAACGCAGAGGCCAAGACAATGGTCATCACTGCGGAGTTCAAGACGCCCATCAGCAATGTGTGGCGGCTGTGGGCCGACCCGCGCCTACTCGAGCGGTGGTGGGGACCGCCAGGATTCCCAGCCACCTTCGAGCATCACGACCTCACGCCGGGCGGCACGATCACCTACTTTATGTCCGGTTCCGACGGCG
Organism: uncultured Acidimicrobiaceae bacterium; assembly: GCA_963828505.1. Taxonomy (GTDB): domain Bacteria; phylum Actinomycetota; class Acidimicrobiia; order Acidimicrobiales; family RAAP-2; genus Bog-473. The sequence goes on from CAWHFM010000013.1 coordinate 110,241, forward strand.
GCGACAGGTTCGACGGCACCTGGAAAGTGATCGAGGTCGACCCACCGACCAGGCTCGTGGTCGAAGACGCCATCGTCGAAGATGACGGAACGCCAAGCGACGGCAATTCCATGACTCGCATGGAGATCGACATCGAAGCGGCGGGCGACACGACGCGCATGATCCTCACCACGCATTTCGACTCGCTCGAAGGGATGGAGCAAGCGATCGCCATGGGCGTAGCCGAAGGTATGAAGGCGTGCATGTCCCAGATCGACGGCCTGCTCGACGAGGTCGCCGCCTAGGGATTACTTCCAGTTGAAGGCCTAGCCGCCAGCACCGGCTGACGACGGCCCACAATGCGAGCAGCACCCATGCACGCGTGCCCGCAGCGACCGCGCCACAGATCATCGAGGTCGGACCTCGACCTCGTGGTGATTTCCCAGGTGTCTTCCTTCTGCCGCCTGAACCAGAGGACTCGGACGAGGCACATCAGGCCGACTGAGTTCAGGAAGGTCACGATCGGCCCCAATCGATCCTCTTCCCGCTGCTCGACTATGGGTAGCCCCATACGGGGCGGGGCGCCGCCCTGCGGCACCTTGGGATACCATCGTCGCCTACCCGACAGCTAGCAGAATGCAGAAGGCCTCGGTCTAGTATGGCGCCAATCGTTTGCGCGTGGGAGTCCCCTGTCCCAACCCTCGGTCCGTAAGGTAGCCAGTTCCTGGTGATGCTCGGTGCCCGATACGCTGTGAACTGTGCACATTGCTGGGCTGCTCTGTAATGCGGGGATTTGAACCCTATGCGCTGCCCTGGCGCTACCAGAGCCGTTCAAGGGCTTAGCTTCTGGATTGGCCCCCAGAATGGGCTGGAACTCGCTCTACGTACTTTCCTACCAACTTCACGCGCACTTGTTACGTCATGCCTGCTGTAGTTCGGTCGTCCAGTTGACCTGCTGAATTCGCGCATCGAGCTCACGTGCCCGTCGAGCGACGTCCGATGCCTGCTCACGCAGGTCCTTCACATCGAGGGCGCGCATGTACTTGAGCTCGGACCTGGTGGCCCGCATGAACCCGGCATGGTGCTGTGCACCCGACGCCGCTTCGGCCGTAGCCTTGAGCATCGAGTACCTAAGCCGCAGCACGTCTCGCTCGGCCAGCGCATCGGTGACGGTCCGGCCGTCGGCCATGACGGTGTCCGAGTTGGTCCGGTTGATATCACGGATCAATGCCTCGAGTTCGTCGAGCACGGTCGAGGCCGCCGCAACGAGGTCGCGCGCATCCTCGGGGGGCTTCTCGCCCTCCTGGTAGCGGGCGCTTGCCGCTATGCGCTGCTTGAGCTGCTCCAGGGTCCTGTTTCGATCGGCACGGAGCAGTAGGGCCTCAGCCAGCCTCATCTTCTTCGTCCTCCTTCGTTCAAAGTTCTATTTCGATCGGAGCTATCACGTCCCCTTGAGGTTCACCACCTGGTGCAGCTCGTGGACGACCTCGACGAGGTCGGCCTGGTCGGCCATGACCTGGGCGATCGGCTTGTAGGCATCGGGGTGCTCGTCGACTAGCTGATCGGCCATGGCCTCGTCCCAAGCCCTGCCTGCCATGGCGCTTCGGAGCGACTCGGTGGTCAACTGGCGGAACGCGGCCTTGCGACCGAGGCGCCGACCGGCGCCGTGCGAACTCGACTCGTACGAAGCCTGGTTGCCCTTGCCGCGCACGATGAAGGACGAGGCACCCATGGAGCCGGGAATGACCCCCATATCCGAGAGTCCGGCCCGAATCGCACCCTTGCGGGTGATCCACACCTCCTCCCCCAAGTGGGTCTCCTTGACGGAGTAGTTGTGGTGGCAGTTGATGCGCTCTGTCTCAACAGTGTGCGGCACGGCTGCCCGCAGAGCCGCCAGCGCTGCATCCATCATCTGCTCGCGGTTGCCCCAGGCGTAGCGCTGGGCCCAGAGCATGTCCGACACGTAGGCGTCGAACTCCGGCCGGCCCTCGGCCAGCCAGGCCAGGTCGCGGTCCTCGAGGACCTGATCCTCCTCCCGGGCGATCAAGCGAGCCGTCTTGATGTGGGCCGTTGCCAGCTGGTTGCCGATACCCCGGCTGCCCGAGTGCAGCACGATCCAGACGCGGTCGCGCTCGTCCAGGCAGACCTCGACGAAGTGGTTACCGCTTCCGAGGCTGCCGAACTGCGCGACGATGGTCGTCATCTGACGCTCGGAAAGCTCGGATGCCGAGCCCGGCGGCAGTCCCAGAGCCTCGAGCGCCGGCGGCATACTGGCCTCGGAACGCTCGTGCCCCTTTCCGACACCGGCCGGGATCCGGTTGCGCAGCAAGCTGTGGAGCGAATTCAGGTCGTCCGGGAGCTCGGCCGCCGTGAGGTCGGTCTCTGCCGCCACCATGCCGCAGCCGATGTCGACACCGACCGCCGAGGGCAGGACGGCATTCTTGGTCGCCACGACGCTGCCGACCGTTGCCCCAAGGCCGAAGTGTGCGTCCGCCATCAGGCAGACGGGTCCGGCGAGGATCGGCAGCCGCGAGGTCCGCAATGCCTGCTCGAGGGCGTTGTCGTCGAGCTCGCTCGCCCATGAGGTCAGGTTCGCGTTGATCTGCTTCGGCATCGTGTTCACTTCCCGTCTGCAAGGACACAGTGACAACCAAATAGTGCGCCAGATTGGTTCGTCTGACCGAGATGCGTGTCCGAGTCAGGAGTCGGACCCGGACGTTCGCTGTGAGCGGCAGCTCCTCAAGCTGGAGTGTCTACCGTTCCACCACTCGAACCTGTTCCAGCCCCAGGGCTGGTCTGCTGAAGTGCCGATGGAGAGTGTCGAACTCTCGCGCTCCGCGTACGAAGCGGGCGCTCAGCCACCCGAGCATCACCGGCGCGGTACCTCCAACACGATTCGAACGTGCACACGCTGGGTGTGGGGCCAGCTGCCCTCCGTTTGGGCTACAGGGGCCAAACGGTTGGGGCCCCGGGTGCTGACCCCGACGCGGATGGTTGATAAGACCGTCCTGGGCGACCGGCCCGGCCCCAGTCGCAGCGCTCCGTACTGACCGGAGATCTTCGGGCGTATGAGACCCGCGAGGTCACCATCCCTCCCCGCTGCGTTTGCGTTGCGGGCCCTAAGCCAAGACCCAGAGTGAATGAGGAGAATCGAACTCCCTGCTGGGTGGGTCACGACCACCCGCCTCTCCATCCGGCTCCATCCACCAAGTGGGCGCTGAGCGCCCAAGTGCATCCGAGAGGTGCTGACCCTCCGACTTCCACGGTGTGAACGTGGCGCTCTGCCGTTGAGCTACGGATGCGTCGAGTGTGTGCTGGCGGCCGGGCTCGAACCGGCTCAGTCGGGATTAAAAGTCCCGGGCCCGTCCCGTCGGGCGCCACCAGCGCTCGGTCGGCCCGCCCCGTGTCGAACGAGGCCTTCCGCTGTATCAGAGCGGCGTCGTCACCGGCTGACCCCGGGCCGTGAATGATCTGGTGGACACAGGGCGTTTCGGAAGCCCGACCTCCGGCGTGTCGTGCCGGCGCTCTGCCTCTGAGCTATGTGTCCGTGATGGTACGGGTCGTTTCGATTCATCGCCTCGCGCTCGTCAGGCGCGCGCTCCCGACTGAGCTACACGACCATGGGGCCGGCCCCGGGACTCGAACCCGGATCAACTGGGTTACAAAGCCAGCGCCCATCCCGTTGGGCCCGGCCGGCACGTCTCGAACGGCGGTGATCACGCCGCGTCATCCGGAAGCGGTCCTTCGCCCGCGTCCACGACGCGCAGCCACCGAATTCCAGGATCAGGTGTCGCTCGTATATCAAGTCTGTCCGTCGTGACGTCGGTCGCCGCCTTCTCGCTCTCATCCGGAACGACGAGCTTCAGCCGATCGTGTCGCATCGAAACACCTCCTTTCTGGTGGTTCGGGAGGAAGGTGTCGAACTCTCATCTCAAGGACCAAAACCTTGCGTCCTGCCATTGGACGACTCCCGAGCGGATGGTTGTTGGAGGGGTCAATGGGTACCGCCCCCATTACTCGTGGGTGGAAGCCACGCGTGTATCTGTCAACACCTTGACCCCGTGGAGCAGTAGGCGGGTCCTGACCCCGCGACCTCCTCGTTGGCACGAGATGCTCTTCCGCTGAGCTACTTCTGCGATGGAGGCACCGGCTGGATTCTCACCAGCGTGTCCCTGGTTGCAATCGGGTACCTGAATCCTCGGCCACGGTGCCAGGGCTGCGGAGGAGGGCATCGAACCCCCGACGACGGTGGTTAACGGCCACCCGCTCTTCCGCTGAGCTACTCCGCAAGAGTGCGCACTGGATCACGTCATGCCCCGGGGGGGACTGCATGCCGGCTTTCCTTTTTTGTTGTCCACCGCAGGCCTTGCGCCCACAGGACGGACCGGGGTGCGCGTCTCCGGCCGATGGTGACCCGTGCAGGACTCGAACCTGCGTCCGCTGCGTGAGGGGCAGCCGTCCTACCGCTGGACGAACGGGCCGTGAACTTGAGCGGAAGGTGGAGGTGTCGAACCCCCACGGCAGAGCCGTGTACCTGTTTTCGAAACAGGGTGCCCCAGCCAACGAGGCATACCTTCCAGGGCGGAGGGGCAGCGGATCGAACGCTGGCGAGGTTGCCCTCGGCCATCGCTTAGCAAGCGAGCACCTTTCCTCTCGGTCAACCCTCCATGCAAGTCGGCACGAAGTCTTCGTCCGACAGCGCCCCCGGCTCGATTCGAACGAGCATCCTGCGGTGTAGGAGACCGTTGCGCGTCCAGTCGCGCCACGGGGGCAGTAGGACCCGAATCGGTCCAGAGCCACCACCCGGAGTCGATCCGGGGACCTCAGCCGTACCAAGGCTGCGCTCTTCCCACTGAGCTATGGCGGCGTGGCCTCGTCGACTGGACTCGAACCAGTGGCCTCTGCCTTCGGAGGGCAGCGCTCTTGTCCATCTGAGCTACGACGAGTTGGCACCCCGGCCAGGATTCGAACCCGGAACTGGAGATCCGTAATCTCCTGTGATCATCCGTTTCACCACCAGGGCTTGGCGCCACAGACGGGTTTCGATCCCGTTGCCTCCGCCGTGACAAGACGGCGCTCTCCCTATTGAGCTACTGCGGCACGATGAGGCGTTGACCGGGCCTCTGCGGTGCTCGGGAAGATGGATTCGAACCACCGTCTCTCGGTCCAGAGCCGAGCGTCCGTACCGCTGGACCACTCCCGAATGCTGCGGTGCGAGCGCATCGCTGGTCTGGTGGAACGGACTCGAACCGCTGACTCCCCGGTCCCGAACCGGCTGCTCTGTCCAAACTGAGCTACACGCAAGTGTTGCGACCGGATGATCTCAGCCGAGTGCGCCCCGAGGGGCTTGAAACCTAGAGGACACGGATTAAAAGTCCATCGCTCTAGCAACTGAGCTAGAGGCGCGTAGTGCGGGCGGAGGGGTCGAACTCTCACGGGCGTGAGCCAACCGGGGGCTGAGCCCGGCGCGTCTTCCATTTCCGCCACGCCCGCATGGTGGACCCAGCCGGGCTCGAACCAGCACGCGTCTCGCTGCAAACGAGGTGCACTGCCTCTCGTGCTCTGGGCCCAGGGTCCCGGTGGGTCGAATCGAACGACCGCAGGCACAATGCCGCGCGGGTTACGGCCGCGCTCCCCTAGCCAACAGAGGTCACCGGGGCGGGATCGGTCGGTGTGGTCGCGTCAATAGACCCGGCCCCGATCCCCAATCTGGCGTACTATTTAGTTGTCAATGTGCGGTGGTTTATTTGCCCATCTAGGCAAATAGGGCAAGGCTTCGCCCAGCAGGGGTGGCAGGAGTCGAACCCACGTCCGCCGGGTTGGAGCCGGCTGTCCGTTCCGCTGGACTACACCCCTTCGAGTGCTTGGCTATTCAGTTGTGCGTTTGGCCCAGGAATACAAAAGAGCCGCCCCCTTCCGGAAGCGGCTCCTCAACGAACTGGACGTTTGTAAGTCCTCGTTATGCCGTTGAGGGCACCTCCTGGGGGTCGGTCGCGACCCAAATTGAAGGATTGGGCTTTCAGGATCTGGGCCATGACGCGCCCCGCGCGACCTCGGAAGGCCTTTGAGGCCTTCTGCGTGCCGGTGGGCCCGGCAGCTGTAGGCGTAAGCGTGCTTCATGACCGAAATCGTATACCAATCAGTTGACTTGTGGGCACACTTTCTTGTTTCTGTACGTGATTTCGCAACCATCATTTAGATATGTGCGCTTGAACTCATGGTCATATCCTGAAGTGCGACAAACCTGCGTGTCCTGGCCGCGGAAATCGCTCGGCGACCGGTCGTTGTCCCTCTTGCGGAGGTCCGTCGAACTGGGGGGCTAACCCAGAGCTAACCCAGCACGTCCATGCGACCGGTGGGCGGCGATCTCATCCCCGCTGGCGCTCGTATTTCCGGACCCTGGGTGCTACCAGTCTCTGGACACCGCCGCCGCCAAGGTGACGCGCACACCACCGGTAGCGACCGGGAGCGGGACGCACGTTTGCTCGCTCGTATCGGGTGGATCGAAGAGAAAGTACACCGAAGGCATACAGATCTTCTTCCACACCAACAGCTGGTTCACACTCGAAATCATCCACGACACCACGATCGCGGAACGCGCCGACACGGCCCGAGACGAACCGCCGCCACCACATCGTCCTCGTGCTCCAGACGAGGAGGGCGGCGAGCCCCTAATGCCGATCGAGTCGGACCTCGAAACGTGCCGACCGCCTGGGGCGGTCGAGGGCAGCGATAAGCGGGTGGTCATGGCCTTCGCCGGCCAGGTCGTCTCTCCCACGCCCGGCGGCTACCGTGCCGTGGCGCAGCTGGGGAACGAGGAGCCGAAGCACGCCAGCTGCAGGTGAATCACCGGCCGGTCCAGCCCCGCCCTACTGAGGTCCGCCTGAACGGCTCTCGGACCAGCCTGCGCCGTCCTCGTTTGTCTCGGGCAGGCCTATTTCGAGCCGCACGGTCCGCGAACCCGCCCGGACGGGCGTGGGGCGCGGCGCTGACGAGGACGGAAAACAGTAGGACGAGCGCGCCGACGAAGCCGACCACCATCACCGGACGGACATGGCTTCAACACGGCCGATGAAACCTTCGTCTCGCTCAACGGCGAGCATGGGGGCAATGCCGGAGTTTGGAGCGATGGCGGAGCGACTATCAGCATGATCTGGACCGCCTGAAACGGCAAAAGCCGGACCTTTAACGGCCGCTTCATTTCCTCAACGACGCAGTGAAGTCAAAAGGCGTCGAGACTGGAGGCGTCTTCAAGGCGAAGCTGGCGAACCTAAACCTGCCAGACTGCGGTGGTCTTCGCTCCGGGGCTTCATCACTTCGGGCATGATGTCGGCCGACGGACGCCAGGCGGACGGCGGGTAATCCTCGGGCGATGACGAAGGAGGAAGCAGTTGTTCCGACGTGTAGCAGTGACTACAGCGGGTCTCGCCATCCTGGCGAGTCTCGGACTGACGGGCGCAGGCACGGCGTCGGCTGCGATTCCCGCGCTCAACATCAAGCCGGGTTCGACATGGTTGGCTGAACCTAAGCCCGGCGGGTGCGAACTCGAGATCTTCTCGGCGAGCGGCACCTTCGCCAGCGAGAGCAAGGACGCGGGCAAGTGGAGTGGTGGCGGTGCGACGATCAGCATGAAGTGGACGAGAGGTGCCAACAAGGGTCTTGCCTTCGACGGTACTTTCGCACAGACAGTGCATGGCGATCCGGAGTACCAGGGTAGGTTCAGCATCGAGGGCTACGTCTTCAAGGGAGAACTGGTCAAAGGAACCCGCTGCTGAGCCGTCTACGCACCAGTTTAGGCATGATGACGCCCTCGATGACCGCAGGCGGAGCGGTGTAACGGCATCCTCCGCACTGCGGTGAAGGAATGGGAGGGAGGGTAGTGGTAGGCAAGAATCGGCCACGGATACCGCGTGCCCGGCTGGTGCACCTGGACCCTATGCGAACTCGGGTCCCGATTGGGGATTCGTTCCCAATTGCCAGTCGCTGTGCCAAATCCTTTCCAACCAGTCACACACCGTTATCGATTCCCAGCACATGGCTCGCTCGGGTTGCACCGATCGTCACCGGAGTTTACGGCCAACGTGCACCGACGTATGGGTCCCGATGGTCACGAGCCCATATGTCGAGATGCTTTCGCCAGATGAGTAGCGAGGCCGCCGCTCTTCGGAAAGTTGGACTTGCGAACGAAGACGACCGGCACACGCGGCGCGTCGCTGCTCCCGCAGCTTTCGAGGAGTCGGACGAAATCAGCAAAGTTCTCCGTCACGATGAGTCGATCCTGGAGCACCGCGAATTCGAATACATCGTCATCGGCGGCGGGTGTCAGCTCGACGTCGTGGACCGACACGGCGCCGTGGCCCAGCTCGCTGAGCCGCAGGGCCACGGTCCGCGGGAGCATCTCGTCCAGCAGCCACCTCACGAAGAAAGCAGGCGTTCCCGGCGATCGATGCTCTCGCGGAGTTGTTCTGCGGCCAGATCGTCGGCGGCGATCCGATCCTCCACCTCGCTCGGGGTGGCCCCGTAGAAGTCGATGGCCAATCGGATGTGTGCTGCAGAAAGCGCGACTTCGTCGGCCAGCGCCCGTACGCGCCGTTCATCCTTGCTCGGCATCTGCTTGAGGGCCCGGATGATCTCCCAGACATCGGGACCGCCTAGGACTGCCGCTCTCCTGCCTGTGGGTCCGTCCCGGTAAACGATGCCTGGAAAGCGTCGGGTCTTCAAGCCCTCATCGAGAATGGCGGCGACCAAAGTGGTTGCAGACGCCCCTGCTGAGGTGGCCTCGTCGTCGAGACGTTCGAGGAGCTCCTCAGGAAGGCGAAGCGATGTGGGACGGGGCATGGTCAACTCCTGTAGTGCGTCCGCACTACAGGAGCGCTCTGAATACTTCGCCCATGACGCATGTCCCCGGATATGGCCCACCCGAGAAACTTCCGTGTCGCCCAAACGGGAAGGTGGCACCGGCGTCTAGCCCCCCACCGACGAGAACCGCACTCAGCCCAATCAGTCAGATCGTGTCTAGGGACATTGCCTCGCCGTGGAAGTCGCGAGCCTGACTTCGCCCGGCCGCAGCGACCAGCTAGCGCCGCCGACCAGCGACACGATGGAAGCCAGGTGGTGCGGGGCCCGGAAGGGCCCGCGGCCGACGAGCGCGCCTGCGGGGAGCGGGCCGCCGGCGGCCACCTCGAGGGCGCGCCGGCCGAGAGCCTGGCCGCGCACGTCGGAGAGATCGGGCACCGGGGAGGCGTCGCTCTCGGTCGGGGCCGGCGGTGGTGGCGGCCAGGCGGACTGACCCCCCAGCACCCGGGCCAGCTCGGCCAGCGTCTCCACACCGTGGACCTGCTCGCCGCACACGAGCGCCGCCTCGCGCACGTCGCAGAGCGGCACGACGAGGCCGGACGACGCCGTGGCATCGGCCAGGGCGATCATGCCCGGGACGTGACGGAGCGACCCGTTCAGGCCGAGCTCGCCGCAGAACGCCAGCCCCTCGGTGTTCGCCGGGCTGATCTCGCCAGTGGCGACGAGGAGTCCGACGGCGATGGGGAGGTCGAGGCCGGCGCCGCCCTTGCGCACGCCCGACGGCGCGAGATTGACGGTGACCCGACGGAGGGGCCAGGGCAGCCCGCTCGAGAGCACGGCGGCGCGCACGCGGTCGCGTGCCTCTCGGACGGCTGCGTCGGGGAGGCCGACGATGGTGAATCCGGGCAGCCCGTTCGACACGTGTACCTCGACCGAGACGGGACGTCCGAGGGCTCCGTTGAGCGTGGCTGACGCGACGGCAGCGAGCGTGCGTGAGAACGGTTGGCGCCATGGGAGCCCCGTACCGCCCCCGCGTACCTCCGTGCCGGGCGAGGTGCCGGACATACGTCCTGTTGGAATTAGATTCTGGTAGGAACCACCCGCACCGATCGACCCCCGTGACAAGGCGGTCGCCAATGTGTACCGTCCCCCGGACGGGCGAATCATGAGTTCATCGGAGAAGGTCACGGAGAACACCGGGTGGACGCTGCTCACCCTCGTGGTGGACCGCAGCGGCTCCATGACTGGCATCAAGGAGGACATGGAGCGCGGCATCGAGGCGCTCATCGAGGAGCAGGCCGGCGGCGAGGGAACGTGCGTCGTGACGTTGGCGCAGTTCGACGACGAGTACGAGGTCGTGGCCGACGGTGTGCCGGCGGCGGAGATGGCACCGTACCGCCTCGAACCAAGGGGAGGGACCGCGCTGCTCGATGCCATCGGGCGCACCATCGCCATGGTCCGCCTTCGGATCGAGAACATGAGCCCGCAGGATCGCCCGGCGAATGTCGTCTTCGCCGTGATCACGGACGGGGAAGAGAACAAAAGCAGGGAATGGAGTCGGCTCCAGGTCATGGACGCCATCAAGGCGAGGACCGCTGAGGGCTGGCATTTCACCTTCTTGGGAGCCGATCAGGACGCCCTCGAAGAAGGCCTGCGTCTCGGGATCGAGCCCGCCTCGTTGCTGACCTGGGAACCATCTGATCAGGGCACGGCCGGCGCGATGAAGTCGCTGTCGGATTCGTCTCGGCGACTTCGGAGTGGTGAATCGAGCCGAATCGAGTACACCGACGCCGAGCGCCAGGCCGCTTCAGGAAATCTGATCGCGCCGATGTCTCTGCCTCGGTCGCGGCGCCCCTATCTCTTCCTCGACGTCGATGGAGTGTTGAACGTCTTCGAAAAAGACGTCGGCGCTGACGTCGAGATGTTCGATGACTTCGCCATGCATGAGGTGCCGTTCGAGGTGGTGGCCGGTTACCGGCGCAGTGTTGCTGTCTGGCTTTCTTCGTCGATGGGGGGCCGCATTGCCCAGCTTGACGTCGACATCCATTGGGTGACCACCTGGGAGCACCGCGCCGGTTCGGACATCGCACCTCGCTGCGGACTTCCCCGCGACCTGCCTGTACTCACCCGTATCGATCACGGTGAAGAGTGGGACCTGTCCTGGAAGTTCCTGGCGGTCCGACGCGCCGTCGAAGAGGACCCGAGGCCCTTCGTCTGGATCGACGACGACATCGATTTCCTCGAGGACGTCTCAGTCACGCCAAGGACTTGGGCCGACAGCATCTCCGTGCCGAGCCTGTTGATAGCTCCCGACGCCCGGACAGGACTGCTGCCCCGGCATCTCGACGCCGTCGACGAGTTCGTACGCCAACACGGCGGCGACCCGGACGTGACGGCCGGTTCGGATTGAGCATTGCACCTGGGGCTGTGGATGGCAGCGGTCAGCGGGTCGTCATGGCCTTCTGCGGCCACGTCGTCATTCCCACGTCCCGGCGACTACCGCGCCGTGGCGCGCCTGGAGAACGAGGAACCGAAGTACGCGGCTCAGGGTGAAGCCACAGGCCGCTCCAGCCGACCCTCCTCAGGTCCGCCTGATCGGCTCCCGGAGCCAGCCTGCGCCTCCCTCGTTTGTCTCGGGCAGGCCCATTTCTTAGCCCCAGGGTCTTCGCAAGCCTCAGGGTCTGCGAGCCCGCACGGGCGGACGCGGACTCTTCCGTCTGGGCCGCCCCCCTATCCGCCATCCGGCGGTAGCCTCTAGACCAACGCCCCGGTTCATCTGGAGCTGGATAGGAGGCGCAGTGAAGCTGCTCATCGACTCCGACACCCACCTCTTTGAGCCGTCTGGAATGTGGCACGACTACGTCGACCCGGCGGATCGCGACGTTGCACTGCACATGGCAAAGGACGACCTCGGTTACAGCTGGTTGATGTTCGGCGATCGTCGCTTGAGCTTGGGGGGCCCACATCGCCCGGGTGACGTCGACGGGATCGGCGTATTTCGCCAGCGCTTGTTGGATGGCTTGCCCGCGGAGTTCGATCTCGATGAGTTCACGTCGAGCTACTCCGACCCGGAGGCTCGCCTCCTTCAGCTAGACCGAGCTGGTTTCGACGCCTCCATCATGTTTCCGAACTACGGCATCAGTTGGGAGCGACCCCTGCAGCATGATTTGCGCGCCACGCTGGCCAATATGACCGCGTGGAACCGTTGGATCGTAGAGATAGCCGCCAAAGGCGGGGGGCGGCTCTACCCGGTGGCCCACTTGAGTCTTCGAAATTTGGCGTGGCTCCAGACTCAGTTGGCGACGCTGGCTGATGGTGGCATCCGTCTGGCCTTGATTGCGCCCGCGTTGGTGGACGGGCGGCCCTTGTCGCACCCCGAGCTCGATCGCGCTTGGGCCGCATTCGTGGACCACGGGATCACTCCGGTGTTCCACGTCGCGAATCAACCTCGCCCATTCGACGAGGCGTGGTACGGAGAGGATATGGAAGGCGGGATCTCACCGCTTAGCGTTGTCTTCATATGGACGGGTGCAGCCCTCGCGATGACCGACCTGATCCTGAACGGCGTTCTGGAGCGCTACCCAGATCTTCGGATGGGGATTATGGAACTCTCAGCGACGTGGGTGCCGCAGCACCTGCAGATGATGGATGGCGGTTACCGCCACACGGCCCGCTTCAATGGGGAATCCACAGAACTGTCTCTCATGCCAAGCGAATATTTCCGACGCCAGGTGCGGGTTGCAGCTTTCTCGTACGAGCAGCCGCACCGATTGATAGAACACTCCGGCGACATCTTCATGGCGTGCAGCGACTATCCCCATACCGAGGGGACCTCTACTGCCATCGAGGACTACAAAGCTTCAGGGCTCGTGCCGGAGGAACGCACTGCAGGCTTCTTCGGGGGCAACGCAGCCCATCTCTTGCGGGAGTCCTGGCCCAGCTGACCAGGGAGCAAGTCGGTGCCGATCACTGGGTTTGGAGTACGGATTCTCCGGTCGCGTACATCCGGGCGATGCCAGACCCAAGCTTGCCTGATGGACACTGGACGCCCCAATCGCGCGGGTGTCACCTACCGCAGCCTGCAGCCGCAACCAGGGGCCTCGGGTAGCTGGCACCCGATGCCCGAGGCTGAGCAGCTCACCTCGGATGCGGTGGCATCCCCAGGTCAAATTGTCGGCGGCCAGTCGCACCGTCAGAGTGGCGAGCTCGTCGGCGATCGGTGGCCGAGAGATTGCGGTGGGGATAGGTCCAGTGCCTCCCGACGAGGCGCCGGTGCCAACGAAGGGATGGTCGCGACAGATTGATCGCGATCTCGACCGCATCGACGAGTCCATTTGAGAGGGACCGTCCACGAACGCGCGGGGGTGGGACGATTATCGAGCTGCCCCGACGGGCACCCACAGGGGCGGTCTGCTGCCGCGAACCTCAGAAGCATCGGAGAGAGCGAGGGCTCTCCGACTAGCCGTTCTTGGTTGCTTGGAGCGTGTAGGTGGCAGGCAAGCGAGCGGGATTGCTGCGCAGGCGGTACTCGCCAACTCCCGCATCCTCCATCGCGTCGCCCAGCGGGTTCCACGGTACGGTGTCGTGCTCTTCGATTGCCGTCAGACGCATACCTGCATCCATCAGTGCGGTGATCACCTCAGCAAGCCCGTGATTGAAACCAATGACGTCCGGGGAGGACAAGGGCTCGTCATGAGCGACATAGCTCTGTTCTTCCGTGAAGTGGACACCCTCCGTTTCGAAGTAGGGGTATTCGATGACGAGCAGTTCGTCTTCACGCGGATCACTCAACGACCAAAGCACAGGATGACCCTCGCGCATGAAGAGTCGGCCACCTGGACGCAGAATGGCCGACACCACCTCTGCCCATTGACGTACGTCGGGGAGCCAGCACAGTGCACCGATTCCGGTGTAGACGAGGTCGAAACGACCTGCTCCGAGCACGCCGACTGCGCCGTAGAGTTCGCTCTCGACATAGTCGATTGCGACGTCGCACTCACTGGCCAGCCGGATGGCTGCTTCCAATGCAGGCGGCGAGAAGTCGAGCCCCGTCACGCTACTGGCACCGAGCCGGGCTAGCCTCGATCATTCGTCCGGCCCCAGTACGACGGCCTCACTGTTGTCGATCGGCATCTCGAAGCGATGACTGCACCGTGAGGGCACCGGGGGCGTGCACGGTCCCGAGTTCTCGGTTGCTCTGCGTTGTCGCGCCCTGCGGAATCGCGTCGGGGTCGGGCGCCGGGACCCGCTCCGCTATGGGAACGCGGCGCGTAGACGCGAAAGGCGGCGGCCAGTTCGTCCGCCCAGGGCCAGGACTCGTCGAGATGCATGACGAGGTCTCGCCCGCGGTGAGCGAGGACGGCGGCGACGTGGAGGACCCGGGTGCGCATGGTCTTAGTACGTGTTTGGAAACCAGGTGCCGGCATGGGAGCAGCTGAAGACGTAGCTCGCTGTCGTCGACAGCACTTCGGCGAGGAAAAGTTCTCAAAATCGCGCGTGACCAGCGCGTTTCGTCGCGCGCGGTGCTCGCGATTTCCTCTCGGTTGCGCTGCACTGGTGTGCGTGGCGCAGGGCCGCAGGTATCCGACCGATCTGACTGATCGCCAGTGGGCGATGCTGGAGCCCTTGTTGCCCAAGACGGCGCCGGTCGCACCCGGCGGACGGCCCCTGCTCCATTCCAAGCGTGAGATCATCAACGCCATCTTGTACCTGACCCGCGCCGGGTGCGCCTGGCGCATGATGCCCAAGGACCTCCCGCATTGGCGGACCGTCTACGGCTACTTCGTCGACTGGCGCGACGACGGGACACTCGATCTCATCCATGACACTTTGCGTGAGGAACTGCGCAAGAAGACCGAGAAGCCCGACGGCACGAAGAGGAAGGCCGAACCCAGTGCCGGGATTATCGATTCGCAGTCCTTGCGTGGGGCCGACACCGTCGGAAAGGACACTCGCGGCTATGACGCCGGGAAGAAAGTACAGGGAAGAAAGCGCCATATCGTGACCGACACGCTCGGGTTGTTGCTCGTCGTGGTGGTGACCGCCGCCTCGGTGCAAGATCGCGACGGCGGCGTCGACGCGCTCAAGGCGGCGCACGGCTGGTATCCCCGGCTGCGTCACGTCTTCGCCGACGGCGGCTATGCCGGTGGACTCGTCGTGCGGGCCCGGCGCTACTGGACGATGACCCTCGAGATCGTCTCCAAACCCAAGGACCAACGCGGCTTTGCCATCCTGCCTCGGCGCTGGGTGGTCGAGCGCACGTTGGCCTGGCTCATGCGCTGGCGCCGACTGGTACGCGACTACGAGCGGCTGCCCGAGACGCACGAGGCGTTCGTCAAGTGGGCGATGATCGGACTGATGCTCAATCGCCTTGCACGCCCACCAGGTCGGCGGCCGTGGGCTCCGCCGTGACACGGGTTACCAAACACGTTCTTAGGTTCGGCCTTGGCCAGTGCACCGTCGAAACAGGTCATCTGGCTCCAGGCCAACAGTGCGCCGGCGATGAGCGAGACCGCCACCCAGGCCTGATTGGCGCAAAAGCCCTCGAAGGGCAGGTTGGCCAGCCCGCAGGCTTTCCAACAGCGCACCCGGTCCTCGACCCGGGCGTGGCCGCGGTGGCGCAGCTCGAGGGCGGCGATGTCGGCGCCCACCGTGTTGGTGATGAAGCAGGTGTGGCGCCATCCCGCAGCGGTGTCGAAGAGGGAGAGCTGGGCGCCCGGGTGCGGGCGTTCGCGCCGACAGATCACCCGCATGCTCTCGGGCCAGCCCTTGACCTCGTAGAGCTCGGTGAGCTCGATGACCTCGGCGCCCTCTCGGATCCCCCCGTCGAGCTCTCCGCGCGCACCCAGTCCTCCTCTTGGGCCAACAACAAGGCGTCACGAACAGAACCGCTGATGGGAAAGCCGATCGAGTAGTCGAAGTTGGCATCGCTGAGGGATTGGACGAAGCGATGCGTGGCCCCGGCCGAGTCGGCCCGGACCAAGATGGGGTGGAGCACCAGCGCGGGGTCGTCGCCTTCTTCGTGGCCGAGCGCGTACTCCGCGGGCACACTGCGCACGGCCTGCTCGAGGAGTTCGAGGTGGTCGTCGGTGTCGTTGGGCGCAGCGTTTCCCGGTCGCAACATGGCGGCCAAGGTTTCGTTGGTGTTGTCGCACCACACGGCGATGGGGTTGAACCCGAAGCCGCGTTTGTACGTGGCCGCGGCGTCCTCCTTTTCCGAGTGCACATCGAGCAGGGTCGAGTCGAAGTCCCAGATCATCGGGCCCACCGGCGGCTCCGCCGCCCAGACGCGCGTACGAGCCGCCGCCACGGCCAGCGGGATGGCCCGCAGCTCTGCGGCGGTCGTGGCGTGCACGGCCCGCCAGGCTGTTGCCACCGAAGCCACCGGGCCGAACAGCTCCTCTTGCTCTTTGAGCGCCGCGAGGTCGGCCAGGCAGTCCGCGCCGTCCGCGATGGCGACGCCGAGATGGGTGAGCACGACGCCCGGATCATGGGTGTGCCAGTTGATCCCGCACTCGGCCATGGCCTCTGACATGGCCTCGGTCAACCCGCTGCGATCGGCCAGTTCGGCCAAGAGCGCGGCACCGGCGTGAGACACGAGGTTCTTGCCGTCGGGCATCACTTTGGCGCGACGGACCGATCGACTACGGTGCACTTTCAAGGAGCCCTCCGGTTCTGGTTCGAATGTGTGTGTGGCAACAAACATTCTTCCAGGCGGGAGGGCTTTTTACGCGGACGTTCGCACCGCGCGATCAGGGGCCGCGCGAATTATCGAGGCTAGGGAGAGCGTGTCAGTGCCGATATGGCACTGGAGATGAAGCACGTCAAGTCCATCGATACTGCCGAGCCGCGGCACATCGAATCGGACGACATGAGACAGGTAGTCGGGGTCTTCGCGAAATCGCTCGAGGCCGTACCCGGCAACGTGATGTGGAACTCGGCTGTTCCAGTGCGAGCGGTTCAGCTCGACGTAGTCACTCATCCCCGACATGATCCCACCAGCAGGTGTTGTGCCGAGAACCCTTTCCGCAACCCTTGCTTAGGGCCAATGTGCACCGACGTATGGGTCCCGATGGTCTCGGGCCCATATGTCGAGATGCTTCGCCAGATGAGTCGCGAGGCCGGCGCCCCTTCGGAAAGTTGGACTTGCGAACGAAGACGACCGGCACACAAGGCGCGTCCCTGCTCCGGCGGCTTTCGAGGAGTCGGACGAAATCACACGTGCCACGTGCAATTCACACTAAGTTGACAAATCCGAGTGACTTAGTCAGGATTCAACCCACCAGACCTGTCGGCATTTTCCAGGAGGCCCCGACCAGATGACCACGACCACGCCGCTCCGGCTCGATATCGCCCCCCTCTCCGGCTCGATCGGCGCCGAGATCCGCAACCTCGACCTGCACTCCACCCTCGGTCCCGAGACGGTGGCGGCGGTGCGCCAGGCACTGCTCGACTACAAGGTCATCTTCTTCCCGGGCGCTCACCTGAGCCCCCAAGAGCACACCGCATTCGCCACCCTCTTCGGCGAGCCCACCGAGGCCCACCCCGTGATCCCCGGGCTCGAGGGTCACAAAGAGGTCTTCGAGATCGACTACACGAGGGCCCGCGAGCTCTACGCCACTCGCCAGCACGCCCAGGAATACGGCGACCGCGAGCGCTGGCACACCGACGTCACGTTCATGGCGCGGCCGCCCCTCGGCTCCATCCTCAACGCCATCGTGATCCCACCCGCCGGCGGCGACACCCTGTGGGCGGACACCCAGGCCGCCTACGAGGACCTGTCCCGACCCGTCCGCCAGCTGGTCGACCACCTGACCGCGGTGCACGACGGCACGAAGTCGTTCGACGCACTGCTCAAGATGCGGGGTGAGGGCGAGTGGGAGGGCGAGACCTTCACCGAGTTGCGCTCGGTCGAGCACCCCGTGGTGCGTACCCACCCCGAGACCGGACGCAAGAACCTCTTCGTGAACCCCGGGTTCACCAAGTACATCAAGGGTCTCACCGCCAAGGAGAGCGACGCGCTCTTGGCCTTCCTCTACGACCACATGACCACGCCCGAGTACGTCGTGCGCTACCGCTGGGAAGAGGGCGACCTCGGCTTCTGGGACAACCGCACGACGATGCACTACGCCATCGGCGACTACGGCGACGCCCACCGCGTCATCCAGCGCGTGACCATCAGGGGCGACGCCCCCTTCTGAGCCGACCGCGCCGTTCCGCTCCGCATCCTCCCGGCGGCACCGACCGGGACCCACCCAAGGAAAGTATGCAGATCCAACACCTGAATCGAGTTCGCCGTATCGCCACGGGCAATCGCCGGCCACTGGCGTGCGGTTTGCTGGGCGGCCTGGCCGTGGCACTTCTCGCCGTGTCCGGCGGGGCCGCCCAGCCCTCTCCCTCCAGATCCCTGGCCGGGGTGACCATCACCTTCGGTGACCAGCTCAAGGAGTACCAGACGATCCTGGCCGCCACCGACGCGTTGAAAGGCGCGCCGTACACGGTGGACTGGGCCAACTTCGTCGGTGGCCCGCCGGTCATCGCGGCCGAGACCAGCGGCTCGGTGGACCTCGGGGTGATGGCCGAGACGCCGACCATCTTCGCCCAGGAGGCTGGGGACCCGGTCAAGGTGGTGTCGGCCACTGTCAACGCCGACCCCAAGGTGTCGCCCTACAGCATCGTGGTGCCGAGCAACTCCCCCATCAAGACCCTGGCGCAGCTGAACGGCAAGTCGGTTGCCGTGCAGGAAGGCACCGTCGAGCAGTACTTCTTGGTCCAGGAGCTACAAAAGGCGCACGTCGCCTACGGCGCCGTGCACATCGAGAACCTGGCCGTCACCAACGCGGCCACGGCGGTGGAGAACGGCCAGGTCGAGGCGGCGGTCCTGGCCCAGCCGCTGACCGGGCTCGATCAAGCCACTGGCAAGATCCGGGTCATCGGCACCGGCGTCGGCACCTCGGAGACCATCGGCTACCTCACGGCGAGCGACAGCGCGTTGGCCAACCCGCAGAAGGCGGCGGCTATCGCCAACTTCATCGTGCGCTTCGACAAGGCCGAGGACTATTTGCGCAAGAACCCGTTGCTGGCGGCGAAGACCTACGTGAAGACCTACGGCGTGTCCCTCGCCGTGGCCAAGGAGGCGGTGGCCTCGGACCAGGCGGTGGGCTCGCCCATCACACCCGCCATCGAGAGCTACCAGCAGAACGAGGCCAACACGTTCCTCAAGCTCGGGCTCCTCACCACGCCGGTCGACGTCAAGAAGGTCTTCGACATACCGTTCGACAGAGCCGTGGACAAGGCGGCGCGGATCTCGTGACGCTCCAGGCGACCCACCCGCCGGAGCAGCTGCTCGGATCCGAGGCCCCGGCACCCGCCGTCGCGTACCCCCCCAGCGCGGCGGCGACGGTGCCGGGGCTGATCCGCCTCCCCGTCGGCATCACGGGTCGCCGACCCAGGCGCTGGTCGCTCGCCCTGCGCCTGGTGATTCCGGTGTCGATCTTCGTCGCCTGGTGGGTACTGACGACGACCGGCGTCATCCCCTCGACCACGCTGTCGACGCCCGCCGTCACCTGGGACGCGTTCGTGCAGCTCTGGCGGCACGACGATCTGCTCGGTGACATCGGCGTCTCGGCGCGTCGCGCCGCGTTGGGGCTCGCCCTCGGCGCCGGCATCGGCCTCCTCCTCGGCATCGTGGTCGGGCTGACCCGGCTGGGCGAGGAGCTCTTCGACGCCTCCATGCAGATGCTGCGCATGGTCCCGTACCCGGCCGTTATCTTCCTCTTCATCATCTGGTTCGGCATCGGCGAGGCGGCCAAGGTGCTCCTGATCGGCTTGGCCACCCTCTTCCCCATGTACCTGAACACGTCCAACGGCGTGCGCAACGTCGACAAACGGGTTGTCGAGGCGGCGCGCAGCTTCGGCGTGCGCGGTTCGACGTTGGTCCGCCGCGTCGTGGTGCCGCTCGCCATGCCGTCGATCATGACGGGGTTGCGCTTCTCCGCCGGTATCGCGGTCATCGCCCTGGTCTTCACCGAGAGCATCGGGGCCAACCAGGGCATCGGCTACCTGGTCGCCCAGGCAGACAGCCTCCAGCAGATCAACGTCCTCATGGTCTGCGTCATCATCTACGCGCTGCTCGGGATAGGGGCCGACCTCCTGGTCCGCCTGCTCGAGCGAGTTACCATGCCGTGGCGACGGCACCAGGCGGTCCGGTGAGCTCCCTCCCGCTCGCCGAGAGCAACCCGGCCGCGGTCGTCCGCGGCGTGACCAAGTCCTTCGGCGAGCGCAGCGTCCTGACGGAGCTCGACGTCACCGTGGCCCAGGGCGAGTTCGTGGCGCTGCTCGGGGCGTCGGGGAGTGGCAAGACGACGCTGCTGCGCATATTGGCCGGGCTGGACGCGGCGAACGGCGGTGACGTATTCGTACCCGAGGTGCGCACCGTCGTCTTCCAAGAGCCCCGCCTCGTCGCCTCCCAGCGGGTCTGGCGCAATGTGGTGATGGGCCTCCCGAGGGCCCAGGCCACCCGGGAGCGGGCGGCGCTCGCCCTGGCGGAAGTGGGGTTGGCGGAGCGGGCCAACGCGTGGCCCGGCACGCTCTCGGGCGGCGAGGCGCAGCGCGTCGCGCTTGCCCGCGCTCTGGTGCGTGAACCCGAGCTCCTCCTCCTCGACGAGCCCTTCGCCGCACTCGACGCGCTGACCCGGCTGCGCATGCAGCAACTGGTCGCCGACTTGTGCACGCGCCACCAACCGGGCGTGCTGCTGGTGACCCACGACGTGGAAGAGGCCGTACTCCTGGCCGACCGGGTCATGGTGCTCACGCACGGCCGCATCTCCCTCGACCAGCCCGTGGACCTGGCCCGCCCGCGCCGGGTCGGCGGCGTGGAGTTCGACGGCCTGCGCGACCGCCTGCTGGCCGAGCTCGGCGTTCTGGCCGGCGCCCGCTGAGCCGCGGGCGTTCTGTATCGCAGAGCGATGGGCGAACGACACCATCGCCTTGGTGAACACAGGTCCCGCCCGAGGTAGGCGTCGATGGCCATGGGGAGCGTGGTGTCCTCCGAACGTGACGACGAGAAACCTCTTGATTGCACCACCCGTGAAGTTCATGCTTTGAGGCGAGTGGCGGCGACCCGACGGCGGGTGGGCCGAGGAGGACATAGTCCCATGGCGAATCTCGGACGCGATGGCGGGTCACGGATCGTTCGCTCCCTCGCCGCGCTGGCCCTCATCGGAGGTATGACGGTGGCTGCCTCCCTGGCCTCGCTCGTGGCCGGGTCGAGCCCGGCGGGGGCGGCCACGTGCGGCGTCGCGCTGGGCACACCCGTTCTCAGTGCCGGCGCAGGGAGCGGCGACTTCCTCGTACCGGTCAACCCGACCGTGCCCGGGGAGTCGTGCACCACGACGATCTCTGTGGTCGCCGCCATCGTCGGCCTCAACGGCTCGGACCCGTCGAACGTGGGCGGCAACGGGGCCCTGTACAACCTGAAGATCACCGAGCTCCCGTCGCAACCGAGCCCCCGGATCGACTGGCACTGGAGCCCGCGCTGCGCCGACCCCTCGAACCCGACCTACGGCTTCCGGGTGAACAGCCCGACCGCCGGCTCGGTCCTATTGCCGAACGTGAATGCTTCGCCCTGCGCCGACTTCGGCAACGTCACGCACTCCAACCTGCTCGCGCCGATGGTCGTACTCTCCAATCCCAATCTCTACGTCGGGTTCGCCCCCACCCCGGACAACCTCGGGTACTGGCTGGTTACTGCGGGCGGCGCATCGAGCCATTACGGGCAGGCGGGGAACTTCTCCATCTACCAGAACGGTCCAGCCATGGTCGGCGCGGCGACGGCCGGCGCGGGCGGCTACTGGATGGCGGCTTCCGACGGCGGGGTGTACACGCTCGGGAACGCCCTCTTCTACGGCTCCATGGGTGGCCACGCTCTCAACGCACCCGTCGTCGGCATCGCCTCGACGCCGGACCACGGCGGGTACTGGCTGGTGGCGAGTGACGGCGGGGTCTTCGCCTTCGGTGACGCCAAGTTCTTCGGCTCGGTGCCGGGCCAGCTCCAGCCCGGGCAGTCACTCAATTCGCCCGTCGTGGGAATCGCGCCGAGCCCGACGGGGAACGGCTACTGGGTAGTCGCCGCCGACGGCGGCGTGTTCTCCTTCGGCGACGCCGTTTTCCACGGCTCGGTCCCGGGCCAGCTCCAGCCCGGGCAGACTCTCAACGCGCCCGTGGTGGGCGCGGCCGGGAACGGCATGGGCGGCTACTGGCTCGTGGCGGCCGACGGCGGCCTGTTCTCCTTCGATGCGGCCTTCAAGGGATCGCTTGGCGGCCAGGTGCTCAACGCGCCGATCACCGCGATGGCCGCCACCTCGACGGGGAACGGCTACTGGTTCCTGGGCGGCGACGGCGGGGTGTTCGCCTTCCCCGATGCCCCATTCCTCGGCTCGGCTGGCTGACCGTTGAGCGCGAGGTTGTCGTTGCGTAGGGTCGAAAGGAGGACCTCCGCCGCGCCCATCAGGCTCGTCGCCTCGTAGGGCACGACGACCTTGGCGTTGTTGGACGACGCTATGTCCTGGAGAGCTTGCAGCTGCAACACGGCGAGGGTGTGGGGGTTGATGGTGGCGGTGTCGATGGCGGTGAGGCGCGCCGCCTCGCCGGCGCCGCGTAGCTCGAGCGCCGCCTTCTGACCGCCCGCCTGGAGCTCCAAGGCCTTCATCTGGGCCTCGGCTTCGAGGATCGCCGCCTGCTTGGCGCCCTCGGCCTCGAGCACTGCCGCCTGCTTGCGCCCGCCGGCCTGGTTCACGGCCGCTTGCTGCTCGCCCTCGGACTTGAGGATGGCGGCCCGCTTGTGCTGCTCGGCCTCCTTCTGCTCGGACATCGCCTGAATCACGTTGAGGGGCGGCGTGATGTCGAGGATCTCAATCCGGTTGAGCCGGACGCCCCACTTCGCCGTGGCGTCGGCCATGTGGTCCTGCATGCGACTGTTGATCTGCTCCCGCTCGCTCAGGGCCTGGTCCAACGACAACTCGCCGAAGACGGCCCGCAGCGCGGTGCGCGAGAGCTGGTCGACCGCCAGTTGGTAGTCGTTGATCTCGAAGAGCGCCGACTTGACGTCGATCACCTGGCAGAAGATGGTCGCGCTGACCTGGAGCGACACGTTGTCCTTGGTGATGACAGCCTGTTGGTCGCCGGTCATCGGAAATTCGCGGACGTCGACCTTGTCCATCTTGTCGATGAACGGCGTCAGTATGTGCATGCCAGGCTGCATGACCCCGCGGAACTCCCCCAAGCGCTTCACCACGCCGACGCTCCCCTGCTGCACGATCCTGACGAAACGCGACAGGAACCACAGCCCGATGGCGCCGCCCACGATGACGGCGGCGGCAGTCACGATCGCCACCTCGAAAACTCCGGCCATCAGCATTGCGCTCTCCTTTCCGCCTACACCTCGATGGCGTAGACCACGAGCAGTCCCCGCTCGATACCCGCCACCACCACACTCGCGCCGACGGGGACGACCTCGTCGGGATCGAGGGAGATGGCCTGCCACTCCTCACCCCGGGCCCGGACCCGGCCGGGGTGGTGAGCGTCGCCGACCGCCCTGGTCACCAGGGCGGTCTCACCGACCATGCCTTGGACGCCGCTGAGCATGGTCCCACTCTATTGCCGCGACCCCGAATTCACCGGCGTTCACCGGCCCACGAAGAGCGGCTCGCGCTTCTCGCCGAACGCCGCCAGCGCCTCCTTCGTGTCCGCCGTGGAGAAGTTGAGGGCCTGGCACCGGGCCTCGTCCTCGACCGCCTGCTCCATGGAGGACATGGACGAGGCGTGTAGGAGCGTCTTGGTCATCGAGAGCGCCAGCGGGGGGCCGGCGGCCAGCGTGGTGGCCCAGTCGTCGACGAACGCGTCGAGGTCGTCGGGGGGCAGGGCCCGGTTGACCAGACCTATCGCCGCCGCTTCCTCGCCGCTCCACATGCCGCCGAAGAGCGCGATCTCCTTGGCCCGAGCGAGTCCGACCAGGCGCGGCAACAGCCAGGAGGCCCCGTTGTCGAGGGCCAGGCTGCGCTTGGAGAAGATCATGGAGAGGCGGGCCCGGTCGCTACAGACGACGAGGTCGCACCCCAGTGCGAGCGAAAGACCCGCGCCGACTGCCACGCCGTCGACCTTGGCGATGGTCGGCTTCGTCACCCGATGCAGCGCGAGGGCCACGTCGCCGAGGCGGCGCATGCGAGCCAATCCGGAGCGGGTGGGGTCGGTCGCTGGGCCGTCGGGGTCGGAGAGGTCGGCACCCGAGCAGAAAGCACCTCCCGCGCCGGTGAGGACCATGACGCGGTCCTCGCCGCGGTCTTCGATCTCCTCGAAGACGGCGCGTAGCTCTCTCAACATCTTGCCGTTGGCCGCGTTCTTGCGCTCCGGCCGGTTCATCGTGACGGTGACCACACCGTCCTTGCGCTCGACGATAAGCGTCTCCGTCGGTGTGTCCATGCCTACCGACCCTACTGCCGGCCACGCCGGCTGCCGTCAGAAGGCGTCCTCGACGACCTCCACCGCGCCGTCGAGAACGGTCACGACGTCGAAGCGGATCACGTCCCACCTCGCGTGCTGGTGGCGTAGCCAGGCCGCTGCCAGTCGGCGGAGCCGTCGCTGCTTCGACAATGTGACCGCTTCGAGCGGGTGACCGTGGGCGTCGCGCCGGCGCGCCTTGACCTCGCAGACGATGAGCGCGCCGCCACGGGCACAGATCAGGTCCACCTCCCCCTGGGCACAGCGCCAGTTCCGAGCCAGCACGGCATAGCCCGCCGCGCGGTAGTGCGCGGCCGCCAGGTCCTCACCGTGCCGGCCGAGGCGGGCGTTGTCGTGGCGAGCCGTCCCCACCGGGGGGAACGGTCGTCGTAGCGCTCGACCCGGTCAGAGCTCCTGTTCGGGCAGGCGCTCGACGTTGACGTCGCGGAAGGTCACGACCCGTACCTCGGGCACGAAGCGGGCGGGCCGGTACATGTCCCAAACCCAGGCGTCACGAAGCTCGAGCTCAATACAGGCCGGCGTCGTGTCCGAACGCACGGTCAGCGAGACCTCGTTGGCCAGGTAGAAGCGGCGCTCCGTCTCTATGACGTAGTTGAAGACGGGGAGGACGGCCCGATACTCCTGGACGAGGCCGAGCTCGATCTCTGACTCGTAGCGCTCGAGGTCTTCCTCGCTCATCGGCGCGCCCTACTCGTCGGCCGCCTCCGTGTGGTCCGCCTCGACGACCTCGTCCGCCTCCACGACATCGTCGACCTCGTCCACGACCTCGACCTCGACCGCGGCGACGACCTTGCCCCGGGGCACGCGCCGCTCCTTGATCTTCGCCGCCTTCCCGTGGCGCTCCCGCAGGTAGTAGAGCTTGGCCCGTCGCACGTCGCCGAGCGTCGCCACCTCGATCTTCGCGATCGTCGGCGAGTGGACGGGGAAGGTCCGCTCGACGCCGACGCCGAAGCTGACCTTGCGCACGGTGAAGGTCTCCTGGACCCCGCCCCCTTGGCGGCGCATCACCGCGCCCTGGAAGACCTGCACGCGTTCGCGGGTGCCCTCGACCACCCGCACATGGACCTTGACCGTGTCGCCCGGCCGGAAGTCGGGGATGTCGTCGCGCAGGCTGTCGCGGTCGATCGTCTCGGTGGGATGCATGTGGTCAGTCCTCGGTCCTCAATGTGGGTCGGGCGTCCGGGAGCCGGACGGAACATCGTAGCCGTGCTCGGCGAGGACACGCACGTCGTCCCGGCCCAGGTTGGACTCCCTGACCAGGCGCTCCACGATGTCGGGGCGCTGCTCCGCGGTCCGCACGAGCGCCTGGCGGCGGCGCCAGGCCGTCACCGCGCCGTGGTCGCCCGAGCGCAACACCTCGGGGACCTCCCACCCCCGGAACACGGCTGGCCGGGTGTACTGGGGGTACTCGAGCAACCCCGCCAGCGCACCCGAGAAGCTCTCGTCGCGAGCGGACTCCTCGTTGCCGAGGACCTCGGGGAGGAGCCGGGCGACGGACTCGACTACGACCAGCGCGGCGAGCTCACCCCCGGCCAGGACGAAGTCCCCCACAGACAACTCGCCGTCGACCAGGTGGTCGGCGACCCGCTGGTCCACCCCCTCGTAGCGCCCGCACAGCAGCGAGAAGCCGTTCCCACCCGCCCCGCTGCCCGCCTGGCCGCCCGCCTCGCCGCCCGCCTCGTCGCCCGCCCGGGCCGTCCCACCCGCCCCACCCGCCAGCTCGGCCGCCATCGCCTGGTCGAACCGCCGGCCTCCCGGCGCAAGCAGGAAGAGCGGCCGGGGCATGTCGGCCACCGCCTCGACCGCACGGAAGACGGGCTCGGGCATCAGCACCATCCCCGCACCGCCGCCGAACGGGCTGTCGTCGACCGAGCGCCGGGGGTCGCCGGCCCCGGCACGCAGGTCGTGCACCCGGACGTCGAGCGCGCCCGCGTCCACGGCGCGGCCGAGGATGGATGCGCCGCAGTAGCCCGAGATCAGATCGGGGAAGATGGTGAAGACGTCGATCCTCACGGGTCGAGCAGGCCCTCGGGGATGTCGACTTCAACCGTGCCCGCGGCCGGGTCGTGGCGGGTCACGAAGTTCGCTGGGATGAGCCCGCCCGAGTCGAGCACGAGCAGGTCGCTCGCCGGGTTGGCCTCGACCGCGGCCACGCGGCCCAGCTCAGCGCCCTGGGCATCCCGTACCCTGGCGCCGACGAGCTCGTGCACCCAGAGCGTGCCGGGGAGGTCGAGCGGCTCGGCCTGCAGGTCGACGCCGTGCAGGCGCTCGGCGGCGACGCGGTCGTCCACGCCCTCGAAGTGCACCACGAAGGAAAGGAAGCGATCGACGGGACCGCCCATGAAGCGGGACCGGTACACGGTGAGCGGACCGCGGGCGGTGGCCAAGGTCGAGCCCGGGTCCAGTCGCCCGGTCTGATCGCTCCAGAGGTGCACCACGACCTCTCCCCTCAGGCCATGGGCCCGGCCGATCCGGCCGACCGTGAGGAGCGACGGCTCAGTCGTCGACGATGTCCACGCTGGCCTGCACGCCGTCACGGGTGCTGGCCACGTTGACCAGGGTACGGATGGCCTGCGCCGTGCGGCCGCGGCGACCGATCACCCGGCCCATGTCCTCAGGGGCCACGTGGAGGCTGAGCCGGAGCGAGCCCCGGCGTTCGTCGACGTCGATCACCACCGACTCGGGGTCGTTGGAGAGCGAGCGAGCGAGATACCGCAGCACCGACAACGCCGAGCCCCCGTCCTCGTTCGACTCCTGGTTCACGTCGCCGGCCTGGTAGCCGGTCGACTCCTCGTTCACGTCGCCGGCTTCGTAACCGGCCGACTCCTGGTTGACGTCCCCGGCTTCGTAGAGGTTGGTCACGACGAGCGCGCCGTGGTGAACTCGTCCCAGGCACCCGACGTCTTCAGGAGGCGCTCGACCCTCTCGGTCGGCTGAGCCCCGTTGACCAGCCACTTCACGGCCTTGGCGTTGTCGATCTGTATCACGGCGTCCGGCTCGGCCGTCGACGATCCGCGGGGGGCGTAGGTCCCCACGATCTCGAGGAAGCGGCCGTCACGAGGCGACCTGCTGTCGGCCGCCACGACCCGGTAGGTCGGCTGCTTCTTCTTTCCCATCCGCACGAGGCGGAGCTTCACTGCCACGAACTGGATCCTCTCTATCGAATCCGCCATTGTTGCAGATGACGGGCCCGGTGGGGCTCAGCGTCCCTTGGGCGGAGTGACCCGGCCACCTTTCTTCTTCTTCTTCGTCCCCTTGTTGACGTTCACCACCGGCTTGGCCGGGCCGGCCGTCAGGGGTACTCCGGGCATGGGGGGGAAGCCCGCCGGCAGCTCTGCCTGATCGCCCATGAGCTGCGAGAGCATGTCCAGGTCGCCCGGCTGGCCCCCGGGCCCGGGTGGCAGGACCCCGGCCGACTGGGCCGCGGCCGCCTGCCTGGCCATCTTCTTGGCCGCACGGCCGCTCATGCCTCCCATGGACGGCATCCCGGGGATGTCCGGCAGGTTGCCCGAAGCCATCCCCTTCATGAGCTTCTGCATCTCCTTGAACTGCTTGATGAGCGTGTTGACCTCCGGGACCGACGTGCCCGAACCGCGGGCCACGCGACTGCGGCGCGACCCGTCCATGACGGTGACGTCGACGCGCTCGGCCGGCGTCATGGAGCACACGATCGCCTCGACCCGGGCCACCTCGCCGTCGTCGATCGCCCCTGCCGCCTCGCGCATCTCTTTCGACATCCCCGGCATCAGGCGCATGATCCCGCCGAGTGAGCCCATCTTCTTGACCTGGCGCAACTGTGAGAGGAAGTCGTCCAGCGTGAACTCGCCTTGGAGCAGGCGGCCCGCGCTCTGGGCCACCACGTCGGAGTCCATGGTGCGCTCGGCCTGCTCAATCAGGCTGAGCACGTCTCCCATGCCGAGGATCCGGTCGGCCATCCGGTCGGGATGGAACAGGTCGAAGTCCTCGAGTCGCTCGCCGGTGCTGGCGAAGGCGATCGGCCGGCCGACGACGCCCTTGACCGAAAGCGCCGCGCCGCCTCGTGCGTCGCCGTCGAGCTTGGTGAGGATGACGCCGCTCAGCTCGAGCGACTCGTGGAACGCCCGCGCCGTCGCCACGGCGTCCTGGCCGATCATGGCGTCGATCACCAGGAACGTGTAGTGCGGCCGCGTGGCCTCGCTGATGTCACGGATCTGCTGCATCAGCTCCGTGTCGATCGTGAGGCGGCCGGCGGTGTCGATGATGCAGATGTCGCGACCGAGGCGCCGCGCCTCTTCCAATCCGGCCTTGGCGCAGCGGACGGGATCGGTGGACTCCGAGAAGACCGTCACACCGGCCTGATCGCCGAGGACGCGCAGCTGCTCGACGGCGGCGGGACGCTGGAGGTCCGCACCGACGAGCAGGGGGTTCCGGCCCTGCTGCTTCCACCACCGGGCGAGCTTGGCCGAGTTGGTGGTCTTGCCCGAACCCTGCAACCCCGCCATCAGCACGACGGTGGGCGGGCGCGAGGCGTAGGTGAGCTTGAGGGTCTCGCCGCCCAGCACGCCGATGAGTTCCTCGTGGACGGCCTTGACCACCTGCTGGCCGGGGGTGAGGCTCTTCGACAGCGCCTCCATGCTGACCCGCAGGCGGATGCCGTCGCAGAACCGGCGGGCGACGGTCAGCTCGACGTCCGCATCGAGCAGCGCCGTCCGGATCTCCTTGAGCGCTTCGTCGAGATCAGCTTCGCCGATCCGTCCCTTCCCGCGGAGCCGGGTCGAGATGCGGTCGAGCCGATCGGAGAGGGCGTCGAACATGGGGTGCCAGATTACCGGCGCCTCGCCCACTCGCCGGTTCGGCTCACCGCCGTGGTCGCCCCGGGTCCGGGGTGGCCCCAGGTTCCCCGGCCGCCCACGTTCCCCGGTCGCCCCGGACTTCCCGGTCGCCGTGGACCTCTACGCTCGGGCTGAGTGACGCCCCGCGGCCCGGACCTGCACTACGTCCCTTACGGCGAGCTCTGTGCGGAGGTGCCGAGCGTCGTCGTCGACGGTTCGCCCGCACCCGGCACGGTGCTCTGCCTCTCGCACTGGCCCGGCATCGGCTCCCCCGCCCGGTTCGCCGCCGACCTGTCGGCCGAGATGGCCTTCGCCTACCTCCCTGCATTCGACCTCCACCACGGCGCGTCCGCGGTGTCGAACAACCACTTCGACCAGGACGGGCTGGTCTCCGTGTTCGCCATGACCCGGCCCGACGAGGCGCTGGCGCGCCGTGAGCTCCTGGTCGAGGTGGCGCGCGCCGGCGACTTCGCCGTGACGCCCTCGAGGACGGCAGCCCGGGTCTCCATGGCGATCGCGGCCTACGCCGATCCCGGCCGAAGCCCGCTGCGCGCCGGGTCCGGCGGTGACGCTGCTCCCGACTACGACGAATGGGTTCGAGTGCTGCACCTCGAGCTGCTGGCGCGGCTGCCTGAGCTGTGCGAGCGCCCGGAGCGCTTCGCCGGCCTCTGGGCCGACGAGGACGCAACGCTGACGAGGTCGGAGGAAGCGCTGGCCAGCGGAGCGGTCACGATCGAGGAGGTGCCCGACCTCGACCTGGCCGTCGTCACCGTGCCCGACCGGGCCGAGCTCGACCTGGCGGGCGGGCACCGCTTCGGCGGCGAGTGGGTGGCCGGCGTGCACCCGATCGCGCTGCACAACGCCACCGACCGTGGCGCCCTTCTCGTCTTGGCGGGAGGGCGGCCCGAGCTCAGGTACCGCTACGAGAGCTGGGTGCAGTTCCGGACGCGTACGGTGCGCCCCCGGGTCGATCTCGTGCCGTTGGCCGAGGTGCTCAACGGCGAGGAGGTCGCGGGCGCGGCCGTGTGGCACGCGGGAGCCGTGTCCTCGCTCACCCCGACGCTGGCACCGGACCAAGGTGCCGAAAGCGGGCTCGACCCCGCCCGGGTCCGCGCCCTGGTCGAACGTCACCTGCGAGACAGCACGCCCGCATGGGATCCGTACCGCATCACCCGATAGGCCTCTCCGCGCAAGCACCGGCTACCTTCGCGGTCCATGCACCACCGCATTCTCCGGCTCTCGCGGCGCGCCCCCCGCACCCTCGGACCGGTCCTCGCACTTGCCGCCGCCGTCGGACTGGCCGCGTGCGGGTCGTCGCCGGCGACCTCCGCGTCCTCGACCTCGACCACGCCCACAACAACAAGCACGACCTCGTCTACGACCTCGACCTCGACCACGACGCAGAGCTCGGCGAGCGCCGCGGCTGCTCCGGCCGGCATCGCCCCCATCCCGACCTCGCAGCAGTCCGCCGCCGGGACGTTCGGGACGGCGCCGACGGTCACCGTGCCCGCCGGACCTCCCCCCACGCAGCTCCAGAGCGCCGATCTCATCACGGGAACCGGAGCGGCGGCGGAACCGGGAGACGTCCTGACGGTGCAGTACACCCTGGCCACCTACTCGACCAGGAAGGTGGTCCAGTCCTCGTGGACGAGCCAGCCCTTCACCTTCACGCTCGGTGTCGGCGACGTGATCCCCGGTTGGGACAAGGGCGTCGTCGGGATGCACGAGGGCGGCCGTCGGGAGCTCATCGTGCCCCCCGCCCTGGGCTACCGTGACTCCTCGCCCGGACCAGGCATCGCCGCCGACGACACTCTGGTCTTCGTGATCGATCTGATCAGCGTCAAGGCGCCGTAAGGCCGCGCCCGACCGAGGCGCGGCGCACAGGAGGCGCCGGGCAAACAGGTATGGAGAGCCCAATGGACGTCGAAGCCCACATCGAGCAGCTGCGCGTCGACGGGTCCCGGCTGGCCACCGTCGTCGCCCTGGCGGGTCCCGATGCCAGCGTGCGCGCCTGCCCCGACTGGGCCGTCCGCGACCTCGTGCACCATCTCGGCCAGATACACCGCTGGGCCACCGCCTTCGTCGCCGGCGCGCTCACCCGGCCCGACCAGGTCGAGTTCGCGACGCTGGGCGCGCCGCTGCCCGACGACGAGGAGTTGGTGGACTGGTACGTGGCTGGCCATGGTGCGCTGGTCGACGCGCTCGCGGCCGCGCCGGCCGACCTCGAATGCTGGAGCTTCCTCGCCGCCCCCTCCCCCCTCGCGTTCTGGGCGCGCCGCCAGGCGCACGAGACGGCAGTCCACCGCGTCGACGCCGAGCATGCTGCCGGAACTGCTGTCGACCCCGTTCCCCCGGGCTTTGCCGCCGACGGGCTAGACGAGCTCCTGACGGGATTCGTCCCGCGCGTTCGCGCCGGAAGCCAGGAGGAACACGTGCAGCGCTCAGCCACCCTCCGGGTCGCCTGCACCGACGGAGACGCCCGGTGGCTCGTCACGATCGGTCCCGAACGAGCCACGACGGTCTCCGGCGCTGGCGCCCGCGAGGGACGAGCCGACTGCACGGTGCGCGGCCGCGCCGAGGACCTGTACCTCGTCCTGTGGAACCGGCGGGACGCGGACACGCTCGTCGTCGAGGGTGACCGCGACGTGCTCGGGTCGTTCCTGGGGCTCGCCCGCATCTAGTCGGAGCCGCAAGGGTCCCCGGTTCAAATGTCCTTCGAAGCCCCCAGGGCGAGACAGATCGCCGGCGTTAGACGGACTTGCGGCCGAACAGCCAATACGCCGCCGAGCCCAAGGTGTTCATGGAGGACGCGACCCGCCACAGACGCTTGTTGCCCCGGATCGCTTCGTCGGGACGCTTCCGGAGGTCGAGCCACGTCAGCCTCAGCACCACCGTGTGGACGATCAGGGCAAAGGCCAGCACCCGCTTCTGCTGTGTGTTCATCGGCCCTCCTCTGGTGCGGGTCATGCGTCGACCGCCAGCATCGCGTCGACGAACTCGTCCGGGTCGAAGTCGACGAGGTCGTCGGCTCCCTCGCCCAGGCCGACCAGCTTGACCGGCAGGCCCAACTCACGCTGGACCGCGACCACGATCCCGCCCTTCGCCGTCCCGTCGAGCTTGGTGAGCACGATACCGGTCACCTCGACCGCCTCGGTGAAATTGCGTGCCTGGGCCAGCGCGTTCTGTCCGGTCGTCGCATCGAGGACCAGCAGGACCTCGGTGACGTTGCCGGGGTCGCGATCTGCCACCCGGCGGATCTTCTTCAGCTCCTCGACGAGGTTGACCTTGGTGTGCAGACGACCCGCGGTGTCGGCCAGCACCAGGTCGTTCCCCCGGGCCGCGGCCCGCTGGACGGCGTCGAAGACGATCGCGCTCGGGTCGCCACCCTCGGCACCGCGGATGATCTCGGTGCCGGTGCGCTCGGCCCACATCTCGAGCTGGTCGGCGGCCGCGGCGCGAAAGGTGTCCCCGGCGGCCAAGAGGACCGACCGCCCGTTGGCCGACTGGCGCCGGGCCAGCTTCCCGATCGTGGTCGTCTTGCCCACCCCGTTGACACCGACGATCAGCCAGACGTCGGGCTCGCCCGGACGGCCTTCGAAGTTCAGGTCGCGCCGTCCCGACGTCTGGAGCAGTCCCTTGACGGCGTCACCCAGAGCGCCGAGCAGCTGGTCACCGCCGGTCACCTCCTTCGCCGCCACCTTGGCCTTCAGGTCGCCCAAGAGAGCGTCCGCGGTGGCCACGCCGACGTCGGCGCGGATGAGGGCTTCCTCGAGTGAGTCCCAGGTGGTCTCGTCGATGCGTCCCGACCTCAGCGAGGCCACCGCCGAGCTGAACAGCCCCCGCACGTTGCCGAGACGGCTCCGGTACGTCGCCGGGGCGGGCGCTTCCGCTTCGGGCGGTGCTTCTTCTACGACTGGTGTCTCGGCTGCGACCGGCGCCTCGACGTCGGCTGGCGCCTCGGCTTCGGCTTCTGTCGGTCGGGCGGTCGGAGGCGCGGGCGCTGGCGGAGGAGACGAGGGAGCCTGGGGTGGCTTCTCCGGTGCCTTGGTCGGCGGTGCCGCCGTGGGAGTACGGCGGGCGGCCCGCCGGGAGCGCGTGGCGGCCACCGACCCGGCGACCAGACCCAGCACCGCCACCACGATGACGATGATGATCAGGGTGCCGATCAAGCGTCGCCCCTCGTGCCGCCTTCGGGTTCATCGCGTCCGCGACGCGAGCTGGCGACGGCGCCGGCCACGACCCCGATGATCGCCACGGCCACGACTATGACGATGATCGTGCCGATCACGCCGGCTCGCTCACCTTCTGGCTCACGACCTGAGAGGAGCCGCCCGGCGCCATCGTCACTCCGTAGAGCGCGTCCGCCGTTTCCATGGTGCGCTTCTGGTGGCTCACGATCAGCAGCTGCGCCTCGTCACGGAACTCGCGCACCAGGGCGAGGAAGCGGCTCAGGTTGACGTCGTCGAGCGCGGCCTCGACCTCGTCCATGAGGTAGAAGGGCGACGGCCGGCTGCGGAACACGGCGAAGAGGAAGGCCAGCGCGGCCATGGAGCGCTCGCCCCCGGAGAGGAGCGATACCCTCCGCACGTTACGGCCGGCTGGGCGCACCTCAATCTCGACGCCCGTGTTGAGGAGGTCGTCGGGGCTGGTGAGCACCAGGCGCCCGGTGCCGCCGGGGAACAGCATGGCGACAAGGGCGGAGAAGTGCTCGTTCACGTCGGCGGCGGCGGCGGCGAACGAGGTCAGGATCTCGTGGTCGAGCGTGCGGACGACTTCGTGCAGCTCGCGGCGGGCGCCCCGGACGTCGTCGACCTGCGCCTCGAGCTCCCGGTGGCGCTCCTCGAGCGCCGAGAGCTCCTCGAGCGCCAGCGGGTTGACGGGGCCGAGCGCCACCAGCTTGCGCTCGAGCTCCTCGGCGTGCTGAATCAGCGTCGTGTCCTCGGGCGCGGGCGGTTCCGGCAGGCCCACCAGCTGCTCGGGCGTCGCGCCGAGGTCGCGGTGGACGTGTTCGCGCAGTGCTTCGAGGCGCAGGTCGACCTCGTTCATCTCCAGATCGAGGGTCCGGGTGCGCGCGCGGGTGACATCGAGGCGCTGCTCGGTGGTGTGGCGGTCCCGGCGCAGCTGCTCCAGGCGCTCGCCCCCCGCCCGCACCGCGTCGACCTGGTCCCGGTAGTCGCGGCGGAGGTCCTCGAAGACCGCATCGAGACGGGCGTGCTCGCGTTCGACCACCGTCTCGAGCCGCCGCAGCGCGGTGGCCTCGTCCTCCAGGCGCCGGCGCCGGGCCGCGGCGGTGGCGCGCTCCTCGGCATGGCCCAGTAGCCGTCGCTCCACCTCGGCGTGACGCTCGGCCAGGACGCGGCGGCGCTCGGCCAGGCCGGCGGCCCGCACGTCGAGCTCGCGGGTCTGCCCGACGAGCACCTCCCGGCGGCCCTCGACGTCCTGCCAGGCGGCCGTCGCCTCCTCGAGCAGGGTGGACGAGGCGGCGAGCTCCTGGGACTCGGCGCCGGCCTGAGCGCGGCGCTCGCGGGCGGCCACCAGCTGGGCGCTGACCTCGTCGAGGTCGGCCGCCAGCCGGCCGATCTCCGCCGTCGCCCGCTGCGCGTCGGCCCGGCCCGCAGTCAGCACGGCGGTGTGGCGGTCGAGGGCCCGTTCCGCCGCCACCCTGGCGTCCCGGCAACGTGCCAGCGCCAGGCGGCATTCGGCCAGTCCGGCCCGGGCCAGCTCGGCCGTCGCAGCGGCGTCCTGGGCGCGCCGGCTCGCCTCTTCCACGGCGGTGGCGGTCACCACGGCTGTGCCGGATCGCACCCGCCAACCCGTGGCGGCGAAGCGGTCCCCGTCGGGAGTCACCACGATCAGGTCGTCGTGGGCCAGCGACAGGTCGATCGCCTCTTCCCAGCCGTCGACGCGCACGGCCCGCCCGACCAGCGCGTCGAGCACCGACTCGGCCGCGGCTCCCCCTTGACGGGCGCGCACGTGCCGGCGCACCGGCTCGGCGCTGCTCCCGGCGGGCAGATCCGTGACCGAAACCGGATGGACCGTTCTCGGCGCCAGCACGGCGCCGGTGACGCCCCGATCGCGCAGCGTGGTCAGGGCCCGCTGGGCCGAACGCGGGCCGTCCACGACGACCGTGGCCACCCCGGCGCCTGCCGCCGCCTCGAACGCGGCGTCCCACCCCTCGTCGATCTCGACCAGACTGAGCAGCGACCCCACGACGCCGTCCACCTCGCGCAGCAGTTCATGCCCGCCCGCCCCGCTCATCTCGGCCAGGGCGCGCTCGAGCGCCTCGGCCCGTGCCGCCGTGCGGTGGCGGGCCTGCTCGGCCTCGTCCGCGGCGTGCTGGGCCGATTCGGCGGCTCCGGCGGCCTGCTCGAGCTCGGTGGTCGCGCCGGCGAGGACGGCCTCGAACCCGGCTGTCGCCGTCTCGAGCTCGTCGGCCGCGGCGGCCTGCAGATCGGCGCGCACGGCCGCGGCCGCGTTGCGCTCCTCGGTCGAGGCCAGCCGAGCCGCCAGCGAGTCGACGTCCTGCTGCTCGCGCGCTGCGGCCCGCGCCACCAGCTCGGTGCGGGCCCGCACGCGCGCCGCCGCCTGGTCCGGGCGGTCTCCGTCGAGCACGGCCTCCCAGCGCGCCGCGAGCTGCGCCGCCTCGGCGTCGAGGGCGGCCAGCGCAGACTCCAGCCCGGCCCTTTCGCCGCCACCGGACTCGTCGGCCTCGGCGTCGGCGGCGGCCATCTCGGCGTCGAGCCGGGCCGCCTCGGACTCCAGGGTCGAGACGACGTCGACGTCGGCCGCCGCGTCGAGGGCGGCGGCCACCGACCGGCCCCGCTCGCGCAGGAGGCCCGAAAGGCCTCGGGCCCGCTCCACCAGGCCCTGGACGCGGCCCAGCGCGTCGGCCAGGTCCTCCTCGCGGCGCGAGGAGAGCTCGGCCGTGGTCGTGGACGCCTCCGCGTCGAGCTCGTCGAGGGCCTGGTGCAACTCGCGCTCCTCTTCCCGGCACACGGCGAGGCCCTGTGCCGCCGCGGCTCGGCGCGCCGCCAGCTCGGTCAGCTCGGCGCCGGCCAGGTAGCGACGCACCTCCAGCAGCTCGGAGGCCACGGCATCGTGGGAGCGCGCCGCCGCGGCCTGGCGCTCGAGGGGCCTGATCTGGCGCCGGACCTCGCGCACCAGGTCCCCGAGTCGCTCGAGGTTCTCCGCTGTCGCCGCCAGCCGGCGCTCGGCCCGCTCCCGGCGGCGCCGGTGCTTGAGCACGCCGGCGGCCTCCTCAATAATGGCCCGCCGATCCTCGGGCCGGGCGTTGAGGACGGTGTCGAGCTGGCCCTGCCCGATGATCATGTGCTGCTGGCGACCCACGCCCGAATCGCTGAGCAGCTCCTGAATGTCGAGCAGCCGGCAGGCGGCGCCGTTGATGGCGTACTCGCTGTCGCCCGAGCGGAACAGGGTCCGCGTGATGGTGACCTCGGCCAGGTCGATGGGGAGCTTGCCCGACGAGTTGTCGATGGTGAGTGAGACCTCGGCCCGGCCGAGCTGGGGGCGCGACGAGGTGCCGGCGAAGATGACGTCCTCCATTTTGGCGGAGCGCAGCGAGCGCGGCCCCTGCGCCCCCAGGACCCAGGTCACGGCGTCGACGACGTTGGACTTGCCGCTGCCGTTGGGGCCGACGACGACGGTGATCCCCGGTTCGAACTCCAACACCGTCGGGTCGGCGAAGGACTTGAAGCCCTTCACGCTGAGCGACTTGAGGAACATCGAGGCGACCCTATCGAACCGGAGGGTGCCGATCGGGGCTTCTCGGACCTACACCTGGCAGTGCTCGCAGAAGAACGTGGACCGGCCACCGGTCTTGACCCGCACGATCACATTGCGGCACCGGCGGCACGGCTCGCCCTCGCGGTCGTAGACCTGATGGGAGCCCTGGAAGTCGCCGAGCTCGCCGAAGAGGTCGCGGTACTGCTCGTCGGCCAGGGAGGACCCACGGTGCTTGATGGCGTCCGCCAGCGTCTCGACGATGGCGCGGTAGAGGCGACGGACCTCGGTCGCCGTGAGCGAGTCGGCGGCGCGGTCGTAGCGCAGACCGGCCTGGTACAGCATCTCGTCGGAATAGAGATTGCCGATGCCCGCCGTGAAGCTCTGGTCCATCAGCAGCGACTTGATGCCGCCGTGGTGCTGGTGCAACAACGCGCCGAAGCGCTCCCAGCTCATCAGGTCCTCAATCGGGTCGAAGCCGAGGTGGGCCAGCTCGGGCACCGCCTTGCGGATGGCCGTCCCGTCCCCGCCCGACACCCCCGACACCGGGCTCAACGGGGTGCCGTCGGCCTTGAGGGGCGGCGTGGACACGAACAGCTCGCCGAACGTCCTCGGGTCGACGTAACGCAGCTCGCCGCCCTGGGTGAAGGTGATGACGACGTGCGTGTGCTTGGGCTTGGGGTGGTCCTTCGAGGACTTCACGCGCAGCAGCTGCCCGCTCATCCCGAGATGCACCACCAGCGTGTTCCCGTCGTCGAGGGTGAGCAGCAGGTACTTGCCGAGCCGCCCCACCGACTTGATCGTCCGGCCCTCGAGCAGCGCCCGGAAGTGCTTGGCCGAGGGGTGGCGCCGCACGGAGCGCCCGTTGGCGACGGACACGGCCCTGATCTTTCGCCCGACCACCTCGCGTGAGAGGTCCAGGCGCAGGGTCTCGACCTCGGGCAGCTCAGGCATCCTGGAGCGCCTCCCAGGCCCGGCGGGCCGCCTCCTGCTCCGCGTCCTTCTTCGAGCGCCCCTCCCCGACACCGCAGCTGCGGCCGTCGAGGTAGACCTCGGCCAGGTAGGCCCGGTCGTGGTCGGGCCCGGATCCGGTCACCACGTAGCGGGGCGGGCCTGCGCCTTCGCGCACGGCGCGCTCTTGCAGCCGGCTCTTGTGGTCGTAGTCGTCGGGTTCCTGGCCCGCCCGTTCGATCGGCTCGCCCAGCTCGCGCAGCACCAACTGCACGGCGGCGTCCCAGCCGGCGTCGAGGTAGACCGCCCCGAGGACGGCCTCGAAGGCGTCGGCGAGGATGGAAGCCTTGGTGCGCCCCCCCGACGCCTCCTCGCCCCGGCCGAGCAGGAGGACGTCGCCCACGCCCAGCCGGCCGGCCACATCGGCGAGCATGCGTGCGTTGACCACGGCCGACCGGATCTTGGCCAGCTGGCCTTCGGCGAAGGTCGGGTAGCGGTCGTAGGTGTACCGGGCGACGACCAGGCTCAGCACGGCGTCGCCGAGGAACTCGAGCCGCTCGTTGGACGGCGCTCCGCCCTCCTGCTCGCCGCACCAACTGCGGTGGGCGAGCGCGTGACGGAGCAGGTTCAGGTCGCCGAAGGTGTGCCCTAGTCGCTCGGCCAGTGCGGCCGACCCCTCGGCACCCGGGTCACCCTGCCTCGAGCTTTGCGTAGACGTAGTCAACGGCGTCACGGACGGTGCGCAGGTCCTCGAGGTCCTCGTCATCGATGCGGAAACCCACGGTGCGCTCTCCCAGCTCCTCCTCGAGCGCCTCGACCAGCTCAATCAGCGCGAGCGAGTCAGCGTCGAGATCCTCGACGAACGACGCTCCCTCGGTGATCGTCGAGGGGTCGGTCTCGAGGATGTCGGCCAGCTGGTCCCGGATCAGCTCGAACACCCCATTGCGGTCGAGGGGGCCCTGGTTGGTGTGGGTTTCAGCCGGCACGGACGCCAGCTTAGGGGTTTTCGGGCTTGAATTGCCCGTTTCTGGGTCCTGACCTGGGATTTCAGGTCTTCGGGATTGGGCGCACGGCGGCGGCGACATGGTCGGCGAGGCCCCGGGCGGCACATTCGTGGGCCACGAGGATGGCGTT
Organism: uncultured Acidimicrobiaceae bacterium; assembly: GCA_963828505.1. GTDB lineage: Bacteria > Actinomycetota > Acidimicrobiia > Acidimicrobiales > RAAP-2 > Bog-473. The sequence continues at coordinate 149,168 of CAWHFM010000013.1, forward strand.
CATCACCGCGGCGGCGTTCGAGGAGCCGTGGCTGATCACGCAGACTCCGTCGGTCCCGAGGAGCAAGGCCCCGCCCGTGTTCTCCGGCTCCAGCTCGGCCGCCAGCGGGAGGATGTGAGGGAGGAGCGCGTCCGCCGCCTGCTTGGTCGCGTCGTCGGTGCCGAAGACGCCCAGAAGGGTGTCGAAGAGGAACCGCAGCGCGCCCTCGAGCGCCTTGAGGGCCACGTTCCCGGTGAAGCCGTCGGTCACCACCACGTCGGCCGGCGAGGGGAGGAGGTCCCGGCCCTCGAGGTTGCCGACGAACTCGAACCCCGCCGTCGCGGGGGCACGCTGGGACAGGAGGCCATGGGTCTCCTTGACCAGCGGGGTGCCCTTCGTCGGCTCCTCGCCGATGGAGAGCAGACCCACCGTCGGCGCCGCGGTCCCGAAGCGGGCGGAGACGTAGGCGGCGCCCATGGCGGCGAACTGGACCAGCATGGCGGCGGTGCACTCGGAGTTGGCCCCGGCGTCGACCAGCACCGCCGGCGTGCGCCCGAGGCGGGGCAGGGGGGTGGCGATGCAGGGGCGCACGACGCCGGGCAGGCGGCCCATCCGCAGCAGCGCCGAGGCCATCGTCGCGCCCGTGTTCCCGGCGGAGACCATGGCGCACGCGCCGCCGTCGCGCACCAGCTCCGCCGCCCGCACGAGCGAGGAGTCCTTCTTGCGCCGCACGCCGCCGGCGGGATCCTCGTCCATGGCGATGACCTCGGTGCAGGCGAGCAGGGGCAGTCCCATGGTATCGCCGACCAGCTCCGGCGGACCAACGAGGACGACCTCGATCCCGTGCTCGTCGTGTGCCCGCCTGGCTCCTGCGACCACCTCGCCCGGCGCCTTGTCGCCGCCGACGGCGTCGACGGCGACGGGCAGCGTGGCCAGGGTCTCCGGGGACGGTCGCTCGCCCCGGCGACTCAAATCAGTCGACCTCGACCGCTTGGCGCCCCTTGTACCAGCCACAGCTCGGGCACACCACGTGCGGCGTCTTGGCCGCCTGGCAGTGGGGGCAGACGCTGCGCGCCGGCCGGGACAGCCGCCAGGCGCCGGCCTGATGCGAACGGCCCTTCGCCTTGGACTTCTTCTTCTTCGGGACAGCCATCGCGGGTCTCCAGGACGGGTCGGGCGGGGCGCACCGGGCGGCGTGGAGCCGGCTACCGGAGCACGTCGAGGTTAGCCCACCTTGGGTCGCTGGGGGCAACGCAGCCGCAATCGCCCTCGTTGCGGTTGGCTCCGCACTCCGGACAGAGCCCGGAGCAGTCGTCCCGGCACAGCGGCGCCATGGGCAGCTCGAGCACGATGGCGTCGCGCACCAACGGACCGACGTCGACCACGTCGTCGACGATGGGGTACAGCTCGTCGTCCTGGTCCGGCCCGTCGTGGGGCCGAAGGTCGCAGAACCGCTCGCGGACCGCGATGACCAGCTCGCCCGAGACCGGTTCGGCACAGCGCCGGCACGTTCCGACCCAAGGGGCCCGGACGGTCCCGGTCGCCTCGACGCCGCCGATGAAGGGCCTCAGGACCAGGCCGACTTCCGCCGCGGCGCCCGGGGGCACCACGCTGCGCCCCGGATCGATGCCCGAGGCCTGGAGCGGACCGGCCAGTGCCACCTCACCCCGGCGCTCGACGTGCATCGGCGCGCCCCCGACGGCACTCCGGGCCGTTCGCCTCAGCCGGGCGACGTCGACGACGAAGGGGTCGACGTCGGTCACGACTGATCCTGGTCGAAGAAGCCGTCCTCCTCGCTCCCGGCTCCGTCGTTCTCCGCCGCCGCCTCCACCAGGGGCGCGGCCAACCTGGCCCGACCGGCGTGCACGGTGCGGGTCAGCCGGTCGAGCACGATCTCCATGCCGGCCAGCTTGGTGTCACAGAAGTCCTCGGCCTGGTGGCGGAGCGAGCGGGCCTCCTCGTTGGCGTCGTCGAGGATGCGCTGGGCGACGGCGTTGGCCTGGCGGACGATCTCGGTGCGCTGGACCATCTGCTCGGCCTGCGCCCGGACCTCGTCCATCAAAGCCTCGGCTTCGCGCGTGCGCTCCGCCATGAACTCCTCGCGCTCGCGCAGGAGCCAGCGGGCCTGGCGCAGCTCTTCGGGCAGGCACTCGAGCGCCGCATCGAGCAGCGACGTGACCTCTTCGCGCGACACCATCACCGAGGAGGACAGCGGCATCGACTTGGCGCCGGCCATGATGTCGAGCAGCTGGTGCAGGATGCCGTCGATCCCGACCTCCGCGACCGGCTGCTCCTCGTCGACGTCGAGGAACTGGTCGCTCACGGCTGCTCCTTCCCCTCCTTGTTCCCCTCTTCGTTCCCCTCTTCGTACTTGGCCCGCAGCGCCTTGGCCACGACCTCGGGGACGAAGGCCGAGACGTCACCGCCGAAGCGCGCCACCTCGCGGACGAGCTTGGAGGCCACGAAGGAATACTTGGAGCTCGTCGGGATGAAGATGGTCTCTACGCCCGAGAGGTGGTGGTTCATCTGGGCCATCTGCATCTCGGTCTCGAAGTCCGACACGGCCCGCAGGCCGCGGACGATGGCCGAGGCGCCGACGTCGCGGGCCACGTAGACGAGCAGGGTCGACACCGAGACGATCCGCACGTCGGGCAGGTGCGCCAGCACCTGCTCCATCATCTCCTGGCGCTCCTCCAGGTCGAACAGGGGCGCGCTCTTCTGCGGGTTGCGCAGGGCGGCGACGACGACCTCGTCGAAGAGGCGGCTGGCCCGCTCGACGATCTCGAGGTGCCCGTTGTGGAAGGGGTCGAACGACCCCGGGAAAAGGCCGACCTTCACGAGCCGGCCTGATTGCGACGAGCCACGGTCACGAGCGTACCGCCGTACCGGCGCTCCCTCGTGCTCACCCAGTCCGGGGGCAGCTCGACCGGCGCCCCGGATTCCATCACCACCGTGGTTGCGTGCAGCGCGCCGAGCAGCTCGGGCCACCGCTCGAAGCCGTAGGGCGGGTCGCACAGGGCGAGGTCGAACGTCGACGCGGCGGCGCCGGTGGTCCGCAGCCAGCCCGGCAGCTCGGCGCGCACCAGCGTGACCGACTCGTCACCCAGCCCGACCGCGCCGAGGTTCACCCGCACGGCGTCGAGGGCGGTGGCATCCGAATCGACGAACGTGACCGAGGCGGCACCGCGTGAGAGGGCCTCGACGCCGAGGGCGCCGCTCCCGCAGAACAGGTCGACGACGCGCAGCCCCTCGACGCCGCCGCGCGAACCGAGGATGTCGAAGATGGACTCGCGCACACGATCCGAGGTGGGCCGGACGGTCGGAGGGAGCCGGGCGGACAGCCGGCGCCCGCGGCTTCGGCCCCCGATGACCCGCATCGCCGCTCACCCTAGGGCCTCTCGGGGCTGCCGGTTCAGCTCTTGAAGAGGTACTCGCCCTCGTCCTCGGAGAGCAGCAGCCGCACCTCGTCGGCCAGTTCGGGATACGAGGTCAGCTGCGGGTCCTCCCCCACCACCGCCTGGGCCACTTGGCGCGCCACGCTGAGCAGCTGGAGGTCGCGCTCGTCGGACAGCGAGGCCAGCTTCAGATCGGTCTGGCCCTTCTGGCGGGCGCCGAGGAGCGTGCCCTCGCCGCGCAGGCGCAGGTCCGTCTCGGCCAGCTCGAACCCGTCGCTCGAGGCCGCCACCGCGGCCAGCCGTTCGTTGCCCGCCTCGCCGCCGAGCAGGAAGCACCAGCTGGGGTCGCTGCCCCGGCCGACCCGCCCCCGCAGCTGGTGCAGCTGGGCGATGCCGAACCTGTCGGCGCTCTCAATCACCATCACGGTGGCCTCGGCGACGTCGACCCCCACCTCGATCACCGTCGTGGCCACCAGCACCTGCAGGTCTCCCGAGCGGAACCGGGCCATGGTCTCCTCCCGGGCGGCCGGAGGCATCTGGCCGTGGATCAGGCCCACCCGGAGCCCCGCCAGCTCGCCGGCCGACAGCCGCTCGAACTCCTCGGTGGCCGACCTCGCCTCCACCCGGACGGAATCGCTCACCAGGGGGCACACGACGAAGGCCCGGCGTCCGAGGGCTGCCTCCGATCGGACTCGCTCCCACGCCGGCTCCGCCCCGTCCGGGACGGGCAGCCACTCCGTCGTCACCGGGATCCGTCCGGGCGGCAGCTCGTCGAGCGTGGTCAGGTCCAGGTCCCCGAAGATCACCATCGCCGCCGTGCGCGGGATCGGGGTGGCGGTCATGACGAGGAGGTCCGGGTCGCCGTCGGCTCCCTTGGCCCGCAGGCCGGCCCGCTGCTCGACGCCGAAGCGGTGCTGCTCGTCGATCACGACCACGCCGAGCGACGCGAACTCGACGTCTTCGGTCAAGAGCGCGTGCGTCCCCACGACGACATCGATCGCACCGCTCGCCAGTCCTTCCAGCGTGGCCGTGCGCGCCTTGCCCTTGACCCGGCTCGTGAGCACCTCCACCCGGACTTCGCCCCCGGCCATGCCCCCCGGTCCCTCCAGATCGCCCAAGAGCGCGCGCACGGCGGCGAAGTGCTGCTCCGCCAGCACCTCGGTCGGCACCATGAGCGCGCCCTGATGGCCACTCTGCACGGCGGCGAGCAGGGTGGCCAGCGCCACCACCGTCTTGCCCGAGCCGACGTCGCCCTGGAGCAGCCGGTGCATCGGGAACGGTCCGGCCATGTCGGCCACCACCACGGCCAGGGCGCGCCGCTGCGCCGTCGTGAGCTCGTAGGGCAATGCCCTCAGGAACCGCGCCACCAGCGTCCCGTCGACGCCGCCGGAGACCTCCCGCGGCGACACGTCGTGGCGCAGCGCCCGCGCGTTCACCTCGACGGCGCGGCGGCGCAGGACCAGCGCCAGCTGCAGGCGGAAGAGCTCGTCGAAGACCAGGCGCCGGCGGGCGGGTGCGACGACGGCCGTCGACTCGGGCAGGTGGATGGCCCCGAAGGCCTCGGTCCGGCGCCACAGATCGAGCGACGACCTCCAGTGCTCGGGCAGGGGGTCCGCCAGCTCGCCGGCGCGGTCGAGGGCCTCCTCGATGTAGGTGCCGATCTCCCAGCTCGTCAGACCGGCCTTGGCCGAAGCGGGATAGATCGGCAAAATGCGCAGCGTGCGCCGGCCGGTGCCGACCGCGGCCGCCACGACGTCGACGACCGGGTTCACCATCTGGCGGCTGCCCCGGTACTCCCCGACCTTCCCCCAGAAGATGGCCTCGGTGCCCGGCTCGAGCTGTTTGGCCCGCCAGGGCTGGTTGAAGAACACCACGGCGAGGCGCCCGGTGGCGTCGCGCACGATCACGTCCACGACGGTCCGGCGGTTCCTGGCCCGGCGCGACCGGACCGACTGCACGGCGGCGAGCACGGCCGCCTCGTCGCCGGCCCGCAGGTCGGACACGTCGGCCTGGCGCGTGCGGTCGATGTACCGGCGGGGGTAGGTGGTGAGCAGGTCGAGGACCGACTCGACGCCGAACTCCGCCAGTCGCGCCACCTTGGCCTCCGACACGGTCGCCAGCACCGACACCGGCCGCCCGGCGAGGTCTCGGAGGGAGCGGCCGCTACTCAATCCCGAGCAGGTACGGGTACAGCGGCTGTCCCCCGTGGTGCACCTCGAGCGCGACGTCGGGGTACTCCTCCGACAGCCACTCCTCGATCGCCCGGGTATCGGCCGCACGGGCCCCCTCGCCCTCTATGAGGGTGATCAGCTCGTGCGACTCCTGCAGCAGCCGGGCCACGAGCAGGCGCATGCACACGACGACGGAGTCCGCCACCGCCACCACGCCGTCGCGGCAGATGCCGATGTAATCGCCCGCGTGCACCTCTCCGGCCGCGGTCGCTGCGTCGCGCACGGCCCGGGTGATCTCGGCGGGCACGACGCGCGCCGCGGACTCGGCCATGGAGACGGCGTTGGCGTCGGCGGAGGCGGCGGGGTCGTACGCCAGCAGGGCGGCGAAGCCCTCGACGATGGAGCCGGTGGCCACGACCTTGACCGTCTTGTCGCTCAGAGCGTCGACCTGTTGGGCGACCGGGCGGATGTTCTTGTTGTTGGGCAGGATCACCACGTCGTGCGAGCCCACGGCTTCGACCGCCTTGAGCAGGTCGGCCGTGGCCGGGTTCATCGTCTGGCCGCCGACGACGAGGTGATGCACGCCGAGCGAGCGGAAGATGCGCCCGATGCCGTCGCCGGTGACGACGGCCACCACAGTCGTGGTGGGAGGCGGCCCGGCGCCCTCGAGGCTCGGTCCCGCTCCCGGGGCACCCGCGCTCTCGCGTACCCAGCGCTCCTCCTCGACCTGCTCCTCCAGGTCGGTCACGCGGATGCGGCGCGGCTGACCCCGCTCCAGCGCCGCCTCTATCGCCGCCCCGATGTCGTTGGTGTGGATGTGGCAGTTCCACAACCCGTCCCCGCCCACGACCACGATGGAGTCGCCGATGCCCGCCCACACCTCCTTGAAGTCCTCAATGGAGTCGTCGGGCATGGAGAGGAGGTACATGACCTCGTAGCGCAGGTCGCTGACGGCGTGCCGCTCACGCCTGTCGGTATCCGCATCCGCGTCCACGTCCACACCGCCGGCCAGCGCGTCGAGTCTCGGCGCGCGCACTCCCGAAGGCTCGGGCAGCGGGCGCCCGTCGAGGACGAGCAGGAAGGCGTCGAGGAGCAGAAGGAAACCGGCGCCCCCGGCGTCGACGACGCCGGCATCGGCGAGGACCGGGAGGAGCTCGGGCGTGCGCGCCAGCGCCTCCGCCGCTTTCGCCCGCGCCCGCTCCACCACGTCCACCAGGCCCGAACGGTCCCCGTCCGCCGCCCCCTCGGCCGCCGCCGCGGCGACGGTCAGGATCGTCCCCTCGACCGGTCGCACCACCGCCTTACGGGCCAGCTCCGATGCGTGCGCCATGGCTTCGACGAGCAGCTCGGGCCCGACGCAATCGCCCTGGCCCATGCGTTCGGTCATGCCGCGCAGCAGCTGGGACAGGATCACCCCGGAATTCCCCCGGGCCCCCATCAGCGAGCCGTGCCCGATGGCGCGGCAGACTTCGGGGATACCGGCCCCGTTCAGTCCCTCCAGTTCGCCCACGACGGCCTCGAGGGTGAGCGCCATGTTGGTCCCGGTGTCCCCGTCGGGCACCGGATAGACGTTGAGGCGGTTGATGTCCTCCTGGTGGAGCCGGAGGGCGTCCCGGTAACCCTCCATCACGGCGCGGAGGTCGCCCGCACCCAGGGTCGCCAGGGAGGTCATTGGAGGGGATGCTAACCTTTCGTCCGCTCGTGAAGGCCTGCCCGGCGATCTCCGCGCGGCCTCCCTCAGGAAGGTTCACCCCATGGCATCAGTGTGCGACATCTGCGGCAAGAAGCCCTCGTTCGGCATGAACGTGAGCCACTCGCACCGGCGCACCAAGCGTCGTTGGAACCCCAACGTGCAACGGGTGCGCGCCCTCGTCGACGGCGCGCCGAAGCGGCTCCACGTCTGCACCTCGTGCATCCGGGCGGGCAAGGTCACCAAGCCGAGCCGTCGGCACTTCGAACCCAGCGCCAGCAGCTGAACCCGGGCGAGAGCCCGACAGGTCCGACGAGCCCGGCGGGACCGACAAGACCCGGCGGGACCGACCAAGACCCGGCGGGACCCACCGCCCCGCTACCGGCCTCATCCCACGGTGTGCTGCCAACCGAGCCGAGGGAGCGGTCGTCCCTCCAGCGTGCGCTCGGCCGGGTCCGCGACGACGGTGCCGATCCGCACCGGAGGCCGCAATCCGGCGGCGCCGAACGACGTGGACAGCTGGTCGAGCGCGGACGGGCTCAGGGTGAAGACGAGCTCGTAGTCCTCGCCGCCGCCCAGGGCCTCGTCGAGCGTCGCTCCTGGCGCCACCGGCACCTGGTCGAGCCGGAATCCCACCGCCGAGGCGTCGGCCAGCCGGTGCAGGTCGAGCGCCAAGCCGTCGGAGACGTCGATCATGGCCGCCGCCCCGAGCCGCCTCGCCGCTTCGCCTTCGCGCAGGCGCGCCACCGGGCGGCAGTAGGACGTGCCGGCATGGTGGAGCCCGCCTCGGGGCGTCCCGGGCGCGGACGCCCTCAACACCCGCAGGCCGGCCGCCGACCCGCCGCACGGTCCGGTCACGACGATCGCCTCCCCCGGCGCCGCTCCCGACCTGGCCACGGGTTCCCCGCCGCCGGGCACCGTGCCGAGCACCGTCACGGCCACGACCACCGACCCGGCGGACGACACGTCCCCGCCCACCACCGGGCACCCGCTGGCCTCGGACGCCTCCGCCACCCCCGACATGATCCCGAGGGCGAGCTCCCCCTCCCCGGACCCGGCGGGAACGCAGAGCGCCACCAGGGCGGCCAACGGTGCCGCCCCCATGGCGGCCAGGTCGCTGAGCGCTCCCATGGAGGCCTTCCAACCCGTGTCGGCGGGACTGCACAGCGCCAGGTCGAAGTGGACTCCCTCGACCACGCTGTCCACCGAGACCACCACGGAGCCGCCTCCGGGTACCTTCACGACGCCGGCGTCGTCCCGCAGACCGAAGGCCTCGATGCCACTTCCCAGCACACTGCGAATAGACTCGATGGTCTCGTCCTCGACGAGGCGCGTCACGTGTCGAGGTTTGGGGGACCCCACGGCACATGCCTAGCATTGGACCCCACCGAACCGGGCCGGACGAAGGAGTAGATCCCCCACACATGGTGCCCACGAAGAACGCGAAACTCCTGGCTTGGGTCGACGAGGTCGCCGCACTGACCACGCCGGACCGCATCCACTGGTGCGACGGATCCGCCGACGAGTACGACCGGCTCTCCCAGGAGCTGGTCGACGCCGGGACCTTCACCCGCCTCTCGGACGCCAAGCGGCCCAACAGCTACTGGGCCCATTCGGACCCCGGCGACGTGGCCCGGGTCGAGGACCGCACCTTCATCTGCTCGGAGGCGGAGATCGACGCCGGTCCCACCAACAACTGGCGCGACCCCTCCGAGATGCGCCAATTCCTCGACGGCCTCTTCCAGGGCTGCATGCGCGGACGCACCCTCTTCGTCGTCCCGTTCTCCATGGGACCGCTCGGCTCGGACATCGCCCACATCGGCGTGCAGCTGACCGACTCGGCCTACGTGGCCGTGTCGATGAGGATCATGACCCGCATGGGCACGGGCGCCCTCGAGGTCCTCGGCGACGACGGCGACTTCGTGCCATGCCTCCACTCGGTCGGCGCACCCCTCGAGCCCGGTCAGCAGGACGTCCCGTGGCCCTGCGACGCCGAGAACAAGTACATCGTGCACTTCCCCGAGACCCGCGAGATCGTCTCGTACGGCTCGGGCTACGGGGGCAACGCCCTGCTCGGCAAGAAGTGCTTCGCCCTGCGCATCGCCTCGGTGATGGCCCGCGACGCGGGCTGGATGGCCGAGCACATGCTGATCCTCAAGCTCACGTCGCCCGAGGGCGAGACGCGCTACGTCACCGGCGCGTTCCCCTCGGCGTGCGGGAAGACCAACCTGGCCATGCTCATCCCCTCCATCGAAGGGTGGAAGGTCGAGACGGTCGGCGACGACATCTGCTGGATGAAATTCGGTCCCGACGGCCAGCTCTACGCCATCAACCCCGAAGCCGGCTTCTTCGGCGTCGCCCCCGGCACGAACACGCACACCAACCCCAACGCCATGCTGACGCTGGACGGCAACTGCATCTTCACCAACACCGCGCTCACCGACGACGGCGACGTCTGGTGGGAGGGCATGACGGACGAGAAGCCCGAGCACCTGGTCGACTGGAAGGGTAACGACTGGACGCCCGCATCGGGAACGCCGGCCGCGCATCCCAACGCCCGGTTCACCACGCCGGCCAGCCAGGACCCGGCCATCGCGCCCGAGTGGGAGGACCCGAAGGGCGTCCCCATCAGTGCCATCCTCTTCGGCGGCCGCCGGGCCTCGGTCGTGCCGCTGGTCTTCCAGTCCAACGACTGGGAGCACGGCGTGTTCCTCGGTTCGATCATGGCCTCCGAGACGACGGCCGCCGCGGCCGGCGCGGTCGGCCACCTGCGCCGGGACCCGTTCGCCATGTTGCCGTTCTGCGGCTACAACATGGCCGACTACTTCGCGCACTGGCTGCAGATCGGCTCGGAAGCGCCCAACCGCGACGCCCTGCCGAAGATCTTCTACGTCAACTGGTTCCGCAAGGACGAGGACGGGAAGTTCCTCTGGCCCGGTTACGGCGAGAACTCCCGCGTCCTGGAGTGGATCTTCGACCGGGTGACCGGGACGGGGGACGACGGCGCCGAGGACACCGCCATCGGTGCCATCCCCGCCCCGGGCGCCATCGACATCGAGGGGCTCGACGTGTCCAAGGAGGACATGGACGAGCTCCTGCGCGTCGACGAAGAGGGATGGCGGGCCGAGGTGCCGCTCATCCGCGAGTACTACGCCAAGTTCGGCGACCGCCTTCCGCCGGAGCTGGCCAGCCAGGTCGACGCCCTGGAGAAGCGCCTGGCGAACTGACGCCAGCGCTCAGCCGGACTCGGGCTCGCGGAAGTCGCGCTGGACGATCCGGGGGCGCGCGACGCGCGACGGCCGGTGGCGTAGGAGAGCCCGCCCAGCGCAGCCAGCACCGCCATGGTCGCGTCCCCCTGCGGGAGCGTGAAGGACACGATCACCGGGATCAGGGACCCCAGCACCCACACGAGCTGCTGGCGCATGCCGAATCGGGCGAAGGCGCGCCCTTGGGCCGACAGCGGGATCATGCGCTGGGTCAGGGCGTCGAACGACGGCTGGGCCACGGCTCCGGCCACCCCGACCATGAAGGCCAGCACCACCTGCGCGAACAGCGTGCCCCAGACGGCCACCCCGAGAGCCGCGGCGGCGATGAGCCAGAGCGAACACAGCAGGAGTTGCTGCTCGCTCATCCGTTTGCGCAATCGGCCTACCAGCACCAGGCCCACAATGGCCCCGGCGCCGCTGCCGGCGAGCACCAGCCCGTACCAGTAGAGCCCCACCCCGTGCATCCGCCGCAGTCCGAAGGCGAGCATGAAGATCATGAACCCCTGCAGGCCCCGGATGATCGACATGGCGGTGAGGCCGAGCATGACCTCGGGATGGGCCATCGGCTGCAGCGCCATCAGGTCGCGCTCGCGGAGAAGCGCTTCCCCGGGCTCTCCGTACTCCTTGACCCGCGCTGAATCGTCGGACCACAGCCGCTCCGCGTCGCGCCCGCGGATCACCGGCAGTCGGGCGCCGGCGACGGCGGCGGCGATGAACACGAACATGGCGAAGAACAGCACCGCCTGGGAGCTGCCGAGCTTGTAGAGGATGACGGCGGGCACGGACACGACGAAGCCGCTGACGGTGCCGAGGAGGGTGAGCCGGGCGTTCAAGGTGGCGTAGCCCGCCTGTTCCTGGCCCTCGGCGGCGTCGGGCGCATGGGCCTGGAGAGCAGCCATCTCGGGCACGAGAGCGCCCTTGGTGACGAGGTACAGCTTGGAGCAGACGAGGACGAGAAAGGCGAGGGGGAAGAGAAGAAGGCTGTGGATGTGCAGGGCCATCAGCGGGCACAAGACGGCACGACCGACCCCCGACGCCACGACCATGAGGCGGCGGGCGCCCCGGCCACGGTCGATCAGGGGCCCGAGGACCGGGGAGACGATGGCGAACGGCGCCAGCGTGAAGAGGAGGTAGAGGAGGACCTTGTGGTCGGCGGCGTCCGGGGAGATGGAGAAGAACAGCGAGCCCGCCAGCGAGATCGTGACCAGCGTGTCGCCCCCGAGCATCGCCGATTGCACGAGGGAGAGCCGGCCGACCGGGTGCGACTGGTCGAACAGGTCCTTGCGGGCCTGCCGCGCCATCTCCTTGAATTGCTCGACCTTGGGCGGCATCGCCACCGTCCCAATGTACGGTCTGCCGCGACCGTTCACGCGTACGTCCTGATTCAGACCGAGGGGGAAGATCCACGCACGTGTGCGCCGAAGCAACGTCCATGAACGGCCTCGGCCGCATGGTGGTGCGCGACCTTCAGGAGATTGAGGCGATCACCCGGACGATCACCTGTCCCGTCGTCAGGATCTGAGCCGATTCGTCCGCGTCGCCGCCGCCGTCGGGTGAGTTGGGTTACGTCTGTCCCAGGAATGAGCCATTGGTGTCCGCAACGCTCCGCCCGGCACGTCACGACCTCCAGGTGTTCGGTGGCAGCCGTCACCGCGGTCCACGCGGAAGGGCTCGGGAATGCCGTGCCTGTGCCCCCTTGGGATCGCCATCGCCATCCTCACCCTCCTCCCACGTCGACGGGGCGCCCGGGGGACGTCGGTGGCGGTAGTTGCGACGGTGCGGAGCTAACTCAGAGGACCTTCGTGTAACGGACGTCCTCGACCCCGGCTGACGCCAAGACCGACTTGCGCTGCCCCGTGCCGATCCAACCGAGTCGCTCATACCAACGTCGAGCACGTTCGTTGCCCTCGAGCACCCAGAGCGACGCCCGCTCGTAGCCGGTTCGAACGAGATACGAGACTGCACTGTCGTAGAGCGATCGCCCGACACCGTGACCCCACTTCTGCGGATCCACGTACAGCCTCGTGATGTGCCCGAAATCGGGGTCGTCGGGATCGCCACATGCGACGATGACCCCCGCCGGGAGGCCGCCGTCCACATCTGCGGCAAAACCACGGGCGTCCGGAGAGTGGATGCCGGTCAGCCGCTGCTGCCAATCCAGGGTCATCCGACGGAGGTCTGGTTTTGGTGCGTCGGGTGGAAAGATGGAGGCGTACGCAAAGAGGGCTGTGCGGCGCTGAAGTGCCGCCAGCACCGCTGCTTCGCCAGCAGTGGCTGGGCGTATCCGGATCTCCATCGTGACATTTTGACCGGGATCTACCGGCGCCTGTCCGGTGACAGGGGGGTCGATCCGGACCATGGAAGACGGAGTGCCCGTCATGGCGCCCCGGGACTACCGCACGCGTCGGCTGACGCGGGAGCGAATCCCGGGTCGACGAACGGCGTTGCTCTGTCCGAACCGCAGATGTGAGACTTGCTCTCGTGACATTCCGTTAGGTGTGAGTCGATAGCTGTGCCCGTGGACCTCCGCCACGGCTCGGTCCCTGTCCGGTCCGAGCCCAGGAGGTCCCAAAGTGGCACCCCGTCATCGGGCGCGCTTCGTCGCGCTCACCCATCTGCTGGCGCACCACCACGTCGAGGTCGACTCGGACGTCATTTCGAGTGGGCGCGTTCTCGTCAATGGGCGAGTTCTCACAAATCCTGCGGCCCGCGTGCGGGCCGATTCCGCTCTGCGCATCCTGTCCGAGCGGCGCCAGCGCGGCGACCTGAAGCTCTCCGCGGCGTTGGAGCAGCTGGCCGTCCCAATGGCCGCACGAGTGGCCCTCGATGTCGGCGCGAGCGCCGGCGGGTTCACCACGGCACTCCTGACCTCCGGCGCCCGGCGCGTCTACGCCCTCGACGCGGGCGTGGGCCAGTTGGTGGGCAGGCTCCGTAGTGACCCCAGGGTCGTGAACCTCGAAGGTGTCAATCTCGGAGTACTGAGCACTGAGGCCGTTCCCGAGACAGTCGATGTCATCACCATGGACCTGAGCTATCTGGCCCTGGCGGACGCCGTTCCTCAGCTCGAGGCCGTGGACATCGATCCTGATGCGGATCTCCTGGCACTCGTCAAACCGACGTTCGAGCTCCACCGGGCCACGCTCGCGTCGTCACCGGCCGATGTCACGGAAGCGGTGGATGGAGCGGTCCGAGCCATCGGCGCGAGCCGTTGGGAAGTCCAAGAGCTCTGTCGGGCGCCGAGAACCGGTCGGAAGGGAGCGCCGGAGGTGTTCATCCACGCTCGTCGCCGTGCCGGGTATTGACCACGTCAGCGCGGACGTCCGCGCTGACGTCCACGCTGACGTCCAGGCGGACGGGGACGGTCCGCGCCGAGGACTTGCAGTAGGACGATCATTCTCGTAGGAGTGCAAACTCCCATGACCCGACGTGACGGCCGAAGTGCTCACTCTCGGGCATTCCCGGAACCGTTGGCCGGCTCAAGCGTTGCCAGTATCCAGGTCCCTTCGGGATCCAAAGTTCGCTCCATGCGAAGTCCGACGCGTGCCATCTCGGCCCGGAGTGTCTCGTCATCGAGGATGGCCGCGCTGAAATGGTGGGCCCAAGCCCGATCGGCGTGTCGATACTCGACTGAGGCAGAGAACTGCCCTCTATTGCGCTCGAACGACGCGGTCCGGACCGCAACGCCTCCCCGCTCCACCCAATCACCGGGTTCCCATCCGTGGAGGTCGGGCTGATAGCGCTGGAGGACCACGACCCCGTCCTGTGAGACGTGCCTGCGACAGGTCGCGAGGTACTTCGACCGGATGGTTTGGTCGGGACTGTTGATGAGGTTGCTGGCTAACAGGACAACCGGATACGACGTCTTGAGGACCAGGGTCTCGATGTCGCTCAAGACTGTCTGAGCCGCTTCGGGAACGTGGCTCAGCATCTCCGGATCGTTGTCCACCCCCGTGACCGGATGTCCCAGCTCCAGCAGGCCCCTGGTCATCCGCCCCGTCCCGCAGCCGAGTTCGAGGATGGACGCACCATCGGCTATGGCTCCGTGAACGACCTGGCTCTCCCCGAGATCAGCCAGGTGCACGTAGAGCTCAGCCTGTGATCCTTCGAAGCCCTCCGGGCGTTTCATCGCTTCGATCTTCGCTCGAGACGAGCGCGTCGAGCGCAGTCGTAGCGGCGTGTCCGCTGGGTGCACCCCCTCGTACCGGCGATGCACTGAGACACTTCGCCTTCGGTCCCTTCACCGAGGCGCCGCCCGGAGAATGTCGGCTCGCCACGCTTCGGCGGTAGCGGTGCCGAGGCCGGGGTTGATGTCGAAGCGGTCGGGAGTGAGCGAGTCGATGCGCCAGTCAGAGCCGAACGCCGCGCGCAGTTCTGCTTCGGTGACGCGGCGGGGACCCCAGTCACCGGGCTGACGGTCGCTGAAGCACATGAGGTGAAGGTGACCACCTGGACGGAGAACGGCGTGGATGGCGGCGACGTACCGGATACGGGTTGCGTCGTCGAAGACGTGGAACAGCCCGCTGTCGAGGATCGTGTCGAAGGACTCGCCGAGTGTCTCGAGGCGGAGCGCGTCGAGCACCCCGAAGACGGTCTCGACCCCGCGCTCAGCGGCCTTGCGCCGGGCGATCTCGATGGCGCGCGCGGAGACGTCGATCCCGAGCGCGTCGGCACCGCGACGCGCCGCGAGGATCGTGTGCTCACCGGTCCCGCAGCCCGCGTCCAGCAGGGCGCCGGTCAGCGCACCGGCGTCGGCGAGGCGGAGAAAAGCGGGCTGTGGGCGGCCGATGTCCCATGGCGGCGACGAGCTTGTGTAGGAGTCGTCCCAGTCGTGGGCTGGGCCGGTTGCGGTCATGGGAGCATTCTCCCCGACTTGGCCTGCAGGCGGGCGCGCATCGGTCCGATGATCGCGGCGAACCGGCAGAATGCTTACCGGTCGCCCTGTCGCCCAGTCGCCCTGTCACCATCGACCCTCCGGGTGGAGACGCCCGGGAACGATCCGTCCAAAGCGCACAGGTTCGGGCGAACGTATGCAAGGTCGCACCTAACGTTCACACGTTCGACAACAGTCGAACGTCCTGCACTTGGTCAGCGGCATAGGGAAGGATCCCGGCCGGGGCCATGCCGACCGCTTCGGCCACCACCTTGGGATCGAGCTTGGCGACCAGGTCCACCAGACGGGTGGCCCGCAGGGGCCGAGACGTTATGTCCGAGGGAGCGAATACTCGCCACAAGTACTGGTCCGATGCCGGGGTCGTGCGGGTCCGGGTGATGTGGGTAACGATCACGTGCGGGTTCTGCGTGCTGAGCTGCTCGCGGTGATCGAGGCAGCGCTGCAGCGCGGTCCATGTAGCCGGATCGAGGGGGACGCGATGGCGACGACGACCGAGCCTGACCGTGCGCCCGGTGAAGTTGATGTCGGACACCCTCAGCTCGCGTAGCTCTGTCGATGAGGCGGCGTGCAGCAGCGCCAGCAAGCCGACGAGGCACTCGTGGGGATGGGCGTCGGGGTCGGAGGTCCAGCGGAGGAACAGCCGACGCTGTTCGGCGACGCTGAGGATCACCGAACGCGGAGCTCGGTGGCGATTGGCAGAGACGCCCTTGGTGGGGTCGACCAGCACGACGCGGTTGGCTTTGGCCCAGCGGAAGAAGGGCCTCAGTGTGCTCAGGCGCCGGGCCCGGCTGAGAGGCCGTTGGGCCAGGAACGCCTCGATGTCGCCCGTTTCGGTGCTGGCCCAGTCGCTCTTGGCGCGGTCGTCGATCATCAGGCGGGCCAGGTCGCGAACGATGGCGAGGTCTTCGATGATGGTGAGGTCGCTGCGGGGTCGAGTCCCGGCCCGTCGGGCGCGCTGCTGACCGGCTACCTGGGCGTCGGCGAAGCGGCCAAGTGCAGGCCGAAGCGGTTCGGGGGTCTCATCGATCCGCCGCCGCCGCCGGCCGGCCCACCGTTGGGCGTCGTGGTCGAGTGGGAAGGCCAAGCCGGCATCGACGAAGAAGCCCTCCAGCGTGCGGGCCAGCGCGGCCGCGGAGGGACCGTGTTGGCGGGTGCGGTCCAGGAGAGCCTGAGGGTTGGTCGGTCCCGGCTCGGCGAGCATGCGGCCGAGACGGCCGATCATCAGCGACGTTCGGCCAACGCAGTTGCGCGCCGCCGCGTAGTCGACGAAGTCGGAGAACCACACTGGCGGGTCCTCCAGCCGGGCCACGATCCGTTCCGCTTGACGAAGGAGCCGTTCAGGGTCTTTCTGCCAGCACAACTCACACAGGCCCCGTCCCACAATGACAAGCCGCCGCCCACATCCGCCACAGGGGCGGTCGGGCTCCGCCTTGCGGTGACATCGGCTGCATCGAACCCGATCGAGGGGACGGACCGGTGCACCGCAGTCCACACACGCCGCCCGAGGGCTCACCGCGGGGGCATGGATCGCCCGCGTGCCACTTTCGGCGGCTGGCGAGAAGATCTCGCAGGCTTGGCCCTCGGGGTGACGGGGGTGATATCAACGTCGAGGAGGTCGTTGGGACTGCACTCAAGCGCGGTGCACAGCGCGGCGAGCGTCGCCAGCTTCACTTGCGACGGCGTCTTGGTGAACAACGCGGACACCGATACAGAAGACAGCTCCAGCCCCGCCCGCTCGGCCAGCAGCCGCCGCAACTGAGCGCCGGTCCACACCTCGTGCTGGGCGGCCGTCATCCGCAGCTTCCACCTAATGTCCATCGTTGCCCTCCTCAAGCTTGCCCAACGTGTCTGACACCGCTCGGCGATAGGCGTCCTCGATGAACGTCGCCGACGGCGTCACGTACCGCATCGTCGTTCCTACCTGCCAGTGCCCGAGCATCTGCTGAATAGCAACAAGGTCGACGCCTCGCTCGTAGTTGTGGGTCGCGCACGCGTGCCGCAAGCCGTGAGGAGTGAAGCGCTCCTCCTCCGGTCGCCCCTCGAGCTCTAGGAGATGGCGGAGACGGTTGCGGATGGTGCCCCGGTGCAGCCGGCCTCCTCCCTCATCACAGAACAGCGCCTTGGAGTCAGGGAACCGGGTGCGGACGTCGTCAAGGAACCAGCGCAGGATCAGGTCCAACCCGTCCAACATGGGCACCCATCTCGGGCGTGGCCCCGATGTCTTGGCGCCCTTGCCGAAACGCACGTGGAGCTTGCCGAACGGACCGCGACCGAAATGCAGATCCCCCAGTTCGAGGGCGGCGGACTCCTCGGCCCGCACGCCGGTGTGATACAGGGTGCGGAACAACGCGTAGTCCCGTCCCGCCGAGCCGAACTTGCGGGCGGTGGCGATCCGATCTCGCAAGAACTCGAAGAACTCCTCCATTCGTTCCGCCGTCGGCGGAGCCTTCGCCGATGCCGACTCGTTTCCCACGTGGCGGGCGGCGTTGAACTCATCCAGTGGGCTCTCCAGGCGAACCCCGAAGGCGGCCTCAATGCTCGGCGCCTTGCGAGCCACCAAGAACTTGTGGAAGCCCTTGAATGCCTGCACATATCCGCGTCGGGTCGAGGCCGCGATGCCGGCAGCCACCCAGGCTCCTACCACCCGGTCCATGTCGTCTCGGGTCACGTCCCACGCGGGCTTGCCGACCGCGTCCAGCACCCGCTCGAGCCGACTGGTCCCGCTGTCGATCGTCACCTGGCTGAAGCCACGGGCCACCCACGAAGCCACGTACGCCTCGACACAGTCAGCCTGGAAGCGTTCCGGGTCAACCGACTCACCACTAGTTGCCTGCGCGCTGCCCTGAACGACCCGGAGCCCGGCCCGTGTTGCCTGCACACCTTCCTCCTGCCTCGATTTGCTAGGTGACACCTAACAGTTGTCGGTGATACCTCGAAAGTCAACGACCCTCGGACAGAGCAGGAAGTCCCAGCTTCCAGGTGGTTTCGGGACAAATGAACGTGTGCGGGTTTCGGTTGTTTCAGCCTCCCGACGCGACGGCCCGAAGTTCGGCCATGGACTCCCGCATGATGGTCGCGAGGTCCCGTTCGTCCTGTCCGCTGGACCACCTTTCCATGGCGACGCGCAGCACCGTCATGCCGGCGTCGGCGGCCAGGGTGGCGTGTGGCTCTCCCACACCCCGCTCCCGCAGGGCGGCCACGACAGCCGCGGCGTAGTCGGCCAACTTGGCCAGCTCTCGCTCGCGCAGCTCGACGTTGGCTGCCATGACGGCGTGGCGCTGTCGGGACAGGTCCCGGCGGAACTCGCCGAGCATGGCGGCGGCCGCGTCCAGGCCGCATGCCACCGCGTCGAGGGCGCCGTACGCTGCCGGCGCACGGGCAACTCCACCCACGATCCGCTCCTTGAGGAGCTCAGATCCACCGAAGAGCACTTCTCGCTTGTCCGCGAAGTGCCGGAAGAAGGTTCGTTCGGTCAGCCCGGCCCGGGCGGCGATCTCGGCCGCCGTCGTCTGATCGAACCCCCGCTCCGCGAATAGAGCCAGAGCGGCCTCCTGCAGCCGGCCTCGGCCGTCTGGCTCCCATCGACCCACGACCTTCATCGTAGTGTTGACAGTCACTGACATGACCTATATCGTGATGTCTGTAACTGACATCGCCTTAGAGGAGGTATCTCATGCGAATCTTCGTCACCGGTGCGTCGGGTTGGATCGGCTCGGCCGTCGTCTCCGAACTTCTCGGCGCCGGCCACGAGGTGGTCGGCCTGGCTCGATCCGAGACATCGGCGCGGCACCTGGAGTCCGCCGGCTGCATCGTTCAGCACGGTGACCTCGACGACCCTGACGGCCTGGCCAAGGCGGCGGCCGACTCGGACGGTGTGATCCACCTGGCTTTCCAGCACGAGGTGGCCTTCGGCGGCGATTTCGCCGCGGCCGCCGCCGCCGACCGCCGGGCCGTGGAGACCATGAGCGCGGCCCTGGCCGACTCCGACCGGCCATTCGTGCTCGCTTCCGGAATGGTCGGACTCGCAGCCGGGCGGGTCGCCACCGAGAACGACGGGCTGGTGCCGAGCCCCGAGCTTCGGACCAACCCCGCTGGGCGCCGTGCCGCCACGGCCCTGCTCACGCTGTCGTTGCGTGGCATCGGCATCCGCTCTTCGGTGCTGCGCTTCCCCCCGACCGTCCACGGCGACGGAGACAACGGGTTCATTGCCACCCTCGTCGGCATCGCCCGCCAGCGCGGCGTCGCGGGCTACGTGGGTGACGGCACGAATCGCTGGCCGGCCGTGCACCGTTCCGACGCCGCCCGCTTGGTACGCCTGGCCGTGGAGTCCGCCCCCGCAGGCTCGGTGCTCCACGCAGTCGGCGATGAGGGAGTGCCCTTCAGCGAGATCGCCGACGCGATGGGCCGTCACCTCGGCATCCCGACAGCATCGATCGACCCGGCCGACGCAGGCGAGCACTTCGGCTTCATGGGCCACTTCGCGGGACTCGACTCGCCCGCCACCGCCACCATCACCCGGGAACTACTCGGATGGGAGCCGACCGGACCCAGCCTTCTCCAGGACCTGGAGCAGGACTACTACTACCGTCAGTCGTGACCGACGCCGTTGATCTCGACCGTCGGGTGGGTCGCCAGGACGACGCGACTACCCCGTCCGTATCGCTCTGAACCAGTCAGTCAGGGTGGGAACCGCTCCCTGGATCCTGGCGAGGCGAAGGCCCAGAAGATTCTTGTTACGCCACCTGGACTGAGCTGGCCAGAGAGGTCGCGGGAGGAACGTCCTCTCCATGCTCGCGCAGCGACTCAATGTGCAGAGCGATTGCGTCCCTGATGTTCACAGTTGCTTCCTCGACGGTGGCGCCTGTCGAAACGCAGCCGGGCAAATCGGGGACGTAGGCGGAGAAGTTCTCTCCGGCATCCTCAATCACCACTGCGTACTCGGTCATCGTCGTCTCCGCAACCATCCTGCTTGGCGCACGATGCTACCAACCGTGCCCCTCGCCAGTTCATCTCCGTCTCTACCAGGCACCGTCACCGTTCCGGGCCTCGATGGATGCCGAAACTGCCGATGGCTGCCCACCTGTCGTACCTGCACCCATCCGTCGTCCTGAAGTTCTCGGACGATCTCCCTGACCTTCACAGAGCCAAGCTATTGACTGGGTGTATCGGCCAGACGCCGCTGGACGCTCCGTTGTTCAGCAGATTCCACTTGCGCGGAGTAACGATCTTCCGGGTTCGCCCCTGTCCCCACAGTGCGTTCGAGGACTTCGCCAGGGTCGGGCGACGAGGCAGCTAACTCAACGCCCCCGACGAACGAAGCTTCGCAATGGTGTCGGCGTCCACTCCCCACTCGAGCAAACCCGACACCGTGTCCGCTCCCGCGGGCGACGGAGGCCGCGATACCGAGGACGGCGTCCGGGAGAAGCGAGGCGCCGGCGCCGGCTGCACCGCTCCCGCAACTTCCACGAAGGTGGAGCGAGCCTCGTTGTGCGGATGCAGGTGCGCCTCCCACGGCGAGAGCACCGGCGTGACGCAGGCGTCGGTCCCGTCGAAGACGGCCGTCCACTCGTCCCGGGTCTTGGTCTTGAAGATGGAGGCGAAGCGCGACTTCATGGCCGGCCAGTCGTCCCGCGACATCTGCGACGGCAAGGACGAATCCTCGCTCAGGCCGAGGCCCTTCAGCAGCTCCGCGTAGAACTGCGACTCGATACCGCCCACCGCCATCCACTGCCCGTCCGACGTCTCGTAGACCTCGTAGAAGGGCGCGCCCGTGTCGAGCATGTTCGCGCCGCGTTGATCGTTCCAGAGTCCGCCATGGTGGAAGGCGTGGATCATGGTCATCAGGCAGGCCGCACCGTCGACCATGGCCGCGTCGACCACCTGGCCACGACCCGAGCGCGCCGCTTCGAAGAGGGCGGCCACCATGCCGAAAGCGAGCAGCATGCCTCCGCCGCCGAAGTCACCGACCATGTTGAGGGGCGGCACCGGTGCCGAGTCGGCCCGTCCCATGGACCACAGCGCGCCGCCGATGGCGATGTAGTCGATGTCGTGCCCGGCCATGGACGCCATCGGGCCGTCCTGGCCCCAGCCGGTCATGCGGCCGTAGACGAACCTCTCGTTGCGGGCGAGGCACACGTCGGGACCCAGACCCAGGCGCTCGGCCACCCCGGGCCGGAACCCCTCGACCAGCCCGTCGGCCTGCTCCACCAGCCCGAGCACGAGCTCGAGCGCATCGGGGTTCTTCAGGTCGATCCCGACGGAGGGACGCGACCGGTTCAGGAAATCCCAGTGCGCGCCGGCCCCCGAAGCGGCCTGCTCCTCGCCGCGCTCGACGGCGCCGGGTGCGGCCCGCTCCAGGCGGAGGACCTCCGCGCCGGCGTCGGCCAGCATCATGCAGGTGAAGGGCCCCGGCCCGATCCCCGCCAGCTCAATGATCTTGACCCCCCGCAGCGGCCCGCTTCGCTCTCCCACGGCACGGATGCTGACCCGGGCCACCCCGGACGGTCAAGCTGGAGCGATGCCCGCCGCCCGCGCCCCCGGACGAGTCACCCTCATCGGCGACCACACGGACTACAACGGCGGGCTGTCGCTGCCGATGGCCGTGGGCATGGCCACCGAGATCTCGTTCAGCCCGCAACCGGGCAGCTTCCTGATCGGCCTCGACTCCGATGCCCTCCCGGCCCGGCACGTCGAGATCCCGCTCGAGTTCCCGCTCCATTCGCCGCCGACATTCTCCGGGGCGGCGACCGCGCCCTTCCCGCCCGAGGCCCTCCTGGCGGCCTGCCTCCTGCGACTCCACCCACCATCCTCAGGCGGCCCGATCTCGGTCACCAGCACCCTGCCGGTCGGCGCCGGGCTCTCTTCGAGCGCTGCCTTCTCCGTCGCCTTCCTCCTCGCCGTCGGCCACGCCACGCCGGCCGCCCTCGACCCGCCCGGAGCTCTCGACCCGCTCGCCCTCGCCCTCGAGTGCCAGGAAGCGGAGCGAGCGGCCGGCGCGCACGTGGGCCTTCTCGATCCTCTGGCCATCGCTGCGGCCCGGGAGGGCCATGCCTTGCACATCGACTTCGAGTCGCTCCGGACCCGGCACGTCGCGGTGCCGACCGACGCCGCCTTCGTCGTCGTGCACAGCGAGGTCCCGCGGATCCTCGCCGCGTCCCCCTACGCCACGAGGCGGGCCGAGTGCGAGCAAGCGGCCCGGATCCTCGGCCGCCCTCTGGGACGCTGCACCCTCGGCGACCTGAGCGAGCTATCGGATCCCGTGCTGCGCCGGCGCGCCCGACACGTCGTGACCGAGTGCGCCCGCGTGCGGGAAGCCGAGCGCCTGATGGGTCGGGGCGACCTCGTGGGACTCGGCGAGGTCATGACGGAAGGCCACCGCAGCCTGGCCGGCGACTACAGGGTCACGGTGCCCGCCGTCGACGAGCTGGTGGCGCACCTCCTGGCTCAGGAGGGGGTCCTCGGTGCCCGGATGACCGGGGGAGGCTTCGGTGGATGCGTCATCGCCTTGTGCCGCCCCGACTCCCCGGCCCTCGACCCCGAGAGCCACCACCCGCGCCAGGCCTGGCGGGTCAACCCTTCTCGCGGCGCAGCTCGTCTTGCGACGTAGCCACCAGCGCGTCGAGCACGCCGAGCGCCCGGCCGCTGTCGACGGACTCGGCCGCCACGACCATTCCCGACCCGAGATCCTCCACCCAACCTGCGACCACGAGCGCCGCCGACGCGTTGAGCAGCCCGATGTCTCGCCTGGCGCCCGGCTCGCCCTCGAGCACCGAGCGGATCACGCCGGCGTTGAACACGGCGTCGCCGCCGCGCAGGTCCGCCAGGGTCGCGGGTGCGATCCCCAGGGCGGCCGGGTCGACACGCCACTCGGACACCTCGTAGCGTCCCGACCCCCCCGCATCTCCGCGCACGTCGATCACCGACGTCGGCGAGGTCACGCTCAGCTCGTCGAGGCCGTCGTCGGCGTGGACGATGAGCGTGCGCCGGCTGCCGGTGACACCGAAGACCGCGGCCATGATCGGGGCCATGGCGGGGTCGCTCACGCCGACCAGCTGATGACGGATCCCGGCGGGATTGGTGAGCGGGCCGAGGAAGTTGAAGACCGTCGGGACCCCGATTTCGCGGCGTACCGGACCGACGAAGCGCATGGCCGGATGGAAGCGCTGCGCGAAGCAGAAGCCCATCCCGGCCTCACGGACGCACCGGGCGACGCCCTCGGGCCCGATCTCCACCGCGACGCCGAGCGCTTCGAGCACGTCGGCCGTGCCGACCGAGGACGAGGCGGCCCGGTTGCCGTGCTTGCAGACCGGAACACCGCACCCGGCGGTGATCAGCGCGGCGAGCGTGGTGACGTTGATGCTGGCCAGGCGGTCGCCCCCCGTGCCCACGAGATCGACCACCGGCGAAGTGGCGACGTCGAGCGGGCAGGGAACCGCTGCTGCGACCATGGCGCGGGCGAGGCCCGTCACCTCCTCCACCGTCTCGCCCTTGGCGTGGAGCAGGGTGAGGAAGGCGCCGACCTGTGCCGGCGTGGCGTCGCCGGCGAAGACGACACCCATCACCTCCTCGGCCTCGGCCTCCGTCAGCGACTCGCGACGGGTCAAGCGACCCAGCACCTCGGGCCAGCCGAGGCTCATCGGAGCGGGTTCATCGGGTCAGTCCCACCACAGGTCGCCGTCGAGAACGCCGCGGGCGATGAGGCCGAGCTGGACCTGCGACGTTCCTTCCACAATGGTCAGCTGCTTGGCGTCGCGGTACCACTGCTCGGTCGGATGGTCCTCCATGTACCCGGCGGCCCCGAGCAGCTGGACGGCGAGCGACGAGGCCCTTACTGCCAACTCGGTCGCGTGGTACTTGGCCATGGAGAGGTAGGGCACGTACTCCTTGGTGAACTTCCCGGCGTCGGCCAGGACCGCAGCCCGGTAGGTCAGCAGTCGCGCCGCTTCTATGTCCACGGCGCACTTGGCGATCTCCCACTGAATGCCCTGGAAGTCGGCGATCGTCTTGCCGAAGGCCTCCCGCTGCTTCACGTACTCGGTGGCGTACATCAGCGCGCCCTCGGCCAACCCGATCCCCCGCGCCGCGACGATCGGTCGCATGGCGTTGAGCCCGAGCATGGCCAGGCGGAACCCACCGACCTCGCCGATGACGTTCTCCCCCGGGACATGGACATCGCCCAGGAGGAGCTCGCCCGTGTCCACGCCGCGCACGCCCATTTTGTGGTCGCGCCGGCCGACCTCCACACCGTCCCAGGAGCGCTCCACGATGAAGGCCGTCACCGAGTCGTGCGCCCGGCTCGTGGGGTCCGACGTCTTGGCGAAGACGGTGTACCAGTCGGCCTCGGCCACGCCCGACATCCAGCACTTGGTGCCGTTGAGGACCCAGCCGCCCTCCGCTCCGGCGCCCCCGTCGGGGACCGCCTTCGTCCGCATGCCCATCACGTCGCTGCCCGCCTGCGGTTCTGAGAGGCCGAAGGCGGCCCGCAGGGTTCCGTCGGCGATCCCCGGGAGGTAGCGGCGCTTCTGCTCGTCGGACCCCGCGATCATGACCGGGCCTGTCGGGAGGCGGGTGAGGAGCAGCATCAAGGCGGCGGTGTTGGAGTACTTGGCCACCTCCTCAATGGCGATGGCCAGCCCGAGGATGCCGGCCCCGGATCCGCCGTACTCCTCCGGGACGCACAGGCCGAGCAGGCCGGCGTCACGGAAGGCCTCGAAGAGGTCCTGGGGATATGTGCCCTCCTTGTCGACCGACCGAGCCCGTGGTTTGACCTTGTCCTGGGCCAGGCGCCGGACTGATCGCTGCAGCTCCGCCAGCTCGTCGGGGAGGTCGAAAATCACGGCCGCAGGCTATCGGACCTCCCGAACAGGTACTTTTTGGGCTCTTGACCCTCGACGACTCCCCGCAGTGACCCTCGACGACTCCTCGAAATCCCGATCCGACCTCCAGGCGGAGCTGCGCAAGGCGCACCGCAAGGAGAAGCGACACCAGCATCGGTGGCGCCGCCGGATCCTCATCGCCCTCGGCGCCGTCGTGCTCATTGCCGTCCTGGGTGCCGCCGGGGTCTACGAGTACGCGAACTACCAGTTCAACCAGATAAAGAAGATCCACTCCAAGCATCTGGTCGCCCAGGCCCCGCCCGGGCAGCCGTTCACCATGCTCTTCGTCGGCTCGGACTCCCGGCAGTTCGTCGACGACGACAACTCCACCCAGGTCAACGCCTTTGGCACGACCGGAGACGCTGGAGGCCAGCGCAGCGACGTCACCATGGTGGCCCGGTTCGTGCCCGCCACCAAGACGGTGACCGTGCTGTCGATCCCTCGCGACCTCTGGGTCGACATCCCCGGCGACGTCAACGACATCTCGGGGATGAACCGCATCAATGCGGCGTTCAACTCGGGCCCGGACCTACTCATCCAGACCATCGAGGAGGACCTCGGCATCTCCGTCAACCACTACGTGGCGGTGGGCTTCCCGGGCTTCTCGGGCATGGTGAACGCGCTCGGCGGCATCACCATGGACTTCCCGACCCCGGTCAAGGACCAGTACACGGGGCTCGACGTCACGACGACCGGCTGCCAGACGGTCAACGGGACCGTCGCCCTGCAGCTCGTGCGCAGCCGCCACCTGTACTACATGGACCAGTACGGCAACTGGGACTACGACGGTCAGTCGGACTTCAGCCGCATCCAGCGTCAGGACGCCTTCTTCCGCGCCGTGCTGGCCAAGGTGAACACGCTCTCCCTGACCAACCCGCTCGCCGTCAACTCGTTCGTCTCCGCCGCCGTGGGGAACCTGACCATCGACGACACCCTGAACGAGGGCGACCTCCTCCACCTGGCGGAGCAGTTCAAGGGCCTTCCGTCGACACACTTCATCACCGAGACGCTGCCGACGACCGCGTACGTGACCTCCGGCGGTGCGGACGTGTTGCAAGAGGCACAGCCCTGGGCCGACGAGATGATCAACTCGTTCAAGCAGCTGGGCCTGCCCACGCCCAAGCCGGCGCCGACGACCACCACGACCGTTCCGGCCGTGCCGCGCGCCCAGATCGACGTCCAGGTCCTGAATGCGTCCACCACCAACGGGCTGGCGCACTCCACGGGAACGGCCCTGGCCCTCCAAGGGTTCCGCATCGCCGAGATCGGGGACGCCACCACGTCGCTGCCTTCGAGCACATCGGTGATCCAGTACGGTCCCGGCCAGCTCCAGGCGGCGCACACGCTGGGGGCCGCCCTGAACGGACCGGTGACCTACACCGAGGTGGCGAGCCAGAGCGGGCAGACGTTGACGTTGCTGGTGGCCGGGCCGCAGCTCACCGTGATCCCATCGGGGGCAACGGCGACCACGAGCACGACCACCCCGGCCGGGCCGACGACGAACACCACGACGACCATCCCTGCTGACGTCTACACGAACGCGCAGCAAGAGCCCTGGAACCCCTACCCGTGCACGCTCGGCGCGACGTCGCAGGTGACGGCCACGACTCCCGCTCCGACACAGCCGACGGCGAAGAAGTCGCCCGGGACGAAGCCCGGCGGCCGGGTACCGGCGTCGTCGACGACTTCGACGACGTCCTGACCTCTCCGAGTTAGGCCGACTTGCGGCGCTGGCGCACGATCCGCCGGCGCTCGCGCTCGGTCGTGCCTCCCCAGACGCCCTCGCGCTCGCGATGAGCCAGGGCATGCTCCAGGCACGCCTGGCGGACCGGGCAGACGGCGCAGACAGCCTTGGCCTCGGCCGCGTCGGCCTCGTCCTCGGTCACGGGGTAGAACGCCTCGACGTCCAAACCCCGACAGGCTGCTTGCTTACGCCACGTGGCGGCGATCATGGGAAACACATCCTCGGAAAACAGAATCTGAGCGGTGGATACTTACGTTCGCCCTGCTCGGAGGACCCTTTTCGGGCGAGCCGAAATCATCAGCTCCGAAAACGGCGAACGGAAAGTATGGCTTACGACTGTGGCGCCTGTAAAGACTTCTGCACAGGAATTGTTCCTGCTCAGCCCATGGGCAGCCGCTTTGTTGTGCCGCGGAGGTCCCCGAGGAGCTCCGCCCTGACCTCGGGGGTCAGCACCGTCCGGACCTCGTAGGCGGGGTGCGTGGCCACGAGCGCCACCTCGGCCGCAGCGGCGAAGGCGTCCACCTGGGCCTCGGAGAAGGCGAAGCGGAGGTAGTGGACCGCCGGGGTCACCGTCTCGCGGGTCAGGGCGGAGGCGTGTTGCGCCTCCGGGGCGCTCATCACCAGCTCGGCGCCGAACGCCACTCCGACATGCCGCTCGATCCCGACGAGCGCGGGCAGCCAGCCCCGCAGCGCCTCCTCCGAGGTGAGCTCGATGAACAGCGTGGCCGACAGCTCGCCCACGCTCGGCAGGAGGCGGTTGTAGATGTCGAGCTCGGTCTGGATGCCCTCGTCGCTGATGATCTTCTCCGCCCGTGCCATCTCGTGGATCTGGAATCGCACGGTGTCCGCGCACTCGAAGACCAGGGTCATGATGGAGCCGAGCGCCACCCGCCGCTCGCGCTTGTGGGCGATCACGCGGGCCCGGTAGCTCTCTCGCACCCGCTCGTAGGCTCGCAGGTCGAGCACGTCAAGCAGGGTCAAGGGGGCTCCGGCAGGCTCGGCCACCGCTCCCCCCGTCGACCCGGCAACGACTCCCCCCGCCGACCCGGTCACCGCTGCCCCGCCGACCCGAGCCCGTAAGCCCGTGCCACCAACTGCATCGGGTGCTGCGGCGTCGTCCCGGTCTCCTGGAGGATGGAGCCGTTGGCGAGATGGCAGTCCCCGCACACCACCTCGTTCCCGGCCGCCTGAATGTCGCGACCGAGGGGTGCGGCGACCTGGCGAGCCAGCTCGTAGTTCTCGGCCCGATACCCCCAGGTCCCGTCGATGCCCGAGCACCGCTGCACCAGCGTGCACTTCACGCCGGCCACCTTGAGGAGATCACGACCGCGCAACCCCGCGTTCTGCGCCTGGAGGTGACACGCCACGTGGTAGGTCACGGAGTCGGGCACGGCACCGGACTCACGGCCCGGGAACTCGTCACGCAACTCGAAGGGGTCGCCCCGGTCGCGGTGGCGTTTGACGAGATACTCGGCCGAGTCGTACGTATGCGTCGCCACCAGCTCGGCCTCGGGGCCCGGGACGTACATCGGGTAGTCTCGCTTGAGCACGTAGGCGCAGGTCGGCTGGGCCACGATCACGTCGCGGCCCGCCCGGACGTCGGCCGCCAGCACGGCGACGTTGCGCCGCGCCGCCTTGGTGAACTCCCCGACATCGCCCGAGTGCAGCCACGGCGCCCCGCAGCATCTCGCGCCCTCGGGCAGCGAGCACTCCAGGCCGTTGTGCTCGTAGACCTCGATGATCGCCTTGGCGACGTCGGGCGCCATGTACTCGACGAAGCAGGTGGGGAACACCGCCACGGCTCCGGTTCGGCTCGGCGCGGCGGCCTGACCCCTCCCGCCCGCATCAGGAGCGTCGGGACGTCTGCGGCGGAACCACGTGGTGAACCGCTCCCGGGCGTACGGCGGCAGGAGTCGTTCCGCCGCGATGCCGATCGTCTTCTCCATCACCCGTCGCGGCAGTGAGCCCGGCGTGCCCGTGGCCCAGTTGACCACCGGCGCGGCGGCCACCGAGACCGTTCCGAGCAGGTCGGTCCTGCCGAGGAACTGGTCGGTGAGGCGTTCCTTGACCGCCACGCCCTGCGCCTTGCGGACGGCGTGGACCCGGCTCATGAGCCGCGGGAAGTCGAGCTCCCATTCGTGCGGAGGCACGTAGGGGCACTTCACGTAGCAGAGCTTGCATTGGTAGCACTCGTCGACCACCTGGTCCCGCTCGCCATCGGTCAGCTTCGAGACGTCCCCGTCGTTGGCGTCGATGAACGAGAACATCGACGGGAACGACGGGCACAGGTTGAAACAGAGCCGGCACCCTTGGCAGAGATCGAAGACCCGGTCGACCTCCTCGCGAAGGGCGACCGGATCGAAGTACTTCGGGTCCGTCGGGTCGTAGATGGCAGTCACAGCGGCTCCGCCGCCCTGGGCCTCCGCCTCAGCCTCGGCCTAAGAGACCGACTCGAGCCCCTGGGTGAAGCGCCCCGCGTGTGACTTCTCGGCCCTGGCCAGCGTCTCGAGCCACTCGGCGATCTCCTCGAAGCCCTCGTCGCGCGCCGTCTTGGCGAAGCCCGGGTACATCTCGGTGTACTCGTAGGTCTCGCCCTCAATCGCCGACTTGAGATTGTCCTCGGTCGCACCCACGGGCACGCCGGTCACCGGGTCGCCGACCTCCCGGAGGAAGTCGAAGTGACCGAAGGCGTGGCCGGTCTCTCCCTCGGCCACCGAGCGGAACAGCGCCGCCACGTCCGGGTAGCCCTCGACGTCCGCCTTCTGGGCGAAGTAGAGGTAGCGGCGGTTGGCCTGGCTCTCGCCGGCGAAGGCCGTCTTGAGGTTGTCCTCGGTCTTCGTCCCCTTCAGTGATGGCATCTTGAGGTTGTTCCCTTTCTCTGGTTCTCTGATTTGTTCGGTCTGGGTTTGTTCGGTCTGGGGTTGTTCGGTCTCGGGCTCGGTCTCGGGCTCGTCAGACGCGGCACTGGTCGCACAGCCCACGGAAAACCACCTCGGCGCTCTGCACGTCGAACCCCTGGGACGCCCGCGGCGGGACGCGGAGCCCGGGGATGTCCACCGCCAGGTCGCGTACCTTGCCACACGAGCGGCAGACCAGGTGGTGGTGGGAGTCCTCGACGTTGGGGTCGAAACGCGCCGAACCCGTCCCGACGTCGACGACAGAGATCGCGCCCAGGTCGACCAGGTCGTTGAGGGTCTGGTACACGGTCTTGAGGGACACGTGGGGCATCTCTCGGAGTACGCGCTCGTGCACATGCTCCGCCGAGGGATGGGTCACGTCACCCTGTAGGGCGCGGAAGATGCACTGGCGCTGGGCGGTGATCTTGCGACCGTGCGCCCGGAAGAGGTCGGTCAACGCGTCGGGCGACTCCATGGCCCCGTCACCCTAGCGGCCGCGATCCCGTAATGACAACGTTTGTCAAAATCGACTGATCGAAGTGAGCTCCCGGGACGGATCTCGTCGAACGCGCTCGCGAATCGGCGCGAGACACGTCTCAGGGATCGTGTTTTCCCTCCCGTTCCAGCTGGTGCATGTTGAAGAGCGCGTGCAAGCGGATGCCCTCGGCGGCAACGACGTCCCCACCGCCACCCTCTCGGTCGATGACGCAGAGGGCGTCTTTCACCACCGCCCCTTCAGACCGAAGGTCCTGCGCCGAGAGGACCATCTGCCCGCCCGTCGTGACCACGTCCTCAATGATGAGCAGGCACTTCCCCGAGACGTCGCCGCCCTCGCACACCTGCTCGGTGCCGTACCTCTTCGGTTCTTTGCGTACGAAGAAGACAGGCAGCCCGGTCACCGACGAGAGCATGGTGGCGAGCGGGACGCCGCCGAGCTCGAGCCCGGCCAGGCCGTCGACTCCATCGGGGACGAGGGGGACCAGGGCCTCGACGACGTCGCCGAGCAGGACCGGGTCCGACTCGAAGCGGTACTTGTCGAAGTAGTGGTCGGCCGTACGTCCCGAACGCAGGACGAACGTGCCCGTCAGGTGCGATGCCGCGTAGACGCGGGCGGCCAGCGTCATGGCGCTATTGTTGCCGCTCTGCTCCGCCCCGGCACTCGGGCCTAGGGAACGGAGGACTTCAGCCGAGCCGGGCCAGGCCAGAGATGGACCGAGTCCCGGGGTGCTCGACGGGTACGGGACCGCCTCCCATGAGGTCGAGCAGCACTCGGGGTGCGCCCGCAGCATCTGCTCATGTCCGGTGTCACGGACAGGTGGGATCGAGCAGCTCGACCGTCCAGCCGAGGGTGATGCGTCGCTGGCCGGTGGAGGCGACGATGGCCCACTCACGCGGTGACCAGGAGAAGATCGCCTCCTGCCCGAACCGGGCGGCGAGCGCGCACGCGTCCGAATCCGACATCCCCGACACCGCCACCCCCTCGTCGCGGTACCCAGATTCGGCGTCGTAGCCCGATGCCGGCCAGATCGAGACCGGAGTCGCTCCCGCCCGTGAGCGGAGCTCCAACTCGAGCTCGGCCTGACGCCGCCGGTTCGCCCCGACACCGGGCCGCTCGCCGCCGGGGTCCCAAGCGGTCATGACGTGGACGCGTTCGGAGCGGGGCCACGGCCACGACGCCACCTCCCCCGCCGGCGCGGCTCGCACCACCAGGACCTCGCGCCGCGCCCGGCGTATCCGGACCTCGATCCGGGCGTAGGAAGCCCACGCATCGTCGGGGGGCAGGCGCGGGCCTCCGTCGGGTGGCGGGCACGCCGTTGAGGACACCACGGCAGAACGCTACGCATCGGATCGGGACACGGCTTGCAGCGCATCCGCGTCGCACCCAACATGGCTCCATGGCCCCGCCGCCGAGTCAGAGCTCGCTCTCCGTGCTGCTCTCACAAGCGCTCGTCGCCCTGACGATCGAGATGGACAACGAGGCTGAAGTGCGCCTGTCGCATTCCACCACCCGCCACGGGAGCGACGGCGGTGAGGGGCAGCGGGGACCTTGGCTCACGTCGTTCGCCATGTACGCCAACGTCTTGCGGTATGTCGACGACGGAGGGACGACGGTGGGGCTCGTGGCGGAGCGGGCGCGGACAAGCCGACTCCAGCTGGCCGGGCTGCAGCGGTGGGGCTACCTGACGGTCCAACCGCCGGCGGGCAAGACCCTGCGGACGCCCCCCCAGGCCGAATGCATCCTGCGGCTCACCGCCGGGGCCCGGCGTGCGCGCACCGTCTGGGCCGAGGTGCCCGCGGTCGTGGAGAGTCGCTGGCACGGCCGCTTCGGCCACGATGCGGTCCACGGCCTCCGCCACGCGCTCGCGGACCTGTTCGACGCGCTTCCTTATGACCCTCCGGCCTACCTCCCCATCGTGTTCCCGACGGCCAACGGAAGGGCCGAGCCACTGTCTCCGCGGGCGCCGGCCCAGACGAGCGGGTCGTCGGGGAAGGCCGGGACGCAGGCGGAACTGCCGGCGCTCCTCTCGGGCGTCCTGTTGTCCTTCACCGTCGACCTCGAAGCCGAAGCCCGGATCGCCATGCCCATCGCGGCGAACACCCTGCGCGTCCTGCGGCCGGTGCCTGATCCCGAGCCGGTTCGTCTGCGCGACCTCCCTCGCCTGACGGGTGTCTCCAAGGAGGCCAACGCCATGTGCACCGGTTGGCTCGAGCGCCACGGATGCGCCGAGGTCGTGGCGGATCCGTCGGGCATCCGGGGCAAGGTTGTCCGGCTGACCGTGAAGGGACAGGGGGGCCAGGCCAAGCACCGGCGCCTTCTCGGCTCGACGGAGGCGGCCTGGCGCGCCGCGTACGGTGCAGGTCCCGTCGAACGTTTGGTGGCCGCGCTGGCACCGATCGTCGGCGACGGGACGCTCATTTCGTCGCCTCTTTCCGCTGGGCTGGAGCCGTCCGAGGGCAACTGGCGCGCCTCGGTGCGCCGGCCCGCCACGTTGCCGCACTACCCCATGGTGCTGCACCGGGGCGGGTACCCCGACGGCAGCTGACGCCCGGCTGGGCGCCGGACCGGATGTGGCAGTCTGGACCGGTGCATCCGTTCCGACGAGCCGACGCGCTGCGCCGACTCGAGGACGAGGAGTTCGACGTCCTCGTCGTGGGCGGGGGCATCACCGGAGCCGGTGTGGCGCTGGACGCGGCGAGCCGGGGCCTGCGCACGGCGCTCGTCGAGCAGGGCGACTTCGCCTCGGGCACCTCGTCGAAATCGTCGAAGATGGTGCACGGCGGCATCCGCTACCTCCAACAGCGTGAGTTCCGCCTCGTGTACGAGAACCTGGCGGAGCGTCAGCGTCTCCTGCAGAACGCGCCGCACCTCGTCTCACCCCTCCCCTTCCTGATCCCCCTCTTCGGACGTGACGGTGTCGTCTCGAAGACGGTGGCGCGCTCGTACTCGTCGGCCCTGTGGATGTACGACCTGACCGGTGGTTGGCGGATCGGGCACCGGCACCGCGAGGTAGACCGCGAGGAAGCGCTCGAGCACCTGCCCACGCTGTCGACGGAGCATCTCGTCGCGGGCTTCTTGTACTGGGACGCTCGCGCCGACGACGCGCGCCTCACGCTCACCGTGCTACGGACGGCGGCCATCGAGTTCGGCGCCGCCGTGGCCAACTACACCCGCGTGGTCCGCCTGACGACCGAGGGCGGACGGGTGACCGGGGCCGTGGTCCGGACGGACGGTGGCGCGACGGGCGAAGCAGGCGGCGACACGGGCGGAGACGAGCTGGCCATCAAGGCCCGGGTGGTCGTCAACGCCACGGGCGTATGGGCCGACGCGGTGCGCGCGCTCGAGCAGGGCGCGGAATCGCCTTCCCTCCGCCCGGCCAAGGGGGTGCACGTCACCGTCCCGGCCGACCGCCTGCCCTGCGACGTCGCGGCGGTGATCCCGGTGCCGAAGGACCGGCGCTCCATCTTCGTCGTTCCGTGGCCCGGTTCTGACCTCGTGTACCTCGGCACGACTGACACCGACTACGCGGGGTCGCTGACCGATCCGGCCTGCACACCCGAGGACGTCGACTACCTCCTGGAGGCGGCGAACAACGTCACCACCTCTCGCCTCACCCGGGCGGACGTCACCGGGGTCTGGGCCGGACTGCGCCCCTTGCTGGCGCCACGGGCCAAGGGCGGCCACATGTCGGAGCGGACAGCGGACCTGTCGCGCCGGCACACCGTCACTACGTCACCCCACGGGATGGTCACCGTCACCGGGGGCAAACTGACCACGTACCGCAAGATGGCAGAGGACACCGTCGACGCCGCCGTCCGGGTCCTCGGCGAGAGCACGCGCCGGCGGCACTGCGTCACGAAGTCGTTGGCCCTCGTCGGCTCGACGGCACGGGTGCGCGACCCGGTCGCGCTGGCGCAACGCTCCGGCCGCCTCCTCGCTCGCTACGGCACCGAGCAGGCGGCCGTGTCGGCGGTCGCAGACGGCCGCCCGGAGTTATTGGAACCGGCTGTTCCCGGATTGCCCTATACGGGAGCCGAGCTCGTCTATGCCGCTCGCGAGGAGATGGCGCTCACCCTCGACGACGTGTTGTCGCGACGCACCAGGGCGAGGATCCAGCGGGCGCACGACGCCATGGCGGCCGCCCCGGCGGTGGCCCGTCTGCTCGCGCCTGAGATGGGATGGGACGAGCGCGAAGCCGCAGACCAGGCCTCCCGCTTTGTCGCCACGTGCCAGAAGGAGCTCTTGACCGCGGGCCTCGACCTCGCGTGACCACACCCACGCCGGTCACGCCGATCGATGCCGAGCCAGGCGAGGTGCGAGACCAGCTCGGGGCACACGTCGTCGAAGTGGCCGACGCCGTGTTGGAGCGGATCGCGGCGAGCGGCGCTGCCGTCTCGACGGACGAGGAGTCGCGGGCCGAGGCCGGACGCGACTGGTGGCCCCTGGCTATCGGGTGGGCCGCCGCAGGAGCGGTGCCACAGCGCCCGGCCGCGGTCGTGCGCCCGAACTCGGTGACCCAGGTCTCTGCCGTCCTGGCGGCGTGCAACGAAGCGGTCGTTCCGGTCACTGCGACGGCCGGGCGCAGCGGGGTGTGCGGCGGCGCCGTCCCGGTCCACGGCGGTATCGCTCTCGACATGACCGGCCTGGACGGTCTCGTCGCCATCGACGAGACCTCGCTGCTCGCGGACGTCCGCGCCGGCACGTTCGGCCCCGACCTCGAGGCGGCCCTGGGATCGGCGGGACCGGGCGACGGCTACACCCTCGGTCACTGGCCCCAGTCCATGGACCTCTCCACCGTGGGGGGCTGGCTGGCCTGCCGCGGGGCGGGCCAGTACTCGACGCGCTACGGGAAGATCGAGGACATGGTCGTCGGGCTCGAAGTTGTGCTGGCCGACGGGCGCGTGGTGCGCACCGAGGGCCTCGGTCCCCGGGCGGCCACGGGCCCCAACCTGACCCAACTCTTCGTCGGCAGCGAGGGCACGCTCGGCCTCATCACCGAGGCGCGGCTGCGCATCCACCCGCGCCCGACCGCCCAGGAGCGGCGGGTCTTCGGTTTCCCGACATTCGCGTCCGGGCTCGAGGCCTGCCGGCGGATCCTTCGCCGCGGGGCGACCCCGGCCGTGCTCCGTCTCTACGATCGCACGGAGTCGGCGCGCAATTTCGAGCAGCCGGACACGAACGTCCTCGTCGTCCTCGACGAGGCTGACCCGGTCGTCCTCGGAGGGACGATGGCCGTGGTCGACGAGGAGTGCGGTTCGGACGCGTATCCACTGGACGTCGCCCTGGTCGAGCGCTGGCTCGGCCACCGCAACGACGTGTCCGCCCTGGCGCCGCTGTGGCGCAACGGCATCGTCGTCGACACCGCAGAAATCTCGGGGCGGTGGGCGGTGCTCCCCGGACTCTTCGACGAGGTCGTGGGCGCGCTGGGGAACATCGAAGGCACGTTGGCCGCGTCGGCCCACCAGTCGCATGCCTACACGGATGGCGCCTGCCTCTACTTCACCTTTGGCGGGCGCGGTCCCGACGGTGACGCCGAGTGGCGCGAGCGGTACTACCGGCAGGCCTGGGACACCGTGACGGAAACGACCATGAAGCACGGTGCCGCCATCAGCCACCACCACGGGATCGGGTTGAACCGATCCCGCTTCATTCTCGCCGCCCTCGGCGAAGGCTTCTCCGTGCTCCGTGCACTGAAGGAGGCGCTCGACCCTGCCGGGATCCTGAACCCGTCCAAGTTCGGCCTGCCCTCGCCCTTCGGGCCGTCACCCTGGTCGTGAGCCGCGGGGGCGGAAGCGTCCTGGTCGTCGACGTGGGTACCTCGGGGGTCCGCGCCGCCGTGGTGCGCCCCGACGCCACCGTCGACCACGTGCACCACGTGTCCGTGCTCCCCCAATCGCCCGGCCCGGATCTGGTCGAATTCGACGCCGCCGTCATGGCGCGGGCCACACTCGAGGTGGCACACGCCGCGCTGGCCGAGGGGGGGCCGGTCGCGGCCGTGGGCGTGGCGAACCAGCGGGCGTCGACCATCGTCTGGGATCGCGCCACGGGCCGGCCGCTGGCGCCGGGCATCGGCTGGCAGGATCTGCGGACCGTTGTGCGCTGCCTGGAGCTGCAGGGCGAAGGGATCCGCGTCGCCCCCAACGCCTCGGCCACCAAGCTCGAATCGATCCTCGACGAGGTCGACCCCGATCGCGAGCGCGCCGAGCGCGGCGACCTGTGCTTCGGAACGGTGGACAGCTGGGTGGCCTGGACGCTGTCAGGCGGGGCACTCCACGTGACCGATGCCACCAACGCAGGCGTCACGCTGTTGGTCGACCCGTCGACGATTCAGTGGGACGAGGGTCTCATGTCGCGGCTGAGGATCCCCGCGGCCATGATGCCGCTCATCGTGGACACGGCCGGGGAGATCGGCCCGGCGTCTGCGCTGCCGGGCGCGCCGCCGCTGTGCGCTCTGGCCGGCGACCAGCAGGCCTCGCTCGTCGGACAGGGTTGCACGCGGCCGGGCCTCGCCAAGGCCACCTTCGGGACCGGCGGCATGCTCGACCAGTGCACGGGATCCGGAACGGCGGCCGCGCCCAAGAGCGCGGCGCGCGGCCGGGCCGGCACGTTCCCGATCGCGGCCTTCCGGGTGAGCGGCCGCACCACGTGGGGAGTCGAGGGGGTCATGCTCTCGGCCGGGACCTGCATCCAGTGGCTCCGCGACGGTCTCGGCATCCTGGCCAGCGCTGAGGAGTCGGAAGCGGTCGCCGCCGGCTGCGAGTCGTCGGGGGACGTGTGGTTCGTCCCCGCGCTCGACGGTCTGGGCACTCCGGTATGGGACTTCGGCGCCCGCGGCACGCTGGTCGGGCTGACCCGCGGCAGCGGGCGTCCCCAGATCGTGCGAGCCGTGCTCGAAGGCATTGCCCACCGTGGCGCGGACCTGCTCGAGGCGGCAGAGGTGGACAGCGGTTACCCGATCGAGTCGCTACGCGTCGACGGCGGGATGTCGGCCAACGCCGTCTTCGTCTCGGCGCTGGCCGATGCCACCGGGCGCCCGATTGAGATCTCTCCGGTCTTGGAGGCCACCACGCTCGGGGCCGGGCTGTTGGCCGGCATCGCCGTCGGCACGTTCGGCTCGACCGACGAGCTGGCCGAGACCTTCAGGCCCCGCCGCACTGTCGACCCCGCAGCCAGCACGTCCGCCCGCTCCGCCGCCCGCGAGCGCTGGTTGGCGGCACGGGCCAAGGCGGAGAGGGCGGTTCCGGAATTCTCGGGGATCTCCTTCTGACCTGGTCCGCGTCCTACTTCCTCGAAGCAGCGTGACGGGGACGGCGCCGTCGCCAGCGCGCCGAAACCATTAGGACGGCTCCGACGACCGCCGCGAGGACGGCGGCCGCCCACTCCTGGGACAAGAGCGCGCCCGTAAAGGCGACCACGGACGCCACCGGTGTCGCAGGGTTTGTGGGGACGGTCGGCGGGACGGTCGGCGGGACGGTGGGCGGGGTGGTCGGAGTGGCCGACACCGGGGTACTTGTGGTGTCGGTCGGGCAGGTCGTGGCCGCGGACGGGCCGCAACTCGGACCGCTCCAAGTGGCCGTGTTGGTGATCGTCCCTCCGGTGAGCGACGCGTTCGCCGTCACCGAGAAGGTGAGGGTGTACGAGATCCCGGCGACCACGCCCGCCGGAATGGTCCAGGTAATCGCCGAGCCCTCGAGCGCCGCGGTGCAGGCCGGCGGGCCACCGCTGCAAGCCGGCGATCCGGAGACCAAGGTGGTGCCGGGCGGTGGCGCGTCCGCCACGACGACGGGCTCGGTCGTCGTTGCCGTCCCGACGTTGGCCACCCTCAACGTGTAGACGATCGGAGTCGAGGACCCGGCCATGACACCGCCCGAAGGGCTGGCCGACTTGGCCACCGTGACATCCGTTTCCTCGACGGTGACCGGGTTCGACGACCCGCCCGTCGTGCCGCCTGACGATGTGGTGCCCTCCGCCGTCGCGGTGTCCGAAATGGATCCGTGCGCGAGGTCTGCCTCCGTCACCGTGTGGGTGCCGATGAACGCGCCCGTCTGCCCGGGCACCAACGTCGTCGTCGTGCCGGAGCAGGTGCCGGCGGGCGAACTGAGACTACGACACGTCGGAGTGACCCCGTCGGAGGGAGAAGTGGGATGGTCGGTGACGCCCACGTCGGTAAGGGTCACGTTGCCGGTGTCGACCACCGTGAAGGTGTAATCGATCGTCTCTCCGGCCGTCGTCACCGTCGTGGGGTCGGCCGACTTGGTGATCGACAACGCCGGGGACTGGGTCACTTCGATCGAAACGGGATTCGAGGTGTCTGTGACGACGGCGTCGCGAGGAGTGGTCCCAGTAGCGGTGGAGGTGTCGACGATGGAGCCATGGTCGACGTCCGCCTGGGTCACGGCGTACGTCGCGGTGAAGATCGCGACCTGTCCGGGTGCCAAGGTGGTCGTCGCACCAGCACACGTGCCGGTGGGCGACGTGAGGCTCTGACAGGTCGGGCTGACCCCGCCCGCCGGGCTCACCGGGTCGTCCGTCACGCTTACGTCGGTGAGGGTCTCGTTCCCGGTGTTGGTCACGGTGAAGGTGTACGTGATGCCCTCGCCGGCCGTGTTGACCGTCATCGGACTGGCCGACTTGACGACGGCGATGGACGGCTTGTCGGGGGCATCGATCGTCACCGTGTTGGAGCCTGCGGTCACGCCGGGTCCGCTCGGCGGCGTCCCGTTGGCGGTCGAGGTGTCGACGATGGAGCCGTGGTCGATGTCGGCCTGGGTCACGGCGTAGGTGCCGGAGAACGTCGCCATCTGGCCCGGTAAGAGGGTCGTGGTCGCACCCGAGCAGGTACCCACCGGGTCGGCCAGGCTCTGGCAAGTCGCCGTGACGCCTCCCGCAGGCGCGGTCGGGACGTCGGTCACTCCCACGGAGGTCAGCGTCACGTTGCCGGTGTTGACGACAGTGAAGTCGTAGGTGATCGTCTGCCCAAAGGCGGTCACAATGCTCAGGTTGGCCGACTTGACGATGGAGAGTGATGGCGACTGAGTCACGATGACGGTGACGGTGTTTGAGGTCTCGGTCACCGTCCCGCCCGTCGGGGTCGTGCCATGCGTCGTGGCCGAGTCGACGATGGAACCGTGGTCCACGTCGGCTTGCGTCACGGTGTAGGTGGCGGTGAAGACGGCGGTCTCGCCCGGCAGCAAGCTGGTCGAGGTGCCCGAGCAGCTCGCCGACGGGTTGGCCCGGGTCTGGCAGTCGGGGGTGGCACCCCCCGCCGGAGGTATCGGCACGTCGGTCACGTCCACGTCGGTGAGGGTCTGGTTCCCCGTGTTCACGACCGTGAAGGTGTAGGTCACCGTCTGGCCGGCCTCGGTCACCGTCGAGGGGGAAGCCGCCTTGGCGATGGAGAGCGACGACGACTGGGTCACGTCGACGACGACGAGGTCGGAGGTGGCGGTCACCGTGCCGCCTGAGGGCGGAGTGCCCGCGGCCGTCGCCGTGTCGGCGATGGAGCCGTGGTCGACGTCGGTCTGGGTGACCGTGTAGGGGCCGGTGAAGACGGCGCTCTGGCCCGGCTCAAGCGTGGTCGTGGCCCCCGAGCAAGTGCCCGCGGGCGAGCTGAGGATCTGGCAGGTCGGGCTGACCACGCCGGCCGGGCTCACCGGATTGTCGGTCACCGCGACGCCGGTGAGCGTCGAGTTCCCGGTGTTCTCGACCGTAAAGGTGTAGGTCACCGTCTGGCCGGCCGCGGTGACGGTCGCGGGGGACGCGGTCTTGGCGATGGAGAGTGACGGTGACTGGGTCACGGTCACCGTCACCGTGTTGGAGGCGGCGCCCACCGTGCCGCCCGAGGGGGTGGTGCCCTCGGTCGTCGCGTGGTCGACCACGGAGCCGTGGTCCACGTCGGCCTGGGTCACGGTGTAGGTGCCACTGAACCGGGCGCTCTGGCCCGGAACGAGAGTGGTGGTCGCGCCCGAGCACGTCCCGGCCGGCGAGCTGA
The DNA here is from genome assembly GCA_963828505.1 of uncultured Acidimicrobiaceae bacterium. Taxonomy (GTDB): domain Bacteria; phylum Actinomycetota; class Acidimicrobiia; order Acidimicrobiales; family RAAP-2; genus Bog-473. Next base: position 189,566 of record CAWHFM010000013.1, read on the forward strand.
GGCTCTCGCAGGTCGCCGTGACGCCACCGGCCGGCGCGGTCGGGACGTCGGTGACCCCCACCGACGTGATCGTCAGATTCCCAGTGTTGGTGACGGTGAAGTCGTAGTCGATCGTCTGGCCGGCCGCGGTCACCGTCGTGGGGTTGGCGGACTTGGCGAGGGACAACGAGGGTGACTGGGAACGTCGTTACCGTAACCGGGTTGGAGGTCGCGGTGACCGGCATGTCCGAGGGGGTGGTCCCCGTAGCCAGAGCGTTGTCGGCGATCGATCCGTGGTCGATGTCGGCCTGGGTCACGGTGTAGACGCCGGTGAAGGTGGCGATCTGGCCCGGGACGAGAGTGGTGGTCGCGCCCGAACACGTCCCGGCCGGCGAGCTGAGGCTCTGGCAGGTCGCAATGGCTCCGCCGGCCGGGCTTGATCGGCACGTCGGTCACACCCACGTCGGTCAGGGTCAGGTTGCCGGTGTTGGCCACGATGAAGGTGTAATTCACGCTCTGGCCCGCCGCGGTCACAGTCGTGGGGTTGGCGGACTTGGACACCGCCAACGAGGGCGACTGGGTCTCGGTCACCGTCACCGTGTTGGAGGTGGCGTCGACCGTCCCGCCCGAGGGGGTAGTGCCCACGGTCGTCGAGAAGTCGACGATCGATCCGTGGTCGATGTCGGCTTGGGTCACGGTGTAGACGCCGGTGAAGGTGGCGATCTGGCCCGGGACAAGAGTGGTGGTCGCGCCCGAACACGTCCCGGCCGGCGAGCTCAGGCTCTCGCAGGTCGCGACGACGCCGCCGGCCGGTGCCGTAGGCACGTCGGTCACACCCACGTCGGTCAGGGTCAAGTTGCCCGAGTTGGTGACGGTGAAGGTGTAGTTCACGCTCTGGCCGGCCGCGGTGATGGACGTCGGCCCGATCGACTTGACGATGGACAAAGAGGGGGACTGGGCGACGGTCACCGTGACCGTGTTGGAGGTGGCGTCGACGGTCCCACCCGAGGGGGCGGTGCCCTGTGACGTGGCCGTGTCGACGACAGAACCGTTGTCGATGTCGGCTTGGGTCACGGCGTAGACGCCGCTGAAGGTGGCGATCTGGCCTGGGACGAGGGTGGTGGTCGCGCCCGAACACGTCCCGGCCGGCGAGCTCAGGCTCTCGCAGGTCGCGGCGACTCCGCCGGCCGGACTCACCGGGCTATCGGTGACGCTGACATCGTTGAGCGTCACGTTGCCTGTGTTGGTGACCATGAAGGTGTACGTGACGCTCTGGCCGACCGCCGTCACGGTCGTCGGGCTGGCCGACTTGGTGAGGATGAGTGAGGGCGACTGCGTCACGTCCACCGTCACGGTGTCGGAGGTGTCGCCCACCGTCCCGCCCGAGGGGGTGGTGCCCTGGGTCGTGGCGTGGTCGGCGATGGAGCCGTGGTCGATATCGGTTTGGGTCACCGTATAGGTGCCCGCGAAGGTGGCGACTTGGCCTGGCACCAGCATCGTCGTTGCGCCCGAGCACGTTCCTGCCGGCGAGGTGAGGCTCAGGCACGTCGCGGTGACGCCGCCCGCCGGCGCGGTCGGGACGTCGGTGACGCCCACGCCGTTGAGCGTCTCGTTGCCGGTGTTGGTGACCGTGAGGGTGTAGACGATCTTCTGACCGGCCGCGGTCACGATGGTGGGTGATGCAGATTTGACGATGGAGAGCGATGGTGAACCGGTGACGTCGACCGTCACCGGGTTGGAAGCGGCGGTGACCGGTGAATTCGACGGGGTGGTGCCCGCGGCCACGCCGCTGTCGGCGATGGAGCCGTTGTCGACGTCCGGCTGGGTCACGGCGTAGATGGCGGCGAAGGTCGCGACCTGGCCGCGGAACGAGCGTCGTCGTCGCGCCCGAACACGTCCCGGCGGGTGAGCTGAGGCTCTGGCACGTCGGGCTGATCCCACCCGCCGGCGCCGTCGGGACGTCGGTGACCCCCACGTTGGTGAGGGTCAAGTTGCCGGTGTTGGTGACCGTGAAAGTGTAGGTCACGTTCTGGCCCGCCGCGGTCACGGTCGTGGGGTTGGCTGATTTGACGACGGAAAGCAAGGGCGACTCGGTCACGTCGACCGTGACGATGCTCGAGGTCGCGATCACCTCGCGACCCGAGGGTGGGGTGCCCTTCGCCGTCGCCGTGTCGACTATAGACCCGTGGTCGATATTGGCCTGCGTCACCGTGTAGGTGCCGCTGAAGGTGGCGATCTGGCCGGGAGCCAGGATCGTCGTCGCGCCCGAGCAAGTGCCGGCCGGGTTCGACCTGGTCTGGCACGTCGGCGTGACTCCGCCGGCCGGGCTCACCGGGTTGTCGGTGACTCCCACGTCGGTGAGGGTCACGTTCCCGGTGTTGGTGACGGTGAAGGTGTAGTCGACGGTTTCACCGGCCGTGGTCACCGTGGTCGGGTTCGCCGTCTTGACGATGGAGAGCGACTCGGCCTGGTCGACCACAACGACGGTGTCATGGCTCGACGTGTCGGTGACCGGTGGACCCGAGGGCGGGGAGCCGGTGGCGGTGGCCCTGTCCACGATCTTGCCGTGGTCGATGTCGGTCTGGGTCACGGTGTACGCACCGGTGAAGATCGCGATCTGGCTCGGGACGAGCGTCGTCGTCGCGCCCGAACACGTGCCGCTCGGGTTCGACAGGCTCTGGCACGTCGCTATAACTCCGCCGGCCGGCGCAGTCGGTTCGTCGGTGACCGCCACACCGCTGAGCGTCACGTTTCCCGTGTTGACGACCGTGAAGGTGTAGGTCACGATCTGGCCGGCGGCGGTCACCGTGGTGGGTGAGGAGGATTTGGAGATGAAGATGGAGGCCGACTGCGTCACGGTCACCGTGACCGTGTTGGACGTGGCAGTGACCGCAGTTCCGGACGGCGGCGTTCCCGTGACAATGGCGTCGTCCACTATCGAGCCGTGGTCGATGTCAGCTTGAGTGACGGTGTAGGTGCCAGAGAAGACTGCCGTCTGGCGCGGCAGCAGGGTGGTGGTTGCGCCTGAGCAGGTTCCGGTAGGGCTGCCGAGGTTCTGGCAGGTTGCGATGACTGCGCCCCCGGGTGACGTCGGAACGTCGGTTACTCCCACTGAGGTCAGGGTCACGTTGCCGGTGTTTTCGACGGCAAAGCTGTAGGTCACGCTCTGGCCGGCGGCCGTCACGGTGGTTGGGGTTGCCGACTTGGCGATGGAGAGGGACGGCGACTGCGTCGCGGTCACCGTCACCGTGTTGGAGGTGGCGCTGACTGGCGTGTCCGCGGGACTGATCCCCACGGCCAGCGCGCGGTCCACGATGGAGCCGTGGTTCACGTCGGCCTGGGTCACGGTGTAGGTACCGGCGAACGAGGCGATCTGGCCCGGCAGCAAGTCGGTCGTCGCGCCCGAGCAGGTGCCGGCGGGCAAGCTCAGACTCTGGCAGTTCGCCGTGACGCCGCCGGCGGGCGCGGTCGGGACGTCGGCGACCCCGACGCCGGTGAGGTTCACGTTGCCGGTGTTGGCGACGGTGAAGGTGTAGGTCACGGTCTGTCCCGCCGCCGTCACCGTGGTGGGGGTCGCCGACTTGGCGATGGAAAGGGACGGCGACTGCGTCGCGGTCACCGTCACCGTGTTGGAGGTGGCGCTGACGGTGCCACCCGAGGGGGTGGTGCCCTGCGTCGTGGCGTGGTCGACGATGGAACCGTGGTTGATGTCGGCCTGGGACACGTCGTAGGTGCCGGTGAACGTCGCCATCTGGCCCGGCACGAGGGTCGTGGTGGCGCCCGAACACGTCCCCGTCGGGCCACTGAGGCTCTGGCACGTAGCCGTGACAACGCCGGCGGGTGCGGTCGGGACGTCGGTGACCCCCACCGTGGTCAAGCTCACGTTGCCGGTGTTGATGACGGTGAAGGTGTAGCTCACGGTCTGACCCGTGGCAGTGACGGTGGTGGGGGACGCCGACTTGGTGATGGAAAGAGAGGGCGACTGCGTCGCGGTCACGGTCACCGTGTTGGAGGTCTTGTCGACCGTGCCGCCCGAGGGCGTCGTTCCCGTGGCCGTGGCCGTGTCGACCACTGTGCCGTGGTTGACGTCGGCTTGGGTCACGACGTAGGTGGCGCTGAAGACGGCCGCCTGACCGGGAACCAGGGACGTGGTCGCCCCCGTGCACGTGCCCGCCGGGCTCGACAGGCTCTGACAGGTCGGGCCGGTGGTGAGCGGGCCCGCCGGAGGCTGGGGGTTGTCGGTCACGCCGACGCCCGTGAGGTTGACGTTGCCCGAGTTGGTGACGTCGAAGGTGTAGGTGATCGTCTCTCCCGCTTGCGTGAGCGTGGTCGGGCTGGCCGCCTTGGTTATGGAGATGGCCGGCGACTGCGTCACATCGACGGTGACCGTGTCGGAGGTGGCGTTGACCGTGCCGCTCGAAGGGGTGGTGCCCTGCGTCGTGGCGTGGTCGACGACTGAGCCGTGGTTGATGTCGGCCTGGGTCACCGCGTAGGTGCCGGTGAAGATGGCGCTCTGGCCCGGTAGCAAGGTGGTGGTCGCCCCTGAGCACGTCCCCGTCGGGCCGCTGAGGCTTTCGCAGGTCGCGATGACGCCGCCCGCGGGCGCGGTCGGGACGTCGGAGACCCCCACCGAGGTGAGCGTCAGGTTGCCGGTGTTTACGACCGTGAAGGTGTACGAGATCGATTGGCCGGCGGCGGTGACCGTCGTCGGGTTGGCCGACTTGGCGATGGTGAGGGAGGGCGACTGGGTCACGGTCACCGTGACGGGGTTGGAGGTGGCATTGACCGTGCCGCTCGAGGGGTCGGTGCCCTGCGTCGTGGCGTGGTCGACGACGGAGCCGTGGTTGACGTCGGCCTGGGTCACCGTGTAGGACCCCGTGAATTGGGCGTTTTGGCCCGGCAGCAAGGTGGTGGTCGGACCCGAACATGGGCCTGACGGGTCGCTGAGGCTCTTGCAGGTCGCGGTGACGTCGCCCGCGGGCGCGGTCGGGGCGTCGGTGACCCCCACCGAGGTGAGCGTCAGGTTGCCCGTGTTGACGACCGTGAAGGTGTACGAGATCGACTGGCCCGCGGCGGTCACCGTCGTCGGGTTGGCCGACTTGGCGATGGTGAGGGAGGGCGATTGGGTCACGCCGACCGTCACCGTGTTGGAGGTGGCGTTGACCGTCCCGCCCGAGGGCATGGTGCCCTGCGTCGTGGCGTGGTCGACGACGGAGCCGTGGTTGACGTCGGCCTGGGTCAGTGAGTAAAGCCCAGTGAAGAGGGCGGTCTGACCCGGCAGCAAGGTTGTGGTCGCCCCGGAGCACGTGCCGGCCGGACCGGTGAGGTCCTGACAGGTCGCGATGACGCCGCCCGCGGGCGCGGTCGGGGCGTCGGTGACCCCCACCGTAGTGAGGGTCAGGTTGCCTGTGTTGGTGACGGAGAACGTGTACGTCACGCTCTGGCCAGAGCCCGTGACCGTGGTCGGGTTCGCCGACTTGGCGATGGAGAGCGACGGCGACTGGGTCACGTTGACCGTGACCTGGCTCGAGGTCGCCGTCACCGGCGTGCTCGAGGGTGAAGTGCCGGCGGCGACGGCCGTGTCCTTGATGCCGCCGTGGTTTATGTCAGCTTGGGTCACCGCGTAGGTGCCGGTGAAGACCGCCGTCTGGCCCGGCACGAGCGCGGTCGTCGCGCCCGAGCACGTGCCGGCGGGTGAGGTCAGGACGAGGCACGTTGCGGTAACCGAGCCCGCGGGGCTCACCGGCACGTCCGTGACCCCGACGCCCGTGAGCGTGACGTCCCCCGTGTTGGTGACAGAGAACGTGTAGGTGACGCTCTGACCAGCGGCCGTGACCGTGGTCGGGTTGGCCGACTTGGAGATGGAGAGCGACGGCGACTGGACCACGTCGACCGTGACCGGGTCCGACGTGTCGAACACCGGCGGTCCCGAAGGCGGAATGCCCTTGGCGACAGCCGTGTCCTCAATGCTGCCGTGGTCGATGTCGCCCTGGGTCACCGTGTAGGTGGCGGTGAAAATCGCGATCTGTCCCGGAACGAGTGCGGTCGTCGGCCCTGAGCAGATGCCGGTCGGCGAGCTCAGGGACTGGCACAACGGGGTGACGCCGCCCGCGGGCGCCAGGGGGATGTCATCGACGCCGACAAGTAGCGTCACGTTCCCCGTGTTCCCGACCGTGAACGTGTAGGTGACAGTCTGGCCGGCGGCGGTGACCGACGTCGGGCTGGCCGTCTTCGTGATCGCGATTCCGGGAGCACGGTTCTCGTCCACTGTCACCGTGTTGGATGTGCCGGTGACCGGCGGTCCCGATGGCGGAGTGCCCGCCGCCGTGGCGCTGTCTTCGACGACGCCATTGTCGAAGTCGGTTTGGGTCACCACGTACGTCCCCGTGAATGTCGCCCGCTGGTTGGGCGCGAGGGCGGTGGTCGAGCCCGAACAGGACCCAGCGGGGTTCGACAGGCTCTGACAATTGGGCCGGTCGTCAGAGGACCTGCGGGCGCTGTCGGATGGTCCGTCACGTTCACGTTGGTCAGCGACGTGTTCCCCGTGTTCGTCACCACGAAGGTGTAGGTAACGGTCTGGCCGGCGGAGTTGAGGATGGTCGGGCTGGCCGACTTGACGATGGAGATCGACGAGGTCTGGCTGGCAGTCACCGAGGCCGTCGCGGTGGCCGAGACCGGTGTCCCCGATGGCGCGTTGCCGGTGGCGGTCGCCGAGTCGGCGATGGAGCCGTGGTTCATGTCCGCTTGAGAGACGGTGTAGGTCGCCGTGAAGTTGGCCCTCTGGTGCGCCGCCAATGTGGCGACGGTGTCGCCCGAGCACGGGCCGGCCGGGACGCTCAGGCTCACGCAGGTGGGCCCACTGGTCAGCGCGCCGGCCGGTGGGGTCTGGGTGTCGGCGACCGTCACGCCGGTCAGGGGCAATGGCCCGGTGTTGGTTATGGCGTAGGAGTAGGTGATGGTCTGTCCGGTCGCCGTGACGTTGGTCGGGCTCGGCGTCTTGGTCACCGCAATGGACGCGGGCGTGTTGGTGAAGGTGCAGACGATGGAGGCTCCGGCGCTCCCGCTGGGCGCAGGGAAGAGAACGCTGAAGCTGGTCCCGCTGCCGCTCGAGAACGCACTGGACCCGTTCAGGCACGACCAGGTCGTGGTGTAGTTCGCCAGGCTGCCACTGGCGGCGGTCTCCACCACGTCGTAGGTCGTCCCGGGAAGGCCGACGATGGGACCGGCGACCGAGCCCGGGGACGTCTGGACACCGGTCGACGAACCGCTCGTGGTGCCGGTGTTCCCGCTCGAGACGCCGCCACCTGTGATGGTCATCGTGAACTGGTCGGTAGGCGCCACCCGCCCGACGATGTTCTTCTGCACGGCCAGCGACCCGTTGTAGGTGCAGCTGCCCAGGTCGGTCAGTGTGCCGGAGAACCCCGTCTGCGTGCCGAGGTTGGTGGCGGCGCCCGTGTTCGGGTTGACCCGGTAGAGCACCCCCGTGGTCGTCTCCGCGTACAGGTTGGAGTCGGGCGCAAAGGCGATACCCGCATAGATCTGGGTCGTGCCCGCCGTGATGGTGGCGAGTGTCGTGAAGGGAAGCGGGCTCGTGCCGGACGTCGGCACCGGAGCGGCCACGGTGAGTAGCGTGGCCGATGTCGACGTCGAACCGGCGAGCACGGTCATGTTCCCCGCGTTGTCGAAAGTGAGGTCGCCGTAGGTGTACGTCAGACTGGTGGGCCGGGCGATGGTACCAGCGGCAGACGCGACGCCCGTCGAGGGATCGAAGGAGAAGAGGTGGAACGTGGTGCCCGCCGAGTTCCATCCCCCGTAGTAGTAGTAGCCATTGGCGGGGTTCACGCCACCCGCGATGATCGTGCTCGCGCCGCTCGCAGTTCGGCCCGTGTAGTCGGTGTTCACGCCCGTGGAGACGTTCGTGACGTGAATCGTGGTGTTGCTTCCCGACAACGTGTTATTGGCCGAGAACACCGTGAGGCCGTCGGCGGAGATTCCCAGGGCGTTGACGAAGGAACTGCCCCCGCCGATGGTCGGGGGGACAGCCCGCGTGTTGGCCAACGTGGTGTAGTTGAGCGCGTAGAGGTTGCCCGATGAGTTCACGTTGTAGATCGTCGGCGCCGAGCAACTCAGCGCCGGATTGGCGGCCTGAGGCGCCACTGGGGCAGTCCCCGTTGTGGAGGTGGCCGTCCCCGTCCTGGCTGCGGAAGTCGTCGTCGTAGTTGGGGCAGTCCTCGTCGTGGCTAGGGAAGTGGTCGTCGTGGATGTGGAGGTCGTCGTCGTGGTGCCGGACGTCGCTGACGCGCCGGACAACGCCGAGATGGCCGGAAGCGCCACGATCATCAGCCCCGCCGCGGCCGCGCCTGCAATGGGGATACGAAGCCATGGCCGATATGTCTTCAAGTTTCGGTGCCTCGCATGAGCCAGGGACGGTCGGCACGGGAGTGACGACTTTCGGTGACAATGTTTCAATAAGAGTCTAAACAACGTTTGCAGAGAGTTGAGGAACAAGCGGGACCGAACCAATTGCACGGTTCGTCTCCCGTGCCTGTTTCCGCGGTGTTCCCGGCTGCCAAATACCGATTCCGTGCTCTATTCGTCGCCTTCGTCGCCTCATCGAACCAGAGTCGATGAAGGGACGAATTGAGGTCCCTCAGGCACGACGAAACGGGCGATGGCGAGCACACCGACAAGGAGCCGTCGGCGCGCAACCTCCGTTCCGGTGCCCAGAGTTTTTCGGTGCGGGCGCACGCCGAGCGATCGCGGTGCGATCGCGGGCTCTGCCGGAGCCCGAATAGCCCCCGGTTGCCGCCGCATGCCTCGGGACCCGCCGCCGTGCGAGGCGACGAACTGGAGGGCACCTTCGGGCAGGACGCCCTCGATGCCGACCACCCACTGCTCTGCGGGCGCGTTCGTGGAGGTGAGTGACGACGACACCGAAGGTGTACCTGTCGAAGCATGCGACGACGACGGTGTCACCGACGAGGGCACCGTGTCGTCATGAAGGATCCTGCCGAGCATGTCGAGCCGCTCGTAGGCGCGGTGTTCGTGAGGTCCTGCTTCGGTCGAACGCCTTCACCGTCAATTCAAGGTGAGTGCGCAGACCTGTTCCGGCCACCCCTCCTCCGCGGCGATCGACCACGTGATGGTCGGTGCCGCGACAGCGCCGGTGCACGCGAGCGGTCCGCCGACGCTCGTCGCGAAATCCGAAATCATGGTGGTCCCACAGGCGCCGCATCGGCGGCTTCAATCGCCGCGGGCGTTGTGACCTTGCCCATGTTCGTCAACGTGTAGACGATGCGTGTCTCCAGCGACGGTTGACGGCCCCGGCCAAGCCGAGAGGGCGATTCCGGAGTTGTCAGGGACCTACTTCTGGCGCGGTTCGCGCCCTACTTCCTCGAAGCTGCGTGACGCGGACGGCGGCGGCGCCAACGCGCTGCGACCAGCAGGCCGGCACCGATGACCGCGGCCAGGACGGCGGCCGCCCACTCCTGTGACAACAGCGCGCCCGTAAAGGCGACCACGGACGTGACCGGGGTGGGAGGGGGAGGAACGATCGGCGGGGTGGCCGGAGTAGCCGACACCGGTGTAAGGGTCGTATCGGTGGGGCAGGTCGTGGCCGCCGACTGGCCACAACTCGGCCCGCTCCAAGTGGCGGTGTTGGTGATGGTCTCGGCCGTGTTTGACGCGTTCGCCGTCACCGAGAAGGTGAGGGTGTAAGAGGTCCCGGGGACCACGCCCGCCGGAATGGTCCAGGTGATCGTCGAGCCCTTCAGAACAAGAGCGCACGCCGGCGGTCCACCAGTACACGCCGGCGATCCGGACACCAAGGTGGTGCCCGGCGGTGGCGCGTCGCTCACGACGACAGGCCCAGTCGTCGTGGCCGTCCCGACGTTGGCCACTTTCACCGTGTAGACGATCGGGTTCGAGGACCCCGCCACCACACCGCCCTGCGAGCTGGCTGACTTGGTGACCGTGACATCTGTCTCCTCGACGGTGACCTCGTTCGATGGCGGCGACGTCGTACCTCCCGACGGCGAGCTTCCCGCCGCCGTCGCCATATCGGCGATGGAGCCGTGCGCGAGGTCCGCCGCCGTCACCGTATAGATGCCGGTGAACGTGGCGGTCTGGCCGGGCACGATGGTCGTCGACGCCCCGGAGCACGTGCCGGTGGGGGAGCTAAGACTCCGGCACGTAGCAATGACCGCGCGGGCGGGACCAATGGGATGGTCGGTGACGGCCACGTCGGTCAGGGTCACGTTGCCGGTGTTGACCACCGTGAAGGTGTAGTCGATCGTCTGCCCGACCATCGACACCGTGCGGGTGCTCGCCGACTTGGTGATCGACAGCGCCGCCG